>NZ_QCYK01000001.1:1214166-2428333 GCF_003071345.1 Chitinophaga parva | reverse complement strand
CCGCTTTCCTGCGACTTGAGAATGCCTATAATCTGGCTCTCCGTGAATTTGCTCTTTTTCATAATTCTTCCCTTTTAAAGGTAGCACTTTTATATTTTTATGTGCTACCGTTTACAGGGAAGCTTTCCCTTCAATTACAGATTTTATCCGAACTTCACACTTTAATTATAAAAAATGGATAATATAATTACCTGGATATCTACTTGGATGAAGCAACAGTGTGATGGGGAATGGGAACACGATTATGGAGGAGTAAAAATATCCCATATTGATAATCCTGGGTGGCAAGTAGACATTGACATTAATGGTACAGACTATGAAAACATTGATATTGATGTCGTCGAGTTTAACAATGGGGATGATGACTGGTATTTCTATAAAGTCAAAGAAGGTCATTTTTTGGGATATGGCGATTTATTCAAATTGGAGACACTTTTGACCGCCTTCAAAACAATAATAGAAGGCTAAATCAATGGGGACTATTTCACTAAGTGTGTAAGTTTAAAAATCGAGGTGGATAGGATAGGTTAGATTTTCACCCTGCCATCGAAAATAGTTAAAAATTGATTCAGGATCATGCCCCAGTTTCTAATGGGCATGGTCCATTTTTTTGATGCCTACCGTAAAGCCAGGTATACAGACTTCATCACTGCTTCGTCATTGGGGAAGGAAGCTTGTTTTTCGTGTATTTTCTGATTTTACCGTTCAAATTTTCAATCAGGCTTGTGGTGTAGATGATGTGGCGGATCTCAAGCGGAAAGTCAAAAGATACGGTTAATTCCCTCATAGTTACCCCGCCAGCTTTTGATAGTATAAGCGTACTTACTAGCCTATTTGCTCTCCAAGGTATCGAGAGCAGCGATGGCCGCTTGCCGGGTAGGCGCCACGTAGACTTTCCTTAAGTCTCTGGTAACTGTTTCTTATCCTTCCAAACCACATATCGACAGCTGTTGCGGATTTGATGTACTACACATGAATCTTTTGCTGCTGCCTCCCCCCTTGCCGGGAACCTCTCTTTGCAGAACGAAAAGATTAAAGCAATGTATGAATGGTGCAAAAAGACTAATGTTACGTTTACGCCAACTTTCTTTTTAAATGGATATCAACTACCTGAAAACTATTCAATTTCCGACCTTAAGTACTTTCTTTCAGTCTAGCTGGGGGTTCAAACGCTTAAATTAAATCAGGGTTTCGAAGATCCATGGTTGAACGCATCAAATACATTAATTGGGATGATCGAGATAGCCCCCAAGCCGTTGAATCCTCACGGCAGGTTACTGTTTATTTAAAAAATGCAGGTCCGTTTAACAGACCATAGACTAGATGCAGGAGGGTGGGCATTATGTTTCACACGGACCGGAAAAGGCGATGCGCTTTGACCCGGACATCGAGCACATTATCATCCGGCTTCACTACGGGTTCCTGGAAAATGACTCCCAGGCCGGGCTAATAACCAATTGGGCCGGCAGTACGGGTTTCAACGGAATCATGGATGAAAATGCCTGGAAATTCCTGAAGTCGCTCCCCGCCCGCACCGCAACCCTCACACCCGAAATACCACTCGCTAAAGCCTCCAACCCGCTGATGGGACGGAGCTGTCATCTTGGCGAAACTGCACGATACTGTAGGCCCATCTGCGCCGCTGCTACCTTTTACAATCAATTTTGGCTATCTTGGTCCCAGATTTTTAATACACACGGATGTTATGAGATGAAAGCGATAACCGTTGATAAGAGCTGGATCCAGGAAGTCGGCCATAAAAATGAAAGGGCTTTTGAACAGCTGTTTACGTTGTGCAAAGACAATGTATACACCATTGCGCTTGCATATATGGAGGACGCCGTGGACGCGGAAGCCGTAGTACTGGAAGTATTTCTCCGCGTCTGGAAAGCTGGTGAAAAGCTGCTGGAAGTGGCCGATTTTAACGCCTGGCTGTTTACCATCACTAAGAACTGCGCCCTTACGGCCCTGAAGAAGGAAGCCCTGCGCCGCAAACGGGAGCTGGAATTTATTGATACCAACACCGGCGGAATCCACTACACGCCGGAAGACAGCATGGCCAGCGACCTGCAGGCAGTATTGCATGCCGCCATGAACAAGCTCACCCCACAGCAACGCAAGATATTTGAACTCTCCCGTCTGCACGGATATGACCGCGCCGCCATTGCCAAAAACCTGGGCATCGCCCCCGCCACCGTTAGCGCCCACCTGACCATTGCCCTCAACACCGTTCGCTCCTTCCTCGAAAAAAATGCAAAGAACATCTCATCTGTAGGCCCCTTGTTAATCCCGCTTTTAAAAATTTTTTACAACAACTAATAATCGGCCCATTCAACGTAAGTCTATATGTACAATAGTTTATGCGACATATGGATCAAGAACGAATTTCCCTGCTGCTCCGGAAATACCTGCAAAAGACCGCCACGCCTGCAGAGCGGGCCGAGTTCTTTTCGCTGCTGGACAGCCAGTCAATAGAGGGCTTTGAGGATGGCATTACCCCGGACGACTTTCCGGACGAACACCTTATTACACTCTCTGAAGCATCATCCAGGAAAATCCTGAACCAGGTCCTGGAACACCACCAACCGGGCCGCATCCGCAAAATGCGCTGGTGGCGTGCTGCCGCTGCTGCGGCGGTACTGGCGGCATTAGCCGGCAGTGCTGCTTACTTTATCCATCCCAACACATCTACCGGAACACTGGCCGCAGGCCAGATAGGCGGTGCCAACGACCGCCATCCTGGTCACACTGGCGCCACGCTCACGTTGTCTAACGGCCACACCATTGTGCTGGATACGGCCCATAATGGCCAGCTGGCCAGCGGCTTCACCAAAACAGCCGATGCGCTGCAGGTGAATGATGCCACGCCTTTATATGCCACTTTAACCACCCCTGCCGGTCGCCAGCAAAAGGTGGCCCTCAGTGATGGCACCATTGCGTGGCTGAATGCGGGTTCTTCGATCACGTTCCCGTCGTCTTTTGGCAAAGGGGAGCGCCGCGTAACTATCACCGGCGAAGTATTCTTTGACATTGTCCGGGATGCATACCATCCGTTCATTGTAAACGCCGGCCACGACGAGATCCGCGACCTGGGCACCCGCTTTAATGTGAACGCCTACAGCGATGAGCCCAGCATCCGCACCACGCTGGTGCAGGGAAAGGTACAGATCAATGGCCGGTACATTCTGCAACCGGGTGAGCAATACAGCGAAGGCCAGATCAGGAAGGTAGATACTGACGCCGCCACCGCATGGATGGCCGGCTACTTCCATTTTGAACATGACGACATTACCACCGTGATGCGCCAGATTGCCCGCTGGTACGATCTTTCCGTATCCTATGAGGGAAAAATGCCTCCGCAGAAATTTGGTGGCGACATTCAACGCAATCTTATGCTCTCTGAAGTACTGGAACTGCTGGGCGGCACCGGCATCGATTACCAACTGCAAGGGAACAAGCTGATCATCAAATCCCGTTAGAAAGGAACGGTACACCACTGGTAACATTCTATATCTATTTTATTAAACCAAACATCTTCGATGTATGCTACGAAAAGGACTACTGCTCGTTTGTCTGCTGATCTACTATTTGCCAACCATTGCCTGGACACAAGTCAATGGCATTACGTATTCCGTAAAAAACGAACCACTCGAAAAGGTCCTCAATGACCTCCGCAAACAAAGCGGCTATGTATTTTTCTACACGTATGCCGCGCTGGAAAAGGCCGGCCAGGTAACGCTGAACGTAAAGGACGCCGATCTGAAAGACGTGCTGGACCTATGTTTCAAAAACCAGCCCCTTACCTACACGATCAAGGACAAAACGGTGCTTATTCAATTAAAGGAAAATGAACCGGTTTCCGGGCACCTGCAACAACACCCGGTGCACGGCAAGGTGGTAGATTCCACCGGTGCGCCACTGGCCGGCGTTTCCGTGACAATCAATGCATCCAAAACAGGCACCATCACCAACATGGATGGTGAATTTGACCTGGAAGCCGATGCCAATGACATCCTCCATTTCTCGTATGTGGGCTTTGAAAGCCAGTTTGTGAGTGTAGGTAACAACACGAACATGTTCATTCACATGCAACCGCACACCGCTGCTATCAATGAAGTGGTAGTACTGGGTTACGGCTCCGCTCGCAAATCGCAGGTAACTTCATCCGTGTCTACCTTAAAATCGAAAGATGTAGCCAACAAGCCCATCCCCAACCTGAGCAACAGCCTTATTGGGCGCGTGTCCGGCGTGATCACCACACAGGCCTCCGGCGAACCGGGTTTTGATGGTGCGGGCATCCACATCCGCGGCATCGCAACCACGGGCAATAACGGCCCGCTGGTGATCGTGGATGGCGTACCCAGGAGCTTCTCACAACTGGATCCAAACACGGTACAAACCATGACCATCCTCAAAGATGCATCCGCCGTGGCTCCTTATGGTGTGGGCGGCGCCAACGGCGTAATCCTGATCACCACCAAGCAAGGCGCTACCGGCGCGCCACAGATCACCTACAATGGTTACGTGGCAGCGCAAGCGCCTACCCGCTTACCCAAGATGGTGAACGCTTACCAATACGCACAGATGCGCAATGAGGCCAATAAGAATGATGGCAATCCACCGGCATTTTCTGACGACGACATCCGCAAGTTCCAGGATGGCTCTGATCCGGACGGCCACCCTGATTCACAACCGCTCAAAGAAGTGATCCGCGATAACTCCCTGCTCACGTATCACAACTTCACCATTTCCGGTGGTAGCGAAAAGATCAAATATTTTGCAAGCGGCGGCTACCTGTACCAGGGTGGTATGTGGGCTACTGATTATGTGAAGAAATTTAACGCCAGCCTTAATTTACAGGCCAAAGTAACCAACACTACCGAGGCTACCGTAAGTGTACTTGGCTGGGAGCAAAATGGCTACTACCCTACGTATAGCGCGGATTTTATGCTGGGCCAGGCATTCCGTACACCGCCCACCTCCGCCGTGTATTACACCAATGGCCTGTGGGGTAGCTACATTGGCCAATCGCTGGTGGGTGAGATCTTCCACAGCGGCCAGCAGGTGAACCAGAACAGCACCATGCAAACACAATTGTCCATTGAGCAAAAGCTCCCGTTCATCCCGGGATTAAGTATCAAAGGCGTAGCCGCCTATGATCCCACGAAAAATTTTGTGACCATCTGGAAAACAGGTCCCATCTTTTATAACGTGGACACCACCAAGCATCCATACACCTACAACCAAGGGCAGCAAGACAATGCACAGCCTACGTACAACCAGACATACAACCAGAATAAAGCATTCACCTACCAGTTTTACCTGAACTACCACAATACCTTTGGTAAACATGATATTACAGCGGTGGGCGTAGCAGAATCGCGCAAGCAGCTGTACAATACTTTCAGCGCTGGCAGGATCAATTATGCACTGGACCTGCCCGGGCTTGACTATGGCAGTTCTGACCCGGCAGACCTTTCCAACGGAGGTTATAATACAATGGCAACCCAGCTGGGTTATGTATACCGTGTAGCATATGCCTATGAGGGCAAATACCTCCTGGAGGCAGACGGCCGCTATGACGGCAACTACTATTTTGCACCCGGTAAAAAGTTCGGTTACTTCCCTGCCTTCTCTGCCGGTTGGGTACTTTCCAAGGAGCATTTCGTGACGGAAAACCTACCCTGGGTAGACCTGCTGAAACTGAGAGGTTCCTGGGGACAATCCGGTAACCTGGCGGGGGCCGACTTCCAATACCTGAGCGCTTATGGCCTGTATGGCAATGCTGCCGCACTGGATAAAAAAGCTACTTCCGGCCTGTATGAACTCACACAGGCTAATCCCAACATTACCTGGGAGAAAGCCCAGAAATCAGATATTGGTTTAGACGCCTCCTTCCTCCACAATGCGCTGGGTTTTGAAGTGGATTATTTTTACGAGAAGCGCAACAACATGCTGGTGAGACCCGCTACCACGGTATCCAATGAATATGGCATTTCACTACCGTTTGTGAACGCCGGTATTATGAGTAACCATGGGGTGGATCTTTCTGTGAACGTAAACCACCGCTTCTCAAAAGACCTGAACCTGAGTGTGCTGGGGACTTTAACTTATGCACACAATAAGCTGCTACAGACGTTTGAAACAAATGCCACTTTCAATAATCCCAACCGCCGCCGGACTGGCCGCCAGCTCGGTACACAGTTTGGCCTCAAAGCACTGGGATATTTCAAACCGGAAGACTTTGATGCCAGCGGCAACCTGAATGCCGGCATACCCGCGCAATCCTGGGGCCCCGTGCACCCTGGCGACCTGCGTTATGCAGATGTGGGCGGTCCTGATGGCAAACCCGATGGCGTGATAGACAGCTATGATGAAACCAAGATCGGTAATCCCAGCACCCCTGCTTTGATTTACAGCGTGGAGCCAAAAGTTTCGTTCAAACAGTTTGACCTGGACCTGCTCTTCCAGGGCGCCGGCATATCCAGCACCACCATGTATAGCTCCATCGTATGGCCATTTTACGCCTCCGGCTCTGCCACTGAACTGGAATACCGCGACCACTGGACGTTGGACCACCAAGATGCCCTGTACCCACGCCTTACTGGCACCCCCAGCAGCAACAACACGCAAGGCTCTTCCTGGTGGCTGCGCAAAACCAGCTATGTACGCCTGCGCAACCTGGAACTGGGATACGCATTGCCCAGCCGTTTGATCGATCACCTGCACATCCATGGCGCGCGTTTCTATGTATCCGGGCAGAACGTGTGGACCTGGACGCCCCATATCAAAGAGACCATTGACCCCGAATCGGTGAATGGCCAGTACACCAACTACTACCAGCAAAGAGTTTGGTCTTTTGGCGCCAACATTACTTTCTAACATCAATGCATTGACGATATGAAATTATATAGCAAAATGATCCTGCTCGGCGCACTGGCGTTTGGTATGGCATCCTGCAAAAAGAATTACCTGGAAGTGGTACCCGGTGGCGAGGTATCCGACGCCACCGTATGGCAGAACTCCAACAACGCCGACCTGTTCCTGAACGACGTGTACAACCAGCTGTACGATATGAACAACACGTACCAGTCGCTCGAAGAATTTACCGACAATGTCATGTGCGGCGCATCCTGGTTTGATGCGCAGGGCATCCTAGGCGCGGGTGCGCTGGCGCCCAACAACCTGCCCGGCGAACCGGCAAACCTATTCAGCTGGACGGCCAACTACCAGTACATCCGCAAATGCAACCTGTTCATTACGAAAGTACGCGCCAACGCAGCCAATTTCCCGGCCGACTGGGTGAAGGAGCGCCTGGCGGAAGCCCAGTTCCTGCGCGCTTATTATTACTCATCGCTATGGGCAACATACGGCGGGGTGCCCATCATCACCGTACCGCTGAACAACCTTACGCAAGGCGATTCCATTTATTATGCACGTAGCACTTTTGAAGAAACCTACAACTTCATCACTACGCAATGCGATTCCGCCGCTGCCGTATTGCCCCTCACTGTAGATAAAGGCACCGGCCGTCCTACCAAAGGCGCAGCGCTCACGCTGAAAGCCTGGTGCGCGCTGTTTGCCGCCAGTCCACTGACCAACGCGGCGCAACCGCCCACCGGCAATGACCCCAATCACCTGCTGACCTTTGGTACGGCTGACAATGCCCGCTGGGCCACTGCGGCCGCTGCCGCCAAAGCTGTAATGGACCTGAACACCTACAGCCTGTTTCCTGACTATAGCGGTATGTGGCTGGGTGCCAACAACGATAACCAGGAAGATATCTTCTCCAAACAATACATTGCCCTTACCAAAGGTGGCCAGCGGGAAGGCTTCTGGGGCCCCTGCATTGTGCATGGCACGGAACAATCCTGGTCCAGCGCCGTACCCACGCAGGAGCTGGTGGACTGTTACTACATGGCCAATGGCAAACGCATTACCGATGCGGGTTCCGGCTACGATACGGCCCACCCGTACCTGAACCGCGAACCCCGCTTCTACCAGTCTATTGTGTTCGATGGCGCACCCTGGCAGGGTGACACCATCTTTACCCGCATGGGAGGGAACAACCAAATAGATTTGGGTTCTACCAGCGATATCACCAATACTGGGTATTATATTCGCAAAACGGTGGATGAGAGCATAACCGGCCAGGCCAGCCGGGCAGACAAACACCCGGGTGGCGAGAACTATAAGATCTTCCGCTACGCAGAAGTATTGCTCAGCTACGCCGAAGCCCAGAATGAAGCCGCAGGCCCCGATCAATCGGTATACGATGCGGTGAACAAGATTCGTGCAAGGGCCTCCCTCCCTCAGCTGGCCACCGGCCTTAGCCAGGCAAAAATGCGCGATGAGATCCGCAATGAACGCCGCGTGGAGCTGGCCATTGAAGACAAACGCTGGTGGGACATCCGCCGCTGGAAGATCGCTGATGGCACTACCGGTGTCATGAACACGCCCAGCCATGGTATGCAGATCAGCCGCGCCGGCAACAATCTTACTTATAAACAGGTAAAGGCAGTTGACCGTATTTTCTATGCCAGGAACTACTGGATGCCGGTACCGCAGGATGCACTGGACACCAACTCAAAACTGGTGCAAAGCGCCGGCTACTAATTAAACCAACAACCGTTAAAAAATAATGTGGAGGAAACTATTCTTTGTAGCGGCCATTTGCGGGCTCTCCGGCATTGCCAGGGCCCAGTCAAATGACCATATGTTTACCGGCGCACCGGCAGCCAAATCTTTTATAGACGTAGATGCACATGGCTTCACGATCAATGGCAAACGCACCTTCCTGGTGTCAGCTGGCCTCGAATATGCACGCATTCCGCATGAACTGTGGAAAGACCGCCTGTTGCGGCTCAAACGCGATGGTTTCAATTGCGTGGAAATCTACACCTTCTGGAATTTCCACGAAGCGCAGGAAGGCCAATTCTCCTTTTCCGGCGATCATGACCTGGATGCCTTTTTAAAGCTGGTAAAGCAGCTGGATATGTACTGCATTGCGCGTGTAGGCCCTTATTATTGCGCGGAGTGGGACTTTGGCGGCTACCCGCACTGGCTGCGCTTTAAACCCGGCATGGTGGCCCGTACTGCCGATACGACTTTTGTAAAATACGTGGACCGCTTTTTTGATAAGCTGCTCCCCATTGTAGCAAAAAACCAAATTCACAAAGGCGGCGCTGTAATATTGGTGCAGTTGGAAAATGAGCATCCTTCTTCCTGGGGCTCTTACCTGGCCAACGATTACTTTAAACACCTGCAACAAACCGCGTTGCGGCTGGGCGTGGAAGTGCCCTATTTCTTTAGCGGCATGCACCACGGCCACGATCCGGCGGAGGATAAAAAGGACCTGTTTGATCCCAAGCGCCCATCGCCATGGTTTTCCTCGGAGTATTGGAGTGTTTGGTTCGATAAATACGGTTCCGGGCAGGCAGAATCCGATGTTTTTGGCAGGCGTACGTGGAAGATCATTACCCGTGGCGGTAATGGCTACAACGTATACATGGCGCATGGCGGCACCAACTTCGGTTATACCAATGATGATGAAGATGCGGCCTCTTATGATTACGGCGCTGCCCTTGGTCAAACCGGCGACCTGCGGCCGATGTATTACCAGTTCAAACGCAATGCGCTCTTTGCCCGCAGCTTTGAAAGTATTTTGGAAAACAGCCACGCTTCGCATCAATTTGACGATATCGCTGGGGAACAGGAACTGGGCATTACCACCCGCAGCAGCGACGCCGGCGATATCATTTCGTTGGACAATAATAACGCGGAAGAATCGCGAGTAACGTACGTAAATATCAACGACAAGGCTTACCCTTCTGCCGGCAAGCTGGTACTGGATCCTATGGAAATACTGCCGTTGGTGCACCAATTCAGGCTGGGCAACAACGTTACCGTGGATTGGGCCATCACCCGCATACTGGGCGTGCAAAAAACAGGGCATACCACAACGATAGTGGCGTATGGAAAACTGGGCAGCTATGGCGATATCCTTTTCCAGGTAAAAGGTAAAGTCACGCTCCAAAATAACGCGGCTGATTTTCACGTAACCGGCCAACAGCTGGCCCTACAGCTCACCTATGCCGCCGGCAAGCCCAATGTGTACAGCTTCCATGCAGGCGATGAAACCATCCGCATAGTAGCCCTGGACACGCAACTGGCAGACCGCACATGGTTCATCAATGAAAACGGCATCAACGCCGTGGTGACAGGCCCGGCCTACCTGGCCGATATCTGGAAAGCGAACGGCCAGTTACACATCACAGCAGAACAGCCATGGTACGGTACCGTAGCACCCTCAGCCCATACATGGGTGTATGATGACGGGGGTGAAACAACCTTGAACAACGGCCCCCTGCCCACACAGTTCCCCAACCAGCTCCCCCTTACAGCTGATTGGATCGCGCACGATGCCACCATTCCCGCTGCCGCTGGTTTCAATGACAAAACATGGCTGGCCAGTGAAACGCCCCTGCAAATGGGCGCCGATGGCGACACCAGTGCGTATGCCTGGTACCGTGTCAGGAAGCAACTGCCCGCAGCGGGCTTGTACACCGTGGATATCAGCAAAGGCAACGGCCGCTATATTGCCTTCCTGGACGGTGAAAAAGTAGCGGAAGGAAATGCATCGGCTTTATCCTTCACCGCTAAAAAAGGCGCACACACGCTGGCTATTTTCGCTACACACGATGGCCGGGATAAATTGGTGAGTTACGTGGGCAAACTGGATTTGGATGTAAAAGGTATTGCCGGTACGGTGCTACTGCACTACGGCGCTATTCCCATGCTTTCGCAATGGAAATTCCTGGCGGGCGGTGATTCCGCGCAGCTGCCGGCCTCCTACCTGCACGCCGTTAACTACCGGGCCGGCAAAGATGCATTTGACGGGCACAAAGGCAATGGCTGGTTTCATACCAGCATCGCCGCTGGTGCGGATGCCATCTTCTTCAACAGCGTCGATGACAATGCCGTGGTATACATCAATGGCCGCAAGGCCGGTACACAAAACGGGTGGGGCGTACCCTTTTCCGTAGCAGTGCCCAAAGACTTGAAAACAGACAGCATTGCTATTGATGTTTTTGTACGCAACGACGACGGCCGCGGCGGCCTGGATGCAAAGATTAAAGCGGTATACAAGGCAGACCAGGTACTCACCGGCTGGCGCATGCGGGGCGGCCCTGGTACGTTTGAAGCCTTTACGCGCACGGTGCCCACACCTCCAAAAGGCAGTACCACTGGCACACCGATATTTTACAAAACCACTTTTAAGCTGGATGGCATTCCCGCCGGTGTGCATCCCATGTGGCGGGTTACTTTCAAAGGCCTTAGCCATGGTTTCATTTGGGTAAATGGCCACAACCTGGGCCGTTACCCGGAGGTACTCCCGGTGGATGGCCTGTACATCCCGGAATGCTGGCTGCGTGAAGGACAAAATGAACTGGTAGTGTTCGATGAATATGGAAACAGTCCTGCCGCCGTGCAAATAAAAGCAGAACAGCAGGCGTCGCGCGCTGCATATGATATCAGCGAAGCGACCTATTAATTTATCATTGCATAACGCACCTGAAAAAGGCCGTCTCCTATGTTTGCAAGAACATGGAGACGGCCTTTTCTTTTGGAAGCTTATTTAGATACCTGTAGATCTGATTTTCAAGGTGAAAAAGGGTGAGAGCAGCGGGCTGCTTTTAAAGTATGTAGTTTTTGAGACACTGCCTCCTCCTTTTTTAGCTCTTCGAGTTTGAACAGCATGTTAGGAACACCGCACGGCGGCTTATCCAGAATTTCCAATCAGGAGACAGAACGAAGCGAGATTTTTCACCTTTTAATTTAAACTATCGCAAAGTTTGGACCCGGAAGGAAATCAGACAATTGGCGTGAACCTGATCCTTTATTCAGGAAATGAGGCAGTGACCCGGGAACGCGACCAATTGGTGCAGGAAAGAACTATTGTAAAAAACCAGCTGCATGCTGAACTCTCAGAAGCAGAACCCAATCGATCCAGCATTAACAGCATAACGTGGCTCCAGAGTTAAATACCTACCCTTTAGTAATAATTGATCTTGTTCATCTTTGCATTCCATATCGTGAATAAGCAATCAGCTTACACTTCCTGCTTATTCCTGCCCTATTTTGGTTAATAGTATAGCTACAGAGTCAGGTTTGGAGAGGAACGGCGAGTGGCTGGTGTTCAGTTGGTAAGTTGTTTTCAAACCGGCAGCATTGATCATCTTATCCTGCAGATAAGGTGATACCACGTGATCCTGCAGGGTCTTGATATATACTTTCTCAACAGAACCGAAATTGGCGCCAGTCAAAGTAACCGGGTTTGTAAAAGGAATCGCCGGTTCTGACCGATAGTTTTGCAGTACAAGGTTCTGGACCTGGACAGAGCCGTCCTGTATAAATGCATTTATGATCTGGTCGTGCTTAACATCAAAGGTACCATCGTTATTGGAAATAAGCACCCCGTCAACCCCCAATTCCGAGTCCTTATCCACGGAAGCAAGATCATACAATGACTGTCCCGAAGCCGGTAAATAAGCCGCGATGTAAACAAGCTTTTCTATCTTTGAAGGTACCTGTTCAGCCACAGCTGAAATAATCATCCCGCCCAGGCTATGCCCAACAAGGATCACTTTTCCGTCTACTTTTGATACCGCATCGATAACTTTGTCCCGGTAAATGTTTAAAGTCAGGGTGGAGGGAACGGTAGAATCGCTTCCGTGGCCGGGCAATTCCACAACGGTCACATGGTTGCCCTCTTTAATAAGGCTGGCCTTTACGGCATCCCATACGTATGGGGCCTGCCAGGCGCCATGAACCAATACATAATTTTTCCCAATGGGTTTTACCTCATCATTCTTCTTTGAACAGGAAGTGAAAATAACAGCGGCGGAGGCTACAAGCAGTAAGGCCAGTATAATATTTTTCATAATTTTAGGTGCGTTTTTTCTAGCACACCACAAAACTCGAACTAATCAGGGTGAATAATTTTAACCCGGGTTAAGATCGTAAAGCGTATTTAAAATTGAAGAACATTTCTGCCAAAGGCCATGGCCAGCCAACCAACTAATATCGATGTCGGGTACAACACTCATCTAAACCACAACTATTCATATGTCAAACAGCACTTCAGAGATCACTTTACTGCGCACCGTCCTTTGCGCTTCCGGCATGAAACCTGAAGCATTCGAGCTGTCACTCCCCTACTGGAGCCTGAAGCAATACAAAAAGGGCGAGTTTTATAATGAGTATAAAAACGTGTGCAAGCACCTGGGATTTGTCATCAACGGTGTGTTCAGGATCTACCGGGTAAACCATGAAACAGGGGAAGAGAAAAACATGCTTTTCTTTACAGATCACCAGTTCGTAGCTTCCTATAAAAGTTTTTTAACCCAAACCGCATGTGACTATTATACAGAGGCAGTAGTTGATTCAACCATATTGTATATCCATATCGACCAGCTGAATGCGTTGTATGAGAAGTCGCATCAGTGGGAACGGTTTGGCCGCCTGGTTGCCGAAAAGGCCTTTTATGAGGTGATGGTGAACACAGAAGGCTTTTTATTTAAATCACCGGAAGACCGCTACCGTGAGATGCTGGAGAAACACCCGGATATTTTTAATGCGGTGCCGCTCTATCATATTGCTTCTTATTTGGGCATACAAGGCCCATCCCTAAGCCGGATCCGCAAAAGAATGGTGGGTAAATAAGCAAGCACTTTTCCGGAGATGGCCGTCAATATTGCGGTTTCACGCTGTCATTAGCGAAAGGCCGGGTACAAAATCCTGCTTTAAAATCCGATTTTAACCTGGGTTAAAATTATTCCTTCTGAATAGTTCGAGTTTTGTGGTGTGCTAGAAAAAAGGCACCAACATCATGAAAACAGCAATATTACTCCTGGCTATGAGCGTATTTGGTTTCACTACGCAAGCCCAAAACACTATCTCCAAAAATTCAAAAACTATTGTACTTGTTCACGGCGCATGGTCCGATGCATCTTCCTGGGATGCGGTGATCCCGTTGCTGAAAGCACAAGGCGAAGAAGTGATCAATGTAAACCTCGCCGGCCACGGGAAGGACACCACGTCCTTTGCAGCCATCACTTTTCAAACTTATGTAGACCAGGTAAAAGCAGCCATCGGCAACCGCACCAATATCGTTTTGGTGGGACACAGCTTTGGTGGTATGGTCATCAGCCAGGTGGCAGAAGAAATGCCCTCCCAGGTGAAAGAACTGGTATACCTCGCCGCGGCGTTGCCCGGTGACGGCGCCAGCTTGTTGTCGCTCGCCAAGCAGGATTCCGGGTCCCATATCGGGAAAGCCCTCACTATTGACCAGGAACATGGTGCAGCTATCATCGCCCAAGATGCTGTAGCAGATATCTTTGCCGCCGACGCGCCCCAGCAAGTGCAGGACTACCTCTCCGCTAATATCAAGCCTGAGCCCCTGGTACCCCTTGCCACACCGGTTCGCCTGACCGACAAGAATTTTGGTAGCGTTAAAAAGGTCTATATCCATACTATGGATGACCATGCCATCAGCTACCCTGCACAGCAGTTTATGGTGAAAGCCGGTGAAGTGGCCAAGGTTTATAGCCTCCCCAGCAGCCACACTCCATTCATTTCCATGCCCGGCAAGCTGGCTGCTATACTCTTAGCCGAGAGCAGATAACAATCTATTGAACATCAGACCAGGCACCAGCCGGACAATCGAAAGATCCTCCACTGGCTTTAGTGATACATCAGGCATAAGCCAACTTAAATGCTTATGCTTGATGTTTAAATAACATCCACTCCATTCACTCCATCAACAAAAAAATAAAATGAAAAATATAATGCTACTGCTCCTGTTAAGTGTAATGGCCCTGGGCACCTCAGCACAGCAACCGGCCGGGCAGGTATACCAGGACACCGCCAGACTCCATGGTGATAGTATCGTGTTTCCTTTAACCCTGGTGAATGCGTACCCGTTCGTGTCAGTAGAGGTGAATGGTGTTCAGGGAAAGTTCATGTTCGATACCGGGCTTAATTCAGATCTTGAAATCAATGACAACGCGGTGGACCTGCCGGGCAAAAAAGCGGTTAAAACTGGACAGGTAGGCAGCGGCCAGTCCTTTATGCTAAATATCAATGACACCATCGCCCAGGTCAGGTTCAAAAATGGATTGACGTACCAGCATCTTCGTCATATCACCAGTGCTAATTTCGATTTTCTGCAACGTAATATTACCCCGGACTGTATCGGGTATATTGGCCACCATTTCTTTGACGGGTATATATTTAAGCTTGACTATTTAAAAAGAAAGCTTACGTTTTACAAAGCCACGGATCAAAGAAAAACGGTAAAAGATTTTTTAAACGGCGAAAAGGTGTTGGCCATCCTTCATTTTGAAACCAGGCGGCTGCCCAATCACCCGATGGTCCGCGTAAGAATTGGAAACGTTGATTTACTGGGATCTTTCGACACCGGCCAATATGGTTTGATCCAATTGGACAGCGAGGCGGCGAAAACACTTGAAGCAAGCTCCCTGCTGATCCAAGACGGAAACGATAGCAATGATGACCCCATTGTTAATGTGAACGACATTGTCCTGGATGGGAATTTTCAAACAAGCCTGAAAGGCATTTACCCGTTCACCTATGAACAAACCGCTCCATTCCGGAAAGGCATGCAAATAAGGGAGGCCAGCTACATCTGCTTTGGATACCGGTTCTTTGAACAGTACAAAACGGTTTGGGACTATGAAGAAAAGAAGATCTACGTTTTGGCGCAATGATAACGCTGTTGACAAATCGCTCAAACCTGGTCAACGGTTCAAAATACGTCCCATCCCGGGTATTGAACGGAACCTCCCCGTTTTTTTGAAAGGGCTCATCGAAATCGATGCGCCCTTTTTGTAGCCCGGAAACGGCCACACTGACCGGGTGTTCCAAAAACAGAATGCCACCAGAATCACACAATATCATTGCCTCCAAAAATTAACAGTTATGATCAGGAAGATTGCCGGCCTTTGCGCCGGCTGGATGATGCTGGCAGGTATGGCAATGGCACAAGACAATTATGAAATACAGGTGTATGGCTCCCAAACGGTAAACAAGGGTTATACCATGGTGGAGCTGCACAGCAATTATACTGCAGATGGAGAGCGTACCTACAAAAACGATGTACTGCCTACACAACATATGTTGCATGAAACCGTAGAGATCACCCATGGCTTCACCCCCTGGTTTGAAGTAGGCTGTTATTTCTTTAACGCCATCGGCGATATGAACCGGACCAATTATGTAGGGAGTCATATCCGTCCGCGCGTACGGGTACCAGACAGCTGGCAATGGCCCGTAGGCGTAAGCCTCTCCCTGGAAGGCGGCTTTCAGAAAAGAGCTTACAGTGAGGATGACTGGAGCATGGAAATACGGCCCATTGTAGACAAGCAACTGGGCGATCTGTACCTTTCTTTTAATCCCACTTTCGACAAATCCTTCCATGGTATCAATAAAAACCAGGGCTTTGAATTTGCACCCAATTTCAAGGCCGGCTATAACGTCACCAAAACCATCGCACCCGGTATTGAATACTATGGCGGCTGGGGTGCCCTGAACAATCTTCCCCCGTTCTATAGGCAGGAGCACCAGCTCTTCGCAGCGGTAGACCTGAACGTATCACCCGTCTGGGAGATCAATGCCGGCTTCGGGTGGGGCCTTACCAGCGGCACAGACGACCACATTTTTAAATTAATACTTGGCCGCCGTTTTCATTAGTTGATCATTATCGTGTGAAAAGCTAGTTTCTGGCAGAAATCAATATATGTGGCGGCCCCATGTTTACTGCGGGCCATGGCTATTGCTTTATCCTACTCCATGAAACGTAGGTCATTGGCCGCTGCAGTTAAATCCCACTTGGGATAAAAATGAACCCACTCACCGCCCCTGCCGGGTCTCCCGGATGCGGCCCGCACCAAGATCACACCCCCCGTTGACCACCGTCATACCTGCTTCGCTCCACCGTAATTAGCTTTACCCTAAATTCCAACCCATGGCCAGAAACATTGGGACGCTCGATCAGGCCATCCGCCTGTACATAGCGCTCATGATAGCATATGCCTGCTACATGCACCTGCTTACAGGTACCGCCGGCATCGTATTGGGAAGCTGGGCTACCGGTATGGCAGCCATTACCCTTACAGGCTATAGTCCATTTTATCACTGGTTAGGCATTAATACTTGTCATCAGGTGTGAACCTGGTTTAAAAATCACTAAATCTTGTATCATGAAAAAAGCACTCCTGGTGACTGATGGAATGCATAACATCAGCAACGCCTTTGATTTCATCAGCCGCATGCACGCCGTAAGCCCACTCATGCTGGCGGGCGCCTTCCTGGCCCAGATGGATGTGGCCAATACCTGGACCTATGCATTCCCCGAGGGGGCCATTTACAGCCCTCCTATTGACGATGATGAGGTAGCCATTATAGATGGCAACATCGAAGATTTTAAGCACCGGTGCGATGCCCGTGGCATCCGCTATCGCGTGCACCGGGAGCTCTACAAAGAAGCGCTTCCCACGCTCCGGCTGGAAAGCCGCTTTGCGGACATCCTGTTTATGTGCAGCCAGGATTATTATAACAGCCTGTCCAATAATGTACCCAGCGACTACATGCGTGACATCCTCCATGATGTAGAATGCCCCGTGGTTTTAGTGCCCGAGCAGGCCCATTACCCTGAATCAATTGTGCTGGCATACGACGGCAGCCGGTCTGCAGCTTATGCCATCCGCAGTTTCGCCAATCTCTGCCCACAATGGACCAAACTCCCGGCATTCCTGGTGTATACAACCCGCGACAAGCCGGATGAAATTCCTTTCCAGGAGTACGCAATGGAACTGGCCCATGCTCATTTCCCCCAATTGTCCACTTACAGGCTCACGGGTGAAAGCGGGGATGATTTTTCCGACTGGCTGTCACGGCGGGAAAACCCGATCCTGGTAACCGGGGCCTTTGGGCGATCTGGCCTGTCGCAGCTGTTCCGGCGCAGCTTTGCCGCGGCAGTAGTAGCGAATAAAAAGATCCCGGTGTTCATTGCACATCAATGATTAAGATGGATATGTTGTCTCAAAGGAAGCTTGTTAAACAGCAGGCTTCTTTTGCTTTTATCAAGTCCCTGCCAGAGGCTTGTATTAAAAAGACCTGGAAATGATATCCGTCAAATACCGTATTGACCGGCATCACTTATACATCACTGGCAAGTCATTGGGCACATAGCCATCCCAATTTAATTTACCAAAAAAATTTCTGATCATGAAAGCACTTGTATATCACGGTCCCGGCCAGAAGGCATGGGAAGAAAGACCAAAACCTGCGCTGCAGGCCCAGACAGACGTTATCGTAAGGATCTCCAAGACCACCATCTGCGGCACGGACCTTCACATCCTGAAAGGCGATGTACCGGAAGTAACGGATGGCAGGATACTGGGGCATGAAGGGGTAGGCATTATTGAAGAGGTAGGTAATGGCGTAACGAACTTTAAGGTGGGTGACCATGTATTGATCTCCTGCATCACATCCTGCGGGAAATGCGGCTATTGCAAGCGGGGAATGTACTCCCATTGTGAAGATGGTGGCTGGATATTAGGCCACCTCATAGATGGCACCCAGGCAGAATTGGTGCGTATTCCCCACGCAGATAACAGTCTCTATAAGATACCGGCTGGCGTGGACGAAGCGGCGCTGGTAATGCTGAGCGACATATTACCTACGGGCTTTGAGTGTGGTGTACTGAACGGGCAGGTAAAGCCCGGCGACACCATCGCCATAGTAGGTGCAGGGCCCATCGGCCTGGCTACGTTGCTCACTGCGCAGTTCTATGCGCCTGCATCGATCATTATGATAGATATGGATGTACACCGGCTTTCCGTAGCGTTAGATTTTGGCGCCACGCATACGATCAACGCCACCGGTACGGATGTACTGGCCGCCATAAAGAAACTCACGGATGGCCGGGGAGTAGATGTAGCGATAGAAGCCGTAGGTACCCCGGCCACGTTTGAACTTTGCACGACGCTCATTGCACCGGGTGGCCATATCGCCAATGTAGGTGTACATGGCAAGCCGGCTACCCTTCACCTTGAAACACTCTGGGCACAGAATGTCACTATTACCACGCGCCTGGTAGACACGATCACCACGCCCATGTTACTCAAGTCTGTAACAGCCCAACGGTTAAAGCCGGCCCAGTTGATCACACACTATTTTGCGTTGAACGATATCCTGCGGGCTTATGATACCTTTGCCAACGCCGCGCGCGAAAAATCCTTAAAAGTGATCTTGACAGCCTGATAAAAAAAAGCGGGCCTGAGCGGCCCGCTTCCCTTTACTTTATGCAAATAACCGGTGGGCGTTCCCCAGCCTGTTCAGGTGTTCTTCCGATAACAAACTACCATACGGATGCAGTGCATCTGCCACCGCGCAGCGCATACCAAATTCAGCCGCCTGCAGCATGTCAGCGCCTTGTTCCAGCCCATGCAGCAAACCTGCCAACAGGCTGTAAGACTTTCCAGTGATCTTGCCCGGTGCCACTATAGCGGGTGGCAACAATAAGCCCACATGAGCACCTGTAAGCAACACCCCTTGTGTGCCGAGCGTTACCAGCATCCATTCCGTCATACCTGCCTCAATCAGCGCATGGCAGCTCCTGCTGATCTCATCCGGGGTAAGGGCACTTGCGTTAGAAAAGCCGCAAAAGGAATGATAATCCGTTTGAACCAGGAAACTGCCGGCATGCAATGCATCCTTCAATCCCGGGCCGGTTACCTGCAACATAAGTTGCGCCCCTTTGCGGCATGCCATATCCTGTAATTGCAGCCATATGTCATCCGGTAGCCCGGAAGGCAGATCACCACTAACCACCAGCCGTTTTATCTTCGCCAGGCCTTCCAGGTATTGCAGCAGCTGCGTACATTCACCGGGGTACACCATCGGGCAGGGTGGCGCCAATATAAACTGCTCATGGCTGTCATGCACATTAATGATCTCCCGTTGTTGGGTGGCATTTCGCTGATGGACAACGCGGCCGCCTAAACGTTCTGCCTGCAACAGGGACGTCAGTAATAACGCATTTTCACCACCTGCCAGGTAAACGGCATGAGATGGCGAGCCTAAAAGCCGGAGGGTGCGTGACACTTTTATTCCACCACCACCGGCATTGTAACTGGCTGTACTGCAGTGTAGTACACGGCCTCCCTCCATCCGGTTCAACGTGGTGCGCTTTTCAATGTAAGGAGCCCATGTTAGCGTGACGATATCAGACATAAATACGCAAATTAATGTGAGGCACGTGGCAGTTCCGGTGTTAAGTTTTTAACCGGTTGTTCCACCGGGGGTTGCGCGGTACACTGGTGGCTCCTCCCGCCTATTGCATTTTGTTCTCTTAGCGGCAGGTAACAGGTATCCTTGGTACTGAAATAGCAATTTTTCCCCTTCCGGAATATTTCGACGGTCAAACCAAATAACTCCATGAATTCCCGCTCCAATTGTTCAACAGTCTTACTATCATCCACGTCTATCCAACCGAAACTATGCTGCATGCGGATATCATCAATAGGCGTTTCCGGGGCCACCTCGGAACCCACCTTCTTGTCTGCGCCCATAAGAGGGAAATGGATCTCCAGGAATGGAAAGGCTTCCCGGAAGCGCTGCTGGACATTTTGCACCAGGTCTTCTTCGCTGATATAGATTTTCATAACCTTCTTTTTAGAACATTACTAGGTGAACATCCTAAAGGTAACCAGCAGCAAGGCCTCCTGGCAATGACGTTGACCACTTACCCACCTGATGCATATCACTTATCTCACCTGTACGCGGCACCGCATGGGAAGCACAGGCATATTTCCCCAGGGCAGCCCAAAAGCGCCTTTCCGTGCGGCTAAAAATTATACCGGCCAGGCTGTAAGGAGGTTTACAGGATCTGTCCCTGCTTACCAGTGCCGTCTTTCCATCTTTGCAAACGCGGCAACATGTCCATTGCCTGTTTTATTACATTCCCGGGCAGCTGTTGCTTTTTCATCTCCTCTTCTGCTATCTTCTTCATACGATCCAGTGTCATATCAGGATCGGTGAAATGTCCATTCTGATAGCAGTATTTGCAATAGAGATCGCTTTTTGATCCATTTGCTTCAGTCCCCCTGTCTTCCGGGTTCTCAATCGGGAGCGTACAGCTCTGGCAAAATCTTTGAAGGTTCATGTGAGTAGAGTTTTAGCTGAAAGAATCACTTGCTTCATAAGTCAAGTTCACGATTAAAAACGCTCGGCACCGCACGTGTAATCTATCTCCAGTTCGCCTGAAAAATAATAACCGAGAAATATACCTGAACTCCCCTTTCCACCAATGATGGTGGGTAACCCAAAGGAATTATAGGCCACTGCCGCCTGGCGGTTATTAATACTATAATCCCGGTCGATCAACTGCCAGATGGGGTGCATACGGTGCGGGTTCGTATGTGTGTCATAGGATGTATAGGTTACACTGTCCACTCCCCCGGTACCCGTAAGAGACGTCGCCACCAGGTTTCCCTGCGGGTTATAATAATATAAATCTGTGTAGACGGCCGGATAGGGACGAACATCAGTTTCGATCACTTTTATGATCCTGCCATATATATCGAAGGTGAAATCTGAAGCCCTTACGCCAAAAAAAACCGAATCTGGTAACGGTCCGTTACCAATAATTCCGAAAAGATAAACAGAATCCGTCCTGGGCAGATAGCTGTAATTGCCATCATTATACTCATAATGATGCCATGTTTCAAACGTAGCGTTATCGCTATATGCCCCGATAATGTCCGTGAGCCTATCTCTTTTATCATACCTGAAGAAATAATTGGGAGCGCCGGTTCCAACCCGCGTCCTGGTCATGCTAATAGGATTGCCCTTACCGTTGTACGAAATCATAACGGAATCTTCTCCAAGTATCTCTCCTTTCAACCCGGTGATCTGACAACCGGTTGGATGCGGGTAGGGAAAACGAACCTTCTGGCAGCCATCTAAAACAAGTGCGCACAGTAATAATCCGCAGACCGGGGTAAATAAACTTTTCATAACCATCTTTTTTCAAGGTTTAAAAACAACGATTACCCATACCATAAACCCTGTCTTCCACTAGGGCTTACGTTTATTTTTCCGGAAGTAACCTTTCAACAGGAAATTATGACGGACCGCTTCAAGGTCCTCTTCCAGCTTACTCCCGGAGTTTTTGAGATGTTGTATGATCACACGTACGTCGCTGGCCGTGCTTTCATCGTTTAATATCAGCCCGGCCACACTGGTAGTATCCAGCAGGCGGCCACCAACCTGCGCCAAGCCAGCAGATAAAGGGCTTAGCTGTTCAGCGAAACTGTTTGCCCTGTTTATGACCGATTTCAATTCGATAACGGCAACTCTTACAGAATCATACAGCGTAGTATCCGCCAATAACCGATTAAGAGAAGAGCCCTTATCATTGGCCCTTGCGGCAAGGCTTTCAATGTTTGTCACCGCCCGGCGCCCATCGGCCGACAGTAACCGGAAGTTCGTCAGGGCAACCCGGAGATCACTGGCCATTCCAGAATCGTTCACCAGCGCTGCAATCGTCCCTTTTCCATCCTTTACCTGCCTTGACACATCCCTGATGTTGCTCGTGATCTCCAGCAGGTTCTTGTTGCTCATTTGCAAGGTCGCCAGCATATCTTCATTTGTAATCGTATCTTTTTGCACCGCGAGATATGCATCGTTCTCAATGCCTGCTGCCTGAACCGATCCGCCCTCTATGATAACGATCTTATTCCCTAACAGGCCATCGCTTCCGATCTTTGCCGTTGCGTCCTGTTTGATAAAAGACTGGGCTTTTCTTTCAACACTGAGGGTAACCTGTACCCTCGAAGGCGCCAATAATTCAATGCGCTTCACCGTGCCTATTTTCACTCCATCGAACCACACATTGTTGCCTTCCTTTAAGCCGCTTACCTCTTTAAACTCAAGCCGGATGTAACATTTCCGTCCAAAGGCCTTTCGCTCGCTGCCCAGTGTAAGCACCGCCAGCACAAAAATCACAATTGCCAGCATCACAAATATCCCGACTACAAATCCGTGTCTATGTTTCCTTGCTTCCATTTCAATCCTGTATAAAATTATAGGTATAGAAGCCCGCTATATCCGGGTCGTTTGTTTCAAAAACCTCCTTGAAGCTTCCAATGCGTTTAAATACACCATCTACCAGGACAGCAATACGGTCCCCGGTGTGCTTTGCGCATGTAAGGTCATGTGTTATAATAATAGAACTGGTCTGTCGCTTCTTTTGTACCTCATTTATAAGATGTATAATTTCTACGCTTGTAATGGGATCGAGCCCGGATGTAGGCTCATCGTACAGCATGATTTCCGGCTGTAACATTAATGTACGCGCAATACCTGCTCTTTTGCGCTGCCCACCCGACAACTCCGCCGGCATCTGGTCGATGGCGTCGAGCAACTGTACATCTGACAATACAGTTCTTATTGCCTCGTCCACCGTCTTTCTATCTATATTCTTCCGGCTGCGCACAAAAGGAAATTCAAGGTTCTCCCGTAGGGTCATACTATCATACAATGCACTTCCCTGGAACAGGAATCCCATTTTTAACCGCAGGTCATCCAGCTCCCTGATTGTCAATGCGGATATATCCCGTCCCAAAACATCCACTTCGCCGCGGTCAGCAAACATTAGTCCTGCTATGATCTTTATCAGCACCGATTTCCCGCTCCCCGACCTGCCAAGCACCACCACATTCTCACCTTTCTTAACATCCAGGTCAACACCTTTTAACACACCATGTTCTCCAAATGACTTAACCAGGCCTTTGATAGAGATCTCTACCTTCCCCGGATCGATGTATGGCGCTTCTTTTCTCATAACGAACGTATTGCATCAACGATTTGAACAATGATCATTTCTTCAATGAAAACAAGGAACATCGACACCACCACGGCCGAATTTGCGGCCTTCCCCACTCCCTGCGTCCCCTGTGTGGTATGATATCCTTTATAACAACCCACGACCCCAATTGTAAACCCAAACACCAGCGATTTTACGACGGAGGCAGAGATATCCAGGAATGAAATGCTACTGAATGCATCGCTGATATAGTTCCTGAAACTGGTCATCTCATTATTGTACACATTGAGGAAGGAGCCGAGAATACCTACAAAGGCATTATAGATCATCAGCCCAGGCAACATAAGTGTAGTAGCTACGATGCGACTGACCACCAGGAATTTAAACGGCTTTACACCGGAGACCTCCATTGCATCAATCTGCTCTGTAACATTCATTGATCCCAGTTCCGCCCCAATGTTGGAGCCTATTTTACCGGCAGCAATCAATGCGGTGATCAATGGTGCCAAAGCACGGATAATAGCAATACCGATGAGGGAAGGCAGCCACGATGTTGCGCCAAACTCGGCAAGCGACGGGCGTGATTGTTTAGTAAAAACGATCCCTGTAATAAAACCGGTAAGCGAGATAAGTGCTACGGACTTGTATCCAATATTATAGCACTGCCTGATAATCTCTTTAAACTCGTAGGGCGGCAGGAATACCTCTTTAAAAAAACGTGCAATGAAACTATAAACATCATACACATCTTCAAATTTTGCCCTTATTTTTTCCAGCGATATCGCAGTGTTGCTCATATGGGTCCGATTTAAGCGTCTATCCGGCAATAACAAAAATAAGCGACTGATATGGGCATTTGAATGACCCACATCACTTGAATACATGATGGTAATTTCGGCATCACCACAATACCCGGCCCCTGGCGTCAAGGTCATATGGAATGCTGACGATCATCATCGGCGGCCAGCCCTCATCCGGTTAACTTTACTTAAAAATCATCCATATGCAAAAAATATTATTTGTCACAGACGCTCTTTGCCTCCGCGAAAAGTCGGTTGAATTTGCGGCCTATCTCTGCAAGTTGTCCCACTCCAGCCTTACTGCCATATTCCTGGAGGACACCCTTTTTGATACGCGCACGGAGCATACAATCCGCGCCTGCGCAATGGAAGCCGGCGTCACCCTGGATGACGCGCCGGTGGAAACCATGAAAAGGAGGAGTTGCGCACAAAATATAAAACGGCTGCGCGCCGCCTGTGCAACACAGGAGATCACCTGCAACATTTACCGTGAATGTGGGGAACCGGTAAATGAAGTTATCCGTGAAAGTGTCTGCGCGGACTTTATCCTTGTAGATGCGGATACTTCGTTCCGGAATTCGCCGGACCCGGTGCCTACCGGTTTTGTAAAGGAATTACTTAACTATGCCCAATGCCCCGTGATCGTGATGCCGGAAAGTTTTGAGGGTATACAGCAACTGATCTTCACTTATGACGGCAAACTGTCTTCCATATTCGCCATCAAGCAATTCACCTACCTTTTCCCGGACCTTAACCGGCTTCCGGTTACACTGCTGACCATTGACGCAGATAATAAGATAGCACCTGAGGATCTCCGGCGGCTACAGGAGTGGCTGGAAGTGCATTATACCAATATCACCTGGATAAATTATGAAACCAGTGTACGCGCCGGCCTGATGGAAGAACTGATCTACAAACATGGTGCATTCATCGTGATGGGTGCCTATGGCCGGAGTGTCTTCTCAACTGCCTTCCAGCCCAGTCATGCCAAACAGGTACTGGAACTGGTAACACAACCCGTATTCATTACACACAATCATTGATCTATGAAAAAGATCATCGTGGCCTTTGACGGCCTTAAATTTTCAGACAATTCACTGCAATACGCACTGATGCTGGCCAAAAGCATGCCGGCCCACGTGGTAGGCATTTCCCTTGAAAGCATGCTGTACAACAGCCTGGCGCCTTACGAAATCCTGCATCAATACACCGGGAACGATGAGGCAGACCGGGTTATCCAGGCAGATACCGCCTGCAGGGACGCCGCTATCGACTATTTTGAATCTGCCTGCAGGAATGAGGGGGTGACCTGCACAGTGCACCGCGACCAGCGCTTTGCCATGGATGACCTCCTGCGGGAAAGTGTATATGCAGACCTGCTGGTGATAGACAGCCGCGAAACGATGTCCGTTGAGAAAGAGAACCCTCCCACGGGCTTCATACGCCAGCTGCTCACGGAAGTGCAATGCCCGGTATTCCTGGTCAATGAACAATTCGTGGACGTGGATAAAGTGATCATGCTGTTTGACGGTTCGCCATCTTCGGTACATGCTATCAAAATGTTCAATTACACGGTACCGGCACTGAACCTCCTGCCATTGGAAATACTAACCGTGAATGCCACCCACACCGGCAACCACACACCTGACAGCCATCTCATGAAAGAATTCATGAAAAGACACCATCCTAACGCCCGCTACACCGTACTGCAGGGACATGTAGAGGAGACGATCCTGGATTATCTCAAAACCCAGCCGTTTAACACGCTCATCGTCATGGGGGCGCAACAACACGGCGGCCTCTACCGTCTTTTTCACAACCAGCTTTGCAATACGCTCATCAGGCAGGTCAAATGCCCGTTGTTCTTATCCCACTGCTAACAACTATAATCAACAGCAGGAAAGCGGCTACCTCCTCCAAGGCAGCCGCTTTCCTATTTGGTACCAGCATCCCGCACACATTGATCCACTTTAGCGGTCGTATTGATCATGATCATCGGTATTAAGAGCCTACAAGCGTACCTTTTGAGTAATTCATATCGTAATACGCTAAAAATACTATGTCATGGAAACAGAAACCTATCCCATTTACGTGGAGCACCGCGGTGTTCATTACGAACTGCCGGTAGAGATCAGGACAGACGGCGACTGCCGGAGTATTAGTGTACTGGTAGATGGTATGCATATTTTCTTTTCGCGTGATGAGCATGACGGGCTGAAACCAGCATGCCATGGCGATCTTGACCCTGACCTGCTTTACTGCATTGGCCGTGCCGTACAGGAGCAGCGGCCTACTGTAGCCCGGGACAACTTTTAAGGGATATATTCCGGCATTTCATCCACGCCTAAATTGCATAGCCATGAAAAAAGCGCTATTGGTAACTGATGGCCTTCATGACATCAGTCACATTGGAAACTTTATCATACGCTTGCACAGGGAAGCTCCGATCTGTTTAACAGCAGCCTTCCTTCCGCAAATCGTAATCGCCAACACCTGGACATATGCCTATCCGCTGAGCGCACTCTACGTGCCACCCATCGATGAAAATGATATTTCCAGCGTTGATGATACCATTGCCCACTTTAAGCAGCTCTGCGCTACCAATGGTATTGAAGCCAAAATATGCAGGGAGCTAAAAAAAGATGCATTGCCTATTGTCCGTCGTGAGAGCCGCTTTGCAGACTTCCTGCTGCTGAATAATGCTGACTATTATAACAGCCTTTCTTTCAGCACGCCCAACGACTACCTGCGCGAAACCCTCCATGCAATGGAGTGTCCCGTAATATTGATACCAGAAGAAGCGGAATATCCTGAAACCGTGATATTGGCCTATGACGGCAGTGCCTCCTCGGCATACGCCGTCCGTAGTTTTACCACGTTATTTCCTCACTGGTGCGAGCTGCCTGCCATGTTGATCTACCTGAGTGAACAAGGAGACAAGGATCTACCTTACCAGGACAAGATACTGGACCTGGCCAGGGCACACTTTCCCAACCTTACGGTACAATGTATCAGCGGAAAATCACCTAACGAGGATGAACAATGGTTAAAAACAAAACGGCCCATACTGGTCTCCGGCTCCTTTGGCCGCTCGGGGCTTTCCCAGTTATTCCGTCGCAGCTTTGCAGCGTCCCTGTCTGAAGGTAAAAAGATCCCATTGTTTATCGCCCATCAATAATACCTGTTGGTCATATTCCAAAGTCATCATTATGAAACAGCAAACAATCCGGCGTATTTTCCGTCACCAGTATAAAAAATTGCTGACCTGCCTCCAAGCTATGCACCCCGGTTATACGCCGGAAGCAGTCCATACATTCCGCGTACAGGTAAAAAAGTTCCGTGCGTCCCTTCACCTGCTATCTGCCGCGAGGCCTGGCCACCGGCCTTATAAGCTACCCAAAAAACTTAAAGCAGCCTATACCATAGCCGGCCGCATCCGGACCTATCAACTCCAGGCAACGATGATCAACGCACAACAGGGGCTGTCTGATTACGCAGCCGACATTGATGCGCATGTACTGCGGTTACAAGCCATCGCCGCCATGCAGACCTATTCTGTAAAAAAACTTAAACATGCGTTCACCCAGTTAGAGAAACGCCTTCCTCACAAGGTTTCAGGCCGAGATATGGAACGTTTTTTCAAGAAATGCCTTCAACCATTGCAAAACGATCCGGTCGCTCCGTATGCGATCCACCCCTTGCGCCAGGGCCTCAAAGACCTGCAATACAACCTGGCTGCGTTTGAACATGATCTGCCGGCGTACCGGGGGCCGGCATCGGCCATAAATGCAGCAACGCTCAGCACTTACACTGACCTGATCGGGCAATATTTAGATAGCCATGTATACCTGCAGCTCATCCATAGTGACCGGAACATTTATCCCCCTGCAGGAACCACCCGGCAGCGTTTACAGCAACTGGAAAAACATTGGCTTACCGTGCAGCGCCAGCTTTACCGGCAATTAATGGACACCTTGCCCGGCCTGGGAAAGGCCGTTGCAAACGAGCAGCCGCCTGCCACTACAGACGCGCAGCCGCCGGCAGCCAGCCAGCAACTTATTTAAAGGTTCTCAACATTTCGTTATACAGCTCCGTTCCTCCCCAGTTGCCCGCTACCATCAACCTGCGGATCGTATACAATCCCGGTGTTTCGCCTGGTTTCCCTGCCAGCTGAAATGCGGCTTTATATTCATATTGTTTTACGGCACTTACGGCAGCTTCGTTCCACGCGCCGAACGGCCATGCTAAATATACCACCGGCTTCCCGGTGATGTGCTCCAGTGCCTGCTTAGGTTTTCCAAGTTGCACTGGCCAATCCTTTACTGTCTGTGTCCGGCAATCGGGATGATCCCAGGTATGCGCGCCGATCACATGCCCATGCGCGCTCAAGGTGGCAATTTGCGCTGCAGACAAATAGCGCGGTTTACCGATCGTTACTGTCATAATAAAGAACGTGGCTTTGTATCCCATGCTGTCCAGCAGGGGCGCCACCAGGGTGGCCTGCTCCTGGTTTCCGTCATCGAAGGTCAGCAATACTGGTTTGTCCGGCAATTTTGCCGCACAGCAAAGATGATCATACAACTGGTCGGGCGATATCACATGAAAATTACTGTCTGCCAGCATCTTCAATTGTGCGCGAAAATTATGAAGGCTGATGCTGTAGGCCGGTGCGTGTCCTTTCATGTCGGTATATACATGATGATAACAAAGTACCGGAATTTGCCGGCCTTCTTCCTGCCGGATGGGGGCGTTATTTCCAGGCGCCAAGGATGTCCTGTTAATACATACCAATGAAAAAACAAGGACGGTCCACATCATGGATTGGGAGTAGCTATTCATGGGGATTTTTATTGATACTGAATGTAAATGGGTTGTGGCGTTAGCGCCAGCACCTGCTGCGGGGTCATTAATCCCGTACTTCTTTTGTCACGTACGTCGTTTATGTAGAACAACTTGAAGCCGGTGAACTGCACCGGCTGCCCGGCTATCCAATGCACATAGGTATCGATCTTCCTGCCCGGGAACCCAAATCCATCCATATTCATCACGATCTGCACCTCGGGACACGTGCGGATATTGGCGTAATTGGTGACCATTGCCTGCGTAAAACGGTGTACGACCAGGATCTTCGGTGGGATTCCCTCTTCCCGCACCAGGTTTGCCAGCCAGCCGGATGCATAATTAATATCCGCCGCATCAAATGTACCAATGCTGGCGCATGGAACACTGCCATCTTTCATAGAATACTCGGGGTCAATGCCCAGGTGCACCTGTGGCATGGCAAGATACTTTTTAAGTAACGGGATCTCATCCTGGAGGTGGCTATGTCCTACCTGGATATCCAGGAATACCAATGCATGGGCACGCGCCGCAAGCTCCAGTATCTTATCGATCTGCTGGTCCGGCATGCGAAGATTGTACCGGCCGGCAGGGCCGGGAGTTCGTTGGGCGGTAACGGCGATGTAATGCAGCGCCGGTACTACCGGCGTGGTAGTATCAGCATCTGTCCAATGCTGCACTTCCTCCTGCAACTTATCCAGCATTTGTTCCGGCGGTAATGCGCCCAGTATGCCCATTCCTCCGGAATACAGGTTTCCATAAAAAGCCACCACCCGCTTAAAAGGCAGGATGGCGCCGCGAAGCGGGTATGCCGCCTTCACCGGCCAGCGTGATGATGCCGGCCAATGCGCCAATCGTTGTAACCTGGCATTATAGGCAAGTGTATCCACCAGGATGGTGGTATCGGCCGGCAGCGGGGTTACAACCAGCCGGTCCTTCTTAAATGCCTGTTGCAGGCGCTCTGTTTTCTGGCAATCATAGCCCGGCAGCAGTATCAGGCATAAACAGGTTAGGAGATATCCCTTGTGCATAGACAACATATAAAACATGACAGATACCAATGAAAAATGAAAAAGGGACAAGCCGGCCGTCATGCTGTACAACTTGTCCCCGTATATGATCAGAGTGCGTATTCCTCAGCCGCCAGTTCAATCTGGTTATCAACGGTGCTTACTCCCGGTGCAGACCAGGCGGCAATGGCAGCATCATCCTTCTCAGCAAAAGATCTCACCTTGCCAGTCAGCGTCACATGATTGCCGATAATATCAACCTGTATCTTATCGGCGTCCAGGGCTGCGCTCCGGTAAAAGGCAGATATGATCTTGTTTTTAACATCCGCCGGTGTAGCGCGTTGCGCCACGGCGATGTAATTATTAATGTGCCGTATACCAATGAGATGTTCAATAGAATCCTTGGCTGCATTGCGTTGGAAGAACCAGTCAACCTGTCCTTCCAAAGTGACATTACCATCTTCTACTTTCACTTTTATCTTGTTTTGCGGTACGGAAATGTTCCACTTATACGTTCTCAGGATCGCATCTGCAATTTCAGTATCGGTCTTCTTGAAAAGTGGCGAAAGTCCTACCTGGATGTCTTCCGCAACCGCTTTTACTCCTGCTACTTTTTTAGCATCATTTTCCGCGGCTACTTTTTTTGCATAGGAGTCTACTATGCCGGACAGGGTAACGATACCGTCCCTAACCGAAACCCCGATCTCTGCCGCATCCAGCATGGGGTTCCATTGAAGTTGATCCATCACGTCCTGCTGGATCTGGTTATCTGTTTTCATGTTGAAAAATTTTGGTTAAACAATTGATTGTTTTTCACATGGCCGAAATTATCCCGGATATGCAACGCTGGCAATGACCGGCATCACCAACGCTGCTAATTCATGGCAACCTCAAAGCGGGCGCGCCATTGAAGTGCAAATCAGCGCGGCAACTGACCTGCATCATCATCCGTGAAAAAGGACTTGCCTACTTTTCCTGAAAAATTGCTATGAACATTCCTGCGCAAATGCCTGCAATGGTATTAACGGCCACCAACAGCGCGCTTCAATATACCATGGTGCCTGTTCCCGTGCCTGGGACGGAACAGGTATTGGTGAAAGTGATCGCCTGCGGTGTGTGCCGTACAGATCTTCACGTGGTGGATGGGGAATTGCCGCATCCCGCGCTTCCATTGATACCAGGGCACGAAATTGTAGGCCGCGTGGTAGCTTTAGGCAAGATGGTGACCAGTCTGAAAGAGGGCGACCTGGTGGGTATTCCCTGGTTGGCCTACACCTGTAACACTTGCCGTTATTGCCGGAAAGGATTGGAAAATCTTTGTGAGCATGCGCTATTTACCGGTTACACGGTTAATGGTGGATATGCAGGGTACACGGTGGCCTATGCTGCTTATTGCATCTCGCTGGACAGCGGGATGGCCGTTCCGGGTACGGCCCCGCTATTGTGTGCAGGCCTGATCGGTTTCCGCGCTTACATGATGGCCGGTGCAACTGCAAGACGCATCGGCCTTTATGGGTTTGGGGCGGCGGCGCATATTCTCGCCCAGGTAGCGGTACGGCAAGGTAAGGAGGTCTATGCATTTACACGGGATGGCGATGTAACCACCCAGGCCTTTGCCCGGGAATTGGGAGCCTGCTGGGCGGGTGATGCTTCGGCAACGCCACCTGAAAAACTCGATGCCGCCATCATCTTTGCACCAGCCGGAGAACTGGTACCCAAAGCGCTTGCGGATACAGACAAAGGTGGCGTCGTGGTGTGCGGCGGTATTCATATGAGTGATATTCCATCTTTTGCTTATAACCTGCTGTGGGAGGAACGGGTAGTACGATCTGTTGCCAACCTTACCCGGCACGACGGTGTCACCTTTTTCCACCTGCTGCCAGGTATGGATGTACATACCACTATTAAGACCTACCCCCTGCAGGAAGCCAACCTGGCTTTGCAACAACTAAGGGCAGGTGAGTTCCAGGGCGCAGCAGTGCTGGTAATGGAATGAGGCAACCTGCTGTCATACCGGTCATTGACCGCTATCATTTCTCTTGCCGGCAGCAACACCTAGCTTCGGGCAGATCCTGTTATCAATAACTTCACAGGATCTATCATGTTACTCACCTAAAAAACAGGTTATGAACAAGGTATTGTTAGTTTCAGACGGGTTACACAGCGCCAGTAACGCATTTGATTTTATTAACCGCATCAACGCCCATTACCCCGTTACAATAGCAGGCGCTTTCCTGCCCCGCAAATATGTGTATAACTGGACCTATGCCCTACCTGAAGGCGGTCTGTACAAACCTCCCATTGATGCGGGGGACGCTTATCTGGTAAACAGCCATGTCCGGGATTTTAAGGAACACTGCCGTGAGAACAATATATCATTCCGTGTACACCGCGAGCTTTACCAGGAGGCCTTACCGGCATTGAAGCTGGAAAGCCGCTTTGCGGACCTGATGTTCCTGTGCGGTGAAGACTTCTATAATGATCTTACCTTCAACACACCCAGTGATTATATGCGGGACATCCTGCATGGAGCAGAATGCCCGGTGATCCTGATACCCGAACAGGCAAATTACCCGGAATCCGTAGTGCTGGCCTATGATGGCAGCCGCGCCTCCGCCTATGCCATCCGGCAATTTGCCAACCTTTGCCCGCAGTGGAAGCAACTACCGGTGTACCTTGTATATGTAGCCTCAAAGGACACTAACGAGCTCCCTTATGAAACTTACATCCGGGAGCACACTGAAACTCATTTCCCATCGCTGAGCACTTACCGGCTCAATAAGGATGATCATGACGATTTTGCTAAATGGCTGGCCGGACCGCGTAACCCTATCCTGGTCACCGGTGCGTTTGGCCGTTCTGGTCTCTCTGAGCTTTTTCACCGCAGCTTTGCGGCCGGCATGGCCGCCGGGAAGAAGATCCCCTTGTTCGTAGCGCATCCTTAAAATCACAGGCATCCGCAGCGAAGCCTGGCTAATTCATCATCTGTTCCAGGCGTGGTATATCGGTGAGGAATATACATCCTTCCTTGATCGCCAGCAGGCGCTCTTCACGGAAGTCGCCCAGTGTACGTATCAGCGATTCCTTTGCCACGCCGGCTACCGCGGCCAGGTTGTCGCGGCTTACTTCCAGGCTGAATTGGGCCTGGCTACTGATATTATATTTTCTCCAGAGCGTCAATAATGCATCCGCCACTTTTTTCCGCAACGAGTTATAAGCGATGCTCAACAATTGTTGTTCCCTTTCAAGAATATTACGGGTAAGGATGCGGATGAATTTCTGCATCACTTCCGGGTTATGCAGGGCCAGTTCTTCAAAATCACTCCGGGGTATAACCGCCAGCTCCGTGTCATCGATCGCTTCTGCCTGATCACGGTAGACACTGTTTTCCAGCATGGGCACATACCCCAGGAATTCGCCTGCACCGAATAACCCGGTGATCAGCTCCTTTCCATTATCATTGCGACGGTAGGTCTTCACCTTACCTTTGAGTACATAAAAAAGGCTGGCGGGATGATTTCCCTCCGTATACACGATCTGCTTCTTTTTGTAACGGTTTATGTTCCGGTCCTGGTGCAAGGCGTCCAGGAGATCCTTGCCGGATACAGCTTGTATCAGGCTGCTTAGGCCGTCTATACCTATTCCATTATCCTGTTTGAGCCTCGCTGACTTCCTGAGCCGGCTCTCAATGGCGTTTAACAATTCTGTAGCATCAAATGGTTTTGTTATATAGTCATCTGCTCCCAGTTCCATGCCCTTGCGCATTTCGCTTCGCTCGGCGCTTGCTGTGAGGAAGATGAAGGGAATGTTCTCCATTGCTTCATTTTTGTGCAGCAGGTGCAACACGCCATACCCGTCCAGCACGGGCATTGTAATATCACAAATAATAATATCAGGATGATGCGCAAGCGCTAACTGGACCCCTATTTTACCATTAGCTGCAGTGAGCATATGATAATTGGCCAGCTCCAGTATTTCCGCGGTATTTTCGCGGATATCGTCGTTGTCTTCAATGAGTAAGATCGTTGCCATGACGAAATGATTATGCTTGGTAAATGATTGGACATATTCCTGGTACGGAAAAAATGCTCAAAGAGAGGCTACTGTCATCTCTGGGAATACCAATTCCATGATTGCTCCGGGCTAAATTAACACAGGATGGATGCTCTGTGACTTACATAGTCTGTTCAAGTGAAATAGAAGTGAAATGGACAGGGGTTTTGTGAAGTTATGGCTTTCGCTTAATATTTTCAACACCGTTAACACATATGCTGATCTATATGAAACTAAACTAAGGATTCCATATAAACGCTGACCATGGTCATCTTCCGCAATGATCCTGATCAGTTAAGGCCTAAGTAAATTGTATCACATGCCGGGAAATGGAAAGGCGCCCCGGATACCCGGGACTTATGCTTTGCCGGAAGGACACTACCATATGAGCGTGCTATTACAACACTGCAGCAGCATTGATCATTGTCATATGTGCGCCTGTACAGGGTCATTTGCAATGGCTTTTCTTCCGTCTAATTTTGACAGCGTAAACCGATCTTATCACCCCCGATAAAAAAGAGGATTTATGTCTACACAAGCATTAACCAAAAACAATTTCCTGCCCAGTACTTTCGATGAATTTTTCCGGCCCTGGAACACCTGGTTCGATGGCTTTGAGCTTCGTCCCAACTGGGCATCTGCCAGCCTGCCAGCGGTCAACGTAGTGGAAAGTAAAGACGATTACAAAATTTCACTCGCGGCGCCCGGGATGGAAAAAAATGACTTCAAAATAGTAGTAGAAGGAGGTAACCTGACCATCAGCGCGGAAAAAGAAGATGAAAAAGAGGTGAACAAAACCCGCTTCACCCGCAGGGAGTATAACTACAGCAGCTTCACCCGCAGCTTTACCTTGCCAACCGGTGTGAACAAGGAACATATTGCCGCCAGCTACGAAAAAGGTATTCTACAGTTAACGCTCCCCAAAAAAGAAGAGGCACGTCGTAACGGAGGCCCGGTACATGTCCCCGTTAGCTGACAACCGCCTGCAACTGCCGCTGTGCGCCCTGTAAGGCGCCAGCGGCGTTTTTTTACCCGCCAATATTTTTATATGCCTTACAGGTTATATTTCGCGGCAATAGCCTGCCTGCTGATGTTCCGTTTGCCAGGTGCCAGCGCGCAATCCGGTTTGTATGCGGCCACCGCTTTCCCGCGCCTGAACACTCCACCTGCAGCGATCAGCTGGATCAATGAGGAAGGCAGCCCACTGCTGGACACATTATACCGGTACCTGTTGCAGGCAGACAGCCTGGGCCTTCCGCCGGAAGACTACAACGTTAGCTATGTCCAGACTTTGTGTGATGGCCGCCAGCAATTACCTGACCAGAATGACACGGCTTTTGCTAACCAGGAGCTGACCTGTATTGCTACCCAATATTTTCATGACGTGGCTTACGGCAGGCCGGGCCTGTCTCCGGTAGATTTCAATGGTCTTCACTACACCCCCGAGCCTCCGCTCCCGGTCAGCGCCCAACTGGCCGATGCCGTAGCCGAAGGACGTTTCGGGCAATTCATGACCAGGATGGAGCCCGGTAACAGTCTTTACCGTGCGTTAAAAAAATCGCTGCAACATTACCGCGACATGATCACAGATACCCTGCGTGCCCCCCTCGCGGCCCGCATCCATGCTATCCAGGCTGCCATGGACCAGGTGCGCTGGGCCAGCCGGTACCTGGCCGGCCAACCGGTGATCATTGTAAATCTCCCCTCCGCCGACCTGCAATTTTACCGGAACGACAGCCTGTTGCTCTATACCCGTGTAATTCCCGGGAAACCCGCTACGCCTACCCATACCTTGTGCAGCACCATTACCAGCGCCGAGTTATACCCGTACTGGTCGGTGCCCCATCGCATCGCGGTGAAGGAATTGCTCCCGGAGCAGCGCCGGAACCCCCGTTTCCTGGAAAACAATCAATTCCAGGTGCTGGATGCCCGCGACCGCATTGTTAATCCCCGGCATATCGCATGGCAACAACTTGGCCCTGGCCATTTCCCCTATCGCCTGCGCCAGTCTACCGGTTGCGATAACGCCATGGGCATTATTAAATTCAGCTTCAATAGCCCATATGATATTTACCTTCACGACACGCCCTCGAAAACCCTGTTCATGTTTGAACGGCGCTTCTACAGCCACGGCTGCATACGGGTGGAAGAAGCCATGGCACTGGCCCGCATTTTACTGGCGGACAAACCTGAAGTGGCAAAATCCCTTTTATCCAACGAATGCCTCAAACACCAGGCCCCCGAGACGATCATGCTCAACCAGCCGGTATACATAATGGTGCTTTATAATACCGCCTGGCCCGATGCCTTCGGCAAGGTGCATTTTTATCAGGACATCTATAATTTGCAACATTTTAACATTTAGCCCCCGGGACGGCCAGGGGCGCCTCAAACCGGCCACAGGCAGGCGTTACCAAGGGTACAGATTCAATACAGAATTTAAGCTTACAGCGATACCAGCCAGTCCTGAGAGGCGGCGCTCACACAATAAAATTGCCGCCACGGTGTTAAATTACAGGCAATAATTACGCACCAGATGAAATTAATTACGATTGTCCTGTTTATGATGTTTGGCCCGGGTCTTACCTGGTCCGGCGATTTTGAGGCAGCCCGCACGGACGCTGCCAGTTCCCACAAATATCTGCTTGTAAACTTTTCGGGTTCCGATTGGTGCGGCCCCTGCATCCGACTGCGCAGTACCATCCTGGAAGCAAAAGACTTTGAGGCTTACGCGGCAGATCACCTGGTGCTGGTAAGGGCCGACTTTCCCCGCCAGAAAAAGAACCAGCTGCCCAAAGACCAGGTAAAACGCAACGAGGCACTGGCAGATAAATACAACCCTGACGGTAAATTTCCATATACTTTGCTACTGGACAGTAATGGAAAAGTGATCAAAACCTGGGAAGGGTGCCCCGATGAAACACCTGCGCAATTTGTAGGAGAAATAGAACAGCAATTACATGCCAGCCACTAAAGCCGCTACCAGTCTTTATAAGGAAGTGCTCCGGCTCATGGGCAACCGGTTTGAGATCACGGTGGTCAGTGGGAACGAAGCCTGGGCCAGGGCCCGCATTGCTGCAGCCATCCGGGAAATACAGCGCATTGAGACGATGTTAACCACCTTCCGCGACGACAGTGAAACTGCCGCCGTTAATGCGATGGCGGGTATTGCCCCCGTGAAGGTATCACAGGAATTTTTCCAGCTTGTAGAGCGCTCCATTAAAATATCCGGTCTTACACAAGGCGCATTTGACATTACTTACGGTGGTATCGACAAAAGCCTGTGGAATTTTGATACCAACATGACCTCCCTGCCAGATCCTGCAGTGGCCAGGCAATCCGTACGGCTTATTAATTATCGGAACGTACTGCTGGATGCAACGCACTGCACCGTGATGTTGAAAGAAAAAGGCATGCGGATAGGGTTTGGAGGCATCGGCAAGGGGTATGCGGCAGATAAAGCACGCCAGCTATTGCAATCACAGGGCGTGGAAAGCGGCATTGTGAACGCAGCCGGCGACCTAACCTGCTGGGGCACACAACCTAACGGAGCGCCCTGGACCATTGGCATTGCAGATCCGGACCAGGCAAGGCAACCCTTCTCCGCATTGCGCATCAGCAACATGTCTATTGCCACCTCCGGTAATTATGAGAAATATGCCACCATCAACGGCAAACGGTACGCCCACACGATAGACCCTGCCACCGGCCTGCCGGTTACCGGTGTAAAGAGCGTCACCATACTTTGCCCCAGTGCAGAACTGGCAGATGCCATGGCAACCCCGGTAATGGTGATGGGCGCAAAAGTGGGCCTGCACCTGGTGAACCAATTGCGCAACATTGCCTGCATTATCATAGACGACCAAAATCATCTCTCTCATACAAACAACATACATGTTACACAATAACAGCAGGCTCCGCACCTGGTTGGTGATACTTGCCTGTGCAGGTTTCTCAGCCTGTACCACGGTAAAGGCCTACCAAAAAAGCAAGATCAACGATTCTGAAATGGAGTTATCCGCACGCAGGTCGCAACAATTTGAACAGAACTTCCAGCTATACCGCGAAGGCGGCTCCGGTGCCAATGGCGGCAAGAGCGGCGGCGGATGCGGTTGTAATTAAATGTAAAGGAAGCAAGTAATGAAAAAAATATCCCTTTCCATACTGGCGCTATGGGCAGGCATGCTCACCACGCATGCACAAAGCCCGGCAGACAGCAGCCACTATGTAGCGCGCACCCTGCACCTGGATGAGATCAATTTTGTATCCGGCTACTATCACCAGGATGGTAATAACTCCGCCGTAACAGGGGGCATTGGTACGGAAAAACTCACCGACTTTGCCAACACGATCAACATCCAGGTGTCCAAGTTCAATGCGGCTGGTTTTAAACACACTTTCCAGTTTGAACTGGGCATTGACCACTACACATCGGCTTCTTCTGACAAGATAGATCCGCACACCATTTCATCTGCATCATCTGCAGACACCCGCGTCTACCCTTCTTTACACTGGACACGCTCCAATGAGAAAACAGGCAATGCTTTTGGTGTAAGCGCATCTTTATCCTCTGAGTTTGATTACCAGTCGCGCGGCATCGGCTTCCTTCTTACCCGTCTTTCAAAAGACAAGAACCGGCAGTTTGACTTTAAAGCACAGGCTTTCTTTGATACCTGGAAAGTGATCCTGCCCATAGAACTGCGCCCGCCGGGACAAGAAGGAGGGCCCTATGAAAACAAGCCACGCGATTCTTACAGTGCATCTTTTTCATTGTCGCAGGTGATCAATACCAGGCTACAGGCAATGATCATCGCGGAGCCTTCTTATCAACACGGGCTACTGGCCACCCGTTACCAGCGCAACTATTTTACAGACGGATCCGAACGGGCGGAAAACCTGCCGGACAACCGGTACAAACTGCCGATCGGTGTACGTTTCAGCTACTTCCTGGATGATCACTTTATTGTGCGTGCTTTTTACCGGTATTATATGGATAACTGGGGCATCCGCGCACATACCGCAGAAATTGAAGTACCGGTGAAATTTACGCCGTTCCTCTCCCTCAGTCCCTTCTACCGCTACAACACACAGCAGGGCACCCGCTATTTCAAGTCATACGGCCAGCACAACCCGGCGGAAACTTACTATACCAGCGACTATGACCTGTCCTCACTGCACAGTAATTTCGTTGGGGCTAACCTGCGGTTATCGCCTCCCAAAGGGGTATTGGGCTACCAGCATTTTAGTTCCTTGGAACTTCGGTACGGCCATTATATGCGGTCCACAGGGCTTACCAGCAACATTGTAACGCTGGCCCTGAAATTCAAATAACAACTTTTTCCCGGCGCCGTTCCAGCGGCGCCTTTTTATTACCATAGAAGCGCAGCAGTGCGCGTTTCAGTAGCTCGGCGCTTACCAGGTAAAGCACTACCAGCACGGCAATGTACAAAATGACGTGCCAGGGCGGCTGGGTAAAGCCCATATACCGGCCCAATATGCTATAAGGTAGCACCCACCCGAGCAGGAGGCAAGCCAATGCGCTCCACACAAGTGCACCAGCCGGTTTACTTTTATAGAATGGCACCCGGTCCGTACGGATAATGAAAACCACCAGTATTTGCGTAGCCAGCGATTCCATGAACCAACCGGTACGGAACAAAACAGGACTTGTCTTAAAATGATGATAAAGCAGGTAAAAGGTCAACAGGTCAAACAGGGAACTTAACAGGCCAAACCACAGCATGAACCGCTGCAGGCTTGGCAGGTCCCACTGGCGGGGAATACGCAGCTGCTCATCATCTGCAGTGTCAGTAGGGATGGCCAGTTGCGAGGTATCATACAGAAAATTGTTGACCAGCACCTGCGCCGGTAACATGGGAAGGAAAGGCAGGATCATGGCGGCTGCCGCCATGGAAAACATATTACCGAAATTGGAGCTGAGGGTCATGCGGATGTACTTCATGGTATTGCAATAGGTCTTTCGCCCTTCCCGGATACCATCCTGCAACACCTTCAGATCCTTCCGGGTCAGGATCACGTCTGCCGCATCCCTTGCCACGTCCACTGCACTATTCACCGTAATGCCTATATCTGCCGTTTTCAGCGCGGGCGCATCGTTGATGCCGTCTCCAAGATAACCTACTATGGCATGTTGCTTCTTTAGTAGTTGTATGATCCGGTTCTTTTGCTCCGGCAGCACACGCGTAAATATAGTAGTATGCCGGATGCGCTGGGCCAGCGCATCGTCATTTAATGCATCCATTTCCGTCCCCTGCAGGATATGGGTTACATTCAACCCGATCTTGTCGCACACCGCCCGTGTCACCAGGTGGTTGTCTCCCGTCAGGATCTTTATCGCTATTCCCATTTCCTGTAGTGCATCGATCACCTGCTTTACGTCAGCTTTGGGCGGATCCAGGAATGCCACAAAGCCCGCCAGTTGCAGTTGGCATTCGTCTGCAATACTGTACGGGCCCGTAGTTGACAACGTCCGTGTGGCTACCGCCAATACCCTGAATCCCTGCCCGCTCAAAAGCGTGTATTGCTGATTGGCAACTTCAATAGCCTCGGGGCTCAAGCCGCATGTTTTAAAAACTTCCTCCGGGGCGCCTTTTGTGATCAGGACCATTTCATTTTTCATCCGCACCACTACGCTCACCCGCTTACGGGAAAAATCAAAAGGAATTTCATCCACTTTGGTGTAATCTGCCGGTACTGCTACCTTGCAATCGAGTATGGCCGTATCCAGCGGGCTGGTTACACCGGTCTGGAAATAACTATTGAGATAGGCTAATTCCTCCACTTCCTTACTGGCCGTGCCAGCCGGCGTTACGCTGCACACCAGGGCAATGCGGTCTTCTGTAAGCGTACCTGTTTTATCCGTGCACAGGATCTCCATGCTGCCAAAATTGGGAATCGCCGTTACCTGTTTGATGATCACGCCCAGCCGGGCCATCCGGGTGGCCCCCCTGGACATTGTAACACTCATGATCATCGGTAACAGTTCCGGGGTAAGCCCCACGGCAATAGCAATGGCGAAAAGGAATGATTGCAGCAGGTCCTGGTGGCGCCACGCATTGACCACGAAAATGAACAGCACGAGGATAGCGCTTACTTTCAGGATCAACCATCCAAAATTACGGATGCCCCGTTCAAAGCCATTCATGGGTGCACGGCGGCTTAACGTACCGGCGATCTTACCCAACTCGGTGGCTTTCCCCGTTTGCGTGATCACCATCCTGCAATTGCCACTGATCATACTCGATCCCATGAACAGCATATTGTGGAGGCTATCAAGGCCGGCACCGTTTTTAATTACCCCTTCATTTTTCTCCGCGGGGAAAGATTCCCCGGTAAGCGAAGACTGGTTTACAAAACAATCCCTGCCCCAGATCATCCTCCCATCTGCAGGAATGATCCTGCCTGCTTCCAATTGTACGATGTCACCCCGGCATAGCTGGCTGGCAGGGACTTCAATATAAACGCCATCGCGCAGCACGAGGGCTTTATTGGCCAGGGTGTGCTGCAGGTCCTCCGCCGCATTGCGGGAATCCCGCTCCTGCCAATAATCCAGCCCTACACTGGCTAAAATGATCGCCATGATGATCATAGCGCTGACCGGCTCCCCCGATGAAAAAGAGATCACCGCCGCGATGAGCAGCAGGATCACCAGGGGGTTCCTGAAGTGAGACAACAATAACAACCATTCTTTTTCCTGCCTGGCTGCATGGATCACATTCAGCCCTTCTGCTTCCAGCCGGCGCTCCGCTTCCTTTGCAGACAGCCCGCCATCACTACTTCCGGTAATGTCCCATATTGCGGGCAATGATAATCCCGCGCAAGAGAAAATATCAGCGCCTGCTTTTGAACTTGCTGTATCAGGCATGGGTAATGAATAAGGGAAGTCCAGACTGGTACGCTAACCGGTTAGCGTCACTGTGATGAAAGAAACGCGATGTATTGCTCCGCCCGTACGCCCCGAGTGTAACAATAGCCTGGGGATGCTGTGCAGCATAACCAGACAATACGGTAGCTGGCTCACCTTCCATCACAACGAAAGAAACCTGCCCGTAATAGTGATCCAGGTATTCCTTCAACTGTTTTTCAAACGGCAACGGCTGTTGCTTTTCCTTCACATACAGCACTGTTACCGGAAGGCTGTGATAGCAAGACATTAGCTGTGTAAACTCCCGGATGGCATACATGGAGGAATAACTGCCATTAAATGTAAAGATCACTTCCCTCACCGGTGAAAGCACTTCAGGCAATACCACCACCGGGCATTCGGCCCCTGCCAGCACATCCGGCAATAGACTGGGCTCCGTTGCTCTCAACAACGTGGAAAATGAAGCATCGCGATTAATAAGTAACAGGTCTGAAAACCGGGTTTCCTTCAATAAGGACGCCACCGGTAAACCCGTTTCTTCGTGCAATTCCATTTTTATATGGTTGATAAGACAAAGATCTTTCAACTTCTTAAGCCCCTGCTGCACCCGTTGCTCTAATTCGGCTTTGGAGGGAAGGTCCAGCGCTTCAAACGTATTGGCAAATACTTCAGGATTTGCCGCGGCCAGGGGATACATTTCTGCTACCGTATGCTCAAGTAATGCAATGGTAACTTCCCCGTCCACCGTCTTTGCCAACTGGTAAAAGTTGTTCAGTTGCGTCTCATTGAACTGAAGGGCATCTATGACCGCAGTTATTATTTTCATGGTGACAAATTTTACAGAAAGTTAGCCGATCCTGTAAAAGTGGTCATTGACCAGTCTTAGCAAATGCGATGATCCCTATCAGCGGCAGGTTACCGCCGTCACAGTACCTTTCAGTTGTACCTGCATTGTCAACATTCTATACGTTACGTCATGAAAATAGAACGCTATCCCATTCATGTGGAATTCAACGGGGCCCAATACGATCTGCCGGTTGAGATCAGAACAGAAGGCATCGCCTACCGTATAGCCGTAGTGCTCAATGGCACGGAAGTCTTTTATTTACGGGACCACCAGGGCAGGATGATCGCCATGTATCATACCAGTCAATGTGATCCGGCATTATTGTATCTCATTGGCCAGGCCATACGGGAGCAGCGCCCTGTTCCTGCGTGAACGGGGTGCATCGCCGGGTGCACCACCAGCTTAAATTCATCAATGAGGCCGGCCTCTATCAGCATAACAAGAGCCGCTCTCCAGCAGCTTTTTTTATTCCAGGAAGAAGTGTAACAGGCCTTCCTGCACCGCTGCTGTATTCTCCTCTACCACCCAGTGGCCGGAGCCTTTAATATCAGCCGTTTCCACATGCTCCGCCACCAGCTTGCAGTGCTCCGTTAAGAACGCCGCCGCAAAATATTCACCACCCATGGCCAGTACCGGCATTTTCAGTTTTGTTTTCGCAAATTCCTGGTTATCCTTTGCATCCTGTTCAAACGCGCCAAACCAATGGAAAGCACCGGTGGTGCCACCTTTCACGGCATATGCCCGCACATACTCATTCACCTCCGCCGGCGTGAACGGATCTTTCACGTGCGCTACCTGGGGCCAGAAATTTGTCAGGAAAAGCCTTTCGCGGCCGGCTACCAGCTCACCGGATGCCGGCCAGGCGAAGAAACCAAACCACCAGGCCGATCCTTTTACCTGGCTCCATACCGGCTCTATGCCGGGCAGCAATGCATCCATGAGTGCCAGCTTGTTCACTTCATCCGGGAACTGCGCCGCATACGCATAAGCTACCATCAGGCCTATATCATGGCCCGCCAGGTTGATATGCTGGTAATGGAGTGATTGCACCAGGCCATGGATATAGGTGGCCATCGTTTTTTTGTCGTACCCGGTGTCCGGTTTGCCGGATTCACCTACGCCCGGGAGGTCTGGCGCTATTACGGTAAAATGTTTTGACAGCTCGGGCATAAGACGGGCCCACATGTACCAGTTTTGTCCAAAGCCATGCAACAGTACAAGCGGCTCCCCGGAGCCGCCCACCACATAGTGAATATCGATACCATTCACGTGCGCATAGGCATGTTTAAATCCCCCGGGAGGGGGTGCGGGTTGCAGGGAGGGGATGGTACTGGCCGCTTTTGGGGCAGACTGGCCCTGTACCGGTTGTTTGGCCCATACCATCACGATCATCAGCAAAAAGAGAACTCCGACATGTTGTTTTTTCATATGAGTGCGTTTAGTGTTTATAATCCTAAAAAATGTTCCGTTATAATTTTTCCAGCCAGGCAATGATATAGTCCGCGTCTTCTTTCCAGGTAGCCTGGCCCAGCACAAAATGGTTCCGGCCTTCAAATGCTTTATAGTCCGTCACGGACTGGCCCTTTGCATATTTCCGGTAGTTGGCATAATTGAGCGATGCCGGTATGGTATGGTCTGTAGTGCCGGAAGTGAGCAGCAATGGGGCATGTGGCTGTTTAAAATCAACGTGTGCCGCACTGGTAATGGTATCGCGCACGATCAGCTTCGATTCAGGAATGGCGTACTGGTAATACGCATCCTTTTGTGCATCGCAGTCCATCCCGTTCGTAAACGCATACTTCCATTGGTGGAACGACATCATGAAAGACTTACTGGTAGCGGTGAAAAACCCGAGTGGCCCCCAGCCTGCTTTCAGGAATGAGAATTTGAACGTAATAATGCCTTGTGGCGGCACGGAATGAATGGCCACACCCGCGGCTCCCAGCCCACGCTGCAGCAGCAGCTGCACGATGAGCCCACCGATGGAATGACCCACCAGGATGGGCTTTTCCGGCAGTCCCTTTGCAATACCGGCATAATACTCCGTCAGTGGCGCCAGGCGGTTAGCGGCTATATCTGCATTAGGGTGACTGTTGCGCAGCATCTCCGCACTGCCTTCTTTGTGGGGCCATGGCGGCGCCAGGGTAGTGTAGCCTTTGCCTTCAAAGTAAGTTCTCCATGCATCCCAGCAACTGTGATGCACAAAAGCGCCGGTAATAAACAGCACTGTAGTGGTTTGATTCGTTCTCATGGCAGTGATTAATGCACCAATGCAGGCAACGCAAATGCCAGCAATACAATCCATTGATAACGAGCCGGATAAAAAAAACAGCAACGTTGTTACCGCGGCATACCGCGGTGGCGGTGGCAGGATCGTGACATTTCGTGAATGCCAAAAATTTCCTGTAAACGCTGGGTGGAATATGTATCTTTAATCCGCCGGCACCGGCTCTCCCCAATTCTCATGGCACTGAAGAGCATTGATTAAAAAACACACCTCATGCGTAGGCTACTGATAGCGCTGATCTTTGTAGCTGGCCTGCATTCGCGTGCCCACGGCCAATTACACCTTACCAACGATACCACCACCATAAACCGCCTGCTGCAGCAAAGCGATGATTATTACCTGCACCGGGATGACAAAGCAGGCATAGACAGCGCCTTGCTGCTCGCACAACAGGCAGCCGCCATTGCCGCCACACACAAAGATGCAGCCGGCACCGGCAACAGTGATATGGCGATCTCAAAAGCTTTATCTAAAGCGCAGCAAAGGGACAAAGCGAAAGCATATGTGGCCCATGCCATCCAAGTATTTGCAGACGCACGGCTGCTCACGGACCTTGGCTTTGCCTATTGGGAAATGTCTGGCTACTACAACATTTCAGAGCAGCAATACCCCGAGAAGATGCGCTACATCGAAAAATCTGTTGCGGCTTTTCATGCAGCAGGCAATATCCGCAAGGAAGCAGACGCACTGCGGGAACTGGCTGATGCACGGCAGATCTACGGCGACTATGCACAGTCCCTGGTGGAATTGAAGCAGGCGTTGAAACTCTACCAGTCTATCAACGCCCAGGACCTGGAGCGCATGTATGACCTGATGGGCGATGTTTCCTGCAGCCTCGGTAACCTCAACGACGCAGTACAATACGGGCTGCTGGCTATCCAGGCTGCGGAGAAGGCCCATGATACCACCCTCCAGGTATGCACCGTTTACAACCACCTCGGCATCACTTATTATTATCTCAACGAATATGTTACTTCCGCCAGCTATTATGCAAAAGCGCTGGCGGTAGCGGAAAAGTATAAATCTTACAACGACATTTATCTCATCGGCTTCAATTATGGCAATAACCTGATCCGCCAGCGGAAGTACATGGAGTGCAACCAGCACCTGGGCAACATCCTGCGGAAATACCCAAATGCAGACACGCCCTACCTGGTGCTTTACACTACCAGTTTTCTTGCCAACTACAGTGTGCTGAAAGACATACCGAATGCACAACGGCAGTTTAACCGGCTGCAACAACTCACCAAAGGCCGTACACTGGAAAATGACGCGGCCCGGAGCGTGTACGGTGCGGAAATTGACTACCTGCTGGCAAGCGGGCAGCATGCGCTGGCCCGCCAGTACCTGGAGGCAGATGAAAAACTGCTATCCACAAATTCTACTTTGATACAACTTGCCGCCAACCAGATAGCATGGGTACGCCTGGACTCCGCAGTAGGGGATTTCCGGGATGCCTTCCGCCATTTCCACCGGTATGCTATTTTGAAGGACTCTATTTTCAACAAGGAAAAAACCCATCATATTGCACAGATGAATGTGCTCTATGAAACCAATAAAAAGGACCAGGATATTTTATTGAAAGAAAAGAACATTGAACTGCTGAATCAGAAAGCCAAAGTACAAAGCAGTGAACTGGTGAGGGCCAACCAAACGCGCAACTGGATCCTGGGTGTGATCCTGCTGCTGATCATCATCACCGGGCTGCTGATCAATTATTCCAGGTTAAAACAGCGCACCAACCAGCAACTGCGCGTGCAACAGAAAGAGATAGAAAAGAACAACCTTTCCCTGCAAAAACTGGTGGCGGAAAAAGAATGGCTGGTAAAAGAGATCCATCACCGGGTGAAGAATAACTTCCAGATCGTGCAAGGCCTCCTGGGCACACAATCCGGCTACCTGAAAAGCGAAGAGGCCGTAAACGCTCTTTCCGACAGTCAGCACCGGGTGCAGGCCATGTCACTCATTCACCAGAAACTGTATCAAACAGAAAAATTATCTGCCATCAACATGGCGGAGTACATTCCCGAACTGGTGAGCTACCTGCGGGACAGCTTCAACATCAAACCGGTCATCCAGTTTAACCTGCAGGTAGCACCGGTGGAACTGGACATCGCACATTCTATCCCCCTTGGCCTCCTGCTGAATGAAGCCGTTACCAACGCCATCAAATACGCATTCCCCGGCAGCCGGGCAGGCATTATTACCATCACCCTTAAAAGGAACCGGGACCATGAACTGGTATTGCTGATCAAAGACAACGGCGTAGGCCTCCCGGCAAATTTTGACCAGGACCACGTATCGTCTATGGGCATGCGGCTGATGCAGGGCCTTACCGGTGATATGGACGGGCACCTTTCTATACACAGTAACGGGGGCACGGAGATCCAGGTTGCCTTCCCTTATCATTTTACTACCAGCGATGCATCTTATTCCGCCACCGCTGATTTAACTAACCTGATATGAAACAGAAAATTCTCATTGTAGAAGACCAGTTTGTAGAAGCGGATTATTTCCGTCTCATGCTGACAAAGGGAGGATACACTGTAACAGGCACAGCACGCACCGTTACAGAAGCGCAGGAAATGATCCGCAAAGACCGTCCTCACTTTGTGTTACTGGATATCCTGCTCAAGGGCCGGCAAACAGGTATAGACCTGGCCAGGCAACTGGCGGAAGACCATCTGCCTTTCGTATACCTGTCTGCCAATTCCAACGAAGAGATCCTGCATGCAGCAAAAGCTACGCAACCTTACGGCTTCCTGGTAAAACCCGTGCGCGAAAAAGACCTGCTGGTGATGCTGGAAATTGCCAGGTACCGCCATGAGCACAGCGTTGAAACCCAACACCGGAAAGAAGCTACCACGCAGCAAAACATTGCCCGCATCCTGGCCAGCACTGCCGGCTGGGAGCAAAAAATGCTCGATCTCACCACTACCCTTCAACCGGGTATACCGTTTGATTACCTGGTGGCCAGCCCGGATGATGCTACCCGGTTGCGATTGCCGTGGATCAGCTATTTGCGTGTGGGCCTCAATGAATATCAAAAAATAGATGCAACGGCCCTTCACAACATCACCGGTAAAACACCGGAAGCCCGGCGGCATGCACAAGACAGCGCAGCCCTGCCCGCTTTTTACAATGCAGGTGCGCTGCCTGCCGTTTATGAAACTGCTCCATTACACCGGTTATTAACGGGCACCTTCAACATGCATTCACTTTTCACCATACCCGTGCAACTGGCAGGCGGTAAATCCTTTACCCTGGACCTGTACAGCCGCAAGCCGGATGCTTATCACAATGATCATGTTTCATTGTTAACCCGGGTACAGGATGCACTGCAAAAAGGTATTGAAAAACATTTGTCCGGTGCAGTTACCGGTGCATCAAAGGCCACTGTTGCGATAACAGCACCCACGGAGGCAAAAGGTTTTGAAGGCATGGTAGGCCATAGCGCGGCCATGCTGGGTGTGGTGGACCATGTATCACAGGTGGCGCCCACAGACACCTCGGTGATACTGCTGGGGGAAAGCGGCACCGGCAAGGAAAAGATCGCAGACTGCATACACGCCTTATCACCCAGGCAGGGAAAGCCATTCATCAAAGTGAACTGCGCCGCCCTGCCGGCAAGCCTGATCGAGTCAGAACTTTTTGGTCATGAAAGAGGCGCCTTTACCGGCGCCAGTGAAAAGCGCACAGGTAAGTTTGAAAAGGCAGACAAAGGGACCATCTTCCTGGACGAAATAGGGGAAATGCCGCTGGAACTGCAGGCAAAATTATTGCGGGTGCTGCAGGAGAAAGAAATTGAAAGAGTGGGTGGTACAGATACCATCCGCATTGATGTGCGCATTATTGCGGCTACCAATAAGAACCTGGAAAAAGAAGTGGCCGAGGGGCGCTTCCGCCTGGATCTTTATTACCGGCTGAATGTATTCCCGGTAACGCTGCCCCCCCTGCGCCAGCGGTACGAGGATATTCCTGCGCTGGCACAGCATTTCATTGCACAATACAACCGCAAAACAGGCAAAAAGATCACCGGCTTCTCTGCGCATGCGCTTAAAAAAATGCTGGCCTATCACTGGCCGGGGAATATCCGGGAACTGGAGCACCTGGTAGAGCGGCATGTGCTGCTGGCAAAGGGCACGGTGATCGAAGATGTGGCGCTGCCCCACCCATATGAAACCAGCGCCCCTGGTGGCATGGAGCCCTCGCGGATGAAGACCATCCAGGAAAACGAGCGGGATTACATTATTGCGGTGCTGCGCAAATGCAACGGCAGGGTGTGGGGACAAGGTGCGGCTGCGGAGATCCTGAACCTGCCGCCATCTACCTTGAAAACAAGGATGAAAAAATTGGGGATACGGAAGGAGTACAGGGAATGAGTACGTTACCATTAAAGTGGAAAATGCGAACCGGTAATGAAATTTTCCTACTTTAGTGAGGCTATCTATCATGCACGCGGGCTTACTTGACGATAAAGACCTATTCCACCAGATTGCCGGGGGCGATGAAACTGCCTTCCGGCAGCTCTTTCACCGCTACGTGCCCGAGCTGCGCCCGCTGGTGCTCCATCTCACCCGTACCGCCGCCGTTACTGACGATATTATCCAGGAAACCTTTTTGCGTTTATGGATCAACCGGGACCAGTTGCCCGCCATAGAAAGCCCGCGCGCCTGGCTGCTGCGCATTGTTTTCAACCAGTCATTCTCTTTCCTCCGTAAGCAGGCCGTGCATCACAAAGCCCTGCATGTGCTGGCAGACGGACCCTCCGGCGCCGATGCCAACACGACGGAAGACGCCGTGGCCTACACCGCCATGGCCAAAGCAGTGGGCGATGCCATCAGCATGCTGCCGCCCCAGGCCAAACGCATTTACCTGCTCAGCCGCGAGCGCGGGCTGAAGATCCCTGAAATAGCCGCCCGGTTAGGCCTTTCACCCAACACGGTCAAAAATTCCCTGGTCCGTTCCCTCCAGTTCATCCGCAAGCACCTCGAAGCGGCCGGCCACCTCGTTTCCGTGTTGCTGGCCGCCTGGCTGTGGCCTTAAAAAAAAATTTGGGGACGATAGGTCCTAAATGTTTTGCAGCGCGTCTGTTCTCATAGACGCGGGCTTTTTTTGTGCCGGCGCAGGTCCACGTTAAGATATCCACGTTCATACTGATCTCGTCATTTAAAAGATAAACAGATTGTCCACTCAAGATCGCTTAGCATACCTGGTACAACAGGTGTTGCACGGTAATGCCACTCCCCTGGAATTACAGGAATTATCAGACCTCGTAGCGGAAGATATGACCGGCGCCACGGCGCAACAGGTAGAAATATTGCTGCGCAATATCCTGCCTGCCGCAACGGATGCCTATGATGAAGCCCGCTGGGACCAGGTAGCCGGCAGTATCCTGGCGGCAGACCACCCGGCCGGCATCACGGCGCCACCCGCCAAAATAATCCCGCTACACCATCGCACCCGCCTGGTAGCCGCTGTGGTAGCGGGTTTGCTGGTAGTGGGCGGCGGTTATTGGCTGCTGCGCAAACCAGCTTCCAAACCGGTGGCCATGGCGCCGGTAACAGCGGTGCAGGATGTGGCCCCCGGTGGCAACCGCGCCATGCTTACGCTGGCAGACGGTACGCAGGTGCCGCTGGACAGCACCGGTGGCAGCACGCTGCCCCGGCAGGGCAATACCCAGGTGGTGAGCCCCGGCGCCGGACAACTGACCTACCGGCAAACTGGCAACAACAACGCCCCCGCGCCCTTCAACACCTTGCGCACGCCCCGTGGTGGCCAGTTCCAGGTAACACTGCCCGATGGCACCCAAGTATGGCTCAATGCCGCCAGTACCCTGCAATACCCCGTTGCCTTTACCGGTACGGAACGGCGGGTAACCCTGCAGGGCGAAGCCTATTTTGAAGTAGCCGGCAATGCCAACCATCCCTTTCATGTAAATGTGCTGACCGGTGCAGATAGCATGGATGTAGCGGTGCTGGGAACCCACTTTAACATCATGGCGTATGAAGATGAGCCGGAGGTGCGCACCACGCTGCTGGAAGGCGCCGTGCGGGTAAGCAGCCATGACAATAACAAGCAGCTACACCCGGGGCAGGGCGCGCTGCTGGACAAAACGGCCGGCCATCTTACTATAGAAGAAGTAAACACAGAAGAAGCTACCGCCTGGAAAAATGGCTACCTGCAACTGGCGGGCAATGACATACAATCCGCCATGCGCCTCATTTCGCGCTGGTACGATGTGGACGTTGTATACAAAGCGCCGGTGCTGGCGCACTTTCGGGGCATCATACCCAGGAACGTACCGGTATCGCAGGTCTTAAAAATGATGGAACTGACCGGGGAAGTACATTTTGAGATCAAAGGGAAGCAACTGATCGTATCGCCCTGACAATTTTTTTCTGCCACGTTATAAAAAATTCCACGCACTAATGAGTCCCTGAAACCAAATCTTACCAGCCATACAGGCACAAAAAAGCCGGGGCGTTGCACCGCACCGGCTGAAGTCCGGGCCTGTAATCACAATCGCGTAGACAATTATCATTATTTCACCCAAACCATACAAATGTATGCTATTGACGCTTCTTTCCCAAAGCGGCCGGGGATGTTATGCCTGGCCCCGATGGATTCCACGATTATCAGCCAAAACGTTACTGATCATGAAACTAACGGTGCTTTTGATGACCATTACCCTGCTGCAGGTACATGCGGCCGGGTATTCACAAACAGTTACCCTTTCCCAACGCAATACATCTCTCGACAAGGTATTTAAAGCGATACAGCAGCAAACGGGCTACACTTTCCTGTACACGGATGAGCAACTGCAGCACAGCAAGAAAGTGCAAAGCCTGCAGCTGAAAGATGCCCCCCTGCAGGATGCGCTGGATGCCTGCTTCCAGGGCCAGCCGCTTACCTACACCATTACGGATAAGATCATTATCATCAAGCGTAAGGAAGGGCAGGCAGCGCCCGCAGATGCAGCGCCGGACAAGGAGATCAAGGGCCGCATCACCAACGAAAAGGGAGAGCCGCTGCCGGGCGTAACCGTGCAGGTAAAAGGTACCAACCATGGCGTGGTGACCAATGAGAATGGCGAGTACGCCATTAAAGTGGCAGATGACAACGCGGTGCTGGTGGTTTCTTCCATTGGTTATACCAGAACGGAAGTAGCCGTGGCAGGCAAAAGTAACCTGCCGGTAGTACTGCAACCCATGGCCTCCAAAATGAATGAACTCGTGGTAGTGGGTTATGGAGAACAGCGCCGCGGCGATCTTTCCAATTCCATTTCATCTGTAAGCGCAGCGGATTTTAAAGACCAGCCGGTAAACCGCCTGGACCAGGTACTGCAAGGCCGGGCCGCCGGTGTACAGGTGACCAATTCTGCCGGTTCACCCGGGGGCGCCGTGCGCATCCGCATACGCGGCTCCAACTCTATCAACGGCGACAACAGCCCCCTATACGTGGTGGATGGGTTTGTGGGGGCAGACTTTGCTTCCATCAATCCCAATGACATTGCCTCCATTGATGTGCTGAAAGACGCCTCGGCCACTGCCATCTTTGGTAGCCGTGGTGCAAACGGTGTGATCATCGTTACTACCAAAAAAGGCGGCAAAGGGGCGGTGAAAGTGGATTTCACCAGCCGTCTCTCCTCTTCTACCGTGATCAAAAAACTGGACCTGCTGGACGCCGGCGACTATGCCGAAACGGCCAATGCACATGCCACCGCCGTGGGCACCACCAAACCTTTTACGGACGCGCAGATAGCCCAATACCGCGCCAATGGCGGCACCAACTGGCAGAATGAGATCTTCCGCACCGCGCCCGCACAGGAGTACCAGCTGAGCCTTTCCGGCGGCACGGACAAATCCGGCTACTTTATTTCCGGTGACTACCTGGACCAGGATGGTGTGATCCAAAATTCTTTCTACAAACGCTACACGCTGCGTTCCAACATCAACGCCAACCTTTCCAAATGGGTATCCACCTTCCTGAACATCACCGGCTCTTACAGCACTTCTCAAAACACGGATATTCCCGCCGATGGCGCCAGCAGCCCATTGGCACAGGCTATCACGTGGTCTCCCACGGTACCGGTATACCAGGCTAACGGCAAGTACACCGTTTCCGACCCGGTGGGCTCCATCTTCTACAACCCGGTGGCCCTTACCACGGACCGGCTGGCAGTTACAGACCGCATGCTGGCCAACCTGATAGGCGGTTTCCGCTTCAACATCCTGGATGGCCTGAGCCTGAACGTACAGTACGGGGGTAACTATAACGAATACACGAATAAATCCTTTGGCGGTAAGACCACCAATTCCGGTACTTCCACCGCCAGTGTGCGCTCCAACAAAGAACTACGCCTGCAAAACACCAACACGCTGAACTACCACCACCTGTTCCAAGATGTGCACAGCCTGGATATCACAGCGGTAACGGAATACCAGCAGTCGTCCCTGGAATATGCAGCTGCCGGCGCGTCTAACCTTACCTATGAAAATTTCCAATGGAATAACCTGGCGCTGGGCACACCCGGCAGCCCGGCTTCCGGCTATTCCAAGGCCAGCCTGTTTTCCCTGGTAGGCCGCGTGAATTATGGATATAAAGACAAGTACCTCATTTCTGCCGCGATCCGCCGCGATGGTTCTTCCCGCTTCCAGGGCAGCAATAAGTTTGGCTATTTCCCCTCCGTATCTGTAGGCTGGGTGATCTCCAACGAGCCTTTCATGGAAAACTTACCGGCCATCAGCATGCTGAAACTGCGTGGCAGCTGGGGCCTTACCGGTAACCAGGCCGTGAGCGCTTACAGTACTTTTTCTTCCTATTCCAACCGTATTGCCTCTTTCACCAGCTCCACTTTCCAAAACGGGATTATTCTCAACAACATTGGCAATCCGGACCTGAAATGGGAAGCTACCGAACAGAAAGATGCAGGCATTGACATCGGCCTGTTCAGGGACCGGGTGAATATCACTGCTGACTATTTTGTAAAAGATACCCGTGACCTGCTGCTCACGGAGACACTTCCCCTTTACCTGGGCGGCAACAGCATTACCCGCAACGTGGGCACAGTGCAGAACAAAGGCTGGGAATTTTCCATCGAGGGAGACGTGATCACCCATAACAACTTCAGCTGGAAATCCTCGCTGAACGTGTCTTTCAACAGGAACCGCGTTAAGTACATCGGTGACAACAGGACCATGATCTTTGATCCGAACACGCGTAAAATAGGTGGTGGTATGTCGCCCCAGTCCGAGTTTGTAGTAATGCCGGGCAAATCCCTCGGCTCCATCTGGGGCCTCACTTACCTGGGCACCTGGAAGCCCGGTGATGGCAAAGCCGCTACCTACGGCGCCAAGCCCGGTGACTCCCGCTACCTGGATGTGAACGATGACGGGCTCATAGATGCAAACGATTATGGGGTGATAGGATGTGGTATCCCCACTACTTCCCTTGGCTGGAACAACACCTTTACCTACAAGGCGTTTACCCTGAACCTGCTGTTCCAGGGCCTCATGGGCTTTGACCGCCTGAACTACAACAAGGCGGCAGCCATGTACTACGGTGGCGATGCACGCGAAGCAACACTGGTAGACATCAAGAACCGCTACATCCCCGGGGTGAATGAAACCTCCGATATTCCTGCCTTCAGCAGCACTAACCGCAACTTTACCCAGAGCACCCGCTTCCTGGAAAAAGCAGATTTCGTGCGGCTTAAGAACGTGAGCCTGTCCTATGACATCCCTAAATCCAAACTGAAGAACATCATGGCCATCAAGGTATTTGTAAGCGCCACCAACCTGTTTACACTTACCGGTTACAGCGGCATTGATCCCGAGTCCAATTCATCTGACGGTGATATCCGCCAGGGCATTGACTTTGGCAGCTACCCGAATGTAAAGACCTTTACCGGTGGCCTCACCCTCAGTTTTTAAACTATAACGCAAACGACTAAACGACCTTACATGAAAAAGATATACCTGGTGGTTTGCCTGCTCCTGGCAGCTGGCTGTAAACAGGAGCTTACGGAACATCCTAAAGGACTGGTGGGCGGTGATGCTGCATTGAGCAGCCAGGCCGGCCTGGAATCTGCCCTCACCGGTGCTTACGGCAGCCTGATGGTGCCCTGGACCAGCGGCTTTACCACCGTGTCACAGATAGCCATGACCATGGGAGGCGATGACCTTACCACGCATCCCGGCTCCAACAAAGAAGAGTTCCGCGAGTTTGACCGCTTTAATGTTACCTCGCTCAACAGCAGGATGACGCCCATCTGGCTGGGTTGTTACAAAACCATCCAGTCCACTACAAATATCATCAACAATTATGACCAGGTGCAGGATGGTACGGAAACCACTATCCATACCATTGTGGGTGAAGCCTATTTCCTGCGCGCGCTTTGCTACTACTGGCTCACCCGCCTGTGGGGCCCGGTGCCCATCATCCCGTCTGAGATCTATTCACCGGATTACCTGCACCTCACCAAAAGCCAGCCTGCCGATATTTATAAGCTGATAGAAGCAGACCTGGCCCACGCGGAAGAATGGGTACCCAACACCAAACGCGATCCGGGACGGCCCAACAAAGGCTCCGTGAAAGCGCTGCTGGCAGATGTGTACCTCACAGAAGCCGGCTGGCCCCTGAAAGACAACTCAAAGTATGCACTGGCCGCCGCCAAGGCCAAAGAGGTGATCGATAACAAGGGCGCCTACGGCTTTGACCTGTACCAGGGCGGCTTCCTGAAGATCTTTGTAGGCGGTACGGTGGAAGATGTATTTGCACTGTTCACCCGCGGGCAATGGTCTACCTATAACTCTTTCTACGGCCTGTCTACCATGCCGGAAGACCAGGGTGGCTGGAGCGACTTTTTCCCGGAACTGAAGTTCTTTAACAACTTCCCGGCTGGCCCGCGCAAGGATGATACATTCTCCACGGAATTTGTAGTGAATGGCAACACCATTCCCTGGCAGTCTACTACTACCAAGCATCCCTACTATAAAAAGTTCACCATACAGCAGGCCGGCGACAAAGCCACTTATATGTCTAACAACCCGGTGATCATGCTGCGCTATGCGCACGTGCTGCTCATTTATGCGGAAGCACAGGCCAGGGCCACCGGTACACCCAGTGATGAGGCCTATGCTGCCGTGAATGCAGTGCGCCAGCGTGCCGGCCTTGCAGATCTCCCCAAAGGCCTGTCCGGCGCCGATTTTGCAGCCGCCGTGGTGCAGGAAAGGGCCTGGGAATTTGCCGGTGAATGGAACCGCTGGTTTGACCTCGTGAGACTGGACCTGGTGGCTGCCGCCAATGCGGACAAAGACCCCGCAGACCTGCAGCCCAATGGTACCATTACCCAGGCGGACTACTGGATGCCCGTACCCGGTGTAGACGCCGCCGTGAACCCAAACCTGTAGCATAAACTTTCTTTACAACAGTATCCCCATGCAAACATCCATTTATCCATAATAACCTGCCAGCGCAGTCACCCACTGCGCTGGCTTTTCTTCATCCTGATAAACGAAACGTTATGAAAAACATCGCTACACTTTTTGTGTTGCTCCTCGGCGTGCTCGTATGTGGCAGGCTGCAGGCACAATACCTCCTGCTCGATGACATGGAAGGCCACGGGCCCTGCTCCAGCAGATGGACTTACTATGCCGGCGACAATGCAACCGGCAAAGTACAATTTGGCGTGGCCAATCCCAATCCTTCCGGCCTTAATACCAGCCCGCTGGTGGCCAAATTCACCAAAGACACCACCTGCTTTGAGTACATGACCGCAGGTTGTACCCTCTCTGATTCCTTTGATCTCTCTACCAACAGTAAGTTCCGCATGCTGGTGTATGCCAGCACCCAGGATGAGATCATGTTCAAACTGCAGCACAACAACGACTACGCCACCGCGGTGTACTTTACCTACAAGGCAAGTCACATCAACACATGGGAGCAAGCCACGTACGACTTCTCCAGCGTGAAAACGCGGACCAATTTTAACCGCATAGAGGTGCATTTCATTGATGGCAAAAAAGCCAATGGCATCCTGTACTTTGACCTGGTAGAAGGGCCCAATCCTACTGCCATTACCCTCAAAGATACCAGCATAGCCATGGGCCAGGAAAACGGCGCCGTGCTTACCGCTACGGTACATGGAGGCTCGTTTGCCGATACCCTGCACCCTGCCGGCTGGACGGCCACCAACCTACCCTCCGGCGTAAGCATCAGCCATGTGACGCGGGTAAATGACACTACGGCCCTACTTTCCTTAAGCGGCAATTCACCCGTTAATTATTCGAGGGCCATCCTGAAACTCACCATCGCCGGCCAGGAACTGGACAGTGCTAACGCCAGCGCCTATACGGCAAGAGGGAACGTAGTGTTCCAGGGGAACCCTAACTGGACCATGATCTTTGATGAGGAATTCAGCATAGACGGTGTGCCGGATGTGAATAAATGGAAAATAGACCCACAGCCCAAAGGATGGATCAATGGGGAGCAGGAGGTGTACACCGACGCCACGCATGACAATGCCCGCGTAAGAAATGGCCACCTGGTGATCACCGGTAAAAAGGATTATCCCAATGGAACTACCACTGAGCCATGGTCTTCCGCCCGCCTGATCACGCAGAACAAAGTGGATTTCCAATATGGCAAAGTAGATGTAAGGGCCAGGCTGCCCCGCGCACGCGGCTCGTGGCCGGCCATCTGGCTGATGCCCACCACCAGCGCATATGGCGCCTGGCCCAAGAGCGGGGAACTGGATATAATGGAACATGTAGGCAACAACTTCGGTACAGTGTTATCCACCGTGCATACCCAAAACCGCAACTGGACCAACGGGGGCCAGGTGTCCGCATCCAAAGTAATACCCGATGTAGATACGGTGTACCACGTATACAGCATGGAATGGAATGCCGATTCCATTGAATTCAGGTACGACAACCTCCACGTGCTCACCTACCCGAACCCCCATACCGACTGGAAAGACTGGCCCTTTGACCAGAAGTTTTTCCTGATCCTGAATATCTCCATAGGTGGCGGTATGGGCGGCACCATCGTGGATGCAGACTGGCCAGACAGTATGCTGGTAGACTATGTGCATGTTTACCAGAAAGGCCTGGGCACGCCGGTGCTGGATACCGTAACCCTCACACCCGCCACGATCTCTTTCCTGCCGGGCATTACCCAGCAGTATACCGCCAAAGCGCTGGATCAGAACGGCTTTCCCATGAACATCACACCGGTATGGAGCATTACCGGAACGGGCAACAGCATTACGACAACAGGCCTGGCCACGCTGCATGACAGCGCCACCATCACTGCCACCGCCACGGTGAACGGCGTAACCAAAACTGCCGTGGCCTATGCCACGCCCAGGACCGCGACGTACAAACCCATTCCCGCAAAAATTGAAGCCGAACAATTTGGTAACAGCAATGCCTGTTGCACAGAAACCACGGCCGATGTGGGCGGTGGTGCAGATGTAAGCTACATTGGCACCGGCACCTGGTTCGAGTACGACATCGCCGTACCGGATAGCGGTGCCTATCGCATCCAGTTCCGCGTGGCGGCCAACAGCTTGTCGAGCCTCAACATCATGATGGATGCTGTAACCCTGCAAACCGTGGCACTGCCCGCCAGCGGCGGATGGCAGAACTGGGAAACGGTGACCTCCCTGCCCATCCAATTACCGGCAGGCAACAAAACCATCCGCATACAGGCCAACAAAGATGGCTGGAACTTCAACTGGCTGCGCTTTGTGCGCGCAGACTCCATTACACTGGCACAACTGGATGTACAACCCGCCACGGTGAACCTGCACACCGGGGATATACAACAGTTCACCGCCAGTGGCCGCGGACAGGATAGCAGTGTGTTCATCGTATCCCCCACATGGTCTGTATCCGGCACGGGCGCCAGCATCAGCAGCACCGGCGCATTTACCGCCACCGCGCCCGGCAATTTTACGATCACCGCTACAGAAGCCGGCATCACCGATACGGCTACCGCACATGTGACCGCACTGCCGGTGCTGACCCGCATTACGCTGGCGCCAGATACTGTAACTGTGCCGGTAGGTGCCTCCCAGCAGTTCACCGCCATTGGTTACGACCAGCGTGACAGCGTATTGGCATTCACGCCCGTGTGGACAGTAGACAATGCTGGTAATACGATCTCGAACACCGGTGTTTTCACCGCCGGCAGCACCCCGGGCACAGACAGTGTCACCGTATCACAAGGCGCCATCAGTGCCAGCGCGGTAGTGACCACGGCTTATACTTGTACAGTAGACCATAAATATGAAGCGGAAAGCGCCTCTAACAAGTCTTCCAACCCGTACCTGGAAAACTGTACGGATGTGGGGGGTGGCAAAGACTACACGAACCTGTGGACGAATGACTGGTTTGCCTACAGCACGCTCGTAGTGCCCGTGGCAGGCCGTTACACCATCAGCTTCCGCGTATCATCCACCGTAGCCTCCAAGCTGTGGGTAGGCCATAGCGGCTATAACTTTGGCGTGTATGATATTCCGAACACCGGTGGTAAATGGCAGACGATAACAGACACCATCACGTTGCCGGCGCTGAGCTATACCGGCATCCACGTGCAATCCGGTAATTTCAAATTCAACTGGTTCAGCATCAGCAACTGTGCGGTGGCACCACCCGATAGCCCTGCCGTATCGCAGGCTATGATGGCGGCTTACAGCCAATTAAAACCGGTAGTGGAAACGGCGGACAAGAACAACGTAACGTTGTATCCCAATCCTACCAACGGGCAGATCACACTGCAGGTGAAAGAGCCGGTGTATAAAATACTTTCGCTGGTGGATATGCAGGGAAAGGTGATCCGCAGATGGAATGTGAAAGGGCAGACACGGATCAGCCAGAATATTGGGAGCGTGCCGGTAGGGATGTACCTGCTGAAGTTAGAGAATGAACGGCAGGCGACAACGTTCAAGGTGATCAAGCGTTAACGAAGGCGTTTATTGACCACCCCGGCTGGTTTACAGCATATGAAGTGGCTGCATCAAAAAAGATGCAGCCACTTTTTTGTTTAAGTATACGTCGTGAAAATTTTCTGTATTGTAGCAGAAAATTTTCCACTTTGAGCAAATGGGAAACACCGGCCCAATAGGTGGACAGCTTTACAAATTGACACCAGCAAACAACGCAACTTATCATTGGTTGGGTTGGTATATGTTTTGGAAACACTGGTGATATTATGAATAATATATTATAGACTAACGCGTTGTGGCATTAAACCGCCAGAGCATGTTTGATCCAGGTCGCCTGGCCGGCAAACAGGTATTCCCAATAATGTTCCTGGTAAATTCCTGGTCCATATTGAGCTTCAGCATTGCCAGCATGTCATCCGGCGACTCGCCGAAAAGGCGCTTCCACTCCGTGGTGTAGTGCAGCAGCGCCGCCATTTTTTGTTCCAGGGTAGTCAGGATTTTAAAGAATGAGAGCCTTCCATTAACCGGCGACCGCAGTACGTAAAGATTTTCCCATTCCGCTGTCACGCCCCTGATCTTTTTGGCTTCTGCCCTGATGGCTGCCCGTAGATCTTTTTCCTCTGTACGGTATTTATGGTCGAGATCAGACATTCCCATTAAAGCGCGACGGGCGTTACGTTGTAACCGTCTGCACGAAGAAGGTTGATAAGACCGGTCGTAAAGGCAAGATGGTAAAAGCCTACCGCTACTACAGTGGGTTGCTGCTGCATATAGTGCTCTATCTTTGGCAGCCAGTTTTTATTTCTGTTGGCAATCGTTTTTGAGAATTGTTGTGAAAGTGCTGTGGGTTCTGTAGCGCTGAGCTGGTAGTCCAGCTGCAGTGTTTTGTACCGTTTTATAAATTTTGCGATGTCAGATTGCGGATTGGAAATGTCCCACTCGTCCCACTGGCTTACCGTGCTGATGTACCGGTCCAGCAAAGCCTTTGCAGCAACGGTGTCGCCCGGCCTAAAATACAGGTCTGTTGCCTTCTCCAGTGCATACGTTGCTTTCGCGGCTGCATGAAACGACTCATAAAGTTCGCGGTCCATTTGTGCAAAGGCGGCCGTACCAGACCTGCGTAACAACATTTCGCGGATGCCGCCAATGAAATCATAGACCGATATGTGCAGCACGTCCGGGTTGTCCAGGCCTTCTGTAGGGCCAGCGGTGGCCTTGAAGAAAGAATCCATGAGTGCATACTGCCGCTTGTCCAGCAGTGGCAATGCCTGGATGTCTGTAGTGGTTGTAACACCGTCGCTATTATCAGATGGATATAGTTCCGTTAACAGGCAACGCGATTGTTGTAAAATGGCTCTGATGGCAGGAATGCTGTCCAGGAAAGACTTTCCTACCGCATGGCAGGTGCCGATCAGGTAGCCGGGATGCTGCAATTGTTTACCCGTTACCTTCCAGGCGATCGTATGTTGGCGTTTAAAGGTAGAATCAACAGTACCGTTCATCGCAAACACAGAAGCGTTTATGGCACAGAAAATATGAAGGAATAACAGGACGATGCATAGTCTCATACACAAACAATATACTGTTCAGGTCCGGCATGGCCGGCGCCTGTTCAATGGTTGACATTATACAGTAAAGATACCTGAGCGTTTGATCGAAATAGGCCTGACAGGTTGAAGAATAACGTTCTCGACAGGAGCTGAACAACAACGAAACAACAGACGTTAAGAGTAACCGATGGTCTAAACAACACTAGCAAGTGCGTAATGAAGGTAGAAAAAAATTGAATAAAAAAAGAAAAATCCACTTTTTTTACAAGATAGGTTTGCCAACTACTGATTTTGCTTAATGCTATTTTAATGTGCAGAGATGTTTTGGCTGCCGCCAGTGCCCGTAATTAGTCAATATTGAATACTGCCACCTGAATGCAGTGTTAAAGATTATAGGTGTTGTATACGCTTTCATTATGTAGGCAGGATTCCTTATTTATTGTATATTGAAGGAGAATGAAGACGGAAGTCAATAAGAGCGATAATGCGCTCCGCCCTGCCTGGTTTTCCATTTACATCCATTCCTCCACTACACATGCGGAAAGCATGTGAAAAGTCGTTATTAAAAAATTTAATCCGGATCTCCGGGGGCTCGCATTGGTCAATAACACTGGCGCTCAGCAAAGTGTAAGCCTGGTATCAGGGTCTTTAAACGATGCATCCGGTTGTGTATAGGGGCATAAAATTCTTTGAGGTTATCATAGCCATGTACCGTTGGTAAGTTTCCTGTGCACTGGGCGGCACTTCCGGTTGGTACACGCTTTCATAATGAAAATGGCCAATGCTGGCCAGCGATGGAAGATCGTCCGGCAACCAGGTATCGATCAGAGGCAGCATCAACATGTTGTATTCACCAACCTGCGCCACGCAATTGCCAAAGTATACGAGCTCCGATTCAATATAATCACTACGGTTGTTGTAACCGGTCTTCTCCATCACAATGGCCCAGCGTTCTTCATCTGCAAAGAGGTGGATGTAACTGCCGGCTGTTTCAAAATAGCCGTGCTCCAGGTCCAGCATGAAGGTATGTTGGGACCGTGCCCTTGGAGGCACCAGCCAGGGTGGGCCGGAAGGCGCATGCAGATCGAGGAAGGGTTCATCCAGTTGGTCCAGTATTTCTTTTTCGGTGAACATGGGAGAGGAAATTTGCAGATGGTTAAATGTAATGCAGGATAGTAAAGTACTACATCCCACTTTATTTCGCCACCTCCAAAGCGTATCCACGACCAGCAGTGGCATCCGAAATATCGTCTACTACTCAACAATCTGTATATCAATACCTTACATCTCAGGCACGCGGGTTGTAAACCGCATGGCACAACGGGGACCTGATATGCGTTGAAGCTCAGTTCCAACGCACGGCGCCGTTTTATTTGAATGCATTTTTAAACCTGGTGTTAACGCACTTTAAACAACCAACGTATGAAAATTGTAGTAATTGGCGGAAGTGGCCGTATCGGCTCACAGGTAGTCAACAAACTCACCCAACTTGGACATGAAGCCATTGCCGCATCCCCCTCTTCCGGTGTAGACACCCTCACCGGCGAAGGGCTGGACCAGGTGCTGCAGGGAGCAGACATTACCGTGGACGTGGCCAACGCTCCTTCTTTTGAAGACAGCGCCGTTATGAATTTCTTCAAAACCTCTACCGCCAACGTGCTGAAGGCCGCACTGAAAGCCAGCGTAAAAAAACACGTGGCCCTCTCCATCGTGGGGGTAGAACGCATGCCGGACAATGGTTATTTCCGTGCCAAAGTGGCCCAGGAAACACTGATCCGCAACTCCGGTATTCCTTTCACCATTGTACACGCAACCCAGTTCATGGAGTTCATCGGCGGCATTGCGGATGCCAGCATGATCAACGGCGAATGCCACCTGAGCACGTTCCCCTTCCAGCCCATAGCCGCGGCAGATGTGGCCAGCCTGCTCACTGACATAATACTGGAACCTGCTAAGAACGGCGTGGTGGAAATAGGCGGTCCTGAAAAAGTGGCCATGTCCGAGCTGATCGGAAAATACCTCCAGCTGGTGGGCGACAAACGCCCCATCGTGGCTGGCCCGGATGAAATATACTGGGGTGAAAAGATCGATAGCCATACCCTGGTTACAAGCGAGGGCGCGCGCCTGGGCACCATCGACTTCAAAACCTGGTTCAGCCAGCAGCCGGTAAAAGCTTAAGGCTGCTGCATAGGGATTAAGTATTATGTAGCAAGTAAAACGGGCAAAATGGTGTAAATTATAAGACGTAATACCTGCTACTGATACTTAATTCCATTTCTTTCTCAAACCACGGCACATGCATAAAACCAAGAAGAGAATCCTGCTGATAGGCGGGGGATTTGCGGGCCTCAACTTTGCCCGCCAGCTCTACCGGTCACGGGACTACGAAGTTACCCTGGTGGATAAAAACAACTACAACTATTTCACCCCGTTGCTCTACCAAGTGGCCACCAGCTTCCTGGAACCTGCCAGTATCAGTTATCCCTTCCGCAAGCTGCTGCGCAAGAAGAGCGTTAAATTCCGGATGGGCGCAGTAGTGAAGGCTGATCCCGTACAACATACGGTTACCCTCAATGACGGTGCGGTGCTGGCCTACGATTACCTTGTATTTGCGGCTGGTACCAAGACCAATTTTTTTGAGAACGAAAGCGCGCGCAGGCATGCCTTTCCGCTGAAAGGTATTGACGATGCACTGTTCATGCGTAATGAACTGATCCGGGGCCTGGAAAGGGCTTCGATTGAAACCAACCCGGTGCTGCGCAAAAGAATGCTCACCACCGTGATTGCCGGCGGAGGTCCCACCGGTGTGGAAATGGCAGGTATGCTGGCAGAGCTGCGCAAGTTCATGCTCCGCAAAGACTATCCCGAGATAGATCCGCAGGAAACGGCCATCTACATCGTGGATGCCTCTCCAAACCTGCTGGCACCTATGAGTGACAAGTCGCATGAGCGGGCTTACCGTACCCTGGAAAAACTGGGTATTATCATTAAGCTGAACACAAGGGTGCTGAAATTTGAGTACGGGCAGGTGCACCTCTCTACCGGCGAGGTGATTGGTGCGCATTCCCTGATCTGGGCCACCGGCGTTACAGCAGAAGTATTTGACGGCGTGGCACCACAGGCACTGGGCCGGGGCAACCGCATGATCACCGATGCCGTGGGCCGCGTGCAGGGTTACGAAGATGTTTTCGCCATTGGCGACATCAGCATACAACTCACGGACAAGGCCTTCCCCAACGGGCATCCGCAACTGGCGCAACCCGCCATACAGCAGGGCAAAACGCTGGGCCGCAATTTTAAACGGCTGGCCAGGGGCAAACCCATGCAACCTTTTAAATATTTTGACCGGGGCGAAATGGCCATCATCGGGCGGCGTACCGCCATGGCAGACCTCTTCAAGCACCGGCTGCATGTAGGCGGTATCCTCGGGTTGTTCAGCTGGCTTTTCATCCACATTGCATCACTGGTAAACTACAATAACATGATCCGCACGTTTTACAGCTGGCTGGTAGCCTACAGTACGCGGGACCAGGTGCTGCGCATGATCTTCCGCTCCGAAAGCCAGGACCACCGGTCATAAACTATACTGCATTTTTTCACGCTTAAATTTTCATTCAAGTGCCGCAGCTAGAGGGCGCCTCTTTCCAGGAGCGCCCCTTTTGTTGTTAATGCAAAAAAGGCCGCCAGGATTGGCAGCCTTAATACATTGTATTTTCAAAATCTAAATCACTTTAATGGTTGGAAGAATGTTTTTTCAGCCAGGCACCCATCGCCCGGAGAATTTCCGGTGCAATGGTTTCATCCAGCAGCAAAGATTCGCTGACAGTACAGGTTTGGCAATGTTGCTGCAAATGATTTACCCCTGGCATCAATAGCACGGTCACATCTTTATTGCCGCCGGCTTTCGCCAGGCTGTCAATGTTGTGCAGGGACGCCGGTGCTACAAAAAGATCTTTATCCCCGTTGAGGGCCAGGATGGGCGCGCGTACGGCCTCCAGGTAAGGCGCGGGATCAAAACGGATATTGCTCCGGTACCACGCACCCGTAGCCTGGCGGATGTAAGATTCCAGCGGATAAAAGAAATGCCCGCTGGTGGTATCTTTCCGGGCAAGGGCGCTGTCCTGCACACTCCACGCCGCGTAAGCGCTACGCAGGTACTGCTCCAGGCTGTCGCTCTCCGCATAAGTGTATGCTGTCTGGAACATCACGTTGTTCAAACTATTGAAGCGTTCCTTGCGGATGGCGGGAATAGGCGCCTTGCTGATCAACGCCTGGTTTTGCCACTGCAATGATTCCAAACCTTTGGAAGCCAGTCCTGCCAGGGTGATCACAAAAGCCACGTCCTTGTTGTGGGCAGCCGCCATGAAAGCGATGGCGCCACCTTCGCTATGCCCTATCAATCCTATGCGGTGGGCATCCACCTGGGGCAGGGTTTGCAAATAATGCATGGCGGCTTTCACATCCCCGGCAAATTCCCGCTGGGTAGTGGTCTCGTATACACCGCCACTGGCGCCGGTTCCACGGTCATCACTCCGCAACACCACATAGCCACGCCTGGTGAGAAAATCTGCCAGTACAGCAAACATCGGGTGCCCGGCCATCAGCCCGTTCCGGTCCTGCTTACCGGTGCCGGAAAGCAGGATCACCGCGGTATGCGGGCCCTTACCAGCGGGTAGGGTCAGTGTAGCTCCAAAGCAGATGGTATCATGTTTATACCTAACCTGCTTTACCATGTAGGGCAGTGGCAGCTTGGGCGCCTGTGGCAACACCAGTGGTTGTATGGCATTCACCTTTACTAACGTTAAGGGATATACGCCCTCATCCAAATATAATGCACCACTCATTGCCTGCGCGCCACGCTTCAGGGCGATGCGGCCCACGTAGTGCGGGAATACCAGCACCAGGCTGTCCTTGGCCGGATGCAGTATGCTATCCGGTTGCAAACCGTTCATCTGCCGCTCCGGCATGTCTATCGTGGTCTTTGCGCCTTCATGCAGGATCATCCGCACGGCGCCTACCCGGCCCTGCCACATGTTCTGCGCATGCAGCTGGCCGCCTGCCAGCAGCAGTCCCAGTATCCATCCTTTCTTACACTTCATCATCCTCACTTTGTTGTTTTAGCCAGTTGTACCATGGCGCTGATCTCGTCTGCCAGTTCACTGGGGCTGCCCTTATAACCTACCGTGATAAATTTGAGCCGGCCATCCGCACCAATGATCAGCTTCTGCGGGATGCCGGATAAATGAAATGCTTTGCTGTACTGGTCGTACACTTGTGACATGGCATGTTTGGCCACATCCCCGTTGTCAAAAAGCACCTGGAAAGGAAAGTGCTTATCAGCCAGGTATTGTTTAGCCTTTTGTTTGTAATCCGCTACTGCTTCCTGGGTGTCTACAAAATAGAATTGTACATTTTCATCTTTTTCCCATTGCGCGCGTGCCATGTTCATACCGGGAAAAGACGCCTTACAGGGTGCGCACCAGGAGGCCCAAAAATCCAGCACCACTACTTTACCCTTCAACTTGGAGAGTGTTACGGATTTTCCATTCATGTCTTTCATGGTAAAATCCGCGAGGCCTTCGTTCATCATCTCTCCTTTCAAACGCTCCATCATAGCGGCTGTGGAGGTGTTTCCCTTCAGTGCGTCCAGGTATTTTTCAAAACCATCTTTATTGCCATGCTCTTGTACATATGCATTGGCAGCCTGTTCCAATATCCAGGGCGTGGCCTGGTTATGGCGGATGGAGGTTTCAATAGCGGCGGGCATGGCAGCCGCCTGCCGGTTGGCCTGCAGCAGGCGGATGTAAGTTTCATTGATCTCCGCACGGCTGTAGGCTGCTCCACGTTGCGCCAGGGTGGCCATTTCCAGGGCTTCCGCATAGCGGCCGTTCTCCATAAGGATGCGGGCATACAGGCTGGCGGTGCGCACCTGTTCCGGGTCAAAATGTTTTTCCTTCCATTCACGGGGAGAGAACACCCCCACCCTTACATCGGCTGTATCCCGGTATTTGAAAATACTGTGCATGATGGTATCTGCCAGCGGCATGGCTGTTTGGGCGTCCATGGACTTATGATCATCGTAGGGGATCTCTACCAGCTTGTACATCAGGTTCTCTAAAGCGCTATAGCTGCAGTCCTGCACATAGGCATACAGCGGCTTATAATCTTTCTTCACGGAGGCTATAATGATGATGACCTGGTATACTTTCTGGTAATCCACCTCTCCGAAAGCCGGTATCGCAGGGTCTTCAAACTTAGCCGGCGGGAAACGCTGCAGGAAGCGCAGGTTGCGTGCCAGGGCGGTATCCATGTTACTGCTGGCCAGCTGTCTGAATGCCTGCTGGCGGGCTATGTAGCCATCCGGGTATTGCTGCATTTCCACGGCGGTCAGGGAATCTGCCTTGTGCGTCAGTCCCATTTTGCGATAGATGCGGATGGCCTTGTCGTAATTGACATCCGGCACCTGTGGACCTGCCAGCAGGTATTGCATGGCCTTTGTGATCTGGCCGGATGTAGAATCGTGCTGGTAACGGTAGTTGGACACCACGTAGCTTTCAATCAACTGGTCGCGCCCTTCTTTATGATAGGATAACTCCTGGCTCATCCAGTAGTAGGTAGCCGTGTCGCTGATATTTGTCCCGGGCAGGTAGCCTTCTACCGTGTGGCCATAATTGGGAGAGCGCATGAGGCCATAGCCTGCATAAGCGCCGGTGGCCACGGTCGCCTTGTCACTGAACAACATCTGCACGTAGCCGGTACCTGGCTCCACGTCTACTGTATCACCTTTAAAAAATTTAAAGAACACCACGCCGCAATCCGCAGGCGGCGTAAACGTAGCTTCGTACCCGTTACCCTTGCGCTGCAGGGCCAGGTCTATGGCCTTCCAGGAAAAGTGGTTGTATTCATACACAATGGCCTGCACGCTGTCTTTCCCTGCCAGTACGGTTTTTGACGGATCGTAATGCACGGTCATGGGTTGGGCCGGGAAAGGGCGTTCTGGTGTAATTTGTATGGCGCGGGGCGCATCCTGGCCATAAGCGGCCGCCGTGCCCAAAAGCAGGGCGGCCATGGTAAAGCATTTTAACATAAACAGGTTTTATCTTGGATTTTGTACCAGCGATGGGCTGAGTTGAATGTTGTACAATGGTATCGGGAATAAATAGCGCGGGCTGTTGGGCGCCAGCGTAAAGCTTTCACCGGTCAGCAGGTTTTTACGGGTAATGGTTTCCGCAAAGGCGGTTTCCTTGTTCAGGCGTTTCTGGTCAAACCAGCGGGTACAATGGAAGCACAGTTCCCGCCTTCTTTCTTCCAGCACCATGCGCAGCGCGCCGGCGGCATTGCCAGCCGTGAAGGGCACATAATGCGCGGCAGTAAAGCGCTTCTGGCGCAGGGTATTGAGGAGGTCCATGGCCTCCGTTACTGCGCCGGCGCGGGCCGCTGCTTCTGCTTTGATCAGCATCATTTCCGGTACGGAAGGCCCTATATTACGGGCGCTCGAGGTGTTCTTATCTTTCATGTATGCACGGTAGTAGTGCACGTAGTCAAAGGTGTAATCCGCGGTCAGGTAGGAATAGCGGGCATCATTGGCATCATACAATGAAAGCAAGGTATCGCTCATCAGGAACTGGTTGCTGTAGCTGTGGTAACCACCTGCTATCTTGGACAGGATCACCTCCGGGTCGTTGATCGTGTTAGGATACCCATAAGGCTGCAGCGTGGTATAATCCAGCAGGGTGGATTGCAGTTGCAATGCACTGTCTGCATACAGCCCGGCCTTTACATACTGGCGGGTTTGCAGGCAGGCGCGCGCCAGCAGTGCATAGGCGCCTGCTTTGGAAGGAAACAGGTTGTAGTTATTGAGCGGTGGCAGGTAGGGCAAGGCGCCTTCCAGGTCTGCGAACACCTGGTCATAGGCCTGCTGCACAGTACCCCTGGTAAGCGTGGCGCTCACGTTGGGCTCCAGCAACATGGGTACGCCCAGGTCTTTGCTGGCCGTGGCACTGTCATACTGCGGCCCGTACATATTCACCAGGGTAAAGAACAGGTAAGCGCGGTGTACCATTGCTTCCGCTTTTACTTCCTGCTTCTGCGCGGTGGAACCGCCCTTGCTATCCATCACATCGCGGATGGTAAGATTACAGCTGTAGTTAGCAGCATACAGGCGCTTCCAGTCATTATCTTCCTCAAGCACGGAGTAATAGTTGGGCCCCCACATGTATGCATTCAGGAAATCGATATTGATATTGTGCTGGATCAGGCTGTCCTTGATCGTTACGTCATCGGAAGTGTAGTCCGGCATATCCACGGAAGCATTCAGCGTGTAATAATCGTTCATCAGCTCCCGGTAGTTCTCATATTCGTCCGGGGCAATGGCGCCTTCCGTCCTGATATCGGTGTATTTGCTGCAACCCGTACCCAGCGCGGTGATCAGCAGCAGTGCAGTAAGCAATTTATTGCGGTTCATGGTGATTTGGTTGAAGGATTAGAAATTAACATTCAGGGAAAAGCTGTAAGCTGCGGAAGGTGGCAGCTTGATGCTGTTCACACTGGGCAGGAAATCCGGGTCCAGGCCATCTTTATTTTTTCTCCAGATAATAAACAGGTTGCGGGCAGTGCCGGTGATGGAAATTCCTTTTACCGGTGTGCGTCCCAGTACCTTCTCCGGCAGGTCGTAGCTCAGCGATGCTTCCCGCAGGCGGATATGATCGCCCGGCAGCACATTGATGTCTGCGTTTGCAAAACGGATGTACGCACTGTTGGACCCACCCGCCAGGCCCGGCACATTGGTGATCGCTTCGTCACCAGCCTTTCTCCAGCGCTTGTCTATCAGGTTGTTCATTTCATAATTATTCAATCCATAGCGGCCGGGATAATTACCCGGTGTGGGGCGTTGTATCACGTAGCCAAATTTATAAGTGGCCAGCACATAAAGGGAGAGGCGCTTGTAGCGGAAGGTTTGCCCCAGGCCGCCAAAGTAGGGCGGTGTAGTGCGGCCGGCCATTTTCAGGTCATTGATGTTGGTCACCTGCTTCACACTTGTAAGTGTATCGCCGTTTGTTTTATCACCACCATAGATCACGGGAGCACCGTTCTTGTCCAGCCCTTTGTAGCGGAATGCCATGAAGTAATCCGAGGGTTTGCCGGCAATGGGCCCGCCTACGCCGCCGGAGTTCAGCAGTGAGCTGGTTACATTAAAGCGGGCATCTGTGATCTTATTGGTATTGTAGGAAAAGGTCACGTTGGCAATCCACTCAAAGTTGCGCTGGTGGATGATCTTGCCGTTCAGGCCCAGATCCACCCCATGACTGTTCATGCTGGCGGTATTGCGTGTCAGCGTGGAGAAGCCATAGGTGTCATCTATCGGGAAAGTGGCAAACAGGTCGGAACCCTTGCGGTAGTACACTTCTGCAGAACCACCCAGGCGGTTGTCGAACAGTGAAAAGTCAATACCGATGTTGGTCACACTGGTCTGTTCCCACTTCAATGCAGGGTTAGACGGGCTCTGGATGATGGCATAGGTTAGAAAAGGCTGCTGGTAGTCCGGGATCAGTGAGACCTTGTCGTAAGGCAATACGGAGCTGCTGATATTACCATTCACTCCATAGGTGGCGCGGAGCGTCAGGCTATTCACCCAGTTCACATCCTGCATAAAGCTTTCCTTTGCTATTGCCCAGGAAACACCGGCAGACCAGAAAGGCTTGGCGCGATACTTACGGTCCACTCCAAAATTGTTGTAGTCATCGTAACGCGCGCTACCGGATAAGGTATATTTACTATTGTACGTGTAGGCCACATTACCCAGGTAAGAGAGGAAACGGCGGTGCTGGTTGGTATAAACATCTGAATAAGGTACAGTATAATAATAACCATCCACTGTTACATAATAGCTGCTGTAATCCACTGGTTTGGAAAACTGGCTAGCCGTGTTATAACCATACAGGGTGTTAGCGCTTGACCCATCAATGGTCTGGCGCACTTCCATGCCTGCCAGGGCATTTACCTGGTGCTTTCCTTTGAAGTTCTGATCAAAGTTCAGTTGCCCGCGCGCGCTATAATTGTTCCTGTTATAGTTCAGCAGGTTCAGTACCCCGCCCATGGGAATGCCGTATACCAGCTTGCCGGTGTTGGGATCAATGGAAGTGGCGCTGTTAATGAGGTTGCGGGTATAATAAGTACTGTCGCCGGAAAAATTCTTTGTATCAGAGTTCGATTTTTCCAGCATGTACTGCACGTTGAAAGAAAGCCCTTTGTAAATGGGCACATTCAGTGATAAAGTACCGGTATAGTTAGCCTCCGCGGTGGTGTAATCAGACAGGGCCTGCTCCTGCAAATAGTTGTAGCGCCAGGGCAGGTAGCCGGCAGCTTCCAGTTGGTCCAGGCGGCCGGAGTAATAAGCACGGGCGTAGCCTATACCATTGCCCTGTGCGTCGGCCAGCATTTCATACGGCTTCAGGATGCCAGCGGCGTATACGCTCACACCGGCACCACCCCGGTTGTAGCGGAACCAGCTACCACGCAGGTTTGCATCCAGGGTTACGTTCTTAAAGAATTTAAATTGCTGGTTGGCCGTAAGGGTAATACGTTCACCGCTGTTGCCTTTGGCGCTGGTATTTTCCTTATCGTAAGCGCCGGAAAGGTAATAGGTATGCTTATCCGTGCCCCCGTTTATATTCAGGTCGTAATGCTGGTTGGATGCGGGTTGCAGCAGGTACTGCTCTACCTGGGAGCGGTTATTCAATTTACTGATGGCAGCCAGTTTTGTATCGAGATCCGCCTGCGTGATCTCCCCTCTTTTCTGCTGGAAGATCAGGTCATCCACCTCCGTGATAGCCCTTTGGGAGGCGCCGGTGTACAGGGTGGGATCATAAATATAGTTGCGGGAAATGAGCTCTTTTTCGTAATCGATCATCTGGGCAGCATTCATCAGCGGCAGGGTGTTCAGCCGGGGCTTTGCATAGATACCGGCACCAGCGGAGAAGCTGAAATGCGGGGCACCGTCACCTGCTTTACCTTTCTTCGTAGTGATCACGATCACACCGGCAGAAGCACGCGCGCCCCAGATGGAGGCGGCTGCCGCATCTTTCAGGAAGGTCACCTGTTCCACATCATTCGGGTTAATGGTGCGGATATCAATGTTGGTAGGAAAGCCATCCACTACCACCAGGGGCTTGTTGCTTACGCCCGTGGCACCGCCTGCGGGCGTGGTAGTGGCGCCGCGCACGGTCATGGTGTAGCTGCCATTGCCTTCTACTTCGCCATACAGGTTGCCATACACAAAACTATTATCAGACTCGGTGAGGTTCAGCTGCACACCGGCCACCTGTCCTTCCAGGCGGTTGAGCAGGTTGGGCACGGGGATCTTCTCCAGTTGCTTAGCCGTCATCACGCCAAAGGAGCCGGTGGCGCGCTCTTTGGGGAGGTTTACATAGCCGGTGGAAACTACTTCCACCTGCTGCAGGGTCCCTACTCTTTCTTTCAGCGTTACGTTGTATTGCTTATCAGCACCCAGCATCACATTACGATGCTGGTAGCTCACGCTGGAAAAACTCAACATGGTTTCTCCTGCGGGCACCTGGATAAAATACTCCCCGTTATCATTCGTCACGGCTACTTTGTGGGAGAGGCTGCCCATCACCGTAATACCGGGAATACCTTGCTGCTCCTCATTCAGCACGCGACCATGAACATTGCGCGGCGCACCTGACACCGTATCAGCAAGGCTTTTAGGTGCTGCCACACCGGGTTGGCGCTTCAACACTACATTATTGCCCATTACTTCGTAAGAAATGGATGTACCTTTCAAAAGCTTGCCCAGGGCGTCTTCCAGGGGCATGTTGTTGCAATCAAACTTCACTGGCGGAAGGGAGGTAATGTCTTTAGATTGGTACCCGATGAACATACCGGATTGTTGTTGCAGCTGGCGCAGGGCCTCTTTCATGGTCACTCCATCCAGGTGAAGCGTTACCGTTGGCTTGCTTTGCGCATAGGACAGGGAAATGTGCAGGCATAGCAATGCCGTGAGCACAAGCACAAATTTTTTTGTCATCTCGTACTTAAATTTGGTTGATAGAATAAAGCGCGGTGCGAATCAATACACGATGAAACCGTCCGAACGCCTGGCGTATTTAGCATCCGCCAGTTCACATATAATACTCAGGGTACGCTCAATAGATGTGTTCTTCTTAAATCCTGTGGTGAGTAAGAGGTCGGCCAACCCCGGATTTGTAAGTGTTATGTTCACGCCATAGGCGAGTTGTAAATCTTTGAGAATGTCTGCCAGCGGCTCGTCATTAAAGTTCATATCCCCCTCCTGCCAGCCGGTGGTCTGCTCTGCCGTGAAAGCATGCTGGGCTACCTGCCCGGAAACGGTGGACAGGCGCAGTTCCTGGCCTTTCACAAGGGTAGATACCGCCTGCTCATTCCGTTCTATCCTTACCTTACCGGTCATCACGGAAACAATGAGTTGCTTGTGGTCCGGGTAGGCTTTAATATTAAAAGAAGTACCCAGTACCAGCGTATTCACACCGCCGGCAGCATGCACCACAAAGGGCCATTCCGCGGCGCGGGCCACATCAAAGTAAGCTTCCCCTTCCAGGTACACTTCCCTTTTATTTTTATCAAACTGCGCGGGATAACGGAGTGTAGATCCGCCATTGAGCCAGATGCGGGTGCTGTCGTCCAGCACCACTAGGCGTTTTTCCTTGGCACTGGTATGAATATCCGTGGTGGCGGCCAGTACGGGTGCTTTTACCCCTGCCGCTACCGGAGGCTTCAAACCCGCTACTGTATTGGGTTGTAGGCTTCTGTTCATCCACCACCCGGCGGCAGCTACCAGCACCAGCACGGCGGCGGCGGCACTCCACGCCAGGGTGCGGCGCCGGCTGCGTATAGGCACCACCGGTGTTTGCGGGTGCGAGAGCAGGTCTATTTCCCCCCAGCGGTTTACGTAAGAAGGGGAATGCACCTGCAGGCGGATATCCTCGTACAGCTCGTCCAGCAAGGGTTTCAGGGCTGCTGCCTGCGCAGGGTCCTGCAGCGTGTCAAATAAAAGATCACGCTGTTCCGGGGTGCATTCCCCGGAAATATATAACCTGAATAAAGCGGTAAACTGTTCGTGGTCCAATGTCAAATACGATTTATCTCCACGCCCTTCCGGGCCCTTTCCTATAACTGACGTTTGGAAAAAGCCGGTGTCCTATCAGGCCGGAAAATTTTTTTAAAATAATTTGATGTGGCCGGAAACGATCTTGCGCAGGAAGCTAAGCGCGGCCGTGAGCTGGTTCTTTACAGTATGGGGCGAGATCTGGAGCTGGTCCGCTATCTCATTGCGGCTCAGGCCTTCCAGCTGGCTAAGCTGGTAAATAACCCGGCGCTGGGGCGGCAGCTGGCTGATAGCCTCTGCCAGGGCCAGTTCGTATTCCTTGGCACTCAGGTGGTCAAAGGTGCGGCTTTCCTCCCACTGGTGGTCCTGGAAGTAGTCTGCCCGCAGTTTGCGGTCGTTGGCCAGCTGGCGCAATACATCAATGACCTTATTACGCACCATGCGGTACAGGTAATCCTCTACATTATTAATGGTATCAAACGTATCACGGCGGGACCAGAGTTTCAGGAAAACGTCCTGCACAATATCGCGGGCCAGGAGCTCCTGCTGCAGGGTTTTGAGGGCAAAGCAGTACAGGGGATACTCAAATTCGCGGAACATTGCAGTGAATCGCTCCTGCAAGATCCGCTCCTCCCCGGTTGTAAATCTGTTACGCTCCCCCATCTCTGTTTGCAAATATGACGGCTAAAGATAGTGCATAACCCGAAAGATTTCCCGAAAATAATGTCATCCCCGTCTCATTAACGTCTTAATAACACTTAAAGCTGGGCAAGACGCCGCGGGAAAATGATGGTAGTTCCCCTTACGTTATCGCTATTGCGGGGTCACCGTCTTTAGCTTTTCAATGAAGGCCTGCACAGCACTTTCCGGGGTAGCCCAGCTGGTTACCAGGCGGATGGCGGTGTTTTGGTCGTCTATCTTCTGCCAGGGATAAAATTCAAACGCCTGTAGCAGCTGCTCCATGATGGTGTTTGGTAAGACAGGGAACACCTGGTTAGTGGTGGATTCCGTAAGCATGGCATATCCCGCTTCCTTTAACGCCGCTGTCAGTACGGCTGCCAATCCATTGGCATAACGCGCCAGCTCAAAATAAAGATCATTGGTGAACAATGCCTGGAACTGCACGCCCAGCGCACGCCCTTTTGCCAGCAGCGCGCCGCGTTGTTTCAAATGGAATTTGAAATCTTCCTGCAGCAGCGGGTTACAGATCACGATGGCTTCACCGAAAAGCGCCCCATTCTTGGTACCACCTATATAAAATACATCGGTGCAGCGGGCCACATCCGGCAGGGTAAGATCACTCCCCGCAGCACACAGGCCGCTGCCCATGCGGGCGCCATCCATGAAAAGCCACAATTGGTGCGCTTTGCAGCATTCATGCAATGCCTGTAATTCCCCTTTGGTATAGAACGTACCTACTTCTGTGGAGTTGGAAATATAGACCATGCGGGGCTTTGTCATGTGCACCGCATCTACCGTGCCCAGGAAAGCCTTGATCTGCGCGGGATACAGCTTGCCATCCCCACTGCGGATCACTTCCACTTTATGACCGGTAGCCTCAATGGCGCCGGTTTCGTGCACGTTGATATGCCCTGTGTTTGCCGCTATCACAGACTCATGGGGGCGCAGCATGGCGCCTATCACCGTGAGATTGGCCTGGGTGCCACCGGAAACCAAATGAATGTCTCCGGCAGGGAATTGCATTTGCCGGCGGATCAGTTCTATGGCTTCCCGGCTGTAACGGTCATCACCGTAGCCGGGCTGCTGGTCCATGTTGCTGGCTGCGAGGGCCTGGAGAATGGCGGGGTGGCATCCCTCGCTATAATCATTTTTAAAGCTATACTTCTTCAAGACAGTCTGGTTTTGTACACAGGCGCATGGTGCGCATGGCCCGCAAAATTACAACTCAGTCGTGGTTATTCAGCTTTCGCATTAATTCCATGTACGCCGCCATCGGTTCCAGGCCTACCGCGGCCCGGCGCTTGTCCAGGTTATCCGGGTCTTCCACGGTGTACACTTCCGTTTTGACCTTTACGTTGCCATTGGCATCCTTCACCGTTTTGTACATCATCTGTGTGCCGTATACCTGGGGCTTGCCGGCGTTCTTGCGCGTGCGGTCTGTAAGGTAAGCCAGGTCCTTGCCGGAAGCGGCGCCCCTGGCCACCGCGGGCTCCATGGCCTGTAAGAACGCAGCCTGGAAGGCGGTATCAAAGTCCGCATGCTGGGCAATGAGCCAGAGGGTATGCGCGCCCCGCTCCCCCACCTCCGGCTTCCAGAGATAGCCGTAACCTGCCACGAGCCCCTTCACAATATTTACGTTGCGGCGGAAGGCCTGTTCTGTCAGCACGTGCGGCTGCTGGCCTTTGTAAGCACCGGGATAGCGGCTCTGGAAGCTGGTCATCCACTGATACTCCTGGTCTGCATATTCCATCTTCATTAATGGTACCAGCAGTTCTGGGTGCTGCACGCGCTGGCTGCGCACCACGGAATCCTGGTTGGCCTGCAAACGCGCTGTTACGGTGGCAAAGGCGGGCACCTGCTTTAGCGAATCAAACCCAGGCACTGCCCATGTTTCATAAAAACCGGAATCTGCCATGCGGCCAAGCAGGGATTGCAGGCCGGCTGTATTTTTTGCGGCCTCCAGGTTTTGCGCCTGGTTTACCGCCGCAGGGTGACTGTAATCCTGCGCCAGCACGGTATCATAGCGGATCACCGCCAGCCGGAAGGCGCCCGCAAAATAGGCGGAATCGCCTTCATTGATGGCCCGTTGCACGGCAGGGTGTTCTGCAAAGAAAAGCATGCGCTGGGCAGGCGCCAGGATGGGCGCTGTTAACAGCAGGATGAGCAGGCAGGAACGAGTTATCATACAGTATGGATTTAATAGAACGCCGGGATAACGGCATCCTAATATACCTTTATCTCTCCTACTTTGCGATACCCAACGGGGAAAAAAGTACAAAAATCAGCACCATTACCAGGATCAGTGCGCCGCTCCACAGGTGGCGGTTTTTCCAGGGCTGCAGGTCCACCACGTTATTCCACTGCTGCTCAAAGGGCGTTTCCCGTGGAAAACGCGCACCGATGGCCAGCATGAGCAACACGGTGATCACAAACAGCAGCGCCAGTACATGCAGGAAGTGCAGACCGGTATCTATCCACAATTGGGAAATGGCGTAGGTAACAATAAAAAAGGTAAGTCCCACCTTGGCCGCGATGGCCGGCATGCGCTTGTGTAGCAATCCTACTACAAGGATGGTAAAAATGGGTACGCTGAAAAAACCGCTCACCATTTGCAGGTAAGTATAAAAACCTTGTTTGGCAAACGCGATAAAAGGGGCAATACACATGGCCGTTACGCACACCAGCAACTCAAAACGCTTGGCAGTGCGCACCAGCTGGCGCTCGGTTACCGCCTGCTGTTTCCATGTCTTGAAAGGCTTGTACAGGTTGAGGATGAACAAGGTACTGGAACTATTGAGCCCTGCATTGAACGTGGTAAGCGCTGCGCCAAATGTAATGGCGGCGATGTAACCCGTCAACAAGGGAGGGCACACATCACTTACGATCTGGGGAAACACCTCCGCGGTGTTGTGCAGGTGCGCATACAAATGCACGGCTATGAGGCCCGGGATATTGAGCAGCAGCGGGGAAATGATCTTGCCCACGCAGGCCGCGGCAATGCCCTTCTGGCTTTCGGCCAGGTTGCGCGAGGCCAGCGCCTGCTGTACAATGTATTGCTCTGTACCCCAGTAGTATAAATTCACCAGCAGCATGCCGGTGAAGATCGTGCCGAATGGCACCGCATCGTGCGGGCCGCCAATGGCGTTAAGGTGCTCCCGGTGCGCGGAAAGCAGCATATCAAAGCCGGCCTTTACCGAGCCATGCCCCAGGTAGCGCAAGGCCAGCCATGGCAGCAGGATGCCGCCGGCAAACATGCCAATGCCCAACACCGTATCAGAAATAGCTACGGCCTTCAGCCCGCCCAGCACCGTGTACAGGCAGCCGATGCCGCCAATGAGCCACACCAGGATCCAGATGGTTTCCCAATAACCAATGTGAAAGGTTTCCGATACGTGGAACAACCCGTTGAATGCAATGGCCCCGCTGTAAAGCACAGAGGGCAGCATGTTCACCACGTAACTGACCAGGAAAATGATGGATACAAAACGCTTGGTGCCAGTGTCATAGCGCTCTTCCAGGAAATCCGGCGTCGTGGAAATGCCGCTGCGCAGGTACACCGGCATAATAAATTCAGAAACCACGAGCATGGCAAATATGGACGACAGGCCCCAGGCTATCACGCTCATGTTGTTCGTATACACCAGTTCATTCTCGCCTATGAACTGTACGGCGCTGATATTCGTAAAAAATAAAGCGCCACCCACTACCAGGAAACCCAGGTTGCGGTTGGCGAAGAACAGGCCCGTGCTGGTTTGCAGGTTCTCCCTCCTCGTTTTGTACCAGGAGATAAATGCCACGGCGATGGTGAACGATAAGAAACTTAGCAGCGAGACAATGTTCATAAGATCAAAGCGAATTACGTCTGATCAGTTCTGTAGGCAGCACTTCGTGGATAGGCTCCCGGCTCAACACCGCCCTGGCGGCTTGTTTGCCCATTTCCGTAAAGCTGGCGGAATAAGTAGTGATCCCGTTGCCCACGATCTCCTTCACCGGTTCATCATTGTGCGAGAGGATGCCAATGTCTTTACCGGGCCTTATCTTCTTGCTGTTGCAGTCCTTGATCAGGTTCCAAAGCTCCGCATTCTCATTCACATAATACACCACTCCTTTTTCCACGGAGCCCGGCACATACTCTTTCAGCACCTTACCCTTGATCTTATGCTTCTGCACAAACTTGTGGAAGGAGCGCACGATCTCCGGCGGGAACAATGAGTCCGGGTTGTGAAAGAATATCATCTGGTCAAACTGTTTGATACGGTCTGCCAGCTGCTCAAAAATGGAGAAGGATGATTTTTCAAACTCCTGCACCACGTAGTTGAAATCACCGGGCAGTGGCTCGTAACGGTCAAACATCAGGAGCTTGTTACGCGGGATATTGCCCAGCAACTCCTTTGTGCGCGGGTCGTGGATGGGCGAGATCACGTACATGCCATACTTGCCCTTCATGAGCGACAGCATGGTCTCAAACACTTCAATATTACCGTGATGGAAAAATACATCCAGGTGCACGTTGGGCCCCAGTTCATTGCGGAAGCTGCGGTAAAACTGCTCCTGGAAAGTATCGATGGTGTACATGAGCAGGGCTACTTTCAGCGACTGTTGGGTATTGTCGTCTGCCACAAAATAGCCCAGGCGGTTCTTGGATTCAATGAGGCCGCGGCTTTGCAGCTCCCGGTAGCCTTTCACCACCGTTTCCCTGGCAAAGCCCAGGCCGGAGATCATGGCATTTACAGAGGGCAATGCATCGCCTACGGTAATGATCTTTTCATCGATCGCGTTGATGATGCCTTCCACAAACCGCTCGTGTTTGGAATAGGAAGGCATCTCATCCAGCTCCTGTATCTTTTCAAAAATCGTTTTCATCAAGCACTGATTATTCTACGGCATCCAGCTGCAAAATGCGGCTGTGCAATTTGGAAGTGGTAAATACATCGAGGCCTACTTTCATGAGGTAATCACCGGAATACACGGCGTCGTTGAACTCCCGGCCCGGCTTGCCTCCCGGCATCAGGTTGATCTCACGCACGCGGTATTTTTTAGCGGGGTTAAGGCCCTGGCACTGTACTGCCAGCAGGTTTTCACCATAGCGGGGATACACATCATATGCATACAGGATAGCCTGCTGCTGGTCTGTACTCACCATCATAGACGCGGAATGATTACCCTCGTACGGAGAAACCAGGCGGTACTGGTCGCCCCCGAAGTTAGTGTTTTTAATGCGATCATAAGTAGCCACTGCCTGCTGGCAGAAGGTTTGCTCCTCGGGGCGCAGTTCCTTTACATTGATGTCAAAACCCAGCTTGCACTGCATAGCCACATCCACGCGGAACTTGATGCTGGCATCATGGTTCCAGCTGGTCACATGCGCAGCAATGGCCTTGCCGGGGAAGAACTGGGAATAGCCCCATTGGATAAAGATGCGTTCCACCGGGTCGGTATTATCACTGGGCCAGAATTCGGTGAAGTAGCGCAACCCTTCATAATCTGTGCGGCCACCGCCCCCACTGCACAACATCATGGGCACGTTGGGGTATTTCGCTTTAATGCGGTCCAGTACCTTGTACAGGCCCCGCACGTAATCCACATATAAGTTATTTTGACGGTCTTTCAGGTAAGGAGAGTAAATGTTGGTAATGGGGCTGTTGCAATCCCATTTAAAGTAGGCCAGCTGCGGGTTTTCCGTGAGCAGGTGGTCTACCACGCCAAACACGTGCTCCTGCACTGCGGGGTTGCTCAGGTCCAGTACCAGCTGGTTACGGTAGTAGTAACGCTCCCGGTTGGGCAGCATGATCACCCAGTCGGGGTGTTTTTCAAACAGTTCGCTCTTGGGGTTCACCATTTCCGGTTCTATCCAGATGCCAAATTTCACGCCGGTTTGCCCTGCATATTTCACAAGGGCGGGCACGCCGTTGGGCAGCTTTTCTTTGGTCGGCTGCCAGTCGCCCAGGCCCTGGTGGTCACTTTCACGGGGATACTTGTTGGCAAACCATCCATCGTCCAGCAGGAACATATCCACGCCCAGGAATTTTGCTTCCTGCATGCAGGAATCCAGCTTGGTTTCATTGAAGTCAAAACCGGTGGATTCCCAGTTGTTCAGCAGGGTCATTCTGTCACCGTTGCCATCTTTGAGCTGGTATTCACGTGCCCAGCGCTGCAGGTCGCGGCTGCCTTTGCCGGTACCATGCTCGCTGTAAGTAAAAATAAAAGCCGGCGTGGTAAAAACCTTGCCGGGGTCTAACACATAGTCCGAAGCGTAAGGGTTGATACCACTGATCACCCTCAGGCCATTTTCGTTATCCACTTCAAAGGTGAAACGGAAGTTACCAGTCCAGGCCAGGGTGCCCATGAGCACCTGTCCTTCCGTTTCACGGGGCGTGCTGCCCAGGCCCACGGTAAAGAAAGGCGATACGTGGAGATCCGCCCTGGATCCCAGTTTGGTGTCCACTTCCTTTTTACCGAAGGTGAGCTGGGTGGTGCTCATGTTAGCTTCATGCGCCCAGTCGCCGCTGAATTCTGTGAGGAAATATTGGGAACGTTTCCAGTACAGCATGGAAGAAGCATACCGGTTAATGCTCACCGCCTGCTTTTCGTTATGGCTGATCTCTGTCCACGATTTGATCACGTTCTCTTTTGCAAACGCCTGGTAGTGCAGTTTTACCTGCACGGGATACAACGCGTCCCTGAGAGAGATCACCGTTTCAGTTACATCATCGCTGATCTTTTGCACGTTGTGCGACACATATTGCAGCACGGTGGTCATGTTACCATCGTTATGCCGGATGCCGAATGCCGGTTCAAAAAAAGTTTCTGTGCCGGATACCGCGTATGCTTCCCAGGCCTGGCCATCCGTCTTTGATTTCAGTGCGGGCGACAGGCGGGCATATTCTTCACCATCTGCCAGGCGGGGGCCCAGGTAAAGCTGGTACAGGCGCCCGTTCTGCGCGGTTTGCAATACCAGGGCTGTTTCATTGGTGGTAATGCGGATCGTTTCTGACCATCCTTTAACGTGGGCTACAACAGACAAAGCAAATAAAATGCTGAACAGTTTCTTCCTCATGGAATATGAATTTAATGGGCAGCCCGCTGGCTGCTGATTTTCAAAAAGCGTACGTCTTTTGCAGGTATTTCCAGGGCCTGTGCAGCATCTACATCGCTATGCGACCAGAGGTCACGTACGCGGTAATGCCCACCGGCATGGAGCCCCAGCCTTTCCAGCGGCAACTGCACGGTACGTGCCTCATCGCTGTAGTTAAACACGGCGTAGTAGGTATTGCCTTTACCATCCGTGAGGGTAAACTGGTCTTCAGACCTTACCCCGGTACCTTCCACCGGGCGGAAGCTCTGCCCCATTACCGCTGCATTCACTTCTGCATTGGTGAGGAATTGCTTTGCCTTTGCTTTTCCTTCTTCACTGCCACCTGCACTGAAATCATCGCCGGTGATAAACAGGCCGGTGATCACGGCAGACGTGACGCGGGCACGGTTCTCCCCTTCTGAAGCCTGCTGCAACACCACGTGATCCGCATCATTGAAGCGGTAGATGTTCGTGATCCACCATCCGTAGGAAACCGCGTTCAGCGTATATTCCGTATCCTTGATCTTGTTCCATGCATCGCAGGCAATGCGGCGCGACTGCGCATACTGGGCCGGGAAGATGGGGGCAATGGACAGGTTAATGTACATGTCTCCGAAATATTTATCGAGCAACTGCATGCCATAGTTATAAGCCTGGATGCCGGATCTCACGTTGGGGTTGTACCACTTGTCTGCATTGATAGCACCATGTGCCATAAAATCCACTTTCACATATTGGAATCCACAACGGTGGAATAACGCGGAAACCTGCTTCATACGCGCCTCGATAGCCGGGTGCGTGGGATCAATGGCATACGCGCCATCCACATCCTGTGGCCGGCCGTGCGCATAAAGATAAACGTCTTTAAAGTGATAAGCTGGTGCTTCTTTAACCAGACCTTCCGGGTTTTTACCCCAATCCGTGAACGGGGTCCAGTAAATACCGGCCATCTGGCCATTGGCCTTGCAGTGGGCCACGAAGTCCTTCAGCTGCTGCTCCGTGAAACTATCCCACCCGGAATCCAGCCCCACCACGATCTCGTTATCGCTGTTGTGAAAGTGGTGGTTTTGCAGGTTCTCCTTGAAGAAGTCGGATACTTCTATGGCCTTTTCATAATTGATCTTGAACTGCAGCACGCCCCAGCTGTTCCAGCCCATGGGCACGCCTTTCTTCCAGGCCCTGCGCGGGGTGATAGTGGCATTGGCCTTTGCATAATCGTCCATGCCATTACGCCAGTCCGTGAACACGCCCAGCAGCACTTTCGGTGATTTGATGATATGGCCTTCTTCCGCGCCGTGGGGCAGCAGGTCGCGGGTAGTGGAATCGGCCGCACCGCCATAGCAGGTGAGCGTATAACCATTACCGTTAGTAACCTTATCCATGATCACGGCAGACTTCCAGAAGCTGTGCTCTACGGACCCCACTATTAGTCCCTTGCGGGTGGTGCCATTGAACACCGCGGTGGTTTCATAACTGATAAGGGTATTAAAATCCAGCGGGTGAGACTGGAAGCGGATCCATTTGTCGTTATCAAAAGGTACAAACAGGGCACGGTGATCACCGGCGCCCAGTACTTGTGTCATGTCAGTAAGATTTACCGGCGCCATATAGTTAGACGCAATGGTGCCGGCGCTGGCTTGCAGCGTAAAGTCAGTAAGCAGGTAATCCCTGCCGGGGTATTGATAAAAGGATTGCACCAACACAGGCAACTTCGCATCGCGGTAGGTTACCTGCAGCAGCGTACCGCTGCCAAAAGCATCTTTACAGGGTTTCATGGCCAGGGTGCTGCTGGTATAGTCTTTCGTGGTAACCAGCTGCCCGTTCCATTTGTAGGAGGCAAACAACTGCAGGTCCACATTGCCTGCGGGGCGGGTCAGGTGCAGCGTTTTGCTGCCCTTGTCATACACGATCTTCCAGGCACCGGGGGTAGCCGCATGGGCTATCCGCAACATCAAAAGCACGGCCACCGTGAGTATCAGGCGGGGGGCGGTGTTACGTAACTTCATCTTCATAACTATTTGCAATAACAGGCCCGTGGCATGGTGCTACGGGCCTGCGTTTTAAAAAGATCTGCTAGTGATAACCAGGGTTCTGGTCCGCTGGTGTGATCTGGTCGTTCAGCTTCATCTCCGTATCCGGGATGGGCAACAACATGTGGTATGGCTGGATCGTGTTAGACTGCTTTGCCCATTTGTTGCGGGCCTTGATCAGCTCCACGAACTTGCCGGTGCGGATCAGGTCTATACGGCGCCAGTCTTCCGCAAACAATTCCCGGATCCTTTCATCCATGATAGCCGTGCGGAAAGCATCCTGCGACATTGCTTTCCATGCTTTGTCTACCGGCAGTGTGCCCCCCCACGCGCGGGTGCGCACTTCATTCACCACCGCCACCGCGTCAGCTCCGCGGTTCAGCTCATTCAGGCATTCTGCGTAGCAGAGTTTAATGTCGCCCAGGCGCAGCACCAGGATGTCCTTACCGGAGTTCCACATGTTATTGATCTGGTTATCAGTGTGCTTGTCTGTGCGGTAGTCTTCATACTTCTTCACGTGCGGCATCAGCTCATCATAATCATTGCCCAGGTCTTCCCAGGTAATGGGTGCCAGGGTAGGCTTCTGGCCAAAATACGTAAAATCATAACGGATAGACTCATTCCGGCGCAGGTCACCGGCTTCCCACACCCCACCACTATCGGTAGGCAGGTAGGCGTAGGCCGTGGGCAGGATCTTGTCGTAGCCAGACATGTAGCAGCCATCCCCGAAATAAGCCTGTACCGCACGGGAACCGATCTGGAACTGGAGCTTGTTGTTATTGGGCTGATTAATGTCGAACTGGAATTCCAGGATAGACTCCGCGGTGTTCTTCTTGCTATAATCCCAAAGATCCGCGTAAGGCACCAGGGAATAGCGGCCCATCATTTTCTCAAAACAGGCAGCCGCCTTGGAAAAGTCGCGCAGGCCGGTAGATACGGGGGCCGACATGTAAGCCTTACCCAGCATGGCCAGGGCAGCGCCGGAAGTGGCCCTACCGGGATCGTTCTGATCCGGGCAGTTGTCTGCCGCCCGTTGCAGGTCTTCCAGGATGAAGGTCCATACATCTTTCAGGGGCTGGCGGCGCAGGCCCAGTTCTGATTCGCGGGCCAGGTCGCGGATGGGAATTTCACCCCAGTACATGGCCAGCTGGAAATCCAGGAAACCGCGGATAAAGGAGGCTTCGCCCACCAGCTTTGCCTGGCGCGAACCTGCTACCAGGTCTGGTGTGTTGAGGCCTTTCACTACTTTGGCCGCATCGTTCACAATGGGCCAGCGCAGGTCCCACTGGTTGCCGATATGATTAAGCGTGGAGTTCAGGTTTGCATCATAGCGGTCCAGTCCTCCTTTTAATGCATCACTTTTCATCTGGAAAGCGCCCTGCTGGGTTTCATCAGTGCCCATCATCATGATGAGGCCCTGCTCATCGGTGCGGATGGCCTTCCAGTTGGCATAGTCGCCTTTGAGGGCGGTTTCTACCAGGTCCAGGTCAGAAAAAACCGTATTCTCATCCAGCTTGGTCTGGCTGGTCTGGTCCAGGAATTTCTTGCAGGATGCGGTGGACAACATCACACCACCTGCTATCATGGACATTATTATTGTGCGTTTCATAGTTTTAACAGTTGAAATTTTAGAAACCTACATTCACTCCAAATACAAACATCTTGACGGGCGGATAGCCATAGTCGCCGGTTTCAGGATCAAAGCCCTTGTACTTGGTCAGGCAGAACAGGTTGGAGCCCGTTACGTACAGGCGCAGGTTGTTCATCTTCCATTTGCCCAGGGTTTCGTCCGGCAGCGTGTAAGAAAGCGTCAATGCGGACAGGCGCAGGAAAGAGGCATTCTGGATAGCATAGTCCAGGTCTGAAGGATTGAAGCGGTTATAGCTGGTGTTAGCGATCACACGCGGGACGTTGGTATTGGTGTGCTGCGGCGTCCAGCGGTTCAGCAGGTCTGTAGACGCCATGCTTTCGCCATTGCTGTTGATCAGCGTTTCATAATAGCTGCTGATCTTGTGCGCACCGTAAGAGTAGGTGAATACAGCATTCAGGCCAAAGGCTTTGTAGTTCAGGTTTGTAGAGAAGCCACCGTAGAATTTGGGGTCTTCTTTTGCCACCACCATCTTGTCATTCTGGTCTACAATTCCATCGGGTTTGCCATTGGGGCCGGAGATATCCTTTGCGAAAAGGTCACCGGGGTTCACCGTCTTACCATTGTAGTTCAGGTTTGCCCACTGGTCGCGGTTGGATTCCTGTGCAATGCCGCCACTCACCATGGTGTAAATGGTGTGGAGCGACTGGCCTACAAAAAGGTTGCCTTCGCGTTGTACCACGTTCTGGTCTGTGTTGTAGATGTAAGTAGCATCGCCATACAGTTTTTTCACCACGTTCTTGTCGAAGGAGATATTGCCGGCTACAGACCAGTTGAAGTCTTTCTTCTCAATGATAGCGCCTGTTACCGCCAGTTCCAGGCCCTTGTTATTCACGCGGCCCACGTTCTGCCATTCCTGGGTATAACCACTGGTGGTGGGCAGTTTACGGTTCAGCAGCAGGTTGTCGTTGTTGATGTAGAACACATCCGCATTCACCGTCAGCCTGCTTTTGAAGAAGCCCATTTCCAGGCCGATGTTGCTTTGCTTTTGCTTTTCCCAGGTAATGTTGGGATTACCACGGCGGCCATCATCAATATTGCCGCTATTGGTGTTATTGGTGATGATGGCGCTGCTGTTGTCCACTTTAGAACCATAGAGCGTCTGGTAAGCGTAGTTGGAAATATCCTGGTTACCTACCACTCCATAACCGGCGCGCAGCTTCAGCTGGCTGAAGATGTTCTGGTGCTTCATGAAATCCTCATTTATGATGCTCCAGGCGGCAGACACAGAGGGGAACAGGCCCCAGCGGTTACCTTCCGCGAAGCGGGAAGAACCATCATAACGGGCAGTAGCCGTCAGGAAATATTTGTCCCTGAAGCTATAGTTCACACGGCCCAGGAAAGAGCTCAGCGTATATGCATAGAAGTCGGAGCCCAGGATAGACTTGGCCGTGGCGGCGGCGCCTCCCAGGTTGTGATAACCCAGGTCATCGCTGGCAAAACGGTCGCCCTGTGCCAGCGTGTAGTTGGAATTACGTTTGCTGGAGCTGGTACCCACCAGGGCGGTCAGCTTATGATCGCGGTTAATGGTGGTGTTATAAGTAACGGTGTTATCCCACTGCCAGTAAGTGTCGCTCCATCTTTCATGCTTGGCGCGTGCATCGCCATTGTAATTGCGGATAGCTTCCTGGATGTTGTGCGGGGTAAATTCAAACCAGCTTTGCTCGCCGTAGTCCAGTGCGTACGTAGAACGGATCTCCAGGCCTTTGATGGGCGTGAGGGCTACGTAGTTGGAAGATGTTACGCGGCTGCGTGCGCGGTCGCGCTGGATGAGCAGGGAGTTGAACGGGTTGAAGTCGTTGTTATTCTGCTCACCGTGGGAGCGGTAGTAGATGGTCAGGTAGTCGTACGTGTAGCGTGTAGAATCATTGCGGTAAGGCGCATAGTTCAGCAGCGGGTTTGCGTTCAATGCTTTTCCATACACATCATCAGAAGGCATGTCGTCATTGGTGCGGGTAAAGCCCGTATTGGTACCTACTTTCAGCCATTTCTTCACATCGTAGTCCGCGTTGAAACGGCCGGTGTATTTATCCTGCTTGGTGCCATCCACAACACCTTTAAGGCCGGCATAACCCAGGCTGAGGTAGAACACGCCGCGGTCAGCGCCACCGGAGAAGCTCACGGCGTGGTTCTGCTGCACACCCGTACGGGTTACCTGGTCCAGCCAGTTAAAGCTTTGGTTTGCGTTGTGCGTGGCAAATTCCTGTGCAGAGAAAGCCACATTGCCCTTCAGCAGCACACTGTCGATATAGGTCTGGCGGTCTGCCGTGGGGTTATCTTTCATATAGCCGTTAGCGTAAGCGTCCGTGCGCAGGTCAAACAGCTGCCGGGCGTTCATCACTTTAGGCATCTGCGTAAAGTTGGACACGCCTACCCAGGCATCGTAGGTTACCAGGCCATCCCCACCGCGGCGCTGGCCTTTCTTGGTGGTGATCACCACTACGCCATTGGCACCACGGGAGCCGTACAAAGCCGTGGCAGAAGCGTCTTTCAGCACCTGCACGGAGGCCACGTCGTTTACGTTGATGGAGTTAAAACCACCCTGGTTGTTTTCCATCACCACCCCATCCACTACATAGATAGGATTGCTGCCCGCGTTGATGGTGTTGGTACCGCGGATCTTGATGGTGGCATCGTCACTGGGGCGGGTGCCATTGCTGACAAACACACCGGCAGCATTGCCCTGCAAGGCCTGGTTAATGTTGGTGGCCGGGCGCTGGAGCAGGGTTTTGGAGTCCACATTCACCACCGCACCTGTAAGGTCCGATTTCTTCATGCGGGCACCTACTACCACTACTTCCTCCACGGAAGCGGTAGCCTGCTGCATTTTTACCTGCAGGTTACTGCCGGCTACAAAAGGCACTGACTGGGCTTCAAACCCTACAAACGTGCATTCCAGCACGCCACTTTTCAAGGTGGTATGCAGGGAAAAATGACCGGCATTGTCGGTCGTGGTACCCGTTTGTGTGCCTGTGAGCTTCACGGTTACACCGGGAAGGGGCTCACCTTTAATATCCGTAATGGTACCGGATACGGTACTGCTGCCCTGGGCCAGCGCGGGAGCGGCGCCGGTGAGCATCGCTGCAACGGAAAGGAGCAGCCATAGCATGTTGGAAACAATTCTTGTATGCATAACGTGGCGCATAAAGTGTTGAAGGTTGTTTTTGATAAGCGGTTATGTATGAAATGACAATCTGTTGTGGACGCTACGGATTGCTTATTACTGGTATACGAGCTTGTTATTGGCATAGCGGAGCTGGAAAGCCTTTTCCTCAAAGGAGGGTCCGGCCAGTCATAACGTGCTGACTGTCTTTTTCAGTCCGTGGAATTATTTGGTTTGTTCTATTCTGTTCTACTCAACAAATATAAAATTACTTCCCGGTATTTTCCAAATAAAAAAATGGGCGGTGGGAACAATGGGGGTTCTTTTTGGGGTGCGCGGATGGGGGAAATGGAAGCTCTTTTTGGTGAGCGGGTAGATGAACAGGGCCTTGCCTATGGTAAGATGGATATGTTTTCCCGCATAAAAATACCCTGGCCGTAAAGCCAGGGTTATAAGACCCCTGCACCAGGAACATTAATTCTCCCCGGGATAGTCCTTTAGCTCATGCGCTTTCTCTTTTTTAAATTCCAGTTTACCAAAGCGGTAGTTCACGCTTACGCCAAATGAGCGCAGCGGTAGTTCCCGCACGCTGTAGGCGTCGTACACCGGCGTGTGGATGGTAGTTACCTGCCGCACATCATCTCGCAGGAAGTTAGTAGCCACCAGCCCTATATCCAGCTTACTTTTACCGATCTGTTTTTTCAGCGCCAGCGTATACGTGATGAACTGGGGCGCGCGGCCCTGGATACTGTTGAACGCAGAGCGGTAGTTGCCAAATGCTTCTATGATCAGGTGTTGGGGCAGCTTGTAACTCAGGTTGGCATTGGCCCTCCAGTTCAGCCCATTGGTGGTGTTGGAAGAGTCCAGGTGGTTCACCACGTGCCGGTTAAAGACCATCACATTGCCCCGCAGGTCCAGGTCGGGCAGCAGGGGCATGGAACCGGAAATGATCAGGCCTGCGTTATTTTCATTGCCAATGTTGGCACGGCTGGTCACCGACACATTGCTATAGGTGGAATCGCCCACTTTAAAGCTGGGGTAAAAAGTGGTGTAAGGCTTGATGTCCTGGATGTCCAGGCGCTCCATCAGGGCTACGTATAAATTCCCCCCGTTGGCAAAACTGCGGTTGTACCCCAGTTCAAAGTTGTCCGCTATTTCCGGCAGCAGCAGCGGGTTCCCCGTGGTGATGTTGTAAGGATCGCTGATGTTGAGGAAAGGATTCAGCTCGTCATATTCCGGGCGTTCTATGCGGTGGGAGTAAGACAACTTCACAAACGACTGCTCATTCAGCTTATGCGAGAGCGTGGCCGATGGCACAAAGGAAGTGTAAGAGGGGATATGGGTATCCTGGTAGCTGATGCTTACCTCTGTACGCTCCACGCGCACACCAGCCTTTACATCCAGGAATTTTTGAAAGAGGGAAAAAGAGGACGATACATACCCTGCATATACATTCATATTATAACGCAGGTTGTACGATTGCAGCGGGTCTTTCACATACCCGCCGTTGCCTGCATTGAGCACCGTTACGTCCGTAAGGTTGCTGATCTGCTGGAAAGTGCCTTTCACACCGGCTTCCAGCGTGGCATGTTCCCCCAGGGGCTTTGCATAGTCCAGGGAAACAATGTGCTGGTGGTCGGTACCGGTACTGGCATTGGACGTACCGGAAAAAGGCGCAGGGGCGCCCACGTAAGTCTGCTCCTGCCGGCTTTGCAGCGCCGGCGTGCCGTAACTGGCCGTGTACAACAACTCCAGGTCACCACCTTTGCCCGGCAACGTATGCTTGTAATCCAGGTTCCAGTCAAAGGCATGAAAATCGTTGCGCGCGGTGGAGGTGCGCTGGCTGTAAACGGCGCCCAACGGCTGTTTCCCCGCATCCAGGTTGATCTCCTGCTGGTTGGTAAACCCATCGCGCACACTGCTGAAATCACTATACTGGAAGCCGGCGCTCAGTACATCCTTTTTGCTGAGATTCCAGTCAAATCCAAGGCCTGCTTCATAACCATGCCGTTTTAAATAGGTATAGCCCTCCTGCACCAGGTGGTTATAAGTACTGTCGGCCGCATTGAAAGCCGTGCGGTCCTGGCTGTTGGGTGCCTTGGAACGCAGGGTGGCATTGCCGCTGAAGAAAGCGTTCATCCCAAAATTACCGCTGCGCATGTTCAGGTTCACCGACGTGTTTTCCATGCGGGTGCCCGCCGCCGCGGTAATGCTGCCATTCACGCCCTTCATTTTATTTTCCTTCATCACAATGTTGATGATACCACCGGTGCCCTGCGCATCATATTTGGCACCCGGGCTGGTGATCACTTCAATGTGCTGGATCTGGCTGGCCGGGATGGCAGACAGTGCGTCTGTGAGGCTGCTGCCAAAGATGCTGGAAGGCTTACCGTTAATGAGAAAGCGGATGTTCGCATTGCCCTGCAGCTCCACGTTCCCGTCCGCATCTACCGATACCTGGGGCACTTTCTTCAGCACATCCAGGGCCACGCCTCCCTGGGCGGTTACATCATTGGCTGCATTGTACACCATCTTATCGATCTTATTTTCGATCACCGGCGGCGTGCCATTGATGGTAACACCGCTGAGCGACTGGCTGTTGGCCTGCAGCTTCAGTGTGCCCAAACGCTGGCGGGGTATGGCTTTGCTGAGCACCAGGTTATCGAAGACCAAGGGTTTATAACCGAGGAATGTAACAGACAGTTTGTAGGTTCCCCAGGGCACTTTCTTTAACTGGAAGGCGCCGGTAGAATCCGTACTGGCACCAGTCACCAGCTTGTTATTGATTTTATCGGTGATCGTTACGGTGGCATATTGCACAGCAGCGGCGTTGCCTGCATCTACCACCTTACCGGCTACCAGGCCCTGGGCGCCGGTTTGCAACGCCACTCCCAACAAGAGCAAAATTGGAATAATACACTTCATGATCGGTATTAAGAAAGCGCAAATAGAATACCTAAAACTGTTTTTCATCTGAAGACGTTGCAGGAAAACGGCCCGGGTGGTAGCGCGCCTTCCATCTCAGCCTGTGCATTGCATCCATTAAAAAAGCGGCCGCATCAAAAATGATGCGGCCGCATATTGAAAGTTGGATGGGTCGTTTTCCTTACTGCAGTTCTCTTACCCAGATATTGCGGAAGCTGATCGGCTCACTCTTATCACCATGGGCTTGCAGCTTGATGGGCGCCGCACCATGCTTCACATAAGCAGGCTTGCCAATGTACTGGGTGGGGCCCAGCAGCTCGGTGTGGTTCTGCACCAGCACCCCGTTGAAGAACACGGTCACATAGGCCTTGGTCTTTACGGACCCATCCTCGTTAAAGGTGGGCGCGGTCCAGATCACGTCGTAAGACTGCCAGGTACCTGCCGGCAGGGAGGGATTTACCAGGGGAATAAATTGTTTATAGATGGAACCGGCCATGCCGTTCACATAGGTCTTGTTCTCGTAGTTGTCCAGGATCTGTAGTTCATAACCGGGATCGCCCTTGCCCAGGGAAGCCAGGAAAAGGCCGCTGTTGCCGCGGGCCTGGCCTTCGCCGGTGATGGTCTTGGGCACGCGCCATTCAATGTGCAGCTGGTAGTTGGTGAACATGCGCTTGGTCTCGATGTTGCCGGCTTTCTTATTCACCGTAAGAATGCCTTTGCTCACGATCCAGTCTGCGGGCTTATCACGGTCTGCGTTGGAAACCCATTCGTCCAGGTTCTTACCGTTAAACAGTATGATGGCGTCTGAGGGCGGGGCTTCCGTGCTGGCCCCTGCGGGTGTTACTTTTGCAGGTACGGGGCTCCATACTTCTGTGTCTTCGGGTTTTGATTGTGCGCTGGCCATGAGCGGGGCACAGGCCGCCATGGCAATGATGATGTGCTTGAAGTTTTTCATTTTACATGAATTGTTTGGTATCCGTTTATGCCGGCTTAAACGAGGCCGTTCTCGCGCAGCTTTTCAAAAACCTGCAATGTCCCGATCACCTGGTGGGGTTCCCGGGCATAGGCAGCGGGGCTAAAATACGCAATTGCTTCAATTTCGTTACCAGGAATAATCGGGTGGTCCAGTGGATATAAAAAACAGTCCTGGTCTATCCACACATGTGGCTCCTCGCCAAAGGCCGGGGCCTGGATGCGGCAGAACAGCTGCAGGCGGGCCGGGTCCAGGTCTGTATTAAGCTCTTCCCGGATCTCGCGCACCAGGGCCTCCACGGAGGTTTCCCCCGGGTCTGCCTTGCCACCCGGCAGGTACCAGGCCTGCTTATGGCGGCTGTAGGCCAGCAGCAGTTGCCCGTCTTTCACAGCCACCAGGCCGGCGGTGCGTAGTGTAATAGTTGCTTCCATTCAGATCACTTTATCTTTCCAGCGCCCGCTCATCATGTACCAGAAAGAGGGCACAAAGAGCACGATCCAGTACAGCATTTCACTGAGCCAGCCAATAGCGATAGGCAGGTTCAGTACTTCCAGTGTGGTATACACGTAAATGCCGTACACCAGGATAGAGAGGGTTTCGCTGATGAGGTTTATAATTGTATTGCCCGTGCCGGTTACAGCATTGAGCCAGATGGTGGCTATAGATTGCAGCACCAGTGCCAGTGACACCACGCGCACCACCGGGATGGCTGCCTGGATGAAGGCTGGCTGCTGCCCATACACCTGCAGGAAAAAGCCGGGTGCCAGGTTGAGGATGATGCAGATAACCACGGAAATGCCGAAACTCATGCGTACGATCTTCCACACCAGGCCAATGACACGGGTTTGCTGGCCCTGGCCAATGATATTGGCCACCATGGTATTGCTGGTAGCGGCAAAGGCCCAGGTCAGGCAACCAAACAGGCCAAAGATATTGCGCATGGTGTTAGACACGGCCAGCGCCGTTTCTCCATGGTGCTCAATAAGGATATAGAAAAATTCCCAGGTGGCAATGCTGATGGCGTTCTGCAGGATAAGCGGGGTGCTCTGGTTCAGGATCAGCTTCGTTTGTGCCTTGTTATAGCGGATATTGCGGAACAATTGTAATTGCCGGGTAATGCCGGTCCACCGCATCACGCCAAAGATGATGACCAGCCCCGCCGCTTCCGCGATGATAGACGATACGGCCGCCCCGTTGAAACCCAGCGCAGGCATGCCCCAGTGGCCTTGTATGAGGCCATAGTCCAGTACAATATTCACCACCGCTTCCGCCAGGGTGCCCACCACAAGAAAACGGCTGTTATTAGTGCCTACCAGCAAGGCATTGCGCATCTGGTAAATGTACAACAAGGGCAAACCCCAGATACGGATGTAGAGGAAATGCAGGGCCATTTCCACGTGCCGGGGATCGTGTAACGCGCGCGACAGTACGAAAGGTGCAATGCAATATGTCAGGAAAATGCCTGCCAGCGCTATGCCCAGGGCAATGCGCACACCCTGGTGGAAAAGGGTGCCAATTTCTGCAATGCGGTTCTCCCCCGCCCTGCGGGAAATGAGGGCCTGCAGGCCGCTGTTGAGCCCCGCTCCTATCACGGCAAAAATGAGGTAGTACACCCCCGTAATGCCCGCCACGCCGAGGGATTGCTCCCCCAGGCGGCCCAGGAAAATATTGTTGGTAATGAAATTGATCTGGGGCACCACGATAGAAGCCGCTATGGGCAAGGCTATCTGGAGGATCTGTTTATTCGTGACCTTGAGCTGTAAGTTGATATCGCGCGGATGCTGTTCCATGGTAATTGCCCGGCAAAATTACAGGGAATGGGGGAACTGGCAAGCGTCCATGGCGGATCAGGCCTGGCATACCCAATGTACCATATGCGGAAAGGGTGGCACGCCGCGCAGCGCCGCCTGGCGCTCATCGAAGCTCATGCCGTAATACTGCAGCATGGGCAGCCCTACTGCCCGGCCGGCCGCAAATTCAGCCACCAGGTGCGCGCCGCCACTCTTATAACCGTGCTCGTGGAAGACCACCTGCGGCGGCATATCCAGGTGCAGGCATACCGCGTAACTCCAGGCCAGCGCCATCAGTTCGCCACCACGGTGCAGGTCTGTATCAGGCAGGTCACCATCCATGTTCCCACGGACACCGGCGGGCAGCGTAAGCAGGTGGCCGGCTTCATGCAGCACGTCACCGGGATACAACAATTGTGCTTCATCAATGGTAAGACCGCCCTGCGTAATGCGGACACCCGGCAGGAAGGTAGGCGCTTCCAGCGGCGCAAAATCGATACGCAGGCCTAATGACAACAGGAAATCCGTGATACGAGGCAGGTAGTTCATAAACAAAAAAACGGAAAGCACAAACATACGCAGCAGGATGTTTACCTGCAAATGGGATTTGTAATAAAATGCGGTATGTCAACAGGTTTATTCAAATGGGGCATTTACATGGGTTTACACCGGCCGCAAAAAATAAAGAAAGGGCTGCATTCATCTGTAAGATGAAACAGCCCTTTTCTTGCTTTATACCTACCGCACGATCATGCGCCCAGTAATTCCTTCAATTTTTTATCCATTGCGTCATCATCTTCTCCCCCGCCACCATAACGGCCAATGATCTTTCCGTCCGGGCCGATCAATATCTTGGTGGGCAGGCTGTGGATGCCAAAATGATCGCTGATATCTTCAGGATTGGGCAGGTGCTTATCCCTTTTTTTCATATCCAGCCCACGCAGCACATGGCGCCAGATGCCAATGCCGTCCTGGTCCACCGCCTTTTTCCAGGCCGCAGGGTTACTGTCATCGTCAGACACACCAATGATCTCAAAGCCCTTATCCTTATACGCCATGTACAGTGATTTCAGGTGCGGATTTCCCTTGCGGCAGGGGACACACCAGCTGGCCCAGAAATCCAGCATCACGTACTTTCCTTTATAATCCGCCAGGTTAACGATTTTGCCGTTGATATCCGCCCTGCTGAATACATACGCCACCGCGCCGGGAGAGCCCATCTTCAGGTCATGCAGTTCTTTGGCTACAGACTTACCGTCCATGCTGGCGCGGATGCGGGGTGTCAGTTTGTTGAACGCCGCTTCTGCTTCCGGCAGTGTCAGCACGGAGACCAGCCAGCGCAGGTTCTGCACAGACACATAAGAATCGGGATGCTTATCAATGAAGGTGCGCGTGTTGCGCTGCATTTCCTCGTAGTAAGGTTCCATGCGTTCCTTGATGCCTTCGAGCGTTTCCTTGTAAGGCTTCAGCTCCGCTTCACTTTTCTTGGCGTGGATGGCCGCAATGTATTCCTCATTCAGCGTGTTGAAAGAATCGGAGTGCGGCTTTAAGCGGGCCTGTACATCCGCATTCATGGCCGTCAGTACATCCTGGTCCTGTTGTGCTTTGGAACCGGTGAGCTTTGCGTTTTTCAACGTGCCGTCCGTGCCTTTCAGTTGCAGGGCAGCAGGTTCCAGGAAAACGGAGCCCAGGTCACCCTTGCCATACATGGCTTCCTGCTTATCCAGGTACAGGCGCGCTTCTACGGGCTGGGGCACATTGCCTTTGAAAACAAATTTGCCATGCTTTGCCATCACGCTATCGGTGCCGTAAGTATCCGGCCCTTTGGGATAGCTCATGTATACGTACCGGTCTGCCAGGCCGGGAATGCTGGCCGTGAGGGTAAATGGTTTCGACGTTTGCCCTTGGGCGGCCAGTGTAATGAACAAAGGCAGTGTGAACAGTGAATATCTGATATGCATATGTGTCAGGATTTAGATCATTGAAGTACAGCAGCTAATTTTTCTTCCAGTGCGGCCCCTCTCAGGTCCCTGGCGATGATAATACCGTTGGGATCAATGAGGAAATTGCTGGGAATGGCGCGGATGCCGTATTGCGCCGCCACTTCATTCTTCCAGCCTTTCAGGTCAGACAGTTCCATCCAGGGCATGTTGTCATGGGCAATGGCTTCTTTCCATTTGGCATCGCTTTCATCCAGCGACACGCCTACCACGGTGAAATTCTTATCCTTGAACTGGTTGTAGTTTTTCAGCACATTCGGATTTTCCGCGCGGCAGGGACCACACCAGCTGGCCCAGAAGTCGAGCAATACATACTTGCCTTTAAAGTCAGACAGCTTCACCGGCTTGCCATTTACATCGTTCTGGGTAAAGTCCATGAAATGTTGTCCCACGGCGCTTTTGCGCAAGATCTCCAGTCTTTCCGCCAGTGCAGTGCCGGTGTGGGTTTGCTTCATGGCGGGGCTCAGTTGCTGGTACATGGCATTTATCTTTGCATACTCGCCCATAGTCGCGGCCTCTGCCACCAGGTCAAGGCTTACCACGCTGTTGGGATGGGCGGCAATGTACTTGGCGGTGCGGGCTTGTTTTTGTTCGCTGAGTGCATTCAGTTGCTTTTCCCACGCAGCTTTCGCAGCTTCATCGTTCTTTACAGATTCATATTTATCGTATAGTGCGTATTGTTGTTTGGTGATGTCTGCTACTGATGCTTTGTAGGCATCATATTCCGCCTGTGCTTTGGAGCCTTTGATTTGCAAAGCTTCCAGCGAATCTGCTTTACCATGGATGGTCACATGCGCATTTTCCATGAACAGTTCGTTATAGCGCTGTGCCATCATGATGTAGATCTTCTGTGGCTCGGGTACATTGCCTTTCCAGGAAAAGTGGCCGGCTGTCACTGTTACGCTGTCTTTCTGCGCGTCATCGCCTTTGGGGATGATGATGTACACTACGCTGTCTTTAAGGCCGGTGATGGTGGCATCAATACTGGCCCTGGGCGCCCCCTTCTGGGCAAATGCACTGGCTGCGCTGAGACAACCGGCAAGGAGAAGCAAACGTTTCATATTGTTTAGGTTTTGAATGGTGAAAGTTTATCGTTGATAACCCGGGTTTTGTTCGCCAAAGCCAGGGTTGTACACAAATTCCGTATGCGGTACCGGCAGTACCAGCTGGATAGGATCTTTGATGGTAGGCCGTACCTGCTTAATGGTGGACATGGGCAGGCGGGCCAGCGCCATCCAGTCCTGCCCGTCTTCGCCTACCAGGCTGCGTTGTATTTCCAGGAACACCTGGTTACGCATTGCCTCCGCGGTGGTGGCGTTGTTGATGGGGGTAAAATCCGTTACGCCGGCGTGTGATTGTATCAATTGCAGGATGGCACGGGCCTCGGCCAGGTTGCCGCCGCTGCGCACAATCGCTTCCGCTTTCAGCAGGTACACTTCTGATAAGCGGAAGGCATAGGCCGTTTCAGAGACCTGGGTGGAGGTGGTACCCTGCGCGATGTACTTCAGGAAATAATAGGTATCATTTGCGTAACGGTTGGTATCACCTATCATCCAGCTGGCGCGCGGATCGCCGGCCAGCAGGTTTTTCAGCGCCCCTTTAGCTACGTAAAGCGAGGAGTGGCCCGGCCAGTACTGGCTGCTTACATTGTAGTAATATAGTTCCTGATTGGCTTCCGGCTGTATGCCCAGGATCACTTCCTTGCTGGCAAGTCCTTTCAGGTAAAAGAGATCCTTTATGTTTGCTTCCAGCGCATAGCCACCATGCGCAATGATACTATCCGCCAGCGTGATGGCCATAGTAAAATCTGCCGCCTGCCCATGACTGAGCAATATGCGCATCTTCAGCGCCATGGCGGCATAGCGGTTTGCATAGTAATTGGCGTTCGTGGCCGGTGCGTGGGCAATCGCGTCATCCACATCCGCAAAAATGCTGTCGTACGATTCCTGTACACTGCTGCGCGCCTTGGAAATATTATTTACCGTTACAAAATCACTGCGCAATAAAATGCCATACTTGCTGCCCAGGTCAAACCACTGGCCATAATAGCTCAGTAATTTAAAATTGCTGTAAGCCCGGAGAAACCTGGCTTCCCCTATCATCTCGGCTTTGCGGGTACCGGTAAATTTATTGTCTGGCAGGCCCGTTACGCCATGGATCACGCCGTTGGCAGCATTGATCACATCGTAGGCCTCCGTCCAGTAAGGGTCTGCAAAAAAAGAATTACTGTACAGGTTATCTTCCGCATCATCAGCCCCATAGCCGTAGCCCATAAAGCCTGCATACACGGATGGTGCCACTTCGTGTTGCTGCCAGGTGGTATAGTTGTTATCACTCTGCACGTTGGCAAAGCGGTAATACGCCCCGTTGAGCGCTATCTGGGCCGTGTGCTGGTCCAGGATGGTATTGCCATCCACTTTGGCGTTTTCCGGTAGCTTGCCCAGCTCTTTTGCGCAGGAGGCCATCAGCAAAAAGGCCGCGCCCAAAGCAATATTGATAGTACTTTTCATGACTTATTTATTTTAGAATCCTACCCGGATGCCCAGGTTATACTGCTTCACCGTGGGGAAAGTGCTCACATCCGAACTGCCATCAATGGCGCTGTAAGGATTGTTGCTCACTTCCGGATCGGGGCCGGGATACTTGGTGATGGTAAAGAGGTTGGTAGCAGAGACATAAGCGGAAGCCGTACGCAGGTGCAGGCCACTGGCCACTTTGGCCGGCAGCTCATACGTGAGCGTAACAGATTTCAGCTTGATGTAAGAACCGCTGTAAATATTGTTGCTGGCGGTATAAGTGTAACCATTCTCACCCAGCAACAGGCGGGGGCGGTCGCTGCCGGGATTTTCCGGTGTCCAGCGACCTTTGATCCGCACGCCTTTATTCGTGTAGTCGGTAAAATACATGTCGGTCACATCCTGCAGGTAAAGGATCTGCCCGCCATAAGAGTAGGTCAGCAATGCAATAAGGCTGAAGTTCTTGTAGGTGAATGTATTGGCAAAGCCACCATAGAATTTGGCCTCGGAATTACCGATCACGCCCTGCGCTGCAAAGCCCGTGCTGTCCAGCTTATACATCGGGTCACCAATGCCCATGTAAGGCTCAAAGTACTGGTAATAGGTATACCTCGACTTGTAATCATTCAGGGTTTTTTCATCCTTGATGATGCCCTGGAACTGCTGGCCCCAGAACATACCCAATGGTTTTCCCTTGCGCACTACCGTGTTGCCAAAATAAAAGGCATCCGGGTTAGCTGGATCGGAAAAATCCTTGCTGATATCCAGCACCTTTGACCGGTTGCCGGAGATATTCATAGCGCCGGTCCACTGGAAGTTCCGGTTCCTGATGAAATCCGCACGCAGGTCTATTTCCAGGCCTTTGTTATTAATGGTGGCCACGTTTGCGATCACATTGCTGTAAGACGAACTGGGCGCCAAAGAACGCGGCAGCAGCAGGCCGGTGGTATTTTTGGTATAATAACCGATGGCGCCTCTCAGGCGGGAGCCGAACATTTCAAAATCAAGGCCCAGGTCTTTTTGCAGGGTATTTTCCCATTTGATATTCTCATTGCCCAGTTGCGTGGGCACCAGTGCGTTCGTCCGGCCGTAAGAACCCGGTGTGTATAGCGTGTAATACAGGTTATCCCCAAAGTTCTGTGTACCGGTGTAACCCGCACTGGCGCGTAGTTTCAGCTCATTGATCCAGCGCACGCCCTTCATGAAATGCTCTTCCTTCATGCGCCAGGCCACACCGCCGGAGGGGAAATAACCCACGCGGTTCTTTGACGGGAACTTGGAAGAAGCATCAGAACGACCGGTAAAAGTGAGCAGGTATCTTTCTTTAAACGCATAGTTGGCGCGGGCATAAAAACTCAGCAAGGTGTTCTGGCCGGAAATACCGGTAGATGGCAGCGTGAGTGCGGCGGAGGAGAGGTTGTTCAGGAACTTGTCATCGGGGAAACCCTGTCCCTGCGCGGAAAAAGAGTTGTAACGGTATTTCTGCCAGGAAGTACCCACCAGTAAGTTCAGGCGGTGATCACGGCTGAATTGCTTATCCCAGGTCAATGTATTTTCGTAGAAAGAATTGATATCTTCCGTTTGTGCCTGGCCCCCCACGCCACCATTAGAGTCGTCCACCCCGTTGGGCGATGCAATCACCGCGGTGCTGGGTACATAATTGCGCTGGTGGTAGTTGTTATAATTCACGGAGGCCGTGCTGCGGAATTTCAGGTCTTTCAGGATGTCATATTCCAATGACAGGGAACCCAGCAGGGACGCGGTTTTACCTTCATTGATCCCACCCAGCAGGGCCATGGGGTTCTGCACCCCTTCATAGTCATAGCCACCAATGCTGGAAGCCAGGAACTGGTGCACACTGCCATCAGGATTGAAAGCCGGCAACGTGGGTGGTGCGGATAACGCCGCCGCATACACGCCGTTGGTGATACTGTTCTTGGTGAAGCCGTAATCCAGGTTGGTGATGATACGCAACTTAGAACTGATCTCGTTATCCAGGTTGATCTTACCGGAAATGCGGCTGAAATCAGTTCCCTCCACGGCGCCCTTCTGGCCCGTGTAAGAGAGGGACGTGTAATAACGGGAGCCGCTGCCACCGCCGCGCACGGAGATATCTGCATTCTGGGAAAGCGCATTGCGCAGCACCAGCTTTAACCAATCCGTATTGGCGGTACCCAGGAAATCCGGGGTGTTCAATACGTTGTCCGCTTTGGAACTGGTTCCAAGGCCCTGCGCGGCGCGGGCTTCGTTCAGGTTCTTGGCCGCTTCTTTCAGCAGGGAGATGTAATCTTCCCGGCCCAGTAGCTTTTGGTGGACGGGGCTCGACACGCCTGCATAATAATTGGCTTCAAGCACCGGCTTCTGGTTCAGCTTCCCTTTTTTGGTAGTGATGATCACCACCCCGTTGGCCGCCTTGGAGCCATAGATAGCGGTGGCAGATGCGTCTTTGAGGATGTCGATGCTTTCAATATCACTGATGTTCAAACCCGCCAGGCTATTGAGGCCGCGGGAGAAGGAACCGCTCACGGCAGAATTAGGGTCATCGTTCCCATAACGTTCAATGGGGTTCACGATCTCCGCCTGGTTCTGGATGTACCGGTTCTGGATGGTTACCTGCACCCCGTCAATGATATACAGCGGGTCATTGCCGCCCATGAGGGAAGTACCGCCACGGATGCGGATCTTGGCCACCCCGCCGGGTGAGCCGTCTGCCTGCACCACCTGCACGCCGGCGGCCTTGCCAGCCAGGGCCTGGTCTATGCTGGCATAAGGCACATTCTTCACTTCTTCAGGATTCACCGATGCTACAGAACCGGTGAGGTCTTTTCTTTTAGTACTGCCATAACCTACTACTACATATTGGTTCAGGTCGTCCACCTTGGCCCTCAGGGTGATCTCTACCGTCACTTTACCGGCCAGGGGTACGCTCTGTGATTCAAAGCCAATGCTGCTCACGATCAGCGTAGCGCGGGCATCCACGTTGTGCAGCTGGAAGTGCCCTTCTGCATCCGTAATGGCGGCCCCGGTATGGCCTTTCACACGCACGGACACACCCGGTAATGGCGTGCCTTTATTGTCCACCACCTTACCACTGATCTCATCGCCCGGCAGGGTAAAGGCAGTAGTATGGTTGTCAAGAATAGACACCGGTTTGCGCGATACCACGATGGTATTGCCCTGGATGTCAAAGTTCAGCGGGGAGCCTTCCAGTACCTTTACCAGGGCTTCTTTGAGTGGTGTGGCGTGCAACTCGGCGTTCACCGGTTTGGCATCCGTAAGGTCCTGGTTCTTGTAGAAGAAGACATACCCCGTTTGTTGTTTGATCTGCTGGAATACCTGTTGCAGCGGTGTATTCCGGAAAGTGATGCTGATGTTCTGGGAAGTACCCTTGGCACATACGTGCAAGGCCAGTGCAGTCAGGAAAAATGCGGTCAGTCTCATAACTCGCCAGATTTTGGTAACAGGGGCAGGCCGTGGTTGAGCGGGCTGCGGAAGCCTGTGATCGCCAGGCTGGTGCATAGGGATGCCCTTCCTGTTGCGGACAACATAAATTTTCATACCTTTCGTTAGGTTTTTGGTTGACAATAACGCGCGGCCGCCTTTGGCGGCTACACCGTTGACTTGAAAAAAGGGGTTAACCAACTTGCCAAAACCTGGTGCGGACGCCAATCTGGACACCAGGTTTTTTTATGGACAAAACATGAGATACCCGTGTCCGGTGGACCTTATCAAATTTTCATAACCTAAAAATTACGGGGTATCGACTGGTTGGTTTTTAGTCGCGTGTTTACTGTGTGATGATCAACCGGTGACCATCGGCTTTAAAGTGAATACCGGCTTTTGTCAGTACATTGAGCAGCTGTTCTTCGGTAAGGCTCCTGCCTATCTCCCCGGTGAATGTAAACTCCGGCAGCTTCCCTTCATACATTACATCTATATTATACCAGCGCGCCAGTTGGCGCATTACGGCCGGTATATCCGCGTTGTCAAAAGAAAAATACCCGTTCTTCCAGGCCAGTACATTGTTCACATCTGCTTTACGCTCCAGTTCAATATCACCGGAACCTTTTGCCACGCGCGCCTGCTGGCCGGGGCTCAGCAACTGTGCAATGGTGGCGTTCTTCACCAGCACCGCACCTTCCGTGAGCGTGGTATTGATGCTCTGTTCATCATCGTATGCGTTGATATTAAAATGGGTGCCCAGCACCAGTACTTCCGTACCGTTTGTCTCCACGATGAAAGGCTGGGACGCGCTGGCGGCTACTTCAAAGTAGGCTTCGCCAGTGATGGTCACCCGGCGCTCTTTCCCTATAAACGCGGCAGGGTAAGTGATGGAGGAAGCTGCATTGAGCCATACCTCCGTACCATCTGCCAGCACCACGTTGTACTGCCCGCCCCTGGGGGTTTTCAGCGTATTATATTCCACCGTTTCATTGTTAGCTAACGTAGCCGCATATACGATCTTACCGTTCACCGCCTGGGTGATCTGGCTCTGGCCCTGTTGCCACTGCTGCCCGCGGTGCAGGCTGTCCAGCGCCACTACACGGCCATCTGCCAGGGTAAGCGTGGCCTTATCCGTACCGGCCGTAATGGGGACGTACGGTGTTGTTACCACGGAGGCTACCCTGGTGGCAGGCTGGCGCAGGTACCAGGTGCCCCCTACGCTGATAAGGAGGACGATGGCGGCAGCAGCGGCCACCCAGGCCACACGGCGGCCTTTTACGGCACGCATGGGGGCGGGTGCAGTAGCAGCCAGGATGCGGTGCTGCAGGCGGGCTTCCAGAATTGCTTCTGTTTCCCCGGCATCTGCCTGCGGGTACACGGTCAGCTCCTGCTCATCATAGGCATTGTACCAGGCCAGCAGGCGAGCCCGCTCTGCCGCGGTGGCAGTGCCATCCAGGTATTTGCGTGATAATATGGCCAGGTCTGTCTTATCCATCCGTGGTGGTTTAGTGAGGTGCTATAAAATGGATGTATCAAAAAAGAGGAGGAACCCTACCTCATCCTTAAAAAAATTTCCGGGTTGTGAAAAACGGGGTCAGAAAAAGCCATGCAGGTAGTTGCGGAACTGCAGGCGTAGGCGCTGCAGTGCTTTGGTGATATGCTTTTCCACTGATTTTTCAGAGATGTCCAGGTGGCGGGCAATTTCCTTGTTAGACAAGCCCTCCTGGCGGCTGTAGTTAAATACCAGGCGGCATTTTTCAGGAAGGAGTTGTAGCTCTTCCTCCATGGATTGCTGCAGGAAGCGCAGCTGGGCCGTTTCATCTTTCGTAGCCTGCATGGCTTCCGGCACGGTGTCCATACCGGCCAGGGGCTGGCGGCGCGAGAGGTGGGTGAACACCGCATAACGCGCCGCAGTGGCCAGGTAAGCCCCCAGGGAGCGCACCAGGTCTGCTTCCCGGCGCTGCCACAGGCCGGTGAGCACATCCTGCACTACATCCTCCGCCTGCTCCCGGTTATGCAGGCGATGGTAAGCAAGCGCGTACAGGCGCTTCCAGTAACGGCGGTATATTTCCGTGAAGGCGGCATGATCCCCTGCACGCATGCGTTGAACAAGTTCAGCATCTGAATGGTCGGCATAATTGTTCATCTCTACAGCTTGTGCGTAACGAATAATCTCTGGCGGCGGCAAACAAGGGTGAGCGATTTAAAATTTGGTTGCGGTGGTAAATCTGTAGTGTGGTAAATCTAGGGCTAAAATAGTACAAAAACAATAGGCTGCCACCTTTATTCCTGTCACCTTGCGGCCGGTGGCATTGCTATACCGGTAAAGATTTTGATGATTGCTAATTTGTTTATGCTTAGGAAAGGCCGCGTCTTGTCTAAGACGTGGCCTTGTCATTTTACTGCAAACGAAGAGGCGCCCTGTTTCCAGGTACGCCTCCACCACGTTATTACGAAAAGAATTAATCACGTCTACTTCATCCACCAAACCTTTGTAGTACGGGCATCGCCGCCCATGGCTGCTACCTGGTGGTTGTAATTGTCCGTATTGTTCACAGACTCTGATGCAGGATAAGTAAGCCTGCTGAAGCCTGTGTAGGCCGCGGGCTCCCCGTCCCGCGGGGTCTGGCCGGTGCGGCGCCACAGGTTAAAGGCCAGCCAGGGCTCGCGGTAGAAGCTCAGCCACTCCTGTGCGTAGATCTTCTTCAGGTTGGCTGCATCATCAGCCGTAAAGGCCACCTTGGGGTTGGCGAGCAGGGTGTTCAACTGCGCGTCTGTAGGCGTAGCGGGGGCTACGGCGGCCCAGTTGTCGTTCGTCACATTGGTATTGTGGGCAATGTTATACCAGAAATTCACGGATGATTTGATACCGGCAATGTATTCGGCCTGTGCCTGGGTGGCATCTTTGCCTACGCCCAGTCCGCGCGCATAGGCCTCTGCTTTCAGGAAATGTACTTCCGATGCGGTCATGAACAGTTCCGGCTGATAGTACAGGTCACGCACCAGGTACCAGTTGAAGGAAGAATACAGGCTGCCGTTCTTGTCTGTCACATCCGCGTCGCGGTTTTGCTGGTAAGGGTTTGCGTTGTCCACCACCCCGCTGCCTACTTTATAAGGTGCCCATTTGCCAGCCTGGTTGGTCTCAGCAAAGAGCCATGCGCGCGGATCAAAGATGCTGGCATCGGTGGTGCCATCTGCCATGAGGTTCCATACCGTGGTGCTCACACGTTCAAACCTATGGGAGCTAAAGGCCCAGAAGCGGCTGTCGTTCAGTATCCAGCCACCCATTTTTTCCGGCCACATGCCCACGTCATTGCCTTCCGTGATCACCGGCAGGTTATTGCTGATCACGTCTTTAATGATAGGCGTAGCCGTGGCAGGATCTTTTTCCACCATCTGTATTGCATAACGCAGTCGCAGTGAATTGCAGAGCGATAACCATTGGTCCATTTTACCCCCAAAGAAGGTATCGCCGGTACCGATGGCCACATAAGGCTTCCCGGCCGCGGTGGTCGGATTGGCATTGGTGTTGATATGTTGTGCGGCCCAGGCCAGGTTGGTGAGCAGGCTGTCGTAGATCAGTTGCTGTGCATCGTACTTGGGACGGTAGGACGCCGTGTTGCCTGTGTAGGCACGGCCGGCTTCGGAGAACGGCATATCCCCAAACTGGTCGGTGACCCGGAAGGTTTTGTACGCGCGCAGGATGTAAGTGATGGCCTGCACATTGTCCATCTCCGTTTTATCACCGCTGTAGGCATTGATCATGTCCTGGATCAGCTTCAGGTTTTGCAGGGCGCCGTAGTAATCATTCCAGACATCCTGTGCCCCATTTTCTATCAGGTAACCGGAGCTGCCGCTGAGGCCTCCCAGCTGGGTAGCGGGGTAGTACCATTCATTATGGATGGCTGCCTGCTCCTGCCCTTTCAGGAACAGGGTTTTGATCACGCCGTTTGTCAGCGGCGGTATGGTAGTGGTCGTGGGCTCACCTGGTGTAACGTTGAGGCCCTGGAAATCTTTGGTGCAGGCGATGAACAGGAGCGAAACACCTATGAGGGATGCGATTATTTTTTTTGTAGGCTGCATGTACACTTTTTTAAGCAATGAAAAAAATGCGGGTATTGGTTAGAACGACACCCTTACCTGGAAACCCATGGAGCGCACGCTGGGCAGGGAGGCAAACTCCAGTCCCTGGCCATTACCCGCGCCATTGCTGCCTTCGGGATTAATATGATCCGGCAGGGATGAATACAGGTAGAACAGGTCGCGGCCCACCAGTGATACGGATGCCTGCTGGAAGATCCTTGTCTTTCTTACAATGCGGTCCGGCAGGTTATAGTTCACCGTGATCTCGCGCATCTTCACCCAGTTGTCTTTGAGCACAGAAATTTTATCATTCCAGTCCGTGCCTTTCACGCCGTTCACCGTGGTGCTGCTCCATACGCCGTACTGCATGTATTTGTAGTAGTAATGCACCACGTTGGTATTTACCGTTCCGTCTTCAAACACCCCTGGCAGTACTACCCCCCAGTTGGTCTTGGTGCCGTTGGGCGTGGTGTAGGCCAGGCCGCCACCATCGCGTTCTTTCAGCGTTTCCGGCGCCTGTCCCTGCTGCATCATCGTAGCATAGGACCCGGACCAGATCTCACCGCCAAACTTACCATCCACCAGCATGCTTACAGAAATGCCGCCTTTGAAAGTGAAAGTGTTGGTAATGCCACCTATTACTTTAGGCGTGGCATTGCCAATGGGTACCGGCTGGTCTGTGCTCTGGTACAGGGTTCCGTTCATGGCCGGGTTACCAAAGGGATCCTTGATCATGAGGGGTAAGCCTGTCTTTTTATCATAGATGTGGTCATACCCGTAAATAGTACCAAACTGGTCGCCCACCTTTACAGAGATGGTGGGGCCATGGCCACCGCCGTCATTCCATACGCTGCCCAGGTCCACCTTGTTGGTGCCTTCAGACAGGGAAAGCAGGCGGTTGCTGTTGTGCGCCAGGTTCAGTGCCACGCTCCACTTGAAGTTGCGGGTATCGATGGGGCGCGCATTCACGATCAGTTCTGCGCCGGAGTTTTCCATCACGCCGGTATTCACGATCACAGAGCTTACGCCGGAAGAAATGGGCAAGGGGGAGGATACGATCTGGTTGTCGGACCGGCCATGATAGTAGCGCATGTCCAGGCTCAGTTTATTGCCCCAGAAACCCAGTACCAGGCCAAAATCTGCCGTTTTATTGGTGGCCGGTTTGTAGTTGGGAGCCTGCAACACGCCCGGAAGATTGGTAGCTGTTTGGCCCGCAAAAGTGGTGGTGGCAAAAGTGTAGTTCACCTGGTAAGGCAGGGGATCTACCGCCGCTTCTGCATACGCCGCGCGGATCTTACCAAAGCTCAGTACAGAGGGATCAATGTGAAATGCATCCGTGAATACAAAGCTGCCGCTCACAGACGGGAAGAAGTAAGACCACTCCCCTTTTGGTAAAGCGGAAGACCAGTCGTTACGGCCAGTTACATCCAGGAAGAGGTAGTCTTTGTAAGCCAGGTTAAGGAACCCGTATACAGAGTTCATTTTTTTCTGGAGAATGCTTTCGGTAATGGGATGCGGGTTGCCCAGGTAAGAACCTTCTTTCAAAGAATACAGGAAAGGCACCGCCCACGTATCATTATACCCAAGATCGCCATAGGCATCGCGCTGGTAAATGGTACCACCGGCAGAGAATTTTGCACTCAGTGTTTTGTGCAGCAGGTTCTCCTTGTGGAAGGTGGCCAGGAAGTCGAAGTTGGAGGCGTTATCCCGCTCCAGCCCGTGTGCATAGTAGCCCTTCAGGCCCAGTACATCCGTTGGTTTGTTCTTCGTGGTAAGCTCATTGCTGTTGTTATCCAGGCCCCCGCGGAACATTACGTCCAGGAAGGGAGTAGCCGTATAATTCAGCTGCACGGAGCCCAGCAGTTTGCGGCGTTCCATCCAGCTGTTGTTTTCATATATGTTCCATACAATGGCGCCACCGTTGCCAATAAAGGGAAAGCCGGTGAGCGGGTTCTGGGAACCATCTGCATTTTTATAGATGGGAATATCCTCTCCTTTGTAATCGCGGGCTACGTTGTAGAGCAGGCGTTTCTGCCAGGAGCTGCCATCATCGTTGCCCAATTGCGGTGCGTTGTGGTATTCATTGGTGAAGTAAGAAGTATTCACCTGCATGTTCAGGCGCTTGCTCAACTTGATGTTGGCCCCCACGTTAAAGCTGTTCTGGTTATAATCACTGTTAGGCAGGATGGCCGTGTTATCCAGGCGGGTGTAGGAAGCACGTACGGTGCCCCATTCATTACCGCCGCTCACAGAAATGTTGTGACGGGTCTGCATGCCATCGCGGTACAGCAACTTCAGGTTGCCCGGCTGGGGATCATCCGGGCGCATGGTCCCATCCCACCATTTGATCACGGTGCCGTCCATTTTATGGCCCCAGGAAAGGCCGGTGCCGGGCCATCCTACCTGGTCATAAGTATTTTGCCCATAGGGGCCGCTGCCGGTTTTCTGGTCTACAAAAAGACCGGTCCACGCATCGTTGGACATCATAGGCTTCCCATCCGAATCAGTAAGATACTGCGGCGGGTCCAGTGACACCATACCACCGGAGCCGTACTCGTTCTGCATTTTCAGGTAACGGTAAGGTTCCATCATTTTATACCCAAAGGAATAGTCAATGCCCAGGCCGGGACGGGCGCTGCCTTTTTTAGTGGTGATGAGGATCACGCCATTGGCGCCCTTACCACCGTACAAAGCCGCTGCGGTGGGGCCTTTCAGCACACTCATACTTTCAATATCCTCGGGGTTGATCAGGTTAATGGGGCTGCCCCAGTCTTTGGGCGCGCTGGTGTTAGACGCATCTGCATTGGTATACAGCACGCTGCCTGTGCCCAGGGTGCCATGCGTGTTATAAGGTTGCGGAACGCCGTTGGCCAGGGGCATACCATCCACGATGATAAGGGGTTGGTTATCTCCCTGGATCGTGTTGTTACCACCAATGATGATGCGGGTGGTACCACCATCCACACCATTGGGAGAGGTCACGTTCACACCTGCCATTTTACCCGCCAGTGCATTGATCACGTTGGGCGCATTGCTGCGGGCTATCTCGGCGCCTTTCACGGCTTCCTGTGAGTAGCCAAGGGTGCGCACACTACGCTGGATGCCGAGGGCCGTAATAGCCACAGAATCCAGGGAATGCACGGAAGAAGAGAGCACCACGTTCATGGTACCAGAGCTGCCCACTACCATTTTAGCCGTGGCAAAGCCCACGGAGGAGAACAACAGGGTTTCGCCTTCGTTGGCCTGTATTTCAAAATAACCTTTGGCATTCGTCACCGTGCCACGGGTGGTACCGGAGATCACGACAGACACGCCGGGAATGGGCGTGCCGTCGCTGGCGGTAACGGTACCGCTCACCATCTTGAACATTTCGCTGGCGCTTACGCGCAGCAAGGGTTTACCGCGGTGCAGTACGATCTGCTCGTGGATCACTTCAAAAGAAATATCAAGTGGCTGCAGGAGGCGGGTCAGCACGTCACCCAGCTTTTCATTATTAGCGCTTACGGCTACCTTTTGCTTGTCCGGCAGGGTACTGTTGCTGTACGTAAAGTTCACGTCCGCCTCGCTGGAAATGGCCTTGAGCACTACTTTCAGCTCACGGGCGGGCATCTCCAGGGTTAGTTTTTTATCAAGGATCTCCTGTCCATGTACCGTATGGGCAAAGGAGCAGGTAAAAAAGGCAGTCACCAGCAGTAAGGGAAGCAGCGCAACTTTCATAATCAATATGACAATACGATTTGATTTTGCATTTTTGTGCATAACTTCAAGGTGTTTTGTTAGATGAATAGAGCGTTTATCGGGCAAAACAAGCCCAGGCAACGCGTTGTATCAGAACGCTTGCAGGGAAATTACAGGGCGGTGATGTAGCAGCATCACTGCCTTTTTTTTAACGTGTGCTTTGTTATTTTACACCATAGGCGGTCTTTATTTTGGTTGATGATCTTTGGTTGTGGAATGAAATTGTACAGCGTACAACGTACAACGTACATTGGCGCGGAGGTAATGTTTTAGATCTCAGCTATTCTTGCTGTACTGTTACTGTGTTTAAATACGTAATGATTATCGAGGATTATCCAGGGAATAAGTTGTTTTAGATTTTGGCGGGCTTTTACGCGGTACGCTGTACGTTGTACGCTGTACGCTGTACGCTGTACGCTGTACACAACTATCCACAGGGCTTCCCTTCCAGCGCCATCGTCACCTGGCCGTCACTGATCTTGTAAGTGGCGTTAATGGCCGTGCAGATGATACGCAACTTATCTTCAAATGTTTCTGCCTGCAGGGAAGTGGTTAAGGTGCAGTGAGCAAACGCTTTTTCATCTGCATGGATGGGAATACCGTAGGCGCGTTCCATGGCCGCCAGGATGTCCAGTACCGGGGCATCTTCAAAGGTGAAGGTGTTTGCAGGGACCACCGGTTGTTCCAGCAGCCCAGGCTCATTCCGGCTCACGGCATCGGCCCGGAAGCTGTTATGCGCTACGTCGTAACGCACCCGGTCACGTGCCTTCAGCACACACAGTGGCTGCTGCAGGTTACCGGGGCGGTACACCGAGATCTTGCCCGTGCGTACGATCACTTCCGTATTGCCATTGGCCGCGGTGCTCACCCCGAAACTGGTGCCCAGTACGCGGATCACAAGGTGGTCTGTGTACACGGTAAAAGGACGGGAAGGGTCTTTGGCCACCTCAAAGAACGCGTTGCCTTTGAGATGCACCTCGCGGCGGTCCTGCTGTAAAAAGGCCGGGTGCTCAATGGAAGCCCCGGATTGCAGTACCACACTGGAGCCGTCTACCAGGTAGGCCATTTGGTTCTCCCGGCTGTTATTCATCCTGGTAAGGTTCTTTACCGCGGCCACCACACCACCGGTAGCAGCCGGCGTATGGCGGACCCGGAAGGTGTACCCCCCTATGAACAAAGCTACGGCCGCAGCCACGCCGGCAGTCCAGCGCAGCAGGTAACGGGAACGGCTATACGTAATAACCGGGGCGGCTGCAGTGTCTTCCCGCAGGGCGTGGTTCAACCGCTGGTAAAAGGCTTCCAGGGTGGTGTGAGGGATGGCAGGTTGTTGTGATGTATGCAGCTCCAGGACCAGTGTGCGGGCCTTTTCCAGCAGGGGGGCCTGCCCGGGATGGGATGCCACCCAGGTGGCCCAGTAACGCTCGTCAGCGTCGTTGGGGGCCAGCACCCAGCGGATAAACCGGTCGTCCCGTACATAGGACCATAACGCTTCATCGAATTGCTCCATGCGCTTAGATTATTGGCTTGTATAACAGTATATGCACAGAATGCCGCTTTTATACTCAAAAAAAGCAGGAAATTTTTAAAGAATTTTTGAAATGCGCGCTGGCAGCGGATCCAGGGGGAGGAAGGGATCGTTAGAACATCATATACAATGCTTCAATGAGCCGGAAGGAAGGAGTGGCCTTCAGGCATTCGCGGATGCGGCACAGGGCGGTATATTGCAGGTTGCTCACAGACTGGTATTTCATCTGCATCAGGTCTGCGATCTGGTGGTTACTGAAGCCCATGTAAAAACGGAGCAGGACGATCTCCTGCTGGCGGCGCGATAATTTGCTGATGGCGTCCAGCAGCAGGTGGGCGCGGGAATCATTGGTTTCCGCGTGGATGATGTGTTGCTCCACGGTGCTTTCCTCGTGGGGCTGGCAGGCAACAAGGTCACGCAGCTTTTCAGTGGTGTAGCGCTGCACGTGGTGGCCCCGGGCCAGTTTATTTTTGAGACACTTGCAGAGGTAGAACTTAATATTGTCCGTGGCGGCTATCTGCTGACGGCTATTCCAAAGCTCTATGAACAGGTCGTGCAGCAGGTCCTGCAGGCGGGTGGCATCTGCACAAAGGCGGGCACCGTATTGCAGCAGGCATGCGGTATACTGCCGGTACATCCCGGAGAATGCCTCGGCATCGCCCGCCCGGAAGCGCGCCCAGAGGGGATCTTCTCTTAGTTCATTGGTGTTGGTGGCTGGCATTGGCCTGTTATTAGTGGTAGCTAAGCTGCGATGTTTTAGATGTTTTGTTAGACCCTGGTTGAACTTATTATACGTGGAATTAAGGCATTGACTAAAATCAATGTTAATGTAAGTCTTTTTTTATACCGGCGCATGGTATTGGTGAAAAAAACATTTGTATTTCGATAAAAAGTATCAGCCTGGTGGCAGTACCTTTGCGCCATGCAGGAAAATTCATTACCACTCAGAACGGTGCAGGTGATCCGTTATGTAACGCCCCTGCGGGAAGGCGGCTCCCTTCCGGCCATCGCGGAGGCGGATGACGGCTTTTTGTATGTGCTCAAATTCCGCGGTGCAGGCCAGGGCGTAAAGTCGCTCATTGCAGAACTGGTAGGCGGTGAAATAGCCCGCACACTGGGCATCCGCATTCCCGAGATCGTATTCGCACAACTGGACGAGGCCTTTGGCCGTACCGAAGGCGATGAAGAGATCCAGGACCTGTTGCGGGCCAGCGAAGGCCTGAACCTGGGCCTGCACTACCTCTCCGGCTCCATGACCTACGATCCTTCCGTGGGCACGGTAGACCCGCTGCTGGCATCCAAAATAGTATGGATGGACTGCCTGCTCACCAACGTAGACCGCACCGCGCGCAATACCAATATGCTGATGTGGCACCGGGAACTATGGTTAATAGACCATGGCGCATCCCTGTACTTCCACCACTCATGGGATAACTGGGCCGAACGCGCCCTCAGCTCCTTCTCGCAGGTGAAGGACCATGTGCTGCTGCCCCAGGCTACCGAACTGGCCCAGGTGGATGCTGCATTTAAACAACTCCTCACGCCGGAACGCATCCGTACCATCGTAAACACCATCCCGGATGAATGGCTCACGGGCGATGCCCAGCCGGAACCACCCCAGGCCCTGCGCGACGTGTATTACCAGTTCCTCGTCCGCCGTTTAGAAAATTCTGAAATTTTTATAAAAGCCGCTAATGATGCAAGACAGACACTTATTTGAGTACGCCGTGATCCGCGTGGTGCCCCGCGTAGAGCGCGAGGAGTTTCTCAATGTGGGTGTGATCCTGTATTGCCGGCAAACACGCTTCCTGCAAATGCGGTACACCATTGATGAGCACCGCCTGCAGGTGTTTTCCTCCCATTTACAGATCGGCGAGCTGCGGGCGCTGCTATGCGCCATTGAACAGGTGTGCCTGGGCACGGCACTGGGCGGGCCTATTGCCCGGCTGGACGCGGCATCGCGGTTCCGGTGGCTTACGGCCACGCGGAGCACCGTGGTGCAGATGTCTAAAGTACACCCGGGTTTTAGCGTGGACCCGGCAGCCACGCTGGAGCGGTTGCACGGGGAACTGGTGTTATAGTTTATGTCCAGAATCCCCCCTTCGATAGTCATGTATGCACCCTGAAAACCAGCCATAATTACAGGAACTTGCTATCATAAAAAAACCACCTTGTTTATGGAAACGCAAGTACCTGTACACCCCGCACTGGCCGCACTGCCCGCACAGTTTGACGAGATGCGCATGCGGCTGCTGGCCACCGCAGCGGCCATACCCGACCCGGTTTATAACCGCAAGCCCACCAATGGCGGCTGGAGCGCCGCCCAAACCATGGAGCACCTGTTGCTGAGCGCGTCTGGTGTAGCCAACCTGCTGGCAGGGGCCCGCACCGCCCCTGCGCAAAGGGAGCCTACCCGCCAGTATGGTATCCTGGAGCAGGTTTTCAATAATTATGACCAGAAGTATCCTTCCGCGGAAAACCTGCTGCCGCAGGGGGAGCATTTTGAAAAAGCCACCCACCTGGCCGCCATGCAGGCATCACTGGAACAGATCTACCAGCACATCGGCCAGCCGGGGATCTTTGATGAGCTCGTGGAAATTGACCTCCCTGTGTTCGGGGTGATGACCCGCATTGAATACATTTACCTGGTAGTGCTGCACAACACCCGTCATATCCGCCAGGTCCGGGAAGCGGTCGCGTAACTGAAATTGAACAGCATGCTTTTTTAAACCTCCGGGGCGTCACAAGGGCGGCGGCCTGGAGGGTATTGGCGCTCCCCCACTCTCTCCCACCCCATTTTTTTCCTTTTTCTCCCCGTTTTTTACTACTTTTCACCGTCCGCAAGGAAAATGGTCTGATAAGGAAATCTCCATGCTGCCAACCCACGTTTAAATGTATGATGTTATGAATGTCTCCAGACGAGCTGCGCTCAAACAATTTGTGATCATTGCTGCGGGAGTGGCGCTGCTTCCCTCCTGTTTACAACACAGCAAAAAAAAGATCGCCGGGTTTGAAAAAGTACCCATCGACGAAGACCAGCTGGCCCTTATGAACGGCGTAGCACAGGTCATCATCCCCGATACCGGCACGCCCGGCGCCAAAGCCGTACAGGCCGATATGTTTGCCCTCACCATGCTCAATGACTGCTATAAACAGGCAGACCGGGAACGCTTCCTCAAAGGCATGCAGGCCTTCACCGACCAGGTGAAAAAACAATACAACAAGTCCTTCACGGAATGCACGCCTGAAGAACAAACCGCCATCATCAAGGCGGCCAACGGCGCCAGCGACCCGGAGACCAACGATGCTACCTACTTCTATAAAACGATGAAGCATCTGACCATGCAGGCCTATACCCAGTCTAAATACTTTATGACCGAAGTACAGGTATACCAGCAGATCCCGGGCAAATACATTCCCAGCCAGGCCGTATAATTTTTTATTCCCACCAAATCTTCCAAGCTACTACCATGGCTAACGACTCTATACAAAACAGGACCTTTGACGCCATCGTGATCGGTTCCGGCATCAGCGGCGGATGGGCCGCTAAAGAATTTTGTGAAAAAGGCTTAAAGACACTCGTGCTCGAACGCGGGCGCAATGTGGTGCACAACAAGGATTATCCTACCACCAACATGATGCCCTGGGAATTCACCCACCGCGGCCAGCCGCCCATCGAGATCACCGAGGCTAATCCTTCCGTGGCCCGCTGCTACGCATTCCGCGAAGACGCCATGCACTTTTTTGTAAAAGATAACGATCACCCCTATACGCAGACGAAACCCTTCGACTGGATCAGGGGTTACCAGGTGGGCGGCAAGTCTCTCCTGTGGGCCCGCCAAACCCAGCGCTGGAGCGACTTTGACTTTGAAGGCCCCGCCCGAGACGGCTTTGCCGTGGACTGGCCCATCCGCTACAAAGACCTGGCGCCCTGGTACAGCTACGTGGAAAAATTTGCCGGTATCAGCGGTGACAAAGACGGCCTGGACATGCTCCCCGATGGTGAGTTCCTGCCTGCCGTAGGCCTCAATGATGTTGAAAAATATTTCAAAGGCGTAGTGGCCAAGAACTACACCGGCCGCCACGTGATCTACGGCCGTTGTGCCCACCTCACTGATCCGCAGGAGATCCACAAACAACAGGGCCGCGTACAATGCCAGAACCGCACCCTGTGCCAGCGCGGATGCCCGTTTGGCGGCTATTTCAGCAGCAACGCCAGCACCATTCCCTGGGCCATGAACACCGGCAATATGACCCTGCGCCCCGACAGCGTAGTGCAGGAGATCATTTATGACGATGCCAAAGGCAAAGCCACCGGCGTACGCGTAATAGACGCCCACACCAAGGCCGTGACCGAATACTATGCAAAGGTGATCTTCGTGAATGCCGCTGCCCTCAATACCAACCTGCTGCTGCTCAATTCCAAAAGCAGCCGCTTCCCCAACGGGCTGGGCAACGACAGTGGTGTGCTAGGTAAATATGTGGCCTTCCACAACTACCGTGCACACATCAACGCCACCTGCGAGGACTTCAAAAATGTGCAGGACGTAGGTCGCAGACCCACCAGCGCCTACATTCCCCGCTTCCGCAACGTATACAAACAGGAAACCGACTTCCTGCGTGGCTATGCCGCCGGTTTCGTAGCAGGCCGTGGCCATCATATGGACACCAGCGGCTTCGGGCAAGACCTGAAAAACCAGCTGGCATCCAAGGAACTGGGCCCCTGGTGGGTGGGTTCACACATGATGGGCGAAACCATCCCGAAAGAAACCAATACCGTAAGCCTGGACACCCAGAAGAAAGACGAATGGGGCATGCCCCTGCTGGACATCAACATCGCCTACGACGATAATGATGAAAAGATGATCAAAGACTTCCAGGAGCAGATGACGGAAATGTACACCAAAGCCGGCTTCACCAACATCCGCGTGGACGATTCCAAACAAGCCCCCGGCCTGGATATCCACGAGATGGGTGGTGCACGTATGGGCCTGGATCCTAAAACCTCCATCCTCAATAAATGGAACCAGATGCACGCTGTAAACAATGTGTTTGTAACAGACGGCGCCTGCATGACCTCTACTTCCACGCAAAACCCGTCCCTCACCTACATGGCACTCACCGCCCGCGCGGTGGACTATGCCGTGCAGCAGTTGAAGAAGGGGGAGATCGCGTAAAATTGTACAATGTACAGCGTACAACGTACAACGTACGATCCCTTTACCAGGACCAATCTTGCGCCAATGATCGTTGTACGCTGTACATTATACGCTGTACAAAAAATAATTGCCCGCCGCCAGCGGGCAATTATTTTTCCCCCACACAGGATACCACAGGATGGCCGCACGGAAGCGGCTTTTTATTTTAGGAACCATTGCTCTTCTCATGAACCGATTTGTATTGTACACCGCGGCGCTTTTATTGTCCGCTACCTCCTATGCCGGCGCGCAGGCGCCCGCCGCGGCCACCTTGCGCTGCGAATACCTGGAAAGGCCCCTGGGCATTGATGCACTGCACCCACGGCTGTCCTGGCGCATGCAGGACGACAGGCCCGGCGCCCGCCAAACGGCTTACCTGGTACGGGTGGGCACAGATTCCATGGCTTTAGGAAAACAAAGCATATGGAACAGTGGCCGTATAACGGGAAGCGATATACGATGCACTTACAATGGGCCTGCACTGCAGCCTTTTACTAAATATTACTGGAGCGTAACCCTGTGGGACCAGTACGGGAAACCCGGCACCACGGCCGTTTCCAGCTTTGAAACCGGCATGCTGGATGCTCACCAGTGGCAGGGCGCCTGGATCAGCGATCATGCGGATGTGGACCTGAAACCGGCCGGCGCTTTCCGTAAAGTGTTCACTGCAAAAAAGACCATCCGCACCGCCCGCGCTTACCTGGCGGCAGCCGGCCTGTATGAGCTTTATCTCAACGGCCAGCGCATTGGTGATCACCGCCTGGACCCGATGTATACCCGGTTTGACCGTCGCACGCTTTATGTTACGTATGATGTAACGGCCCAATTGCAGGCGGGTGAAAATGCCATTGGTGTATTGATGGGCAATGGCTGGTATAACCACCAGAGCACCGCCGTGTGGGACTTCCACAAAGCGCCCTGGCGTAACCGGCCGGCCTTCTGCATGGACCTCCGCATTACGTATACGGATGGCAGCACGGAAGTAATTAAAACGGATGAAAGCTGGAAAACATCCCTGAGCCCCGTGGTGTTCAACAGCATTTATACCGGCGAACATTACGATGCCCGCAAGGAGCAAAACGGGTGGAATACCCCGCAGTTCAACGACAGCGCCTGGCATCATCCCTACTACCGCTCCATGCCTTCCAACCACCTGGTGGCGCAGGCACTGCCGCCGGTAACGCAGGCGGAAACCCTTATCCCTGTGGGCTTACAGCGCTTCAATGATTCCGACTACGTATATGACCTGGGCCGCAATATCGCCGGCGTAAGCCAGATCACGCTGGACGGCCCTGCCGGCACAGTGGTACGCCTGAAGCATGGAGAAAGACGGTATGCCAGCGGGCACGTGGACCAGTCCAATATTGACGTGCACTACCGTCCGAAAGATAGTACCGATCCTTTCCAGACGGATATTTACATCCTCAATGGCAAAGGCCCGGAAACCTTTATGCCCCGCTTCAACTACAAAGGTTTCCAATACGTGGAGGTCACTGCAAACCATCCGCTGCACCTGCAGCAGCAGGACCTGCGTGCTTACTTCATGCACAGCAACGTGCAGCCGGCAGGCCACATCAGCAGCTCAGATACCATGATCAATAAGCTGTGGTGGGCCACCAATAACTCTTACCTCTCCAACCTGTTCGGCTATCCCACAGACTGCCCCCAGCGCGAAAAGAACGGCTGGACAGGGGATGCCCACATTGCTTCTGAAACAGGGCTGTACAACTTTGACGGCATCACTGTGTATGAAAAATGGCTGGCAGACCACCGTGATGAACAACAACCCAATGGCGTACTCCCTTCCATCATCCCTTCTAACGGGTGGGGTTATGAGTGGGGCAACGGCCCGGACTGGACCAGTACCATCGCCATCATTCCCTGGAACATTTACCTCTTTTACGGTGATAGTAAACTGCTGGCAGACAGCTATGAAAACATCAAACGTTATGTGGACCACATCACGGAGATCAGCCCGGATGGCCTGTGCAGCTGGGGCCTGGGCGATTGGGTGCCGGTGAGATCAAAATCACCGGTGGAGTTCACCTCCACCTGCTACTATTATGCGGATGTGACCATCCTGGCCAAGACCGCCAAACTGCTGGGCCACCCGGCAGACTATGCACAGTACAGCGCATTGGCCACAAAAATTAAAAATGCATTCAACAATAAATACCTGCACAGGGATACCCATCAATATGCGGACGGTTTTCAAACGGAGTTAAGCGCCGCGCTGTACTGGGGCCTGGTGCCGGATAACGAAAAACCCGCCGTGGCAGCAAACCTGCAGCAGCGGGTGGCAAAAGACAGCTTTCACCTGGATGTGGGCCTGCTGGGCACTAAGAGCATTCTCAATGCGCTAAGTGAAAACGGCTATGCACAGGCAGCCTGGCAGATCGCCTCCCAGCGCACCTTCCCGTCGTGGGGATGGTGGATCCGGAACGGCGCCACCACCCTGCTGGAAAACTGGCCCCTGGACGCTGCATCCGACATTTCCCGCAACCATATCATGTTTGGCGAAATAGGTGCCTGGCTGTACAAAGGCGTGGCCGGCATTTACCCGGATGAAAAAGCACCCGGCTTTAAGAACGTATTACTGCGCCCCCATTTTGTGCAGGGCCTCGACCATTTTGAAGCGCAGCATGAAGGCCCCTACGGCAATATCATCTCATCCTGGAAACGCACGGATAACGGTATCGCCTATACGGTCACCATCCCGGCAAACAGTACCGCTTCGATTACATTGGAGCTGACAAACGGGCAGCAGGTGTATGAGCACGGCAAGGCACTGGGCAGTGCATTTAACAAGCCCGCGGGCACTTATACATTCGATATTCATTAGGTTAACGACTGTACCCCTACAAAAAGGCCTGCGTCTGTAAAAGACGGCAGGCCTTTTTATTGAAAATTGCAATCATGCTTTCCGGCTGCAGGCATACTCACCTTGTATTGAATTGTACCCCCACCTGGAAACCCCGTTCGTGCGCACTCCGCTCCAGGATGGTGTGACCGGGAAACGTTTGGCCCGGCACACCAGGCAGCGTTCCTTTTATATAGATCTCCGTTCCCGCATTCAACAGGTTAGCAGCCTTGGCAAAAAGCTGCCAGCGTGTACCGATCATCTTCCGAACAGTAAAGTCCAGCGTAGTATAAGCACGCTGCCAGTTATCCAGGTTATACCAGCCGGATATTTCCGCGATCCGGCGCCCGGTATACACCCCCTGCAACTGCATTTGCCAGCCATGCTGCGGGGAGCGCCAGCGCAGCCCCAGGTTGCCCAGGTGGGCAGACTGCCCCTCCAGTGGGCGCTCCTGTGTGCGGGTCACAGTAACAATGCCCGATGCAGGATCATCCGGCTTTTCCCGCTGTTTAAACTTCTTGGTTTGCGTAATGTGAGAAGCCGTGAACGTATAATTAGCCTGGATACCAAAAGCGCCCCACTGCTTTATTACAGCCAGTTCAAGCCCGTAATTGTTAGCGGTGGCATAATTACGTAACTGTTCGGTAAGCCGCGCGGCCGGCACATAAGACAGCCCGTTTGCAGGAATGGGATACAGCGTGTCCGTGGCGCCCAGCAGGGTTTTTTCGTAAGGATCTGCAATGCGCTTATAAAAGGCAGTTACCTGGAGTAATTCCAGTACGCCGGGCCGGTACAGGTCATACCGCAGGTCAAAGTTGCTGGCCGTACTTCTTTTCAGGAAAGGATTGCCTGCTATGTTATAATCATCATAGTTCATGTTGAAAAACGTGATGTCGTACAGGGAAGGCCTGCCCAGCGACTTGTACCACGACAGCTTTATGGCCTGCGCATCGCTCAGTGCATACCGGATGCTCGCCGAGGGCAGCCAGTCCCTGTAATGGATACCGATCCCGTTATAGCGCGAAGCGTCTGGGCTGGCGGCGGAATGCACGTGCTGCACCGTGGATTCTGCCCGCATGCCTGTTACCGCATTCAGCTTACCGGTATGGAAGGTTGCCTGGAGAAAGAACGCGCTGATATTTTCTTTAGCGGTATAAGTGCCTGCTGTGTTCACACTTCCCCTGGGGTTTTGTGGGCCGTTGTCATTCAGCCATACAGCATCGTAAATGCCAGTGAATGGCTGGCCATTGCCACTGGTAATGGCGGGGTTGAACAGGTAATCGTTGAAGAAATTATCCCGGCGGCGGTATTGCAGCAAGGTGCCGCCTTCCAGGTCCAGCTGCTGTTTTAAGAGGGCAGGTTTGAAACGCAGGCTCACGTGCAGGTCGTTCTCCCATTCTTTGTTGTGCATCCAGGTACGTTCCAGGGGGGCCAGCAGGAGGGGTGTTTGGTGTACCTGGCCATCAGCGCCCAGTATGCGGCCGGTATTGGCCGTAAGCTCCGCGCGGTCCGGGGCGTTTCCCCTGGCAGTGGAATGCACGCCGGCCCAGTCCAGGGTGAAGCCCTTTGCCAGCAAATGGTCTCCCTGCAGGTCCAGGTGTTCCAGGGATTGACGCAGGGTGCGCGCTCTCTGCATCACGGCAATGCGCCCGGTACCAGGGCCCGTGCGGCCTTCCGCCAGGCTGGTATCTACCGCGTTGCGGGTTTCCATATCTGTCTTATCCAGGTAAAGCTGGTACAATCGTAATTGGTGCCTGGGATTGAAACGGTAATCCAGGGTGGTATAAAAATACTTCCGGCTGCTGGTCTGGTAATAGGTGCGTTTGATGAAATCCGTGATGCCCGGAACATTGTTGACCTGGGGTTCATTGTTTTGCAGCACCAGGAATCCGTCGGCAGCGCTGTGGAGGGTTTGCACGCCGGTGGTGGCAAATATGCCCAGCTTCCCGGATACAAACCGTTTGCCCCAGCTTACATGGCCCTGCAGGTCCGGTGCAGCGGTATGGCGCTTGAAGGAGAGATTGCCCTTGCTGAAATCATTGCCGGTAGCATTGTAATCCGGCCCAAACCGTTCGTAGGGGGATTGCCGTTGTACGGCTTTATTATCGAAGCCGGTATAAGCCTGTTGCAGGTAAAACTGGTTGTAGCCGGTGGCTACCTGGAAAGAAAGTTCCTGCTGATCGGGCGCGCTGCGGGTTACAATGTTAATGCGCCCCCCGGTGGCGTCTCCGGCCATGGCAGGGCTCAGCGTCTTGTATATTTCCAGGCGGTCTATGATGGCAGCAGGAAAAAAATCCAGCGACAGGTAGCGGGTACGCTCATCCGGGCTGGGAATAGGCATCCCATTCACCGCGGTATAGCTATACTTGGGCGCCATGCCGCGGATGATCACATGGCCAGGTATGCCGGTCTCATTCTGTAACAGGGATACGCCGCTCACACGCTGCAGGATGTCTGCCACTGTGATGTCTGCCGCCTGCTCAATGGATGCCCGCGAGATCACGTGTACCAGCTGGGTGGATTGCTTTTCCTCTATGCGGCCGTGCACTTCGGAAACAAGGGCTGTACGGCCGGAAACATGCACGGTATCCAGCGTTACCTTTTGCGCAAAAGCAGCGCAGGGCATTCCACACACTGCTATTGCAAAAGGCAGGAGCCAAAAAAAGATCCGTTGTCCCATCAATACGGGTTGCCGGTATTATCCAGTTGGAATGCGCCAATATCCTTCCCGGGCGCCATAATGCCGGTAGCGCCATATACAGCATCCACCTTCACAGCAGCATTGGGGCTAAAGCCGGTAAATCCTTTACCTGCAGCCGGTGAACCGGGCCGGAGGTGGAAATTATAGCTACCCAGAAAACTGGCAGTGATAAAATCAAACCCCGCGCTTACCGGCAGCGGGTAATTTACAAACAGCGGGTTGTTGGCACCCGGTACGGTGTTGTTACCGCCATTGATATCCGTAGCCTGCTGTTGCGTAATATAGCCGGCAGGCAGGAACTGGGAAGTGATGCCGGTGTTATCACCATAGTTGTAGGTGTTGCCATAGCGGATGTTAGCCGTATCTGCCGCGGGTACACTGCCACCGCCGCCCATGATGGCAAGGCCAAAGGCACAGTTCACCAGCAGGTTGTTGTAACATTTACCACGCCCGCCGTTCTCGAAATCCAGCGAACCGCCCTCACCTACTTTGGCCTGGCGGTAACCGGTATTAATGATAGTGTTATTGTAGATGCAGGCATTGGCTTGCGGCGAAAGGCCGCCGGCATTGGCAGACTTAAAAGCATTGCCGGTACCACCTATCACCAGGTTGTACGCGATATCGCCTTCGCCACCGCTCTTTACGTTTACACATTCTCCCGCCTGGAATCCTACCTTTTCAAACGTGTTGCCAAAGATGGCGAACTTGCCACCCGCTACGCGCACCATATCATCAAAAGAACCATAAAGCTGGCAGTTTTCCAGCACCAGGCTTGCCTTGGGGTTCTGGGTAAAGATACCGTAGCGCGCTTTGTTAGGCCTGGCCGGGTCGGTAGCCGGTGCCAGGCCGCCCAGGTATTCCAGGCGTGCCCATTTGAGGATGATATCACCTGCGGTAACCCCGCCCTGTATGCCGCCCCAGTAGCCCTTAAAGGCGGGATCAGTATTGGGGCTTTGCGGGTCTTTGGAGGGATCCGAACGGAGGGCTTCATCTTTCACGGTGAACAATACCGGGTGCTGCTGTGTACCAAGTACCAGCAACGAACCGTTCAACACCAGCCCGGGTGCATGCCCCTGGGTGCCGATCGCATTGGCGCCACTGGACGGGCCGGTGAACAGGATCTTCACCCCACTTTGCACCACCAGGGTATCACCGGTATTGATCACTGCATCGCCGTAATCGCTATGCAGGTAGTAAGTGCCATTTGCTTTCAGGGTGCCTTTAATGCTGCGGCCATTGGACCCGTTCTTTGTATTAAGGGTATCGCCTTCGGCTATATAGCTGCCCTGCGTGGGCTCACCGGGTGTAATGTCCACGTCTGTTTTGGATTTGCTGCAGGCGGTCAGCAGCAGGGCAATGGCCAATACCAGGTTTCCGGTCTTGATTTTATTGATCATCATCATCAGATTTCACGGTGTTTACAAATGCGGCGTGCACAATGGGCGGCACCACCGCGTGCTCACCTTTTACGGCTTTCCAGGTGATGAGGTTCATCAGCTGGTCAGGGATCACGTCTTCTTTAGAGAAATCCAGCTTGCTGGAAATAGCTGCCAGCTTTGTGTTTGCCGGGTTTACATCCAGCAGGTTCACGTTGGCGGGCAGTGACTGGAAGGCAGTTGCATCCGCCTGGTCCGTGAAGCTGTTCCACATGGGCATGGCGGCAGCATCGTATTGTGTCATGGGCGGCATGCCGAGGATCAGTTCAATGGTGCGGATCACGGAGGAAGTAGTGTACATCGTGTGGTCCACGAAATGCCTTTTCACATAACCGCCTGCAATGTAAGCCGGGGAGCGGTGGGCATCCACGTGGTCCGGGCCGTTCTGGGCATCATCTTCCAGGATGAAGACCACGGACGCTTTCCACACCGGGCTTTTGCTGAGGTATTCCAGGAACATGCCTACTGCCAGGTCGTTATCCGCCACGTGCGCGAAGGGAGTGGGACGGCCGGCGGCCAGGCCCTCGGTGTGGTCAGTGCCAAAACGGATGGTCATCAACTGGGGCAGCGCATTGGCAGCCATCAGTGAATCAAAGTCCGCTTTCCAGACCGCAAACCGCGCCGTATCCGGGATATGCAGGTTAAAGCCTTCAAAGTTCTTTGCATAGTGGCCTTCCAGCACGGGGATGGCAGGTCCTTTTTTGCCGGCAAATTCACCATACGTGCGGTAGCTCACATGGGAAGCGCTGGCACGGTCCCAGATATATTGCTTATTGAGTGCAGTAGCGCCCCTGGCTCCCACGCCACGGTTACCGTAGCTCGTGGGCCAGTTCTTTTCCATGTAATCCGTGGCGTAAGCGCCCATGCTCCAGTTATGCCCGTCTGCACTCACTTCCCCGTCTACATAAAAATTATCCAGCAACACAAATTGCTGTGCAATGGCGTGCTGGTTAGGTGTGATCTTTTGTCCAAAGAGCACCAGGCTTGTGTCCCCATTGCCGCCGGGCATATCGCCCAGCACCTGGTCATACGTGCGGTTCTCCTTGATGATATAAAAAACATGCTTGATGGGCGAAGGTGCTCCTATTTTCATGGGAACGGGATTGCCCGGCATGCCGGCAGCTGCCTGCTCTTGTTCTTTATTGTAAGGTGTGTTATGATACACGGCCTGGGAGTACGCCGCACGCAGCTTTTCATCGGGTACGGGGATAATGCTCAGGGTGCCCATCAGCAGGCCACCGCCAATGTATTGTACCTTTTTAGGTTGCTGATCGTCCCCGGTATGGATACCTACGTGCTCCTTTTTATCTGTAGGATTGGGGCCCTGCGGGTTGGCGAAGGAAGAGAACCCTTTACCATTGGCCACGTACAATTTTTTGCCTAATACCTTTACAGCCGTGGGGTACCAGCCCGTGGGAATAAAACCTTTAGATGTGCCGGCGCCGGGTTTGCTTACATCAAACACCGCAAGGCAGTTATTGTCTGCATTGGCAATGTACAGCAGGCGGTCATCATTGCCCAGTGCCACTGCATTGCTGGTAGAGCCACTCAGCTTAGTAGGATACAGCGCGGCGTTCAGTGTTTCCAGTACTTTCCGGGCTTTCACGTCCAGGACGGAAACGGAGTTATCGTTGGCATTGGCCACATACAAATAGCGGCCATTGCGGGAAATGCAAAGGTCATTAGGATTATCGCCTACGGCAACGCTATCTGTCAGTGCCAGCTTGCCGGTGTTATAGACCATCACCTTATCACCTCCCCAAAGGCTGATATACAATTCTTTTTTATCAGGGCTAAGCAGGCAGGTGTAAGCCTCCGCATGCAGGGGCAGTTGCTGCAGGATCTCTTTGCTGTCTGTGTTGATGACATACAGGCTGTTGTTTTCTTTGGTCACCACGTACATACGGTGGGCTTTATCATCCAGCGCAATGCCCGTGGGCGATACCGTTGCCGCCGGATAAGGTGCTCCCAGCTTAAAGGTATCGGTTATGACCAGCTTATTATTGGTGATGGTATACCGGAGAATACAGTTGTCATTGCCGCCGGAAGCATACAGGTATTTTTCATCTGCGCTGAAGGCAATACCGCCCCACGCACGGTGTATCTCCACCTGGTCCAGCGCCTTATCATTACGGGCGTCCAGCAGCTGGATGGTCTGGGTGCTCTGGCCGTTGTTGGTAACGGCAGCATAACGCCCCGTGTTGCTGACGGCAATGTTCAGCGGGAGATCGCCCAGGGGAAGGCTGCTGCCGGCCGGTGTAAGCGACCAGCCATTGGGCAGGTGAATGCGTTTGCGCTCCAGGGACAACAGGTCCTGGGCCTGGATGCTATTGCCCAGCAAAGCCAGGCAGGCAGCCGCAAATAAGATTTTACGTTTCATCTTGATGATGGTTTATCAGCAGTAGTTGTTTCCGTTTTGTTTCCGTTGGTCTCAATGGACAGTAATGGCAGCCGTTAAAGAGGTGAAAACTATAAAAAAAAGCAGGGTGTTCATGTTATCAAATTATGAACCGGCCGTATTGCAGCCACCGTGGGGCAAAAACAAAGCGGCACCGCATCATAAGATCTGATACAGTCCCGCTTTATGGGAAATGCAGGTATGTTTTACAGGTCCTGCATACTTTGAATTTTATCCGGGTCCAGCAGGCTGCAGATCTCCGTAATGTGGCTGCCGTCTTCAGAAAGGGTGAACACCTGGCACACGACCAGGCGCCCGTTCACATAATACAGGAGGGCCGGCTGGTGGTTAAAGGTGGAAGGCACTGCTTCCATGTTACGCTGGAACTTACTGTAGATGTACACCATGAGCGGGCCCACTTCTGCCACACCATGACAGATCTTACGCACCAGGGATACTTTGCCGCCACTATCTGCGAAGAAGGTAATATCGCGCGACAGCAGTTGTTCCAGTGTGGCGGTATCACCCCTGCGGATGGCACCTATGTAGTTTTCCAGCAGGACGGCGCTTTCGGGGCGTGGCCTGGCAGCCTGCGTTATTTTGGCGGAAGGATTGATCTTTTCGCGGGCGCGGCTTAGCAACTTGCGCGAATTTTCCACTGTACTGGAAAGCACTTCGGCTATTTCTTCGTGGCTGTAGGCAAAGGCTTCTTTGAGGATGAACACTGCTCTTTCCCTGGGATTGAGCTGTTCCAGTAACAGGAGCATGGAGTAAGACACGATGTCCTGCATATTCAGGTTGGTATCGGCCCGCTCCGTGGCCACCGGTTCCGGCAGCCATACACTATCTGCAGGCACTGTTTTACGTTTTGCCCGCATGTTGATCGCCTGGTTCACTACACTTTTAATGAGGTAGTTCCTTTCATCTGCAATGCCCTCCCTGGGCGAGCTCACGTAACGTGCATATACTTCCTGTACCGCATCCTTGGCGTCTTCTACAGAGCCGAGGACATTATAGGCGTATGGAAATAAAGCGGCCTGGTAATCGTTCACGGTGTACATTTTAAGTAAAGGTAATGGTTAGGCGGCTTGGTAGGCCCCGGGCTTGTAATTCCCGGGTGTGGTCTTAAATATCTTGTTCAGGCGGTTCCAGACATTGATCTCTCCCACTGCCAGGGCCAGGTTGGCAATATCGTTCTTGGTAAAGTGCTTCAGCAGCTCATTATAAATATCGTCCCCTACTTCCTGCTGATTCGCATTGGTCAGTGCGTCTGTGAGGGCCAGGGCTGCTCTTTCCTTGTCCGTGTAGTAAGGGCAATCGCGCCAGGCAATGAGGCTGTGCAGGCGCTGGGGTGTTTCACCATTCGCTATGGCATCTTTCCAGTGCATATCCAGGCAGGGCGCACAGTGATTGATCTGGGAAGCGCGGTATTTGATCAGCTCCCGCAGGCTGGGTTCCAGGCCGGCGTTCTGCAGGTAGTTGCTCATATTGAACATAGTAGACAGCAGTTGCTGGGGGATCTCGTTGAAAGCAAAACGTTGTGACATCTTATTACAGTTTTTACGGTTTAGTAAAATTGGATTACGGTAATAAGACCGGGCAGGGCCCCGGAACGTGACAGGATTTTTAATTTTTTCGGGGGCCTGCGGCCAAAGGCAATGTGGGCGCAGATCTCCGGCGGGATTTTTTCCGGGCGCCAGCAGCAAACAAAAGCTGGCTAAGCCGTGTTTATTATGATGAATGATCCGGTTATAAAATCTTTATTTGGCAGCAAATAGTACAAATAAGAATGCCAGGCGGGGCGTTTTCGCCCTGCTTCTTTTTATATCCCCTGCCGGTCGGCCAGTGCGTCATTCTAACACAAACCCATTTTTTTCCACGTTAGGCGCCTTAAAAGAACGTTAAAAGCGTTATCTTAAAAAAATTAATATATACTTTTGTAAAAACCATATCCCCCAAGGTGCAGCGGTGCCCGGAAAATGCCAGGTTTCCGTACCGTTTGGCACGATTTCGGCAAAATGGGCCTGGGCAGCTACTCAAACTAAGGGCCTCCGGGCCATCTGGCACAGGGATAAAAAGAACGCATTACCAATTTTAAAACATTGAAAAACATCATATATAACCTGCTATAGCAAGATCTGCCATCTAATTACCAAAAATTGCAGCCCAGGCGTGTAACATTCTGCCAGTTAGGGCCGTTTCACCAGCGCTGCGAGGCAAATGATCCGGTTGTTGTTCCTGTATCTTCTCCGCAGGGGCCGCATACCAGGGAGTGCCCTTAAAACGTTCATCCTGGAAAGCCAGGCGTTTTACAGTACCAGTGCAAACATTGCATACACATTGGACATGAAGATTGCCGGCCAGTTGCACTATTCCTGAACACGAGACTAACAAATGAAGACATACTTTCGACTTTTATCTTTTGCCAAACCGATTGGAAAATACGCGATACCATATATCATCTTTACCCTGCTGGCAGTATTGTTCAGCACTCTGAACCTGGCGCTGCTGGCGCCTTTGCTCACGGTTCTATTTGATAACAGCCACCCCGTAGTGGTGCAGAAACCCGAGCATCTCTTTGATTTTATGAAGATGCTGAACTACTACGCCTATGTCATCAAGACACAGGGCGACATCATACAGGCTTTAAAGTTTGTATGCGGCATCATTCTCATATCAGTAATCCTGGGAAACCTGTTTCGTTACTTATCAGAACGTACGATGGAGAACCTTCGCATCAATACATTGCTGAACCTGCGCCGGACCGTTTTCAATAACGTCATGGACCTGCATTTGGGTTACTTCAGCAATGAGCGCAAAGGTGATATTATTTCCAAGATCGCATCAGACGTACAGGTGGTGCAGTTTTCCGTAACCGGCACCCTCCAGGTGATCTTCAAGGAGCCACTTACCCTCCTTTTCTACCTGGTGACGCTGATCGTGATCTCGCCCCAGCTTACGTTATTTTCCATCCTGGTAGTGCCTGTGGGCGGCATTATCATTGCCCGCATTGTAAAGAACCTGAAGAAGCAGGCCAGGGAATCGCACGAGACCTATGGCATGATGATCAGTTACCTGGATGAATCACTGAACGGTATGCGCATTGTAAAGGCCTTTAATGCCTCCCGGTATATGAAGAAGCACTTTGATGATGAGAACCGCCGCTATTCCGATATCATGCGCGCCATGGCCCGCCGCCAGCAGCTCGCCTCCCCGGTGTCTGAAACCCTGGGTGTGGCCATGGTGGCCGGTATAGTGCTCTATGGCGGCTCGCAGGTACTGGCCGGTAAGAGTGGCCTTACAGCTGCCTCTTTTATCACCTACATTGCCATTTTCTCCCAGCTGATGCGCCCCGCAAAGGCCATTTCCACTTCTTTCAGCGGCATCCACTCCGGCATAGCCGCCGGTGAGCGGGTACTGGCCCTCATCGATGAAAAACCGCAGATCGTGGATGCCCCCGATGCACAGGCCATCCATACCTTTGAGCGCGATATCCGTTTTGACAATGTAAGTTTTGCCTACGGCGATAACGAAGTACTGCACAATGTGAGCGTTACCATTCCCAAAGGCAAAACGGTAGCACTGGTAGGCCCTTCCGGTGGCGGTAAATCCACCATGATGGATCTCATCCCCCGCTTCATTGTACCCAGCAAAGGCCGTGTGCTGATAGATGGCCATGACCTGGAAAACCTGCAAACAGACCCCGTGCGCACGCTGATGGGCGTGGTGAACCAGGAGTCCATTTTGTTTAACGATACCATTTTCAATAATATCGCATTTGCCCGCCCCACCGCTACCATGGCGGAAGTGGAGGCAGCCGCCCGTGTGGCCAACGCCCACAACTTTATCATGGATACCGAGCACGGTTACCAGACCAACATTGGGGATAAGGGCTCCAAACTTTCCGGCGGCCAGCGGCAACGTATCTGTATTGCCCGCGCAGTGCTGCGCAATCCACCTATCATGCTGCTGGATGAAGCCACCTCCGCCCTCGATACAGAATCTGAAAAACTGGTGCAGGATGCGCTGAACAATTTGATGAAAAACCGCACCTCACTGATCATTGCGCACCGCCTTAGTACCATCCAGACCGCCGATCTTATCATTGTGCTGGAACACGGCCGGGTGGTAGAACAAGGCACCCACCAGGAACTGGTGAACCAAAACGGGCTTTATCGAAAACTGATAGACATGCAAACGTTTGCCGCTAATTGATGCAGCATAACTCTTGCATGATTTTAGCTGAAAAAATTTTACATATCGCTTAAAGAGACTAGCATGGAAAACAGAAATATCACCGTTGGTATTTTGATTTCAACCTACAACTGGCCCAGGGCATTGGATTGTGTGCTAAACAGCTTGTTACATCAAACCCGCCCCGCACATGAGATACTCATTGCAGACGACGGCTCCGGAAAGGAAACGGAAGAGGTGATCAATAAATACAGGCGCCTTTTCAAAGTGCCGGTAAAGCACGTATGGCACGAAGACAAAGGCTTCCGCAAAAGTACCATCCTCAACAAGGCCATGCAGCAGGCAGAGTCGGATTATATCATCCAGATAGACGGCGACATCATCCTGCACCATCGCTTTGTGCACGACCACCTGGTGAATGCACGCCCACAGCGCTTTGTGCAGGGCAGCCGCGTACTGCTGGACGATAGCCGCACCCGCGAAGCCATTGAACATAAATTGTGCAGCTTTGCCTTCTTTGGCAAAGGCATCAACAACCGCCTGAACGCACTGCGCATCCCTTTCCTCTCGGCCCTCATCAAAGCCGATCCCGAAAGCTCTAACAATATTAAAGCGTGCAACCTGGCCTTCTGGAGAAAAGACTACGTGGCGGTAAATGGCTACGACAACCTCTTTACCGGCTGGGGCTTTGAAGACCATGAATTTGCAGCAAGGCTGATCAATTCCGGTATAAAAAAAGAAAGGCTCAAACTGGCGGCGGTGTGCTACCATCTGAACCATAATATCAATTCCAAGAATTGGGTGGAAAGCAATGAACGCATCTACCACGAAACCCTGATCAGCAAAAGAAGAATGTCCGCAAATGGTCTGGCGCAGTGTTAACAGGCGCGCCAGGCCATCCACCATAACAAGGGATACATCACCCACTTGATGATACGGTACGTATTGGACCGGTAGAAATAAACCTTGTTGATAGCACCATCATAATGAAAGCGCTGCCCCATGCGCCACCACTCCCCTCTTTTCAGTATTCCCACCAGCATGCCCGCATCGTGCGCAATGCGCAACGCGGTCACGTAATAACAGATCTTGATGCTGGTAAGCCCCCGGCGCTTGAACACCTGCACACTGCTGGCAACCAGTTCTACCACCAGTATACCCACTATCAGCAGCAACATACTTTTTATGCAGGCCGGGCGTACCACGCTAATTATGACACCCAGTAAAACGGCCAGCAGTAAGGTTTCCGGCGTATTGAGCAAATCGTAATAGGCATAACGGGGATTGAGCTTCGGCAGCCAGCTGTTGCCAATACCATAGCGGTAAGGACGCTGGTAACTTACTTTATCATTGTTCCACCAGGGATGCTGCACCACCGCGGTGGGCAGGCTGCGGAAGTTCCGGTAGCCATTCCGCTGGCGCACGTTGATGAAGAAATCCACGTCTTCCCCGCCACCGGATTTAGGATACGCTGTAGAAAACCGCACATCGCCAATGGCGCTGCGCTTTACCATAATGTTTGCCGTGGCGCCCCAGGCAAAAGCATCGCGGTCCAGTGATATGCGGAAAATGTCCATGGAGCCGCTGGCCTCAATGGCTTTGGTAAAATCTGCCACCGGCTCGGGGAAAGTGATCAATCCCAAAAAACCAATTTCATCGCTGTGTTCCAGGGCTGCAGTGGCATACACCTGCAGCAGGTTTTCCTGCACAATTATATCATCGTCCAGGAACAGGACCCACTCCCCGGAGCCCGCTTCCATGCCGGTATTGCGGGTAATGGCCGCCCCGCGGTTCTCCGGGTTCACATGCAGGAAAACACTTTCATTGTCTATCAATGCACGGATGGCCATTGAAGGCTGTACGGCAGGATTGTCCACCACCAGGTAAATGCGCACGCGCGCACCGGCCGGGCGGGGCAGCTGGAGGATAGGGAGGATATATTTTTCTTCCAGGCGGAAGGATGGAATAACAATATCTATGCTGGTATTCATACGATCAGAAAAAATCCTTGTGCCCGTATAGATGACGGAGTTTAAAACGCTTGATCAAAAAATGCAGGTACATCACCGGCCCCATGCTGCGCAGGATAATGCCGGCCTTGTCTTTTTTAAACACCGTATCATTGAAATGTGCAGACAGGCCACCCATGTAATAGCCGGCTATATCCACCGGGAAAAAAACTTTTGGAAACCGCTTATCGCCCCACACACGCAGGTTCAGCGCATAGTCGCCATACACGCGGTATTTCAGCGGGTACTGGTATTTGGCAAACACGGTTTTGGGATAAAGGATCTGCTGGTGGTTCATGCAATACTGGGCCAGGCGCCAGGGCGAAAACGCTCCAACGCCCAGGGTGTAAGCAGGTTTCTCCGGCCCGTAAATGGGAATGGTATTGCCGTAGTACACCGTGTTCTCATCCTGCAGTTTACTGCAAAGCTCCACGAAGCCCGGCAACAGGCGGTCATCCGCGCCCATGAAATACAGCCACTTGCCACGTGCCATGCGGGCGCCTTTGTTCAATGCATCGTAAATACCTTTGTCCGGCTCACTTACCCATTGCAGGGGCACGTCCCTGAAGGCTTTCAGCAGGTCTACCGTATGATCTTTACTGCCGCCGTCTGCCACCACGATCTCCAGCCCCGGCATGTGCAGTGCCGCTATGCTGGCAAAGCAATCCGGCAAGAGCCGGGCCGCATTGAACGTAGCCAGGATGACACTTACTTTGATCTCTTCCATTTGCCGGCAAAATTACGTATTCCATGCCAGCTTACAATTGCTCAAAGATGTAAAAAAGCGGCGCTTCTTCCAGCACCATCCGCTGTATGCCATGACCTTCATCTTTCCATTTTACCAGGCGGATAAAACCATCCGCGATCTCAATGCCGGTGCAATCCCCATCACTGAAACAGCAGCAGCCGGTGTTGAAATAGCTGGGATGTGCCATGGTCTTTACCAGCTGCTTGCCGGCATATTCATGCTTACGCTTATCCAGCTCTGCCAGCAGCTGGGAGCGCACAGCGGGATCAGTGGTCTTTTCCAATTGTTTGGTAAGCCGGTCTATGTGATCCAGCGAAGCAAATACCGGTTTATGCGTATGCCCGGAGATCAGTAAAATATCCCGGCGGGTAGCACTCCACTCGTACATGATGATGTTGTGGGCATCTGTCAGTTCAAAAGAATCGGAAGGGGTGTTAAGGCTGATCTCCAGGTAGCGCTGAATGGGCGTCCAGATGGCGGCTACGATCCATTTGCTGAAAGCATTGCCGTCACTGCGCTGGTCGCCCTGGTGACCATGGGTGAGAAAGATGGAAATGGGCTTGCCGTTGGTGATGCCTTGCAGGATATACCCTTCCCTCACTTCCAGCGAGGAGCCGAAGACCGGCTTCAGGTACAGGTTCTGCGGCACTGCGTAGCCCCATTGCAGGTCGTGGTTGCCAAACACGCGATAGTACCGTTTAGCCTGCAGGAATTTCACTTCCACGGCCAGCGCGGCCTTGTTGGCGCCCATGCAAACGGTGGGTGTGTTCTCCCACAGTTCTTCACAATCACCCAGGTTGATATAAGTGTAATTTTCTGTGTAATAATGTTCGAGGGCCTGTATATAATTTTTCTCTGCCGGCATGAAGTCATCTGCAGCATCGCGCCCACCTTTGTGCTGGTCGGAGAAGATGATGAACCGGTCCGTATCAGGATGGAAGGGCAGTATGCTGCCGCGGGCCGATTTACCGTCTACAATGTCCTGGCGCAAAGCGGTGAGTGCCTTGAATACCGCATTTTTGTCCGGCTGGGACGAAAGCTTATCCGCGATCCGCATCATGGGTTTGCGGAACAGGCGTTGCAGGAGTTGACGCATGGGGAGAGTGGTGTGTTTGGTAAAAGATACTGCTTTTCCGGAAACCGGGCAATCCGATACCGGCCAGCAACAGGAGGCCCATATTCATCCCCATCACCCACATATAAGCTACTGCCCACCCGGCCCGTGCCGTCACGTCAGGGTCCACCACCACGCAGATGCCCAACGCAATGACCGTTTGCCGGAACGCAGTATACATGCGATACCGGTGATGGAGAGTTGTATAAACCTACTCCTACATCACAAAGGCCCCGATGGAAATCGGAGCCTTATTTCTTTTTGTACACCACTTAATCCTTTAACTTTATTTCACGGTCACGGACGGACCGCCGCGCCCATGAAGGGCAAATATTATTGGGTAACTGCTTAATTCTTGAGGTGGCCGGGCTGCTTCTTCCTGTTGTGATATATGTCAGCCGGCTACCCTACAAAGGTGCGCCAATCCAAGGGGCTGCACAATGGCAGTTTCTTTGGATTTCTTGTATAAATCACGGCGGAAGGCGGGCTGCTGGCTTTTCAGGCTAAAATTCCGATCTTCGCTGCCCTCATTTTTTAAACATCGTCATGAAAGTTTGCATTGCAGAAAAACCAAGTGTGGCCAGGGACATAGCGGAAATACTCGGTGCAAAGCAACGGAAGGAAGGCTATTACGAAGGCAACGGGTACCAGGTAACCTGGACCTTCGGGCACTTCTGCACCCTCAAGGAACCGCACGACTACTTTGACCGGTGGAAGTACTGGCACCTGGAAGACCTGCCCATGATCCCTGCTAACTTCGGCATCAAACTGATAGACAACGCCGGGGTGCAAAAACAATTCAAGGTGATTGAAACCCTGGTACAGGCCTGTGATGAGGTGATCAATTGCGGGGATGCCGGCCAGGAAGGAGAACTGATACAACGCTGGGTACTGCTGAAGGCACAGAACACCAAACCGGTGAAGCGCCTCTGGATCTCTTCCCTTACGGAACAGGCCATCAAGGATGGTTTCAATGCCCTCAAGGATGCTGCCCAATACAATAACCTCTACGCCGCCGGCAGCGCCCGCGCCATTGGCGACTGGCTGCTGGGCATGAACGCCACCCGCCTGTTCACCAAAAAGTTTGGCACCGGCAAGATCATCCTGTCCATAGGCCGCGTGCAAACCCCTACACTGGCCATGATCGTGGCCAGGCAAAAGGAGATCAACGCCTTTGTGTCTGAAGAGTACTGGGAACTGAAAACCATTTACCGGGAAACTGAATTTACCGCGGCCATAGACCGCCTGAAAAGCGCGGACAAAGCCGGCAAAGGCCTGGAATACCTGAAGCAGCACCCGTTTGAGATCACCTCTTTTGAAAAGAAGGAAGGCAAGGAAGGTAATCCCCGCCTGTTTGACCTCACCGCCCTGCAGGTAGAAGCCAATAAGAAATTTGCCTATTCGGCAGACGATACACTCAAGTACATCCAGAACCTCTACGAAAAAAAACTGGTCACCTACCCGAGGGTGGATACCACTTATCTTTCTGAAGACCTGCATCCCAAGGTAGCCGGCATTCTCCAGGATATGACGCCGTATGCCGCGCTCACAGCATCCATCCTGGCCAAGCCCATTCCAAAACTGAAATCTGTTTTTGACGATAAAAAGGTGACAGACCACCATGCCATCATTCCCACCGGCATGTACCCCCAAGGCCTGCCATTGGAAGAAAAACGCGTGTACGACCTGGTAGCCCGCCGCTTCATTGCAGCCTTTTACCCGGAGTGCAAGGTATCTAACACCACCGTGCTCGGTAAAGTAGGCCAGGTACCTTTTAAAGCCACTGGTAAACAGATCCTGGAGCCAGGCTGGAAGGAGGTGTATGCCAATGATGTACCGGAAAAAAAGGAAGGTGAAGAAGAAGAAAAAACGCTGCCCCTGTTCGTAGTGGGTGAAAGCGGCCCGCATACGCCCAAGATCCACCAGGGCAAGACCACCCCGCCCAAACCCTACACAGAGGCTACTTTGCTGCGGGCCATGGAAACCGCGGGCAAGCAGGTAGAGGATGAAGAAATGCGCGAGCTGCTGAAAGACAACGGCATTGGCCGCCCCTCCACCCGCGCCAATATCATTGAAACCCTCTTCCGCCGCCGCTACATTGAAAAGCGCAAAAAGAACATCTTTGCCACGCAAACCGGCATGGACCTGATAGATACCATCCAGAACGAATTGCTGAAAAGCGCTGAACTAACGGGTACGTGGGAACGAAAACTGCGCCTCATTGAAAAAGGGGAATACCAGATGGACACTTTTAAGCAGGAACTCATAGAAATGGTGCAGGCCCTCACCAAAGAAGTAAAGAACAATGCCTACAAGGTGATCACCCTGGCCCCGGAAACGCCGCCGGAGCCGGAAAAAGAGGCCAAACCTAAAAAGGAGCCAAAGCCGAAAGAACCCAAACCGGAAGTAAGCATGGAAAGCCTGCAATGCCCCAAATGCAAAAGCCATCCCCTGCGTAAGGGCAACACCGCTTACGGCTGCGCAAACTTCAACGTATGTGGTTTTAAGCTGCCTTTTGAGTTGATGGGCAAAAAGCTAACAGATAAACAAGTGATTGACCTCATCACCAAAGGCAAAACCGGTAAGATCAAAGGTTTGAAAATGCCCGGCAGTGAAAATGAAGTGGAAGGAAAACTGGTGCTCAACAAGGATTTCAATATTGAACTGGGATAAAACAAAAGGTGCACCGCTCATGGCCGGGCACCTTTTCTATGATGAGGAGTGCCACCACTAGTCTGCTTTTAAACTTTTTACCGGGCTTACCGTGGCTGCACGGATGGCCTGGAAACTGATAGTGGCCAGGGCAATGCATATGGCGGTAATGCCCGCCACCACAAAGATCCACCAGCTCAGGTGCACATGGTAGGCAAAGCCTGCCAGCCAATGTCCCATCAACCAGTGCGCCACCGGGAAGGCCACCAGCAATGCCAGTGCCACCAGTGCTATAAAATCTTTGGTAAGCAGGGCCACGATGCCGGCTTCTCCTGCGCCCATCACTTTACGGATGCCTATTTCCTTCACCCGCTGCTGTGTGGCAAACGTGACCAGGCCAAATAATCCCAGGCAGGAGATGATGATAGACAGGGCTGCAAAAATATTTACCAGGCTGCCCATACGCCGTTCACTGGCGTAAAGCCGGTTAATATCGTCCGCTACAAACCCGTAGTTGAAAGGATAATCATGGTACACCTGTTTGAACAGGGTCTGCACCCGCTCAATGGTGGACTGCAAAGCCGCGCCACTGGTGCGGATCACGAAGAAACCTCCAAAACGGTTGTGCCGTAAAAAAAGCGGTTCCACCGGTTCCTGTACCGGTTTAAAATTAAAGTCCTGCACCACGCCCACGATAGTGCCATGCTCATCACCCATCCCGATGGACTGGCCCAGGGCCGTAGCGGGTTGCATGTGCATGGCCCGCAGGGCGGCTTCGTTCACCACGAAGTTGCTATCGTCTGCCGGGCGCCCGTCTTCGAGGAAACGGCCGGCCAGCAGGCGCACGCCGAAAGTGCGGGTAAAGTTGCCATCCACGGAAAGCATGCCGGCCAGCATTTCCTGGTCCGGCGTTTTGCCAGGCCATTGCAGCTGGTTCACTTCATTGGTGAGCCACACCGGCAGCTCACTCACAATGCTATAATCTGCAAGGCCTGTTTGCTGCTGCAGGGCCGTTTTCAGGGCCTGGCTTTGGTTAAACAGGTCTCCTACCCGGGGCATCTCCACGTACAGGAGGTTGTCTTTATTAAAGCCCATATCCCGCTGGCGGATAAACTGTAACTGCTTATACACTACCACCGTGCACACCATCAGGATCACTGAAATGGAAAACTGCAATATCACCAAACCATTGCGCAGCAAGGATCTGCGGCCGGCGCCGGTCTTTTGTCCCTTGAGCACCTGCACGGGGTTGAAACGGGACAGGAACAATGCCGGGTAAGCACCACTCAACAGCCCCACACCCAATGCAATGCAAAGCAGTATGCCCAACAGCCGTGTATCCGTAAACTGAAGGTGCAGTTGCTTATCCGCCAGCTGGTTAAAATACGGCAGCAATGCATACGCCAGCCCGGAACCCAATATCAATGCCAGTAAGCAGGTAACAAAAGATTCTGCGATGAACTGCAGGAATAGCTGCCTGCGCAAGGCCCCCACCGTTTTGCGCAGGCCCACTTCCTTGGCCCGCTTACCCGCCACCGCGGTAGAAAGGTTCATGAAATTAATGCAGGCGATCACCAGCACAAAAATGCCCACCAGCAGCATGATGCGCACATACTGCGCATTGCCCTGGCCAGGTACATCCATCATCCGGTCCGACTGCAAATGCACGCTGGTCAAGGGTTGCAGGGAAAAAGTGGCGGGGGTGCGGCCATTGTCATGCTCCTTGTACAGGTCATTTATTTTGGACACCAGTTGCTTCAGATCTACGCCAGGCTGCAATTGCAGGTAGGTAAATGCAGCAAAGGTGTTCCACCTGGCAGACATGCCGGTCTCGGAAAATGGCAGCAGGAAGTCAAATTGCAGGTGGGAATTGTGGGGAATATCTTTCAATACACCGGCCACCTGTACATCCACGCCGGTAATGCTGTTATCGATATGAAGGGTTTTGCCCACCGGGTCCTCCTTGCCAAAATAACGCTGCGCCGCCGCCCTGGAAACAAGCACTACGTGCGGCTTTCCAAGCACGGTTGCCGCATCGCCTTCCAGCAGTGGATAGTTGAACATTTGCAGGAAATTGGAATCGGCATACAGTACATTCTTCTCTTCAAACTTACGCCCGCCGGCAGATACCAGGCGCTTACCCTGCTGCAGGTTTACCCGGGTTACATGCTCCACCCCGGGCAGCTGCCGCTGCAGCTCCGGTCCCATGACCCAGGGAGTTACCGCTGCCTTTGTACCCATTACATCACCTACCAGCCGGTAGGTTTGACCAGCGTTTGGATGAAAACGGTCATAGCTGTTTTCATCCTGTACCCACAAAAATATAAGGATGCTGCAGGCCATGCCGATGGCAAGGCCAAAGATATTAAGACCGGCAAACAGGGAGTGGCGGCGCAGGTTGCGGAGTGCCATCTTGAGGTAGTTCTTAAACATCAGGCGGGCAAATTTTTATGGAAAGCCTGCCGCCAAAAAGGTGCCACCCTTCGCCAAATAATGGTTATCAAATAGTTAAACACGATTTATTACTCCGTCACTGTTCGGTTTCGTACAATAGACGTCCGTCCCCGCTCACAGCCAGCCCCGGTGATGGGCGTACTGGATGGCCACAAAACACATGGAAATCCACACTACGGTAACGCAAAAACCGCCTATCACATCACTGGCAAAGTGCACGTGCAGGTAAATGCGGCTGAGCCCAATGGCCACTGCCAGCAGGAAAAAAAATATGGTACCTAACACCCTCGCATATACGGAAATGCGGGCATTCCACAACAGGTAGATCATGATACCACTGAATGTAAAAGCAGCCATAGTGTGCCCGCTGGGAAAGCTATAGCCGATCACCGGGTCCAGGTGTTTCAGCAGGGGGCGCTGGCGGTGGAATGCTTCTTTGAGTACAAAACCCAGCAACAGGCTCAGCACACTGATCACTCCCATGGTAATGGCATAGCGTCTTTTCTTTTTCAGTGACAGGTAGATGCCAATGCCCAGGTAAGCGGGCACCAGGAAGAGGAAAGTGCCCAGGGACGTGATGAACAGGGCAATGCGGTCATGCGCGGGGGAGCTGAACTGCCAGGCATATTCAAACACACGGCTATCAAACAGGTCTTCCTTTTCCATCACGATCTCATCTGCTATAAACATAAAGGCGCTGAGCGCTATCACGAAAAATACGATAGCGGTCAGCACCTCGATGGACAGTAATTTTACCAGGAAGTTCTTTTCTTTCGTAGTGGTCATGCCCCTAACATAGCACAAAAACCCGTTTTATTTGCGCTTCCGGAAGTTAAAGTTGCGGGAAATGTTGAACCCGAAGAAGATGTCGCCCTTGCCCCAGCTACCGTCAGCCTTTGCCAGATAATAAGGCGCTGCCATGCCGCCGGCATTCGTAAACACCAGCTGGAACACGTGCCCGCCGGTTTCAATATCCAGGCCGAGGGACAGGGTGTTGTACACTTTGTAAGACACCACCTGGTTCGGCAGGAGGTAATTGTACTCGGCGTCTATGCTCATGCGTTTGGTGATCTTCATGCGGCCCCCGGCAGACATCACAAACACGTTTGTTTTATCATCCGGTGTGGGCGTAAGATTGTAGTGGACCCAGGAAGGCATCAGCTCCAAAGACAGGTTGCGGCTGAATTTGCGGGCAATGAGCAGCTGCGAGGTGTAGCTGGTGCGGTATTTTGCATCCAGGTAAGGCTTGTCTGCATACTTCTGCGTGTAGTTGTTCACCACTTCGTTAAGGCTTACGCTGATGGGCATGCCGGTATTATACTGCTGCAGGATCTTCCATTTTACAGACCCGTCAAAAGCCTTGTCCAGTGAGCTTCTGCCGATACCTACAGACAAGCGGTCGCTGATGCCATAGTCCAGTCCAAAACGGATGGAAGCATTATCCAGCCCGAAAAGCTCATAAGCGCCCTGGTTCAGTTTACCAAACCGGTGCATGATCAGGAACTGGAGGTTTTGCCTGGCAGGCGACTCTATAGTAGGCATGTTGACCAGTTGAGTAGCCTTAAACGTACCGGTTACCAGTTCCTGATGCTGGTCTGCACTGGCACTGTCATTAAGCATTTTCAGCAGGCTGCTGTCCTGCGCCAGTAATGATTGGAAAGGCAGCAGCAGCGCGGCCACCAGGCCGTAAATATGTTTCTTGTTCATGGTCTTAAATTATTTAACTGCCTGGCAGGCGGCATTTACCTTCACATCAATTTTAGCGGCGATCTTTTCTCGTACCAGCGCGGGGATTTTAATATTATAATCATTGGGATCTACGCTGAACTGGGTTTTGCCCGTCAGCTTATCCCCCTGTACTTCCAGGGTGGCGGGCATCTGCACGTCTTTGGTAACCCCGTGGATGGTGAGCTTACCACTCACCTGTACAGGGTAAGTACCCGGCGTGGCAGGCACGTCGCCGGTATAGGTACCGGCAAATTGTGCACGGGGAAATTTATCGCTCTCTGCGTAGTTCTCATTGAAGTGGTCCTGCATGAGTTGTTTTTCAAACAGGAAGTTGCGCATGAGCAGGGTGAAGGCCACTGTTTTCTTTGTGCGGTCTATAGCCGCATACACCTGCTTGTTCTCTGCTTTGATATCTTCCATCGGCGTCTTGGAATAAAAGCCGGCTTCCCCGTTACGCGTCATGTAGGTCTGGGCTTTTGCGGGTGCCGCGGCCACACCGGCCAGCAGCACCATATACAGGTATTTCATATGGAGTTGTTTAGAACGTGATGAGATCAATTGTTTTGCGCACCGCGGTTGATCCAGTCCTGGATCTTGTTGATATCACAGTCAGATAACTTGGCGCCGCCTTCCGGCATGGCAGGATAGCCGGATGCGTGGGTGATCACACCATACAGGGTACCGTTATGCGCCAGTGTTTCCAGGGTGGCAAAATTATCCAGCTGCACACCGCCCATGTTCTGGCCGTTACCATGGCAGGGGTAGCAATTGTTTTGCAGGATGGGCAGCACATTGGCGGTGTAGGTCATGTTCACCGTATCACAGGTGTTTCCATTCCCATTCCCATTCTTTACCAGGTCCGATTCATGTGCTTTGGAGCAGGCCACGAGGTAAAGGCAAAAAGCTGCCAGGCCCATGGCGGGCAACAATAGTTTTTTCATAAAGATGTGTTTTACAAAAAGTGTCTGTGTTTTATTGATGTGGGCTAATGCCGGACCACTACGGCGTCTACCACGCTTACATCCATCAGGAACCCGTTGCAACGGCCTTTGATCTCCACGTCCTCTCCCGGTGAGGGCAGGTTACCTTCTTCACCCGCCGCCAGGGTACAGTTCACCCCACCGGTAGCGTCTCCTCCGGCAGAAAGCAGTACGGACGCATCTTTGCCTTCATGCTGCACGGAAAGCACGGTGCCGCTGATGGCGATCACCTTGTTCACATACATGGCAGTAGCTGCCTGCTCTTCCTTCATGAAGCCCAGGTACAGGTCTTTTGCTTTTACATGATAGGCTGCCTGTTCGCCGGCAGCGTTGTCGCGGGGCTTGTTATACAGGTAGTACCCGATACTGAAACCGAGCAGGCACAGGAGTAACCCTGCGAAAAGGAGATACTTTTTTCGCATGACGCGTGTTGATTAAAAAAAATGAAAATGAAAAAGTGTGCCTGCGGCGCTACCAGCGGATATTGCGGGTAATGCCAATGTTGATGCCTACACTGGTCACCGGCAGGCTGCCGATGCCGATGCCCCCGGCCAATGGTACTTTCACATAAGGCTCTATCCGCACGTTGCCAATACCGCCCACCTTGTGCTCATAGCCCAGGCCCAGGTTCAGCACGGAGAACCAGTTCTGCGTGGCAGTGTTATACCCTACCGCACGGTCATAGTAAGCGCCGTTGTTCTCAATGTCGTACTTGTACCATTCCCGGCTCATGAAGTAGGACGAGAGGCCTGCATTTGCATACCAGCTATGCTTTTGTGTGATATTAAAGTAATAGCGTACGTTCACCGGCACATCCACCATCTGGCAGTAGCCGTCCACGGTGAGGATGTTGATATCCGGGTTCTTCAATTTGCTTTTATCAAAATACTGGCCTTTGGAATAGTAGTTCTTTCTTTCCCAGGCCGCCCCCGTTTCCACCGCCCAGTGTTGGGAAATACGGTAGCCTACCACGGCGCCAAAGCTATACCCCAGGGAGCGGGCCTGCTGCATTTTCACCGTGCTGAAGTCCGGCGCCACCACGATCCCTGCATAAAAACCGGTAGGCACTTTACTGCCCGTACCTTTAAACGCCTGCACCGGCAGGGAGTCTGTGGGCCTGGAAAGCCCATCCGGCGCGGGATTAAAGGCAGGCGTTTTCCCACTCACGGCACTGATGGTTACCGGTGCAGCTACGGTGTGGATGCTGTCTGCATTAACAGGTGCAGCGGGCACGCTTTCCGTCACGCTGGCATCCGCCGCAGGCACGGGTACTCTTACCGGCACCGGGTTAATGCTCCAGCTATCCGGGCCGCTGCCGGCGGTGGCTGTGTGCACGCCTATCATCCAGCTTTTAACAGTGGTGTGCACGGGGTGCAGGTTTGCCTGTGCTGCCCGCGGAGTTATCTTACTTATTTTCGTAGGTTCGTTACCGTTAGTCACGCCGGTATTTGCCACAGGCGTCACGGTGCGACCTGCTGTTGCTTCTCCGGCCGGTGCTGCAGGCCGGTGTGCGATGGTGGCATTCGCCGCAGGCGCATTATCCTCCTTATTTTCCTGGTCAGCGGCTACGCCATGCTGTTGTATGCTATTGCCCGGCTCATTACCGGTAGCCGCTGCGGAGGAATTTGAGGTTGCTATATGGCTGCGTGTATCCGTAGCAGTGATATGTTCATTTTTGGCGGTCCCCATTTGCGTGGTTACCCAGTAGATCCCCCCGGCCAGCAGCAACGCAAGGAGGCCCAGGCCCCTCCACCAGCGCGTTTTGCGCGGAGGCGCCGGCGTGTCCGCCGGGGGCGGCGGCACGGCCTCATTTTCCGGGTGCAGCCTGCGGCTGAGCGCATCCCAATCCGCCCCGTCTGTTTTGAGGGGGTACCGGGACGCCGCGTTCCGGAACAGTTCGTCCATATCGTCGTCTAAAAGCTGCATACGTCTATTTCAGAGATATCGGTATTAAGTTTCTTGCGCAAATGTGCGCGGGCCTTTGCCAGGTTGGATTTAGACGCGCCTACGGAAATACCCAGTTCCTGGGCTATTTCCGGGTGCGTAAACCCATCTATTACGTACATATTGAAGACCACCTGGTAGGATGGCGGCAGTTCCTTTATGAGAATGATCAGTTCTTTGTAGTAGAGCCGCTGCTCTGCAGATACTTCTGCCGTAGGCTCCTCTTCCCACACGTATTCCGGGATGCCTCCTATTTCCGGCATCATGTTCTTGCTGCGCAGGGAGTCTATGGCCGTATTGACCATAATCTTCCTGATCCACCCCATCAGCATCCGCTGCACGTCCTGGCCGGGCGCATACTGGAACTTGTCGAAGTGGGTGAACAGTTTTACAAAGCCATCATTTACCACGTCCACGGCCTTATCGTACCGGTAAATATACCGGAAAGCGATCTTGCACGCGTAGGGATAGTACTGTTCGTACATCGCCCGCTGGCTCATGGGTTGTTTAGCTTTGCAACCCTCGATTATGGTCGTAAGATTTTCCAAATGAAATAAATGAGGCCGTCTCTTGTTTACAACCTAATAATACGACGGTGGGCCCGGCATGGTTGCCTGGGCCCTGAAAAAAGATATAATTGGCAGGAGAATAATTGACAATCAATGCATAACACTTGCCACACCCCTGCCGTCCAATACCGGCCCGGTAATGTAGCGGCGGCCGGAAACCAGCGCCAGCACCGCCAGCAGGGCCGCTGCACACATGGTGGCGGTCATTGGTAATGCGCCCGCCATATGGATCATGCTCACCGCCACAGACGCCAGCGCCCCTATGCCCATTTGCAAAGCCCCCATCAGGGCGGCCGCGCTGCCGGCATGCTTCTCAAATGGCGCCAGTGACAGGGCTGCCGTGTTCGGGTTGGTAAAGCCCACGCCACTAAGGTACACAAATAGCAGCACGATCAGCAGGGGCAATGACAGCCAGCCCTGGTAAGTACACAGCAACAGGCCCAGGCCTGCGGCCGACTGTACCGCGAGGGCCACCGGTACCACCTGCTGGCTGGTGAAGCGGCGCAGGGCCACGCTATTGAGCTGGTTAGCCCCGATGAAGCCGGCTCCCAGGCCGGCAAACATCAGCCCAAACTGGTCTTCCGTTAAATGATACAGTTGCATGAGCACATGGGATGAGCCGGAGACATACACAAACAGGCCCGCAAACCCCAGGGCACCGGTGACCGCGTAGGTGTAAAACTGGGGTTCTTTTAACACCTTCCAGAAGTTTTGCAGGATGGGCGCGGGTTTCAGGGAAAGCTCCCGGTTGGGCTCAAAGCGGGAAGGCAGCCATAAAATGCTGGCCAGCAGCGCAAGCACGCCCAGTGCACAGAGGATCACAAAAATATAACGCCATCCCAGCACACTGGTGACCCGTGCGCCCACCGTGGGTGCCAGCATGGGCGAGGCACCCACCACCAGCATGAGCAGGGCAAACACCCGCGCATTGTCTCTCACAGGGAAAAGGTCCCGCACCATGGTCATAGCGGCTACCGTAGCGGCACAACTGCCCACGGCCTGCACAAAACGCCAGGCCACCAGGCTATCCAGGGAATGTGTGGCCAAACAGCCCAGCGAGGCAATGATGTACACACCCAACCCAATGTACAGCGGGCGCTTGCGGCCAAATTTGTCCAGCAGCGGCCCATACAGCAACTGCCCCGCGCCAATGCCAATAAAGTAACTGGAAAGTGACAGCCCCACTTCACTGTCGCTAACGCCCAGGTCTTTACCAATGGCGGCAAAACCAGACAGGTACATATCTATTGAAAAAGGCCCTAAAGCCGTGAGTGCCCCAAGAATAAAAATGAGAAATGACGATTGGGATCTGCTACGTTCCATGCTAGAGTTTCCTAAGTTTCCTGTAAAATTGAACATATAAATCTGCATATAAAAATGCGTGACGGAGAATTGACAAGCCTTGTGTAATGTCAATGTCATACCCGGAAAAATTTGCGTATTACACACGCATATAAAAGCAACATGGAACAAGCGTTCCATACAAATCATACCGGAAGTTATCAAGACAAATACGCACCGCTATTTTTTTGATGAGCAGGCATAAAAAAGCCCGGCACCAGGGCCGGGCAAATGCAGTATCGCCGGGGAAACTTACTTGTACTTGGCCATGCGCACATTGCCAAAGAACACCTTGGCATCATTGTCCAGCCGCAGGGGACTACTGAAGTAAAAGTACTTCTTCACCCCATCCCTGAACACCTGTGCATCCAGGATCTTCTGCTTTTCCAGGTACACCTTCATGTTGTTGCCATTGATCTCGATAGACACATGCATCTTGTCATTGGCATAAGGCTCCAGGTCAAACTTCAGGGAATTATATTTATCCGTGGGGCCGGCAAAGGTCACCACCTCGTCTTTGTTGTAATACTCCAGTTGCACATTGGAAATATCGCCTTCGTTCCAGCCGGCCACACTGTTATTTTCCGCAATGCCGAACTGCACGGGGTAGATGTCCTTGATCTGGTCCACGCTGTTGAGAATATCAAACTCAATGCTGCAATGGCTGGGCAGGTAGAGGTTCTGCTTCAGTTTATAAGTGGAATTTACCTGTACCTGCAGCCAGGCGCCGGGGAAACCGGAGATATTCACCAACTGCCCGCTGCCATTGGTTTTCCATTCGGCCGGCAGGGCCCCCGCGGGCTGCTTGTCAAAACCGCTGGCATAGAGCACCGTATCGCCGGGCACAAAATCAAACACGCTTTCTACGTTGAGGCGTTTCCGTGGCTGGGTGCCGGCGGTAGTGCTCCCGGTACTGGCCGTAGCATTGTCCGTGCCGGTGCCGGAAGTAGGGGTGGATGAGGAGGAGGACATTTTCTTATCGATGGCGTCCTGGGCTTTTTGTGCGGCTTTGTCTTTAGCCTTTTGCAATACGTTCCCAAACTGGGCGTGTACAGTTACACTACAAACTACAGCGGCTGCGAGCAGCAGGCCACGCTTTACAAAGATATCGCTCATATGCGCTTTCCAATGCCTGCCATGCGCAGCAGGCTTCATTTTTATGGTGTTAAACAATAAAAGGTCTACGGTAAATGCCGGTTAAACAGGGGATAAAATTACTATATCCTGTTTAAAAAACGTCAGCTGCCCTCACCATATCAAAGATTTAACGTGCAAAAAATAGGCCGCGGCAAAAGTACCGCGGCCGTTTCCTTAACCTATATTGTTACACTTTAGAGTGTCCATTGAATGCCCGCTACAGCGCCCACAAAGAGACCCTGCCTGCCTTCACGGGTGTCATCGCTCCACACGTAGTGGTGATGTACATCTGCCACATCGCGGCGGTAGATGGTGTAATTGAAAGAAGGCCCTGCAAATACATCCAGTTGCTTCCATACCCGCAGGGTAGGATACAGCAGCAGGCCGGATTGCAGGTTGTGCGCCCCTTTGAAATCGGTGAGTTCCAGGCTGCTGGCCTCCAGGTTCAGCCGGAAAATGGGCGTGTTGATCAGGTGTGCACCTATACCGGCCTGCATGGCGTAAAGGTTACGGTCTGCATGTTTCAGGTTATAACCCGCGCCTATAATGCCATAAAGACGGTTACCACCGGAGCGGAAGGTCACCATTGTATTGAGCGACTGGTCTGTGCTCAGGCCAATGGTCATGTCACCATTGCGAATAATATTGATCAGCGCAATGGGATAATCACTGCTATCCGCAATGTTGACCAGCCCTGCGATCTGTGCACCTTTCACTTTCTTTGCCACGTTAATGAGGCCTCCAATCTGCATGTTCACCTCGTGGGCCTTGTTCACGATCCCACCTATCTGCACAGTGGCGGTATCGGCGGTGTTGGCAAGGCCGGAGAGCTGCAAGCCCTTGGCATTGCCATGGTTCACGTTTGCAAGGCCGGCTATACTCAGGGCATCTGCACTTTTGCTGGCATTTACCAGCCCGGCTACCTGCACACCTCCCTGTTTGTGGCCTATCGTGTTTACCAGGCTTGCTATCTGCACGCCCCTGGCGGTATCCTTTACATTGGTCACCAGGCCGGATAGGGTAAAGGCGGTCTCATTCGCAGAAATGCCCTGGAACAGGTTGAAGGAGAAATGATTCGTAAAAAGTGGTGCTTGTTTCCCGTTGGTACTGATGGGGTAAAAAATGCCCACCTCCCCTGTGCTCACATGTTGCTGGGCTATTGCGCCAGCCCCCATTATCACCAGTACAAAAAATATAAAGAAGGATCTCATTGCATAAGTTTTTAAAAGCGTAGGTAAAATGGATCTGCAGATCTGTTTTGTGTGCAGATATGACAACCATACCTACGCTTACCCCTATGCATGTTGATCTAAAAAATACAAATACCTGCGTGGAAGCCAAACCACCCGGAAGTCTTATCTGTGTAATGCGTGGCAAAGCTCACCGGTAATGATTTATACCCCTCTGCTCCCTGCAGCGCGCGGTAGCAAAAAGAATACGAAGGCCCTATGAACAACCCGAATTTCGGGGTAACCTGCCATTGCAATGATGGTTCCAGCCGCAGCAGGGCGGCGTTCTGCTTGTCTTTCTCCGGCTGGTCTTCATTATCCTTGCCCAGGTGGTAGATCTCGTTGGTCAGCTGCACCGGCAACACCATGCCGTGCTTCAGGTTGAACACATATCCCATCCCGAAACCATTATAAAATGCACGGTGGTGGGCAAAATCCACGCCGCCGCTCACCACGGTGTAAATGTGCCGGGCGCCGGATTGAAAGGCCACATTCAACGGCATCAGTTCCGTAGTGTACACCGATAATTTATGATAACCGGTACGCACATAATTCACGACACCAATGCTCACTCCATCCAGGGTGTCGGCTACGTTCACCACGGAGACCTGTACCCCCTTGGCCTTGCGCGCATAATTATAAATTCCTGCTATCTGCACGCCATCCATGGTTTTGCGGGTCTGGTTAAAAATGCCCGCTATCTGCACGCCATGGGTAGAATCTTTTACAATATTCATAATGCCCGCAGCCTGCATGCCGCTGGCCCATCCCAACGTAAGGTTCATAATGCCGGATAAAGACGCACCATAAAAATTCTTCCGGTTAAAGGCGCCTACACCATTCACCTGCATGCCACTGAAATTGCCGATGTCTGTATTAGTGATACCTGCCAGCTGCAGGCCACTGGCCTCACTGCGCACCACGTTAGATACGCCGGCTATCTGCACCGCCCGCGTAGTATCAAATACGTGGTTGAACACTCCCGCCAGCTGCAGGCCTTTCACACGGCCACCTACGGCATTGAACACGCCGGCTATCTGCACATCCCGCACATCCCCTTTGTCAATATTAAAAACCGTGGCAAACTCAAGCCCATTGAGCCCCGCACTGTACCCGCCTATGAGGTTGAACGAAAAACGGTTCACCACCTGTGAGCTCAGGTGCCCGTGCGTGCCCAGGCCCGGCACCAGTGAGTACTGGTAAGGCTTATCCATGAGGAACTTCAGGTTCAAGCTCTGCATGCGCGCCCGGGAGGAGAGGAAAAAGTGGGCCATCCAGGTTTTTTCCACATCGTTGGTCACATCCACCGGCTTCAGGGTGATCATGGGCGCGGGACGTATGGAAACAGTGAAGTCCTGCGCCATGGCAGGACTAGCAATGATGGTGGTATCCAGGTAAAGTTCTTTACTGATGCTGATCACGGGCATGGGCGGCTTATCCCGCGTGCGGATGCGGATGCGGAAATACCCCTGCTCATTGGTGAGGGTAGAGACCAGTTGCTCTTTTTCATACACGCTCACATTGGGCAAGCGGTGGCCGGACTGCTGGTCTATCACATACCCGCTGATGGTAAACACCTGCCCTGCGGGCGGCCTTTGCAAAATGAGGTAATTACCACTTTCCTTGTACAACAGGTTTCCCTGGAAAAGCAGGTCCAGCACCTGTTTCACCGTTTTGCGCGGGGCGTCCAGCGTTACCAGGCTATCGGCCGGTACCAGGTTACTGTTATACGAAAACACAAAATGTGCCTGTGCGCTGATGAGGTTCAGCACCTGTCCCAATGGCTGTCTTGTAACATTGACAGACACCACGCGGGACTGTATACTCTGTGCGTTGATAGAAGAGGCCAGGCAAAGCAGGCAGCCCAAAAGCAGCCACCAGCCGCCTTGCCGGCGTTTTATATATTGCATGTAAATTATTCTAAGACGATCTCCTTCCCTTGCTTCGTCACTTTAATGTTGAATGACTCTCCTACGATCTTCAGGACCGTGTCCAGCGGTGCCGCCTGGAAAGTGGTCGTAAGCGGCAGGTTGCGCAGCTCGGGATTGGCGATATGGATGTTTACATTATAGGCATCGTTCAGCGCATCCACCAGTTTGTAGAGCGGTGTATTATCACATACAAAGCTGTGATCACTGTAATAGCGGTACAGCTGATCCGTGTTGGAAGTCTTCACTGGCACGGATTCGCTGGCCGTCACCGTGGCCATTTCGTGGGCGGCCAGTTCCACGCGGTGGGTTTCCTTGGTCACCTCCACCCTGCCGGTTTCCACGATCACTTCCGTGGCGTGTCTGGTGGTCTTTACATTGAGCGAAGTACCAAGAATGCGCACGGCCACATCACCGCTGTGGATGATGAAAGGTTTCTGCGCATCCTGCGCCACCTCAAAGAAGGCTTCCCCTTCCAGCGTGATCTCGCGGGTGCTGCCCGAAAATGCAGGCTTGTAGCGGGCTTCAGAATTCTTATTGAGGGTGATCACGGTGCCATCCGGCAGGGTATCCCGCAGGGTGCTGTTATCACTGCGGAGGGCTATCTGCCTGGGCTGGCTGCCCATTATCCACCAGGCTGCGCTGCTCACTACCAGCAGGCCTATAACGGCAGCGGCTATACGATATATTTTATGCAGGGGTACCACACGGGTAGCCTGCAGCGGCGCGGGCTGTACACCCTGCACCCGGTTGCGCAACCTTTGCCAGGCAGCGTCTTCACTGATCATGACGCGGGGAGCCAGTTGCCGGCTTTCTTCCCAGATAAGGCGGAGATGCTCAAAGTAGCGGGCATTTTCCTCCTTCCCCACCCAGGCCTGCACGGCCGCCCGTTCGTCCGGGCTGGCCTCTGCCAGTAAGTATTTTACCAGCACATCGTCGTTTACTTGTATATTCTTTTTCACAGGGAAGGTTTAAAGATTTAAGAACAATAAGAGCAGCAGTGGCAAAAAGTCCACCAGCTCCGATCGCAAAATGCGCAAGGCCTTGCCCATCTGGTTCTCCACCGTTTTCACAGAGATCTGCAGCCGGTCTGCTATCTCCTGGTAGCGCAGTTCTTCAAAACGGCTCAGCTGGAATACCACGCGGCATTTCTCCGGCAGTTTTTTCATGGCCGCTTCCAGTTTCACTTGCAGCTCCCTTAACTGGACACGTGAGCCACCGCTATCCCCTACGGGCGATTGATGATGTTTTACAAACGACTGGTGGGCAGCCCGCACTTTCAGGTGGCGGATATAATTGAGGCACTCATGGTATACCGCACGGTACAGGTAGGCCGTAATGGACTGCTGGATCTTCAGGTCCGCCCCCTTTTCCCAGAGTTTGCAGAACACGTTCTGCACCATTTCCTCTGCCATCATCTCATCGTGCAGCATGCTGCAGGCATAGGCATACAGGCTTTTGAAGTGCTGGCGGAACAGCGCTTCAAACTCTATCTCGCCCCGGGTTTGCCCGGCTGGCGTTCCTTGTGGCTCATGTACTTGCATTCGTGTGGCTTGAACGGGGTCCTCCCAAACCGCAGCCCGCATGGAAAGTGGTATCATAGCGGTATGACACTCCATTTTCCGGCTACCCCTACCGGAAAAGTAAAAAACTTTCAGGCAGGGGCGGGTTTCCGTACCAATTAATTTTTCATGACAAATTTATTCAAGGGTGGCTGCGGATGAAATCCAGGGCCCTGCGCTCCGTCCAGTAGCTGGATACGCCAAAGTTCACGAAGCCCACATGTCCGCCATAGCGGGGCGTTTCCAGGTAAAACAGCGGGTGATGCTCCGCCATTTCATAGGGAAAACATTTGGGCCCCAGGAAAGAATCATCCTGGGCATTGATCAGCAGCGTGGGGATGGCCACCTGGTCCAGCACGCGGATGGCGCTGCTCTGGTACCAGTAGGTGTCTGCATCCGGAAAACCATGCAGGGGTGCGGTGTAGCGGTCGTCAAACTGGCGGAAGGTGGTAATATTTTCATAGCCTTCCAGGTTAATAGCGTCCGGGTAAAGCGCCTGCTTGGCCTTCAGCTTGGCCCCCAGGGAACGGATGAAGCGCTGCATATAAATGGCATTGTGTTTTTTCTCCAGTTCAATGGCGCTGTTGGCCAGGTCTATAGGCACAGAAATGGCCACCGTGGCGTGTACCAGCGGATGAATGTTCTTTCCCTGCTCACCGGTATATTTCAGGGCTACGTTACCTCCCAGGGAAAAGCCTACCAGGTAAAGCGCTTTATATTTCCTGCTGGCGGCCACGTGTTGCACCACTGCATCCAGGTCGGCTGTTTCGCCGCTGTGATAGAAGCGCAGGGCCTTATTGGGCTCCCCGCTGCAACCGCGAAAGTTCATGCCTGCCACATCGTATCCCTGCTGGTTAAAGAGCTGTACCATGCCTTTCACATATTTGCGGTGCGCGTCGCCCTCCAGGCCATGCAGCACCAGCACCAGCAGATCACTCCCCACCGCGCTGAAATCCAGGTCCACGAAGTCGCCATCCGGCATGGTCATGCGTGCCCGTGTGTACTGCACCCGCTTCACACGCCGGCACAGTGTAGGGTAAATGGTGAGCAGGTGTCGGTTGCGCATCCAAACGGGTGGCTTATAATCGGAATGATGAACAATTGGCATGGTACAAATATCCGTATATTAAGAGAAACTGTACCAAGTAGTGCCTGCAGCATATCCTGGGCACCCCACCGGAATCTGATTTTGATGGGATCCTGAAACCGGCCGCCAATATCTGTGACGTGCCCATGTCCGTGTTCTTCCTGCCGGATACCAACCGGCAGTATTGCGTTCCCGATAAAAACAAAAAGGCCCTACCTGTCCCAGACAGTAAGACCTTTTTTCGGGTAAAGCTGTGTGTCTAATATATTCCCGGTATCAGCAGTTTTCTGGAGTTAGCGGATGAAAGGCCACTTTCAGGGCAACGGCCTGCTGATATACCGTGGTGATGATCACATTTTAAAAAGAAAAGACCCCGCCTCGACAGGCGGGTTCTGTTGTTAATTGTTCTACATTTTACAGTATACACAATCTTTGTGCAAGGTTCCCAAACGCACACGCCTATACGACGGTGCAACTACGACTAATGATGCATGTTTTTATGTTTTTGCATAACCTGGTCTTAAAAATTTTTTACTCATCCCACCAGGTCCTGCTGGTCATCTTATCCCCGCCGGGGAGGGCCGTTTGCGCCGCCTTGTAGTTGGCTGCATTACTGCTGGCTTCAGACAGCGGGTAAGGAAGCCTGCGGGGGATGGTGCCGTGGGTGATATTGCCCGGGTAATTTACCGGCACAAGGGCCGGGAGCCCGGTACGGCGCCAGTTGCACCACGCCTCGTATTCATTGAACAAGGTGGCTGCCCAGAACTGGGTATTGATCATTTCCAGTCCTTTGGCCGCATTATATGGATGTGCGTTATAATAAGCTTCAGCGGCATCTTCCCCGATCACACCCGCTACTCCATAAGCTGCCAGTTCCCTCATTGCGGCCACCACGCCATTGTGGTAGTGGCTTTCCGCATTGCCCATGCCCCAGCGGGCGGCGGCATCTGCCAGTAAAAATTCAGACTCCGCATAGGTGAGCACAAACGTAGGCGCATCCAGCTTCACCACCAGTGCACTGGGCTGGCTGTAAGCATCCACCGTGTCCGGGAAGTCCGGCCGGCTATAAATACCGTAAGGACTTAGCCTGTCAGTATTATAGCCATTGGGCAGCCCCTGTTGCTCGCCGGCATTATGATGCCCGTTGATGCGCACTTCCGAAAGTACCGGCAGGCGGGGATCATCATTGCTCTTCATAAAATCCACGAAGGTCTTTGACAGCTTGGCCTTTGCGCGGATGGAAGCCTGCAGGAAATCCAGGCTTACGCGGTTCTGCGTAAGGCCCTGGCCTGCTTCATCGTGCATTACAATGGCATTATCTGCATTGCTTTGCATGGTATGACCACTTGTTTGTCTTACATATTCTTGCGCCGTGGCCGGGTCCCGTTTGGTAAGGCGCATGGCCATGCGCAGCAGCAACGTATTGCCAAATCGCTGCCAGGCAGCGATTTGATCGTCCCGGTCATGGAAAAAAAGATCTGTTGCAGGCTTATCACCGGCAGGGTCCAGGGCTGCGGTGGCCTCGCTCACTTCCTTGAGCAGGTCTGCATAGATGGCCTGCTGCGCATCGTACCGGGGGTAATACACTTTATCGTAGTACCCGCGCCCCGCCTCAAAGTAAGGCACATCGCCATAGATGTCTGTTACGCGCTCCATAATCATGGCGCGCATCATGCGGCCCATCTGGTGCAGGTTGTTATACTGCGGCTTGTCCCCGGTAAGTGCCACCAGGTCTGTAGCCATCTTCACCTGCTCACCATATGCCGATTCAAAATAATCCCCGGTATTGGCACTGGAGAAATACTTATCCCCGTAAAATTCATACGTGTCCAGCGCGGCCAGGTGCTGGATGAAAGCCCCGCATCCTCCCAGTTCCACGTGCGCCGCATCGCCCCCGCCCCGGGCACTGCCGGTATAAGTGAGCTGCGCGGCAGACAACAGGTTTTCCGGCGCATATTGTCCCGGCCCCGTGGAATCGGGATCTGTATTCACACTGTCAAAATGTTTCTTACACCCCATAAGGCCTATCAGCAGCAGTATATAGAGCATGATCCGTTGTTGCATGGGCTTCAGAATTTTATATTCAGGTTAAAGCCCATGGAACGGAAAGCCGGTACTGCTGCCAGTTCCAGTCCCTGTACATTGGAATTGCTGTAATTGGATTCCGGGTCTATGTTTGGCGTATGTTTCATGACCGTCCACAGGTTGCGGCCCACGGCGCCGATGGTCATACTTTTAATTTTATGATGAAAGGCATTTACCGGGAAACTGTAGTTCAACTGCACCTGCCTTAATTTGATAAAACTTGCATCATACACAAAAAGAGCGCTTTCCGCATAGGCTTTCTGTGAATAATAATCCGGGGCCAGTATTTGCCCGGTGCCATAAGTAAGCTCCCTGCCCGGCAGCGTCGCTTTAGATAATCCGTACGTATAGGCGTAATAGTTAGTAGCGGAAAAGATCTTACCTCCAAATTTGCCGTCTACCAACGCTGACAATGTAAAGCGTTTATAGCGCAGGTCATTGGCTACACCGCCCGTCCATTTATGAATACCGGAGCCCCAGGAGCGCAGCTCACCACGGCTCACGTTGTTGTTATACGGATCAATGACCACCTTGCCCTTTTCATCGCGGGCTACGTCAAACGCCATGATCTGCGAAGCCGCCTTGCCCACCACGTGATGAATGAAGGCCGTTTCCTCCACCTGGGAAGTGCCGATCTCCAGGTCCGTTTGTCCCGGCGCCAGCCGGTCCACCACGTTCTTATTCACTGCGCCGTTGAACGTCACCGTCCAGTCGAAATGCCTTGTTTGCACTGGTATACCCTTCACCAGCAACTCCACTCCGCGGTTGTGCAGTTCCCCTATGTTAAGCACTGCCCCGCTATACCCGGAGGTGATGGAAGCCGTTGCATAAATGATGCTGCGTGAAATGCGCTTGCTGTACACCGCTGCATCCAGGGAGATGCGTTTATGCAGGAAAGCCATTTCCACGCCCGCTTCCAGCTCCTTCACCGCAGAAGGTTGCAGGTCTTTATTAGGTATATATTCATTGACGATGGTGCCAATGGGAATGCCGTTGATACTGCCCGCCTGCCTGTAATTGAGCAAGGTCTGGTAAGGGTCTTCCGCCTCCCCGCCCACCGCTGCATAACCCAGGCGCACCTTGCCAAAATCCATCCAGGGCATGTGCCACCGCTCGGTGAATACAAAAGAGCCATTCACGGATGGATACAGGTAGCGGATCTTGCCAGGTGCCAGGGTACTGTACCAGTCGTTCCGCCCGGTGATATTAACGTAGCACATATTGTGATAAGCCAGGTCTGCCGCGGCATATACAGAAGCATTTTCCACCACCGGGTCAGAGATCTCCGGTGTTGCATATCCCCTCACATTGTTCATATTGTACACGTAAGGCGTTACAAAATCGTAACCCACCAGGCGGTGCATGCTGGATGCTGCCTTGCGGTAATTGGCCCCGGCATTGACATTTACCACCCACTGGCGCCAGTGCAGCTGCCTGCCTGCCAGGAGGTCCAGGTTGCGTTCTGTGGCCGTGTAAGACTGGTCTACCATGGTGCCCGGGTTGTAATAAGCCGTGCCCGTAGGGGTCACCGAAATAAAGTGGTCCGACAGGTAATCCTCGCCTATCCTGCCTTGCAGGAACCATCCATTGTTAAATGTATAACGGAGGCTGGCCATGCCAATAAAGCGGTTGCGGCCCATGGTATTGTAAAACTTACTCGTCGTAAAAAAAGGGTTGGTGGTATACTCCTCCGTGGAGATGAGTTTCTCATCTCCCGTAGCAGTGTACCCCGGCTCCCAGTTCCTGATGTCCACCGTGGTAGGGATGAACAGGGTGGCATAGTTGGGATTGGCCGGTGCGTCAGACACGCTGGGCGCATTGTTGATCCGCTGCACAATGTAGTTGGCTTTAAGATCAAGGCTCAGGTGCCTGTCCAGTTTATAATGAGTGGTCAGGGTAAAACTCTGGCGGTTAAGCCCGGAGCGGGGCACAATGCCGGCCTGACCAAGATTGCTGGCAGCAAAACGGATGGCGCCATCACTGCCCAACCCTTTGGTAAAGGCCAGTGTGTTCGTATAGGCGCTGCCGGTGCGGTAAAAGTGGCTGATATTATGCCTTACCGCGGCATAGGGCCTTTCCACGCCGTCAAACTGGATGGCGGGTTGTCCGTCCACCCGGGCGCCCCAACTGCTGAAAGCCGTTTCCAGTGCGTTTTCCAGGCTGGTGGGCTTGTGATTGTTTTCCCCCTGCCCGTATGCGTATTGATAATCGGTGTTGTCTATCACTTTTTCCAACACCGCGTTGGAATTTAATTCAATGTCCAGGTCTTGCCCGTTCTTTCCCCGCTTGGTGGTGATGAGCACCACGCCCTTGCTGCCTCGGTAGCCGTACAAGGCGGCGGCAGCCGCACCTTTGAGTACAGAAACGGTTTCAATATCATCCGGGTTAATGTTGCCAATACCATCCCCGCTGTCGTACCCACCCCAGTTGTCTGCATGGGAATAGGTGTTGTTCACAATAGGCGCACCATCTATCACATACAGTGGCTGGGAGTTGCCGTTGATGGAAGACACGCCGCGGATGATCACATTAGCAGACGATCCGGGGCCGGTGTTCACCGGGCTCACATTCACACCGGCCACCCTGCCTTCCAGGGCGTCCATCACGTTCGTGGTGCGGGCGGTTGCCAGGGTTTTCCCCGCTACTTCCGTTACGGAATACCCGAGGGCCCTGCGCGCTTTTTCCACACCCAATGCCGTTACCACTACTTCCTGCAGGCTCCGGAAATCCGCTTCCATGCGGATCTCCAGGGTATGCTGGCCTTTTACGGCCAGGTGTTGTGTCTGGTAGCCGGTGAGGGAGCAAACAAGGCTGCTACCTTCACCGGCATGCAAAAAAAAACGGCCATCCGTATCTGTGGAGGTGCCGTTGGCGGAATCAGCTACCCGCACAGATACATTCATTAACGGTACACCGCTGGCCTGGTCTACCACAAGGCCGCTGATCTCCTGGCCAGGATGTTGTCCTGCCAGGGGCTGCGCCTGCCGTAGCACAATATGATCACCTTTCACCTCGTACACGATATGAAAGGGAGCTAACAATTCATTGAGCACATCCCGCAATTTGCGGTGGGTGATGTGCAAACTTACGCGCTGCCGGTTCGCATCGGGGTCCATGGCATATACGAATTTTACGCCGGCCGCACTGCCTATGCGCTTCAGTGCTTCAGACAGGGATACCTGCTCCATATCCACTGTAACGCTACGTCCCAGCAGATCACCGGGTGCTGCTGTATCCTGGCGGAACACGCGGTACCGCATCTCAGGAAACGCCGGCAGCCCACAGCTCAAGATGCAAATGACGAATACTAATCTGCGTTTCATGGTGTAGCCCAAACAGGGATGAAAGGCCCGGATCGGAAAAAGATATAGGTTAAATGGAAAAATGTCTTTTCCATCATAATACGATTCATAAAGGCATGACTACTAGTGGCAGGTAAACTTTTTTTGATTTTTTTTTCCGCGGCGGGGAGCCAGGGTGTCAGAAACAGCCTTTGCCGTCAATGTACCAGGTACCGTTGGCTTCCCGGGCATGACCGTTGAGCGCTATTGCCATGCTGGAAAGGATCTCCGGCAGGGTTTCCTGTGTAAAATCGCCATAGAACACACATTGCTGCAGGGCTGCATTGACCACAATCTTTTTATTGAACCGGGTTTGCAGGATGCGTACCACCTGTTGCAGCGGCGTTTTATGAAATACCAGTTCCCCCCGGGTCCAGGCAACGTTGCTACTGTCTTCCACGGTGGACACGGTAAAGGCAGCCCCCTGGTAAGTGGCCTCCTGGAGGGGGCCCAGCGTGACAGGCTGGTTTGCAGGCGCGTCCTGCACCGCTACTTTACCGGAAAGCACGGTAACGGCTATACGCCGGTCTGCGGGATAATTGCTAACATTAAAACGGGTGCCCAGCACGCGGGCCTGCACGGCTCCAGCGGCTACAGCAAAAGGTTTGGCAGGATCGCTTGCCACATCAAAGCAGGCTTCACCCTCCAGTTTTACCAGGCGCTCGCGGCCTGCAAAGTCCTGCTGGTATTGCAGGGTGGTGCCGGCGTTGAGCCACACAGTACTGTGATCGGGCAGCTCCACGCGGCGCGGGGACTGTCCGGCGGCATTGCTTTCTGTATGCCATGCCAGCACGGGGGCCGGGTGGGGCCTCCATAAAAAGTAAGCGCCTGCGCCCATGCAAAGGGCCAGGATCGCGGCCGCCATACGGGGCCACCATCGCTTCATTGGGTGAACGGGCGGCTTGCTGCCGGCTCCTGCTGCTACCGCGGGTTGCTCGTCCCAGGCATTGTCCAGCATTGCTTTTAATTGCTCATCGTGCTCATGTGACTGCAGCCATTCAAATAATCGGTGCAGTTCTTCTTCCGTCAGCTCATTCTTCCTATACCGTTGGAAAAGGGCTTCCAGCTCTTTGTTGTACATAAACCGGGTTGTTTACGGGCGCTCGTTGTGCCTTGGCACTGCAATGGATAAAAAAATGGCCCAGTAGGAGAATGGACATTGGTCACAATAATAGGTTTGTAATAATAATACGCCAATTCGTATTATAACTACCAGTGTGCTCAAAAAAAATATTTGCCGGGGGAATAAACCGGCTGGTACTCAACCTGTCAGCTACAGATCAGTACCAGCAGTAAGGGCAGCCAGCAACCCGCGTGGGTTTTAAAATAACGGCGCACGGCCACCAGGGCAGCCGCCATATGATTGCGCACGGTATTGGCAGAAATGCCGAGTTCCAGTGCAATTTCATCATGGGTAAGGGCGTGGGTACGGCTCAGGGTAAATACCTTTTGTTGCTGTGGTGGTAAAATGGAAATAGCCTGTTGGTAAAGACGGTGATACTCTTTAAAATGTATAGCGCTATCAGCAGGTTGTCCTTTATGGAATTGCACGGCGTGCCACACCTCATTTTGCAGGGAGCGGTCGCGGGCTATTTTCTTGAGATGGTCAAAGGTAGCGTTGCGGGCAATGGTGCGCACCCAGTGGGCAAAAGGCTTGTCCGGGTCTATCTGTGCGCGGTGCAGCCATACCTTGGTGAGTACATCCTGTACGACCTCTTCGGCGGTGTGGCGGCACTTTACAATGCTGCCCACAAAATAGCAGAGTTGGTGATAATAAGATGCATATACCGTTGCAAAGGCAGCTTCATCGCCGCTGCGCAAGCGTGCGATAATATCCGGTGCAACAGTTGGTAACGTATCCATGCGTGATAACTGAAAAATGTTGGATGTGCAGTACAGTGTCATGTTGTGGTTCGTCCGGCGGCTTGCGTATACCAGGTGTCGGGGGACGGATCAGATTGCGTACGGCATGTTTGTATAAAAATAAAAAAATTAATATGAACTAATACAATTTTAGGATGTTTCAGGAAAAAAATAACGTTATTCCGTATAAACGGCCCCTATTTTACCGCTGGTCAGGGCGTTTTCATCTGCGAATGTGGTGGCTGGTTTGTGGCGGGCTAAAAAATCTTGCAAAAATATTTGGAGGATTGAGACAAGTCATTATCTTTGCAATCCCAAAACGCAATACAGCACTGCGTTTGGAGCCAAAAGGGTTCTGTTTTATTTGGGATAAATGCGGAAGTAGCTCATTTGGTAGAGCACGACCTTGCCAAGGTCGGGGTGGCCGGTTCGAGCCCGGTCTTCCGCTCCAGTTTTTCAAAAAGCCGTCTTGTTTAAAACAGGACGGCTTTTTTGCTTTTTGCCGGGTGAAAAAATTTATTTGCCTGAAACATACTACTGGCAAGCATTTGCAGCAGAAGGTGTGAAAAATTTATGTTTAAGATTTGGCAGTTCAATGCACTTTCCTATATTTGCACTCCCGAAACGCTTTACAGCAAAGCGTTTGGAGCCGAAAGGGTTCTGTTTTATTTGGGATAAATGCGGAAGTAGCTCATTTGGTAGAGCACGACCTTGCCAAGGTCGGGGTGGCCGGTTCGAGCCCGGTCTTCCGCTCCAGTTTTTCAAAAAGCCGTCTTGTTTTAACAGGGCGGCTTTTTTTGTTTTCCGGCAATGACCGCCGCGGGGCGGGGTTGTTGTCACCATTCCGGGCACGGAAAAAATTACACTTATATAAATCGCATTCCTGCCTAATTATTTTCCAGCTTCAGATCAATTTTCCAGATATCCTTTAATGCCCGCCTGGCGGCATGAAACCCACACATGCCATGCACGCCCCCGCCGGGTGGTGTGGAGGCAGAGCAGAGATACAGGCCTTTTTTGCCGGCGCGGTAAGGAGAAGCGCGCAGCGCAGGTCTTGTAAACAACTGCCAGATGTCCAGCAGTCCACCGTTAATATCGCCACCGATGTAGTTGGGATTGTAGGCCTGCAATTCCTGCGTATTGAAAGTGTGGCGGTTAATGACCAGGTCTTTGAAGCCGGGAGCAAAGCGTTCTACCTGGTTTTCGATGGCGGCGGTGCGGTCTGCGGTGCTGCCGGCGGGTACGTGACAGTAGCCCCAGAGCACTTCGTGGCCTTCGGGGGCACGGGTAGGATCAAAGCGGCTTTGCTGTGCCAGGAGCACAAACGGCTGATCTGCCAGGCGGCCGGCATTTACCGCTGCTTCTGAGCGGGCTATTTCGGCCGCGGTACCACCCAGGTGCACCGTACCCGCACGGCGGCAGGCTTCATCTTTAAAAGGTACCGGCCCGCTGAGAGACCAGTCTATCTTGAACACACCAGGGCCCGTACGGAACTGTTTTAACTGCCAGCGGTAAAAAGCGGGCAGGGACGCGCCGGCTATGTCTACCAGGTGCTGTACGGAGGTGTCGAAAAAGACTGCCTTGGCTGGCGGCAATTCATCCAGGGAGCGCACGTAATGGCCGGTTTGCAACTGCCCCCCGAGCGAGAGAAAGTAGGAAGTCATCGCGTGGGCAATACTTTGGGAGCCCCCCTTCGGAATAGGCCAGCCACCCAGGTGCCCATTGATCAGGAGCACCAGGGCCACCGCCGCCGTGGTGGCCTGGTCCAGCGAAAGGAAACTGTGGGCGGCCATGCCGGCAAAGAGTCCCCGGGCCGCGGGGGTTTGAAATGGCTTCATCAATTGCTGCACAGCGGGCAGGCCTTGCAGGCCAAAAGCCGCCATGCGCAGGGGATGCCGGGGAATGGACAACGGCCCCAGGATGCTACCGGCTATAGACGGCCACCGCTGTACCAGGGGCTCCATCAACCGGCGATAGGCCGGGCCGTCTGCCCCCAAAGCAGTAGCGGTGGCTGCCACGTCGTGCAGGAGCACGCCCGCGGGGCCATCGTCCAGCGGGTGGGCCGCCAATACGGGGGGCTGCAGGTACTCCAACCCAAAATCGGCCAGGGGCAAGGTTTTCAGGAAAGGAGAGCCAATGGCCAGGGGATGGATGGCAGAGCACACATCTGACCAGTAACCGGGCCCGGTAAGTTCCGCCGTACGCAGGCCTCCGCCTGGCTGGGCATGCCCTTCCAGGATGAGCACAGCAAGCCCCTGCTGCTGTAATGCTATACCGGCGGCCAGCCCATTGGGGCCTGCCCCTATCACGATCGCATCGTATGCCATTGCCTCGTTTTTTTGAAACTGTAAAATAAGAAACTAAAGGGTAGCAGCTGTCCTTTTTACACCGCCAGGAAGGCCAGCATGCCCTCCCTGTCATCCATGGATTTTTATTTATTTCGTAGCAAATCTTCTGCTATGCAACACTACCCCGATGTGGATACTTACATTGCCAGCTACCCCACCGCTACCCGGCGCCTGCTGGAACAAATGCGTACCACGATCCGTAAAGCCGCGCCCCAGGCAGAGGAGGTCATCAGCTATGGCATGCCCGCTTATTCCCTGGGCACCAAACTGGTATACTTCGGGGGCCACCAGCAGCACATAGGCTTTTACCCCACGGCATCCGGCATCCGGGAGTTTGAACAGGAGCTTTCCCGTTATAAATTTTCAAAAGGCGCTGTGCAGTTCCCGTTGGATAAGCCTTTGCCGCTGGCCCTTATAACCAGGATCGTAAAAATGCGGCTGAAGAAAGTAACGGAGCAACAGGCCCTGCCGACAGCTGCGGCCCCTTCACCTTTTGCCACCCTCGCCGCCCCGGCGCAGCGGGCGCTCCTGTCGCACCACATCAAAACATTAAAGCAGCTGGCAAAACACAGCGAGGCAGAGATCCTTGCCTTTCACGGGGTAGGTCCCGGCAGTATCCCATCCATGCGCAAGCTGCTGGCGGATGCAGGGCTGCATTTCAAGGCCTGACCTTCATCCATGCACATAAAAAAAAGCCACCGCATTTACTGCAGTGGCTTTTTTCAATATGTTTATATGTGCTTATTTATACTTCGGATCGTAGAGGGTGTTGTCCGGCACATTCACACTGGGCTTACCTTCGTAGTGGTGGGTATACAGGTTATAGCAACCAGCCAGCGCAAAGAAAAACATGCAGAACAGGCTTACATAAAACAGGAAACGGGAAGATGCTACCCAATTGCGTGTAAAATCTTTTTTATTCTCTACGGTATTTTCCATATCTATTTTTTTCGCACTGCAAACTTACATGATGTCATGTAAAAATCAAAGTAATTTCCTATTAATATATGTACCTGTCACTGCCGGGTCAGCTCAGAAAAGGTTTTCCGGCCTAAAAAATAATAGCGCCAGATCATGATCCCATGAAAAACGCCCTTCAGGTCAAAGAGTTTCAGGCGGGGCAACGTATCACCCGAGGCATCGTAATCCCGGCGCCAGTGGCGGAAATGCCGGTAGGCCAGGTAAATGGCCTTCATATCCCGGGGTTTGCCGGACACCAGGCTTTTGAGCCCGGCCAGGATATCCAGGAAAAAGCGCTGCAGGAAAATGATATTGCGTTCCGCCGGGTGCAGGTTCTTGTGCAACATGATCAGGTTGTTGCGGAAATTGAGGTACAGTTTCCGGGGATTGCCCTGGGGCAGGCTGCCCCCGCCCACGTGGTATACCAGCGACTGCGGGCAGTAGGAAATGCGGTAACCGGCCCTTTGGAGGCGCCAGCACAGGTCCACCTCCTCCATATGGGCAAAAAAGTAGGGATCAAACCCGCCCACCCCGTGAAAACACTCAGCACGGATGAAGAGCGCCGCCCCCGTGGCCCAGAAAATATCCTGGACGGTATCGTACTGGCCATGGTCCTCCTCCGTACGGTACAGGATACGCCCCCGGCAAAAAGTGTAGCCGAGGATGTCCATCCACCCACCGGCGGCGCCGGCGTATTCAAAACAGGCTTTATTGGCATAAGCCCGCAGCTTGGGCTGGCAGGCACCAATGGTCTTGTCGGCCTCCATCTGGGCTACCACCGGCTCTATCCAGCCGGGCGTTACCTCCACATCCTGGTTCAGGAGCACATAAATGTCCGCCTTCACATGTTGCAGGGCCTCGTTATAGCCGCCGGCAAAGCCCGTATTGACCGCATTCCGGATAATGCTGACCTGTGGGAAATGTGTCCTTGTATAGTCCACGCTGTCGTCGGAAGATGCATTATCCGCCAGAATAAGCTGTAAATTACCGTAGGTAGACCGGCAAACGGACGGAAGGAACGCTTCCAGGAATTTTCTGCCGTTCCAGTTCAGGATAACGACCGCTACGGATGGCAATACCGGCAATGATTTTTCGTTTATGCGTGAACAAATGTTTTTGCGTTGCAAATATGCAACAAAGACACAGATAATTTAGCTTTACGCAAAATGCTTTTGCCCCGGCATCCGGCTTTTTCTTAATTCGCACTATGTTCAAGCAATACCTCGGCGGTAGACTTTTTTTATATGCCAGTGCCATATTCATTATCGCGGTCACGATCTGGTTTGTCAATAACCTGAGCGCCCGGATAGAACAGGAAGAAACCAAGAAAGTGGCTACCTGGGTGGCTGCTACGCGCACCCTCTTCGTTTCATCGCCTACCGATGCCAATTTAAACCTGGCCATCGAGATTGTGACGAACAATAATACGATCCCCCTCATTCTCACCGACCAGGATGGCAATATCATCGACAGCCGCAACCTGGACTCTACCCGCATCATGCGGGATCCGCACTATCTGGCCCATGAACTGGCCGACTTCAAAAAGCAACACCCGCCCTTCCGCATGGAGATAGATCATAACCTGAAGCTCTATAACTCCATCTACTACGGTGATTCCTATATCCTGAAAATGGTTCGCTATTACCCCTATATACAACTGGCCGTGGTGGCGGTTTTCATTGGGGTGGTGCTCCTGGCCCTGTCCAGCACCAACCGGGCCACGCAGAACCAGGTGTGGGTGGGCTGGGCCAAGGAAACGGCCCACCAGCTGGGCACCCCGCTGTCCAGCATAGAAGCCTGGCTGGAAATGCTAAAGACCAACCCCGATAACGATCCTTTTGTGAGTGAGCTGCAGAAGGACCTGGACCGTCTCAAACTCATTGCAGACCGCTTTTCCAAGATAGGCAGCGTGCCCCGCCTGGAAGAAACGGAAGTAGGCCAGCAGATAGAATACATGGTCAGTTACATGCGCAAACGGGCCTCCCAGAAGGTACAGTTCTATGTAGAACCGCATGAGCAGCCCGTGATGGCCATGCTATCCCCACCCCTGTTCGACTGGGTACTGGAAAACCTGCTGAAAAACGCGCTGGACGCCATGGAAAGCGGTATGGGCGAGATCTCCGTGCGCATGGAAGAGCACCCGGGCCACCTCATCATTGATGTGCATGATACCGGCAAGGGCATTCCCAAAGCCAATTTTGAAAAAGTGTTCAAGCCAGGTTTCAGCACCAAGAAAAGAGGTTGGGGGCTTGGCCTGTCGCTGGCACGCAGGATCATTGAAGACTATCACAAGGGCAGGATCTACGTGAAGTCGTCCGAAGCCGGGAAAGGCACCACCTTCCGCATCTGGCTGAAAAAATAATTATACCCGTGGTATCACCTCCACCGGCCGGGGTTGATCTTTATAGAACGCTTCCAGTTCCTTCAATCGCAATACCTGCATGGCTGTGGGCCGGATAAAGGTCCTCACTTTCTGCACCAGCGCAAATGCATCTTCGTACGTAAGCCCGGTGTACAGCAGGTAAGCAATGGCCATGCTGGGTCCCCGCCCCTGCCCCTGGCGGCAATGGATGTATACTTTTCCACCCCCGCTTATTTCATCGTGCGCAAATTTTGCCCCTGCCTGCAGGGCTTCCATGGAAGGGGGCGTGTTGTCTGACGTGGGCAGGTGCAGGTAACGCATACCCATATACTGGGCCTCCGTGTAAATGGAGGTAATGCGCATGTTGATGATGCCGGTGATGCCCATGCGTTTCAGTATTTGCAGCCCGCGCAGGTTGTACTGGCCACCCAGGTAAAGATTGGCGGTGATCTGGCTGCGTTTCAGCGTGGGAATGCCAGCCAGGATGCGATGGCTCTGATCATACACCTTTTGCACAAAAATGACCAGGATGAGCCAAAGACTTTTGCTTTTGCGGGGCAGGTTATGGTTGCTCATGCGGAACGATTACGTTTAAACAATGCGGTGCCACCTTTACATGCCACAGCCGGGCTTCATCGGTTTCATCATCGCGGATGTAAGTTTGTTTTTCTTCCGTCCACAGGCGGATCTCTTTGCCGCGCCAGTGGCGCAATACCTTTGACTCCGTTTGCAAAGCGGTGCTGGTGGTGGCTTTCAGCAGGGTAAAGATGTCCGCATCATCCAGCATCACCACATCCAGCAGGCCATCTGTAACGCTGATGCCCGGCAGCATGGAATAACCCTGGCGGCCAATATTGCCCGCGTTCATGATGGTAACGGCCACCGCATCCTGGGTGAAAGTTTCCCCATCCACCTCCAGCCCATAGCTTACCGGCGTGGCCTTTTGCAGGGTTTGCAGGGCGGTGATGCCGTAGGCCCATTGGCCCCAGCGGTCTTTCAGCTCGGTACTGGCCTCGGTTACCATGTCCGCAAAAATGCCCATGTTGATGCGGATGAGGAAGGGCGCATCGTTTACCAGGGCCATGTCAATGGGCAGGATGCGGTAATCACCGCCAGCCAGCAGGGCAATGGCCGCCTGCGTGTCTACGGGGATGGAGAGCTCCTTGGCCATTACATTGGCGGTGCCACCGGGGATGATAGCCAGGGGCGTGTTTGTTTTGTAGAGGCCGCGGGCTACTTCCATTACGGTGCCGTCTCCCCCGTAAGCGGCTACGGCGCTGGCTTTGCCGGCCAGGTCTTTTGCCAGGGTGGCGGCCTCGCCTATGGTGTTGATGACATGGGCTTTCCAGGTAACGGGGGATGGATCGAGGGCTTTTGCCAGCCAGGAGAGGATGGGCTCCTCCTTACCGGAGCCGGGATTGATGATGATATCGAGGTGGTTGAGCATCTTTAGCGGGTTGAGTTTTGTGGGGAAGGGTTGCTAAAAATGTGCCGGGGGGCGGCAGGGACAGGTTATTCCTTAAACGCCGCCCTAAAAGATTGCCCAGCCTGGGGCAATCTTTTAAGCCCGTCCTTTCCGCTGCTTTCTTCTCAATAGTTTATACAGCTCAAACCATAATACTGAAGCAACTGCTATGATCAGCGCCTGTCCCAATTCTGCCAGGCTTAATCCGGTAACTTTAAAAAAGACGGAAAGCGATGGGATGTACAAAAGCGCAAAAAGCAATATCAAGGTTAAGGCGGTAACGGCAACAAACAAGATATTACGGTTTTTGAAGCTCTCCAACAAGCTATAATAAAAGGAACGGTTCGTCAGGCTCAAGAGGATATTGGCAAAGATCAACGTGGTAAAAACCATTGCTCTTGTTTGCTCCTCGCTACCTCCTTTTTGTGCCATAAGCTGGTAAGCGAATAATACGCCCAGCGTGATGACTAAACCCTGCACAATACTTCTTCCAAGCTCTTTCCGGTTCAGGAATGTATCGGTCATTTTCCTTGGTGGCTGCAACATGGTATTCTTCTCCATCGGCTCGTTTTCATACACGATAGAGCAGGTTGGGCCCATGATCAATTCCAGGAAAATAACGTGCACAGGTGTGAATATCTGCGGATATACCCAACCTAAGAACAAAGGCAGGGATACGGTAAGGATAATGGGAATGTGAATGGAAATGATGTATTGAACCGCCTTTTTGATATTGGCATAAATCCTTCTTCCTGCTGCTATTCCGGTAATGAGTTTCTCCAGGTCATCGTTTACAATGACCAGGGATGCGGCAGCCTTTGCAATCTCGGTTCCCTTATTGCCCATTGCCACCCCGATATGTGCGGCCTTCAGGGCGGGCGCATCGTTTACCCCATCTCCCAGCATCGCAACCACTTCCCCGTTTTGCTTCAACGCATTTACTACCATCAGCTTTGCATCCGGGAACATCCTGGTGAACAAGACCTTTTCCTTCACTTCCTGCAATAATAACGCCCCGGAATGTTCTATAATTTCCTTTCCTTCTATGACATTATCAGCATTACTAATCCCGGCTTGCGCTGCAATGCTCTTTGTAGTATCCGTATTGTCGCCGGTGATAACTTTAACTTTGATCCCGGCATCATAAATATGCTGAAACACTTTCTGAATGCCTTTTTTAGGGGGATCATAAAACACCACCAGGCCCAAAAAATCAAACCGGAAATCCTGTTGCCTGCCGGGAAAATCATCCCCTTCAAAATGGGATCCTGCCACGCCCAGTATCCGGTAGCCACGTTCTCCAAATTTTTTTACCAGTGCCCGAACTTTATTCTTCTCCTCCTCCGAAAGCAGGGAGACCTGGAGAATGGCTTCGGGTGCGCCTTTTGCCGCTACGATCCGGTCCTTTGCTGCATTTTCAAACAAATGCGTCATCATGGGCGGATTGCCATCCAACGGGTATTCGTGGAACAAGGTATAAGCTCCCCTAAGGTCATTTTTTTGCGTTTGTTCATATACCTGGTGCAGGGTTTTCTCCATCGGGTCAAATGGAACCGGTTCACTGCTCCACATGGCATAGCCGATGAGATTTGACAGCGCCGCCTCTTTAAAGTGCTCTTCATCGAAAGTCTTGTCCGAACGGTAATCATACAAATGCTTCAGGTGCATGGTATTTTCGGTGATCGTGCCTGTTTTGTCGGTACAGATAACAGTAGTGCTTCCCAGGGTCTCCACTACGCTGCTTCGCTTGATAATGATGCCTTCCCGCATCAGCTTCCATGCACCTAATGCCATGAAAGTGGTAAATGCAACCGGAATTTCTTCCGGCAGAACAGACATTGCCAGGGTCAGCCCGTTCAGCAGGCTTTTGAGCAGGTCCCGGGTATGGTAATAGTTCACCACACAAACCAGCAGAAAAACAATAACACCAATAACCGCCATTGTTTTTACAAACTTCCTGATCTGGAGCTGTAACGGAGACGCTTCCTCCTTTATGCCGGACAGGGAAGTTCCGATCTTCCCCAGCCGGGTTTCCTTGCCAATTTTTTCCACCTCGAAAACTGCCAGCCCTGATACCGTAACCGTTCCGTTATACACTTTATTGTCTTCGTTTTCACTGCTTTTGAAGACTGATAGGCTTTCGCCGGTTAAAGAAGCCTCATTTACTGAGAAATCGTTGCTATGAATAATATGCCCGTCAGCATTGATCATCTTACCTTCTTCCGTAAGGCACAAATCGCCCACGACAATTTCATTTGTCGGTATCTCGACCACATGCCCGTTCCGGATCACAACGCTTAATGGTTCATTCAGCTTTTCCAAAGCTTCCAGGGCCTTTTTACTCCGGTTATCCTGGTAGAATGAAATTGCCGACACGGCCACAATGGCTATAAACATAAACAACGCTTCCGCGTGATCTCCTATAATTACGTATATAGCCGAGATGGCGAAAAGCAGGATCAACATGGGCTCTTTCAGTATGTCAACGAGCAGCTCCAGCGCAGTACTTTTATGGGCAGCGTCTATACGGTTGTAGCCATACTTCTTTCTCGAAGCGGCTACCTCCGTATTATTAAGGCCTTTCAAGTGACCGGGAATATTATAAGGCATAAAATAGAATATAAATTATAAAATACACTTTTTCTGTGACCTTGTCAAAGATGGGATCATCTGTGAGCCACCGCAAAGGGGAAAAGTATTCCCTTCATTTCAGTTTGCCTTTAACCGATTTATTAGTTTATCATTGGGATTTGGCCACAGCATCTACCCAATCTATCAACGTCTTTTTATCCGCTTCCGTAAGTTTGGCGTTATGATGAACCAGGGTGTAAGAAGACAATGGCATCTCACCATCCTTTACCGTCTCTGCTATCTGTTTTAGTTTCTTTTTTTGTTTTTCAACTGGATACGCATTGAACTCATCAAAATTCAGGTGCCTTTTTCCGTCGTTAATATGGCTGTTAAGCCAGGAAGCCACCGGTTGAATATTACTGTACCAGGGATATCGGGTGTTATTGGAATGGCAGTCGTAACAACTGGTTCTTAATAAAGCGCCCACATGCTGCGGCACGTTATAATGAAGTTCAATGGCGTTGGCGTCCTGTTTTTCAGCGATATTCCTGGCAGGGCGGTAAAACTGTATAAGGATTAAAAGCACCGCAAGCACCCATAGTATTCTCTTAATTGCTGCAGGTTTTGAGTTTTTAGATCTATTATTCATGGCTGTTATTTTTTTGGATCATTAAAGGATTACAGGTTCTCTTGGTCACAACATGCAGATCGGCAAGCTTTCCGGGATTGAAAATGCCGGTAAATTCAGTTAAACAGGTACTTACGTTGCCATCCGTTCAAACAACATACCGATGGGTTGACATGCTTTCCCGGTGTTTACCTTCAGGCCCGTTTAAGGTTTGTTCTATGCATATCCTGAACGAATTCCGTCGATCAATGCCGCTGTTTTGCAGATAAGCAATACTTGTGTTTACGGAATCGTAAATGGCTGCCAGTATAACATTCCTTTCTGAAGCAATGTTGTTCCATAGCCATCATGTTGCGATGTATGCCGTCGATAATGGAATTTCTCTTTCCGTAAAGGGTACTAACAGGACCGGGGCGGTTGCCAGATGGAAGAATGGAAATTATAGGAATAGCCTGGGTTGGTATGGGGCAATGGTTGCCTTTCCCCGATAAACTGGGCCTTACGCCCGAGGAAAAAAATAAGGGATGGTATTACAAAACTGGCTGCAATGACAGTAGAATGGATGGGCGTTTTAAATGGCAGCTGCATATCCCTGTCGTAATCTGCATCATGGGGAGAGCCATGCATATAATGGATGTCCAGAAATTCGAGGATCGTCAGATCCTTATTAAGCTGTCTATGTTCCTGGTAATGCTGGAAAACCACCGGGAGCTTAAGCAACTCCACCGCCACTGTTGTTGAAAACAGGTATAGTGTTAAGAAAAATATGGAAATGGCTTTCCTCACCCGGTAAATCTACAAAAAATAATACATCCGTTCGTGGCGGTTCAATTGGGGAGAAGGGCTTGATGTGGAGTATTTATTGGCTGGCGCAACAATTATCTAAACGCTTACTTTGTCAAATGAAGTGTTCAAACGGGTAAACATAAAAAGAGAGCTGTAGCGGCCGTGCTTTTTTAAAATAATGGACGGTGGCGCAGAAAACAGGTAACAAATTTCTTATTATATCCCCCGTTTTGCCCCCGTAAGGCAATATAAACAGCAAACCCGCTCTGAGAGCGGGTTTGCTGCGATTTGTGCGAAGGAGGAGATTCGAACTCCCAAGCCCTTTCAGGCACTACCACCTCAAAGTAGCGCGTCTACCAATTTCGCCACCTTCGCGTTTGGTAAGGAGGTGCAAAAATACACGGATTTTCAACATAGACAAATTTATCTGCCCGCCTGCCCTAAAAAAATTTCTTAGCCCATTCTTAACGCCCCCCTCCCGCCCTTATCGTATATTACATTCCTAAAATCAGGCTTTATGCAGAAAATCATCATCGTTACCCTCGCACTGGACCAGCTCTCCTCCCAGCCGGGCAACGCTCCCAAGGGTGCTGCAACCGTTCATGAACTGCCCGAGATCGACACCCTCCTGGAACAAGGCTGGCTGGTCACCGAGTACAAAGTGCTCCACACCGACCCTGCCAAAAATACCCTGTTCCTCTCCGTATTGCTCGATGACGGCGCAGATCCTGACGATCCCCTCTATGAATTTGATGAAGAAGAACTGGACATCGAATAGTCCCACAATACCAGGAAGGGCCCAGCCCTTCCTTTTTTAGCCCCGCCCAGCCCGCTTTCCGCCCACTACTGCAGTTTTATTACATTTGCACATCGCAGATACATTGCGCAGCGTACTGCTACTTTACGGCAGTACAAAATCTTGATCATATGGGAACATCAATCACCTGCCCCAGCTGCAAACACCAGTTTGTGATGGAAGACGCGTTTGCCGCCGATATCGAACGGGATATGCGCGGCAAAATGGAAGTAGAATGGCGCAAGCGCATGGACGCCCTCCAGGCGGAAAAGAACCAGGTCGCTTCCCTGCGTCAGCAAATTGAACAACAGAAAAACCAACAGGAAGAGGAACTGCAAAAACGCCTCACCGCTGAGCGCGCCCGTCTCCAGGAGTCCCTGGCCGAAAATATCCGCCGGGAAATGACCGGCGATTTTGAAAACCGCCTCCGCCTGGCCCAGCAATCGCAGCAGGACGCCGAAGAAAAACTCCGCGGCGCCCGCCAGAAAGAACTGGAATTCCTTAAAAGAGAGCAGGATTTCCTTAATAAAGAACAGGAACTGGAGATCCAGCTGCAAAAGCGCCTCCTCGAGGAACGCAACCTCCTGGCCGAAGCCATCCGCAAGGAAGAAGCGGAACGCAGCGCCCTCAAGGACACCGAATACCAACTCCGCCTCCGCGAGATGGAAAAGAAATTTGAGGACCAGCGCCGCCTGGCCGAAGAAATGCGCCAAAAAGCCGAACAAGGTTCGATGCAGCTCCAGGGCGAGGCCCAGGAACTGGCCCTGGAAGAAATGCTGCGCGCAGCCTTCCCCTTCGATGAGGTGGTGCCCGTGGGCAAAGGCGTGCGCGGCGCAGACTGTGTACAATTGGTCCGCAACCAGTTTGGCCAGGAGTGCGGCAAGATCATGTACGAAAGCAAACGCACCAAGGAATTTGGCAAAGACTGGGTGGAAAAACTAAAAGCAGACATGCGCAGCAACGGCGTTGAAGTAGCCGTACTCGTTACCCAGACCATGCCAAAGGACCTGGACCGCTTTGGCGAAAAAGAAGGGGTGTGGATCTGCACCTTTGCCGAAGTAAGAAGCCTGGCCGCTGTGCTCCGTGACGGTATTGTGCGCATAGCCGGCGCTATGAAAACCCAGGAAAACAAAGGTGACAAAGTGCACATGCTGTATGCGTACCTCACCAGCGGCGAGTTTGCCGAACAGTGGAAAGCCATCCGCGAAGGCTTCATGGCCATGCGCACCTCTATCCAGAAAGAAAGGGAAGCCATGGAAAAACTCTGGAAAGCCCGCGAAAAACAACTGGAAAAAGTATTGCTCAACGCAGCCCACATCAAGGGCTCTATTGAAGGCATAGCCGGCACTGATTCTGTAGACATGCAGCTCCTGGAAGACGCAGCAGACCTCCTGGAAGAATAACGATTAACCTTTAACCTGATAACAATTAATTAGCCACATGCAATATACCTCCATCATCTTTGACCTGGGTGCCGTGCTGATAGACTGGAACCCGCGACAACTTTACCGGAAGATCTTTGATACCGAAGCGGAGGTAGATCACTTCCTCACACATGTTGCCACGTCCGAATGGAATGAGACACAGGATGCAGGCCGCTCCCTTGCGGAGGGTACGGAGCTGCTCGTGCAAATGCATCCCCAGCATGAAGCGCCCATCCGCGCATATTACGGCCGCTGGAAAGAAATGCTGGTAGGCCCCATTGGTGGCACCGTGGAGCTACTGCATCAACTCAAAAAACAAGGCCATATAAAATTATACGCCCTCACGAACTGGAGCGCTGAAACCTTTCCCATTGCCGTGGAGGAATATCCCTTCCTGGACTGGTTTGATGGCATCGTAGTATCCGGCAGGGAGGGCATGCGCAAACCTACCGCCGCTTTTTATGAACTGCTGCTGGAACGTTACCAGGTAGACCGCAGCCAGACTTTATTCGTGGATGATAACCTGCGGAATATCAATGCCGCGGCGGCTTTGGGCATTGAGAGCATACAGTTCACCACCCCGGAGGCTTTTGCGGAAGTGCTGTATGAAAAAGGCATCCTGCAAAGACCTGCGTAAATGATCAATGAACTTTCAGGGGAGCCTGCGATTGTGCAGGCTCTTTCTGTTTTCAGCAATAACCACATTGGCTGTTGTAAAGTCCTGCCTTGGAAAATTCCGGTCAATTTGGTTCCTTTGTATGTTCTTTACCGAAAATAACGTCCTCAGGTTGCCAGTGTAATAACTGGTAGTAAAAAGGAACCGTGTGCAAATCACGGGCTGTTGCGCAACTGTAAAACCGCACCCAGTGCGGTAAGCCAGATACTTACCTTGAAGACGGACCAATGCTTTCGCAGTTTAAAGCGGCCGTCAGGAACCTGCATACCAGGCATCCTCTCTCCTGGGCACATGTGTTCCTTTCTTGTCATTTACACCCGAAAGCATACTCATTAAACGTAAGGGCATTTAACATTTTTTAATGCTTAAAAGCAGTTTTATGCGTATGCTGAAAAACAACCTGGGCTACCCCCGCGTAGGCCCCCGCCGTGAGCTCAAAAAAGCCTGTGAAGGCTACTGGGCCGGTACGCTTTCCAGACAGGCTTTGTTCCTCGCCGCCACGCAGGTGCGGGAAGCCAATCTTCAATTGCAGAAAGACGCAGGCATAGACCTGGTACCTTGCAACGACTTCAGCCTCTATGACCAGGTGCTGGATATGTCGCTGCTGCTGGGCGCTATTCCTGAGCGCTACACCCCGGTGGTAACAGATGTGGCCAACAATGCGGAAGTGGACCTCTACTTTGCCATGGCCCGCGGCTACCAGCGCGATGGGCTGGACATTACCGCCATGGAGATGACCAAGTGGTTTGACACCAACTACCACTACATTGTACCTGAATTTAAAAAGGACCAGGCGTTCCGTATTTTTTCCAGCAAGGTATTCGCGGAAACCGGCGCTGCACGCCATTTCCTGGGCAAAGTGCCTAAACCGGTGCTCATTGGGCCCGTTACGTATCTGCTGCTGGGTAAAGAGAAAGAAGCCGGCTTTGACCGCATCCAACTTATCCAAAAACTGGTACCCGTGTACGTGGACATCCTTAATAAACTGCAGGAAGATTACCAGGTGGAATGGGTGCAACTCGATGAGCCTTTCCTCGCCATGGACCTCACGCCTGCACAACAGGAAGCCTTCCGCTACGCGTATGCTGCCATCCAAAAGCAATGCCCCCACATCAAGATATTGCTCACTACTTACTTTGATGCCCTGGGCGATAACGCCACGCTGGCAGCGGGTTTGCCTGTAGCCGGGCTGCATGTGGACCTGGTGCGTGCACCACAGCAACTGGAACTGCTACTGGAACTGCTACCCCCGCATGTGGTCCTTTCCCTGGGGGTGATAGACGGGCGCAACATCTGGAAAAATGACTTCGAAAGATCCCTGCACCTGCTGGACCTGGCCATCAAAGAACGCGGGCGTAATAACCTGATGATCGCGCCCTCCTGCTCATTGCTGCACACCCCGTTCGACCTGGAAGCTGAAACAAAACTGGCAGGGGAAGTACGTAACTGGATGGCCTTTGCCAAACAAAAACTGCAGGAGCTCAATGACCTGCAGGCCATCCTGGAAGGCAATACCAGCCTGCTTGCCGCAAACCGGCAGGCCATGGAAACCCGCCGCACCTCCGCTCTTATTCACAACCCGCAGGTAAAGGCCCGCGTGGCCGCGCTCACGGAAAAAGATGCTACCCGCCATCAACCCTTTGCCCAGCGCCAGATCACACAACATGCCCGCTTCCAGCTACCCCTCTTCCCTACTACCACCATCGGGTCATTCCCGCAAACGGCAGACATCCGCCAGCTCCGTGCCCGTTGGAAAAAAGGAGCGCTTACGCAAGCACAGTACGAGGATGCGCTTGAAAAAGCAACAGTGGACCTCATCCGCTGGCAGGAGGTATGCGGCCTGGATGTGCTGGTGCATGGGGAATTTGAACGGAACGACATGGTAGAATACTTCGGTGAGCAGTTGCAAGGTTTTCTCTTTACCAGCAATGGCTGGGTACAGAGCTATGGCAGCCGCTGTGTAAAACCGCCTGTGATCTTCGGCGATGTATGGCGCCCCGCAGATATGACCGTGCGCTGGAGCCGCTTTGCACAAGCCCATACGGAAAAATGGATGAAAGGCATGCTCACAGGCCCTGTTACCATCCTGCAATGGAGTTTTGTGCGCGACGACCAGCCCCGTAGCGTCACCGCCAACCAGCTGGCATTGGCTATCCGCGACGAAGTAGCTGCCCTGGAAAACGCAGGCATTGCCATGATCCAGATCGATGAACCAGCCATCCGCGAGGGCCTGCCCTTGCGCCGGAAAGACCGGGCCATGTACCTGGACTGGGCCGTGACGGCCTTCCGCATTTCCGCCAGCTGCGTGCGCGATGAAACGCAGATACACACGCACATGTGCTACAGTGAGTTCAATGACATTATTGCCCACATAGCGGCCATGGATGCGGATGTGATCACCATTGAAACATCCCGCTCCCAGATGGAACTGCTGGAAGCATTTGCCTACTTCCATTACCCCAACGAGATAGGTCCGGGTGTATATGACATCCACTCGCCCCGTGTTCCTTCAGTGGCAGAAATGGAAGTCCTGCTGGAAAAAGCAGCGGCCTTACTGCCTGCAAAAAATATATGGGTAAACCCGGATTGCGGCCTTAAAACCCGCAACTGGCCGGAAACAAAAGCAGCGCTTGAAAATATGGTCGCTGCCGCAAAAGCAGCCAGGGAAAAGGTTTCTACAGGCATAAATGTGTAATCCCCCTTCTTCTGTTTAATGAAAAAGCCGCGCATGGTCTATGCGCGGCTTTCGTCTATTTTCAATGTTTACAACCGTTATGAAATGGCACTGATGCCGGTAATGTCCTGCCCTGTGATCAGTAAATGAATATCATGGGTGCCTTCATAGGTCACCACGCTTTCCAGGTTCATCATGTGGCGCATGATGGAGTATTCTCCTGTAATGCCCATCCCACCCAGGATCTGGCGGGCCTCCCGCGCAACGTGCAGGGCCGTTTCACAGGCATTGCGTTTGGCCATGGAGATCTGGGCCGGCGTGGCCTTGTTCTGATCACGCAATACCGCCAGGCGCCAGTTCATCAGCTGCGCCTTGGTGATCTCCGTGATCATCTCTGCCAGCTTCTTTTGCGTGAGCTGGAAACCTGCAATAGGCCTGTCAAACTGGATGCGTTGTTTGGCATAACGCAATGCGGTGTCATAACAATCCATAGCGGCACCAATAGCGCCCCAGGCGATGCCAAAGCGCGCAGACGACAAACAGCTCAATGGGCCGCGAAGGCCCACCACATTCGGCAAAATATTTTCTTTAGGTACGCGTACATTGTCAAACACCAGCTCTCCGGTGGCGCTGGCGCGCAGGCTCCATTTACCTTTGATCTCCGGCGTGGAAAAGCCTTCCATGCCCCGCTCCACAATCAGGCCCCGGATCTTGCCTTCTTCATCCTTGGCCCATACCACGGCAATATCCGCAAATGGCGCATTGGAGATCCACAGCTTACTGCCATGGAGGATCACATCATTGCCTGCATCTTTAAAATGGGTGAGCATGCCCGCAGGATTGGACCCAAAATCCGGCTCCGTAAGGCCAAAACAGCCCATCATCTCGCCGGTGGCCAGCTTGGGCAGGTACTTGTGCTTCTGTGCCTCACTCCCAAAACCGTAAATTGGGAACATCACCAGCGATCCCTGTACAGACGCCGTAGAACGCACACCACTGTCGCCCCGCTCCAGTTCCTGCATCATCAGTCCATATGACATGTAATCCATTCCACCGCCCCCGTACTCCACAGGAATGGTGGGCCCAAAGCAGCCTACCTGGCCCAGTCCTTTGATGATCTGTTTAGGGAAAGTGGCCCGCTGGCAGGCATCTTCAATAATGGGTGAGATCTCTTTCTTCACGAAATCGCGCACGGCTGTGCGCACCATGATATGCTCGGTGGTCAACAGTTCGTCAATGTTGTAGTAATCAGGGGATTGAAACAGGTCCTGCATAAGCTGCGATTGTTGTAACGTGAAACCAAATCCGTATGAAGATCACAAATTATTCCAAGACGGCCAACAACGAAACAGCCCGGCACTATGGCCGGGCTGCTAAAAAAAAGGTGGTGGCGTACTGCTTACACACCCACCGCGGGTGCGGGGGCAATGCTGGATAGCAGGCTGGCCATTTCTGACTGGTATTGGAGGGCGGCAGTGCGGGCGTCTGCGGCAAAGTCTTCGCCATTGCCGGCGTAAATGATACCGCGGCTTACGTTCACCAGCAGGCCGCAGTCTTTGTTCATGCCGCGTTTGGAGATCTCGGCCAGGTCGCCACCCTGGGCACCTACGCCGGGCACCAGGAAGAAATGGTCCGGCACCAGGGCGCGGATGCGGGCGATCTGTTCTGTTTGGGTAGCACCTACCACAAACATCAGGTTATCCGGGGTACCCCAGCCGGCGCCGGTTTTCAGTACTTTTTCATACAGGTATTCCCCATCTTCCATGCGCTGCAGCTGAAAATCCTTACTGCCTTCGTTGGAAGTGAGGCCCAGCATAATGGCCCACTTATCTGTAAAGGCCAGGAAGGGTGTAACGCTGTCCTGTCCCATGTAGGGAGCCACCGTTACGGAATCAAAATTATAGGTGTCGAAAAAGGTCTTGGCGTACTGGGTGGCGGTGTTGCCAATGTCGCCCCGCTTGGCGTCTGCAATGGTGAAAATGCCCTCGGGAATGTACTCAATGGTACGCTGGAGGGATTCCCACCCGCGGATGCCCATGCACTCATAAAAGGCCGTGTTGATCTTGTAAGATACACACAGGTCTTTGGTAGCATCAATAATGGCTTTGTTGAATGCAAACACAGGGTCTGCATGCGTGTGCAGGTGACGGGGAATGCGGTGCAGATCCGTATCCAGGCCGATACACAAGTAAGATTGTTTTTCCCTGATCGAATGCACGAGTTCCTGACGATTCATATAGCAGTGTATTTTGGGGCGCAAAAATAAGCATTCTATACGCCTTTTTGCGGGTAAAAGAAAAGAATAAAATCCAGCAGAGGACCGAGCCCGCTTCAACTAAAGTTCTGTCTTTTTCCGGATAAAAACCGGGAAAATATTTGAATGTCAATGCAATACACGAGCCCGGCCGTAGCCCGCCACAGGCGTGGGTCACGGGTTATATATGCTCCTGGAATAAATATATGTTTTTTACGTATTTATTCGTGGCTGCGTTCCACCGGGATGGTTGCGGGAACGGGAAGTGAAGCAAAAAAAATTTAATGCATAAAAAAAGTTATGCCAAAGTGTGATGTTTGAATTGCAAGCCTGGTAAAGCGGCTTGCTCTTGCAGCAACGTAACCAGGTAAAGATAATAGGGGTTCGTTCAGTGCCTATTTTTTGCCGCCGTCCAATGGAACGGGCAGTAGCGCCTTGATCTCATTTCCGCTGCAATGGTCCGTTCCTGCTGGTCTTCACTGCGTTCCAGCTCCAGGGGCAGGTGGGCGGCCTTGGGCTTGCCTTCCAGCACATGTACCAGGGTTGCAAAGGAGTACTGGTGGATAAACCCGGCTATCACGTCCCAGTTCTTTTCTTCATTGATCTTGGGCAAATGCATCGATGACGTTTTTAAATTAAAAGTGCTACAGGCCTCCGTTGTCACGGACACCTGTAGCACGAAATAGATTTCTTTCTCCCAATCCCTTACACCACGATCTCCACGATCTTGGACGGGGCAATGTTGGCATTGCGCATCGCCACGCTGCGGGCCACTGCACCTGCTACGTCCATGAAAGCCTTGCGGGTGGCGGGATCTTTGCCTGCCAGGGCCGGTACGCCCTCATCGCCACCTTCGCGGATGCTCTGCACCAGCGGGATCTGGCCCAGGAAGGGAATTTCCAGGTCGTCTGCCAGGTGGCGGCCGCCATCCTTCCCGAAAATATAGTATTTGTTCTCAGGCAGTTCCGCGGGGGTGAAATAGGCCATGTTTTCCACCAGGCCCAGGATGGGTACATTCACCTGGCTACCACTAAACATCGCAATGCCTTTCTTCACATCGGCCAGGGCTACGTCCTGGGGCGTGGTTACGATCACCACGCCGGTTACCGGAATGGTCTGTACCAGGGTCAGGTGCACATCGCCGGTGCCGGGAGGGGTGTCTATCACCAGGTAATCCAGCTCGTCCCAGTATACGTCTGTAATGAACTGGCGCAGGGCGCTGCTGGCCATGGGGCCACGCCATACCACGGCCTGGCGCTCATCTATCAGCAGGCCGATGGACATGAACTTGATGCCGTATTTTTCCATGGGAACGATCATGCCCTTGCCTTCCACTTCCACCATCATGGGGCGCTCACCGCGCACGCCAAACATGGTAGGTATGGACGGGCCGTAGATATCGGCATCCATGAGGCCTACGGAGGCGCCGCCTTCTGCCAGGGCCAGGGCCAGGTTGGTGGCCACGGTGGATTTACCAACGCCCCCCTTGCCGGATGCCACTACGATCACATTCTTCACCTTGGGCAGCAGTCCTTTACCGTCCGTACGGGCGGTGACTACATTGGCCGTCAGTTTTACGTTCACTACGGCATCCTTGCTCACCAGGTGGTGCACCGCGTTCACGCAGGCGTTATGGATCATATCTTTCATCGGGCACGCGGGGGTAGTCAGTACCACCGTAAAGCTCACATTATTGCCATCAATCTCCACGTCTTTCACCATGTTCAACGTCACCAGGTCCTTTCCCAGATCCGGCTCTTCCACATTGCTGAGGGCCTTTAAAATCTGCTCTTTCGTTATCATAATTTCGTGTTAAAGTTGATATTCGGGAACCAAAGTTAACCTAATTGGAGGTTATTTTACCGGCGGCTTTTTAAGAGGTCTCTATACTATCTTTTTTATGAGCCTGCTTCTTGGCGTAAACCTTGCGGCTTTCAGGCAGACGGACCACAAATCGCATTAAACATTTCACTATATTAGCGGGGTGATGCTCAGGAAAATCTACATACTGTTAATTGTTACACTGTTTCCACTGTTTCTTAAAGCCCAGATCACGGCTTTTAAGGACAGCATTATTCAAATTTCCGGTATTACCATGACGGCAGACAGCCTCCGGGCCATTCCGGCGGTGAGCGTAGTGGTAAAAGGGCAGCACCGCGGTACTATTTCCAACAGCCAGGGTGTATTTTCCATCGTAGCATTCAAGGGTGATACGCTGGCGTTTACGGCTATCGGTTTCAAAAAAGTGTTGTACCAGATCCCTGCAACCCTGCCGGGCAACAACTATTCCCTGTTGCAGCTTCTTACGGAGGATACCACTTACCTGCCGGTGACCATTATTCACCCCTATCCCACCAAGGAAGAATTTGACCACGCCTTTGCGTATGCCGATATACCGGAAGATGCTTATGAGATAGCCCGTAAGAACACGGAAGCTGCTAAAATGCATGCCTTGTCGCGCTACACACCGGCAGACGCCCACGAAGCGTCCAATGCTTATTTTCAACGCCAGGCACAGTCACTTTATTACGCAGGACAGGCGCCTCCGCAGAACATCTTTAACCCCCTGGCCTGGGCCCAGTTTATCCAGGCATGGAAGCGGGGCGATTTTAAGAATAAAGATGATTAGGCCTTCGGCCAATGACATAATGGATTGCGCCATTTTCCGTACCGGGGAATGGCGCAATTGTTTTATGGTTATATTGCTTTTCTAAACCTCGTTCATACACCATGAAACAAATTGCCGTAATCGGGGCAGGCACCATGGGCAACGGTATTGCCCACGTATTTGCCCAGCATGGATTTACCGTTCATCTCATCGACGTATCGCAGGCCGCACTGGATAAGGCCCTGCAGACCATTTCCAAAAACCTGGACCGCCAGCTCAGCAAAGGCGGCATCACCGAAACGGTGAAGCAAAGCACCCTGCAAAACATTACCACCTTTACAGACCTGGCAGCCGGCGTGCCCGCAGCCGAACTGGTGGTAGAAGCCGCGACGGAAAACGTGGCCCTCAAACTCAAGATCTTCCAGGACCTGGACGCCCACGCCCACCCGGACGCCATCCTGGCCACCAATACTTCTTCCATTTCCATTACCCGCATTGCGGCCGCCACCAAACGTCCTGGCCAGGTGATCGGCATGCATTTCATGAATCCCGTACCGGTGATGAAACTGGTAGAGATCATTAACGGTTACGCCACTACGAAAAAGGTGACGGATACCATTGTGGAGCTATCCAAGCAACTGGAAAAAGTACCCTGCGTGGTGAACGATTACCCCGGCTTCATTGCAAACCGCATCCTGATGCCCATGATCAATGAAGCGATCTATTCCCTGTATGAAGGCGTGGCGGAAGTGGAAGCCATTGACACCGTGATGAAACTGGGCATGGCACATCCCATGGGGCCTTTGCAGCTGGCGGATTTCATAGGCCTGGATGTGTGCCTGTCTATTTTGAACGTGCTCCACGATGGGTTTGGAAACCCGAAATATGCACCTTGCCCTTTGCTGGTGAATATGGTCACCGCGGGGTACCTGGGCATCAAAAGCGGGGAAGGATTTTATAAGTACACCGCGGGCAGTAAAGAACTGGTGGTAAGCGAGCGGTTCAAGGGATAATGTTATTTTTTCTAACCAAGTTTCCCTGGGGGAAGCGCTTTAAATCAACACTAAAAAACTGGTTATCACTCTTTTACATCAACAAAAATAAAGAAAGTTACCCTTTAGGGAAACTTTTAATAGTTTTGTAATGAAAGAGTTATGTAGGAAGGTTACCTTTTACAACGGGCACTTCCAAGAGTTTTATAATAAGCAGCGGGCTGCGGTACGTAAGAAGATAACGTGGACATTGGAAATAATAGAGAGGGTAGAAATAGTCCCGGAAATTTATCTGAAGCACATTGAAAATACCCGGGGGTTGTATGAAATAAGAGTGCAGCAAGCCAGTGATATCTTCAGGATCTTTTGCTTTTTCGATAAAGGAAAGGTAATTGTGTTAGGAAATGGCTTTCAAAAGAAAACACAAAAAACGCCGTTGGCTGAAATTACAAAAGCGTTAAAAATTAAAGAAGAGTATGAAAAAAATAAAAAATAGTATAACAACCCTTGGCGAATTGCTTGACTACGAATATGGCAAACGTGGTACGCCCAAGCGGGAAGCATATGAAGCAGGCTTTGAAGAATTCAAACTCGGCGTGCTCCTGCAACAGGCCCGGCTGGCCCAGGGCCTTACCCAGGAAGAACTGGGCGCCAAAGTAGGCAAGAACAAATCCTACATTTCCAAAATTGAAAACAACATCAAAGAAACAAGACTTTCTACCTTAAAACATATCGTGGAAGTAGGCCTTGGCGGTACCGTCCATATTTCCATTACCTTCTAAGCTTTACCGGGCGGCTGCAATAGCCGCCTCTTATTTTGCCTTCACCTCCACCCCTCTCAGATCCTTCAGCTTCAGCAGGCATAACTCCAACTGCGACTTAGGCACCCCGATTTTCATGGAACAAAACAACTGCAGGTCCTGTGATATCACGGTGCAATTATGCGCCCGCACCACTTTCATAATATCATTCAGCATGGTATAATCAAAGTCCAGCGTCAGGGTTGCTTCCACGTTCTTCTGCACGGATGGTACCAGCTGCAACACCAGTGCCGTAGCGGTCTTATACGCATTGATCAGTCCCGGCACCCCCAGCAGCGTCCCCCCAAAATAGCGCACCACGATCACCAGTACGTCCGTAAGGTCTTTACTATCTATCTGGTTCAGAATGGGCTTGCCGGCACTACCCGAAGGCTCCCCGTCATCGTTGGCCCGGAAGGCCAGGCCGTCTGTGCCCAGGCGGTAAGCATAACAGTGATGGGTGGCTTTGGGGTGCTCTTTCTTTACTTCCTGCAGGAATTCCTTTACCTGCTCGGGTGTTTTTACCGGGTAAGCGTAAGATATAAATTTGCTGCCCCTGTCCTTGAATGCCGCGGTGGCGGTCTTTTCTATCGTAAAATAAACTTCCATGTAAAGCTTGGGGTAGTGTTACCCATGACGGTAAAAAAATAAGCGGTCTGTTTCCAGTAAAAGCGTGTCCTCCAGCACCGCACCGTGCAGGGTAGGCGCTACAACGCCTGTTGGCAGCGGGTTTGCGCCGGTGATCACCCGGGCTTCGTCCCAGAGGCCATCATTGATGAAATGCTGCAGTGTATAGGCCCCTCCTTCTACCAGCACACTTTGCACGCTGCGGGCATGCAGTTCCTGCAATAGCTGTGGCAGTAGGGATTGCACGCCATCTACCAGGATATGGTCCTGGTCCGGCTTTGCCTTCGTGGTTACAAATACAGTAGGTTGTGATTTATCGTACACCTGGTGGGAGGCGGGTACTTTATCGTTCAGGTCAATGATGATGCGCAGGGGCTGGCGGCCACTCCAGAGGCGGTTATTCAGCCGGGGATTGTCGCCCTGGGCGGTTTTGGCGCCCACCAGGATGGCAGCTTCCTCGCTCCTCCACTTGTGCACCAGCCGGTCTGTAACCGGGTGGGAAATACGCACCGGGCGCCCACCTTCCGCTGCAATAAAACCATTGGACGATTGGGCCCACTTCAGCACCACGTAAGGCCGCTGCAGCCCGTGAAACGTAAAAAAGCGGCTGTTCAGGGCCTTGCATTCCGCTTCCAGCACACCGGTCTTTACCCGCACGCCGGCCGCTTCCAGCCTGGCAATGCCTTTACCGGCCACCTTGGCAAAGATGTCTATACAGCCGATCACGCATTCGGGAATGCCCTCCGCCACAATCAGATCTGCGCAGGGTGGGGTTTTACCATGGTGGGCACAGGGCTCCAGGCTTACATAAATGGTGGACCGGGGAATGAGGTGACGGTCTTCCGTACGCACGCTGGCTATGCAATTCACTTCAGCATGTCCCTGCCCGTAATGACGGTGGTAGCCCTCCCCGATAATGCGCCCTTCGCATACCAGCACGGCACCCACCATAGGATTGGGGGCTACATGGCCCGCTCCCAGCCGCGCCAGTTGCAGGCAGCGCGCCATAAAAAATTCGTCCCGGCCCTGTTCCATGATCAAGAAATAATGAAGTGATAAGGCTGCAAAAATATCGTTTCGCCGGCTATTTTCCTTACTACCCTTACATTTGCTGCATGTTTAGCACTGTACAATCCGCTTTTGCCCAGCTCCTTACCCTGTTGCAACGCCAGTATGACGAGCGGGAAGCCGGCAATATTGCCCATATGACCCTGGAACACATCACCGGCCTCTCAAAGCTGGACCGCATCGTGTACAAAGACCGGGAGCTTACTGCGGAGCAGGACCAACAACTGGCAGCAGCCCTCCTCAGCCTGGGCCATGGCTACCCCGTGCATTACGTAATTGGGCGCAACTGGTTTTATGGTATGGAGCTGCTGGTAGACCAGCGCGTACTCATTCCCCGCCCGGAAACGGAAGAACTGGTGGAATGGATGGTAAAGGAAGTGAAGACCGCCGGCAGCAAGGCATTGCGCATCATAGACATTGGCACCGGCAGCGGTTGTATACCCATTGCCCTGAAAAAAGAATTGCCTTACGCAACAGTACATGCCATTGACATAAGTGAAGGCGCCCTGGAAGTAGCGCGTGAAAACGCCCGCCTGCAGCAGGTCCCCGTGGAATTTGCACAGGTAAATGTGCTGGACGCCCAGGCCACAGCGGCCCTCCCTGCGTTCGACATCATCGTTAGCAATCCACCTTACATCCTGGAAGCTGAAAAAGCGGAGATGATGCCGCAAGTAGTGAACTTTGAGCCTTCCATTGCCTTGTTTGTACCGGATAATGACGCTTTGTTATTTTACCGCACCATTGCGCAGCTGGCCCTGCAAAAGCTCGTGAACGGGGGCAAACTATTCTTCGAGATCAATGAAGCAAAAGGCCCGGAGACGGTAGCTCTCTTAACCAGCCTCGGTTTCACCCGGGTCACCTTGAAGCAGGATATCTTTGGGAAAGACCGCATGGTAATGGCGATAAAGGATTAACGGTCACTCCCGCCGGAGACAAAATAAAAAGGCGCATCCATGACGGTGCGCCTTTTCTATGTGCAATACGTTGTATCAGCAGTTAGTGCCCTGCGGGCGGAATGCCCTCCCCTGCAGGTTTGGAGGTGGCCAGCACCACCTTTGCATTCAGTTCCCTTGCCACTTCCATGAGGCTCACCACATCTTCTACCGGTACAGATTTTTCGGCATTGATCACGATGGTGGGATCAATGTTCTCCCGCTGCAATGCCGGTACCAGCGCAGTTTTCAGGTCATTGAAAGGTACTTTGGCCGTGCCTACAAAGAACTCCCGGTTGGCATTGATGCTCACCACCACGGTCTGTTTTGCCTTGGTATTGGTCTTGGCCTTGGGCAGGTTCAGTTTTATTACATTCGGATTGGCCAACGTAGACACAATGAGGAAGAACAACAGCAGGATGAACAGGATATCGTTCAACGCTGAGTTGTGCATTTCCACTGTTTTTTTACGCCTGCTTTCTCTCAGGTTCATGGTACAAATTTGTAAGAATGATTAGCGGATCGGTTCCTGCAGGATGTCAATGAAATCAGCAGAAGCCACTTCCATCTTGTTGAGCACCTTGTCTATCTGCGCATTCAGGAAGCTGTAGGCAATATAGGCCACCAGGCCGATGATCAGGCCGGAGGCGGATGTCACCATTTTTACATAGATCCCTTCTGCAATAGTGCTGAGGGTAATATCGGAAGTCTGGGAGATATTGAAGAAGGTCTGGATCATCCCTGCAATGGTGCCCAGGAAGCCAAACATGGGCGCAATGCCTGCAATGATGGAAAGGATGACCAGGTTCTTTTCCAGTTTGTACATTTCCAGCTTGCCTACATTCTCCATGGATTTTTCAATGGCATCTATCGGCTTGCCAATGCGCTGTACACCTTTGTCGATCACGCGGGCAATGGGACTGTTTGTATTCTTTGACAGGGAACGGGCGGCCGTGATATTGCCCTGGGAAATATGATCGCGGATCATGGCCATAAAGTTATCCTGGAGGCGGCCCGCCTTTGCAATAGTGATGTACCGCTCCATGAACACAAACACGGCGATCACGAACAATACACCCAAGGGTATCATCAGCACGCCCCCCTTTTCCAGGAGGTCCAGGATGCTCAGGTGCTTTTCCACCACGGTGGCAGCACCGGCTGAAACAGCCGAAGAATCAGGCTTGGATTGTAAAAGTGTGTCAGTGATAAAGGATAGAATTCCTAGGAACATGAGATGCATTTTAGCCTTGCAAAAGTATCAATAAGCAATTAAAGTACTAATAAAAACGAAGCCTCCCGAAAATTATTTTAGCAGTGGGCACAAACTATGCAGGTTATCTAAACCCGCTTAGCTATGTGCTTCCCAGGTTTGGGCCAGGTATACAATGGTTTGCACCGCCTTCTGCATATCCTGCACGCTTACGTATTCCTGCTTGCCATGCAGGGCCATCTCGCCGGTGAAGATATTAGGGCAGGGCAATCCCATGAAAGACAGGCGGGAGCCATCCGTGCCACCACGTATCGGCAGGCTTACCGGTGCTATCATGGCCTTGCGCATGGCGATAGCCGCATACTCCACCACCTGTGGGTATTGGTTCAGCACCTCTTTCATATTACGGTATTGCTCCTTCACCTGGAAAGTGGCGCTGGCGGCAGGATAGCGGGCCATCACCTGGTCCAGTACCGCCTTCAGGAACGCCTCATGCTCCTGCAACTTTGCCGTTTCAAAATCGCGGATGATGAAATCTATCTCTGCCCTTTCCACCACACCTTCCACGCGCACGGGATGCACAAAGCCCTCCCGGCCCTCGGTAGTTTCCGGCGACAACCGGTCTGCCGGCAAGGTGGCCAGCACTTCCGCGGCTATCTTAATGGCGCTCACCAGGGTTCCCTTTGCGGTACCGGGATGCACGCTCACCCCTTCGATCACGATCTTCACGCCATCGGCAGAAAAGTTCTCATCTTCCAGCGATCCCAGTTCTCCCCCATCCAGTGTATAGCCAAACTGTGCACCCAGCTTTTCCATATCCAGGTGATTAACGCCGCGGCCCACTTCTTCATCCGGGGTAAAGAGGATACGGATGGCACCATGCTTTACATCCGGTTGTTGCAGCAGGAAGCGCACGGCGTCCATGATGGCAGCCACGCCAGCTTTATCATCGGCACCCAGCAGGGTAAGGCCACTGGCGGTAATGATGTCGTCTCCCTTTTTTTGTTCGAGGTAAGGGTGTTCCGCCACGCGGATCACAACAGACGGATCGTCCGGCAGCACCAGGTCCTGGCCCTGGTAGTTAGGATGAATGATGGGTTTTACATGGGTGCCACTGCAATCACTGGAGGTGTCCATGTGGGAGCAAAGGCAGATCACCGGCACCTGCTTATCCGTATTGGCAGGCAGGGTAGCATATACATATCCCCATTCATCCAGGTGGGCATCGGTAATGCCCATGTCCTGCAATTCGGCCACCAGCAGGCGCCCCAGGTCTTTTTGTTTTTCAGTGGAAGGAAAAGTACCGCTCAGCGGGTCAGATTGCGTATCGATCTGCACATAGCGCAGGAAGCGTTCCGTAACGGAGTAGGCGTAGTTGTTGAACATGGTTTGAAATTATCTTAGTACTTACCGCTTTCCAAATTGCCGCATCACCTGCTCCCTTTCTTCCTGCTTGCGGGCATTGCGCAGCGTTTGCAGGCACTGGGCACAAAGGCAGCCCTCGTACCGGCCGGCTATGAAAGTGCGGTCTTCCCCGGTAAGGGCTACCGACTGGCACTGGCATTGGGTAATGTTGCCCACTTTGCATTCAAAATAAATACCACAGCGGGGGCAGGCTACGTTTTCGTGCATGGCGTGTGTATAAAAGAAGTTCCGCTTTACTTTCCTGCTGCATATGCCGGCAAAAAAGTGAAGCGGAACCTTGTTATGCGTAAAATATCTTAAACGATCTCTACGAGCTCAATATCAAAGTTGAGCGGCTCGCCAGCCAGCGGGTGGTTTGCATCCAGGGTGATGAACTCCTCGTTGATACCTACCACTTTCACCTGGAACACCTGGCCTTCAGCATTGCTCATTTGCAGTTCCTGGCCAATTTCAGGCTTCATATCCGGGGGAATATTGGATTTCGGGAAATCCAGGACCATTTCCTGGTTCTTCGGACCATAAGCTTCATGAACCGGGATATGTACGGTCTTCTTCTCACCCACCTTCATGTTCAGTACACCGTTGTCGAAGCCCGCAATTACCATACCTGCACCTACTGTGAACTCCAGCGGCTGACGGCCTTCTGAAGAATCAAAAGTAGTACCATTGTCCAAACGGCCATGGTAGTGCACGCGTACGGTATCGCCCTGCTTTACTGTTTGCATAATGTAATTTTAAATCGTTTATTAATGTACCCGCAAGGTAAGTAAAAATGACATTAGCACCGTTTTTAGGGGAATTTAATCCAGGTTGCATTAGCAGTATTTCACATATATTTTTACTACGCCTGCACTTCCCGATTTGGAATTTGCACAAGGGAATTTGACCTTTACAGTCTATGCGTAACCTGTTCGTCTTACTCGCCTGTTGCCTCCTGCTTTGCAGCCGTATGCATGCCCAAACCGTGATACCCGGCGCAGCACGCACCGGCGCTTACCTGCCCCTGCTTAAAGGCAAGCGGGTGGCCCTCCTGGTAAACCAGACCGCCACCATCGGCCCGGTGCACCTCGTGGATTCCCTGCTGGCCCTCCACGTTAAAGTAGTGAAGATCTTCAGCCCGGAACATGGCTTCCGGGGCAATGCAGACGCGGGTGAGCATGTAGGCAACAGTACAGATCCCAAAACGGGTTTGCCCATCGTATCGCTGTATGGCGCCCACCGCAAAGCCACCGCAGCCGACCTCGCAGATGTGGACCTCCTTATTTTTGACATACAGGATGTAGGCACCCGCTTTTACACTTACATATCTTCCCTGCAGGAGCTGATGGAAGCTGCCGCGGAAAATCACAAGCCCCTGCTGGTGCTGGACCGGCCCAATCCCAATGGCAGCTATGTAGATGGCCCCATCCTGGATACGGCCTACCGCTCCTTTGTAGGCATGCAGCCCATCCCCATTGTACACGGCATGACCACCGGCGAATATGCCAACATGCTCAATGGAGAAAAAATGCTGGACAAGCAGCTTCACTGCAAACTCACGGTGATCCCCTGCGAACATTATACGCACCACACCCGGTTTGAAATACCGGTGAAACCCTCGCCCAACCTGCCTAATGCCAGCGCCACCTACCTGTACCCATCGCTCTGCCTTTTTGAAGGCACGCCCATCAGCGTAGGACGTGGTACGGACAAGCCTTTCCAGCAGTTTGGCTCCCCGCTTTTCCCGGACAGCTTATATAAGTTCACGCCCCGCAGCATGCCCGGCGCTAAAACACCGGTGCTGCAAGACCAGGCCTGCTACGGCTTTGACCTGTCTGGCCCCGCCGCGGAAGTGTACAATAAATATGGCCACCAACTGCAGTTGCAATGGCTCATTACTGCCTACCAGCTGTATCCTGATAAAGCAAAATTCTTCACGCCTTTCTTTGATAAACTGGCGGGTGGCAGGCAGCTGCGGGAGCAGGTCACCGCTGGCAAAACAGCCGCTGAGATCCGCGCCAGCTGGGCCTCCGGGCTGGAGCACTTTAAAGCGGTACGCAAAAAATATTTACTTTACGCTGAATAAAAGACTGGAACTATGGCAGACAACCTTCGCATTGTATTCATGGGCACTCCCGATTTTGCGGTGGCCTCTTTAGATATACTCGTTAAAAATAATTACAACATAGTGGGTGTGGTCACAGCCCCGGATAAGCCCGCGGGGCGTGGCTTACAGCTGAATGAAAGCGCCGTGAAAAAATACGCCGTCGCGCATAACATTCCGGTGCTGCAACCAGAAAAGCTGAAAAACGAAACCTTCCTGGAGGAACTGCGTGCACTAAAAGCAGACCTCCAGGTGGTAGTGGCCTTCCGTATGCTCCCGGAAGTAGTGTGGGATATGCCCCGCCTGGGCACCATCAATGTACATGCATCCCTGCTGCCGGATTACCGGGGCGCTGCGCCTATCAACTGGGCGGTGATCAACGGTGAAAAACAAAGCGGCGTTACCACTTTCAAATTGCAGCATGCTATTGATACCGGCAATATCCTTTTCAGTGCCGCCGTGCCCATTCGTGATGATGAAACAGCGGGTGAGCTGCACGATGACCTGATGCACACCGGCGCCTCCCTGCTGCTCCAAACCGTGGAAGCCCTGGCCAGTGGCAACGTTCAGGAGATGCCCCAGCCCGAAGTGGCCGATGCCAAACATGCGCCCAAGATCTTCAAGGAAGATTGCCAGGTCAACTGGGAAAAGCCGGTGGATGCGGTGTACAACCTGGTGCGTGGCCTCAGCCCCTACCCCACCGCATGGACCCTCCTGCACGATAAAACACTGAAGATCTTCAAGGCCGGCAAAGAACATGGCCAGCCCAAGGAAGCTCCCGGCACGCCGGTTTCCGATAAAAGGACCTTCCTCAAATTTGCCACCCCGGATGGCTATTTACAGGTGCTGGAACTACAGCTGGAAGGTAAAAAGCGCATGGGCGTGGAAGAGTTCCTGAGAGGGTACCGTTTTGAATGAGCACCTTTACCGGCGGGCTTTTCCACCGGCACATAAAAAAGCCGCTGCACAGGGATGCGCAGCGGCTTTTTCGTTTATACCTGACCGTGAGCTATTCTACATAAGTAAGCTCACAATAGAACTTCGCATCGTTGGTAGAGAGGGCCTGCATGGAGGCGTCGCTCAGTTTGATGATAAGGCCTGCGTTCTGCTTCAGCTGGGGAATGGCATCCAGCACTTTGGCGTAGATGAATTTACCGTTCAGCGGGTTGGTCACCTTAATGATGGTGCCACGGGGTGCGGAGTTGTGGAGGGCATAGTATTTACCGGAATTCAGTACTGCATTGCTCTTAAACCAGCCAGCAGGGCCCTTCTCCGTTTTAGTATCCTTACCGGCGGTTTGCTGGCTGTAGATGGTTTCAAACGGTACATTAGCAGGGGTGCTTACTGCCGGAGGGGCAGTGGTATGCGTGCTTTCAGCTACCGGCTTTGTGGATGCGGCGGCCGGTGTTTCTTCCGGCGTGTTGCTGGCTTCCGCTGGCGGAGTGGCAGGAGGTGGCGTGCCTTGCTGGGGCTTAGCCACCGGCGTGCTGGCGGCTACAGGCGGCGGTGTGGATGCCGGTGCAGTGGCAGCAGGTGCGCTGGCAGCAGGATGGCCCAGGGCTGCGCCGTTAGCGCTGCCTTTTACAAAACCTACGATCACGTAGCTGTCTTTTTGCAAACCATCGCCGGAAAAATTATTCCAGTGGCGGATGTTGTCCAGCGGCACTTTATTGTAGTTCTGGCTTACGCGGTACAGCGTTTCCTTTTCTGCTACCCGGTGGTACACGGGGTGAAGGTTGGCACCCGGGGCTGCATTGGCTGCCTGGGAAAAGTTAGCCGCGGTAAGCGGGATCTTCACGGCGGCACCTATTTGAACGCCCTTTTCAAAAGGCAGTTTATTAGCTGTGGCAATATCTTTAGCCGGTACACCAAAAGAGCGGCTCAGGCTATAAAAAGTTTCTCCCTTCCTGACGGTGTGCTCCAGGAACAGATTGGGCGTGGTTCCCTGCACCTGCAGCGTATCCTGTGCATGTGCCACCGTTACGGAGCCCACTGCCAGTACTGCACATGTCATGATCGATTTTAACATACTACTTGTGATTTTCTTTTTACGGGAACGAATATAGGCGTTAAAATTGATAACTGCCAATGCCACTCCCGTTGTGTATTTCGCCTTAAACGTTGAATTTGAGTGCTTATTGCAGCAACGTATCCTCCCCGCTTCAAAAATCATTCCGTGCTCCACTATTCCAGGTCCCGCGGAGAAATTTCTTTTAAGATGCGCAATCCTTTCGGGTAATAATTGTTCATGCGGTTGGGCAGTAATTTAGCCCAGCCCAGGGCATGCCCTTCATATTGCATAAGGGCCCAGCCCTTCAGGTCCGTGCCCGGCCGGAAGTCTTCCTTACGCAGGTACTGCAACGCTTCCAGCTTACTGAGGCTCACGGCTGGCAAGGCTTTGGAGGCAATGGTGCTCAGCGCCAGTTCGTGATCCGGGATCAGTTCTTTCGGGGTGGGCTGGCCTATTTTTACGCCAGCCTTGCGCAGGTATAGCTGCTGCTGTAATAAGGCTACGTCACCTGCTAAAGCACTTGGAACAGCCAGTACCTCCTGCTGGAAAGGCAGCAGGAAAAGATCCGCCCCTTCCTGCAAATACGGCATGATCACCTGGCGCTGGGCAGGTGACAGGCTGACCTCCTTTTGCTTTTGTTTCTTTGGCTGGAAAGTGGCGCCATCCGTTTTGCGGAAACAGGCCAGGAACAACCCCTCCCCCTGCACCTGGTCCGGGTAGAAGCGGTAGCCCACCGCTTTTCGTACACGCGACTCCGTAGTGACCACCTGCCATTGTGCCGGCACTTCCAATGGTACAGATTCCAGGGGAAAATTTTCCAGCAGCCAGTCCATGATGTCCTCGTCTTCCTCGCGGGAGTAAGAGCAGGTGCTGTAAATGAGGGTACCGCCAGCTTTCAGGGCCGGCAGCACATCGGCCAGGATCCTTTGCTGGCGCTGGCTGCAGAGCACCACATTGCCCGGTGACCATTCTTCCACCGCTTCGGGATCGCGCCGGAAAAGACCGGAACCGGAGCAGGGCGCATCGGTAACAATGAGGTCAAAGAAGCCTTCCAGCTTTGCAAAATCTTTGGGATCGTTATTGGTCACCACCACATTGGCAGCGCCCCACTTGGTCATATTATCCGCCAGCAGGGCGGCTCTTGGCTTAATGATCTCGTTGGTCACCAGCAGGCTGCCGGGTGAAAGTGTGGCCTGCAGCAAGGTGGATTTACCACCCGGCGCCGCACAGAGGTCCAGTGCACGCAGGGGTACATCCACTGGCACCAGGCTGCGTACCGCGTGCTCCAGGAACATGGAGGATGCCTCTTGTACGTAGTAAGTGCCGGCATGGAAAAACGGGTCCATGGTAAAGGAAGGGCGCTGGGGCAGGTAATAGCCGTAGCGGCTCCAGGGCACAGGGAGTACATCCGCGCCGGATAAGGCTTCCAGCACCGCTGCGGTGGCGGCGGTAGCAGGCAGTTTATTAGGATTGAGCCGGATAGAGGTAGGTGCAGCGCCGGCCAGGTGCGTGGCCAGGAAAGCAGCGGCATGGTAGCCGGGCAAACCTTCCAGGGATTGTAGCAATGCGGCCGGTAAGTAATTGCTGTCGCGAAATTCCATGCCGCAAAATTAGGGGAATGACGGGAAAAGAAGCAGCTGCCATGAAGACACTGGCGCGGACAAATCGCCCGCGCCAGTGATGGATACTTTTCTTTGCTGCCTTGTCATGGGGCGGATGCCCCGCCAGTGTTGCTGTAATGGCGATGCTATTGCTTTTCTTTGATGCGCAATGCCAAATCATCCGCCTTGCGGATAATGGTGGGCACTGCCACGCCCGTGCTGTAATTACCGGCAATGTAAAGCCCCGGGTGCGCTGCTTCAAAGCGGGCCGTCAGTTGCCTTACGGCATCAAAGCCTGTGTTCAGCTGTGGAATAGCATGCGGCCATACCTGGAACTGCTGCATGACCGGCTGTGCGCTGATGCCCAAAAGCTCATTCACCTCCGTAATCACCTGCCGTTGCAGGTTTTCGGGTGGCTGCTGTAACACGGACTGCTGGTTGGCCCCACCAATAAATACGGTGAAAAGGGCCTTGCCTTCCGGTGCTTTGAAAGGGAAAATGGCGCTGTTATAGATCATGCCCAGGAAATGCTTCTGCTCTGCGGCTGGCACCAGGAAGCCAAAACCATCCGGCACTTTGCCCAATGCAGCCCTATCATATCCCAGGTGCAGCACACCCATAGCGGGGTATTCAATATTGCGCAGCGCCGCTGCCAGCGGGTGGTCCATCGATTCCAGCGCGTTCGCGGCGGCATAGGCCGGTGTGGTAAACACCACCTGCGATGCCTTGATCACGCTCACCAGCCCATTTACAGAAACACTGAGCTCATAGCTTTCATCTGCTGCATTCTGCCACACACCGGTCACCTTGGTGTTCAGCTGGAGATCACTTCCCAGCACGGCGGCCAGCTTGTTGGTGAGGGAGGCATTGCCACCCCTGAGCGTCACAATCTTGCGCCCGCCCATGGCTCCTTTGTTTTTCATGAGGCCCTTCACCACGCTGCCGTATTGGTTCTCCCAGCTTACCAGCATGGGCATCACCTCTTTAATAGACAGCTTGTTGATATTACCTGCGTAAACACCCGACAGTACGGGCTCAAACACGTAAGTAGCGATCTCACGCCCAAAGCGGCGGGCTACAAAATCGGCCACACTTTCATCCGCACTGGCGGGTTTGCTTTTGCGGAAAGCCTCGGTAAATAATTTCCACTTTGCACCGCCGCTCAGGAATTTGGAGCCCATGATCTTGAAGGGATGCGGGGAAATGGCGTGCAACTGGTTATTGCGCACAATGTAACGGTCCTTGCTGGCGGCGGCCGCCTCCACGATCTGGTCCTGCAGGCCCAGTTGTTCAAAATAGGTGCGCAGTTCCGGCGCCATGGCAATGCTATTGGGCCCTGCATCCAGCTCAAAGCCGTTGCGGTGCAGGGATTCAACCACACCACCGGCGCGGCCGGAAGCTTCTAATACGCGATAGGGAACACCTTGTTGCCGGAGGGCGTATCCAAGGCTTAACCCTGAAAGGCCGCCACCCACAACGAGTACAGGATGTTGCTTGTTCATAGTCTCTTAAAAATTAAACACCATGGGCAAACGCTGAACAATGAATGATGGATGAATGCCCCGCATTCCACCCGCTCAAACATTTGTTGGCAAACGCTGAATATACTTCTATTTGAGGCCGTCCAAGACAATGCTGCACTTAACTTGCCCAACATCGTGATGCTACAGGATCAGGCTTGCTTCGCAGGCAAGTGTTATGCAAAGAGAGCGTTGTTTTTATGCGTGGATGATCTGGCTGCACCATTTCCCGATGGCCTGTACCCACAGCGGGTGCAGGTTCATGCAGGGGATCATGGTAAAGCTTTCGCCCCCGCTTTCCAGGAAGCTGTGCTTACCTTCCATGCCGATTTCCTCCAGGGTTTCCAGGCAGTCTGATACAAACGCAGGGCAGGCTACCAGTATTTTCTTTTTACCCTCCGCCGGCAGTTCGGTGAAACGGCTGGCGGTGTAAGGCAGCAGCCATTGCTCCTTTCCCAGCCTGGACTGGAAAGATATGCCCCATTTTTCTTCCGGGATGTTCAGCGCGGCGGCCACTTTTTCTGAAGTAACGAACACCTGGTGGCGGTAACAGAACGCATGCGCCGGGGAGTCCACGTGGCAGCAATCCGCTACCTGCAGGCAATGCTTGTGCGTGATGTCCCCTTTACGGATATGCCTTTCCGGTACACCATGGTAGCTGAACAATACATAGTCGTAGTCCTGCTCCAGGTAAGGCTGCATACTGGCGGCCTGGGCCCGTATGTAATCTTCATTACCGAAGTAAGGGGGTATGGTGGTAAGTTTGAAAGCGTATTTGCCTTTTTGATGGATCTCTTTGGCGTAATCTACGGCCGTCTCGTAGGAAGACATGGCGTAATGCGGGTACAGCGGCAGCAGGATCACCTCTTTGAGCTGGGGGTGCCGGGCCAGCAATTCATCATAAGCGGCTTTGGGAGAAGGATTCCCGTAGCGCATGGCAATGGTCACCGGTACATCAGGCAGTGCATGTTGTACAGCCTCCTGCAATTGTTGGGTGAGCACAATGAGCGGAGAGCCTTCCGGCAACCAGACGCGCTTGTAGGCTTCTGCACTCTGGGGGGCGCGGCGCGGCACAATAATGCCGCCTACCAGCAACAGGCGTAGTAAATATGGATAATCGATAACCTTCTTATCCATCAGGAATTCCATCAGGTAACGCTTCACATCCGGTACTTCCGTGCTGTCCGGCGATCCTAAGTTCATTAAAATTATGGCCTTGTGTGTAGTAGCTCCCATATTAGATGTCTCCTGAAAATGCTGCAAATGTAAACCCTTGCACACGGGTTTCCCGGGCGGCAAATGTCATATAATTGTTGAATAACGGCATAAATGTAAAGCTGACGAAAATCATTTTTCCGCGTACTTGATTTACAGGGGTAGAAATGACATACAAGTGACAGCCTCCCCGTTGGCATTGCGTTGCGTGCAAGTACATTTGCATCCGGAAGCTTTATTCAAGTTAAGACAATGCAGGTCAGCCATTCAAGAGATATAGCCAATTTTTACGTCGTTGGGATCAATTACAAGAAAACAGATGCGGCTATCCGTGGTTTATTCGCGATCAATCCCTCGCAGTATGAACAACTGTTGTCCCACGGCAAAAGTGCGCAGCTGAACGACCTCTTCGTACTTTCCACTTGCAACAGAACAGAAGTCTACGGCTTTGCCGATCATGCCCATGATTTTATGGCATTGCTTTGCAAAGAAACCAACGGCGACCTGGAACAGTTCAAACAGATCGCTTACTCCAAGAGCGGCGAAGACGCCATCCGCCACCTTTACCAGGTAGGCACCGGGCTGGATTCGCAGATCCTGGGTGATTATGAGATCGTGGGCCAGATCCGCAACGCCGCCAAGTTCGCCAAACAACATCAAAGTCTTGGCGGTTTCCTGGAGCGCCTTGTGAACAGTGTGGTGCAGGTATCCAAACTCATTAAGAACGAAACATCCCTCAGCTCCGGCACCGTATCCGTGGCCTTTGCCGCCGTGCGCCTGCTGGAAAACCGGGTGCCCGGTATAAAAGATAAGAAGATCGTACTGCTGGGTGTAGGCAAGATAGGCCGCAACACCGCCAAGAATATGGTGGACTATCTCGGTACTTCCAACATTACCCTGGTGAACCGTACCGCCGCTGCCGCCGAAGAATTTGCCAGCGCCCACGGGCTGCAACATGCGCCCATTGAGGAACTGGACCCCGTGCTGCAGGCAGCGGATGTAGTGCTGGTGGCCACTAACTCACCGCAGCCTACCGTACTGGCCCGCCACTTTGAAAATACCTCCCCCAAGTTCGTGATAGACCTGTCTATCCCCTTCAACGTGGAAGAAAAAGTGCGGGACCTGGATCATGTGGAACTGGTGAACGTGGACGAGCTTTCCAAAGTACAGGACGAAACCCTGCAGATGCGCCAGCACGAAGTGCCCAAGGCCATCTCCATGATTGATGAGCACATGCAGGAATTCCTCTACTGGTACCGCATGCGCAAACATGCCGTGGTACTGAAAGCCGTGAAAGACAAGCTCACAGAAATTCATAGCAAAGAAATACAACAACAAAAAAACAGCGCTGGTTTTCAACTGGAGGATATAGAAGAGGTTTCTTCCCGCATTATCCAGAAAATGATCAACCTGATGGCAGGCAAAGTGCGCCGGGATACAGAGAAGAGTGACCAGTACATCGCGTTGATCAACGATATTTTTGAAGCCGGCGTGAACCAGGAATAATACATGCAACAACCAATTCGGATAGGAACCCGCGAAAGCCAGTTGGCACTATGGCAGGCGCACCGGGTGCAGGATTTACTGAACGCCGCCGGTCATGAAACCGTGCTGGTACCCATTAAAAGCGAAGGCGATATTGACCTGGTGACACCCCTGTACGAGATCGGCGTAACGGGTATTTTCACGAAAACACTGGATGTGGCCCTGCTCAGTGGCCGCATTGACATAGCGGTACACTCCCTCAAGGATGTGCCCACCCAAATGCCTAAGAACATTGTGACCGGCGCCGTCCTGGAACGCGGTCCTGTAAAAGATATCCTGGTCTATAAAGATGACGTGCGCTGGATGCAGCAGGCTGATTTTGTGGCAAACATTGCCACGAGCAGTACCCGCCGAAAAGCCCAGTGGCTGCGCCGCTTCCCGCAACACCAACTACACAACCTGCGTGGCAACGTCAACACCCGCCTGCAGAAACTGGCGGATGAGAACTGGAACGGGGCCATCTTTGCCGCCGCCGGTCTGGAACGCATTGGCCTGCGCCCGGCAAATTCCATTGAACTGGACTGGATGCTGCCCGCCCCCGCACAAGGCGCGGTAGTGGCCGTGTGCCGCGAGGACGACAAGGCCTCCCGCCATGCCTGCAGTACGCTGAACCATGCCCCCACACGGCTTTGCACCCACATTGAAAGGGATTTCCTGCGCGCGCTCATGGGCGGCTGTACCACACCGATCAGCGCTTACGCATATGTAACCACGAATAATATCATTCACTTCAACGGGGAAGTATGCAGCCCCGATGGCACCCAAACCCTCACTGTAGCCCTCAACGCCCCCGTGGCAGATGCTTACGACCTGGGTAAGACCGCCGCCGATGAGCTGCTGGCACAAGGGGCGCGGGACATCGTAAACCTGTCGCGCAATGCCCAGTAAACCGTTCCGTATATTAAGCACCAAAGTACTTTCTGAAGGAGTGGCCGCCCTGGCGGCCCGCGACCACGTAGTGCTGGATATGCAGGACTTTATTGACATCACTTTCTTACCTGCCGCAGCGGTGCATGAATTGATGGCAAGCATCCCGGAAGATGCCTGGGTGGTATTTACCAGTGCCAATGCCTCCAGATCCTTTGCCAGTACGGGTTTACAACGCCCCCACTGGCGGGTGGCCAGCCTGCAGGGCGCTACCAAGGCTGCATTGCCGGAAGGCATGCACCTGGCACGCACAGCCCCGGATGCCGCCGCCCTGGCTGCTTTGCTGGTACAGGAGCCCGGCCTGCAGGAAGTATATTTTTGCTGCGGGGATATGCGCAGGGATACGATCCCGCAACAGTTACAACAGCACAACATTCACGTATTTGAAAAAGTCGTGTATCACAATACAGCCACGCCGCACCGCATCCGTGAAACCTATGATGCCGTACTTTTCTTCAGCCCCACGGCAGTGAAAAGTTTTTTTGCGGTCAATGCATTGCCTGCCACCACCATTTGCTTTGCTATAGGAAGCACTACCGGCGCAGCTTTGCAGGCATCCACTCACAATAACATCATCACGGCCGATAGCCCGGCTGCCGCTACCCTGCTGCAAACGGCTATTGACCATTTAGAACATTTATACAACAGCAAAGCATGAGCGCCTTACAGAACGATCTTTTGTTAAAAGCATTACGGGGAGAAAAAACCAGTCGCACACCGGTATGGATGATGCGCCAGGCCGGCCGTTTCCTGCCGGACTACATCAAACTGCGCGATAAATACTCTTTCTTTGAACGCTGCCAGACCCCTGAGCTGGCCACGGAAATCACGGTGATGCCGGTAGACCAGGTGGGGGTAGATGCCGCCATCCTCTTCTCCGATATCCTGGTGGTGCCCCAGGCCATGGGACTGGAAGTGCAGCTGATCGAAAAAACAGGCCCGCTCCTGCCTCATCCCATCAAAACAAAAGAAGACCTGCAGCGCATACAGGTGCCAGATGTGAACGACCGCCTCAGCTACGTGTTTGAAGCGTTGAAGATGATCAAACAAACACTGAATGGCCGTGTGCCCCTGATCGGCTTTGCCGGCGCACCCTTCACCATTCTTTGCTATATGGTGCAGGGCAAAGGCTCCAAAACCTTCGATGAGGCAAAAAGTTTCTGCTACCAGCAACCGGAAGTAGCCCATGCCCTGTTGCAAATGGTTACAGACACCACCATCGCTTACCTGCGCGAGCAGATCAAGGCCGGTGCAGACACCGTACAGATCTTTGATTCCTGGGGTGGCCTGCTCAGCCCTGAAGCATTTGAAACTTTCTCTTTACAATACATCCGCCAGATCGTGGCTGCGCTGAAAGATATGGCGCCCGTGATCGTATTTGCCAAAGGTGCCTGGTTTGCACTGGAGGAAATGGCCGCCACCGGGGCGTCCGGCCTGGGTATAGACTGGTCTATCAAACCGCACCTGGCCCGCCAGTTTGCCGGCGCTGATGTAACGCTGCAGGGTAACTTTGATCCCGCCGCACTGCTGGCGCCCATCCCGGAAATTGAACGCATGACCAAACAAATGCTCAAAGACTTTGGCCCCCACCGCCACATCGCGAACCTGGGCCACGGCATCCTCCCTAACGTACCGGTAGACCACGCAAGGGCGTTTATCGAAACAGTGAAGGGGTACCAGCATTAAATTATACAGGGTGCGCGGGAGCGAATATCCCGGTATATGATCACCGTGAACACAATGTGCATTGTACCTGATACACCGTACGTTGTACAGAATTTATAACATGGCTATTAAAGAACAATTCACAGACTTCATACATTCCCTGCAAGACCGCATCTGCGCTGCATTTGAGGAGATTGACGGGCGGGCTGCCTTCCGGGAAGATGCCTGGCAGCGGCCTGGTGGCGGCGGGGGCAAAACGCGCGTGATAGCAGATGGTGCCGTGTTTGAAAAAGGCGGCGTGAGTACCTCCGTGGTGCATGGCGCCCTGCCGGAAGCCATGGCACAGCAGTTTGGCGTAACGGACTCTAATTTCCTGGCAGCCGGCATTTCACTGGTCATGCACCCGGTAAACCCGTTTGTACCCACTGTACATGCTAACTTCCGCTATTTTGAATTGTATGACGCCAGCGGTGACCTGAAAGACAGCTGGTTTGGCGGCGGGGCAGACCTTACGCCTTACTACCTGGAAGAAAGTGATGGCATCCATTTTCACCAGGCCTATAAAAATGCCTGCGATCCTTTTGGGAAAGACCTTTACCCGAAATACAAGCAGGTGTGCGATGAATATTTCATCAACAAGCACCGGGGCAATGAAGCCCGCGGCATAGGCGGCATTTTCTTTGACTACCTGCGCCCGGATGCAACAGTAGATGCCCCCACCCGGCTTGCATTTTCCAAAGCCAACGGCGAAGCCTTCCTGGAATCGTACCTGCCCATTGTGCGCCGCAACAAGGACAAGGCTTACACAGACGCACACCGCAACTGGCAGGCGTACCGGCGTGGCCGTTATGTGGAGTTCAATCTTATCCACGACCGCGGCACCCTGTTTGGACTGAAGACCAACGGGCGCATTGAATCCATTTTAATGAGCCTGCCCCCCGTGGCCCGCTGGGAGTACGACTACCACCCGGAGCCGGATAGCCCGGAAGCCCAGCTGCTGGAGTATTTGAAGCCAAGGGACTGGGCCCGGTAATTTAGATTTTTCACAGCGGACAGCGAAAGCCGCCCGTGCAAAATAGACGAGTATTATGATCAGACGTAACAGGATCCTCAGAACATCACCGGCCATCCGCAGTATGGTGGCGGAAAATATTTTGAAACCATCCGATTTTATTGCACCCTTGTTCATCGTAGAGGGCAGCAATGTAGAAGAAGCTATCCCATCCATGCCCGGCTACTACCGCCGCTCCATTGATGGCACTATTAAAGAAGTGAAAGTATTGTGGAGCCTGGGTATTAAAAGTGTGCTGCTCTTTATCAAATGCGCTGACGAACTGAAAGATAACAAAGGCACCGAAGCCGTGAACCCTGATGGCCTCATGCAACGCAGCATCCGCGCCATCAAGAACGCACTGCCGGAAATGGTGGTAATGACAGACGTGGCGCTGGACCCCTACTCCAGCTACGGTCACGACGGTATTGTAGAAGGCGAGATCATTGTCAACGATGCCACCGTGGAAGTGCTCACCCGCATGAGCCTTAGCCATGCCCAGGCCGGTGCGGATTTTGTGGCACCCAGTGATATGATGGACGGCCGCATCCTCGCTATCCGCCAGATGCTGGAAGCACATAACTTTGTAAATACCGGCATCATGGCCTACAGCGCCAAGTATGCCTCCTGCTTCTACGGTCCCTTCCGCGATGCGCTGGACTCCGCGCCCGGTTTTGGCGACAAGAAGACCTACCAGATGGACTACGCCAACAGCAAGGAAGCCATCAGGGAAACCCTGATGGACATTGAAGAAGGAGCCGATATTGTAATGGTGAAACCGGCCATGGCCTACCTGGACATTATGCGTATCATCAAAGATCGTGTAACCGTTCCCGTTAGTGCCTATCATGTAAGCGGTGAATATGCCATGATCAAGGCCGCCGCAGAACGTGGCTGGCTCAATGAAGAAAAGGCCGTGATGGAAAGCCTGACCAGCATGAAACGCGCCGGCGCGGACCTCATTGCTACCTATTTTGCGAAAGACGCCGCTAAATTGATCAATGGTTAAATTGCATACCACCACCAACAATCTATCTATGTTTACCAACAGCCAGATACTTTTCGACAGGGCCCGCCAGGTGATACCGGGCGGCGTAAACTCACCGGTGCGCGCTTTCAAGAGCGTAGGCGGCAGTCCCATATTCATGAAATCTGCCAAAGGAGCCTACATGTACGATGCAGACGGCAACGCGTATATCGACTACATCAACTCCTGGGGCCCTATGATCCTGGGCCATGCTTATGAGCCCGTGCTCAAGGCCATCCAGGAGTACGCCGCTTACTCCACTTCCTTTGGCGCCCCCACGGAACTGGAGATCAAGATGGCGGAGCTGATCATCAGCATGGTGCCCAATATTGACATGGTGCGCATGGTAAATTCCGGCACCGAGGCGTGTATGAGCGCCCTGCGCGTGGCCCGCGGCTTCACCGGCCGTAATAAGTTCATTAAGTTTGAAGGCAACTATCATGGCCATGCAGACAGCTTCCTGGTAAGCGCCGGCAGCGGTGTGGCTACCCTCGATATTCAATCCATCCCCGGGGTAACACAGGCCGTAGCCAACGATACCCTCACGGCGCCTTACAACAACCTGCCCGCAGTGCAGCAACTCATTGCAGATCATCCAGACAGCATTGCGGCCATCATCGTAGAGCCGGTAGCCGGCAACATGGGCTGCATCCTGCCACAGGCGGGCTTCCTGGAAGGCCTGCGGGCACTTTGCGATGAACACGGCATCCTCCTCATCCTCGATGAAGTAATGACCGGCTTCCGCCTGGCCCGCGGTGGTGCACAGGAGCGGCTGAACATCAAGGCAGACCTGGTGACCTTTGGTAAGATCATCGGCGGCGGCATGCCCGTGGGTGCCTTTGCCGGCCGCAGGGAGATCATGGAATGGGTAGCGCCAGTGGGCAAAGTATACCAGGCCGGTACCCTGAGCGGCAATCCCATCGCCATGATTGCAGGTTACACCATGCTCTCCACGCTGGACAACAATCCAGGCATTTACGAAGAGCTGGAACAGAAAGCCACTTACCTGGTGGATGGCCTGAAAAAAGTATTTACCGAAGCGGGCATCGTGCACCAGGTAAACCAGCTGGGCTCCATGATGAGCGTGCATTTTGCGGAATATCCCATCATCGACTTCTCCGCCGCCGCAGGGGCTAACAATGAGCTCTTCAAACGCTTCTTCCATGCCATGCTGGAACGCGGCGTTTACCTGCCGCCCTCTGCATTTGAAAGCTGGTTCCTGTGTAATGCACTTACGCAGGAAGACCTTGATAAAACGATTGCTGCCGCGAAAGAAAGCATTGCGGTAATTGCCGGGTAAGCAAATAACGGTGATCTATAAACGAAAAGGGAAGACCGCATGCAGGCGATCTTCCCTTTTCGTTTTGATACAGGAAGCGTTAATACTTCAAGGTATAATGTTGCTTCACTTTCACATCGTTCTTAAAAAACACCAGCCCTATAAAAAACAGGTCAATTGTCACTGTCACGGCCGGGTGGTCCTTGATATGTTCCCAGGCCTGCTCCATATCTTCTGTCCAGTGAATATCATCGAAGATAAGGAGGGTGTCGTTATGCACCCTGGGCAGGCAGGCTTCAAAATAAGCGATGGTGGGTGCTGCACGATGGTTGCCGTCTATAAACACCCAGTCCAGGGAAGGAATGGACGCCAGCACTTCCGGCAGCACATGGTCAAAATTGCCCGTCACCTGGCGGATATTCTGTAAGCCCAGGGAGGCAAAGTTCTCACCAGCCTGTTTTGCGATGTTAGGGCAGCCCTCAATCGTGGTCACGGAGGCCTGCGGGTTGGCGCTGGCCATGTAAGCGGTGCTCAGGCCCATGGAGGTGCCCAGTTCCAGCAGGTACGCGGGCTTGAAATATTCCGCGGCCCGGTAAAAGAACTGGCCATACTTGGGCGGCTTGGCCGCATACTTTGTAATGTCACTGATGCGGCGCACCGTGCCGCCGGATACGAGGGAGCCAGCCCCCAGGTCCGTCACATTCACCGTGGCGGTACTGGCCAGCAGGCGTTTGCGCAGGGCTTCCACCTGCTTAAAAGCCGGGCGGGGCCTGTGATCGCGAAGCAACTGGTCTGCAATGGCATACACAAAGGGGGAATGCACATCATGCCGGTTGCCTGCGCCAAAGCGGTAACGGATATATTTTTTAGCAAATTGCCACTGGTCTTTTCTATTCATGGACATCGGTAATCAGGCCGCAATCTACGCATAGATTTTGTTCTTTACCCACCCCCACTTGTGCAACCGGTGCTGGAGCGATACCCGCAATACGCCCAGGCCATAAATGCTGCTGCGCCTGAAATTGATGCTGGAGGCCTCTTCAAAGTACTTGGTAGGGCAGGTGATCTCCGCGATCTCGTAGTTTTTCATGAAGATCTGCGACAGCATTTCGTTATCGAAAACGAAGTCGTCATTATTGGCGTTAAAATCGATATTCCGGAGCACATCTGCGCTGAATGCGCGGTAGCCGGTGTGGTACTCACTGAGCTTCTGGCCAAGGAGGATGTTCTGGAAGAGGGTCAGGCAGCGATTGAATACATATTTGTAATAGGGCATGCCCCCTCTCAGGGCGCCCCTGCCCAGGATGCGGGAGCCTAACACCACGGGGTACACGCCATTGGCAATGATGGAGCACATGGGCTGGATAAGCAGGGGGGTGTACTGGTAGTCCGGGTGTACCATGATCACGATGTCTGCGCCCAGTTCCAGGGCCTTGTTGTAGCAGGACTTCTGGTTGCCGCCATAGCCCTTGTTATTGTCATGACGGATGATATGGCGGATGCCGAGCCTGCGGCCCACCTCCACCGTCTCGTCTTTGCTGGCATCGTCTACCAGCACCACCTCGTCCACGATGTCGAAGGGAATTTCATGATAGGTCTTTTCAAGGGTCAGTGCTGCGTTGTAGGCCGGGAGCACGACAATAATCTTCTTGTCATTAAGCATTGATGTGGCGAAAATTTCAGGACAATGTAAGGCATTGCCCCCATACTTATATGTCATTAATGAGAATATAATGTTTAGACAACATGCAGGGCCTGCTGATACTTAAGAACTATTAGTTATGTATATTACACATTCCTCAAATACATTGTTATATTTGCTGTCCTATAGTTTGGCATTATATTTTCTTTAACACCGTGTTCAAAAAAAGCTGACACATCATGCAAACAAACCTACAAACGACCCTGTTGGACCATGCCCAACAAGTGCCATTTAAGGGTATCTTTGCTAAAAAACTGCGGACCATGCGCTTTAAAAGCCTTTTTATCCTGGCCCTGCTTATGGCGGCGGCTGTATCCTCCACCTATGCCCAAGACCCGGACGTGCCCAAAACCCTGGTAAACAAGCCGGGACAGGACACCACGATCAAGAAACTGATGGACCAGATCCAGCAGGTGCAGGACAATGACCGGCAGAATTCCAACGTAATCCAAAGCCTCCTCCAGGGCCGCGAGATCGACAACATCACCAAGTACGAGCTGATAAAGAACAATATCATCAATGCCAGCGAAACGTACTACCTGATGAACAAGAAGATACTGGACCTGAAATCCCGTACCACTACCAACAACCTGGACATCTTCATCACCTCCCTGAACAACCCTGAAAGTAAAGCCCTCGGCTTCTCTTACAGCGACCGTATCAGTGACCTGGTGGAAAAGGTGATCCTCAAAGGCAAGGCAGACAAGAACGACCGGGACGGCAAGATCATGGAATCCACCAAGTCCATTATCAGCAGCCCTATTTTCCAGAGCTTCGTATCACTGACCCCTCCCCTGGCCATCGCCAATTCCATCATGAACTTCCTGCACAGCGTGAGTGTAAGCAATAAAGCCATCACCAAAGAGGCACTGGCCAGCTTTGAAAAGGAGCTGAACAAATACGTGATCTATTACACCGCCCTCAATGACGCCAACCAGAAGTTTGAGTATGGCCTGAACTTCAACAAGGACCAGCTGAACCTCCTGCAGGACAACCTCTACGACCACCTGATGTTCACCGCCAGCGTATTGAAATTCAAGCTGCCGGAAAGAGGCAACAAGTCCCTGGGCGAAACCATGAACACCTTCTTCTTTGATTTCAAGAAAGACAAGGTGATAGACTTCTTCTCCCAGCTGGAAGACAAATACACTACCGGCAAGAAGATCGACTATGAAAAGCTGCTCCGCGAAAACCCGAACCTGAAGGAAGTGAACAACCAGATGGAAGACCTGGTGCTGCAGAGCAAGCGCTTTGAAAACCTGTACAACGAGTATTTCACCCTGCTGGATTCTTACTACTCCAAGGTGAACAACTCCCTGAAACTGGCGCTGGATAATGGCCTGGCAGACAAGTCCACCATTGACACCAAGCAGGCAGAGTTCCGCGACCTGAAGACAGAAGCTGTAAACGAGATCCAGGCATCTATCAACATCAAGGAACTGTACATCAACACGGATAAGATCAAGTACCGCTACAGGGTGATGTAGTACTGAACTGACTTCAAATTATTTCAATAAAAAAACGCAGCAACCCGCTGCGTTTTTTTTATGCCTGGCAACAACTATCCGGCTAACTGGCTAACAACTTTTCAATAGTACCCTGCAGCCTGCGTTCCCGCGTGGCAGCCTGTTTGGCCGTCTCTATCCAGATCAGGTATTCCCTCCGGCCGGAAAAGGAAAGGGTGTCAAATTTCTTTTTAGCCTCCGGCCATTTTTTGAAAAGGGCTACCAGGTCCGCAGGCGGGGTGATGGTGCGGTTCACCATGTCCACGCCCGGCACTTCAGGGCTACCTTTGCGCCGGGCTTGCGCATCCTCCGCCGTCATAGGCTTCAGGCGGAAGGCCGACCAGGTATCGTCCAGTGAAATAAGGGACACCCGTTGCCAGCCTTTACCCGTCATGGGTTCCCAGCCTTTATCGCGGGTGATGTCTGTTTTAATACCGGAAGATATTTTGGGATAGGACACCCAAAGTTTTCCATCGGGCGCCATGGCCTTCACTGCTTTGGATGCAATTGCCTCCAGGCTGGCCACATCCTCCACAAACAGGAGCAGGAAGGGCGCCTGCTCTTTGGCTGGAAATGCCGTATGCAGGCCTTTTCCTTTGAAGGCAGCCTGCAGGGAAGCCGGCAAATTAACGACAAAATACGGCGCATCCGCCTCTTTAAATAACAGCTTTTTAGCCAGATCTGCGTCCATAGTTGCAGGGGATTAGGTAGGCGTAAAGTAACGGCAAAAAGCCCGGATTTGATGCAGCATACCCTCATTTGCCAACATTTTCCGGGCATTGATCGGATCGGGAATATATTTATAAGAAAGCGACTATTGATAGATTTTATCAATACCTTTGCAGGGTTAATTTTTGGGCTTATGACAACCGTACAACTGGAATATATCGTGGCAGTGGACACTTACCGTAGCTTTGTCGTAGCCGCTGAAAAATGTTTTGTGACGCAGCCCACGCTGAGTATGCAGATACAGAAGCTGGAAGATGAACTGGGCATCAAGATATTTGACCGTAGCAAACTGCCCGTAGTACCCACGGAGATTGGCAGCGCCGTGATTGCGCAGGGCCGCGTGATCATCAAGGAAAATGCCCGCATCCGCGAGATCATTTCTGACCAGAAAAAAGAGATCCAGGGCAACCTGCGTGTAGGCATCATCCCTACCCTGGCACCTTACCTCCTTCCCCGCATCCTCACTACTTTCATGAAGAAATACCCGAAAGTGAAGCTGGAGATCTGGGAATATCCTACCGAACAAATCATACAACACCTGAAACAGGAACTGCTGGACTGTGGCGTGCTGGCCACTCCCCTGCACAACCAGCACATTGAAGAGCATCCCCTGTTTTACGAAAGCTTTGTGGTGTACACCGCCAAGTCTAACAAACTGTTTGAAAAAAAGGTGATCAAGCCGGAAGACCTGGATGTAAAGGAAGTGTGGCTGCTCAATGAAGGCCACTGCATGCGCAACCAGGTGCTGAACATCTGCAAGGATAAATTCACCATGGGCGACTATAAAAACCTGGAGTACAACACCGGCAGCGTGGAAACCCTTAAACGCATGGTAGACCTCAATGATGGCTTCACCATCTTACCGGAGCTTTCCCTGCAGGACCTTTCCCAACGCCAACTGGGCATGGTACGTTACTTCAAATCACCGGAGCCCGTGCGCGAGATCAGTTTGGTAACACACCGCTATTTCATCAAGCAGGCATTGATAGATGCTTTCAAAAAGGAGATCCTTTCCCAGGTGCCGGAGAAAATGAAAATACAAAAGACACGGAAAGTGGTAGATGTGCTGCCGGAAAAAGCAGCCAGTTAAATGGTTGCCTGCCGGTAACTATAAAAAGTTCCGATAAATAGAAAAGCCCGCAGACCATTGGTTTGCGGGCTTTCTTGTATATAAGATGTGCTGTTATTTTTTATAATAACGCAGCGCTTCCGGCATTTCCTTTTGCAGCTCGGCAATGCGTCTTTCATCGCTGGGGTGTGTGCTGGTCAGCTCATTGGGCTTAGTGGTATTCTGCGCAGCCATGCGTTGCCAGAACGGTAGCGCCTGTTGCGGATCGTAGCCGGCCATGGCCATGAAGATGATGCCAAGGTGATCCGCTTCCAGTTCATCCTGGCGGGAGAAAGCCAATTGGCCCAGGGGGCTGGCCACACCGAAAGACTGCATAAAGAGATTTTGCGCTGTGGGGTTCTTGTTCAACGCTACTGATCCGGCAATTTCAATGCCCTGTGCAATAAGACCGTTGCTCATGCGCTCATTACCATGTTGGGCAATAGCGTGCGAGATCTCGTGCCCCAGTACGCAGGCCAGCGCCGTTTCATTCTGGGTAATGGGCAGCAGGCCGGTATACACCACTACTTTACCACCCGGCATGCACCAGGCATTCACTTCCTTACTGCTCACCAGGTTAAACTCCCATTTGTAATTAGCGATCTGGTTTTGCAATCCCTGGCTGGTCATGTATTGGGTAACGGCATTGGCCAGGCGCTGGCCCACACGCTGCACCATCTGTGCATCGCCACTGGTAGCGGAACTTACCGTCTTGTTCTCTGACAGGAAGCTTTGGTATTCCTGCAAAGCCATAGAGTTCATGGTACCTTCAGGGATCAGTGCCAGGTGCTGACGACCTGTGATGGGCACCCTGGTACATCCGGCAGCCAGCACGGCTACGCCGGCCAGCAACATGTAAAACTTTTTCATATCAGTACAGTATGTGAATTGTGTAAATGCTATGCAAAGAAAATGAATTTCCAACGGCCGGGAGCAGGAAGTTTTCAGGTAATGTAAAACATGCCCTCCCAGGCTTTCATTACCAAAATCATTCCGTTTCATGCCCGGAACCACCATTTGCCGGAAATATAAAATAAGAAAGCCACCCGTTCCTGGGTGGCTCTCAAACAATATGTTTCAAAAACTATTCTTCGTGATTTCTGCGGAACACGCTGCGGTTGCGGAACAGCGGTACTTTGTTTTCGTTACCGTTAAACAGGCGTACGATGTTCTTTTGATGCGTGAGCACCACCATGAGCGCCACGGCGATGGCAAATACACGGTAGAACTGTTCACGCTCGTTGAAAATATAGAGGATCAGCACCGGGAATGCAATGCTGGCAATGATGGAGCTCAGCGAAACATAGCGGGTAAGGAAAAGGATCAGGATGAATACACCCACGCAGCTCAGGGCTACTGCAGGCTGGATGGCCAGTACGAGGCCAAAGAGGGTGGCAATGCCTTTACCGCCACGGAAGCCTGCCCAGATAGGAAAGATGTGGCCTACCACCGCTACCAGGCCAAGGCCTATCTGGAAATTAACCAGTGCAGTAAGGTGGTCAGGATTGTCGTAAAAATTCAGGAGATAGGAAAGTCTAACGGCCAAAACTCCTTTGAGCATGTCTATCAGCATCACAAAGCTGCCGGCTTTGGGACCAAGGACACGGAAGGTATTGGTGGCGCCAGCGTTGCCGCTGCCATATTCACGAATATCCATCCCGAAAACGCCCTTACTCACCCACACAGCAGTAGGGATAGAGCCAATTAAATAGGCACAGATCAAAAGCAGAAATTCAGTCATCACGATAAGTTAGGAAAACGAAGTTAAGGAAAAAAGTGTTAAAATTTTGCCAAAATGTAGTCTAATAGTGCTCCAAAAAATGGTCAATCAACGGTTTTCATAGTATAGTTTTTTCATATTTATGCTTTAATCCGCTATGAGCTGTATGGCCAGCCAGTTATCCTTTTCTACTTGTTTTTGTTGTTTAAATCCGTGTGCTGTGGCAGATTCCAGTATTGCAGGTGCGTCTGTCGTTAGTATACCGCTAAGCAGGAGGGCGCCGCCTGGTTGTAGCATTTTGCGCATTGCTCCCATGAATGCCAGTAAAATATTACGATTAATGTTTGCCAGCAATACCTCGTACGTGTCATTTATTCCATCCAGGGAGTCTGATTGCCACACTTTTATGCGATGGCAATCGTTTGCCGCGATGTTCTCCCGTGTATTGTTCACCGCCCATTCGTCAATATCGATCGCGTCTACCCGGGCTGCGCCCAGCTTTTCCGCCAGGATAGCCAGGATGCCCGTACCGGTACCAAAGTCAAACACCTGTTTGTTTTCCAAAGGAAGATCCCGCATCAGGCGGATCATGGAAAAGGTGGTGGCGTGATGGCCGGTGCCAAAAGACATTTTTGGCGTGATCACGATCTCATGCTGGGGCAGGGTAGCAAAAGACGGGTGAAAATCTGCGCGGATGCCACAAAAATCATCCACTTGCACGGGTTGGAAATTACTTTCCCAGAGGGCGTTCCAATTGGTATCGGCCACCCCTTCTGCCAGGTATACCAGCCCATACTCCTGCAGTACTTCCTGCAAGGCATTGGCATCGTAATCTGCATGCGGAATAAAGGCTATTAACTCCTGGTCCCTTTCTTCAAATCCTTCATAGCCTATATCCACCAGCCGGGCGATCAGTATTTCCGCCAGCTCAGCAGATTGCGAAATGGTAATTGCCATGTAAGTCATACCGGCAAATATACCGTTTTGATTGTTAACGGCTTCCATCAGTGCGGCAGGTTTTTCTCAAAGATCGCTCAAAAACAAGTATAGGATACGGCGTCATAAAGACTTAGCAGGGCCTTCATACCGGTTTAATGCAAACATAATTCAAATTTAATATATTTGTTGAAATTTTAATGCATATCCTATGAAAAAATCCCTGATTGCCCTGTTGCCGCTCCTGTTCCTTGCGCCGGCACTGTTTGCCCAGCAGGACGAGGAAAAGCCTAACATCATCAAAGTCCAGCCTTTCCAATTCCAGGATTCCATTGTTTATAAGCGGGAGAATGGCGTGCTGGTAGTAGACCGCGCCGAGCTCGACCTCTATTTGAAATCGCTGGATACCACCCTGAAACAACACAAATACAGCCCGAAAGTGTATCAGAACGTGCAGTTTGCCCACCTGACCGAGCAGGATGTGCAGCGCCATTATGAACAGGCCCTGGCTTACTGGAACGCAGCTGCCGGCCAGCCCCTGTCATTTGACGTGAATAATTTCGTGTATTTCTGGGCGGAAGGCCCCGGCCTGCTGCAACCTTACCTGGATGAGATCCTGCCGCAATTGCTCCAGCAGGGCAAGGTGCACATGAGTGAAAAATATGTGAAGGCACCGGTGACCCGTTACCTGTTTGCAGACCACGACATTAATGGTAAGAATTACCGCATCTATAAGTTCCAGGACGGGAAGGAGATCCTGAGAGAGCAGGATATTTATACAGAACCGGTGATCAATACTACGAGGAAGTAACTATTTTGTTTCACCCGAAGGCCTCGCTGGTGTTGCCGGCGGGGCTTTTTATTCCCCAAGCTGATGTCATTTAAAACAAAAAGCCCGCTGGCATAACACCAGCGGGCTTTTTCATTATACTCAAATACGCTTAAATCTCCTATTCATCAAAGCTCGGGCTGTCAAACACCGGACCACTGTCCTGTGTAGTGTCAGACGGGCGGTTGAAACGATCTTCGCGGGGGCCACGGTCTTCACGCGGACCACGATCGCCACGGTCACGGAAACCACGGTCATCACGTCCACCCCGGTCATCACGACGGCCACCACGGTCGTCACGACCACGGCCACGGTCATCGCGACGGTCACCACGTCCACCGCGGTCACCCCGGTCTTCACGCTCTTCGCGCTCTACATAACCTTCCGGCTTGGGCAGCAACACCTTGCGGCTCAGTTTGAACTTGCCGGTCTTGGGATCGGTGCCTACCAGTTTTACCTTGATCACGTCCCCTTCATTCAGTACGCCTTCCAGGTCATCCAGGCGTTTCCAGCTCACTTCGGAGATATGCAGCAGGCCTTGTTTGCCTGGCATGAACTCTACGAAGGCGCCGTAAGGCATGATCGATTTCACGGTAGCTTCGTAGGTTTCGCCTACTTCCGGTACAGCTACGATGCCCTTGATCCAGGCCATCGCTTTCTGCAGTCCTTCTGCCTGGGCAGAGAACACGCTTACTTCGCCGGTTTCGCCCACTTCTTCGATATTGATGGTAGTACCGGTGGTACGCTGGATCTCCTGGATGATCTTGCCACCCGGGCCGATCACCGCACCAATGAACTCGCGGTCGATGATCAGTTTTTCCATGCGTGGTGCATGCGGTTTCGGTTCGGGGCGGGCTTCGCTAATGCAGGCATACATCTGTTCAATGATGTGCAGGCGGCCGCGCTTAGCCTGTGCCAGTGCTGCGCGCATTACGTCCATGCTCAGGCCATCTACTTTGATATCCATCTGGATACCGCAGATGCCATCGCGGGTACCGGTTACTTTAAAGTCCATATCACCCAGGTGGTCTTCATCACCCAGGATGTCTGTCAACACGGCCCATTTACCATCGCTGGCGCGTGCAATGAGGCCCATGGCCACACCGCTCACGTGCTTGGGAATGGGAACGCCTGCGTCCATCAATGCCAGGGAACCTGCGCACACGGTAGCCATAGAGGATGAACCGTTGGACTCCAGGATATCAGATACGACGCGCACGGTGTAGGCGTAATCGTTACCGGGCATCATCTGCTTCAGGGAGCGCATTGCCAGGTTACCGTGGCCCACCTCACGACGGCCGGGGCCGCGCATGGGCTTCACTTCGCCGGTAGAGAAGGGCGGGAAGTTGTAGTGGAGGATAAATTTGGAATAAGCGGACGTAGCGGCGCTTTCGATCAGCAGCTCGTCGTCGTTTGTACCCAGGGTCACCGTGGTGAGGGACTGGGTTTCACCGCGGGTGAAGAGGGCTGCACCGTGGGGAGAAGGCAGGTAATCCACCTCCATAGCCAGGGGGCGCACCTGGTCCAGGGAACGGCCGTCCAGACGAACGTTATCATCCAGGATCATGTTGCGTACCACTTCTTTTTCCAGGTCGTGCAGGTATTCCTTTACGAGGGGCTGGTCTTCTTCCGGCAGTTCTTCGCCCAGGAAGGTTTTCAGCTCATCACCGATCTTGGAGAAAGCATCGCTGCGGTCATGTTTGCTGAGCGCAGATTTTGCTACCTGGTAGATCTTATCCTTTGCAAAAGCCTCGATCTTGGCTTTCAGTTCTTCGTTCTTGTGGGGTGCTTCGATAGCGCGTTTGGCCGGGCTGCCGATCAGGGCGTGAAGCTCCTGCTGGGCTTTTACCTGTATGCGGATAGCGGCGTGTGCAGCCTCGATCGCGGTGATCAGGTCTTCTTCCTGGCATTGCTTGCTTTCGCCTTCCACCATCATGATGTTCTTTTCAGTAGCACCAATGATGAAGTCCATGTCGGCGGTAGCCAGCTGGCTGCGGGAAGGGTTGATCACGTATTGACCGTCAATGCGGGCCACGCGTACCTCGGAGATGATCTCCTGGATGGGCACGTCAGACACGGCCAGGGCAGCAGAGGCAGCCAGGCAGGCCAGGGCGTCCGGCATCACTTCCGGATCGGAAGAGATGAGGGTAACCAGTACCTGTACTTCGCAGAGATAATCATCGGGGAAAAGCGGGCGCAGTGCGCGGTCTATCAAACGGGAAATCAGTACTTCGTAGTCGGAAAGGCGGCCTTCACGCTTGAAAAAAGAGCCGGGAATACGGCCAGCGGAAGCAAACTTTTCCGTGTAGTCCACCGTGAGGGGGAAGAAGGATTGACCTGGTTTCGGCTCCTTTGCCGCTACCACGGTAGCCAGCAGGATGGCGTTGCCTAAGCGAACAGTCACAGCTCCATCGGCCTGGCGGGCTAACTTGCCAGTTTCGATAGTCACTATACGACCGTCTCCTATATCGAATTTAACGGAAACAGGTGTCAGATTCATAAAATTTGGGAAATTAAAATGGTCTACATAAAAAAACTATTCCCAACCTGGAACAGTTGGGAATAGCGCTATACTTCGAGTATTGATTACTTTCTGATACCTAATTTCTCGATCAGGGCACGGTAGCCTTGCAGGTTAGTTCTGGACAGGTAAGAGAGCAGACGCTTGCGCTGACCTACCATTTTCATCAGACCACGGTTAGTAGAGAAATCCTTTTTGTTTTGTTTCAGGTGACCGGAGATGCTGGTGATACGCTCGGTCAACAAAGCGATCTGCGCTTCTATAGAGCCGGTGTTCTTCTCGCTACCGCCGAATTCTTTAAAAATATTAGCTTTCTTTTCAACAGTTAAATAAGACATCTTGGAAATAAATGAATTTTATTAAGTCGGTATTTTACCGTGCAAAAGTAGGATAATATTTCCAAACACCAAAAACCAATACAAATTACCGGCAGAACCGGCCAGAACCGCCATCCACAAGCCTTTTCACCATATACTGGCATACAGGCAGTTGTATTGTTACATTATATATAAACGATATACATAATCATCAGGAGAAGTTCACCGCGGCATTGTCTATCACCTGCCCGTTCTCCGTGCGCAGCACCCGGCTGGGGAACTTCTGCAGCACAATATAGTCATGAGTGGCCATTACAATAGCGGTATCATCTTCCCGGCAAATGCGGAACAACAGCTGCATAATCCCGTCGGAGGTTTCAGGGTCCAGGTTACCGGTGGGCTCATCCGCCAGGATCAGCTTCGGGGAGTTGAGCATGGCACGGGCAATATCCACACGCTGCTGCTCTCCACCGGAAAGCTCATACGGCATCTTAAAACCCTTGGTGCCCAGGCCTACCTTATCCAGCACGTCATGGATCTTGTCTTCCATCTCCTTGTTGCTCTCCCAACCCGTGGCCTTGAGGGCAAACTTCAGGTTGTCGTGCACATTGCGGTCATTGAGCAACTGGAAATCCTGGAACACCACACCCAGGTTGCGGCGCAGGTAAGGCACTTTCTTCCAGTCCATCTTTTTCAGGTCAAAACCCACCACCTGGCCGGCACCCTCCCTGAAAGGCAGGTCGCCATACAGGGTTTTCAGCAGGCTGGACTTGCCAGTGCCGGTTTTGCCGATCAGATAAACGAACTCTCCCTTGTTTACAGCGATGTTCACATCTGACAGGATCAGGGACTGGCCCTGGTAAATATTGGCATTGGACAATTGTATAATGGGCTGGTCTGCTATCATCTTTAGGCTTTTAGCTGTGGGAAACAAAAATAATTGTTTCAACCCCAATTTTTGAAAAACTAAAAAAATAGTTTTTCAACTAAGAAATTAGTTTATATTTGAGTCGCAATCTTCCAGGGTTATTTTATCGCGGCCCGGGAGAAGCAACACAAAACAATTTTCATGAAAACACTTACCAAGGCTGAAGAGCAGATCATGCAGGCTTTATGGAAAACGGGCCCCTCCTTTGTCAAAGACCTGATAGACGAGCTGCCCGAGCCCAAGCCGCATTACAACACGGTATCCACCCTGATCAAGATCCTGGTTGAAAAAGGATTCGTGGATTTTAAATCCTTTGGCAAATCGCACCAGTACTTTCCCCTGGTAAGCAAGGAAAGCTACACCAGTAAGACCATGAAGCAGTTTGTAAAAGGCTATTTCAACGGGAGCTTCAGTAACATGGTGTCTTTCTTCGTAAAGGAAAAAGACCTGGACGTAAAGGAACTGGAGCAACTGCTGCAGCAGATCAAGGAACACCGGGAAGGCGATAAAAAAGAATAGCACCATGCGTTACGCGGCTCTCCTTATTATGATCACCGCGCTGCTGGGAGGCTGCGCAAAACCGGCCTACCAGTATAACCGGGAAGGCATGGTGGTGAACAGCCAGCGGGCCTATTATGTGAATGAGCCACTTTGGCTGGTACTATCCATGCCCGGCGACTTTCACTACCAGCCGGCAGATACCGGAAAGGGCGTACAGGTAGGCTACAGCAGGCCGGAAGACAAAGCCGTGCTGCGGCAGCTGGGTATTGCCCCGGAAAAGGCCACTATCCTCTACAATGCCACACCGGTGAAGCCACCTTACTATCACCTGGTGGCGCTGTTGCACCACGATAGCAGCGGGCTTTCAAAAGGGATGGCCCGCAAATACACCCACGCGGCCCCCTCCTACTGGTACCGCAAGGTGGAATATAAAAAACGGGAGATCTACCAGGCCCTGCTCCCCTACCGCGACGGGGCCATCTCCCTGGTATACTACGCAGCGCGGCAAAATGATTGCCATTACTGCGATATCGAAAACATCGCCACGTTCAATTACAACTGGCTGGTAAAAAACGCTGGTGGTGGCAGTGACTCCACCTTGCGGGAAGTAGCCCTGGAAGTGCCGTCAGACAGCCTTTCTGCCAAAGAGATGGGGGTAATGCTGGTACACCGGCTGGACAACAGCGGCAAGGTGAACTACCAAACCTTTGTGCCAATGGCCGCGGGTGAGCACCGCTTCAACATGAGCCTTCAAAAAGGGCTTTACCGATTCAGCTACATGGACCGCCAACAGCATATCCGCTGGTCCAGGCAAATGCACGTAGATTAAAAACGAAGCATCATGACACCTTTGATCTTTTATTTGCTGAAACAAGCCGCCATTGCAGGCCTTTGCCTTGCTTACTATGGCCTGGCGCTGCGCAACAAAGCCCAACACCGGCGCAGCCGCTGGTTCCTGGCGGGTAGCGTGATGGCAGCTATCCTGCTACCACTGGTACCGGTATACTGGCCGGCATCACAGGAAGGTGGTCTTACACTACCAGTGGCCATGCAGGCCATCCTGCTGCCCACCGTGCAGGTAGGCGCTCCGCAAAGCGCTGCCAGTGTGTCCCTGCTGCGTTTTGAAACATTGTACGCCGGCATTGCCCTGGTACTATTGCTGCGGGTGGGCTACAATTGCTGGCGCCTGTGGCGGTTACGGCAGCAAAGTCAATTAAGCAGGGATAACGAGGTCATACTTGCCCGCAATGCCAATGTAGGCCTGCCTTTCTCATTCTTTAACGTGGTGTTCTGGAACACGGCCATGCCCACCGGGAGTGACGCCGGATCGCAGATCCTGCAGCATGAAATGGTACATGTGCGCCAGCGCCACTCACTGGATAAACTGCTGCTGGAGCTGGTTTGCGCCTGCTGCTGGATCAACCCGTTCTTTTATTTGTACCGCCGGGAAATGGCGCTGGTACACGAGTTCCTGGCCGACGAAGGCGCCGCACATGACAAAGCGCATTACGCGGAAACCATTCTCCACACGGTATTCCAGCCGGCATGGGCACTGACCAACAGCTTCTTTCATCCGCCCATACAACGCCGTATTCAAATGCTTTTTTCCAAACCCACTAAAATTTCATTTATGAAAAAACTCGCCCTCCTTCCGCTGGGATTGGCCCTCGCAGCCGTGATGAGCTGCCAGCAGCAAAGCGATACGTCGCCCCGTATCCCCCCGCCCCCGCCACCGCCCGCTAACCCGGCCGACCAGCTGAAAAACATCACTTGGGATGACCTCAACAAAATCCCGGCAGACCGCCTGGAGTCGATGAATGTACTGCCACATGATTCCATCATTGTCGCCCTGAAAGATGGCACACGGTACCTGTGCATGCATCACCACGACAAGGTTGAGTTCAAGTCCGGTGATAACAAAGAGGTATTTACGGTCGTAGAAAATCCGCCTACCTTCCCGGGTGGAGAGAATGCGCTGAACAATTTCCTGAGTAAAAACATAAAGTACCCTAACGCGGCGGTTGATCAAAACCGCGAGGGCACTGTGTTTGTGCAGTTTATAGTAGACCAGGATGGCCACATCCGTGATGCCAAAATTGTAGGCAATCCCCACCCTGATCTGGACGAGGAAGCGCTGCGCGTAGTAAACATGATGCCCGTCTGGAATGCCGGTACACAGGCTGGCAAAAAAGTGTCGGTGCAGTTTAACTTACCGGTGCGCTTCACACTCGGCAAGAAAGTGGCCGCAGAACAGGCTTTCTTTGCTTTGCCCTGGCTGGAAACGGCCACCAGGCAGCCCACCGGCTGCTAATCGAAGTGTAATAGATGTACACGAAGACGTTGCCCTGGGGGCAGCGTTTTTGTGTTGAGGAAAGTGCCATTGTTTGTGGAAAAAGGCGATGGCAGCATCTCCTGGCGGCAATGATGCGGTTATGCAAATAGTTTGTTCCCTGTTTTTACTTCATCACCCCACATAAAAAAGCGGACCGCTTGCAGGCGATCCGCTTTTTCTATTGGACCAAATACTTAATGATAAATGAACGTCCCCGCCGGTGCCTTCACCGTTACCTGTTTGGTTGCCGCCGCTTCCACGCGTCCCACGATCTGTGCGTCGATGTTAAAGCTCTTGGAAATAGCAATAATATCCGCCGCAATCTCTTCCGGCACATAGATCTCCATGCGGTGGCCCATGTTAAATACCTGGTACATCTCCTTCCAGTCCGTGCCGGATTGCTCCTGGATCAGCTGGAACAGGGGCGGAATGGGAAACAGGTTATCCTTGATCACGTGCAGCCTGTCAATGAAGTGCAGCACCTTGGTCTGGGCACCACCGCTGCAATGCACCATGCCGTGCACTTTAACGCGGAACTGCTCCAACACTTTTTTGATCACGGGTGCATAGGTGCGCGTGGGAGACAATACCAGCTTGCCGGCATCCACCTGGCCAAAGCCGGGCACCTCTACCTTGTCCGTCAGGGATTTGCTGCCGCTGAACACCAGGTGGGCGGGAATGCCGGGGTCAAAGCTTTCGGGATATTTTGCCGCTACGGATTTATTGAATACATCGTGGCGGGCGGAGGTAAGGCCATTGCTGCCCATGCCGCCATTGTAGGCTGTTTCATAAGATGCCTGGCCGTAAGAGGCAAGGCCTACCACCACGTCGCCGGCCTGGATGCGATCATTGGAGATCACTTCGGCGCGGGGCATGCGGCAGGTCACGGTGCTGTCTACGATGATGGTGCGTACCAGGTCGCCCACATCGGCCGTCTCGCCACCGGTGGAGTGGATGGAAATGCCGTGCTGGCGCAGCGCTGCGAGAATTTCTTCTGTTCCGTTGATGATGGCGGCGATCACTTCACCGGGCACCAGGTGCTTATTGCGGCCAATGGTGGACGACAGCAGGATATTTTCCGTAGCGCCCACGCAAAGAAGGTCGTCAAGGTTCATGATGATAGCGTCCTGGGCAATGCCTTTCCATACGCTGATGTCGCCCGTCTCTTTCCAGTATGTATAGGCCAGGCTGGATTTGGTGCCGGCGCCATCCGCATGCATGATGTTGCAGTAGGCGGCATCGCCACCCAGCACATCGGGCACTATTTTGCAGAAGGCTTTGGGGAATAATCCTTTATCGATGTTTTTGATGGCATTGTGCACATCTTCTTTACCCGCAGACACCCCGCGCTGGTTGTACAGATTCTGATCCATAGACGTTAATCGTTAATGGTTAATCGTTAAAGGTTAATGATTAACCGTGTTCTTCTCCCACGACTAACTGCTAACAATTAACCAATCACCTTTTTAGGAGGGACAAAATTAACAGATTCTGCCCAAAACCTTTAGATTTGCCCATCGTTTTGTACAGGATCAGATAAATTATGCAGGTTCACCGGGATTTGGGGCAATTGCCTGACTTTCATCGCGCAGTTATTACTATCGGCACTTTTGACGGGGTGCATACGGGCCACCGTTTTATTTTACAACAGCTGGAAGTGGCTGCCAGGGCCTGTAACGGCGAGAAAGTGATCATCACCTTTGACCCGCATCCCCGGGAGGTGCTGCGCCCACAGGACCGGCCCATCCACATCCTGACCACCCTTCCCGAAAAGATAGCCCTGCTGGAGCAGTGCGGTATAGACCACCTGGTGGTAGTGCCCTTCACGCCTGCCTTTGCGGCTATGAGCGCCAGCGATTATATCTCGGATTTTCTCATTGCAAAATTTCACCCCCACACCATCATCATCGGTTACGACCACCGTTTTGGGCACAACCGCGAGGGTGGCCTGGAGCTGCTGGAACGCGAACAGGCCCGCTATGGCTACCAGCTCCTGGAGATCCCACAGCAGGTGGTACACGACCTGACCGTAAGCTCTACCAAGATCCGTAGCAGTCTTGAATCCGGTGACATAGCGCTGGCTGACGAACTGCTGGGCTACCCCTACTTCCTCAGTGGCACGGTGATGCATGGCGATAAAATGGGCCGCCAGCTGGGCTATCCTACGGCCAACCTGCAGGTGACAGACAGCCGCAAACTCATTCCTTCAGAAGGCATTTATGCCATCCGCGTACAGCTGGCCCATGAAACCCAGTGGCGCAATGGCGTGATGAGCATTGGCACCCGGCCCACGTTCAACGGTTCAGACCTCCGCCTGGAAGCGCACCTCTTTGATTTCAACGGCGACCTGTATGACCAGGTAATCACCCTGCAGTTCATTGCTTACCTGCGAGGCAACCAGAAGTTCAATGACGTGAACGAGCTGATTGCACAGATGGATAAGGACTCCGCAACAGCAAAAGAAATATTAGCTGCTTTATAAGCATTACTGCATAAAAAAATCCGGCAAGCGAATACGTTTGCCGGATTTTTTGTGTTGACGCATTGCGTGCAGCTAAAACATTATTTTAAAAAGCAACTCTTTCATCAGTTCCCCATCCTCTACGCCACTGTCATTGATCCCGATGCTGCGCAGGTTATAATTGTGCAGCAGCAGAATGGCGCGCTCACTGCCTTCCGGGCCATAGGCACGGGCCGCAGCAGTGTAGTCCTTTACGAAGAAAGGATGCACACTGAGGGCGGAGGCGATCTCTTTTTCGCCGCCTTTTACACCAAAGATCATGTTCACTTTGGCAAAGAAATTATAGAGTGCGGGGATCACCATCTGGATAGGGCCCGCTTTGGGATTGGCGGCAAAGTATTTTACAATGCGCATTACCCTGGCACTGTCTTTCTGGCCCACCGCATTCTGCAGTTCAAATACGTTGTACTCTTTGCTGATGCCTACGTATTTTTCAATGTCTGCCTCGTCTATCTTTTTGCCTTCGGGCAGGTTTACCAGCAGCTTATCTATTTCGTTGGCAATGCGGGAAAGGTCGTTGCCAATGTGGTCTACCAGCATAAGGCAGGCCTTCTGGGAAATGGCCAGTCCGCGGCCGCGGGTATAGGCCTCTACCCAGTTGGGCAGCTGGTTGTCGTACATCTTTTTGGTGGTGAGCATGACGCCCTTCTCCTTGATGAGTTTTGACAACTTGCTGCGGCCATCGATCTTGCCTTGTTTATGCGCCACTACAAACACCGTGCTGGCCAGGGGGTTTTCAATATAGGCTTCCAGCTTCAGGAGGTCGCGCATGCCCTGCGCTTCTTTGAGGATCACCACCTGGCGCTCTGCAAACATCGGGTAGCGGCGGCATGCGTTCACCACAGCGCTCCAGTCTGCATCCTTGCCATAGAGCACCGTGAGGTTAAAACCTTTCTCTGCTTCGTCCAGCAGTTTATCTTCCGCATAACCGGTCACCTGGTCAATGAAGAAATCCTCTTCCCCTTCCAGCCAGTAGAGCGGCTTAAATTTTTTATTCTTCCATTCCTGGATAATATCGGTGTATTCCATAGATCGTTGTTGTTACTCAGGCCAGCACCACGTCTTCCGGTGCCATGAGCGGCAGGCATTTAAAGCGGAGCAGCAGCTGGGCTACGGCTACCACGTCTTTCTGACAATAGTCTGCAATGCGCTGGAGGTTACGTTCTTCCCAGTACACTTTGGCCACCATGCTGCCGTCTATGTCATCTTTGGGCGTAGGGATGTCCAGGATGGCGGTAAGCAGGCGCAGGGAAGTATAATTTTTAAAGTCGCCGAAGCGCCAGAGCTGCATCGTATCCAGCATGGGCAGTTCCCAGGGCTTGAAGCCGTGGAGCTGCAGGGCCTGTGGCAAAGCACATTGCAGTACTACGCTGCGGCGGCAAATGTAAGGAATATCAAATTCCTTGATATTGTGCCCGGCAAACTGGAAACGGGGAAACCTTATATGAAATTTTTGTACCAATTGTAAAAAATCATGGAGCAAAGCCGCTTCATCGTCACTGAAGAAGGATTTCACACGCAATTGATAACGACCGTTTTCTGCATGGAAAAAACCTACCGAAATGCACACTATTTTACCAAATTCAGCAAAGATCCCGGCCCTGTCAGCGTATGTTTCAGCCCAATCGGTTGAATCTGGCAAAGTTTTTGTCATTTTGTCCATCCATAGTGACTGCAACGGCTCCGGGACCTGGGAAAAGTCTTTATATGCAGGGGTCGTTTCTATGTCTAACAGGAGTAATTGATCTAACGCAACGTTTTGCAGCATCCTGGGAAATAATTTTAGGAATTGTTAGGAAATTACGCGCAGAACGCATTTTATTTGCATTATCTTTTTTAACCATACAACAAACATAAAACGAATCATTTATGACAGAAAACACGTTTAATGCGCCCGCGCCCGGACCTTCTTCTAATTCTGGCGGGCCTGAAAAACCTAAAAGCAATAAAAACGGCATTATTTACGGTGTTCTGATCGCACTGTTGCTGGGTACCTGGATTTACATGTTATATGATAAGCATAACTCCAATACAGTGATCACCGAGAAGACCACGCAGATAGATTCTATCTCTTCTTCCCGCGACGCACTGCAGCAGGAATATAACGCCGCCAATGCGCGCCTGGATGACCTGATCTCCCAAAACAGCCGCATGGACAGCCTGGTGAAAACCAAAGATAAGGAAGTGAATGATATGAAAGCACGTATCCAGAGCATCCTGTCTAACAAGAACGCCACGGCTGCACAGCTGAAAGAAGCGCAGGAACTGATCAACAAACTGAAAGCAAACATTGAAGATTACCAGGCCACCATTGAACGCCTGGAAGGTGAAAAAGTAGCCCTGACCGGTGAAAGGGATGTAGCCCGCAAACAGCGCGATTCTGTAGGCGTAGTGAAAGACTCCCTGAGCAAAGTAACCGAAGTAGGTTCCGTGCTGCATGCTTCCAACATCAAGATGACACCCATCAACCTGAAGAAAGGCGGCAAGGAAGTAGAAACTTCCAAGGCAAAACGTGCTGACCTGATGCGCGTAAGCTTTGACCTGGACAACCGTATTGCTACCAGCGGTCCGAAAGACATCTACGTAGCCATCACGGCTCCTGACGGTACGCCCCTGGCAGTAGAAGCCCTGGGCAGCGGCCGCTTCACCCTGCAGGACGGCACTGAAAAACTTTACACTGCCAAGACCACCATCGACTATGTATCTGGTACTACCAAAGAAGGTCATGTAGATTGGAAACAAAATTCCGACTTCAAACCGGGCGAGTACAAGGTAGATATTTATAACATGGGCTACCTCATCGGCAGTGGCAATGTGACCTTGAAAAAAGGCGGTTTGTTCTAAACAAACACCCCGTCTAACGTATTCATATAGAAGGCGAAATCTGAACGGTTTCGCCTTTTTCAATCGTTAACAGGTTGTAAATTTTGTTAAATATTGGTTATTGATAAAAATATATATATAAAATAAAATAAAATTAACTTTCTTTGCCCATCATTTATACGGAAAGTGGAAGGGCGCGCTAAAGCGATTCAGTGATAGAGCTTGCAGAAAGGGCCATAACTGAACTGTACACCTAGCAAAGCAAGAAGAGATGAGGGAAGATTAACCCAGTTTTGCTTAAATGAAGACCATATTAAAAACCAGCATTAATGTTGCCGCTCCTAAATTTAACAAGTATGGAAGATACGCACAAGCTCGTGTACGTAGTTGATGATGATGAGATCTTTCATTTCATTATCAAGAAAATGATGGGTCAACAGTTCGGGCAGGTCTCTGTTACTTCTTTCTTGTCTGCAGAAGACGCCCTGGAAACCCTCATTGCCCCCGTGGGCGAGGATTCCCTGCCATCCCTCATTATCCTGGACATGAATATGCAGCGCATGAGCGGTTGGGATTTCCTGGACGCCTACCGTGATATCAAGACCAACATTCCCAAACAAATACCCATCGTGATGTGCTCATCTTCCATCGATATGCGTGACATGCAGAAGGTGCAAACCATCCCGGAGCTTACCGCTTACATTACCAAACCGCTGGACAAAACGAAGTTGAAGGTGCTGGAAGATTATCTTTGCTAGAAAATGTACAACGTACAGCGTACAACGTACAGCGTACTTTGACGAATGCCGTTAAATGTTTCTTACGGATACCATCTGAAAAATATTGAAGATTGTTATGACCAACATAGCAGCGCCGCAGGCTCACTACCTGCGGCGCTTTTTTTGTTATCATATCCATAAAACCCTTATGGGTACTGTATTCCAGCGCCCTGCTATTGGCCGCAGGATATAAAAAACCACGGACAACTGCTGCTGCCCGTGGCTATGTAAAATACCAAATGTAATAATCGACTTGCTGTGCCTGAACATTGTATACGCAGGTTGTATGCTGCATTTGTACGTTGTACGTTGTACGCTGTACGTTGTACAATTTCTATGCGTACATCTCTGCTCTCAGCGTTTTCACGCGCTCGTCCGCCAGGTATTCATCGAAGGTCATGAGGCGATCGATGATGCCTTTGGGCGTAAGCTCAATGATGCGGTTGGCCACAGATTGCATGAAAGTGTGGTCATGCGTGGTGAAGAGCACAATGCCTTTGTAGTTGATCATACTTTCGTTGAAAGACTGGATAGATTCCAGGTCCAGGTGGTTGGTGGGCTCGTCGAGCACCAGCACGTTGGGGTCCTGCAGCATCATGCGGGAGATCATGCAGCGCACTTTCTCACCACCACTCAGCACGGAGGTCTTTTTCATGATCTCATCGCCACTGAAAAGCATCTTACCCAGGAAACCGCGCAGGAAAGGCTCATCCACGTCGGTGATGTGGGGCGGTACAAACTGGCGCAGCCAGTCCATCAGGTTCAGGCTGTTCTGGAAGTACTGGGAGTTATCGTTGGGCAGGTATGCATTGGTAACGGTGGTCCCCCATTCAAACTTACCGCTGTCTGCCTGGGCCGCGCCATTGATGATCTCAAAGAAAGTGGTGATGGCCAGGTGCTCGCGGGACAGGAAAGCGATCTTATCGCCCTTATTCACGGAGAAGGTCACGTCGGCAAACAACTTGTTGCCATCCACGCTCTTTTCCAGTTTTTCCACGTTGAGGATCTGGTTACCAACTTCGCGCTGCTGGCGGAAGATGATGCCGGGATATTTACGGTTGGAAGGCTGGATATCTTCGATAACCAGTTTTTCCAGGGCTTTCTTACGGGAGGTGGCCTGCTTGCTCTTGGAAGCATTTGCAGAGAAGCGCGCGATAAAGTCCATGAGGTCTTTACGCTTGTCTTCCATTTTCTTGTTCTTATCCGCGATCTGGCGGGCCATCAGCTGGGACGATTCGTACCAGAAGGAGTAGTTACCGGTAAAGATCTGGATCTTGGCGCGGTCTACGTCTGCCACGTGGGTACATACCGCATCGAGGAAGTGACGGTCGTGCGATACCACGATCACGATATTTTCATAATCGGCCAGGAAGTTTTCCAGCCAGCCGATGGTTTCCACGTCCAGGTCGTTCGTCGGTTCGTCCAGTACCAGGATGTCGGGGTTGCCGAAGATGGCCTGGGCCAGCAGCACGCGTACCTTGAGGTTGCCGCTGATATCGCGCATCAGGGTGCCGTGCAGTTCTTCTTTCACGCCGAGGTCAGACAGCATGGAGGCTGCATCGCTTTCCGCGGTGTAACCACCCATTTCACCGTATTCCGCTTCCAGCTCACCGGCGCGCATACCGTCTTCTTCGGTAAAATCGGCCTTGGCATAGATCGTATCACGCTCCTGGGCAATTTCCCAGAGTTTCTTGTTGCCCATCATCACGGCATTAAGCACGGTCACGTCATCAAACGCAAAGTGGTTCTGTGACAGCACGCTCATACGCTCACCGGGCGTGATCTCCACCGAACCCTTGTTTGGCTCGATCTCACCGGATAATATTTTCAGGAAAGTGGACTTACCGGCGCCATTGGCACCGATGACACCATAACAATTGCCCTTGGTAAAATTCAGGTTAACTTCATCAAACAACACTCTTTTGCCGTAAGACAGAGAAACATTTTTAACGCTGATCATGCTCTAATAAATGGATTTGAAGCCGCAAAAGTACGAATTAATTGCCAGTTTGCCACCGGCCGCTGATTGTTAAACTAGCGTTAAGGGAATGCTCCCCCGCCAGCGGGAAATTACAGGTTTCAAAAATTGGGCTTTGGGCTTTACCTTTACGCCATCCTCAAACGACAACCCATGACCAAATACGAACAGATCTTTGAACATAACCGCCGGTGGATAGCCGAACAAAAGGCAGGCGACCAGCACTATTTTGAGCATTTGGCCAGTGGCCAGCAGCCGGACTACCTGTACATAGGCTGCGCAGACAGCCGGGTACCTACCAATGAGATCATGGGCCTGGGCGCCGGCGAGGTGTTTGTACACCGTAATATTGCCAACCTGGTGGTAAATGCAGACCTGAACGTAATGTCCGTGATCAATTATGCAGTGCGCCACCTGGGCGTAAAGCACATCGTGGTGTGCGGCCACTACCAGTGCGGGGGCGTAAAGGCTGCCATGCAAAGCGAAGACCTCGGCATCCTCAATCCCTGGCTGCGCAATATCCGCGACGTATACCGCCTGCACAAGGAAGAACTGAACAGCATTGAAGATGAAGGCGCCCGCTATGACCGCCTGGTGGAACTGAACGTACAGGAACAGTGCATTAACGTGATCAAAACTGCCGCGGTACAACAATCCTACATTAAAAATGGCTATCCCACCGTGCACGGCTGGGTGTTTGATATCCGCAATGGTGAACTGAAAGACCTGAAGATCGATTTCGAGCATATCCTGCACGAGATACAGGAGATCTACGACCTTACCGGTCACGGAGTGAAATTCTTCAAGTAGCCGTTGCCTGATTTGTTTTTTTGGAAATTGAACCTTGGAAATTGCCTTATATGACAGGACCTATCGGCGTGTTTGACTCCGGCTACGGGGGGCTTACCGTGCTGAAAGAGATCGTAGCTGCCCTGCCGCAGTACGACTACCTTTACCTGGGTGACAATGCGCGCGCGCCATACGGCAACCGCGGCTTCGACGTGATCCATGAATATACGCTGGAATGCGTGCAGTACCTGTTTTCCCAGGGATGCCCCCTGGTGATCCTGGCCTGCAACACCGCGTCTGCCAAGGCTTTACGCACCATCCAGCAAAAGGATCTTCCTTACATGGATGATCCTACCCGGCGGGTGCTGGGCGTGATCCGGCCTACCTCCGAAATAGTGGGCACCCTTACCCAAACCGGTAAGGTGGGTATACTGGCTACCAATGGTACGGTGAATTCCCATTCTTACCCGATAGAGATCAACAAGTTTTTCCCGGACGTGACCGTGTACCAGGAGGCGTGCCCCCTGTGGGTACCCATCATTGAAAACAATGAGCACGAGGGCCCCGGCGCAGATTACTTTGTACAAAAGCACCTGAATAATATCCTGGACCATGATGCCAACATTGACACCCTGATCCTGGGCTGTACGCACTACCCGCTGCTGATGCACAAGATCAGGAAGTACCTGCCGGGCGGCATTACCGTGATCTCCCAGGGCAAGATCGTGGCGCACAGCCTCATAGACTACCTGCACCGGCACCCGGAAATGGAGCGGCGCCTGAGCAAGGAGCAATCACGCGCCTTCCTCACCACGGATGACCCGGGGATCTTTGAAAAGATGGCAAACATCTTTTATGGTGAAGCGGTGATGTGCGGGAAGGTGGAATTTTAAATCACCTTCATTTTATCTGCATCCCATTTGATCTCCTTTCTTTCAAAATAACTCTGGTTTGTTAAAATGGCCGGGCCGGCGGCTCTCAGCCCAAACGTGGCGTCTTCCACCACCTGCTTGCCCGTGCGCACGGACGCGAAGAAATTCTTAAAGTGATCCAACCGGTCGTCATAGCCTTCCGGCACGGTAAACATCTCTGTGACTGGTGCAGGCCTTGCCTGGTCTGCCGCACTGTAGGTTTTATTGTATTGCTGGATGTAGGCCGCCTGTTGTTCCTTGGTAAAGGTGTTAAATGAATCCCAGCCGCCATAACCGGGCGCTTTAGGCAAGCCACGTTTTTGCAGGCGCACGCCGTTGTAGGTAAGCTCCAAAGCCCCTTCGGAGCCAATGAGGCGGGTGGACTCCCCTCCTCCTCCACCGTCTGCAAAATTTACACGCAGGGTAAGCTGGAATGTAGGATGTTCGGGCGTTTCAGGGTATTCAAAGATAGCGGTGATCACATCGGGCACATCGCGGCCATCTTTCCAATAAGATAAATTACCGCTGGCAAAAATGCGGCTGGGCCCCTTGGCGCCGGTGATCACGTGCAGGCCGGAAATGAGGTGCACAAAGAGATCGCCGGGAATGCCGGTACCATAGGCCTGGTAATTGCGCCAGCGGAAAAAGCGCTTGGGGTCCCAGGGCAGCTTGGCCGTGTCTTTCAGATAAGTATCCCAATCCACGGTGCCGGGCGATGCGTCTGTGGGAATCGAATATTGCCAGGCCCCCAGGGCATCGTGGCGGTCTATGTGTGCCTCTACGATATTGAGCTGGCCGATACTTCCTTTTCTATAGTATTCCTGCGCCTTGGCAAAGGCCACACTGCTCACGCGCTGGCTGCCCACCTGGAAAATGGCCTTGGTGCGGCGCTGGGCCTCAATAACCTGGTGGCCTTCGGCAATCTGCTGTACCATAGGCTTTTCGCAATACACGGCCTTCCCCGCTTCCATGGCGGCAATGGAGATGGTATCGTGCCAGAAGTCAGGGGTGGCAATGATCACCGCGTCTATATCCTTGCGGGCCAGGAGTTCCCGGTAATCCCGGGTGGTAAAGAGATGGGGGCCATACAATTCTTTGGCGTGGGCCAGGTGACCGTCGTACAGGTCTGCCACGCCAGCCAGTTCTACACCGGGTACCTGGAGGGCGCAGGCTACATCGCCAAAGCCCATGATCCCCATACCGATGCAGCCAATGCGGATGGTGTCGTTAGCAGAAAATGGTTTGGTAAAAGCGGCCAGAGGGCCGGTGCCCAGGAGAATGGCCGCGCCGCCTGCCTGGCGGATAAAGGTCCTGCGGGATTGGGTAGACATGATGGATCCGTTTTTACGTGGAATAATAACGTTAATGGCCACTTGTTAAAAATGATGCGGCGGTTAATTATCAAACCGGTATTTCTAACAAATTATAACAGAAAATAAGGAATTATTCTGGTTGGGGCAAATATGAAGGAGGAATGGTGATACCGGAAAACAAAAAGGCCCGCGCACGGAGCGCAGGCCTTTTACCTTCTCTATTTAGAACAGTTACATGCTTATTTGGTGCTGGACAGGCCGGCGCCGAGGAACTCGCGGTTCAGGCGGGCAATGTTGGTCAGGGAGATCTCCTTGGGGCACTCTGCTTCGCAGGCACCGGTGTTGGTGCAGGAGCCAAAGCCTTCTTTATCCATCTGGGCTACCATGTTCAGTGCACGGGTCTCTCTTTCCGGGTGTCCCTGGGGCAGCAATGCCAGCTGGGAAACCTTGGCAGAAACAAAGAGCATTGCGGAAGCATTCTTACAAGCTGCCACGCACGCGCCGCAACCAATGCAGGCTGCCGCTGCAAAAGCAGCATCTGCCTTTTCCTTATCCACGGGGATGGTGTTTGCGTCTACCGCGTTACCGGTATTCACAGAAATGAAGCCACCTGCCTGGATGATGCGGTCAAACGCGCTGCGGTCTACGGTGAGGTCCTTCACCACCGGGAAAGCGCCTGCCCTCCAGGGTTCTACGGTGATGGTATCGCCGTCTTTGAAAGCACGCATGTGCAGCTGGCAGGTAGTGGTGCCGGCCCAGGGACCATGTGCACGGCCGTTGATATGCATAGAACAGGCACCGCAAATACCTTCGCGGCAGTCATGATCAAAAGCGATGGGCTCTTTGCCTTCGTTGATCAGGCGCTCGTTCAGTACGTCAAACATTTCGAGGAAAGACATTTCAGAAGAAATACCAGGTACCTGGTAGGTTTCAAAACCGCCTTTGTCGTTTGTGTTTTTCTGTCTCCAAACCTTAAGGTTCAGGTTCATGTTATAGTGTTCCATTGTTCAAATGGTTTGTAGTAGTGATAAAAAGCTCCCTTCTTACTTGTAGTTACGCTGGGTGGGTTTGCATTCCACAAACTCCAGCTCTTCCTTGTGCAGTTCATACTGGCTGTCGCCTTTGTACTCCCAGGCAGATACATAGGAAAAGTTTGCGTCATCGCGTTTTGCTTCCCCGTCTTCTGTTTGGGACTCTTCGCGGAAGTGGCCACCGCAGGATTCGCGGCGGTTCAGCGCATCAAGGCACATCAGTTCACCCAGTTCCAGGAAGTCCGCTACGCGGCCGGCTTTTTCCAGTTCGGGGTTAAATTCATTGGCAGTACCGGGGATGCGCACATCTTTCCAGAACTCCTTGCGCAGCTGCTGGATCTCAGTGATGGCTTGTTTCAGGCCGGCTTCGTTGCGGGCCATACCGCATTTTTCCCACATGATCTTGCCCAGCTGTTTGTGGAAATGATCCACAGACTTGGTGCCCTTGATGTTCATCAGGGTGCTGATGGTATTTTGCACCGCTTTCTCTGCGGCTTCAAATGCAGGGTGTGTGGTGGGGATCGCCTTGGTGGAGATATCGTCCGCCAGGTTGTTACCCAGGGTGTAAGGAATTACGAAGTAGCCGTCTGCCAGGCCTTGCATGAGGGCGGAGGCCCCCAGGCGGTTAGCACCGTGGTCGGAAAAGTTGGCTTCACCGAGGGCGTACAGGCCGGGAACGGTGGTCTGCAGTTCGTAGTCTACCCAGAGACCGCCCATGGTGTAGTGTACCGCGGGATAAATGCGCATAGGCACTTTGTACGGGTCTTCACCGGTGATCTTGGCATACATGTCGAACAGGTTGCCGTATTTCTCTACCACGACTTCCACACCCAGTTTATAGATGGTGTCTGCGTCTGCGTCGTGGATACCGCGTTTGCCGGCTTCAATGTGGCCGTAGCGGTTAAAAGCTTCTGCAAAATCCAGGTATACGGCATGTTTGGAAGAGCCTACACCGTAACCGGCATCACATCTTTCCTTGGCGGCGCGGGAGGCCACGTCGCGGGGCACCAGGTTACCGAAGGCCGGGTAGCGGCGCTCCAGGTAATAGTCTCTTTCTTCTTCAGGAATTTCGTTGGGCTTGCGGTTGTCGTTTTTCTTCTTGGGCACCCAGATGCGGCCGTCGTTACGGAGCGATTCAGACATGAGCGTGAGCTTGGACTGGTGGTCGCCGGAAACGGGGATACAGGTGGGATGGATCTGCGTGAAGCAGGGGTTACCGAAGTAGGCGCCCTGCTTGTGGGCTTTCCAGGCTGCGGTTACGTTAGAGCCCATGGCATTGGTAGACAGGTAGAACACGTTGCCGTAGCCACCGGAGCAGATCAGCACTGCGTGGCCAAAGTGGCGTTCCAGCTTACCGCTGATCAGGTCACGGGCAATGATGCCGCGGGCCTTGCCATCGATCTTCACGACTTCCAGCATTTCGTGGCGGGAGAACATCTCTACGTTGCCCAGGGATACCTGGCGCTGCAGGGCGGAATAAGCGCCCAGGAGCAGCTGCTGGCCGGTTTGGCCGGCGGCGTAGAAAGTACGTTGTACCTGTGTACCCCCAAAAGAGCGGTTGCTCAGCAGGCCGCCATATTCGCGGGCAAAGGGAACACCCTGTGCCACGCACTGGTCAATGATATTGGCGCTCACTTCTGCCAGGCGGTGTACGTTGGCTTCGCGGGCGCGGTAGTCGCCACCTTTTACGGTGTCGTAGAATAAACGGAATACAGAGTCACCATCATTCTGGTAATTCTTGGCGGCATTGATACCGCCCTGCGCTGCAATGCTGTGTGCACGGCGGGCGCTATCCTGGAAGCAGAATGCTTTTACTTTATACCCCAGCTCACCGAGAGCGGCTGCTGCGGAGGCGCCGGCCAGGCCGGTACCGATAACGATCACTTCGAGCTTACGCTTGTTAGCCGGGTTTACCAGCTTGCAGTGACCCTTATAATCGCTCCATTTATCGTTTAATGAACCGGCAGGTATTTTTGCGTTCATCATAATATCCTTGCTTTACAGATTATTTTAAATAAATGATCACCGGGATGATGGCAAAACCAACGGGAATGGCTATCCCAAAGATCCATACACCGATGAAATTCAGCAGGCCATTGTATTTCACGTGGTTAAGGCCAAAGGTCTGGCACGCGCTCTTAAAGCCGTGTACCAGGTGGAAGCTCAGCGCGATCATGCCGATCACGTACAGCACCACCAGCCACAATTCCTTAAAGGCCACCTGTACCGTGTAGTAGAGGTTCTTCAGTTCCACACCGTTGTAAGTTTCTGTAGGCACGTCACCATAGTGGAACTTGAACCAGAAATCTTTTAAGTGGATGATGATGAAAATGAGCAGGATGCTGCCCATGATCGCCATCTGGCGGCTGAACCAGGAAGAGGTCTGGTTACCGGGGTTCACCGCATAGCGCACGGGGCGTGCGGAACGGTTGCTGAAGGTGAGCTGCAATGCAATGATGGCATGTACCAGGATGACTATTTTAAGTCCCCAGGCAATGAACTGGATCAGGTGATTATGACCCATGAATGCAGCGTAGGTGTTGAATGCCTCGCCATTGTCGTTGTAAAGCAACTGTAAGTTGCCCACGAGATGTACCAGCACAAAGCTGCAGAGGAAAAAGCCGGTAGCGCCTACCAATAGCTTCTTTCCTATGGAGGTACTGAAGAATTGTGACCACTTCATAGTAGAGTATCTAAGCTTCCTTGAGTGACGTGATGAATTATAAATGACTAATAACCGGGCAAATTTAAAGCAGGAAAAATTAAAACCAAATGATATTTCTCAGGTATTGCCCATTAGATGCATTCACTTTGTCGAATATACGCTTTAAAAATTATATTAAATTGTAGGAGGTATTATACAGCAGGTATTAACTGGCGCGAAGAAAACATCACAACCTGCGCCCGGCGTTAAGATATAACAAAAAGGCCTTACGTATGTTGAACGGGCAAGAAAAATAATTGCTGGTACAATATAGAAGGCCTTATAATAAATGCGTATGCTTTACTTTACTCCAGTCTCCGGAGCATGATATTATCCACCAGGTTATACAAATGCTGGGGTTGAAAGGTTCTCCACTTGTCCACATTAAGCAGGTGCACGTAGTTGTCCAGGTGGGCCTTTTCAAATTCCTGACGGGTTTGCTCCGGCATGTCCACGCTTACGATCCAGCCGCCATCGTCCTTGATGTCGTCCCACCATTCTTCGTAATAGCAATCATCAGAGGAGTGGAAATTGAGCACGTTCTCGGTGATGAGGATGAATTTGTTAATGCCCTGCTGGATGAGGATGTCCACCACATCCCGCTTGAGGGTCTCGATGTCGTTCTCGATACAGTCGTTCCACTCACCCATCAGTTCAATGATCACGTAGTTGAACTGGTAATCGGCAAACAGGATCTTCATGTAGAGGTTGCGGGAGCCGAACTCGTCCCACTGTGGATGGATGTAGTAATTATAGACGGTGTTGGAATATTCAAACTCACTGTATTCCCTCCCGTAAAATGGCGACAGCTCATCCTCCTCTGCTGTATATAAATGCCGCCAGTTATAAAAAGGTTCAATGTCATGCATAACTTTCCGGTAAAATTGGGTCCTTAAAAGTTGGTTGCGGTGCAGGGTAGCACCTGTTTCAAATGTCGCGGTTTTGGGTATAATTTTAAAATCGTTTGTTATAAAAAAAACCGCTACTTTGCAGCAGCGGCTTGCCTTTCACCTGATTTACCGGTACGATTTGTGCTGTTGGCCCATGACCTGTACAGGCAGTCTTTTTATCCCCGTTAGGGTTTATAATTTTCAGCGGCCTTTTTCACACTTCCATATTGCAGCAGCAGGGCCTTGGCCTGTTCATAATCTGTGATGCCGGTATTGTCCATCAGCATTTTCACGCCCCTGTCCACCAGCTTTTCATTGCTCAGCTGCATGTTCACCATTTTATTGTCTTCCACGCGCCCCAGCTGGATCATCACGGAGGTGGTGAGCATATTGAGCACCAGTTTCTGTGCGGTGCCGCTCTTCATGCGGGTGCTGCCGGTCACAAACTCCGGTCCTACCACCACTTCCACGGGAAAATCGGCCGCGGCAGATACCGGTGCGTCCGGGTTGCAGCTGATGCTGCCCGTGGTAATGCCATGCCGGCGGCAGGCTTCCAGGGCGGCTATCACGTAGGGGGTAGTACCGCTGGCGGCAATGCCTACCACTACATCCTTGTCAGAAATATCAAAGGCCTGCAGGTCTTTCCAACCCTGATCGCGGCTGTCTTCTGCAAATTCCACGGCCTTGCGGATGGCGGTATCGCCACCGGCAATGATGCCTATCACCAGTCCATGTGGTACACCAAAAGTGGGCGGGCACTCGGAAGCATCCACAATGCCCAAACGCCCGCTGGTACCGGCTCCCAGGTAAAAGAGGCGGCCCCCGGCCAGCATTTTATCCGTAACTGCCGCCACGAGTTTCGTGATCTCCGGGATAGCCTGCTGCACGGCCATGGGCACGGTCTGGTCTTCTTTGTTGATATTTTCCAGCAGCTCAGGAATACTCATTTTTTCCAGGTGATGGTAGTGCGATGGCTGCTCGGTGATGCGTTGGAACATTTTTTAAATTGTATTAGGTCTTAGGTCCTAAGTCCTAAGTACCATGCTTTGCGTAATGATAAGATTGTTAACGGATCAGTATTATACCTAAGACCTAGGACCTAGGACAACATACTATGATACCTCACCAGCCCTTCCAGCGGGGAGCGGGCGATGGTGCCCAGCTGCAGCTCGTACAGGTTGCAAAGTTCCTGGAGCACATCCTGGAAGCTGGAGGCCACGCCACCGGTGAAGTGCAGCGGGAAGGTCCAGCTTTCGCGGTATTTGTAAAGGTGGTTGAAGAAAAATTCGTTGAAACCGTCTTCCAGGATATTCTCTACGAGGAAATGGCCGCGGTTTTCGGAAAGGAAGCTGGCAAAAGACGCCAGGTAGCGGTTAGCTAACGGTTTCCGGTATACGTTTTCCAGGATCTCGTCGCGGGAGGTATTGAACTTTGCTTCAAATTTGAATTTCAGTTCATCATCAAAGCTGTTGTATAAATAGTACTGGAGAATGTGCTTGCCCAGGTAAGCGCCACTGCCCTCGTCGCCCAGGATGTAGCCCAGGCCGGGGTTGTTCTTTACAATAGCGGTGCCGTTGTAGTAGCAGGAATTAGAGCCGGTACCCAGGATGCTCACAATGCCCGGGTTATGCCCACAGAGCCCACGGGCGGCGCCCATCAGGTCGTGGGTGACAGAGATGTTGGTGTTGGTAAATACGGCTTGCAGCGCGTCTTCTACCATGCGGGCATTGGCTTCGGCCAGCAGGCCGGTGCCATAAAAGTAAAGCTCTTCCACTTTCAGCAGGGCCGGGTCCTGGCTTACCAGCTCCGTTTGCAGGATCTGCTGTACCTGGGCCGGCGTCTGGAAATAGGGACTGATGCCTTGTGTACGGAATGTACGCTGGTGGCCATTTTCCACCAGGCACCAGGCGGTTTTGGTAGATCCGCTGTCTGCGATCAATATTGTTTTCACCTGCATGCTCCGGTCTTTTAGGAAATAAATGCTGCCAATTACCTTTTGCTGTGATTTATCCTATTTTTGCCACAATTTAATTAAAACGTATCCATTTAAACAAATCGGTAGCAAGGCGTATGTCGAACAACAGGAAGTTGCAGGTATTTTTACCGCTTTTAATGGCAGGAGTACTGGCCCTGGGTATGTACCTGGGACATAAAATGCCCGGAGGTCAGAACGGTGACCTGGGCGCCAGTCTTTTCAATCGCCGCCAAACCGCGCTGGAAGAGGTCATGAACCTGCTGAAAGCCAAATACGTGGATACCCTCAAGGTAGCCGACCTGCAACAGGAAGCGATCGACGGCCTGCTCTCCCACCTGGACCCTCACTCCGTATACATTCCCCCGGCCAATGTGGCCGACATCAACGATAACCTGGAAGGCAACACCCAGGGCATTGGCGTGGAGATCAGCCTCATCGCGGATACCGTGCATGTAGTGTCTGTACTCACTGCCGGCCCGGCAGATAAGGTGGGTGTGCGCACCGGCGACTGCATTATCCGGGTGAACGACAGCACCGTGGCCGGCAACGGCATTACCGTGGAAGGTATGCGCCGCCTGCTGCGCGGACCGGCAGACACCAAAGTGAAGGTGACTGTACTGCGCGGGCAAAAAACGCTGGACATGAACATCACCCGTGGCCTCATCCCGCTTTATAGTATAGATGCGGCTTACATGACGGCGCCCGGCATTGGTTATATCAAGATCAGCAAGTTCTCTGCCAGCACTTACCGGGAATTTATGGATGCCATGACCGCGCTGAAAAAGCAAGGGCTCAAATCCCTGATCATAGACCTGCGCCAGAACCCCGGTGGTTACCTGGAAGCCGCTACCAACGTAGCAGATGAGCTGCTCTCCGGCGATAAGCTCATTTTGTATTCCAAGGGATCCAATTACCCGAAAGCAGAATACCGCTGCAATAAACCCGGCGAGTTTGAAGACGGCAAGCTGGCCATCCTTACAGATGAAGGCTCTGCCAGTGCCAGTGAGATCCTGGCCGGGGCCGTGCAGGACTGGGACCGCGGCACCATCATTGGCCGACGCACCTTTGGCAAAGGGCTGGTGCAGGAACAGTACCCGCTGAGCAACGGTGGGGCCCTGCGTCTTACCATTGCCCGCTACTACATTCCCAGTGGCCGCTGCATCCAGAAGCCTTATAGTGATGGACGCGAAGCGTATGATGAAGATATCCTGAACCGCTTTAACCATGGGGAGCTTCTGAACCCGGACAGCATTAAGCCCACGGACACCGTGCCTTACCACACCATGATAGAAGGCCGCACGGTATATGGCGGCGGAGGCATTACCCCGGACATTTTCATTCCGCTGGACACCAGCCATTACACCCCGCTGATCACCAAACTTTACATCCGTGATGTGCTGAACCAGTTTACTTCCCGCTACTACAGTGCGCACCTGCCGGAGTTTGCCAACTACCATGATGCAGCAGCGTTCAATAAAGGTTTTGAGGTAAGTGAACCGATGTTTACCGAAATGAAAGCATTTGCCGTGGCGGATAGCGTACCCGGTGTAAATGATATGAAGGCAGATGAAGCCGTGCAGGTGAAGAAGCGCATGAAGGCCTTGTTTGCCCGGTTGTTATTTAAGAACGAAGGCTACCTGATGATCAATAATACCAATGATCCGATGGTCATGAAGGCAATTGAAACGCTGAACAAACAGTAGGTTCATTTTACGGAAACACTGAACAAATTATCAACGCACATAGAAAAGGGGCATCGTTTTACTGCGATGCTCCTTTTTTGTGCCCTGCCGGGCAAAAAAAATCCCCACACCAGGGGTGCGGGGAAATAACTTTCTGAAAAAGACAGAAGAAATTATTTTTTCTTTTCTACTTTCTTTTCAGTCTTAACTTCTGTCTTTACAGAGTCAGCTTTAACTGCAGCGGAATCAACTTTAGCAGCGCTAGAGTCAACAGCAGGAGTAGCAGCAGTTGTGTCTACGGTAGTAGTTACAGCAGAATCAGCTTTAACTGCAGTAGAATCAGCAGAAGAAGAACCGTTGCCGCTGTTGCAAGCTGCGAACATACCGCCAGCCAGCGCTAATACGAATAATTTTTTCATGTTCAAGTTTGGTTTAAACGCCGCAAATATAGGTATTTTATTCAATTTCGCAACACACTTTTTAATAATATGTGGGTTTTGATGATATTTTGCCTGGATTTTAAGGAGAATTTAATTTTTCATGGTGATGTGGGTGGCGGGGGGGCAATAAAAAGCCCCCGCTTGTGCGAGGGCTCTTTACATCAAACATTATTTCACTAGTGAAATAATTATTTTTTCCGGAAGAACAGGCGGATGGGTACACCGGAGAAGTTGAATTTACTTCTCAGCTGGTTTTCCAGGTAATTCTTGTAAGGTTGTTTCACATCATCCGGGAAGTTACAGAAGAATGCGAAGGTAGGTGTATGCGTGGGCAGCTGTGTTACATACTTGATCTTGATAGCATTGCCACGTACTACCGGCGGTTTGTAAGATTCGATGGCCTTCAGCATCACGTCGTTCAGCTTCGAGGTCGGGATCTTGCTGATGCGGGCTGCATATACATCCAGTGCTATTTCAATGGCCTTGAAGATGCGCTGCTTTTCAGTCACGGAGGTGAAGAGGATGGGCACATCTGTGAAGGGGGCAAAGCGCTCCTTCAGCATAGCTTCATAATCACGGGCGGTATTAGTTTCTTTTTCAACCAGGTCCCACTTGTTTACCAGCACCACGATGCCTTTACCCTTGCGGGCGGCGAGGCTGAAGATGCTGAGATCCTGGCCGGTGAGGCCTTTCTCTGCATCCAGGAGGAGCATACAAACGTCTGCTTCGTCCATGGCCTTGATGGCGCGGATCACGGAGTAAAATTCCAGGTCTTCATGCACTTTTGTCTTGCGGCGGATACCGGCCGTATCGATCAGCATGAAGTCTTTCTGGAACAATTTATAATGCGTGTGAATGGTATCACGGGTGGTGCCGGCGATGTCGCTCACAATGTTACGCTCCTCGCCTACCAGGGCGTTGAGCAGGGAGGACTTGCCTACATTTGGCTGGCCAATGATAGCGATCTTGGGAATTTCTGTTTCCGGGCGTTCAACCACCAGGTCGTCTGTGATATACTTGGTCACTTCATCCAGTAGTTCACCGGTGCCACTGCCGCTGATGGAAGACAGGAAGAACAAGGGATCCAGGCCCATCCCGTAAAACTCATTCGCATCCAATGCACGCTGGGGGTTGTCTACCTTATTCACCGCGGTGATCACAGGCTTGTCAGACCGGCGCAGGATATCCGCCATGGAAGCATCCAGGTCGGTAATGCCGGTGGTTACGTCTGTGAGGAAGAGGATGAGGTTTGCTTCCTGCATGGCGATCACTACCTGTTTGCGGATCTCTTTTTCAAAGACATCATCGCTATGGGGTACAAAACCGCCGGTATCAATTACGTTGAAGGTTTTACCATTCCATTCAGCCACGCCGTACTGACGGTCACGGGTTACGCCGCTCACGTCGTCCACAATGGCTTTGCGCTGTTCTATCAGTCGATTGAACAGGGTTGACTTGCCTACATTCGGGCGTCCTACTATTGCTACGGTAAATCCGGCCATACACTTTCTTTTAAAGTTGTTGTCACTATTTGTTTAATATCCGTATTCCTTGAGATAGAGATCGCTGTCGCGCCATTTGTTCCGCACCTTTACGTGCAGCTCCAGGAATACTTTCTGCCCGATGAACTTTTCAATGTCCTGGCGGGCTTTGGATCCGATCTCGCGGATACCTTTGCCGCCCTCGCCCACGATGATGGACTTTTGTGTTTCACGGGTAACGATGATCTCTGCGGAGATCTTTACCAGGGTATTCTTTTCCTGGTATTGGGTCACTACCACAGCAGTGTGGTAGGGGATCTCTTCACTATATAAAAGGAAGATCTTTTCCCGGATCATTTCCCCTACGAAGAAGCGGGTGGAGCGATCGGTCAGGGTATCTTCCGGGTAAAAGGCCTCGCCTTCCGGCAGCAATGTTACAATGGCGTCCATCAATGTTTTCACGCCTTCCTGTTTGAGGGCGGAGACAGGCACCACTTTTTTTGCTTTGCCCCAGGCGGTCCATTTTTCCTGCAGGGCAGCCAGGTCGGCGGCGGGCAGCAGGTCTGTTTTATTGAGGATGAGGATGATGGGGACTTTCAGTTTCAGGGAATCAAAGAGTGATACGTTCTCTTCAAAGTCTGCACGGGCATCAGCGATGAGCAATGCCACGTCTGCGTCTTCCAGGGCCGATTTCACGGCGCCCATCATTTTCTCGTGTAATTTATATTTCGGGTCAATGATGCCGGGGGTATCGGAAAAGATGATCTGGTAGCCCGGTTCGGTCACTACGCCGGTAATGCGGTGGCGGGTGGTTTGCACCTTGTGGGAGGTGATGGCGAGCTTCTCCCCGATGAGCGCATTGAGCAACGTGCTTTTTCCCGCATTGGGCTTACCAAAGATATTTACGAAACCGGCTTTATGCATATGTCTGCTTTCGAAAGCGCCTTTCGAAAGCGAAAAGCACTTATGAGGGATGATGCGCAAATTTCCTGAAAAATCAGGAACGGCCGGACAAGGCCTGCGATCCATAAAAAAAGCCGAATTGCTTCAGCTTTGGTTCATTTTGCAGGGGCCTGCGGGTGTGCCGCGGGCTTTAACTACAGATTATCAACAACTTACGCTAAAATGGCGTGAGTTTGTCCAATATTGCTAAGGGCCGCAAAGGTAGGGATTTTATTGGAGATGGCAAGGTAGAATTTGGGGGGCATTGATTGGTTAAAAGCAAAAGGCTAAAAATGAAAATGCCTTCAGGTCAAGTGACCAGAAGGCGTTTCATTTACTGTGTAGCGAGGAGCGGATTCGAACCACTGACCTTCGGGTTATGAGCCCGACGAGCTACCTCTGCTCTACCTCGCAATGTGGGTGCAAATGTAGGACAGTTTAACTTACAGGCCAAACTTTTTTAAAAATAACTTAACATTCAAAATACCTCCCCTCTCCAAAACCAGCCATGGGTAGGCATTACAGCAAATATTCCCTGTAAAAAAACTTCCACTGGCAGGGCTTGCGCGCTCCTGCCAGCAGGGATCATACCACACAAATAGTGCCGTAGCACATAAGCCGGGGAATACGTATCTTCATATCTCTAAACGTACTCACCCATGCACCTCATCTCCACCCGCACTACCCTACTCATCGGTATCACATCCCTGGCCGCAGGCCTGTTCATCAGTTTTGCCTTTCCCCTGCACGACCGCATCGGTTCCCTGCTGCTGGGCTTCGGCGTAGCCGCCTTAGCCATTGCCATTGGTAAATTGATCAGCCGTAAACGCCCCGCATAAAATATTATTACAACTATTTATAAGGCCGCTCTGTTACTGAAACGGAGCGGCCTTATTTTTTAATCCCTTTTTAATCCAAACTTCACCACCCCATAACGCGCAATTAAAATTAATATAGTAACTTTGTAAGGTTACTTTACAAGTTTACCTAATAATATGAGCAGCAAACAACAACAGCAACTCGTCACAGACCTCCGCACCGTGGTAACACGGCTGGTGAAGAAACTCCGCACCAAGTCCTCCCTGGCCACGCGGCTTTCTCTCACGGAACGTTCCGTGCTGAGCCAACTGGATCACCAGCATTCACTGCTGCCCAGTGAGCTGGCTGCCATGGAAAAGGTAACCACCCAATCCATGTCGCAGATACTGGCACGTTTGCTGGAGATGAACCTCATCGTGCGCACCCCCTCTGCTACGGATGGACGCAAGGTGATCATTTCCCTCTCCGCAGAAGGTAAAAGGATGATCCAGGAAAACCGCAACCGCCGCGAGGAATGGTTAACGCAGGCCCTGGAACGCGTTACCACCGCGGAAGAACAGGCCCACCTGCGCTCCGCCATCAATGCGATGGCAAAGATCATCGAGTACGACGAATAAATTTTTAAGACTGACCAGGGAACCATCTAGCCGCTATGAACATTACCACCTTCACTGCATTCCGCAGCCGTAATTACCGTCTCTACTTTGCAGGACAGTCGGTATCACTCATCGGCACCTGGATGCAAAAAACCGCTGTAAGCTGGGTCGTGTACGACCTCACGCATTCCAAATGGATGTTGGGTGTATCCCTGTTTGCCACGATGTTCCCATCCTTTCTCTTTTCCTTTGCCGGCGGTGTAGCGGCCGACCGGTACGACCGTTACAGGCTGCTGCTGCTCACACAGCTCATTTCCATGATACAGGCCATCGCGCTCACCGCCTTGGTTTTCTTCAAGCATTATAATGTATGGGAAATACTGGGCCTCAGCGTGCTGCTGGGTATTGTGAATGCATTTGACGTGCCCGCCCGCCAGTCGCTGGTATATGAAATGGTGGACAACAAGGAAGACCTGCCCAATGCGCTGGCCCTGAACTCTTCTATGGTGAACCTTTCCCGCCTTATAGGCCCTGGCCTGGCAGGACTGGCCATAGAATACCTCGGCACCGATGTATGTTTTGGGCTCAATGCTGCCAGTTTCATCGCGGTGATCGGTTCCCTGCTCATGATGCGCCTGCCCAAACGCCCCCCTTCCCTGCGCAACAGCCGGGGACTGGACCAGTTGAAGGATGGTTTTGCCTACATCAAAGCTACGCCTGCCATCGCTACGGTGCTGCTCCTGCTGGCGGCCAACAGTTTTTTTGTCTTGCCTTTTGCAACGCTCATTCCTGTATATGCGCGCGACATTTTCCAAGGCAGTGCTTCTACTTTTGGGGCAATAGACAGCGCCATTGGCGCGGGTGCTATCTGCGGCGGTATTTACCTGGCATCGCTGAAACCAGGGCATGATATGCGCAAGATCATGGCCATTAATTCCATCATCTTTGGCATAGGGCTTATCTTATTTTCCCACAGCACCATTTATGCCGTTGCCCTGGCATTCGCTGTAATAGCGGCTTTCGGGATGATGGGCCAAACTACTTCCGGCAATACCATCATACAAACCACAGTGGCTCCTGAAATGCGGGGCCGCGTGATCAGCTTCTATGCCATGGCTTATTTCGGTTTGCAGCCCATAGGCGCCCTGATCATTGGTGCCCTGGCGCAGTACACCGGCGTGCAGAACATGGTATTAGCCGAAGGCGTCATCTCTTTACTCATCGGTTATTTTTATTTTCAATTTATACGGAAACAATCACCCAGCGAAAAGCCACAGGAAACGGTGGTCACCTCTTAATCTAAATCAAATTTTGTAAAATGGTAACAGCACTCGACGAACGCACCGCACTGGTGATCATTGACCTGCAGAAAGGTCTCCAGGGCTACCCGACCGTAAATCCCCTGGCCGATGTAGTGGCCCAGAACACCAAGCTGGTAGCGGCCTTCCACAAAGCCGGCCTGCCCGTGGTAGCGGTGAACGTAGACCCCCACCAGTTTAAAAACCACCACACGCGTAGAGATGCCAAGCAACAAGGCGGTGGCGGACAACTGCCCGCGGATTTCATGGAGATCGTGCCGGCACTGGGCATCCTGCCTACAGACCATATCGTCACCAAGCACACCTGGGGCGCGTTTCATGAAACCAACCTGCATGAGCTGCTGCAAAGCAAGGGTGTAACGGGTATCGTACTTTCCGGCGTGGCTACCAGCATTGGCGTGGAAGGCACCGCACGGCAGGCGCAGGATCATGGTTACAACCTCACCTTTGCCAGTGATGCGATGACGGACGTGGTGGCCAGTGCGCAGGAAAACAGTTTACAGGCAATTTTTCCGAGAATGGGAGAAGTGGACACTACAGATGCAATTATTGCCAAACTGGGTTAATGCAAGCCAACAAACAATTTTAAAGGAAGCAGGCATGGAAACGTGCCTGCTTTTTTTCTATATCGCTATTTGTTCACAACTGCTTTGACGGCAGGATATATTCTATCACCCCCTGGCTTTTAAACCAATTGTCACCGGTGATGAGGCTCAGCACCTCTGCAATTTTTTTATGGCGTTCCGTTTTGCTGAGAAATGAATATTTGCTGCTGATGGCTTCTATACACCCCAGCTCCTGCAGCAGCACTACTTTCTTTTCAATACCGGCCGGTATGGGCGTCACCGGCTTTGTTTCCGATGCATCGTTAAGGATCGCTTTCAACGCTTCCTGGTAGCGGCCAAAGGCAAAGCCCATGGCGTACAGGTACAATTCTATCATTTTCTTCTTCCGGGAAAACAAGTGCGGCTGCTCTTCTTCACTGGCATCTACCATCCCTTTTACAAATACGGTAAGGAACTGGTTCTTAAAATTCAGCTTGTACTCCAGGCGGAAACGGGCCTGCAATACGCTCAATGCATCTGCTGCTTTTTCGAGCTGCAGGGCCGGTGCAACGCCGGCTTGCTGCTGTGCTGCAATGGCATCCAGCAAGGTGGTGCGCAGGTATTCGGGACTGCCCAGGAATTTGGAAATGATATATTTGTTCAGCACCAGGCCATTGTTGTGAAACGGGCGGATGCTAAAGCTGAACAACTCATTGCCAATAGGAAAATTGCGGATCAGTGTGTTTTCCGTGCGTTCGTAATGCAGGATCTCGTGCAGGCGGTACAGGTTCTCATCGGAGAAAAACGCGTACAGGTCTGTCTTAAAATCGGGGAACTGGAAAGGAACGATGGAAAAATGTTCGTCGAAGAAACGCACTTTATCCTCATACTTTACCAGCGCATGGAATTGCAGGTAATATTTCTTGATCCTGGCGGTAGTGTAGTTCATTCTTTCGTTATTTAAAATACAGGGAGCCGCAAACCGGCTCCCTGTCTGCCTTCCGGCCGTTATTTCTCCCACCATGCCTTATAAGTGGTCACTTCTTTACCACCCATTTTCTGGATCTCTGCATTGTAATTCACGCTATTGATGGTTTGCTCCGTAGTGGGGTACAGGAAGCGGGAAGGAATAGCGCCGCCATTCATGTTAGCGCTGCCGCCTGCCTGGAACACGGGGAAACCAGTACGGCGGAATTCGATCCAGCCTTCAAAACCATTGTTGATGTTCACCAGCCATTTCTGGGTGATGATCTGGTTTTCATCGCCTGTGTAAGCAACACCAGCGTGGCCCAGGTAGTTATTAGCCTGTGCGGTGGTAAGGCCTGCTTCTGCATAAGCGCCGATCACACCGGCGTTATAATAAGTGGTAGCCGCTGCATGGCCACCGGCAATAAGGCCTTTCTCCGCTGCTTCTGCCAGGATAAATTCCTGTTCTGCATACGTGATAACACGCGCCTTGATCAGTGCGGGTGCACTGCCTTTCGTAAAGCTGGCGTTGAAGTTGGAAGCATTGTTCACCTGGTCGGTGGTGGCATCTACTACCAGCGGCATGCCCCCATAGTTAGCAAAGGCAAAAGGTGCACCAGCCGCTGTTTTTGCATTGGGTGCAAAGTAAGCAGTCATACGGGCGGTATCTGCGGTAGCTACAAACGCATTGTACAAAGTGCTATTCATAAACTTCACGGCAAAATCGCCGGAGCGTTCTGTGAGCGACACAAAGTTGTAGGGCGTTACCGTGGGCAGGGCCAGGGCACCGCTTTTGGAGGCATCAGCCATCAAAGCGTTGTCTGCTACGATGGCAGCCATTTCTGCCTTCACATCCGTTTTGCCGGATACCCGCAGCAGGTAGCGCAGGCGCAGGGCATTGATAAAGCCTCTCCAGGAAGCCACGTTGGAATTGAACAGCATGTCGCCGTTGAGCAAGCCGGTGGAATTGGCTTTCAGCAGGCTGTCGGCGCGTTTCAGGGAAGCCAGGATACCGTTGGTACCATCCATGTACACGGTCTGCTGGTCATCGTAAGCGGGTGTATAAGTGCCGGTGCTCCCGTTCAGTGCTTTATTAAAAGGAATATCGCCCCAGAGCTCCGTGAGCTGCGCAAATGCGTAAGAACGCAGGGTGAGCGCAGCCGCCTGCAGCAAGGGATTGCTTTGTTGCTGGCCCAGGGAGTACAGTGTATTGGCATCGCGGGCAGATTCGTACATGGGGATCCAGTACGGTTCATTGGTCACCGGTGAGTAGCGCGTGGGCTGGTCGTAGTAAGACTGGCTGAAGGTCATGTACTGGTTGTACCCATTACCCAGTGTCCATACAATGTTAGCGTTGTTATAAAATTCCGCCACAATGGTGTTGGACAGCAAGGTGGTAGCATCCGGTTTTTCCAGCGCGTTCGGGTTGATATTGGTCCGCGCCAGTTCTTTCTTACACGCACCCAATACCAGCGCGAGCGAAAGGGAGGAAAGTATGAGCAGTTGTTTTTTCATGGCAATTAGCAATTGGAGATGTTTGATTAGAAATTAAGACCCAGTGAGAAGCCGAGGCTCTTTGCAGACGGGATGCTCAGGAACTCTGTACCCGGCAGGATCTGTGATCCGCGCAGGGCCAGGGTCTCGGGATCTACGTCTTTATTTTTAGTGAACTCCAGGAAGTTTCTGCCTACGAAAGAAAGATTCAGTTTTGCCTTGGAAGTAAGGCCAAACACGTGCTGGAAGGTATAACCCAGGCGCAGTTCACGCAGCTTCAGGTAAGTGGCGTCGTACATGAAAGCTTCGTTGTTGGAAGCATTGTAGTAAGCGTTGTAATAAGTAGCCGCATCCACTTTCACATTGTTGGCCACGTATTTACCGGTACCATCGTCCATTACACCTTTACCGATCAGGCCTGTTTCACGGCCTGCCAGTGTTTGGGTGGACATACCACCGGAAAGCACGCCCAGCTCTGTGTAAGAGAAGAATTTACCGCCCTTGTGCAGGTCCCAGAGGAAGTCCAGGTTAAAGCCACGGTAAGTCAGGTTGTTGGCCCAGGCCAGTACAAAGTCGGGGTTGTAGTTGCCCAGCAGGGAGTTCTGGGTGGAAGTGAACTGGGGCACACCATTTTTATATACGATGTTGCCCTGCGGGTCCCGTACAAAAGCGTTGCCATACATGTTACCGATCTTCTGGCCCACCTTTGCATCATACTGGATAGCGCGGTAGTAGCGGTCGTACTGGGTTACCTGTGCATATACATAGGTGTTGATACCTTCCGGCAGTGCCAGTACTTTACCCACGTTGCGGCTGAAGTTGAAGTTCATATCCCAGTTAAGGCCACCCGCGTGTTTAGAACGCACCGGTGCAATGGTCAGCATTAGTTCTATCCCCTTGTTGTCGATCGTAGCGCCATTCACAAATGCGTTGGTATAGCCGGATGATACGGGGATAGGGAGCTGCACTACTTCATCCTTGGTTTTGGAGTGGTACACCGTTGCATCAATGCCCAGGCGGTTATCCAGGAAATGTGCTTCCACGCCACCTTCCAGGGTAGTGGTCTTAGATGGTTTCAGGTTTGTATTTGCCAGGATGGGGCTACCCGCAGTGAGTGGGTAAGAACCAAAAGGCGTGTTGGTGATATAGGTATTGTAAATAGAATACGGATCTGCATCGCGGCCTACCTGTGCAGCAGAAGCTCTTACTTTCAGGAAAGAGATCGCTGAAGGCATTTGCACCATGTCGGAAATAATACCGCTCAGTGATACAGAGGGATAAAAGAATGAATTCTTGCCAGCGGGCAGGGTGCTGGATTTATCATTACGGCCGGTAACGTTCAGGAACAGCAGGCCTTTGTAATCCAGGTCAGCAAAGGCGTAAGCGCTGTACACCACTTTATCCAGTTTCTGGAACAGGGTGGGCAGCTGGCTTTGTGCATTGGAGAAATTATACAGGTTTGGAGAGATCAGCGTGTTTGCAATGTCACGGGTGTACGTGATGTTCTGCATGAAGCGGTTACCTCCTACAGACACGTTTGCATTAAACAGCTTGCTGGGTGCTTTGTGGTAGCTTACCAGGAAGTCGGTGTTGTTCTCAAAGTAGTTCACATTATCCGTTCTGAAACCACCGCTCGGGAAGCGTACGCTGGTAAAGGAGCGGTGACCTTCGCGGTTATCCGCATAGAAGTCGCTACCGGTGCGCAGCATCACGTCAAAATGCGGATCCACCGTGTATTTCAGCGAAGCATTGCCGATCACGCGGTTCTTGTTAAAGCTGTTGGTATTGTCGTACAGCGTTACATAAGGGTTGTCATGGTTATTCCAGTAGCGGAACTGGTTCAGCTGGTCGCGGCCTTTCTGCCATTGTTTATTCTTCAGGGAATTGATATCCACATTGATAGGCATTCCATACACGCCAAAGAAAGTGTACATCACACTTTCAGAACCATAACCAATGTTGGGACGGTTATCAGAGCTGCTGTTAATGTAGTCAATGAAGAAATCGGAAGTCAGCTTATCGCTGAAGTTATGGTTAGCACGCAGGGAAATACCATAGCGACGCAGGTCTGTATTAGGCAGCAAACCACGGTTATACAACTGGCTGATGCCAAAACGGTAGCTGCCATGATCAGATACGCCACCAAAACCCAGGTTGTTCTGGGTAGTGATACCGGTTTGCAGGAAATCCTTGAAGTGATCGGAATGGCCTACCCAGGGAGTAGCTTTCGGCACCAGGGTGGGATCCACACCGCGGGCCACCAGGTCGCCCGCCTGGTAACCATTGCCGGCGGGGCTGTCAAACTGTATCACATCCGTGGAAGGATTGAATTTCAAACCCCAGTTAGGAATGTTGTTCTCGCTGGAACCGCCACCATTCACGAAGGAATAAGTATTAGGTGTACCAGACAGCGGGTAAGCATTTACACCTGCGCCATATTCATTCTGCAGGTGCGGCAGTTTCAGGGGTGTTTCAAAGGTAGTGGTAGAATTGAAGGTAACACCGGAAAGGCCTTCCCCGGAAGTGCCTTTCTGGGTGGTGAGCACGATGGCTCCGTTTGCAGCGCGGGAACCGTAAAGCGCCGCAGCGGTGGAGCCTTTCAGTACCGTTACTTTGGAAATATCATTGGGGTTTACCTCTGCGGCACCGTTGCCCCAGTCAGTCTCTGCCCAGGTACCCTGGTTGGAAGAATTTTCGATCGCATTGTTGAAGAACGTTTCGTTGTTGATGGGCACACCGTCTACTACGAAGAGGGGCTGGTTAGTACCGCTGAAAGAGTTCTCCCCACGGATAACAATGCGGGCTGTAGAGCCTACACCGGCACCGCCATTGGTGATCACCACGCCGGCCACTTTACCGTTCAGGTTATTGATCAGGTTGGGGTCCTGGGACTGCACCATCTGTTTGGTGCTCACGGTTTGCACCGCGTAGCCCAGGGATTTGGATTGTTTACTGATACCAAGGGCCGTAACCACCACTTCGTTCAGTGATTTGTTGTCTTTGTGCAGTGTAATCTCAAACGCAGCCTGGCTGCCGGTTTCAAGGGTTACCGGCGTGTAACCGATGAAAGACACGGTGAGTTGACCGTTTGCAGGGATGGTAAGTTTAAAGCTACCGCCCGCATCGGTTACGGTGCCTTTCTGGGTGTTGGAAAGCATGACGGCAGCGCCGATGATAGGCGTCTTGTCGTCCGCATCATATACCTTACCGGTAATGGTCTTGTTTTGTGCCGACAATTGCATTGCGCAAGCCAGCATCACAAATAGCAGTGTGAAAAGTTTTCTCATATTGTAGCGATATTGAAGAAAAATGCATAGAGGATACCCCCGTTACACCCTCAATGGGGCCGGATCGCAGGGAAAATCAGGTGCAAAGGCACGCCACACCGCATTATAGCGGCATGCTGGCGTGGGCGCACAAACGGTTAAATCAAAGTCGTAAAACCCGGTGTCTCAGGAAGAGGGGGCAGGAAAAGGGAGTACGTTGGCCAGGGAAGAGAGGGGCAGCAAGCGCAATGCACATACCGGCGATGAGGACCGCTACCAGGCGCAGGATAATACGCAGCTGGTGTACCTCGTTTTCATTGATAAGCGCTGCGGCTGCGGCAGTGTCGTCCAGGAAACTGGATCTTCTTTTGTGCAGGCGTACGTGCTCAAAAGTGGTTTCTGGATTGCGTGCTTCCCCGATATGTGCGGCTACCCAGGCGGGTGCAACGATCACCCGGATAAAGAGCAGCAACATGAAAATGGAGAAACGCAACGGCATAACGGGGCAAATGTATACTGCGGCGGTTTACTCCCCGCCGCCTGTCGCGTTAAGTAATTATGAACAAAAAGTAAAGGAATTGTTAAAACAAAGCAGCTTCCTGTGGAAATGGAAGCGGGCCGCGGGATGTTCTGTTGCAGTTTTTTGCACCGGTTCCCCTCAGAATCCGGACCTTTGCGGCAAAATATAAGAACGATGAACTGGATCTTACTGGTAATTGCCGGGCTGTTTGAAGTGGGCTTTACCTTCTGCCTGGAAAAAGTAAAAGGACAAACCGGCATGGCCATGGTGGGCTGGTACAGTGCATTTGCCATTTGCCTGGTGATCAGTATGCTGCTGATGATGAAAGCCATCCAGACCTTGCCCATCGGTACTGCTTACGCGGTATGGACCGGCATCGGGGCTGTAGGTTCTGTGATCATGGGCATCGTGGTGTTCAATGAGCCCGCTACTTTCTGGCGCCTGTTCTTCATTACCACGCTGATCTCTTCCATCATAGGGCTAAAGCTGGTATCACATTAAACTGGCACTTTTCACCCTGCAAATTGCCGCATATCCCCCCTGCCGGTGAACATATTTTGATTGAATTTTGGGTAAAACATAATCGCCATGACTGTTACCGCAAATCAAAAAATTGTACCGTTCCTCTGGTTCGATGGGCAGGCAGAAGCCGCCATGAAATTGTATACTTCCATTTTCCCCGGCTCAGAGATCCGCCAGCTGCAACGCTGGGGAAACAATGCACCCGGCTTTAACGCTGATTGGGTAAGAACCGGCGTGATCGAGATCAACGGCCTGCGGGTTTTCCTGTTTGATGCAGGCCCGCAATTTAAGTTCAATGAATCCGTATCCTTCATGGTCACCTGCAAAACGCAGGCGGAAATTGATGACTACTGGGCCAAACTGACGGCCAATGGTGGTAAGGAAAGCGAATGCGGCTGGTGCAAAGATCCCTTCGGCTTCTCCTGGCAGATAGTGCCGGAGCTGGTGACTAACGCCCTTGACCAGGGCGGAGATCCTACACGCATCAGTAACATGATGCAAGCGCTGTGGAAGATGAAGAAGCTGGATATTGCTACACTGCAGGCAGCATATGATGCCTGAGAAATTTTGTCTTAGGTCTTAAGTCTTAGGTCTTAGGTCTTAGGTACCTCTAAATGCAAAGGACCATACGTCACAGATCATGACGTATGGTCCTTTTTTCCATTGAATGTTTAGGCTGAAGACAGGTACCTAAGACCTGAGACTTAGGACCTGAGACAATTTCTACTGATTCACCCCAAAGGCTTCCCAGCCGGACACCGTAGCCCTGTTACAGGTCATGGGCTGGGTGCCGTTCTCACTGCTTACATACTTGCCGTTATTGCCCTGGAGGGTGATCTTCCCGTCTGGCGTGGTGCCCCAGGTAAAGCTTTCCCAGTCTCCGATGGTAGTGCGGTTGCAGGTGATGGCCTGCGTGCCATTCTCACTGCTTACATACTTGCCGCCATTGCTCAATGCGATCTTGCCATTGCCGGCATCTACTACTACAAATTGCTCCCAGCCCTGTGCAGTGGCACGGTTGCAGTTCATCGGCTGGGTGCCGTTCTCACTGCTTACATACATGCTGTTGAAGCCTTTGAGGGTAATGGTCTGGCCAATGGGAGCGCCGGTAGAGCCACCACCGCTGCTTGGGGTACCGCTCCATTTGAAAGTAACCGCCGCGCCCGCGGCCAGTGTATAAGTGAAGGATTCAGCCCCCCATTTCACTTTGAAATTCTGGGTGCTGCTACCGCTGTTCAAGGCTACCAGGACTTTGCTGCCATCCGCATTTTTGAAAGCCACATTCTGGATATTACCGGCCACGTTAGAAGCAATGCGAACTGCGCCAGGTCTTACAAATTTAGCGGCTTGGCCCACGATGTAGTAAGCAGTATTGCGGGTTACAGTCGTGCCGCTGATGGTGATACCACCCAGGCAGGTGCTGCAGCCGCCGCTGGTATGGGGATTGTAATTCGGATCGGAAGCCAGGTTCCATTCCAGTGCATTGCGGCTCCAGTTGCGGGTGGCGCCAATGATCACATTATTTACATGCCAGGTGAAGTCGCCCCCAAAATTACCGGGGCCGCCTATCCATTGTTCCGTGAAATAAATGTTCTTGTTGGGATATGCGTTGTGCACATCGGTGAGTGAGCCAATGCTGCCTGCATACAGGTGAAAGGCCGAACCATCCGTGTAAGAACTGGCCGTAGCATCGGCCAGTACCGCTTCGGGGTATTCAATGTGATCGGGATTATGATCATAGGCAATGATCTTCGTATTGAGGCCAGCACCCCGCAGCTGGGGGCCCAGGTTGTTCTTAATGAAGTTTGTCTGCTCCGTGGCGGACATGCTCATGCTGGGATTGTTGTAAGGATTAAGGGGCTCATTCTGTGGGGTCACCGCATCAATGGTAATGCCTTGTGCCGCCATGGCCTGGATGTACTTTACAAAGTAGCGTGCATAGGCATCGTAGTAAGCGGTGTTCAGACTGCCGCCGGTAAAACCATTGTTGCCGGTGGTATTCACCTTCATCCATACCGGCGCGGTCCAGGGGCTGGCGAAGATCCTGATGGAAGGATTGATGGCTACGATCTTTTTGAGTACCGGCACCAGGTCCGTCATTTCTGCATTGATGCTGAAGTTAGTGAGGTTCACATCCGTTTGCCCGGAAGGCCGGTCGTCATAAGTGAAGTCAGATGAACTCAGGTCGGATGCACCGATGCTCACGCGCAGGTAACTGATACCGATCTGGCCCGTACCAGTGCCGAAAAGCTCACTGAGCAAGGCATTCTGGGCAGTGCCCATGCCATTGATCAGCTGTGCGCTGCCACCGGTAAGGGTAAAGCCAAAGCCGTCTATCCCCTGGTAGGTAACGTTTTCGTCCACTGTAACGGTAGTAGCATTGGTGCCGGCATCCGCGGCAAAGTTTAGCGTGGATGGTGCCAGGAGATTGGCCTTGTCCGTGGTGGTGAGCCATGCGCTCACCGTTTCATTGGCGGCGCGGGCCATGGTAGATTGACTTCCCTGCTGCCGGAAATCCTTTTTACAGGCATACAATAAAGCTGCACCAAACAGCAACGTGGTGGCGGCTTTCAACGTGGTTTTAAAATGGGTGTGCATAACTATGGTTTAATGTTGGACAAACAAAAAGATATGGGCATACCGCTCCCACCGGGCATGTAAAGGCCGGGTGATGTGGGTAAAATAAAGGAGCCTGGTACGCCGGGTTATGCTGGTAGCGACGGACCTGGATGCTTGGAAATGCGGGCGCACCGGGCGTTTGGTAGCGGTACCCCTTTAGGTGTGTGGATGGATATCAACGGCGCCGTAATGTGGTAGTGGCGGGGTTGACCGTGGAATAACTAATGCGTGCTGTATGGATCTGCCTGAAGGATCGTAAAATGTACTACGCTGAAAGATAGGGAAAAGGATCGGAAAAATAAAATGCGAACGGGTGCAGGCATATTGCAGGAGTCCGGGTGAGATCCGGGAAAAAGGCCGGCATGGGAAACCGGCCTTCAGGGTATATTATTTTTCGTTATAAGCTTTGTAACCTTCCCAGTCCCAGGCGGTGTAAATATCACCAATAGCGGCTCCCAGCAAGGGTTTGTAAATACCAGTACCGTAATCACTATTGGTCAGGATCACCACCGCCAGTCCCTCATCCGGGTAACCAATGCTGTAGTGCGACCATCCCTCACTATGCCCTTCCTTAAAGAATGCTGTTCCATAAGGAGTCCTCAACAACCCTACGCCCAATCCATAAAACAGGTTGGTCTGTTGTGCCGTTTTATCATCCACCAGCGCATCCGGGCCAAATTGCCTTTTGGAAAGAATGGCCACCTGCGGGGTTAGCATCTCCTTAAAACCCTTCCCTGATAAACCTTTCCGCTGCATCATCGCTGTCATGAACTTTGCGTAGTCGTCGATATTGGTATACATGGAGCCGGCAGAATGAGGTAGGGTACGGCGGTCAAATTCATATACTTTCTGCGCACTGTCGTGCCCCTCTGCGTGATTGGCTTCAAATGCATCCTGCCAGATATAGCTGCTGTGCGTCATACCCAGGGGCCTGAAAACATATTCCTGGGCCAATTCTTCGTACCCTTTGCCAGTCACTTGTTCCAATACAAATTGCAGCAGGTACATCCCTTCACCGGAGTAGCCATAGCGGGTGCCGGGATCCGTGCGGATGAATAATTTACCATTGGGCTCAAAGCCGCGGTAGTTGGGCAATCCCGTGGTATGGTCCAGGCACATACGGGCAGTTATTTTCTCATAGCGTTGATCATTGCGGATATCCTGGTAACCGCGGGTTTTCTTGGTAAACACATAATCCGGCAGTGGTTTTTTCAGATAATGCTGTAAAGGCGTATCCAGGCTGATCACCCCCTGGTCTACCAGCTTCAATACACAATAGCCAAACACGGCCTTACTGAGTGAACATGCCCAGAAAATAGTGGAAGTATCCAGCATCCGTTGTTTTTCCTTATCCGCATACCCGAAGGCATGCACGTACACAGGCTTGTTGTGCTGGAACACGGCTATTTCCAGGCCGGTTACCTGGGCACTGTCCATCAGTGCAGTGACGCGGTGCTGCAGGGCCTGGGTGCTGATGCGGGATCCATCCAGGCGGATGATCTGTTGGGCCGGTAAGCGCAGGGTGGCTATGATCAATAATAAAAGGGTTAAATGTTTCATATTGCTGGTTTGATTGGGATTTCAATCAAAATACAGAAAATATACGTTACCAGTATACATAACAACACGCCAACCCACTTCCCCCCGAAGCGCCTTGTACTCCCGGAAAAAATATTTGGATAACATAAATATAATGCATTTACTTTGTAACACAAAGTACTTTTTAAGCTATAAAAAACAACTCATGCGTACCTCCCAGGAATGGATCACCCACTTCCGCCAGAACGCCACCCAGCACCGGGTGAACTGGCAACACACTCCCACCCTGAGCCCCGCGGAGCGGCAAGCCATCATTCCCTCCCTCCGCGCCTGGCAGCTGGGCGAAACCTCTGATGGCAAGCATCTCCTGCATGCAGCCGGTAAATATGCAAATGCCATCGGCGATGCACATTACGTGGAAGCCGTACAGTTATTTATCTACGAAGAACAAAAACATGGTAATAACCTGGGGCGCTACCTGGATGCACTACAGGTACCACGCGCAAAAAAAGACTGGGGAGATTCATTGTTCCGCAAGGTGCGCTATTTCAACACCAGCATGGAGATCTGGACCCTAGCCGTGATCGTGGTGGAAAGCACGGCGCAGATCTTCTACCAATGCATGAAAGACGCCAGCAACTGCACATTGCTGAAACAGATCTGCACAGACATCCTGATAGATGAAGCCTATCATATCGATTTCCAGACAGAGCGGATGGCCATCATCTTCAGCAGTAAAACCAATGTGGGCAAAGCATTGCGACAAGTGGTATATCCAGCGTTCTTCCTCTTTGTATCACTGCTGGTATGGGCGGGCCACCGCAAACTGTTCATGGCCGGGGGAAAGGATTGCTGGTCTTACCTGCGGAAGATGCAATACAAATACAACAAGACATTGCAACGAATTATGCAGGGGCACAGCAACGAAGTGCAGCCGGCAATGCCGGGCAGGTAAACGCTACCAGCGGTATTTTGCCAAAATACCCAGCGCCAGATCCGCCAGTTCATAGCGTGGAAAATCGCCGGTATTGTTTAATAGTACAATGCAACTGTTTGTATCCGGCACGCGCAGGTACATGGTGAAAAAACCGAGGTCTGTGCCAGGATGGTATTGCACGGTATGTTTGCCGGGAAGATTAAAATAGCTTTCATCTGTCATCCAGCCATAGTCATACCAGGCGCCGTACTCCTTGAATGCTACCCTTGGAAGGAACATGGTATCTGTGGCAGCCTTGCTTAGCAATGTATGTTGCTGCAATGCTTCATGCAGGTGCAGCAGATCAGCTGCAGCCGCGGAAATGCCGCCGGCCCCGGTAGTGTTGCCAGGATCATAGCGCGGCTCCGGCACGTCGTCAATATAACCCATTGCCTGGCCAGGATGACCGGCTGTAGCGCCCCAAAAAGCATCTGTCATACCTGCAGGAACAAAAATGCGGTCACGGAGCAGGTCTGCAAAAGGCACTCCCGTTACCTGCTGTGCTACCAATGCCAATACCGTATAATTAGTGTTGCTATAACCAAAGGCGGTACCGCTTTTGAACTCCAGGGTATCACTGCAAAAATTGCGGACCACCGTTTCCAGGTTAAACGAATGCTCCAGTAACTGCTGCTTGTATGCATCACGGTTAAAATAATCCGGTATACCCGATTGGTGCGTAAGCAGTTGCTCAATTGTTACGGAGCCATGCACATACCATGGCAGATATCGTGATACCGGAGCATGCACATCCACCTGTCCTGCTGCCATCAGCTGGTTAATGATCAATCCAGTGAATGATTTAGACAGGGAGCCAATGCGATAAGTGGTATGCCTGTCAGCAACGGTATTCTTTGTCCTGTCTGCCCAGCCATAACTTTTATCCAGCAACACTTCACCATGATCGTATATCAAGGCTGTGCCATTGAACGCACCCTGGCGGTGATAGAAAGAAAGCAGGGAATCCAGTCGCAGCGCGGCGTTCCGGGGTAGTCGCTGCGCCATCGTTTCAAAACGGGCCTTTAACTGTTCCTGCTGGTTGATGGTGTGTATTTGTCTGATAAGCGCTTCCGTGTTGCGGTCCGGAAGCATAATATTGTAATCCTTCCAGAAAACAGCTTCTCCCTTGGAATCATGATCGTTGATATGTTCGTCCGTCCGCATAACTTCCGTGAAGGGTGTTTTCCGGGAAGTGTCCACGCTTGTAACCACGTAGTTGAAACGCATTACCGCGGGATAGTCATAATGCCTGCGTGGCCATTTAATATACACCTTGTAATCACCCACATCACCTCCAAAGACCCATTTATTCCCCATGCGCTGGTAACTGATGCGGTCGCGGTCTGCCAGCACGTCTAGTTCCACGCCCAGCATTTTCATGATGATGCGCTGGCTGGCGGTACCCAGTTTAAATGCCTGCCGTGCGGCGGGGCTCATCCCAAAGTCAAAATATACGAAGGCATAAGTAGCCGTATCTACCAGGAAATGTCCCCTGAACGTATGCTCCTTTTCACCCAGTCTTTCTGAAAAACTGATCTCATAAGCCGGCCGCCCGTTGTGATCAACTACGCCGGTAACTGCGTAGCGATGCCGCTTCATGCCTTCCCTGCCAAGGATATCCGAATTTGCCACGCGTTTCACAATATCATCCTGGAAAATACTGCCTGGGCTTTGCCCAAACTCAATGCCGTGAAAATCGCGTTCGTTCTTATCATCCCGCGCTTTAACCAGTTGGAAAATATCCTGCCTTGGATCGGCATAGCCGTAGTTGAATAGGTCGAACACTGCTTCCGAAAGTTGCAGGGGCGTATTACCCTTCATGGATGTTTGGCGGTAAAAGCCACGGAGCACGTGGGGCGTTGTAATATAGTTCTCCGGGATGCGGCTGATAGCCTTGGCAATCACCTTCAGCGGATCGTAGTAAGTAACGGTGACCTGCCTGAGTGTATCCGCATTGACAGGCATCATTACCGTTACATTTTCCTGCGCATGCTGCACTGTCACTTTGCGGGACAGGTAACCAATGGCCGATACCTCCAATGTATCCACCTTCTGCGTCATGGGAAAGCGAAGCACGAATTGCCCGAGCTCATTGGCTGCCGTGCCAATACCCTTGCCGGAGAGCCGGATAGTGGCATACGCTATGGGTTGCTGATCAGCACCCGTCACGCAGCCCTGGATGGTGCGTAGGGGTGATTGCGCCCGGACGGATATTGCAGGCAATAATAAAATAAAGACAAGGAAGCGCAGGGGCATAATGGATGTTTCAGGTTTCCCGAATTTAATATACAGGAAAATGAAACCGGCCAATGGCTTACAGTTTTAACAGCAAATTAGCAGGCAAGATCACTTTATCGAGATACTTGCAAGTCCACTTTCCAGCGCTGCCTCCTGCCCTACAATCGCCTGCCCTTCTGCCCTGAAAACAGCTACCACCTCCATCCCGATCAGCGTCAGGAAGAAATGTACCAGGGGTGTTGCAAAGTCATATTGTTTCAATTCTCCTGTTGAATAAATGCCGCCGGAGCTTGTAACAATGTAAGCCTGCTTGTTTTTCAGCAATCCTTCGGGGAGCAGTCCATTCCCGGTGTAGCGGAAGGTAATGCCTACCCTGGCCAGGTGATCAAAAAAAGCCTTCAGTGTTGATGGAATGGTGAAGTTGTACATGGGCGCTTCCACTACAATGATGTCTGCTGTTTGCAGGGCGGCAATCCATGCGTCAGAATAAGTTACGGCGTCTCGCTGTGCCGGCGACCGCAGGTCCTCTGCCGTAAAAAACGCGTCTATGTGAAGCTTTTCCAGGTGCGGTACTGGTTGTATTGCCAGGTCGAGCTCTTCCACCAGGCTGCCGGGATATTTGTCTATGATCTTGCTGATGGTTGCGTGCCCCAGTTTCCTGCTTGCGGAACCGGTGGTTCTTGGGCTGGAGAGAATGTGTAATATCCTTTTCATACTGTTCATTGTTTATGATTGCAAACTTATTTACATTCACTAACTAAATATTACTAGTTACCCAAAGGTTAGTAGTAATCTACAGGTAAGTGGTTTAAATTTGGTAGTTATGAAAAGTCAAAATGTTTTGTACACGGAGGTAGAATGTGCCAGGAACCTGGCGGCTGTGGAAGACGCTTTATATGTGTTGGGAGGCAAATGGAAGTTGCGGATCGTGATTGCGCTGGTGAGCGGGCATCACCGGTTTAACGAGATCCAGCGGACCATTGATGGCATTTCTGCGCGATTGCTTTCGAGTGAATTGAAATCGTTGGAGATGAACGGGCTGGTAAAACGGGTGGTGCATGCAGACAAGACCCCCGTGGTGGTGGAATATTTACCAACGGCTTATACGAAAACGGTGAAAGAGGTGGTGGCTGTTTTGGGAAGTTGGGGCCGCAGGCATAAGGAGCGGATCACGAAGAAGGAGTAGCTGATTTTGAACCACCCAAGAATGTACTTTGCCAACGCGGATGACCAGGCCTATTACGGCTTTGCAAGCACTAAAACAAGAAATGGCCATCAAAACTGATGGCCATTCCGCTTATGTAGCGAGAAGCGGATTCGAACCACTGACCTTCGGGTTATGAGCCCGACGAGCTACCTCTGCTCTATCTCGCAATGTGGGTGCAATATTAGAACAGTTAACCCTTCCCTCCAAATTTAATTTTCAAAATTTTGTAAGATCCGCACTGGCAAACGCTTTCAGCCAGCAAAAAGATACGCGCGTTCCAGAACGCGCTTAAAAACAAGCGTTTCCAACAGACAAAAAAATGCTTCCAGCCTAAAATTGCCTGAAAAGAAACCTTCCAGCCAACAAAAAAACGCCCGTTCAAAAATTGCGTAAAACAAAGGCTTCCAGCCGGCAAAAAATGTTCACATCCTAGCATTATCTAAAAAACAATTCACCGCTTCCATGTTTACCCACACCAAACAGCTGTAGACTGAAACCGCCAGCAACACCTCTATCTACAAAAAGCTGCACGCTCCGGAAACGTGCAGCCCTATCGCGGTTTAGAAAAAATTGCATGCTAACAGTGCCTCGAAAAACTACCAGCATTACCTAAAACGGCATATCCGCCGCGGCTTCAGCTTCCTCCGCAGACACCGGCTCCGGTGTAAGAGGTGCCGTGGCATCCCGTTTACCTAGCAACTGCAGGTTCGTAACCCGCATACGCAATGTGGTGGCCGTTTCGCCCTTCTTGTTGACATACTGGTCCAGGTAGGGCTGGCCCTCAATAAACACCTGCACACCTTTCCGCAGGTAGGGGCCCAGCGCTTCCCGCTCCCAGTAAGAACACTCCACCCAGGTGGTACGCTCCACTTCCTGGCCTTGGATGTTCTTGTACTTTTCCGAATGGGCTACATTGAAATTCAAAACGGATTTTCCATTCACCTGACCTTTGAGCGCATCTTTCCCAAGATGGCCGATCATCTGTAGTTTAATCATAAGACTTGGTTTAAAATATTAAGGTTAACGATTCCGAGTTAACAAAAAAGTATAGCGAGGTTATGCATCCGGAGAAGTCTAAATTAGCTAAAATTCTTAGCAAACCAAAAAATTTTTCTGGGGATTGTTAAAATGCAGGTTACATTTGCAACTGGAAACTGGTAGCCAACGCTATTCATCTAACATACAGTTTCACCTCGGGGTGCCTTACTTTCAGGCTGAGATCAAACCCGTGAACCTGACCAGGTAATGCTGTTTAGGAAAGGTAAGCGATCATTTCCTTACCTGTTATTGGACCAAACCTGCCGCGCCTCCACCGCGCGTTTGCCTGCATGCGGCAAACCCCGTACTATGGCCGGCCGGGTGATTTGATTGACCATTTTAAAACAGGACAAATTCATGAAACACTGGATGCTGCTGCTGTTCACAGGTATATCCCTGCCCCTCAGCGCGCAAACCATCGTCACCGGAACGATCACGGACAACGTGCACCACCGCCCGCTGGAAGGCGTGAGCGTAAGTCTTCAATCCCGCCAGGTAAGCGGCGTGTATACCGATGCCGCCGGCCACTACCGCCTCTCTGTACCGAAAGGGAATTATACCCTGCGCGCTACCTACCTCGGCTACGCCCCCCATGCACAGGCCATCTCCTTGCAATCCAATACCAGCATCGACATTACCCTGGAAGAAAAAGGCCTCTTCGTTTCCCCGGTGGAGATCTCCAGCCTGAGAGCCGGCAAGAACGCGCCTTTCGTGACTTCCATGGTCAATGCAGATGATATCAAAAAACAAAACGTGGGCCAGGACCTCCCCTTCCTCCTGGGCCAGGAAACCAGCGTGGTCATTAACTCCGACGCGGGTAACGGCGTGGGCTATACGGGATTACGCATCCGCGGCTCTGATATTACCCGTATCAATGTTACATTGAACGGTATTCCCGTAAATGATGCCGAAGGCCAGGGCGCCTACTTTGTAGACCTGCCGGACCTTGCATCTTCCACCAGCAGCATACAGATCCAGCGCGGTGTAGGCACTTCTACCAATGGCCCCGGTGCTTTTGGCGCTACGCTTAATATCAGTACTAACGAACTCAGAGATAAGGCCTACGCGGAAACCGACAACAGTTATGGCTCGTTCAATACCTGGAAGCACACGGTGAAAGCAGGTTCCGGCCTTATCAACGATCACTTCACCATCGATACCCGCCTGTCTATGATCACCTCTAACGGCTACATAGACCGCGCCACCTCCGACCTGAAATCATTCTACACTTCTGCTGCCTATATTTCAAAGAAAACGGCTATCCGTTTCAACATCCTGTCTGGCAAGGAAAAGACCTACCAGGCCTGGTATGGCGTACCGGAAGACTCCCTGTCCACCCACCGTACGCTGAACCTCGAAGGCATGGAAAAACCGGGAACACCTTATAACAACCAAACAGATAATTATCAGCAGGACTACTACCAGTTATTCCTGAACCAGTCTATCAACGATCACTGGAACTTCAACGTGGCGGGCTTCCTCACCCGTGGCCGTGGTTATTACGAAGAGTACAAAGCGGGCCAGGCCTATGCAGACTATGGCATTACCGCGCCCGTGTATGGCACCACCACGGTGGATACCACGGACCTGGTGCGCCAGCTCTGGCTGGACAACTATTTTTATGGCGGTATCTTTTCGTTAAATAATACCGGCAACCGCTTCAACTGGAGCCTGGGTGGCGGCTTTACAAAGTATGACGGCCAACATTATGGCCTGGTGAACTGGGCGCAAAATGGTGGACTGGATAACGAACATACCTACTACGACAACTTTGCGCATAAGACAGACCTGAATGTATACTGGAAGGGTGATGCCAGGCTGGTAGGCCGGTTACACGGGTTCCTGGACCTGCAGTACCGCTATGTGAAATACGACATCCTTGGTTTTGACGACCTGCCGGACCTCGTGCAGCACAACAAGTACAACTTCTTCAATCCCAAGCTGGGCTTCACTTACAACATTAATACACAAAGCAACGTGTTTGCTTCCGTGGCGCTCAGCAACCATGAGCCCAACCGGGATGATTATGAAAACAATGTAAAAAACATTGCCCGCCCGGAAAAACTCACGGATGTGGAAGCCGGCTATTCCTTACGCACACAGCGTTACAGCTTCCAGGGCAACTTATTTTATATGAACTATAAAGACCAGTTGGTGCAAACCGGCCGGCTTAATGAAGTGGGTGCATACACCCGCATCAATATCCCGAAAAGCTACCGCGCAGGCGTGGAATTGCAGGGCAGCGCGCAGTTAGGTGCTGTGTTTTCCATCGCCGCCAATGCAGCATTGTCACGTAATAAGATCAGGGAATTCACCGCTTTCATTGATAATTATGATGATGGCAGCCAGACCGCCAGGCAGTACCGCAATACGGACATAGCCTTCTCTCCCTGGTTGGTGACGGGTTACACGGTTACTGCAAAGCCTTTGCCGCGACTTGAAATAGATTGGATTGGGAAATATGTGAGCCGCCAGTATATGGACAATACTTCTGCCCGGGATGCCAATACAAAGCTCAATGATTATTTTGTGAGCAACCTGCGTTTTAACTATACGGTGCCGCAACGCCTGTTCAAGGAAGTAGGGCTGCAGCTGATGCTCAATAACCTTTTCAACCGCCTGTATGAGCCCAGTGGTTCTACCTATGCATACATTGCAGACGGGAAGATTGCGGCCGACAATTATTACGCTCCCATGGCGGGTTTCAACGTAATGGCGGGTGTGCATCTTGCCTTCTAGGATATTACGGGATCATGCAATTAGAAAGCCGCTGCCTTATGCAGTGGCTTTTTTTGTGAATGTAAATTTCTTGTTAATGCTAATTTTTTTAGCAATTAATTCAGGACATCCATTTACATTTGAATAGTTCGAATGGCAAACGATGATCAAGTTCCCCAAAGCTATGCATGCGGCGCTTGCTGCTCCTACCATTAGCAAGCGCTTGTCATGTGTAGAACGGGAACAAATGAAAAAGCCCGCCACAGGGAGCGGCAGGCCTTTTCAGTATTTACAAACCTTTCTTCTTCAAAACCGGAAATGCATGACCGGGCCTTACCGCCCATGACTGCATCATTTAATCTTCCAACAACCTGGCAAACGCCTCGTGTACATCGCGGAAGAGGAAGGCAGCTACTACTTGGTGCATGAGTTGCTTGATCTCTGCGGTGTTGAGGTGGCCAATGCTACCCTCGTGCGTATGCTGCACGTGTGTATCTGGCTGGAAAGTACCCTTTTCAATGTCCATACCCACCTGCTTGTAAGCCTCGCGGAAGGGCACGCCTTGCAGGGCCAACTTGTTCACAACTTCTACGCTGAACAGGTATTTATATTTTTCGTCTTTCAGGATATCGGTTTTCACGCGGATATTCTCCAGCATGAGACGGACCATCTGGAAACAATCTTTCAGCGTTTGAAAAGCCGGAAAAAGATTTTCTTTCAGCAATTGCAGATCGCGGTGATAACCACTGGGCAGGTTGGTGATCATCATGGCTATTTCATTGGGCAATGCCTGCAGTTTATTGCCGTGTGAGCGGATCAGCTCCCATACGTCAGGATTCTTTTTGTGCGGCATGATGCTGGAGCCCGTAGTCAATTCATCGGGGAAGCTGATGAACCCGAAGTTCTGGTTCATGAACAAAGTAGCGTCCATGGACATTTTAGCCAGGGTAGCCCCCAGGTTACCCAGGGCAAAGGCTACGATCTTTTCTGTTTTACCGCGGCCCATCTGCGCGTACACCACGTTGTAGTTCAGGGTTTCAAAGCCCAGCAGGTTGGTGGTCATGGTGCGGTTCAGCGGGAAGGAAGAACCATAGCCTGCGGCAGAGCCCAGGGGATTTTTGTTCACTACCTGGTAAGCGCTGTGCAGCACGGTAAGGTCATCCACGAGCGCTTCCGCATAGGCGCCAAACCATAAGCCAAAAGAGGAAGGCATAGCCACCTGCAGGTGTGTGTAACCGGGTAGCAGTACGTCCTTGTGCTGTTCACTCAGGGTTTGCAGCAGGTCAAAGGTTTGCTGTGCTTCCGCTACGATCTGTTCTATCTCGTAACGCAGGTACAGTTTCAGGTCTACCAGCACCTGGTCGTTGCGGGAGCGGCCGGAGTGGATCTTTTTACCTACTTCACCCAGGCGTTGCGTAAGCAGCAGTTCTACCTGGGAATGGATGTCTTCCACGTCGTCAGCCAGTTTGAACTGGCCTGATGCTATCTCTTGGTAGATATTGCGCAGTTCTTTTTTCAGCGTGGCCAGTTCATCAGCGGTGAGCAGGCCAATGCTTTCCAGCATCGTAATGTGTGCCATGGAGCCTAGTACATCAAAGGGCGCCAGGTAAGCATCCATTTCACGGTCCTTGCCTACAGTGAATTTCTCCACTGATGCAAGTGCTGTTTTATCTTTTTGCCAAAGTTTCATATGATCGGAGTTTGATCTTCTAACTAAAAATTATACTTCGCAAACACCCGTTGTTTCACCTCCGGCCATTCCGCAGCCAGGATGCTGAAATAAACTGTGTCGCGCACAAAACCGCTGCTGGTGATGGCATGCTGGCGTAAGGTACCTTCATACTGCGCGCCTATGCTACGCATGGCATGCTGGGAAAGCTGGTTGCGGGCGTCTGTTTTCAGCTCCACGCGGTTGAGGCCAGCTGTTTCAAATGCGTATTGCAGCATGGCATACTTCATCGCCTTGTTTAAACCGGTGCCTTGCAGGGCAGGATCTATCCAGGTAGACCCAATTTCCGCGCGCTTGTTGGCCAGGTCTATGGCCATGAAGCGGGTGCTGCCGGCTACACGGTTCTCCTGCTTGTCAAAGACCAGGAAAGGGATAGCCACCTTTTGCTCCCGCTCCCGCGCTGCCTTTTCCAGGTACCGCTGCAGGTCTGCTTCGTTGTTGATAGCAAAGAGCGCCACCTTCCACAGCTCCGGTTGCAGGGCTACCGGTTTTAATACTGCCAGGTCCTCCGGTTGTAGCGGCTGCAGGCGTACAGGGTTATTTTCAAGTGTAATATTAAAATCCATGGATCATGCTTTTACAGGAAAAAATCTCATTGCCGGCTCACAAACCGGCACAGGACTGTTTATCACTGGATGGCGGTCACCAGGCGGATGTAAGTGTCAATCCCGTCTCTAATCTCATGCAGGTAGATGAATTCATCCGCCGTGTGCGAGCGGGCAGAATCCCCGGGGCCTATTTTGATGGAGGTGTGCGGGATGAGCGCCTGGTCCGACGTGGTAGGCGAGCCATAGCAGGTTTTGCCCATCGCTATACCGGCCTTTACCAGCGGGTGTTCCAACGGAATGCCCGAAGGGCGCATCCGGATAGATCTTGGCTTCACCTCGCATTGCACATTTGCCAGCACTGTATCCAGCACTTCTTCCAGCGTGTACATTTCAGTAACACGCACATCCACCACGAAGCTGCAATCAGCAGGCACCACGTTGTGGGCCTTGTTGGAAGTATTGATCACGGTAACGCTCATCTTCACAGGTCCCAGCACTGGCGACACCTTGTCAAAACGGTAATCCTTAAACCACTGGATGTCTGGCAGCGCCTTGTACAGCGCGTTTTCCCCTTCCTCGCGCGCCGCATGGCCCGCACGTCCATGACTGATGCAATCGAGCACCATCAGCCCCTTTTCCGCTACCGCCAGCTGCGTCAGTGTAGGCTCACCCACGATGGCCAGTTCCAGCGGGGGCAATTGATCCAGGATGCTTTCGATGCCATTAACGCCACTGATCTCCTCCTCGGCCGTAATGGCCACGATGATATTATATTTTAGATCCTCCTGCGCGTAGAAATGCCGGAAAGCAGCCACCAGGCTTACCACGCAGCCGCCCGCATCATTACTGCCCAGGCCATAAAGCTTGTCGCCCTCTATCACCCCGTCAAACGGGTCGCGGGTGTACTGGGGATTAGGCTTTACGGTATCGTGATGGGAGTTGAATAAGATCGTCGGCTTGGCCGGGTCAAAGTATTTATTCTTTGCCCACACATTGTTCAGGTGTTGCTGGAACGGGATGCCATGGGCCTGCAGGAAAGCGCCCAGCACCGCGGCAGTGCCTTGCTCTTCCCGGCTGATGGAGGGCGTCCGGATCAGTTGCTGCAGCAGCTGTACTGCGTCGGCATACAATTGTTCATTCCACATAGGTCAGCAGATTAAAGTGCCGGCCACATCACCGGTGGTGTTACGTAACACATCATCGGCATGGCCAATGAGCACTTCGGTAACGCCGCTTTCAATGGCCGAAAAAGCATTTTCCAGTTTAGGTAAAATGCCGTCTGTGAGAATTTTCTTTTCAAGCAGATCCTGGTAGATCTCCCGGTTAATGAGGTGGATCACCGCATCATCATCGCTGGCATCGCGCAGTACGCCTTTTTTCTCAAAGCAGTAGATCAGGCGCACCTTGTAAAAAGCAGAAAGCGCAATGGCCAGGGAAGCTGCAATAGTATCGGCATTGGTGTTGAGCATCTGCCCGTTCCCGTCGTGCGTGAGTGGGGCAAATACCGGCGTAAGGCCCGCATCCAGCATGGATTGCAGTGGCTTTACGTGCAGGGCTTCCGTGGTGATATCGCCCACGAAACCATAGTCGATCTCTTTCACGGGGCGCTTACGGGCAGGGATGATATTGGCATCCGCTCCGGTCATCCCGATGGCGTTACAATGCAGGGCTTGCAACTGTGCTACCAGTTGCTTGTTTACCAGGCCTCCGTATACCATGGTCACCAGGTCAATGGTGGCAGCATCGGTAATACGGCGGCCGTTAATATAATTCGATACAATACCCAGCTGGTCTCCTATGCGCGTGGCGATCTTGCCGCCGCCGTGCACCAGGATCTTCTTACCGGGAATGGTGGCAATATTCTCGAGGAACTGCTGCAACAAGGCAGGATTATCCAGCACATTGCCGCCTACTTTTATGACAAACAGATCGATCATTATTTTCCGTGTTTCAGAATTTCACTCAATACGGCTTGCGCAGCCCATACCCGGTTGCCCGCTTCCTGGATCACGATGGAGTTAGGTCCGTCCAGTACTTCATCCGCGATCACTACGTTGCGGCGCACCGGCAGGCAGTGCATCACCTTGGCATTATTGGTATGCTGCAGCTTCGCATTGGTAAACTGCCAGGAAGGGTCCGTGCAGGCGATCTTGCCGTAGTCCTCGTAGCTGGACCAGTTCTTCACGTACACAAAATCAGCGCCTTCCAGGGCTTTATCCTGGTTGTGCTCAATGTGTGCGTTGCCGCTGAACTTCGGGTCCAGTTCATACCCTTCCGGGTGCGTGATGGTGAAGTCCACTTCACCCCAGGCGTTCATCCATTCTGCAAAAGAGTTGGGTACCGCCTGTGGCAGGGCTTTTACGTGCGGGGCCCATGTCATTACCACCTTGGGTTTACGCGGCTGGTTCCAGCGCTCACGGATGGTGATCACATCGGTAAGGCTCTGCAGCGGGTGCAGGGTGGCGCTTTCCAGGCTTACCACCGGCTTGCCGGCATACTTGATGAACTGGTTGATGTATTTCTCCGTGTAATCTTCTTCTTTATTTTTTAACCCCGGGAAAGTGCGGATGGCAAGAATATCGAAATACTGCCCCATCACTGCCGCGGCTTCTTTTACGTGTTCGGAAGTGTTACCGTTCATGATAACACCGTCGGTCATTTCCAGGGCCCAGCCTTCCTTATCGATATTGAAAACGATAGGCTCCATGCCCAGGTTCTTCGCAGCTACCTGTGTGCTCAGGCGGGTGCGCAGGCTGGGATTCAGGAAGATCATGCCGATGGATTTGTTTTCACCCAGGCCTTTATCCTTGAAAGGATTGCTTTTATAGTCCAGTGCTATGTCCGCGAGGCGCGGGACGGAGGGCACATCCGATACAGAAATGAATTGTTTCATTCTTGGTAAAATGTTAAACGTTAATTGTAAATCGGGCAACGTGGAATGACAGCGTAACAGACAAATAACAACGGCGGAACAGAGAGATCAGTGCCGGTCCCGCGTGGCAACGGGAGGTTTGACAACCAATAGCATCAGCGCCGGCCAGCGCCGGCGCCGATGCCTTGCAATGATCTTTCCAACAACGCGCCGTGCGTTGCACTTATTAACGCTTAGCTATTTTTCAATATCGTGTGGAGCGCCTGGAGGAAAATATCCACATCCTGCTGTTTCAGCGCGAGGCTGGGCAGTAAGCGGATCACATTGGGCTTGGCTTCGCCCGTAAAGATCTTATGTGTGAACAGCAGCTCTTTCCTCACATGCGACAGCGCCTCCGGCAGCTCGATACCGATCATCAGGCCACGGCCTCTCACCTCCTTCACTTTGGGGAAAGTGCGAACCTGGTCCATGATGTATTGGCCCAATTGCAGGGCGTTGTCAATGAGTTTATCCTGTGCTATTACTTCCAGCACAGCCACCGCAGCGGCACAGGCCAGGTGATTGCCACCAAAGGTGGTGCCCAGCATACCATAAGAGGGTTGGATGTGCGGTGCAATGATGATACCACCGATCGGGAAACCATTGCCCATGCCTTTGGCCATGCTGTAAATGTCTGCATTTACACCGGCGTAGTCATGGGAGAAGAATTTACCGCTGCGGCCGTAACCACATTGCACAGCGTCCGCGATGTACACGGATTTATAAGTATCGCAAAGGCTGCGGATCTTTTGGAGGAAGGATGTACTGGCTACGTTAATCCCCCCCACACCCTGTATGCCTTCAATGATCACAGCGGCAATCTCGTGCCCCTGTTCTGCGAAGGTCTTTTCCAGCGCGGCCTGGTCTTCCCAGGGCAGGAAAATGATATTGTCCGTCTGGTTAATGGGGGCTACGATCTTGGGATTGTCGGTGGCGGCTACTGCCAGGGAAGTGCGGCCGTGGAATGACTTGCGGAAAGCAATGGCTTTCTTGCGGCCGGTGTGGAAAGAAGCGAGTTTCAACGCATTTTCATTGGCTTCAGCGCCGGAGTTGCAGAGGAACAACTGGTAGTCTTCCTTGCCGGATACTTTACCCAGCTTGCTGGCCAGTTCTACCTGCAGGGGAATGCGCACGGAGTTGGAATAGAATCCTACTTTGTGCAGCTGCTCTTCCAGGCGTTTTACGTAGTGCGGTTGCGTGTGACCAATGGAAATCACGGCGTGGCCACCGTAGAGATCCAGGTATTGCTGGCCCTTGTCATCCCAGACATAGGAACCCAGGCCCTTGTCAATAACGATGTCATTGATCGGGTAAACGTCGAAAAGCTTCATAACTTTAAATTGCGCCGGAGGGCTTCCTGGCGACATTTTTAAGTGTGAAAAAAGAACTTTTTACGCAGCCGCAATCGCTTGAGGCCCCTTACCTAAAACACGATCGATTTCAACTTCAGTCCTGCAGTTTCTTCCAGTCCGAATAAGAGGTTCATATTCTGGACTGCCTGTCCTGAAGCGCCTTTGAGCAGGTTGTCTTCGATCGTATGGATGATGAGCTGGTCGTCTTGTTTTTCCAGCTGCACCAGGCACTTGTTCGTGTTGACCACCTGTTTCAGGTCGATCTGTTTTTCGCTCACATGCGTAAAAGGATGTGAAGCGTAGTATGCTTTGTAAAGGCTCACGGCCTGGTGCAAAGAGAGATCACTCTGTAAATAAGAGGTCACCCAGATGCCACGGGGATAGTCGCCCCGCACGGGCACAAAGTGCACCGGGCTGTTAAATCCTTCCTGCAGCTGTGAAAGGCTGCGGCGTATTTCTTTCAGGTGCTGATGGTTCAGCACTTTGTAAGTGGAAATGTTATTGGCCCTCCAGGTAAAATGGCTGGTGGCCTGCAGGCTCTGGCCTGCACCAGTGCTGCCGGTAATGCCTGTAGTATGTACAGTGGTCAGCAGTCCTTCTTTTGCCAGTGGCAACAGCCCAAGCTGGATACCGGTAGCAAAACAGCCCGGGTTGGCTACGTTGCCGGCGTTTGCAATCGCATCGCGCTGCAACTCCGGCAGTCCGTATACGAACGCCCGTCCGTTTACGGTTTCACCCAGGCGGAAGTCCTGGCTCAGGTCAATCACCTTTACGTGATTGGGAACCGGTGTGCTTTGCAGGAACTTCACGGATTCACCGTGGCCCAGGCAAAGGAAAAGTACGTCAATGTCATCCTGCAGTTCATCTGTGAAGTTCAGGTCAGTATCGCCCAGCAGGTCCGCATGCACGGCAAATACCGGCTTGCCCGCATTGCTGCGGCTGTGAACGAATACCAGGTGTACATCGGGATGGTTCAATAATAAACGGATCGCCTCGCCGCCGGTATACCCCGCGCCACCTATAATACCTGCTCTGATGACTTTATGACTCATTGACTTTAAACTTAAAATTTTCACATTGCCGGATCGTCCATGACTTCAAAACCACGATGATCTTTAAACACTGGATGATGATCTTACCAGAAAATCTATCGCAAATGAAAATTGATTCAACTTAAAAGTAGCACTTGCCCGGTATCCGGCCCATTGCACGGTGTTAAACCGGGTAAAGCTTATTTTGTGCTTTCGCTGATCTGGTGCCAGATCATGGTCTGGTTGCCAAAGATCTTGCTGAAGCCACGCACGTCTTCACCACTCCAGCCGCTGTTCATTTCTCCGTATTTACCAAACTTGCTGCTCATCAGGTCATACGGAGACTGGATGCCGGTCACCTGGAAGCGGTAAGGCTGTAGGGTCACGTACACTTCGCCACTCACGTGCTGCTGTGCATGTTCCAAAAAGGCTTCGATATCGCGCATCACCGGGTCCAGGATCTGGCCTTCATGCAGCCAGTTGCCGTAGAACTGCGCCAGCTGGTCTTTCCAGCTCAGCTGCCATTTGGTGAGCACATGTTTTTCGAGGGCATGGTGTGCTTTCAGGATCACCATGGGGGCAGCAGCTTCAAAGCCTACGCGGCCCTTGATACCGATAATGGTATCACCCACGTGGATATCGCGTCCGATCGCGTAAGGACCGGCCAGTGTTTGCAGGTATTGGATAGCCTCCGCAGGATGTGCAAAGGTTTTGTCGTCCACTCCTTTCAGCTCGCCCTTGTCAAACACCAGCTTCACGGAGGAAGCATCGTGTTTGGTGAGCTGGGTGGGCCAGGCTTCTTCCGGCAGGAATCCGTTGCTGGTCAGGGTTTCCTTGCCACCTACGGAGGTACCCCAGATGCCTTTATTGATAGAGTAAACAGCCTTGTCGAAGTTCATCTGTACCCCTTTTGACTTCAGGTAGGAGATTTCTTCCTCGCGGCTCAGCTTCAAGTCGCGGATGGGCGTAATGATCTCTACACCGGGGATCATGATGTGGAAGATCATGTCAAAGCGGACCTGGTCGTTACCCGCACCGGTGCTACCGTGTGCTACGGCATCGGCGCCCACTTCCTTCACGTAATCGGCAATGGCCAGTGCCTGGCTCATACGCTCCGCGCTTACGCTCAGGGGGTAAGTATTGTTCTTTAAGACATTACCGAAGATGAGGTATTTGATCACCTTGTCGTAGTAAGACTTTACGGCGTCAACGGTCTTGTGCGTTTTCACACCCAGTTTATAGGCACGCTTTTCGGTTTCCTCCAGTTCTTCCTTTGTAAAACCGCCGGTATTTACAATGATGGAATGTACTTCATAGCCTTTCTCCTCCGTCAGGTACTTCACACAGTAGGAAGTATCCAGTCCGCCGCTAAAGCCTAAAACAACTTTTTTCATGATAGTGATGCGTATAGATGGTTGTGAAAATCTTTAAAACTAGAAAATGTTAAACAGGAAGAACCTGCGTTTGTGGTGTGCATCGCCACCTTCCTTGCGGGAATTGAGCAACACATATTTTTTGTAACGCAGCCAGCGTTCAAACAGTTTGAAATCCTTTTTGTAGCCGCGCTTACGTTTGGCTTTTTCAATGGTACCGGTAGTGGTCACAGAGAATTGTGTGTCTGCCGTTGCCATCTTTTCTGCAGGTTCTGCTGCCCTGGCTTCGTCCTTTGCTTTTTCAGCGGGATCGTACAGCATAGCGGTGCAGAGGCAGTTCTTGCGGTTCTTGGCAGTGAGGATATCAAAATTGACGCAGCTCTGGCAGCCTTTCCAGAACTCATTATCGTCTGTGAGCTCGGAATAGGTTACCGGCTCGTAACCCAGGTCGCTGTTGATCTTCATGACGGCCAGGCCGGTGGTGAGACCAAAGATCTTAGCGTCAGGATATTTTTCACGGGAAAGCTGGAAGATCCTTTCCTTGATGGATTTGGCTACGCCATGGCCACGGAAATCAGGATTCACGATCAGGCCGGAATTGGCTACAAATTTCTCGTGTCCCCATGCTTCGATATAGCAAAAGCCTACCCATTCACCCTTATCGGTGAGCGCAATCACGGCTTTGCCTTCCGTCATTTTCAGGACCACATAATCGGGAGAACGTTTGGCAATACCAGTCCCACGCGCCTTGGCAGACGCTTCCATCTCATCGGTGATGGTTTTTGCATAGTGCGCATCGTCAGAAGTGGCTACCCTGACAATAATATTCGGATTTTCCAACTTACTCAAAAATTGAAAACGGTGAAGTAATAATGAAAAAGAGTACAATGGGTATAAAAAATCGTTCCAGTTCCGGGGGGAATGCCGCCACGAAGAACGGTTCGGAAGGAAGATTTATGATAGCTTGCCGGAAGTGCAGCAACTATCAAATGCGAGGTCGTCGGCAGAGATAGCTAAAGAGATGGAACCCAGGAGTAACCACACCGGATTGGAGCACCGGGTGGAAAGCAGAAATGTAGTTATGGGTTGCAAAGTTTTTCAACTTCAGTTCATCATTTAAATGTGAATTAAATCATCTTTAGTTTAGGAACGCAAAGTTATAACATTATTATTTATATAGGTCCAACTTTTTTGTAAGCGAACCGTTAAAAAAATTGGGGCGCCCGGCTGGCAGCGCTTTGATTTCCAGGAAAATACGTTTTATAGTTTTCCAGGGGCCTGCAAAACTTAACATTGCAAATGTACAAGGTACGCCCGCAGGAGGCTTATAGCCGCGGCAGGACAGGGCCGGCGGGTGCTTATAGTGCGTCCGGGCGGCGGTTCAGTGCAAGGTAAACTGCCTGGAAATGAATGGGTGGATAGATCGCTGGGAATTACCGTGTAACAGCCGCTACCGGGTACCTGACGCGGCGCTTATAGAGCGCCCGGGCGGCGGTTCAGTGCAAGGTAAACTGCCTGGAAATGAGTAGGGTGGATAGATCGCTGGGGAATTACCGTGTAACAGCCGCTACAGGGTACCTGACACGGCGCTTATAGGTTCCCGTTTATTGAACTGCTGAAGCTACTGAAAAGCTGCTGAAACTGCTGAAAAACTGTTGAAACTGCTGAAGATGAAAGGTAGTCAAAACCATTGGCGCGAAAACAGAAATGCAGCGAAGCCCCGCCCGCCAAAGGTGAAAATTGTGTCGTAGCATTCACCCCGGCGCAGCGCAGTAACCCGCAGCATTTCCGCTCGTATCAACTTGCGGCAATACCCTTAGCATCCGGTTCATCTACCTGGAGCAGACCGGGAAAGCAAAACTATTTACGCCTCCGCTTTCTGGTGCACCACCGAAGTGCCATCCTGTATCGTGGTCACATATACCTCCGGTTGCTTGCTGGTCTCATGGTGGTAGTGTTCCTTAATATATTGTACAAAACTATCCACCGCCCCGGCTTCCACCAGGTTAATGGTACAGCCGCCAAAGCCGCCGCCCATCATACGGGAGCCAGCTACTTCCGGCCTTACCTTCGCCAGTTCCACCAGCAGGTCCAGCTCAGGGCAGCTTACATTGTAATCCTTGCTAAGCCCCTCATGGGTTTCAAACATCAGGCGGCCAAATTCAGCCAGGTCCCCCTTGGCCAGCAGCGGGCCGGCTTTCTGGGTACGGGCTATCTCGTCTATTACAAACTGGCAGCGCTGGTATACCTCGGCACTGATCTTATCGCGCACCTGGTTCAGCTGTTCCAGGGATGCATCGCGCAGGGAAGCCACACCCGGGTACAGTTCCTGGATAGCCGCCACACCGGTTTCGCACTGCTGGCGGCGCACATTGTATTCAGAGCTGGCCAGGGAGTGATGCACCATCGTATTGCACAGCACAATTTTATAATCCGGAAATTCAAACGGGTAGTATTGATATTCCAGGGAGCGGCAATCCAGCAGGATCACCTGGTTCTTTTTACCGTGCAGATTGGCAAACTGGTCCATGATACCGCATTTCACCCCGGGGAAGGTGTGTTCCGCCTTCTGCCCTATCAGTGCCATATCTATACGGCTTAGTCCCAGGCCCATCAATTCGTTGAGCGCCATCACCAGGCCACCTTCCACCGCGGCGGAGGAGCTCAGGCCTGCGCCTACAGGAATATCGCCATCCACTACGCAGTCAAAACCGGGTACATCATACCCCCGTTTCTGCAGCTGGTCCACCACGCCCATGAGGTAATTGATCCACCCGGGAGTAGGTTTCACGTCATCCAGGGAGAAGCTTACAGTCTCATCTACATACACCGCGTGGGCAGTGCAGGTACGCGTACCGTTCAGCTGTACTCCATATATAATGCGCTTATCAATAGCGGCCGGCATTACAAAACCATTGTTATAGTCGGTATGTTCCCCGATCAGGTTAATACGACCCGGAGAGCTGACAATGAGCGGCGTTTTTCCAAATAACGAGTGGAATTTCTCAGAAACTTGCTGTATCATTCAAAAAATAATAAGGGTAATTCTTACACCTAAAAGTATAAAAAAATTCAAATAACCTAGTACAAAAGCTGGTATTGCCCACAAAATTTTATACCCGGCCCCGGCATTCAGCCCAACGGAAACCATTTGGGGTTTTAAATATTATTCAATGATAGGGGCAAATGGCAGCAAAGATTTCCAATTTTGAAAGCTTTATAAAAAAATAATTTCTACATTTAGCACCTAATTTTACTGAAATCTATCATCTATCTATGTCGCAGCAACAAAAGCAAGGCACACATCCCTCCTTTTTTGTTTTAATCTTAGTTTTCTTCTTTTGGGGATTTCTGGCCGCATCCAACAGTATTTTTATTCCGTTCTGTAAATCGCACTTCAACCTCACCCAGCTCCAATCTCAGCTGATCGACTTTGCGTTTTACAGCGCGTACTTTATCGGATCGCTGATCCTGTACTTCCTCTCCGCTGCACGCAAGATCGATATCCTCAACAAGATCGGTTATAAGAAGGGTATTATCTATGGCCTGCTGATCTCTGTTTTCGGGTCTATCTTGATGATCCCGGCTGTAAACAAAGAACGGATCGTTTCCATCCAGGAAACTGCTGCCGACATTACCAGCTTTGTTACTGACCAGCAACTGCAGAGCACTGACCGCACCGTGAAGATCCGCAAGGACAAGCACGATGTGTACCAGGTAGTAGTCCCTTTTGATAAGGATGACACTAAAGAAAAAACTGCGGACAAATATCTCAACGACGTACAATTGCTTGCCCTGGTAAAAGGTGGTGCATTCACCGCTTTCCAGGAAGACAAAGAATACCGCGCTCCGTTTGAACCGGCGAATATCACTCCCATCGTTGCAGAACTGGGCACCGTGCATAACCAGACGGTGACTTTCGGCTACTTTGGCCTCATCCTCGGCGCTCTTTTCATCGTGGCCCTTGGCTTCTCCCTCCAGCAGACCGCTGCCAATCCCTTTGCCGTATTACTCGGTAACCCGGAACAAGGCGCTAACCGTCTGAGCCTGGCCGGCGGTATCAACTCCTTCGGTACCACCATCGGCCCCATCCTGGTAAGCTACCTCCTGTTTGGCGCTAAAGGCGGCAGCGTGGATAATGCCAGCATCAACAGCATCAACACCCTTTACATCCTGCTCATCGTGCTGTTCCTCGTGGCAGCCGGTATTTTTGCCATCACCAAAATGCCAGAAGCCACCGATGCGGACGAGCATTTTGAAAGCTCTCCCAAAGCCAGCCGCAGCCTCACAGTGATCACCGGTATGTTTGTGCTCATCCTGCTGGGCCTCGTGTTCAAGATGGAGCTTATCTGCTTCGTCGTGGGTATCGTTGGTATCATTGGCACCATCCTCTATTCCAAATCTGCAGCGCAATCCGGCGAAGGCTGGGGCGCTATGAAATATCCCCAGCTGGTACTGGGTATGCTTGCCATCTTCATTTACGTGGGGGTGGAAGTATCCATCGCCAGCAATATGGGCGCACTCCTGAAAACACCGGGCTTCCTCACTGCCCAGGGCCTCAAGGAATCTGAACTGGCACCTTTCATCTCCCTGTTCTGGGGTAGCCTGATGATCGGCCGCTGGACCAGCGCCATCAGTGTGTTCAACGTATCGGCCTCCACCCGCAAGGTGCTCTCCGTGATCGTTCCGTTCATCGCTTACGGCGTGGTCCTGGGCGCAAACGTGATCCAGGGTACTGATGTAAGCATGCTGTATCCTTACGCCATCTGCATCGTGATCCAGATCATCGGTTTCCTGGCTGCACAGGACAAACCGGCCAAGACCCTCATGATCTTTGGCATACTTGGTGTAGCTTTTATGCTGGTTGGTATTTGTACTACCGGATATGTTTCTACCTTTGCCTTTGTAAGCGGTGGCCTGTTCTGTTCCGTAATGTGGCCCTGCATCTACGCACTGTCCATCAGTGGTCTGGGCAAGTACACCGGTCAGGCTTCTTCTTTCCTGGTACTGATGATCCTCGGCGGTTCGCTGATCCCACCGGTACAGGGCGGTCTGGCAGATATTCCGGCTATCGGCATCCACCTCTCTTACATTATTCCAGCGTTATGCTTTGCTTACATTGCATTCTTTGCATTCCGCGTAAAATCTATTTTAAAATCTCAGGGTATCGATTATGAGTCAGCAGTTAGCGGTGGGCATTGATATTGGTGGCACCAACACCGTGTTCGGCATTGTAGACCGTCGTGGCAATATCTTGTACGATGGCCGCATGTCTACCAAAGCACATGGTGACATTACTTCCTTTTTAAATGAACTGAAAGAACGCCTCGATGTACTCATCGAAAAAGTAGGTGGTAAAGATAACATCCGTGGTATCGGGGTGGGTGCGCCAAATGGCAACTACTACACCGGCACCATTGATTACGCTCCTAACCTCCGCTGGAAAGGCATTATTCCGCTGGCCAACCTGCTGCAGGACTACTTTGACCTGCCCGCAGTGCTGACCAACGATGCCAACGCAGCTGCCATTGGTGAAATGACCTATGGCGCGGCCCGCGGCATGAAAGATTTCATCACCATTACCCTGGGTACCGGCGTAGGCAGCGGCATTGTGGCCAATGGCCAGCTGATCTACGGCCACGACGGTTTTGCGGGTGAACTGGGCCACTGCATCGTGATCCCCGGTGGTCGCGTGCACGCCGGCACCGGCATGCGCGGCTCCCTGGAAGCATATGCATCCGCCACCGGCGTAGCCCTCACCGCCCTGGAATTCCTGGACCAGCGCCCGGACCAGGAAAGCATCATCCGCCAGACGCCCCGCGACCAGGTAGATTCCAAAGTGGTATTTGAAGCCGCCAGGCAAGGCGATCCCCTGGCAATGGAAGTGTACGAGTACACCGGCATGGTACTGGGCGCCGCCCTGGCTAACTTTGTGATGTTCTCCTCCCCCGAAGCCATCATCCTCTTTGGTGGCCTCACCAAGGCTGGCGACATGATCATGAAGCCCGTGCGTCACCACATGGAGATCAACCTGCTCCCTATTTTCCAGAACAAGGTGAAACTCGTTTTCTCCGAGCTTAAGGAAAGCGATGCCGCCATCCTCGGCGCCAGCGCGCTGGCCTGGGAAATGAAAACAGACCAGAAAGCAGAAGCACACCTCGAGTAGCGGTATGTTATAAAAATAATGGAAGCCCCGCAGTGAATGCTGCGGGGCTTTTTTATTATCCATTCCTGATACTGTTTTCACCCCGCTCCCACCCGCTCAATCCGGCCCTACACTTTTCAGAAAACCTTTTGTAGTTTTATCAGGTTACAACTGCTACATCCGCTTATGCACAACAGAAGAAATTTTTTAAAGCTGGCCACCACCGCGGCCGCCGCATTTTCCTGGAAAAGCGCCGCCCGCGCGGCTTCCGGCGCTGCACCCACTGCTAACAAACCGGTTGTGATCTCTACCTGGGATTTTGGCCTGCCGGCCAATAAAGCCGCCTGGGAAGTACTGGCCGCAAAAGGCCGCGCCCTCGATGCGGTGGAAACCGGCGTAAAAGTGCCCGAAGCAGATCCCAGGATATCCACCGTAGGCTACGGCGGCTTCCCCGACCGCGACGGCCGCGTAACGCTGGACGCCTGCATCATGGATGAACTGGGCAATTGTGGCTCCGTAGCCGCCCTGGAACACGTAACACACGCCATCTCCGTGGCCCGCCTGGTAATGGAAAAAACCCCGCACGTAATGATCGTGGGCGACGGCGCTTTCCAGTTTGCCCAGGCACAGGGTTTCAAAAAGGAAAACCTGTTGACGCCCGAAGCAGAAAAGGCCTGGAAAGAATGGCTCAAAAAATCTGAATACAAACCGGAGATCAATATCGAGAACAGATCGTACAATGGTAACGATGCCACCACCTTCAATCCCCTGCGCCTGCCCGGCAACCAGTATAACCATGACACCATCGGTATGCTGGCCCTGGATGCCCAGGGCAACCTGTCCGGCGCCTGCACCACCAGCGGCATGGCCTTTAAAATGCACGGCCGCGTGGGTGACTCTCCCATCATCGGGGCGGGCCTGTATGTGGACAATGAAGTAGGTGGCGCCACCTCCACCGGCGTGGGCGAAGAGGTGATCCGCATTTGCGGCAGCCACCTGGTGGTAGAGCTCATGCGCCAGGGCTACCCGCCGGAAAAGGCCTGCCAGGAAGCGGTGGAACGCATTGTGAAAAAGAACAAACAACGCGCTTCCCAGCTGCAGGTGGGCTTCCTCGCCCTCAACAAAAAAGGTGAATACGGCGCCTACTGCCTTCAGAAAGGTTTCAGCTACGCAGTATGCACCAGTGCGGATAAGAACGTGCTCCTCGATAGTAAATTCTATTTCAAAGAAAGCTAATGAACATCACCCTGGAAATATGCGCCAACTCCCTGGCATCGGCCATTGCGGCACAGCAGGGCGGCGCACAGCGCGTGGAATTGTGTGATAACCTGCTGGAGGGCGGCACCACGCCCAGCTATGCCACCATTGCGCTGGCGCGGGAGCAGCTGCACATTGACCTCTATCCCATCATCCGGCCCAGGGGCGGGGATTTCCTGTACGATGCGCAGGAGTTTGAGCTGATGAAAAAAGACATCATCCTCTGTAAACAGCTGGGTTGCAATGGCGTGGTGATAGGCCTGCTCACGGCCGATGGCCGCATAGACAAGGAACGGACCAGTGCCCTCGTGGACCTGGCCTGGCCCATGGGCGTTACCTTCCACCGCGCATTTGATATGACGGCCGATCCCGTGCAGGCATTGGAGGATATCATTGAAACCGGCTGCGAGCGCGTGCTCACCAGCGGCCAGCGTAACACCGCCGAGGAAGGCGCCGCACTCCTGGCCCAATTGGTACAGCAGGCGGATGGCCGCATTGCCATCATGGTAGGCGCCGGCGTACGGGCACATAACATTGCAGCACTGGTGAAGAATACCGGTGCCACAGAGTTCCACACCACGGCCAAGGCTTATGTGGAAAGTGGAATGACCTACCGCAATCCCAACGTGAGCATGGGTGGCATTCCCGGTGTGCCGGAATACGGCATTGCCCTCACCCAGGCCAGTGAAGTGAAAAAGATCCGGGAACTGGCCGTACAGGCCCTGCAGGAGCGCAACGCATAACCCGGCGCCACCCTGCGGACTTCCCGGCCCGGCAAAATATTTTTCTACTTATACAGCATTTTTTTACTATTTTTCAACGCATTCATCCACGTTTTATTCGTTACACTGAGGTTGTTTCTATTTCACCATCTGTACTAACAATTAGCACGGAACCTTTTTTTGTTTGACTATGCTGACCTTGCGAACAGGCAGTGCTTAAATCTTACCGAATGAACAAAAACCTTTTGCAACGCCTTTGTTGCATGTTGCTGCTGTGTGTTGGCACGGCCTCTTTTGCCCAGGCACCTAAAGCCGCCAAAGGGCAGATCGCCATTATCCCGCAACCCGTGCAGGTGACCGCAAAGACCGGCTTTTTCCTGCTCACGAAACACACGGTGATCGTTGCCACCAACGAAGCCGACAAAACCACTGCCGCCCTCTTTAACGCATGGCTGGAGCCCCTCACCGGCTACGCCCTGCCCATCCGTGAAAGCGGCGCTTCCAATTCCATCATCCTGGAAACCGGCCATGACACCACTCACCCTGAAGGCTATACGCTCACGGTAGACAGGACCCGCATTAAAGTGCGCGGGAATGATGCCAGCGGCACTTTTTACGGCATACAAAGCCTCATCCAGATGCTGCCCGTGGAGAAAGCCACGGCCATGGAGGTTCCCGCCGCCACCATCGTAGACTATCCCCGCTTTTCCTACCGCGGTATGATGCTGGACGTGGGCCGTCATATGTTCCCGGTAGACTTCATCAAAAAATACATAGACCTGCTGGCCATGCATAAGATGAACACCTTCCACTGGCACCTCACGGACGACCAGGGCTGGCGTATTGAGATCAAGCGCTATCCCCGCCTGCAGGAAGTGGCCAGCCAGCGCAAGGAAACCAGCGTAGGCCATTACCGCGACAACAAATATGATGGCACACCCTACGGCGGCTACTACACGCAGGAGCAGGTAAAAGACGTGGTAAAATATGCGGCAGACCGCCATGTGACCGTGATCCCGGAAATTGAAATGCCCGGCCACGCACAGGCTGCACTGGCGGCCTATCCCTACCTGGGCTGCACCGGTGGCCCGTATGAAGTAGCTACCCACTGGGGCGTACTGCACGATGTGTACTGCGCCGGTAACGACAGCACCTTTACTTTCCTGGAAAATGTACTGGATGAAGTGCTGCCCCTCTTCCCTTCCAAATACGTGCACATTGGTGGCGATGAATGCCCCAAGGACCGCTGGCAGGCCTGCCCCAAATGCCAGGCCCGCATTAAAGCAGAAGGCCTGAAGGACGAACATGCCCTGCAGAGCTACTTTGTACAGCGCATTGAAAAATACCTGAACAGCAAAGGACGCCAGATCATTGGCTGGGATGAGATCCTCGAAGGCGGCCTGGCCCCCAACGCCACGGTGATGAGCTGGAGAGGCATTGAAGGTGGCATTGCCGCAGCCCGCCAGCACCACGATGTGATCATGACGCCCGGCAAATACCTGTACATTGACCACGCCCAGTCTAATGATAAAAACGAGCCCCTGTCTATCGGTGGCTACCTGCCGGTAAGCCAAGTATACAGCTATGATCCCGTGCCCACAGATTCCCTGAAACCGGATGAATACAAATACATCAAAGGTGCACAGGCAAACCTGTGGACAGAGTACGTTGCCAGCACAGACTATGCGGAATACATGGCTTATCCCCGCGCCTGCGCAGCTGCAGAAGTAGGCTGGACGCCCATGAACCGCAAGGACTACAACAACTTCCTGGAACGCCTGAAGGTCCATGTTAAACGCCTGGACCTGAAAGACGTCCACTACGCCAGGCACGTACTGGACTCCACGTCTGTAACGCCGCTGATACAGCACTAGCGCTTTGTATACCACAATAAAGAACGCCTGCCACTAAATGGGCAGGCGTTCTTATTTTATAGCAATTACGAATATGTGCACGGTCATTCTGTACCCGCATGCTGGAAAGCCGTATCCACAGGGTATCCTGCGGTAAGGCCGTTGACCACGGGCCACCGTCATGTGCAGCACATTTCCCGAAATTCAACCATAAAAAAAACCGGCACGTTTACACATGCCGGCCTCAGCCGAAGCTGCTTTTTATTGACTCCTACACCAATAAAAGTCATGGACGCGTTGCCGCGGGATCATCCTGATAAAATATAAAGGGTAGCAAAGATAGAACAACGGGACGTATGAAACACTTCCACAAAAGGGTTTCCTCACGGGTTTTTTGAGCAACCTTTTGAAAGGCATTTTGACCGCCCCACCCACATTTATCTACGCAAAACCGGTCGAAACAGGTTTTGATCCCTTTAAAAATTTCCAATTAAGCGTAGATCATACTTTTAATTAAAATGCTGAATAATAGCAGCTTAGTAATTGGCTTAAGCGAACTCCACCAGTTTTTCTTGCACAAATTTAAAAAGTAGGCCAATCTTTTTAAAAATACATACAAGGTTTGGGGATTTGTTTTAATTTTCCATTTCCATTTTTAAAGCATCAAACAAAACTTACTTATGACTATTCACCACCAGGAAATTGAACTGATCGACAGTTTCGAGCAGATCGCCGTGGAAATACACCCTACTGCAAAAGCGGGTGCCAAGGCCGTAGCCGCCGAAATTGCAGCGCTCATCCGGGAAAAACAAGCCGCTAACCAACGATGCGTATTGGGGTTGGCTACCGGCTCTACCCCTAAATCACTGTACGCAGAGTTGGTACGCCTCCACAAAGAAGAAGGCCTCAGCTTCAAAAACGTGATCACCTTTAACCTGGATGAATATTATCCCATGGAGCCGGACGCCCTGCAGAGCTATCACCGCTTCATGAAGGAACAACTCTTCAACCACATCGACATCCCCGCAGGCCAGTACTTCATCCCGGATGGCACTCAGCCTAAAGACAAAATGAAGGCTTATTGCGAGCAATACGACAAACAGATCGAAGCAGCAGGCGGCATTGACCTGCAGGTGCTGGGCATTGGCAACAATGGCCACATCGGCTTCAACGAGCCGGGTTCTTCCATCGCTTCCCACACCCGCCTGGTGACCCTGGATAACTCCACCCGCCTGGCAAATGGGTACGACTTCTCCAATATGAGCCAGATGCCACGCCTTGCTATCAGCATGGGCATTGGCACTATCATGAAGTCCAAGAAGATCATCCTGCTGGCCTGGGGCTCCCACAAAGCCCGCATCGTGGCCCGCAGCGTGGAAGGTGCCAGCTCCGAATCCGTACCGGCCTCTCTCCTGCAGCAACATCCCAACACCAAGTTTGTGGTAGACGAGCAAGCCGCCGAAGAACTGACCCGCAACAAAGAGCCCTGGCTCACCGGCGACTGTGAATGGACCCCCAAGCTGATCCGCAAAGCCGTAACCAGCCTGGCGTTAAAGCTGAACAAGCCCATTCTCATGCTCACGGATAAAGACTACAATGAGAACGGCCTGAATGACCTGATCGTACAATACGGCTCCGCCTATGAGCTCAATATCATGGAGCTGAACAGCATCCGCGATACCATCACCGGGTGGCCCGGCGGCAAGCCCCACACCCACCTGCCTAACCACCCGGAACGCCCGGAACCGGCCAGCAAGCGGGTACTCATCTTCTCCCCCCACCCGGATGACGACATCATTTCCATGGGTGGCACCTTCATCCGCCTGCACGAACAGGGCCACGATGTGCACGTAGGTTACCAGACCTCCGGCAACATTGCGGTAACGGATGAATTTGTGCTCCGCTTCGTAGACTTTGCCGTAGGTTTTGATACCATGTTTGATGTGGACCGCAGCAAGAGCGCCCAGATCCTGGCAGACGCCAAAGCCTTTATCAGCACCAAAAAGCCCAGCCAGAAAGACACACCCGATATCCGCGCCATCAAAGGCCTGATACGCCGCTGCGAGGCTAAGGCCACCTGCCGCTACGTAGGCATCCCCGAAGAGAATGTACATTTCATGAACCTGCCCTTCTATGAAACCGGCCTGGTGGAAAAGAAGCCCCTGGGCGATGAAGACATCCAGTTAACAGTAGACCTCATACGTAAAATAAAACCGCACCAGATCTACTGCGCCGGCGACCTGGCCGACCCGCATGGCACCCACAAGGTGTGCCTGGATGCAGTGTTTGCCGCCCTCCAGATCCTCAAGCACGAAGCATGGATGAAGGATTGCTGGGTATGGCTGTACAAAGGCGCCTGGCAGGAATGGGACATCCATGAAATTGAAATGGCCGTGCCCATGAGCCCTGACCAGGTAATGCAGAAACGCCTGGGCATCTTCATCCACCAGAGCCAGAAAGACGTGGTACCCTTCCAGGGCTCCGACCTGCGTGAATTCTGGCAGCGTGCAGAAGACCGTAACGCTAACACGGCCGACCTGTACGACCGCCTGGGCCTCCAGAAATATGCCGCCATGGAGGCTTTTGTACGGCACCATTTTTAAAATAGTCAACCGTTAACAGTTAAAGGTTAATTGTGAACCGTTAATCGTAGAGGGTTTAAGGTAAATGCCATTGCCGCAAATTGCCTGTGAACCGCTTCCCGCTATTAACGATCAACAATTAACCTTTTTCCTTTTACAGCCCGGTGCACGGGCTTTTTGTTTTTGGGGTAAAAATTTTGTTGGCCCGGAATGCTTATCTTTAAAGGAATCTTTTATAGCTTAGCCATAACACTATTTTAATTTCAAGGACCGGAAACCTTATCCGCACGCATGATGACACTGGAACGAGCCATGGAAATTGCTGTAGCGGCCCATGCGGGCCAGCAGGACCGGTACGGGGCCCCTTACATCGGCCACGTAATGCGGGTAATGAATATGGGCAAAACAGACGCTGAAAAAATAGTAGGGGTACTGCACGATGTGGTGGAAGATACTCCCTGGACCTTTGAACGCCTGGCGGATGAAGGCCTGGAACCCGCGCTGATAGCCGCTTTAAAAGGCGTCACCAAACTTTCTGACGACGAAGATTACGACCATTTCGTGGAGCGTACCCTGCAGAACCGCCTGTCTTGCTGCGTAAAACTGAATGATCTCACCGATAATATGGACCTGCGCCGTATACCCGAGGTAAGTGAAAAAGACATCAGCCGGCTGAATAAATACCTCAAAGCCTACCGGAAAATTTCCGCCGCCATGAATGAATAACGTTTATTTGCAAAGGCAATACCCACCTCTTACTCCGCCTTATAACAAGCCAGCATAAACTGACTAAACCTAGTGATATGGATGAAGACATCTTAATCGACTTTAAATTCAAACAGGACAAACCCGGCTTCGGCGATCTTTTCCTGATCACCGGTACCGAACACCCGAAGTTCCCGGCTAAAACACGCAACTTTGAACAGCTGGCCCACCTGGGCTTTGAGCAACTGGACGACTTCTTTGGCATCCTGAATGAAGACGAAACCGGAGACGATGTGATCGTTTGGCTGTTTCCCATGGTGCGCGGGGAAGAAGCCCTGCACCAGCCCGGCCCCTTTGACGCCGTACGCCTTTCTTTTGATGCACTGCGCAACGTACCCGGCAAATCCGCGGAAGTGCTGCAGGAATGCTACGACCTGCTCCGCGAGAACTTTGATGTACAGGTGTTCCTGAACGACCAGCCGATTGAAAATTTTGAACCGGTCATCAACAAGATCAATAACATCGTGGAGTACTGGCGCGCAGAAGGCATAGAGCCCGGCTCCGAGGCGGCACTGCTGCTGGAAGATGACGAGGACTGGGATGATGACGATGAAGAACTGGAATACGACGGCGAAGAAGACCGCTGATCGGGTTATACATTTGTAACATATGACCTTACTTATTACTGGCAGAAAGCTCCCCTGTGGAGCTTTTTTGCATTAATAGCACCCGCGCACCGCGGCAGTGGTGGCGGCCTGCGGCCGATGAACGCCTGCAACCGGTTGCAAATCTCCCGCAAAAGATTTTGATGGTATATTTTTAACCCTTAATTTAACAGCACCGCCTTTTACGTCTGCTAACGGTAAAGTATATACGAACATAGGATATAACGTAACAGATACAGCCACGACAGGGATTTCAACTCCGCTAACTCCATTATTGCTACCATTACAACACGTATAACACAGCTCTTTTTCCACGAAAAACCACTTACCAGGCACTACATCGCTTAAAAATGGAACATATGACCCTCCTGCACCGGTTATTATACCTTTTTAAACAATTTGAACTGAAAATAGGGCTTACCAATGAAGGCGTGCCCCGCAGCCCCGTGACCGGCACTGCCCGGCAGCTGGTGCAGGAGCGCTGCTGGACCGGCGCCCTCACCCTGGCCTTTGTGGCCCACAATGCAGAAGAGGCCCTCACGGAAACCCACCTGCAGGGCACCCTCCTCCAGGCCTACAGCAACAACGCCCTTACCCCATCGGAACAAGTGATGGCCAGCATGCTGCTGTCGTGCATGGCCTTATTGTGGCTGGGCGTGGCCCTCCGTGCCCGCCAGCTCACCTATGTGAGCGGCATCAACACCGCGCTGGCAGGCATCCTGCTGTTCAATGCGCTGGTGCCCCACCTCCTGTTGTTCGGCATCCTGCACCACTACACGCCCGGCGTTATTACCGTACTGTTATTTAGCATACCCCTGGGCATTTACCAGCTGGTGCGCCAGCGCCGCCTGGGCATCCTTACACTGCCCCTGTTCATCAAATGCCTTTGGGCAGGCCTGCTAATGGGGCTGGTGAGCATCACCCTGGCGCTCGGGCTCAGCAAGCTGCTGGTATAGATACAGGGCACTGCCGTTAACAACCCGCTCACTTCCTGTTGGGAAAAAAGCAATATATTCAGTGCCATTCTGATCCCAAAACCCGCATGCTACTATGGCATTGGTGAAAGCCAGCAAAACCGCCGCCTATATGGCCCTCTTCCGCGCCATTGAATCTGCGCAGGGCCCCGGCCGGCGATTGTTTAATGATCCGTTTGCCCCCTGCTTCCTGGATGGCTGGCTCAAACTGGGCAGCCACTTTGCCCGCCATGCCTGGAGCCGCCGGTTAGTGCAGTGGTACATTGAAACCCGCTGGCCCGGAGCGCTCACTGCCAACGTAGCCCGCACCCGTTTTATAGACGATACGATTGCCGAGGCCGCGAAAAGTGGCATTAACCAGGTGATCCTCCTCGGCGCCGGGTACGATTGCCGGGCTCACCGCCTGCTGATGCCCACTGTGCAGTTTGTAGAAGTAGACCACCCGGAAACCCAGCAATTCAAACAACTACAGCTGGCCCGCTTTTATGAGCAGGACAGCCGCATGCCACTAAAACCGGTAGATTATGTAGCGGCAGACTTTAACCAGGAGCGCCTGGCCGCCATTGCCCCTGCCCTGCTGCAACGCGCGCATTACAAAACCCTGTTTGTACTGGAAGCAGTTACCAATTATATCACGGATGCCGCCGTGGATGATGTGCTGCACTACATCCAGGGCTTTCCGCCGGGCACACGCGTGGTATTTACATACGTAGATAAACGGGTGATTACAAAGGAGAACAATGGCATGTTTATTGGCACCAGAAAGTTGTTCCGCAAGCTGGCCAGGGACCAGGAGGAATGGACCTTTGGCATACTGCCCGGCGAGTTTGAGACCTATCTGGAAGACCGCAATTTCCATCTCCTGTATGACGGGGGAGCAGATGACTACCGTTATGCCTATTTTGGCAAACAAAAAGCAGCGGCCATGAAAGGTTTTGAGTACTCGCGGATTGCCGTGGCAGAGTTGATGCCTGGCCGGTGAGCACCTGTAACCTTATCAAAAAACCAAGGTCATGGACGTAGAAAAAAACCGGCTGCTGCAAGACCTCGATACCAATACGACCCTCTTTCTCGACATCCTCGATACGATCCCCGACAGGAAACTGCATGCCAGGAATGAGAAGACCGCCTGGAGCATCATGGAAGTGGCAGCGCACATGCTGATGATAGAGGAAACGGTGTGCCGTGCCCTGCAGGGCGAAACACGGCCCCTGGACGGCCGCGAACCGGACGCCAAACTACCCCAGCTGGAAAGCGTGTTCCTGGACCTGCAGACCCGCACCCAATACCGCGCCCCGGAAAACAGCGCGGTTACTTACGCGGATGTGCGTAAATTTGCAACAGACTTCCGGGCCAACCGCGAGGCCATTAAACAGGCCCTGGCAAACAAAGACATCCACCAGGAATTTGCCGGCTACGAGCACCCCCACTTCGGCTTCCTTACCGGCCTGGAATGGCTGCACTACCTGGTAGCGCACACAGAACGACATTTACATCAGATCAACCGGATAGAATCGGTTCTCAACAACCGCCCGGCATAAGGACTTTTCAGCTATGGATCAATCAACTTCCGCAACCAGCACTTACGACCTGCTTATCATTGGCGGCGGCCCAATAGGCCTGGCCACTGCCCTGGCAGCCCAGAAAGCCGGCCTCCGTTACGTGGTGATAGAAAAAGGCACCCTGGTAAACTCCCTCTATAATTATCCCGTGCACATGACCTTCTTTTCCACCTCGGAAAGACTGGAAATAGGCGGTATCCCCTTTGTATCCATCAACCGCCGCCCCACCCGGCTGGAGGCCATGGAATATTACCGCCGCGTGGCCAACTCCCACCAGCTGAATGTACACCTCTTTGAAACGGTGGAAAAAGTACTGCCTAACGGTAATGGCTATACGGTAAAAACAGGCAAAGCAACTTACAACGCCGCCGACGTGGTGATAGCTACGGGTTTCTTTGACATAGAGAACCGCCTGGACATTCCCGGTGAAGACCTGCCCAAAGTGACCCATTACTATAAAGACCCACACTACTACACCATGCAGAACGTGGTGGTGGTAGGGGCCAATAACTCCAGTGTGGACGCGGCTTTGGAGACCTTCCGCAAAGGTGCCAACGTAACCATGGTGATCCGCGGGAACGAAATAGGCAAGCGGGTAAAATACTGGGTACGCCCGGACATGGAGAACCGCATCAAGGAAGGCAGCATCAAGGTGTATTACAATTCGCACCTCACCGCCATCCACGCCCACAGTGTAGACATCCAGACACCGGACGGCCTAGTGACCATCCCTAACGACTACGTGCTGGCTATGACAGGCTACCGCCCGGACCTGCCTTTCCTGGCGGAAACCGGCATTGAAATAGCGCCCACCGCCAATCAATGCCCCACCTACAACCCGGAAACCATGGAAACAAACCTGCCCCACCTCTACCTGGCAGGCGTAGTGTGCGGCGGCCTCGATACCCATGTATGGTTCATCGAAAATTCCCGGGAGCACGCCGATAAGATCGTGGCAAAAATTATGAAGGACAGGGCGAAAGACTAGCCCTTAAATGATATTCACTTCCCGCTCCAGTGTTACACCAAACTTCGTTTGCACGCTTTGCATGATCTTGGAAGAAAGGCGGAACAGCTCATCGCCGGTGGCGTCGCCGTAATTTACCAGCACCAGGGCTTGTTTTTCGTGCACACCGGCGTCGCCCTCGCGGTAGCCTTTCCAGCCACATTGTTCAATAAGCCAGCCGGCCGCCAGTTTAAATTCACCGTGTTCCAGCGGATAAGCCACTATTTCCGGGAAAGTGCTCTTCAACACACGGTATTGCGATTCACTCACCGTGGGGTTCTTAAAGAAGCTACCTGCATTCCCTACCTTTTTAGGATCAGGAAGCTTGGAAGAGCGGATATTGATCACCGCCTGGCTGATGGCCTCAATAGACAGGTCTTTTATGCCCATGTGCTCCAGTTCCGCACTGATGGCGCCATACGTGGTATGGAACACCGGCTTTTTACGCAGCCGGTAGGTCACGGAGAGGATCACAAATTTGTCTTTGAACTGGCGTTTGAAGGCGCTCTCGCGGTAGCCGAACTGGCAGGCCTTTGCATCAAAGCTTACCAGGAATTTGTCTTCAATATGCCAGGCTTCCAGCGATTCAAATACATCTTTGATCTCCACCCCATAAGCACCAATGTTCTGCATAGGGCTGGCGCCTACGTTGCCCGGGATGAGGGACAGGTTTTCCAATCCACCCACGCCCATGGAAATGGTATGTTGCACAAAGCTGTGCCAGTTTTCACCGGCGCCGGCTTTCACATATACAAATTCATCGTCCTCTTTTACAACGCTGATGCCTTTCAGCTCGTTTTTCAGCACTATCCCATCAAAAGGCCGGGTAAGCAGGATGTTGCTGCCGCCGCCCAGGATAAGCCGGGGCTGGCCCTCTGCCCCTGGCCATTGCAGCAGTTCCTGCAGCTGGTCCAGGTGGGCGAACGTACCAAAATAGCGGGCCGTTGTATGAATACCGAAAGTGTTATAGGGTAATAAGGAAACGTTTGTTGACACCTGCATAAATAACTGTAAATAGAATTAATTTGTAGCCTCGTTCAATAGCTAAGATATGCCATTCACTGCAATTGTATTAGGTGGCTCCGGCCTTACCGGGCACCAATTGCTCCTCCAGCTCTGCGATACCGCGGCCTGTACCCACGTGCGCGCATTGGTACGCAAGCCGTTAGGCCCGCAACATCCCAAGCTGGAAACCGTGGTGGTGGACTTCAATAACGATGCGGCTTTCCGGCAGGCCATCCAGGGCGATGTGATCTTCTGCTGCATAGGCACCACCATGGCCAAGGCAAAGACCCAGGCGGTGTACCGCTCCATCGACTTTGATATTCCCGTAAAGGCCGCCCGCTTTGGCGTGGCAAACGGGGTGCACCAGTACCTGCTCATTTCCTCCATTGGTGCGGGCATAGGCCGGGCCTCCTTTTACCAGCGCCTCAAGGGCGAGGTGGAAAGGGCCGTACAGGATGCAGGCCTGGCCAGTGTACAGGTATTCCGTCCTTCCCTCATTATGGGCCAGCGCGGGGAGCGCCGCGTGATGGAAAAGATCTTCCAGGCAGTGTGGCCGGTAGTAAGCCTCTTTTTCTGGGGCCGCGCCAGGAAGTACCGGGGCATCAAAGCCAGCACCATTGCCAGGGCCATGGTACGGGTGGCACAGAAAGCAGCGCCGGGTATTCATGTGTACGAATCGGATGCCATTGAAAAACTGGGGAAGGCTTAAGGCTAAATACAATCCACGTCCGGCACAATGAACACAGACCGGAAGCGCTTTTCCACCGTGAGCTGGACAAACAAGTCCTTCAGCCGCAGTTTAATGTCTGCCAGCACCCTGGCCTCCCGTGGTAATTTCAGCAACATTTCCTGCAGGTAATAATTGCGCACCCGCCCCACCAGCGGGGCGGCAGGGCCTACCAGATGCACGCCCATAGGCTGGATCCAGCCGGCCAGCAGCTGCGCGGCCTGCTCTACCACTTTCTGGTCTTTATGTTTCAGGGTAATGCGAAGTAAACGGAAATAAGGCGGGTAGCCGAAATGCTGGCGCTCGGCCAGTTCCGTATCGTACATGGCGCGGTAATCATGCGCTATCACATACTGCAAAATAGGATGCTGGGTGTTGCTGGCCTGGATAAGCACTTTGCCTTTCTCATGCTTGCGCCCCGCGCGCCCGCTCACCTGCTCCATCAACTGGAACGCGCGTTCATTCACCCGGAAATCAGGATAGCTCAGGAGACTGTCTGCACTCAATACCCCCACTAAGTTCACGTGCTCAAAATCCAGCCCTTTCACCACCATCTGCGTGCCCACCAGCAGGTCTATTTCCTGCTTTTCCAGTTGCTGGATCATTTTATTATGACTGTCCTTGTTGCGCACAGAGTCCATGTCCATGCGGGCTATGCGGGCATCGGGAAATACCCGGATCAGGTCATCTTCTATTTTTTCCGTACCAAAACTTTTGGGCACCAGGGTCTGGCTGCCACAGGCAGCGCAGGTATAAATATAGGGATACTGCGTGCCGCAATAGTGGCAATGCAACTTGTCCCGGTGCTTATGCCACGTTAGCGATACATCACATTGCTTGCAGTCCGGTATCCAGCCGCAGGTGGTGCAGAGTAAGAACGGTGCATAGCCACGGCGGTTCTGGAAGAGGATCACCTGTTTCTTTTCTTCCAAAGTCTTGCTGATGGCCGTTTTCAGCACAGCCGAAAAATTCCCGTCCACCGTTTTTTCCGCCATCTCTTTCTTCATATCCACGATCTCAATCTCCGGCATTTGCATGCCGCCAAAGCGCTCATTCAACGTCACCAGGCCAAACTTGCCCTGCTGCGCATTGAAATAAGACTCCAGGGAAGGCGTGGCAGAGCCCAGCACCACCTTGGCTTTGAACAGGCTGGCGTAATAGATGGCCGCATCGCGGGCATGATAGCGGGGCGCAGGGTCCTGTTGTTTGTAGGAGCTGTCATGCTCTTCATCCAGGATCACCAGGCCCAGGTCGCGGAAAGGAAGCAGCAGGCTGGAACGCGCGCCCACTACGAGTTGGATCTCGCCGGACTTCACCTTGTTCCAGATCTCTACCCTTTCGTTATTGCTGAATTTAGAATGGTAAATGCCGATCTTGCCCCCGAAGTGTTTTTGCAGGCGGCGGATGATCTGCGCGGTGAGTGCAATTTCAGGCAACAGGTATAGCACCTGGCGTGCCTGCTGCAGGTACCTTTCGATCATGCGTACATAGAGCTGGGTCTTACCGCTGGAAGTAACGCCATGCAGCAGTGTCACGGCCTTTTGCTCCGTTTGTTGCTGCAGCTCTTCCCAGGCCTTTTGCTGGGCAGGGCTTAGTTCCACGTCCAGCTGCATTTCCTGCCTGCCCATGGGCACACGGTCTACCGTGCGCTGCTCTACCCGCACCACACCTTTCTCCACCAGGCCTTTCAGCTGGGCGGCACTGGCGCCGGCTTTTTTGAGCAGTTCACTTTGCAGCACATTGCCCTGTGTTTTCAGCAGGTGCAAATAAGCCAGGAGCAATTCCATCTGCTTGGGCGCGCGGCCCATCTCGTTAAAGAGGGCAGACAGCGCTGCATCCCCGCTATACTGCTCCTGCAGCACCACGTAGTTTTCCTTCTTCTCTTTGTATACTTCGCGCAGCTCCTCGTAGATCAGGCACACCTTTTTTTCGATGAGCTTTTTGATCACGCTGTACACATCGCTCTTGTCCAAGATGAGCTGCACCTCGCCAATGCGCAGCTCCTTGCGGAGCTGAAGGGCTTCGGCAATCAAATATTCATCATCATTCAGGTCGGAGAAATCTTCTCCATAGGCTTCATTGAGCAGCAGCACAGATTCACTGGAAAGTTTCAGGTGTGCGGGCAGGGCGGCATTGAGCACCTCTCCTTCCGTGCACATGTAATACTCCGCCAGCCAGGCCCAGAAGGCTAACTGTGTGGGATATACGACAGGATCTTTATCCAGCAGGTCCAGTACAGGTTTGGTCTTGTACTCGGGCGCCTGTGCATGCACAGCGCGGATAATGCCGGCATACTTCTTTTGCTTGCCCAGCTGTACCGCCACGCGGCTGCCGGGTTGCAACTGCCCTTCCATCCTGGGTGGAATGCTGTAAGTATAGATCCTGGGTAGTGCTAGTGGTAATATGACATCTGCAAACATCAAGCCTGTACGGGGATTTCCGGGTAAGTGCGGTACTGGCGCAGGGCCGCTTCCATTACATCATAGACCTGCTGCTTCAGGGTGTTCTGGTCTGCTATCGTGAGGCCTTTCACGGAAATGGCCGGCAGGTATACAATGCGCACCCGGCCAGGGTTCAGGGCCAGCAGGCCTTTCCCTTCGGGGAAACGGTCTATGTTGTCCAGGAAAAGAATGGGTTTAATATCGGTTTGTGTTTCAATGGCAATTTTGAACGCCCCATTGTGAAAAGGCATCAGCGGCTGCCCGGTAGTATTGGTACTGCCTTCCGGGAAAATGAGGATAGACACACCCTGCTTCAGGGTATCTATCATCTTGCGCACGCTCAGCACACGGTCGCGCGCGGAAGAACGGTCCACCGTTACCACGGCGTGTTTATAAATGAACCCGAACAGGGGGATCTTCTGCATTTCAATTTTACCCAGCGGGCGGAAAGGTAATCTTACCTGGCCTACGGCCAATGCGGCATCCAGGTAGGAAGTATGGTTTACCGCGTACATCATCGAAGACTTATCGCTATGGTCGCCCACGTAGGTTTTCTTCACAAACATACCCACCAGCGGGAACCACGTGCGGGACCAGAACCACAGGAAATAATAGATCACATTGCCACCGGTAATGCGCCCCAGGAAAGAGGCCAGCACGATAAAGGGCAGGATCAGCAACATGATTCCAATAAACCAGCAGCTGGCCCAGATCACATACAGCACACGGATAACTTTCGATAAAAAACGCATCATCAGGATTAAGTTGAAACCTGCTCCGGCAGGCCCTTGGAATATTTGTTAGCCCGGATGTCTTTCAAAAAGGGCGATCCGGGGCTGAAAATTACGACAAAATTGCGAGTTCCCTCTTCTCTCCCCGTCAGTCACACGCACAGCTCCACTCCGCATCCAGGTCTATGCACGTCACCACCTTGGTATCACGGTCACAGGGTGCAAACACGATGCGCAGGTGCTGCCCTTCGTGTGTGTGGCCTTCCAGTGCAAACGAAGGACAAGGTTTATCATTCGGGTCAGATTTCTTGGGATTCACTTCCCCGTATTCCAGGATCTCCTCCACTTCTTCTTCGGTAATGTGGCGGCAGCCCATGCGGCAGCGGGCATGCCGGGTATACACCAGGTGGGCGTGGCGGTCCAGCCCGTCCGCGCTGGCGGGATTAATGCGCTTTTTGAAGTCGGAATCCTGCCCCGGATGCGTGGTTTGCTGGCAGGCGGCAATGAAAAACAGGCTGGCAATAAAGAATAAAACAGTAGGTAACTGCTTAGCGCTGAGCGCGTAGTGCTTCATATGGTCAGGTTTGAAAGGCAACAAATGTAGAAATTTATTATTTGTAATAAATATGATGAAATTGTCATTTTTAACCAGTGCCTTTTCATTGCCGCTGGGAGCGGGCAAAATCCGTAACTTTGCGCCCTTATGACAACGGCCAAAACAGTAGCATTTCATACCCTGGGTTGTAAGCTCAACTTTTCCGAAACCTCTACCATCAGCAGGTTACTGGAAAATGACGGCTTCATCAAAACGGACTTTGAGTCCGCCGCAGACGTGTATGTTATCAATACCTGCTCCGTGACCGACAACGCGGACAAAGAATGCCGCCACCTGGTACGCCGCATCCAGCGCCGCGCGCCGGAAAGTATGGTGGTGATCACCGGCTGCTACGCGCAGCTGAAACCGGAGGAAATTGCCAGCATTGAAGGCGTAGACCTGGTGCTGGGCGCCGCGGAAAAATTCAACATTGTACAACACCTGAAAGAGCTGACCAAAGGTGACAGCGCCAGGATCTGCTCCTGTGATATCGAAGACGTAAACACCTTCCACTCCTCCTACTCCGTAGCCGACCGTACCCGCACCTTCCTGAAAGTGCAGGATGGTTGCGATTATACCTGTGCTTTCTGCACCATTCCCATGGCCCGCGGCAAAAGCCGCAGCAACAGCGTGGAGAACGTGGTAGCGCAAGCCCAAGAACTGGCCGCCAATGGCGTGCGCGAGATCGTGCTCACCGGTGTGAACCTGGGCGATTTCGGGAAAGGCTTTGAAGGCGGCAAAAAACGCGAAGAAACTTTCTTTGAGCTCATCCAGGCACTGGATGCACTGGAAGGCATAGACCGTTACCGCATTTCTTCCATTGAACCTAACCTGCTCAGCGATGAGATCATTGACTTTGTGAGCACCAGCCGTAAATTCATGCCCCACTTCCACATTCCTTTGCAAAGTGGCAGCAATGATATCCTGGGCCTCATGCGCCGCCGGTACCGCCGCGAGCTGTACGCGGAAAAAGTAAAACGCATTAAAGAAAAAATGCCGCATTGCGCCATCGGGGTGGATGTGATCGTGGGCTTCCCCGCAGAAACAGATGCACACTTCCAGGAAACCTACGATTTCCTGCACGGCCTGGATGTAAGCTACCTGCACGTATTCACCTACTCAGAACGCGCTAACACCACTGCATTGGACATACAACCCGTAGTGCCCGTGCACGTACGCAATGAGCGCAATAAAATGTTGCGCAACCTGAGTCATAAAAAACAGCAATTCTTCAACGAGCAGCATGTAGGGCAGAAACGCCCCGTGCTGTTTGAGATCTTTAACCGCGATGGTTACATGGATGGCTATACGGATAACTACATTAAGGTGACCACTAACTTCCGGGAAGACTGGAAGAATGAAATCGTGGAGTGGGAACTGCGATAGGATCATGTGGGGTCAAGTTGAAAACCTGGGGGATTGACTCACGCATATAGTTTGGCTAATCTAAAAAGGAAAAACTCCACGTCCCGAACGCCCCTCAACGCATTCCTAAAAGATTTCACCTTCGCATTGAATGACTCTGCGGCAGCATTAGTGGCCCTGTTATTGAAAAAGTTTAATATGCCTGGATAATGAGTTTGCACAGTCCTGGCAAGGGTTTTAAAGGATGACAGCTCCGACGATTCCACATCATTGTACCATAAAGCCAAGCGCTTAAAAGCCTGTTCCTTGCTCGTACATTTCCTGTATACGTCCCCCAGCCCGATTGATAACCGATAAGCCTTCTGTATTACCGGATACCGTGTAAAGAGCAATTCAGCGCGCAGTTGCTGCTCCCTGCTCCATAAGCGAGGGTGTTTAAACAATAAATACCGACTTCGGGCCAATAGTTGCTTAACGGTATCCCCATTGGGCAGGATTTCCGGTTGATAAGCCTGCTTAAGCGTTTTTGCCTGTTCGTATGCTGTATTTTCTGCTTCCAACGCTTCCCATCTATATTGTATCCGTGTTTCCTGAACGGCGTCAAAAGCCAGTTGTTGTACATGAAACCGGTCAATTACCCGGTCTGCATTAGGGAAGCAGCGCTTTATTGCCAGATTCAAACTGGCAGACATATCGATGGTAACTTCGGTGACCTTGGCGCGCAGACGCCTGGGGATTTTCTTTAAGATCTCAATTAAGTAGTCGGCCTGTGTTCCCCTTATCATGGCTACTATGGAGCCTTTGCGACCTTTTGCCGCTTTGTTGGTCACGATAGTATATAACTCGCCGCTGGAAAAGGCGGTTTCGTCTATACTTAAATAAGGGCTGATGTTTTTTTCAAACAACATCCATTGGGCAGCATGTTCTTTCTGCCCCCATTGCTGGTAGTCACTGAGGTAATTTTTGTATTGCTGCTGCAATTGTTTGCCATCAACCTGAAAGAAATGGCCTAGTTGCACGGGATTAATGGGATGATTATCCAAATATTCCTTTTAAAAAAAGCCCGAACTCCGTAGTCATCCGCGCACCTGCTCTAACAAGGGTCCAGTTTCTGGTAATAATCTGGCCACTGCCTACTACCTCCCAACGCCGCCGCTTGATACATAGCGCCACCTTTTGACCGCGGATAGGAAAATCCTGCACTTGTATTTCGGGTAGAAAACCTTTAGAGTGTAACGTCTGATCCCTATATTCTTCCGGGACTATATTTTTCTCTTCCAGGAATATGTTAATTCCCTTAGAATCCTTTGTGGTATTGGTTAATTCAAAATATTCCAACAGCCCTGCGGGCAACAGCAATTCAATTAACTGGCGGTAAGTCTCTTCCAAAATCTTCGTTTATGTCACAAAACAACATCTTTCCGACTAATCCCCCAAGATTTCGACTTGATCCATCATGTGCCGGGGCGGGGCACAGACACGGAAGGATACGGTTGCTTCCCTACCGCTATGAGCCGGGTGAAGAAAACAATAAAGCCCCGGCATTTCTACCGAGGCTTCTGTGGGAGTTGACGGGGTCGAACCGCCGACCCTCTGCTTGTAAGGCAGATGCTCTGAACCAACTGAGCTAAACTCCCTTTCCTGAAAGTCGTTTCACTTGTCCCGCTTTGCAGCGTAAAGTGTGTGTTGTGGGAGTTGACGGGGTCGAACCGCCGACCCTCTGCTTGTAAGGCAGATGCTCTGAACCAACTGAGCTAAACTCCCCTCTTTTTCATTGACCACCGGCGCTTTTCGTTCGATGGGATTGCAAAGGTAGAAAGTATTTTTATTCTGCCAAATATTTTTTCAAATTTTGAAAAGCTTTTACCTCAAACCCGCCAGCCCCAAGGCTTGCAGCTTACCAGGAACTTTAAAGAACTTGCAAAACGGGCGATGAAGATAGTAATTTTTAGCATACAAAATCAGGCCTTAGCCTTGCGTTTAAAGATCCTGCGCAACGCACGTCCCAGGCGGCTCAGATTGGCCAGTTGTTCCTGGATGGGCTCCAGCGTCAGGTCTTCCGGCCGCAGGCCCGGTTCGTTATAGTCCAGCGCGGCCTGCTCGGGGTACAGCAGGATCATATTGTTGTTCTTGAAATAGCGCGCCAGGCGGCCGGGTAAGTTCTCCAGGTATTTGCTGTAGGACAAGGTGCCTTTGCGCGCGGTAACCATTACCAGCAGGTCATCATCGGCTATCTCCTTGCCCAGCACCAGCAGGTCCTCTGCTTCATCAAAAGAGCGGTAAGCCAATTGCACACTGTTTCGCGTTTGGCGCAGCCACTCTTCTACACGTAGCTTCGTTTCCGCTGTGCAGGCAATCACCATCCTGGCGCCGGCCTGCTTGCTCAGCATCACCATCTTCTGCATGTAATGCGCAAAGCCCGCTTCATAACAGGCATTGTGCGGCAGCACCAGCACCAGTCTTTGCATCACATTTAACGGCTGGTGGAAGGCGCATACATACACGGTTTCCCACACTTCATGCAAAATATTATCCAGCGTGGTACCAAAAATGGTCCCGAAGAAACGCTCCGTAGTAGAAGAACGTTCCGTCCACCCCAGCACCACATCTGTAATCAGCAGTTCTTTGGTGGCGCGGGCAATGCCGTCGGCCACGTTGAGGTCTACCCGTGTTACCACCTGCACCGCGCTTTCCGTGGCTGCAGCATGTACCACCGCCTTTTCCATCATGCGGCTGGTATGCAGGATCTGGTCTTTAGCCTTGTTATCATCCTGCACTACTGCCAGCGGGTACAAGGGCGTAGCTGCCGCAGGATCTTTGATCATCACGGCAAAGTCCAGCAGTGATTCTATACGTTGCGGATTAGATACCGGCACCAGGATGCGTTCAGGTTCCTCTCTTTTCACACTGGGCTCGTTTGCCGCTGCCACGGCCAGTTTGCGGCCGGCACTACCCGTTACAAAAGAAGCCACCAGGCAGGTAATGAGGATCAATATCACGGTACCATTGAGCACATTCCTGTCAATGATGCCCATGTTAAAACCGATCAATATCACGGCAATGGTTGCCGCGGCATGTGCGCTGCTGAGGCCATACATCAGGTTGCGTTGCGCGCGCGTGTAGCCAAATACCAGTTGGGTAAAGAAAGCTGCCAGCCACTTGCTCACCAGTGCCAGCGTTGTCAGCACGCCTGCAATGATCAGCGCTTCCGGGCCTTCCAGCAGCACACGCAGGTCTACCAGCATCCCCACACTGATGAGGAAGAACGGAATGAAAAGGGCGTTGCCCACAAATTCAATACGGTTCATCAGTGGCGAGGTATGCGGGATCAGTGTGTTGAGGGCCAGGCCCGCCAGGAAGGCACCAATGATGCCCTCCACCCCTGCCAGTTCCGCCAGGAATGCCGCCAGGAACACAAGGCCCAGCACAAAAATGAAATGGGAGGTTTTATCGTCCTTGATCTTTTTAAAGAACCAGCGCCCCAGCAATGGAAAGGCCCACAGGATGGTCACGGAAAACACCACCATGGAAATACCCAGCTTTATCCAGAACGCAGTATTGAGATTGCCTGCCTGGGCGCCGGTGATCACCGCCAGGATGAGGAGCACGGCGGTATCAGTAATGATGGTGCCGCCCACCGCCACGGTTACCGCTTCATTTTTGGTAATACCCAGGCTACTGGCCAGCGGGTAAGCCACCAGCGTGTGCGTGGCAAACATGCTGGACACCAGTGCCGTGGCAATGAAGTTGAAATGCAGCACATAGGTACATACAAAGTACCCTAGGATAAGCGGTATAAAAAAAGTGAAGCTGCCAAAGACGAGGCTACGGTGGCGGTTTTTGCGGAACTCTCCCATATCCAGCTCCAGTCCCGCCAGGAACATAATATAAAGCAGGCCGGCCTTGCCAAACAAGTCGATGCTGCCGCGTTCTATGATCTTAAACCCATGATCGCCTATGAGCATGCCCGCCAGGATAAGCCCTACAATACTGGGTATGCGGAACTTGCGGAGGATGATAGGCGCCAGTAAAATAATGAACAACACCAGTGAATAAATAGGAATAGGATCTGTAAGCGGCAGGTGCGTGTTCAGTGTGAGTAAAGTGCCAGTCAAAACGATCATTGCCAGTTAGGTTGTTAAATTGTTAAGTGGTCTGCGTGTTAAATGCCTTGGTTCCCAGGTATTGTGCGGGCGGCAGTGTAATGTTAAGCAGTATGCCCCCCCGGCCAATCTAAACAATTTAATCATTTAACGTCACCCTTTATCCCATAATCTGACAATTTAACAATACTGCGGGCAAACAATCTACTATAAACAATGCCCAATATGGCTTAATTTTGTGGTCAAACACGTAAGTAGAAAATGGGACAGCAACCGGAAAAAGCGTTTAGCCCCCAGGAGTGGGAAGATACAATGGTAGCGGAAGAGATACAGCTTCCCTTTCAGCTCATTGTGTGGAATGATCATGTGAACACCTTTGACTGGGTAATCCAATCCCTTATTGAAGTGTGCGGCCATTCCTTTGAACAGGCCGAGCAGTGCGCCCTCATTATCCATCACAACGGTAAATACGCGGTGAAGGAGGGTAACTTCAACCAGCTGCGCCCCCTCTGCGAGGCCCTGCTGGACCGCGGCATCAACGCCACCCTGGAAGAAACCGTGGGTAGCTGACCCGCCTTGTAAAATGCTTAATTTCAATTCCAAACCACGCAATCATCCGGCGGTTTGGAATTTCTTTTTTAGATAGTGCTGTGACAGCCAGCTTTTGCCTGCTATGATCTACCGCCTTCCCAAACAATTTGTATTTCCTCCCCTGCACGAGGCCGATGAAGACGGCCTCCTGGCCGTAGGCGGCGATCTGCAGCCCGGCCGCATCCTGGCCGCTTACCAGCAGGGCATTTTCCCCTGGTATTCAGAAGAGCCCATCCTGTGGTGGAGCCCCGACCCCCGTTTTGTGCTATTTCCCGGTGAGCTGAAAGTATCCGCCAGCATGAAGCAGGTGCTGAAGAAGCAGCTGTTCCGCATTTCCGTGGACGAGGCCTTTGAAGCCGTGATCACCGGCTGCAGTGGCGCACCCCGCCCCGGGCAGGACGGCACCTGGCTGAACCCTGACATGCAGCAGGCTTACACCGAGTTGCACCGGCTGGGCTATGCCCACTCAGTGGAATGCTGGCAGGACGGCGAGCTGGTAGGCGGTCTGTACGGGCTGCAACTAGGCCGCACTTTTTTCGGGGAGTCCATGTTCTCCCGGGTGAGCAATGCCTCCAAAGCCGCTTTCATCACCTTTGTGCAGCACAGCGCCGCCGCGGGATTGCAAATGGTGGACTGCCAGGTGTATTCAGAACACCTGGAATCATTGGGCGCGCGCTTTATCCCGCGCGATGAATTTGTAAAAAGGATTCAGGAAAATCAGGGCTAGAAGCCGCCCATAGGTTGCCACAGCTCTATTTTGTTTCCTTCGGGATCCAGGATCCATCCAAACTTGCCATAATCGTAGGTTTCCACTTCTCCCACCATCTGCACCCCTTCCTCCTGCAATTGTTTCAGGAGCCCATCGAGGTCTTCCACGATATAATTGAACATGCAATGCTTATCGCTGGGCGAAAAATAATCCGAATCCGCCGGGAACGGGCTCCAGACCGTATGCCTGGATTTACCGCTTTCCAGCTCTTTCCAGCTGAAGGTGGCGCCCCACTCTGTGATGGGCAGTCCAAGGTGTTTGCCATACCATGCTTTCATTTTATCGGGATCTTGGCTCTTAAAAAAAATCCCGCCTATACCGGTAACGCGTTTCATGGGCAGATGTGTTTGATAGTAAGAATTGAACCGATAATCTGGTGTACTTCCAGGGCTGATTAACTAATATACGTAAAATTATGGGTTGGCGCCCGGGCACAGGTACCGCAAAGCAAAAAGGCGGCGCTTTGCAGCACCGCCCTTCCATATCGTGAGACCTTCCGGCTTTATTTCTTTTTCTTTGGCTCCGCCTTCTTCACGTACACACCGTCAAAAAAACATTTCACCCCCCGGTATGCGCCGCACCCACCTTCTTCCTTGATGCTCAGTGAACCGGCAGAGAAATGGAACACAATGCCGCAGGAAGAAGATTTATCCCTGTACTCACCCTTGTTAGTGCCCGTGAAAGTGCCGGTACCATTGAGTTCCCCGGTACAGTTGCCCTTGTCTTTGGAGAAGCTGATGAAGAACAGGAACGTCTTCGGATCATGCCCGTCGCGGATGGAGATGATGCCCGTGTTGCCGGCGGTATAGTCGCCGGAGAGCTTGTTCCTGCGGGGCAGGGTATCTATGGGGTTGAAAGCCTTTTCCGGCGCCACGGGGCCACTGCTGTTGGTCATTACCAGGTTCAGCTGGCCATTGCTGCCAATGCCGTATACCTCTTCCTTGGTGGTGGTCTGGCTGTTCACCAGGTCTTCCGTTACCACGCGGAGGGTGCCGCGGCTGTCAATGCTGAAATACTGCGTTTGCTGCTCACCGGTGGTTACGCGGCCCACAGGAGCGCTGTTGAGGAATTTCCCTTTCTTATCCGCCAGGCACAGGTAAGCGCGGCTGGTATTGCCGCCGGTCACCTTCAGCACCAGGCACTGTACCAGGTTATCCTTGTTACCACTGTTGAATGCGTACAGCGGGTAGTAACGGCGTTTTACCCCCGGGGCAAATGCATGCAGCGCTATGCTGTCGCTCAGGAACTGCTTTACCACAGCGGGCTTCAGCGCCAGGCTGTCGGCAATTTTCAGGGCCAGGGTGTCTGCCGGCAGCTTAAAGGGCAGGCTGGTGGGGGTAAACAGGCTCTTGAACTCATCGAAAGTCTGGGGATCGCCGTTCAGCGCTTTGTTTTGCTTGGAATGACAGGCGCTCAGGCATACGCCCAGGGCAAGGATGGCTACGAGGATTTGTTTCATGCAGTGTTTAAATTCGGCCGAAAAGTTAGATATAAATTTGATATGATTATAGTAAACCGGCAATGGTACCTACAAAATTCCGGCCATGCAGGCGCCTGCCCGCGGCAATCAAACGCATTTTTCCGGGGAAACACGCCTGGCGGGCTTTGCAGGTCCACCAAAAATTGTTAGATTTACCTAAATTAATATTTAGTACATCCAAATAATGTCCGAACATCAGCATACCGCCTCGCTCAGTGATGTGCACCAGAGCGTTGATACCACCGCCAAGCCAAAATGGAGTAAGATCTTAGCCTTTTTCGGTCCCGCTTACCTGGTGAGCGTAGGTTATATGGACCCCGGCAACTGGGCCACAGACCTGGCCGGGGGTAGCCAGTACGGCTACACCCTCATCTGGGTACTGCTCATGAGCAATATCATGGCCCTCCTCCTGCAAAGCCATGCTGCCCGCCTGGGCGTGGTGCGGGGCCGCGACCTGGCCCAGGCCAACCGCGATACGTATCCCAAAGCGGTCAACTTTATCCTCTATGCATTTGCAGAAATCGCCATCGCCGCCACAGACCTGGCAGAAGTGCTGGGCATGGCCATCGGCCTGCAACTGCTTACCGGCCTTCCCCTCATCTGGGGCGTATCCCTCACTACGCTGGACACCTTGCTGCTGCTCATTTTACAACGCTTTGGCATGCGCCGCATGGAGGCCTTTATCGTAGCCCTGGTAGCCGTGATCGGGGTTTCGTTCCTCTGGCAGCTGGTGCTGGCCAAGCCGCGCTTTGGCGAGGTGCTCACCGGCTTTGTGCCCCGCCTGCCCGATACCAATGCCCTTTACCTGGCCATTGGCATCATTGGCGCCACCGTAATGCCGCACAACCTGTACCTGCACAGTGCCCTGGTACAAACCCGCAAAATAAAACGCAGTGAAGAAGGCATCCGCCAGTCACTGAAAATGAACCTGTGGGACAGCGCCATTGCCCTCAACCTGGCCTTCCTGGTCAATGCGGCCATCCTCATCCTGGCGGCCACCGTGTTCTTCAAAAGCGGGCATCATGAAATAGCGGCTATCCAGGATGCGTATAAACTGCTCTCGCCCAAACTGGGCAGCCTGGCGCCCATCCTGTTTGCCGTGGCCCTCATTGCCGCGGGCCAAAGCTCCACGGTAACGGGCACCCTCGCCGGCCAGATCGTGATGGAAGGTTACCTGCATTTGCGCATCAATCCCTGGCTGCGCCGCATGCTTACCCGCCTGCTGGCCATAGCTCCCGCCCTGCTCACTATCTGGCTGTTTGGCGAAAAGGAGATCAACAACCTGCTGGTGTTCAGCCAGGTGTTGCTGAGCTTCCAGCTGGGTTTTGCGGTGATCCCCCTCATTCATTTTGTGAGTGATAAGCAAACGATGGGTAAATTTGCCATAAGCCCCCTCACCCGCTTCATCAGTTGGGCCGTGGCCACCATCCTGGTGTACCTCAACCTGCGCATGGTGGGCGACGCTGCGGTAGCATATGTACGGCAAACTGGCCATACCATGACAGATATCCTCATCATCATCGCGTCCGTCCTGTTCATTGTGCTGCTGGCGGTAACCATTGCCTACCCGCTGCTGCAGCGCCGGCGGGCCCGCCAGGCTACCAACATCCACCCCGAGCAGCAGCCCTGGGGCGAACTGCAGGTCCCCGATTACCATTGCATTGGCATTGCCCTGGACTTCAGCCGCCATGATGAAAAAGTAATGGCCAGCGCCCTTCGTAACGGTAACGGGCACACGCAGTATGTGCTGATCCATGTAGTGGAAAGCGCCCCCGCCGGCTGGCTGGGCCGCGAGTCAGATGACTTTGAGACCCGTAAGGACCGGGAACAACTGGAAAGTTATGCCGCCGTGCTCACCCGCCGCGGCCTCCAGGCCAAAGCCATACTGGGTTACCGCCACCGCGCCAAAGAGATCACCCGCATTGTTACCGAAGAAAAAATAGACTTCCTCGTCATGGGCGGCCATGGCCACCGGGGGCTGAAAGACTGGATCTTTGGAGAAACAGCCAACCAGGTAAGGCACTCGGTGAAGATCCCGGTGCTGGTAGTGCAGTAAGGGGGTTGAAGCATGGTGAGCCATTAACTTATTTACAGTCCCAACGCCCCCTTGAGCTTCGGGTACCCCGTTTTGCTCACCGGTATCCTTGCACCGGACTTCAGGATCGCCAGGTGGTTTTCCTTTTCGTAAGGATCAATGCGCGTTACCTGGTTCACGTTCAGGATATAAGAGCGGTGCACGCGGGAGAACTGCGCAGGGTCCAGCAATTGTTCAAAGAAGGACATGGTTTTATTCTTCAGGAAGCTACCTTCTTCTGTAACGATCTTTACATAATCATCCGCGGCTTCCAGGTAGTGGACATCCTGTACCGGGATGATCTTGATCTTGCCATTGATCTTTACCACGATGCGGTTATGCTGCATGGGCAATTGACCTACCGCCTCCACCACCTGTTCTGTAGCGGCTTTGCGGGCGGTATCTGATTTATCCAGCCACTTTTGCAGGGCTTTATCAAAACGCTCTTTGGAAAAGGGTTTTAAGAGATAGTCCACCGCGTTCACTTCAAACGCCCGGATGGCGTGTTCTTCAAAGGCGGTGGTGAAGATCACGGAAGGCAGTTGTTCTACCAGTTCCAGCATTTCAAAACCATTGATCTTGGGCATTTGCACGTCCAGGAACACCAGGTCCGGCTGGTGCTGCTGGATGGCCTTCAGTCCTTCAAAGCCATCACCACATTCCTGCAGTACGGTGATCTGTGCGTATCCCGCCAGGTATTCCTGTACTACAGCGCGGGCCAGTGGTTCGTCGTCAATGATGATCGCTTTTATCATAAGGTTGTGGTACTTTAATGAGGGTCTTAAAAATATTACCGCTGGCGGAAGTTTCCAACAGGTCCTGGCGGGCAAAGAGCAGGTACAGCCTGCGGCGGATGGAGCTAAGGCCAAAGCCCGTGCCCCGGTGGGGCTGCTGTTGCAGGGAAGCATCAAAAGGATTGGTCACTTCCACGTATAGCATGCCCTGGTCCCGCCAGCCTTTTATGCTGATGGTGATATCATCCAGTGTATCATAGAGGCCATACTTGATGGCGTTTTCCACCACGGGTTGCAGCAGCATGGGCGGTATCATGCTTTTGCAGGCTATTTCATCACAACTTACGTCCGTGGAGAGGCGGTGCCCAAAGCGCACCTTTTCAATATCCAGGTACAGCTCCAGGTATTGCAGCTCATCCGGGAGGGCTACCCATTGCTGGTCTTCGCGCTTCAGGGAGCCCCGGAAAAAATCGGACAATTTCAATACCATCTGCCTGGCTTCCTGCGGGCGGATGGCAATGAGCGCATTGATGGAATTGAGACTGTTAAACAAAAAGTGCGGCTGCAATTGCTGGCGCAGTTTAAAGAGCTCCGCTTCGCGGGAAAGGTCTTCCAGGGCCTTGCGCCGGGCCTCCTGTTCGCGCTGCGCCTGCAGGTCGTACCAGAGCAGGCTGCGGTTGCCCGCGTTGGTGATCACCAGCCAGCCTATCACCATGCGGATGGGCAGGCTGTAATTGAGCCACGTCAGGTAGTTTTTTTCTTCCGGGAAGAACTTCTTCATGGCCAGTGCAAAGGCGTAGCAGTACAGTAACGCCAGCACCGCGGCCACAAATTTTACATACAGGAATTTCTCTTTCTGGGGGCGGTAATATTTCAGGTTGTACCGGATGGCCAGCGTAGCACAGGATATCCAGGCAACGAACACACTTTCCCATACTGCGATGAAGGCTGGCATTTCAAACCACTTCCAGATAATGAAGTAGTCAATGCTCATGATCACCAGCAGACTGGCAATGAATGAAAGGCTGATGGGCTTTTCGGCGAGTGGGCGCAAGGCGGACGTTTTGTGTTTAAGAATGAGCGAAAGCTAATACAGTACTGGCTTCCAGCTGGGATGATTTCATCTGCAACCAGGCCAGGTAAGTATCCGGGTTGCCCGGTTCTTCTATCCGGGAGTACAGCTCCATGCCGTCTTTCAATTCACTCAGCGGGTATACTTCAGGTACATTGACGAATTGCCATTTTACCAGCTCCTGTTTCTGGTTTTTGAAAGCATACTGGCCCTGCTCACCCAGCTCACCGGCCTTTTCCCAGGCGTCGCCTATGTTGGCGGCGCTCACCAGGCGCAGTTGCTCGTCGAACTGGGGGGCATGTGTGCCGGGCCCACAGATGATCTGGTACACGACTTTTGCTACAAACCAATTCATACAGTCTTTATTTTGATTGTTGGTGAAAAGCCGCATCCAAAGCACATGGCGGTGGGCGATGGACGCGGGCCCTGATGGATATAATCTGATTAATAACTTTTCACTTCCAGGCCTCCAAATACGCAACTACCGCGGATCACCAGCACTTTATTCGGATCAGGAGAGAGCAGGGAGGCGGGACGGGAATCTTCAGAACCGCCAAACATGGTGGTCTCTTCCAGGCGCACAGTCCAGTTGCCCGGCACAATGATCTCTGTGCCACCGCAGAAGGTATTCACATGCAATACGGCTGTCCCGTTGATATCTGCCTGCATCAGGTTCACCTCCAGGCCTCCAAACATGGCGGTGAGGTTACCCCCCTGGAAATTCTTGGACAGCACCGTCTTCTGGGTGCCGCTGAATACGGCGGAAGCATAGATAAAATCATCGTCTGTGGTGCTCTGCTGCTTGGCAAAAGCATGTGCAGGGCCCATACCCATGTTAGGCAGCGGCGGAGGAGGCGGCATCTTGCTGTTGTAATAAGCCTGTTCCCAGGTGTTCCGGGCCTCGCGCTTTACCCGGCGCTTCCAGTCGTCCCGCGCGCAGTCGTAGCGGTCGGGCCAGAAGGTATGGCGCAGGTAAATGAACAATCCCACGAGGATGAGCATAATGGGCCAGATCAGTTCCTGGCGGATGTTAAAGAAGTGGGGATCAGCTTCACGCACCAGGAATACACTGCCCACTACGATAAGGGCAATCCAGTTTCCCCCGCGGAAATCATTGCGGATGGCGATGACGATACCGATGAGGATGAGGAGGCTGGGCCACTGGAATAACCATTCGGGCAGGCCCAGGTCCAGCTTGTCCAGCAGGAAGAAAGTGCCCACGGCAATGAGCATCAGGCCCGCAAAGTTGCGGTTCCTGCCCCGGGGAGCGGGTGTGGGTGTGGGAGCGGATGCTGGTATATCTTGCTTTTCCATTTTTCTGTTCTTTGAATTTGATGTAACAAAACTACAGCACTCAGCTCCCCGGAGAAAGCCCATTTAGGCAAAAAAATGCAGGGTCCCGGTGAACGGCGGAAAAAGGGCGGTGAAAATCCTGGGGTGGAAATTGTTACCAGGAAATCCCTTCCCGCAGGGCCTGCTCCATCAGGGGTACGATGGCCTTTGCCCATGCTTCATACGCCTTCCCTGACGGGTGCAGCCCGTCTTCCGCCACCAAATCCGCATCCAGGGCAGCGCTCCGGGTGCCAGGGGTAATGTCCGCATACTGCGCGCCCAATTCAGCGGCGATGCGTTGATTGGCCGCATTGTAAGCATCTATTTCCCGGGCTATCTTTTGCCCGTCCCGGTCCCTGGCAAAGGGGGTTACGCCCCAGTCGGGGATAGAGAGTACGATCACGTGGCTGGCGTGGCCGCCGGCAAAGTGGATGGCCTGGATCAGCAGCCTGCGGAATTCCGGTGCATAATCCTCCACGGAACGGCCGCGGTACTGGTTGTTGACACCAATGAGCAGGGTCACCAGGTCATACGTGTCCGTAACCCGGGCCTCGCGGATGGCGCCGGCCAGTTCATCGGTGGTCCAGCCGGTGCGGGCTATGATGCGGGGCGGGTCCATGGGGATGCCCGCTGCGCGCAGCAGGGACGCGGCTTGTACGGGAAAGCGCTGGTCTTCGGGCACCATTTCACCAATGGTGTAGCTGTCGCCCAGGGCGAGGTAAGTGTGGTGGATAGGTAATGTAAGTGACATGTACAGTGGAAATATAATACCTGTACAAAATAATAGTAATCTGCCCATTATACTCAATATGCTTTGTTAATAATGATAAGCAGGCCAATTATCTGAAAACGGAGTGCTGAAAAGGCCTACCTTTGCGCTCGATTAATCTATTTACGTAACGCATAAAGTAAAATGTTTATGCCGGCAGCAAAAATCTCCATCAGCAACGGTCAATTACAGGTACCTTCTCATCCCATCATCCCCTTTATCATCGGCGACGGCATTGGCCCGGACATCTGGAACGCCAGTGTGCGCGTGTTTGACGCCGCGGTGAAGAAAGCGTATGGCGATGAAAGGAAGATAGAATGGAAAGAAGTATTAGCAGGAGAAAAAGCATTCCAGCAAACAGGCGAATGGCTGCCCGCAGCCACCCTGGCGGATCTGAAAGAATACCTGGTGTCGATCAAGGGGCCTTTGACCACGCCGGTGGGTGGCGGTATCCGCTCGCTCAACGTGGCCATGCGCCAGGAGCTGGACCTGTACGCCTGCGTACGCCCGGTGCGCTGGTTCGATAAAGTGCCTTCTCCCGTGAAGCACCCAGAACGTGTGAACATGGTGATCTTCCGCGAGAACACCGAAGATATTTATGCCGGTATTGAATATATGGAAGGCACGCCTGAGCAGCAAAAACTGCTGGCTTTCCTGCAGAACGAAATGGGTGTGAAGAAGATCCGCTTCCCGCAAACTTCTTCCCTCGGCATCAAGCCCGTGTCTGTAGAAGGTACAGAGCGCCTGGTGCGCGCCGCCATCAAGCACGCCATTGAACACAAGCTGCCCACCGTGACCATCGTGCACAAAGGCAACATCATGAAATTCACGGAAGGTGGTTTCAAGAACTGGGGCTATGCACTGGCGCAACGCGAGTTTGGCGACCAGGTATACACCTGGGAACAATGGGAAAAAACCAAGGCCGCCCAGGGCGAAGAAGCTGCCAAAAAAGAAATGGCAGTGGCCAAGGCCCACGGCATGATCATTATCAACGACGTGATTGCCGATAACTTCCTCCAGCAGATCCTGCTGGCACCCCAGGAATTTTCCGTTGTAGCTACCCTGAACCTGAACGGTGACTACATCTCCGATGCACTGGCTGCCGCTGTAGGCGGTATTGGTATTGCCCCCGGCGGTAACATCAACTACATTACCGGCCACGCAGTGTTTGAAGCCACTCACGGTACGGCGCCCCGCTTTGCCAATACAGACACCATGAACCCTTCCTCCGTGATCCTGAGCGGTGTAATGATGCTGGAATACATGGGCTGGAAAGAAGCGGCAAACATTATCACCAAAGGCCTGGGCACTGCCATCGCGCGCAAGCGCGTTACCATCGACTTCTACAACCTGATGGACGACGCCACCCTGGTAAAATGCTCTGAATTTGCCGACGAGATCATTAAGCATCTCTAACCGGTACCGTATAATTTTAAAGGTCCCGGGGTGTATATCGCCCCGGGATTTTTTTTGCCACACCTGCCCGTGACAAACTTCCTGCATCCTTAGGGTATCCATCTAAGGATCCCTTAACCTAAGCTTAATGTATCCCCGCCTTGGCACGAAGGGCAGCACCCGGCGGGAACCACCGATACCGTTATCGTAAATTGTTATTTGGAAATTCTACCCGGAACCCTATATTTGAATTTTGGAAACGAAGACGTTGTGAAAACATTTGGCGCGTCCACGCGCAGAAACCTAAAATAAAAACACACAAATGGCTGCAAAAATTAAAGTTGCCAACCCCGTCGTAGAGCTGGACGGAGACGAGATGACGCGCATCATCTGGAAATTTATCAAGGACAAACTGATCACGCCATACCTGGACCTGGACATCAAATATTATGACCTGGGCATTGAGCACCGTGACCAGACCAATGACCAGGTGACCATTGATGCGGCCAATGCCATCCGCCAGTACGGCGTAGGTATCAAATGCGCCACCATCACACCGGACGAAGAGCGTGTAAAAGAATTTAACCTGAAACAGATGTGGAAGTCGCCCAATGGTACGATCCGCAACATCCTGGATGGTACTGTGTTCCGTGAGCCCATCGTGACCAGCAACGTACCCCGCCTGGTGCCCAACTGGACAGCACCCATCTGCATTGGCCGCCACGCTTTTGGTGACCAATACCGCGCCACCGACTTTGTAACCAAAGGCAAAGGCAAGCTCACCATCAAGTTTGAAGGAGAGAACGGCGAAGTGATAGAACACGAAGTGTACAACTTCAAAGGTGATGGCGTAGCCCTCGCCATGTACAACACCGATGAATCTATTAAAGGCTTTGCCCACGCGTGTTTCAACCAGGCCCTCCTGAAAAAATGGCCGCTGTACCTGAGCACCAAGAACACCATCCTCAAAAAATATGATGGCCGTTTCAAAGATATCTTCGAAGAAATTTACCAGAACGAATTCAAGGCTGCTTTCAAAGAAGCCGGCATCACTTATGAGCACCGTCTCATTGATGACATGGTGGCCAGCGCCCTGAAATGGCACGGTAACTTTGTATGGGCCTGTAAGAACTACGATGGCGACGTACAGTCTGACACCGTAGCACAGGGCTTTGGCTCCCTGGGCCTCATGACCTCTACCCTGATAACCCCGGATGGCACCGTGATGGAAGCAGAAGCAGCCCACGGCACCGTAACCCGCCACTACCGCGACCACCAGGCTGGCAAGCCCACATCCACCAACCCCATCGCGTCTATCTTTGCCTGGACCCGTGGCCTGGAGTTCCGCGGCCGCCTGGACAACAACCAGGAGCTGATCAACTTCTGCCATGCCCTGGAGCAGGTGTGCATTGAAACCGTGGAAAGCGGTAAGATGACCAAAGACCTGGCCATTTGTATCCATGGCAACAAGGTGGAACATGGTAAAGACTTCCTGTACACCGAAGAGTTCCTCCAGGAACTGGATAACGCCCTGCAGGCAAAACTGAAAAAGTAAGCGAAACCCGCTGCATGATAAGATCCCGGCCAGTGTGCCGGGATTTTTTTTGGCTCAATTTCAAGGCCTTATAACACCGGCCACAGGCCCCATCCCTATTGGCTTTACCATTTTTGGCATATTTCATCTTTTCCGTAATTTTTTCCCTCCAAGTGATGCCAATAACACTTATATTTATAGTAGCAGCCGTGCCTACAAACGGCCTTACCCCAAAAACAACGATCAGGACTAGGACAGTATATTAAATAGAAAGAAATGGAAGGCCCGCACAGCCTGAAAAAATCAATGCATTTTACCCCGCTCCGGTCTTATTGCCCGGAGTCAAAACAACGTTATGACCACCAGGGAAGCAATTCTTAAGGACAAAGCCTACTGGCTTGCACAATTCCAGTCGCAGGTTCACCAACTCCTTGAGCATTACCGCATAGAAAACCAGCTCACCAAAACACAGCTGGCGGCCAAACTCGGCGTATCCAAGGGTTACATCACCCAGATCCTCAACGGCGAGTTTGACCACAAAGTGAGCAAACTGGTAGAACTGGCACTGGCCTTCGACAAAGTGCCCTTCTTTGAATACACAGACCCGGACACTTACCTGGAAAGGATGGGCGATGCCTTCCCGGACAAGAACGTAGTGTACCAGCTGCACCCCTCCGAACCCCAAGACCTCCCGGCAGCCGCTGATGAAGGCGCCCTTTTCAACGCAGACAGGAAGAAGAAGAAAAAGGAAGACGATTAATATCCACTCCGCATAAAAAAAGCCTTGCCGCTTCACAGTGGCAAGGCTTTTTTGGCTGTATGCGTTATACGCTACTGGCGTTCCAGCCAGCGGCGGGCAATGCGGTCTTCCCCGTAAATATCTTCATTGAAAAGCAGCTTGCCTTCGGGGCTGGCTTCCGCCGTGAAATAGCGGAAGTATACCGGGACGCGGTTGCGCACATCCACCTGCTTGCGCTCCTGCCTGGCCAGCCATACCTTAATGCTGTCTTTCAGGTAAGGGCGCGCGCTGTCACTACTCACCAGGTAATTGGCCAGGCTATCCCACTGCTGCACGCGCACACAACCATGGCTCAGGGCGCGGAAGGCTGCGCGGAACAGGCCGCGGCTATTGGTATCGTGCATGTACACGCTGTACTTGTTAAAGAAGTTGAACTTCATTACCCCCAGTGAATTGTCTGTACCGTCCATCTGGCGCAGGGTGTAGGGGAAATAGTGCTGGCCCATCTTGTTCCAGTCTATCGTAGTGGGATCTACTTCCTCCCCGTCTTTGTCTATCACCTGCAGGTTCTTCTGGGCCAGGTAATTGATGTTGCGGCGGATGGCCGGGATCATCTCCTTCACTGTAATGCTGAATGGCACCCGCCAGTAAGGGTACAGCTGGAAGTTAGTCAGGGAGGAGGTGAGCAAGGGAGAGCGGGTCCTGGGTGCACCCACGATCACGCGGGAGCTGAGGATCACCTGGCCGTCTTCCACCACGTGCAGCCAGAAGCCGGGCAGGTTTACAAAAATATAGCGGTTAGGCAGCGTATCCGGCAGCTTGCGCCAGCGGTCCAGGTTCACGGCTGCCTGCTCCATCCAGTCTGCATAGGAGCGGTTCAGGGCCTGCACGGTCTTTTTGCCGGCTTTACCATCCACGTACATATTAAATTCCTGCTGGAACTTCTTGATGCCCGCCGCCAGTTGCACGGTGTCCTGGTCTGTGCTCAGGGTGTCCATCTGGCCGGTCTGGATAAGGCGGCGGCGCAGCTGGCTGCGGAAGGCCACCGTGTCCGTTACATTTACCGGCAGGGTATCCCAGGTGAGGGAGCTATATTTTTCCTTGAAGCCTTTTACCGCAGCCTTCAGGTTCTGATAGGCTTCACTGGTGGGCTGTACTTCGGTGAGCACCACGCCTATACTGTGGTTCTTCAGCGCCTGGTCCAGCAACTGCACCAGGGAGGTGTCTGTGTACATAGAATCCGGGCGCAGGGTGATGCTGTCACGCGGCGTCACGCCAAAATGCAGGCCGGAGGCCATTTTCATAAAGGCATCCGTCATCATCACGTCTACCCGGCCCCAGAGGGCGGCATCACGGCGGGCGGAGTCGCTGTTATTTTTAAGGCGGTCTACGGCCTCGCTAAGGGCCTTAAAGTGCAGGCGCGCGGGCAGCAGGCCTACTTCGTCCGCATTGGCTATCCAGTTGTACATCGTGTCAAACACGGGCAGCACGCGGCCGTCGGCGCTCCATTGCGCCTCATTGCTATGTTCCTGGTAAAATGCCTCCAGGGCGGATACACGGAAGGCCTTAATACTGTCTTCCATCTGGCCTTTGTTATCGGCCAGGTAGTCCAGGCGGTCTTTGATGTTGGCCGGTACCACCGTTTCCAGTTCCACTACATTCCTGACAATCTCTTTCTTTTTGGGGGCGGGAGCAGTATGGCAGGCGCCTGCAAAGAGCACCAGGCATAACAAGCTGTAAGTAACACTATATTTCATGCTGTAAAATTCTCAATGGTGCGCGGAGATAATGAGGGATAACCTTTGCACATGCATGTACCGCTTTTTTAAATACACCAGTAACACTGTGTTGTGGCCGCGGGACAGCTGCTGGCTTCCCGGGAGCGCATTCGATCAATTTAAAAATTATTTGCAGCAGTTCTTTTTTACAAATAATGATTGTACAAACTTCAGCACGGATACGATCACTTTCATCTTCATTCGTTTTAAAGGACCTCGACTGCTAATATACTACTTTGGGGAAAATCCGGATGTTATGAAAAGGCCAATTTTCCCACATCCGGTTATGCACAGGGGTTTCCCGCGGGCCGTTAATTTACGAACGCCCAGCGCAACCCTATGCGCAGCACGAAGTTAGGGTCAGCGTACATGGGCGCAGTATAGTTGTTCTTGGCAAAAAAAGTGTTGAGATTTTCTCCACGGATATAGGCCCAGAAGGACCTGATCCGGAAGTTTACAAAAGCGGCCACCTCCGGGCTGTTCAGGTTGATCTTCGTCGTTTCCTGTGGTACAAAAAGGCCGTACAGGTTAGAGTAAGTATCTGCATAATACGGGGAGAAGTACTTTGCCTCAATACCCGTTACCAGGTTCAGGTTCAGGTACAGGGTCTTCTCAAACGTAAGCCGCTGGCGGGTCCACGCGGCCGGCACGTGGAAAGGCGTATTGCCCTGGAACTGCTGGAAGGCATAATCCATGTACCAGTTAAACCGCTTCGCGATCACGATCTGCTTGTTGAAGGTAACCTGCAGCAGGTTGAAAAGCGGGGCCTGGGCCGGGTGGTAAAAGTCTTTCAGGTAAGTGTAATTATTAAAGATATAATAATTCACCTGCAGGTTATACATCAGTTTAGGATTGTCCGCAATGAAAGACAGCTGCGAATAGTTTTGCTTTGTAAGCCCGTAGTTATACCACGTCTGGCGCGTGCTCTGGAAGAAGCGGTAGGCATAGCCCGGCTCAGTGTTCACGTTGCGGAACAGCAGCTGCACATTGCCCAGCGTGCGGCTCAGGTACCGGCTCAGGCTCCCGGTAATGGAGTAATCGCCCGTGTTCACACCAGCCGTGTAGAAGTCGCCCTTTGCCTGGAAATCCCACTTCTGGTTGCGGGTAAGATTGCGGTACTCCCCGTGCAGCATCAGGTTGGTGAACTTCATCTCAATGTCAGGAAAACTACCTTTTATCGTTTCAAAGGTGGCCCCCAGTTTTATGAACTGTGACTGGCTGCCCCGCAGGGGAAACTGCATCACACTCAGGTCGTTTGACAGGGTGCTCCATTTATGCATGGCATCCAGCTTGGTGCCGGTGTACACCGGTGCAAAGTCGTAATGCTCGCTGTAGTATGCCACCGCGGAATCCGGCTGGTTATCCACGTACTCAAACTGGCTGCTGCTGTAACTAAAGGTGTGCTGTATGCGGAACAGCGGGTCAAACTTGTAGTAGTCCGTACTGTCGTTAATATGGATGGTATCGCCCTTGCCCCAGTCGTACCCGTGGGAAAACAGGATGCTGTTTTCTTTGTAGGCCGATTTCACGTTCATGGTGCTGCTGCCAAAGAGGGTGTTCTGCTGGCTGGAGGGGCCGCCCACATTCACCGGGATGGTAAGGCGGTCTTTGAAGCGGGAGTTGGTGAGGAAGGTATCGCTTTTAATACCGCCATTCTCCCCGCTGTTGATCTTATTACTGTACCAGCTTACCTCCGTGTGATAGCGCTTGTTCTGGCTGAGCGTGCGCACGGTGGCGCGGATCATGTTATGGTTAGTAGACTGGTTCTGGTAATACCCGGGTGAGTTGATCTTGCGGTATTCAAAAGAAAAGTTGATACGCTCCCCCCGGTCCTGCGTGTGCAGGGCATCTATGATCTGTTCCTGTTTGGAGCCCACGAGGTACTGCAGTTCCGTGTAAGGGCGCGTGGTATGGTACAAACGCGCATTGTCATGGTTAAACTGGTAGATGTCGTAGCTGTGGAAGCCGGGATCAAAGCCATCTTTCATGCGGGGCGTGAAGATGAGGTTCTGCGCGGCGTTGCCGTTGTTGCCCAGGGTATGGTAAGAGGCGGGCATCTGCAGGTATTTTGAAAAATCGTTGGCGGAAGAGTCGATGGTATGCGGGGTGGGATCTCCCAGGAAATAATACCGGAGGGTAAGGGTATCCGGGGGCATGGAGTGCTGGGACGTGTCGGGCTTATTGGTGGCGCCTCCGCGGCCCATTCCACTAAACCGGCCCGTGTTGATCTGCGCCTTCAGGGAAAGCGCGGAGCATATCAGCAAACAGCCTATCAAACATATTTTCCTCATGCGGCGGATACTCTAAGAATTAAATTTGTTGGATCAGTTCCCGGATTATTGTTGTCAGCTTGGGTTCCGCTGCTTTGGCGGCCGCCAGCACTTCTTCGTGCGACACCTTGTTTTCCTGCCCTTCCGGCACAATGCCCACATCAGTGATCACGCTCATGGCAAACACTTTCATGCCGCCATGCACGGCCACGATCACTTCCGGTACAGTGCTCATCCCTACAGCATCGCCACCTATGATATGCATATAGCGGTATTCTGCACGGGTTTCAAAGGTAGGACCTTGCACGCCCACATAAACGCCTTTATGTACAAAAATATGATGGCGGTCTGCAATGGCCTGCGCAGTTTTAACGAGTTGTTGGGAATAAGCCTCGCTCATGTCGGGGAAGCGGGGACCCAGTTCCGGTATATTTTTGCCGTGCAGGGGGTGTTCCGGCTGCAGGTTAATGTGATCCGTAATGATCATCAGGTCACCCACGGAAAAGGCGGGGTTCATGCCACCGGCCGCGTTGCTGATCACCAGGGTCTCCACCCCCAGGGCCTTCATCACGCGCACGGGGAAAGTGACCTGCTGCATGGTATAGCCTTCATAATAATGATAACGGCCGGCCATGGCTATCACGTACTGGCCGCCCAGGGTGCCCAGGATGAGGGTACCGGAATGGCCTTCCACGGTGGAAGGCGGGAAATGAGGGATCTGCCCATAGGGAATTTCCTGGCGGTCTTCAATTTCACTGGCCAGGTTACCGAGGCCGCTGCCCAGGATAATGCCCGCTTTGGGCACTGTTTTCAGGAAGGGGCGCAAAAAATCACGGGCCGCCTTTATCTGGCTTAATAGATCACTCATTTATATTGTCAGGTTGTTATATTGTTAAATGGTCAGGCTGTTGGATCGTTGGGATTGTCAGATAGCTGCATGGAAAATTGATTGACGATTAACATTTAACCATTAACTATTAACAATTTAGCAATCTGGCAATTTAGCAATTTAACCCTGTCCCGGCGCAAAGTTATTTTTTAATAAGGCAATATGCGCTAAATTAGCGCCAAATTTTATTCCGATGAACTTACACGAGTACCAGGCCAAAGAACTGTTGAAAAAATACAACGTACCGGTGCAGGAAGGCATCCCGGTAGATACGCCAGAACTGGCGGCTGAAGCTTACAAGAACCTGAAAGTACAGTTCGGGACCGAGTTTGCAGTAGTAAAAGCCCAGATCCATGCAGGTGGCCGTGGGAAAGGAACCATCGTAGGTAAAGACCAGCGCGGCGTAGCCGTTGGTAAAAACGCAGAAGACATTAAAACCATCGCCGGCAATATCCTGGGCGGCACCCTGGTAACCATCCAGACCGGCCCCGCAGGTAAGCTGGTAAATAAAGTACTGGTGGCCCAGGACGTTTATTATCCCGGCCCCAACCCCATCAAGGAATTCTACCTGTCCATCCTGCTGGACCGCGCCAAGGGTGAAAACGTGATCATGTACTCTACCGAAGGCGGTATGGACATTGAAGAAGTAGCCCACAAAACCCCGGAGAAGATCTTCAAGGAATGGGTACACCCCGCAGGTGGCCTCCAGGCCTTCCAGGCACGCAAGATCGCCTTTAACCTGGGCGTAACCGGCAATGCCTTCAAGAACATGGTGAAATTTGTGACCAATCTTTACAACGCATACATAGGCGTGGATGCCAGCATGCTGGAGATCAACCCCCTGTTCAAAACCAGCGACGACAAGATCGTAGCCGTGGATTGTAAACTGAACATCGATGACAACGCCCTGATGCGCCACGCCGACCTGGAAGCACTCCGCGACATCAGCGAAGAAGATCCCACCGAAGTAGAAGCAGGCAAATACAACCTGAACTTCGTGAAACTGGACGGTAACGTAGGCTGCATGGTGAACGGTGCCGGCCTGGCCATGGCCACCATGGACATGATCAAACTGAGCGGCGGCGAGCCCGCAAACTTCCTGGACGTAGGTGGCACCGCCAATGCACAGACCGTAGAAGCCGGTTTCCGCATCATCCTCCGTGACCCGAAAGTAAAAGCCATCCTCATCAACATCTTCGGCGGCATCGTACGTTGCGACCGTGTAGCCCAGGGCGTTATTGACGCTTACCAGAGCATTGGCAACATCACAGTGCCCATCATTGTGCGCCTGCAGGGTACCAACGCTGCTGAAGCCAAGGAACTGATTGAAAAAAGCGGCCTGAAAGTACAATCTGCCATCCTCCTCAGCGAAGCCGCTGAACTGGTAGGTAAAGCAGTGAATGCCTAAGCCCTTTTGAAAATACAGGGGACGGCCGCCCGCTAAGGACGGCCGTTTTTTTATTCCTCCCTTTTCAACTTTCCATGTTTATCCCCCGCCCGCTCCTTTTTACCCCAGCAACGGGCCCTTCCACCATTTAGTTCCCACCTGCTATCACAAATTCCTTACCTTCACGGAACCCTCCTTCCTTATATACCCTCGCAAGTGCTGCACTTTACAGCACCAAACTTTTTTATCCATACTTATATGCAACGCATCCGCCAATTCTTTTTGTTCTGCTCCGGCGCACACCCGTCTATGCTCCGCCGCGCACCTGCCGAAACCAATAAATACGCCGGCATAGGTGGTACCATTTTCTTTACCGGCCTGCTGGCCGCACTCTCCGCAGGCTATGCGCTCTGGACCGTATTTGAGGAAGCCTGGGCCGCTGTGCTCTTTGGCCTGATCTGGGGCCTCATGATCTTTAACCTGGACCGCTACATTGTGTCCGGTATGAAAAAACGGGACAAAGGCTGGCAGGAATTTCTCCTGGCCCTGCCCCGCCTCATCCTGGCCCTGCTTATTGCCATCGTGATCTCCAAGCCGCTGGAGTTGAAAATATTTGACAAAGAGATCCAGGCAGAACTGCTCGTCATGGAGCAGCAGGTGTACAAGCAGCAGGAAGACCAGGTAAAAGCCCGCTACACCGCCCGTAGTGCGGAACTGCGCAAAGATATAGACACCCTGCAAGCCGCCATCAACACACAGGCAGCCCGCCGCGATACCCTCATGCTCATTGCCCAGCAGGAAGCCGATGGTACCGGTGGTTCCCGCGTGAAGAACCTGGGCCCTATTTACAAAGCCAAGAAAGCCGATGCCGATAAAGCTGCTGAAGCCCTGCTGCAGCTGGACAGTGCCAACACCGCCCAGATCCGGGACAAGCAACACCAGCTGGCAGCCATCGACTCTTCCATGAAAGCAGATATCACGGCCATGGGCCGCGGCCGGCTCAATGGGTTTGCTTCCCGCCTGGATGCCCTGGGCCACATCACCGAAAAAAGTGCGCCCATCCGCTGGGCCAACTGGTTTATCATGCTGCTCTTCATTGCCCTGGAAACCGCACCCGTGTTCGTGAAACTCATCTCCCTCCGCGGGCCTTATGACGACCTGCTGGAACAACATGAATACCTGTACGAAATGGAACGCAAAGACCGGATGGCCCACCGGAAACAACAATCCGAAGAAAAGCAAACCATCCGCGAAACCACGAGGGAACAACGCGTGCAGGCGGCCATTGACAAAGAGCACCTGCGCCAGCAGGCCGGCTTAAACGTGGAGCAACATAAAATACAGCAGTGGGAAGAGGATCAGATGGCTAATTAGAAATTATTCCCCCGCACTTATGGAATGTGACTCCTGTGTTGCATCCTGTTGTCAAACAGCAACCCATGAGATACATACTGATCCCCGCATTATGCTTATCGCTGGGCGTAAGGGCGGAAGAGGCCAGGAAGCCCGTCCCAACTACCGTTCAGCAGGTTACCGTGTTTATAAAAGGCGCGCAGGTAACACGCAATGCCACCGTGGCACTCACCCCCGGCACCACTACGCTTGCATTCAATGGGCTGGCGGCGGATATCGAGGAAAAGAGCATCCAGGTGCAGGGCGATGGCGCTTTTTCTATTTTATCCGTGAGCCGGCAAAAGAATTATTTACACGAACAGCAGCAGGCAGACGATGTAAGCAAATTAAAAGCGCAGCTGGACGACCTGGATGAAAAAATAAAACACGAGAAGAACCAACTGCACGTGTACCAGGAAGAAGCCACCATGCTGGGCAAGAACCAGTCCATAGCCGGTGCGAACACCACGCTTACCGTGGGAGCGCTGAAAGACGCTATGGACTTCCACCGCGCGCGGCTTACGGAGATCACGGATAAAGAACAAGCCATTGAAAAGAATATCCGGTCCTTGACAGAAGCGCAGGAAAAAATAGTGAACCAGCTTACGTCGCCCCAGAAAAAACAGGACCCTACCAGCGATATAATAGTGACAGTGAACAGTAAAACGGCACTGACCGCAAAGTTCACCATCCGCTACCTGGTGAATGAAGCCGGCTGGTACCCTAACTATGACATCCGGGTGCAGGACATCAGCCACCCGCTTTCCCTGCAATACAAGGCCCGCGTATTCCAGCACTGTGGCGAGGAATGGCAGCGGGTAAAACTAAGCCTCAGCACCGGCAATCCCAATGACCGTACGGATAAGCCCACCCTCTCGCCCTGGCGGCTCTACCTGTATGACGAGCCGGTGCAGGCCCGCTTCCAGGATGCTACCGCGCCGGTAAACCAGGCCCGTGGCCGGGTACTGGACAACAACGGCGCCCCCGTGGCAGGAGCCTCCGTGCAGATCGTGGGCCGCACCATTGGCACCGTTACAGATGCATCCGGCAACTTCTCATTGAACCTCCCCGACGGCCCGCAGCGCCTCAGCATCCGCGTGGTAGGATTTGAAGACCTGGAAGTAATAGCCAATGGACGGGATTATAATAACGTGGTGCTGCAACCTTCTGATAAAAAACTGGACGAGGTAACAGTAACAGGTTACGGGGAAGCAAACAAGGATACCTACGCCCTGGAACGCCGCGTTACCGGCAGAGTTACAACCAGTAAAGTCCGGATCAGGGGCCTTGTCAGCGCTCCCACCACTACCCCGCTGGCCATCACGCAAAACTTCAGCTCCACCACCTTCACCTACGATATTGAGCTGCCCTACACCATTGCCAGCGATGGCAAACCTTACACCGTGGACATCAAGGAAGTGCAGGTACCGGCCGCCTATCAATATTTTGCCGTGCCCCGGCTGGACAAAGGCGCTTACCTCACCGCCAGTGTGGTGAACTGGGAAGACCTTAACCTGCTGGAAGGGGAAGTGAGCATTTACTTTGAAGGCACCTACCTGGGCCGTTCCCTGCTGGACCTCCAGCACACCGGCGATACGCTGCAACTCTCCCTGGGCATGGATAAGCAGGTGATCGTAAACCGCGTATTGCAAAAAGACTACAGCAAAAAACAACTGCTGGCCAATGCCAGCCTGGCCTCCCGCAGCTATGAACTGCGCGTGAAGAATAACAAAGGAGTGCCCATCCACATCACCATCCAGGACCAGGTGCCGCTGCCTGCCAGCGGGCAGGTAGAGATCATGCGCAAGGAATTTAAGGGCGCTAATTACAATGAACAAACCGGGGAGCTGGATTGGCTCTACACCCTGGCCCCCGCGGAAGAGCAGAAAATGAATTTGTCTTATACGGTGAAATACCCGAAAAATATGTACCTCAGCCTGGACTAAGTAGCATTGCATCCAAATAAAAAATCCAATCCGTTACGGGATTGGATTTTTTTATTAAGGAAGGAATCCTGCTTATAATTGAATGGTTTTGATCACCATGACGTTCCGTTTCATGGAAAATGCATACATCCAGTTGTACTCCCAGTTCATCCGCAGCACAGGCCCGTATTGCGGGTGAAAGTCCGTAGGGTCCTGCAATAGCAGCAGACCGCTGAGGTCCTTGTTCATCAGGGCGCTCTGCCGGCTGATGGAGTTGGTGAACATGAGCTTATCCCGGAAAGGCCTGATCATTTCCAGGGAGCCGGGGTCGGTAACCCCTTTGATCTCTTTGATGTACTTCACAAAAGTAGCCTTGGCGTCCTGCAGGCGCAGCAGCCCGTAACCATCGTAGATCACCTGGTCCGGCCGGCCATGGCGGCCCTCCAGGATGCGGTAAAAGCGCAGCAGGCAATTGTTCTTATTGGCATCCGTACTATCTGCCGTGAAGTACACCACGCGGAAGCGCATGTCTTCCACGGAAACACCGGTGGAATCTTCCTTGAGGATATTGCGCAGGTCATCCATTTTCACAAAACCGCCGGCGCCCTGGTACACTCCGGTGGTATCAAAGTTCAATACCTTGAAACCCGTACTGTCAGGCAGTTTCAGGTAGCCCATTACTTTCAGCTGGTTGCGGAAGATCACGGCGGTGTTGAAGACAAAAGGATATTCTGCTTTCTTTAAAATGAGGCCTTCTTCAAAACTGCTCTGGAAGGCCACGCGGCCGCTGTCATTCACAAACACAATGTTGTAGCGCTTCTTCACTGAGTCCTGGTAGCGTTCCTTCACATCGTGCAGGCGGCCAAACATATAGAGCAGGCCGCGGTAGCGGGCGTGCTCGTCATATACAAAAGTGGGCAGCGTGGGTTGCCGGTTCACGGGAAAACGTACAGAATCCGTGCGCAGCACATGTCCCTTGCGGTCTACCTTCACGAAATAGAAATGCTTGTACAAACCATACGGGTCACCGGGAATGGGTACACCCAGCACCTGGGTCAGCGTGCCATCCGGGGAGATCACGGCGCTGTCGCAACCAGGGCTTTTCTGCAGGCCTTTGGGCAGGCTGTCCAGCTCCAGCCGGTGTTGCAGGTTCACCTGCTCCGGTTGTTTGCCATGTAACATGCCGCCCAGGGAAAAGTCTACATTGAAAGCGGTGTAAATAAAGCTATCGCCCCGGGGCTCTATTTTACGGTTCATCAGCGTGTCCCACTTCTGGTCTTTGAACAGCTGGGGCACGTGCCCTTTCAGCAGCAGGAACCATTTTTCATTATTGTAACTAAAGCCGCCCATGTTGCTGAGGGGCCATTCTTTTTCCGCGATGAGGTTCAGGTCCTTGTCCAGGTACTTTACCAGCAGGATCTTATCCAGATCGCCCATGGGCAGGTTTAGCCCTTCTTTTTTGTGTTTGATGATGCCTACCACCAGCTGGTGCAGGGAGTCATCCCAGTTTGCCGCCACGGGAAAAGCATAGGAGTTTTGGCCATTGAACTGGTTGTCTTCGCGGATATCGCCATTGTCCAGCAGCCTGAATGCTTTTTGGTTAATGAGGGAGTCCTGTGCGCGCAGGCCCAGGCACAGGCCACAGAGGGCCAGGCAGGAGAGCAGGAAGGCTTTCATAGGTCTTTGGTGTTATGGTTAGCACAACCAAAAATGGAATAGGATACGGGACTAAATTACAAATTATTTTAATACGAATACATGTTGATTTATGCACCCAAGTGCGGCGCTTCAATCATGGCGTAAGTTCATGCCCATGCGATTGCAGCGCTTCAATGCCGGCCTGCTATCTTCAACGCCGGTGCGCACATCCGCTCCTGCTATTCTCATCCCTCCTGCGCCAGCTCCACTTCGTACACCGGGCTAAAAAGATACACCCGTTTTGTAGCCACTTCCTCACAGCGGAAGCGCTTGCGGATGCGCTCTCCCTTCCGGAACACGCGCCCGTCCTTGGTTTTGAACAGCGCTCCTTCCGGCAGTTGCTCCACGAAATAATGATTGGCTTTCTGGGGATCATAGCGGCGCAGCACCCGCATAAGGTGCTCATCCGCACAGGAACTGGCGGCGGGGTTGTCAATACTCTTCATGATGGCAGCTTCCACATCGGGGGGCATGTGGCCCTGGCCGGTGAAGCGGCGCAGGATCTCGGAAAACTCCTGCTTCCACTCCTTCCCGTGCGAGGCCACGCGGTTGGCATATTTCACCCAGGTGACCAGGTGTGCAATTTCGTGCAGCAGGGTAATGAGGAAAGCGTATTTATTCAGGTTGCCGTTAATGCTGATACGGTGGCCCGTTCCACCGTGGGGATGGCGGTAGTCTCCCAAAATGCTCTGGCGCTCGCGGGTAATGGTAAGGTGCACCTTGTATTCCAGGATATAAGGCATCACCTGTGGCGAGGTACCAGGCGGCAGGTAGGCCGCCAATGCATGTAAAGGAGCTTCCTGTTTGGCGGGCATCGGTTTAGCTGCGGGATTTTTGGAGCCGGAACGTGCTGGCGGTTTCCAGTATCATGTAAACAATGTAGAAACCCAGCAGCAGAAAGATCGTGGGTTTGCTCACGAAGGGGCGGTAGGCCAGTACATAAATGAGCACACCCACCAGTACAAACATCATCTTCAGCAGCATGGCTCCCATCACCAGGCGTACAAACACGCCTGCGTTCTCCGCGGTGCGGCCCTTCACGTTCATACGGTAGGTGACCAGGGAAATAAGCGCCAGCAAAAAGTTGCCGAGCAATAATACATTAAAATGCAGGCCGGCGGCTACCAGGGTTGCCTTTTCAAAAAACAGGATGGCCATGATGCCGAGGCATACTACAAAAAGCAGGATGGAAAATTTCTTCATTACGTTGGTCCGGAACTAATGTTCTTTTGCACAAAAATACAGCGGATTCCGCTCATTTCCGCTTGCTGGTATCCTTCACCACCTGGTACAGGATAGCGACCAGCGCCAGGAGCGGCAGCAACATAATGAAAAGCGGAAAAGACCAGCCCGTCCAGCGATCCAGCCGGATGCCGGCGAAAACCGCCAGCCCCAGCAACCCGATCATCTGGAAAGCCAGTCCCGAATAATATAACAGCTTACTATCAGGCTTCGTTGCCTGCTTCGGCTCCTGCTGTGACGATGGATCTTCCATTTTTCGCATTTTCTATCGGTGCCTCTTCATTGGCATCCATGTAGCAACGGCCGTTGAACTTGGCTGAAGGCTCCATTTCAAAGTGCTGTGTGTACACATCACCTTTTACCAGGGCATTGCCTTTCAGGAACAACAGGTCATCCACCTTGATAATACCCGTTACCTTACCCAGCACGTCTGCACTGCCGCAGACCAGGTCGCCGGTGATCTCTCCTTCCGGGCCTACCACGATCTTCGCTTTGGTAGACACCAGGCCGGTCACCGAGCCGTCGATACGGATATCGCCCTCACACACAATATCACCCTGGATAGAAGTACCACTGCCAATGATGTTGATATTGCTGGTCGGCAGGGTAATCTTGTTTTCATTCTTCGCGTTGCGGTTGTTGTTGCTAAACATAGATAGGTCTTAAAAGGTTCTTCAATTGGATGTAATATAATAAAAAATTGGAATATTTAATAGGTACTGTTGTCTACTTTAGGGACTTTCATCATCGTTGTGTCTAACTGTTTCGGCACATCCCCTGTGATCATTTTCTTCAGGCCATCCAGGTATTGGTCGTGCTCCCGCAGGGCTTTCTCCAGGGAATCTGTGCGCAGCTTCAGGTGAATGAACTCACGGCGTTGTTTCAGGTCGCCGTAACCTGGTATATAATAACGTAACGGTGTGAACACGATCGTGGATACGGTAATGGTTACCAGCAGCACGAACAATGTACTCAAAGCAATGTAAACACTCTTGCGCGACAGACGGAAAGCCGTTACTTCTTCATACGTGTCGTCATTCATGATCACCAGCCGGTACTTATGGTTCAATCGCTGCAGGTTACCTGCCTTTTTGTTGCTCTTCTGGTCGCGGCTTGACATATGGTATTTTACGGCTTAGGGGCTGTAAGTTATACATTCAAACACGAAATAACAATTACGAATTTCGGATATGTGACCAGCAGCCTCCCTAACGGAAGGTACTGCGTTTTATTGTGATTAGATTAATAAAAATTTTAATTTATCTTTCCGGAGCCCCGGGCCGCCATGCCGGCGGAACTGATACACAATTCCTTTCGGAGAAATAAATATCCTATCTTTAAAAATATTTTTGCCTCCAGTCAGTTTATATATAGATTTTACTACCCTGGCACCCATGAAGCGTCACAGCCTTATTTCTTTACTTTTTTTTACGGTGTTATTTTGTTGCTTGGCAGGTGTACAGGTGCTGCATGCGCAGGTTACATACCCCACCCCCACGCAGCCTACCCAGCCTAATACCACCCCCATCGTACCGAATGCCCCGGTGACCGTACCGGGCAATAATACGCCTACTGTGATCCAGGCCCCCACCCTGCCCGGGCAGGTGCAGCAACAGCAACAGCAACAAAACGGACAATATAACAACGGCCAGTACAACAACGGGCAATACAACAACAGCCAGTATAACAATAACAACGGCAAGTTTCCCAACGCCATGCCCAATGCCCCCGCAGGCGGCACCCTGGGCAAGCAGCGCCCCGGCACCCAGCGTAATAATATGCCGGTGCTCCATAATGATCAGCGGCTGCCCTCCGAGACCATGCTCTCCAAGAAATGGAACTGGAAACGCCAGTTCTTCCAGAACATGGAAACCCGCTACAATTATTACTACCACGCCAAACAAAAACTTAATAACGCGGTGCGCGGCATAGGCCTGCAATGGCAGGATGATTACAACCACCTTTTACCATTCTACCCTTACAATATCAAGAACCTGGGCGTGAATAACAATGACCTGGATTCCGTGATCATCAAGGCTTCTACCGGCATCCAGCTGCACGATCCCCGTGGCAAATGGATCCCGGATTCCTACCTGCTCATTGGCCAGGCCAATTATTACCTGGGCAGCTACCAGGACGCAGACAATACCTTCCGTTTTATCAACACCAAGTACGCACCCAAATCCAAGAACCAGTACAAGGCTATTGTAGGCAGTAATGAAAACAGCAAGGCTGGCACCAATGCCATTTCCGTAGCTACGAAAGAAAAGACCAAGGGTGTGTTTGCCTTTCTGCGCCACAAACCGGTGCGCAACGATGCCTTCATCTGGCGCGCCCGCACCCTCCTGGAAGAAGAGAACTATGACGAGGTGCGCTCCCTGGTAAACCTGCTGAATAATGACCCTAACTTCCCCAAACGCCTGCAGGGAGGACTGGCGGAAGTGCAAGCCTACAGCCTTTACCGCCAGGAAAAATATGCGGAAGCCATGGCCCCCCTGGCCAATGCCGCTGGCGCCCAAAGCAATAAATATGCAAAGGCCCGCATGTATTTCATCCTGGGCCAGCTGCACCAGCGCTTTAAGCAACAGGATTCAGCAGTGATGGATTTCAAACATGTGATCCGGCTGAAACCAGATCCTATCATGGATTTCCAGGCGCGCCTGGCCATTGCCGGCATGAACGCCGGCACGCAGGGCGGCTCCCTGGAACAGGGTATGGCTATCCTGCAAAGCATGCTGAAAAAAGACCGCTTCGTAGCCTATCAGGATATTATTTATTATAACATGGCCCTCCTGCAATCGCAGTACGGGCACCAGGATGAAGCCATTAATTACCTCCAGAAAAGCCTCAAGGCCGGCGGCGCCAATATGTTCCAGCGCACCATGAGCTTTAAGGCCATCGCAGATATTTATTACACCGGGAAAGACTACGCCCAGGCCCGCAAATACTACGACAGTACCGCCACTTTCATGTCGCCGGATTTCCCGGAGGCCAAGATGGTGAACACCCGCAAAACAGTGCTGGATGAGGTGGTGAAGAAGAAAGCCCTCATCCGCCAGGAAGACAGCCTGCAGCGCATTGCGGCCATGTCTGACCAGGACCGCACCAAGTACCTGGAAGTACTGGCCGCCCAATTGCGCCAGCAGGCGGCGGCCCAGGAAGCGGCCAACAATGCGCCGGGCAATAACTATAATTACAATCCCAACCTGCCCGGGCAGCAACTGCTTTCCGGTGTACCCATGCCCGGTATCAACAACACAGACCCGAACCAGGCAGAATGGTATTTCTATAACCCGAACAGTAAATCCATCGGCTTCACGGAATTTAAAAAGCGCTGGGGCAACCGGGCACTCACGGACAACTGGCGCCGCGCCAACGCCGGTGGGCCTGTTTCCATAGCACCCCAGCCAGATGAAACCATCGATCCTACCCTGCTGATAGCCGGCAATGCATCACCTGACAGCATCACCGGTAAATCATTGCTCAAGAACCTGCCCCTCACACCCGAGAAGGTGCAGGCCTCCCGCGTGAAACAACAGGACGCCATGTTTGACCTGGGCAAGATCTACCACGACCAACTGGAAGACGCCCCCCTGGCCATTGAAACCTACGACTCCCTGCTGATCCGCTACCCCGGTCATCCCAGGAAAGAAGAAGTATTATACTCTCTTTACATCTGGTACGGGCAGCTGAATAAACAGGACATGGCCAACAAATACAAGAACCAGGTCCTGCAGCAATACCCCACGTCCAATTTTGCCAACATTATCCAATACGGCAACAAACCCACGGATAAAAATGCGGGCAAGATCCGGGAGATCTCCACGGCTTACGATACGGCTTACATCCAGTACCTCACCGGCCGCTATCCCGAAGCGCTCGACCAGATCAACCGGATAGACTCCACCTACGGCTACAGCAGCCTGCAACCCAGGCTGGACCTGCTCCAGGCCATGACCTACATTAAACTGGACACCTCCGCCACCCGCGGCACCGCAGCCCTGCAGCAGGTGGTGAAAAAATACCCACTGGACACCGCCATTCAAAAACAGGCGCTGGCCATCCTGGACGCCCTGGGCCGCCGCCAGCAGGTGACAGACTACCTGACCAACCTGCAGTTGCAACAACAGCAGAACGGCAACCAGGTAGATGAGCACATTGATATCATTTACCCCTGGCAGCGCCAGCAAAGGCACCTGGACTCCCTGCGCATGCAACACCTGCAGGATTCCATTGCCCGGGTGACCAATGATTCCATCGCCAGGTTCCGCGCAGACTCCATTGCCAAGGCCAACCTGCCGCCACCCAAGCCGGTAACACCTTACAAACTGCCCAAAGCGGACGCCCAGGTGCCGCACTTCGTAGTACTGCTCTTCAACCGCGTGGATAAGACCATGACAGAAGACGCCCTGGCCCAGTTTACCCGCTACAACGGCGTACAACACGAGAAGGACAAAATAGAGGTGAGCAGTTTTGTATTGACGCCCACGGATATCATGCTCATATTCCGGCTCTTCCCCAATGAAAATACCGCGCTGGACTACTACGACGAGATCCGCAACGCCGCACCGGATAAGATCATCCCCCGTGTGCGCGAAACGGACTACAGGCTCTTCGTGATCTCCCGCGACAATTTCATCCTGCTGAACTCTTCCAAAGACCTGCAGGGATATGTTAAATTCTTTATGGACAACTACGCCACCCAGCAGTAAATTGTCTTAGGTCTTAGGTCTCAGGTCTCAGGTCTTAAGTCTTAAGGCCCGGGCCTTAAATACCTGTACTAGAAGTAAGGCTCCGCGCGTTATGAAAGATAAATCGTGCGGAGCCATTCTTTTTGCAGGGTAGTGTACCTGGGACTTAAGACCTAAGACCTAAGACATAGGACCTTTTTTACATCAAATTCAATAGCTTTGTACCATCACATTTATTTAATATGATACTTGGACTGATTGTTGCAGCGCAAGGCGGTCCCTACGGCGCAACACATTCCTTAACGCTATAACCAAAGCCAAACAACACGCATCAATGAAACGTTCGGTGAAAATATTGTGGATCACAGTATTCAGTGGCATCGGGGCTTTTGTGCTTCTTTTGCTCCTGTTTAATTTCAGGATCATCGGCAGCATCCCGGCCCTGGAAGACCTTGAAAATCCGCAAGCCTCCCTCGCCTCTGAAGTGATTGCCGACGACGGCACCATTCTCGGTAAATACTACATGGTAGACCGTTCCAACAGTGATTACAAGGACATTTCTCCTAATGTGATCAATGCCCTCATTGCCACGGAAGACCGTCGCTTTTACGACCACTCCGGCATTGACCCGTGGGGCACGGCCGCCATCCCGTTTTACCTGGCCATCGGTAAGAAACGCGGATCCAGCACCATCACCCAGCAGCTGGCCCTGAACCTCCAGCTGGACCAATCCGGCAACACGCGCTCCAAGAGCATCTGGACCCGCTCTTTCCAGAAACTGCAGGAGTGGATCATGGCCGTGAAACTGGAACGCAACTTTACCAAGCAGGAGATCATCACCCTTTACCTGAACACCGTAGCTTTTGGCGATAACGTATATGGCATTGAGAACGGCGCCCGCACCTTTTTCAGCAAGGATGCCGCCCACCTCTCCGTGGCCGAAGCAGCTACCCTGGTGGGCATGCTGAAAGGCAATACCCTCTACAATCCCCGCCGCAACCCGGTGTCATCCCTCAACCGCCGCAACACGGTGATTGACAACATGGTAAAAGCCGGCTTCATTACCCCGGCCCAGGGCGACCAGGAAAAATCGGCCCCCATTGCCCTGCACTACAATAAAATTGATCACAACAACGGTATGGCCCCCTATTTCAGGGAAGTGCTGCGCGATGAGATCAAGGACTGGGCAAAGAATAACAAGAAGAACGATGGCAGCCCCTATAACATTTACCGCGACGGCCTGAAGATCTATACCACCATCAATCCCCGCATGCAGCTGTACGCGGAAGAAGCGGTGGCACAGCACCTGAAAGACCTGCAGAAGTCACTGTTTGCACAGGGCAATATCAAATCCGGTAAAGTGTGGGACAAACGGGGTAATGACCTGGACCGGTTCATGAAAGAATCTGACCGCTACAAGAACATGCCGGACGATGCCACGGATGAAGACATTAAAAAGTCTTTCAACACCCCCACCAAGATGAAGGTGTTTGCCTGGAGAAGCTCCACAGACCCCAGTCTGAACGAGATAGATACGGTGATGACGCCCATGGACTCCATCCGCCTTATGCGGGAGTACCTGCAAACGGGTTTCATGGCCATGGACCCCGAAAGCGGGGAAGTGAAAGCCTGGGTGGGCGGCCCGGATTTCCGCTACTTCAAGAACGATCACGTGAAGAATACCCGCCGCCAGGTGGGCTCCACGTTCAAACCGTTCCTGTACACCTTTGCTATCATGAACGGCATGTCGCCCAATACGATGCTGCCCAATGAGCCCATTACCATTGGCAACTGGACCCTGAACCATAACGCAGAAGGCGGCGTGGGCGGCAACATTACCATGGCCGGCGCACTGGCGCAATCACTCAACCTGGTGTCTGCTTACCTCATCAAACAGCTTACGCCCCAGGCAGTGGCAGACTTTGCGAACAACAAGATCGGCTTTGGTGGCAAAGTGCCTCCCTATCCTTCCATTGCGCTGGGTACACCGGAACTGTCGCTGTTTGAAATGCTGCAGGCCTACACTATGTTCCCCGGCCGCGGCGTGATCACGAAACCGATCTATATTACCCGCATTGAAGACCGTAACGGTAACATCCTGGAAACCTTTGCACCGGAAAAACGCGAGGTGATCAGCGAAACCGAAGCCTACACCATGGTGAAAATGATGGAAGGCGTGGTAGCTCCCGGCGGTACCGCCGCCCGCGCCCGTTTCCGCTATAACCTGAAAGGTGAAATGGCCGGCAAAACCGGTACCACCAACGATAATACCGATGGCTGGTTCCTGGGCTACACGCCCCAGTTGCTGGCAGGTGCCTGGGTAGGTTGCGAAAACAACTACATCCACTTTGCCACCACGGCCATGGGCCAGGGCGCCAATACCGGCCTGCCCATCTGGGCCTATTTCATGCAAAAGGTGTATGCAGATAAATCCCTGAAAATGGACGATGGTTCCACGTTCCCCATGCCCCCCGGCATGCATACGGACCTGAACCTGAACGTGGAAAGCAACGTGCCCGCTGATGCGGAAGGGAACGACCAGGGGAACGGCACCACCGAAGAATACCTGGACGTAAGTGGCTACGGGGAGGCTACCCAGCAGCCCGCGCCCAAACAGGAAGACAAAAAGCCGGAAGATAAAAAACCCGCCACGCCGCCCACCACGCCGGCTCCCAAGGCGGTAATGCCTGGAAAAAAAGACCAGTAAAACCGGCAAGCCACATATCATTCAAAAAAAGCGCACCATCCCCGGTGCGCTTTTTTTATGCCGGTCAGTAACCTCCGCAAGTCTCATCCATATGATAAACCAGCCACCGTGCGCTGCCACATAGCATATTAAATATTTGCGCCTCTTCAGGACACCGCCCGGAGTAATGATATTGTGGAACTAAGGGTGCATTCCATGAAGCTCCGGGAAGTGATGGAGGTGGATCATGTAACTTCTATAAACACAAAAAGGGAAGATCACGCATAATGATCTTCCCTTTTTGTGTTTATAACTATTTGTGTTGTGCAGTGGAGGGCTTATTTCCTTCCTTTCTGCATGTCTTGCTGTTTCTTTTGCATTTCTTCCAAACGCTCTGCCCACTTGGATTTGGAGGCAGGCTTCTTTTTATTTTCCTGGATCTGCGCGTGGATCTTAGCATGATCGATCACCAGGTTTTGCAGCACCCATTGCAGGATGATGCTGATGGTGTTTGACAGGAAATAGTAGAAGGTCAGCGCCGCGGCCAGCTTGTTAAAGATACCCAGCAGCATGATCGGGAATACGAAGGGCATGTACTTCATTACCGGGTTGCTCTGGTCGGCCATACCACGGTTGTAGAAGGCCAGTATAAGGCTGGTGGCGGTCATGAGCAGGGTAAAGAGGCTCACGTGGTTGCCGTAGAAAGGAATGTTGAAGCTGAAGTTCAGGATAGAGTCGTAAGTGCTCAGGTCCTTGGCCCACAGGAAGCTTTGCTGGCGCAGCTCAATAGACGATGGGAAGAAGCTGTACATGGCCACCAGGATGGGCAGCTGCAGCAAGGCGGGTAAGCAACCACCCAGGGGGCTTACGCCGGCACTTTTGAAGAGCTTCATCTGTTCCACACCAAAGGCTTGCTGGTCATCGCCAAAACGGGCACGCAACTCATCCAGCTCGGGTTTCAGCACCTTCATCTTGGCCTGGCTTACATAGCTCTGGTAAGTGAAGGGGGAAATGAGCAGGCGGATAAACACGGTAAGCAGGATAATGATCACCCCGTAGTTGTGGATAGATCCGCTGAGGAAGTTAAACACGGGGATGATGATCCACTTGTTCACGTATTTCACCCAGAAGAAGATACCGGAGCCCAGGGGAATGATGTTTTCCAGCCCTATATCAAAGGATTTGAGGGTTTTGTAGTGGTTAGGCCCATAATAGATCTCCATCGGGAACCGGAAATCGTGGGTATGGTTGTAAGGCAGCGCCAGGGTAGCATAGGAGATCCCCACAATGTTGCCGCTTTCCTGTACCTGCGGGTTAAAGTCACCGCCGGCAAAGTTGTTCTTGTCTTTCGCGATCAGGGACACGTTGAAGAACTGCTGCTTGAAGCTCACCCATTTCAGCGGCTTGTCCAGCTGCTCATGGCTGGTGCGGCTCAGGGTAAAATAATCGTGCTTACCACCTTCTGTTTCGTAGTGCACCTGGTTGTTGGCCCGCTCGTTCTGCATGTCCTGCTCCTGCTTGTTAGCCTGGGCATTCCACTGGAGGGTAAGGGTGTTGGTACCCGGGGCCAGCAGGTTTTCCAGTCCTACGGCGCGTACGGTATAATCCACCAGGTAGCTGTTGGGCTGCAGGGTGTAGATATACTCCAGGTACTGCCCGGGATTGGAGGTGGGCAGGTGGTAAATAAGGGTTTTTACGCCGTTTGCCTCGCTGAGGGTGGGGGTAAAATACAGGTCGGAAGTATTGAGGGTCTTGCCGGCTACCGGGAGCTGCAGGGCAATGCGGTTTGTAGAACCATCCTGCAGCATGAGGGGGCCACCATCATACGTTTTAAAGTTTTTCAGTTGCACAGTCTGGGCATCGCCCCCTTTGTTGGTAAAAGTGATCTTCACCACTTCGTTTTCCAGGACGGTGGTCTGCTCGGTACCGGCAGCCGCGGCGGCAAAGGAGCCGAACTGGCCGGCCAGGGCCGCAGAATCCAGGGTAATGCTAGTGCCGTGCGCGCTATCCTTCAGCGGGGTGGCGGCTTTGGGCATGTTGGCCAGCGCAATCGAATCTTTGCGCTGCTTTTCAAGTTTGGCAGCAGCTTCCTGGCGGCTGGTAATGCCCATGTAGGCAACCAGTAATACACCGATCAGCACAAAGCCGATGACCGAATTTCTATCCATGAAATGCAATTAAAATTTAGGCAGCAAAGGTAAGCATCTAATTACGATTTATACCCCGGATCCCCGGATTTTAGGCAAACACCAGGTTATTTTTCGGTGAAACCCGGCTGAACGCCGTATATTGCATTATAAATTTATACTATATAACTCCTACCAGATGAAACACCCCCTTACCATGATCGGGTATTGGCAGAGCGTCTACGAGACGGACTACCCCGACCCCGCCTGGTTTACCGATGCCAACTGGGACCCCAACATCCGCCAGCGGGTGATCCAGCACCTCCAGCAGGGCCGCCGCATGCCCTACACTTACATGGGCCAGGCCTTTTGCCGCTTCCACTGCGATGGGCCCCGGGCCGGCCGCCTGGGCAGCATGGAATTTACCGATGGGCGCTACGTATGGCCGGAAGGACTGGTCCATTACCTGGAAGCCCACCACCTGCGCCTGCCGGCGGATGTGGTAGACCATATGCTCCAGGGGACGGAAGATTGCTACGAGCCACTGCCCCATTCCTACGAGATTGACTATGAATGGTGGAAAACCCAGAAAGGCTGGAACCGCGAAGCCTCCACTTACAAAGGCGTAGACATCGGTTACGTAGTGATCACCGTGACCAACCAGACCTACCGCGCCCTGCAGGAAGCGGCGCTGCTGCATTTTCTTAGTAAGTCCGGCGGTATCCGGGGTAAGCTCAAGGCGGTAGAAACCATCATGAAGGGTGAAACCGTGGCTATCATGGGCCGCTTCCCCTACGTGCAGGATTTCATTGCAGAGAATACCCGCATCGGGCTGGAGATCCGCTTCCGCGAGATCCCTTACATGCAGTACCAGGAGCTGGAAACCCTGGGTGGCGACGAGCGCTCCGCGTGGATGCAGCAACAGCTGGAAAGGCAAGCCTGATCCGCGCCAGGCATTGGCCCCAGGCCTGCCCATTACCCCATAAAAAAACGACCACCCTTTGCAGGATGGCCGCCTTTGTATTTTTATAACTTTCCGCTTACTGGTGCTCTTCCACCAGTTGCTTGTTGCTCAGTTTATTTTCCGCGTACTGCTTGGCCGCTTTTACAAAGCTGACAAACAGCGGGGCGGGTGCTTCCACCGTGCTTTTCAGCTCGGGGTGGAACTGGCAGCCCACGAAGAAAGGATGGTTAGGCAGTTCTATCATTTCTACCAGGCCACTTTCAGGGTTCCTGCCGGAGAGCACCATACCTGCCTGTTCAAATTGCGCTGCAAAGTCGTTGTTGAATTCATAGCGGTGGCGGTGACGCTCACTGATGTGGGTGCTGCCGTAGATCTCTGCCGCCTTAGTACCGGGTACCAGGTCGCAGGCATAGGCGCCCAGGCGCATGGTACCGCCCTTGGAGGTGATCTTTTTCTGCTCTTCCATGAGGTTGATCACCGGGTACGGCGATTCCGTGTTCATTTCATAGCTGTGCGCATCTTTCAGGCCTACTACGTTGCGGGCGTATTCTACCACGCTCATTTGCATGCCCAGGCAGATGCCGAAGAAAGGCAGATTGTTCTCACGGGCATATTTAATAGCCGTGATCTTGCCCTCAATACCGCGGTGGCCAAAACCCGGTGCTACCAGGAGGCCATCCAGGTTCTTGAGTTTTTCGTACACATTTTCCGGGGTGATGTATTCGGAGTGGATATTTTCCACCACCACCTTGCATTCATTTACGGCACCGGCGTGTACAAAGCTTTCCAGGATGGATTTGTAGGCATCCTGCAGTTCCACGTATTTACCGATCAGGCCAATGGTGATCTTGGATTTCGGGTATTTCAGCTTGTCGAGGAACTCACGCCATTTCGCCAGCTCAGGGTCTTTGGTGATGGGCAGGTTCAGCTTTTTCATGCAGATGACGTCCAGCTTTTCGCGCAGCATTTCCAGGGGCACTTCATAGATGGTGCCCACGTCGTTGGCCTCAATTACGGAGTCCACGGTTACGTTACAGAACAGGGCGATCTTCTTTTTCAGGTCGGAGTACATGGGCTCCTCGGTGCGGCACACGATGATGTCCGGGTGTACGCCATACTCGCTGAGCAGGCGCACGGAATGCTGTGTGGGCTTGGTTTTCAGCTCCTTGGCAGCGCGCAGGTAAGGAATGAGGGTGAGGTGGATGACCAGGCATTCTTCTTCCCCCAGCTCCCATTGCAACTGGCGTACGGCCTCAATGTAGGGCAGGGACTCAATATCGCCCACGGTGCCACCCAGCTCGGTGATCACAATATCGTATTTGCTGTCTTTGCCCAGTAGTAAAATGCGGCGTTTGATCTCGTCGGTGATATGCGGGATCACCTGAACGGTTTTGCCCAGGTAGGCCCCTTCGCGTTCTTTATTGATAACGGTCTGGTAAATGCGGCCGGTGGTCACGTTGTTAGCCTGGGAAGTAGGTTTATTGAGGAAGCGCTCGTAGTGGCCCAGGTCCAGGTCGGTCTCGGCGCCGTCTTCAGTTACATAACATTCTCCGTGCTCATAAGGGTTCAGCGTACCCGGGTCCACGTTGATATAGGGGTCAAACTTCTGAATTGTCACACTGAAACCGCGGGCCTGCAGCAGTTTTGCCAGCGAAGCCGCAATAATTCCTTTACCCAAAGAGGATGTCACACCTCCCGTCACGAAGATATATTTTGCCATAATAAAAATGAAATTGAAAGCAAATCACAAAAGCTACCTGACCAATAGAAGAATGAAAGAAGTGCAGATTATGTTGTAGTACCTGTCAAGTATCACTTCCGAAGGTCATGCAAAACTACAGCAAAAAGTGCAAAAAATGAAAATCCGGTGGCAGGCTGGCCGCCGCCGTATCCCGAACTTTCCGCTACAACCCGCCATGGTGGGCGGTTTCATAAAACGTAAAGTGAACGCAAAAAAGTAGCGACCGCTATGGCGGCACCGCCGGTAAGTGTACCTGGTTTTATTATAAAATATGCAAAGCCGGCGCATGATTTTTAAAGATTACAGCATGCGGAGCCGGGAAAAAGGGCTTTTGGTTAATGCCAGCCCCTGGTTTTTAAACAAACGAATGATGCCGGCTGCCGTCCCTAACTTGCTTTTCCGTAATTTTGCGCCCGGAAAACAATCAATATGACGCTCACGCCTAAGAAGGCGCAGGACTCCCTCATCCAGATGACGGAGCTGGTGCTGCCCAACGATACGAATACTTTTGGCAACCTGATGGGGGGCCGCCTGATGTACTGGATGGACATTGCCTCTGCCCTGGCCGCCATGAAACACTGCGCAGCGCCCACGGTAACGGCTTCTGTGGATAATATCTCTTTTGAGAACCCCATTAAACTGGGCAACGTGGTGCATATTGAAGCCAAAGTGACCCGGGCCTTCAATACCTCCATGGAAGTGCACATGAAAGTGTGGGGGGAAGACCCCGTGCAGCAGTACCGCTACAAAAGCAACGAGGCTTTTATGACCTTTGTGGCCCTGGACCCCAACGGTAATTCCCGCCCCGTGCCGCCCGTGATCCCGGAAACGGAAGAAGAAAAAGTGCTTTATGATGGCGCCATGCGCCGCCGCCAGCTTCGCCTGGTGCTCAGCGGCCGTATGAAGCCCCACGATGCCACAGAACTGAAGGCGCTTTTTTACGAGCAGCTCTGACCTCACTGAATATATACGTGCGCCGGCAACGGGTGCATGTACAAAAAAAGCTGCACCGTGCTCACCACGATGCAGCTTTTCTGTTTATAAAATACGATCTATCGTTTTCGTCTGATGGGCAGCGCCTCCAGGTCTAAACCCAGCAGGGGAGCCACTCTCACAAGTATCTTGTCAAATTCCTTATCAAACCCGATGCATTCATCATACCAGCTTTGGTCAAAGAAGCTGGTATCCAGGGGTGCATCTTCCCCCGCCTCTTCTTCTTCCTCCTCGCCCCAGTGCAGGCTGCGTTCCATCTCCCCTGCCCAGAATTCCACGCGCTCTTCAAAGCTCATATAGGGATATACTTCTATCCGGAAACGTTGCAGCTCCCGGTAAGCCGCTTTACTCTTCTCCTGTAGCTGGCGTAATGCTTCCAGGTCTGCGTCACTCAAAATTTTATCTGCCATGGTTTGAAAAATTGTACAATGTACAATGTACTACGTACAACGTACTTGTTTTTACAAATATATTCGCAGCAGGCATACGTTGTACGCTGTACATTGTACGCCGTACGGATTTACTCCTCCCCCTCCCACTCTTTATAAAACCGCTCCAGGTACTGCTCCATGAACTGGTGGCGGGCATTGGCCAGCACCTTGCCGGCGGCCGTGTTCATGCGATCTTTGAGGAGCAGCAGCTTTTCATAAAAATGATTGATGGTAGGCGCCGTGCTGCTGCGGTATTGGGCAGTATCCATGTCCAGGTCTGGCTGGATGGCCGGGTCGTAGAGGGCGCGCCCCTTGAAGCCGCCGTAATTGAAGGCCCGTGCTATACCAATGGCCCCGATGGCATCCAGGCGGTCTGCATCCTGTACCACGTCCAGTTCTTTGGAGTTGAATTTGCGTGCGGCCTTGCCGCCCTTGAAAGACACATTTTCTATGATGGCCACCACGTGGTAGATCACTTCCTCGGATACGTTTTGTGCCAGCAGGAAATCACGGGCCTTTGCGGGACCAATGGTGTCATCGTTATTGTGAAATTTGGCATCGGCAATATCGTGCAGCAGGGCTGCCAGCGATACCACGAAGGCATCTGCTTTCTCTGCCCCGGCAATGTGCAGGGCCTGTTTCCATACCCGGTAAATGTGCCACCAGTCGTGCCCACCCTCTGCCTGCGCCAGTTCCTGCTTCACGTAGGCTACCGTGTTATCAATGATCTGTTGTTCGGCGTTCGTCATGGTCCGTGAATTAAACTATAAAATTAAAACCTTTTCTCTACACTGGTATTGGCATTACCAGGCCCATGCCCTATTTATTTCAGGCGGGCCGTCCCCAATAAAAAATGCCCGCCGCGGGGAAACCGGGACGGGCATTTTTAAAAAGTTATTGGTTGAAAGGTTGGTGTAAATGCAAAAACCGGAGAGATCAGTGTTTGTGCGTTTCTTCTTCTACCAGCACATCCGTCAGGGCGTTCAGCTTGGCCACTTTGGCGGCAAAATCGCCGGAAAGGCGGTTGCGGATCAGGTGCAGTTTTTCCAGCACGGCATCCAGTGAATCCGGCAGGCATTCCTGCAGTACCTGTTTCAGGCGCTTGGCAATGGTGGGCGATTTACCGTTTGTGGAAATAGCGATTTTGAGGTTGCCTTTCTGGACGACGGAACCCAGGTAAAAGTCGCAGAGGTCGGGCGTGTCCGCCACATTGATGAGCACCTTGCAGGAGCGGGCCTTTTCCCAGATGGTCACATTCAGATCATGATCATTGGTAGCGGCTATCACCAGGTCTTTACCAAAAAGATCCCCGCAGGAAAAGGGCTTTTGCACCATTTCCACGTGGGGGTAGTCCTTTACAAGGGCCGTGAGCTCCGGGCGGAATTCAGTGGCCACGATGGTAAGACTGGCGGTAGGACAATTACTCAACAAAGCGCTTACCTTTTCGTGCCCCACATGGCCCCCGCCTACCACGAGCACGTTGAGGCGGTCTACTTTGAAAAAAACGGGAAACAAATGATTATCACTCATCACAAGGTATTTAGAGTTTGTTGCAACGCTGCTACACTAATGTATTAATTTAAAGGGTCATATACAAGTTTTACCGGTTATTCCTGTAAGATCTGCCAGCATTAAAGGGAAATAGCCGATTTATACCGCCATTTTGATCTCTTTTACCACCTGTTGAAAAGCCTCGTGAAATCGTACCACCTCCCCGACCACGATGATGGCAGGGTTGCGCAGGTCCTGTTTCAGGGCAATATCCCTGAGGTCGGAGACATTACCCACGCCTATTTTCTGGTGGGGCAGGGAGCCGTCCTGGATGATGGCCGCCGGTGTATCACCTTTGCCCTGGGCCTGGTAAGCAGCCGCAATCTCTTCCAGCTTGCTCATGCCCATCAGCACCACCACCGTGGTATTAGAACGGATGGCATGGTCCAGGTCGCGCGACATTTCCCCGCGCTGGGTAGTACCGGTGATCACCCAGAAGCCTTCACTTACATTACGGGCGGTTACCGGTATTTTATTGATGCCGGGTACGGCAATAGCAGAGGTGATACCAGGGATCACTTCCACGGCAATGTCAAACTGCTGGGCAAATGCCAGTTCTTCCTGTCCGCGCCCAAACACGAACGCATCGCCACCCTTGAGGCGAACCACGCTGCCGTAAGTGAGTGCGTACTTCACGATCATCCGGTTGATCTCGTCCTGTGTATACACGTACATCCCTGCACGCTTGCCCACAAAACGTTTCAGACAGTTGGCCGGTGCATGCTCCAGCAATTCGTTGTTAGACAGCGCATCGTATAAGATCACGCGGGCCTGCTGGATGGCTTTGAATCCCTTTACAGTAATGAGCTCCGGGTCACCGGGACCGGCTCCTACCAGGGTGAGTTTAGGTTGAATGTTCTGCATACGTCCGGCTTTAAAATGTCAGTTAAAAAAAGAATTTCCAAAAAACAATTTCCAACATCACGCAATTCCAAACTTTCAGATTTCAATTTCCAGGCCTAAGCCATTTTTTATTGAAATTGGAAATTGTTCTTTGGAAATTTCCGCGGTCCATAATGGCTTTTATTTCAGGACTGCCGGCGCTCCCGCATTCGCTTCGCGGAAGGCCTGGGCCTGTTTATAAAACGCCTGGGCCTGTTGATAATATTGTTTGGCAAAAGCCTCGGAGGGCTCGTGCGTATTGATCTGCAATACCTGGTCTTTAAATTCGGCAGCGTCAAAACGGCCGGTAGCTACCAGGTGTTTTTCAAAATCGTTAATGATGCCGATCTGCGTGTTGCAGGCTACGCCTTCGCCCAGGAGAAGGGCTTTGGCAGATTGTACAAACACAGCGTAAGCGTGGTAAATGCCGTCAGCATATTGTTTATTGCCAATGGCTTCCATACCCAGTTCCAGCTTTTCTTCCACTTCATACAGCAGGGTGGCCACCAGGTCTATCACCACGCCAGCGCACTCGCCCACGCCAATGGCGGTGGCATAGTTTTCTGCCTGGCCCCAGTCTACAAAGTCCTCGTCTGTCAGGGCCTGCAGGTCTGCCAGGGGTTTCAGCAGTTCGTAGAAATATTTTTCTGTTCTGCGGTCGTAGTAATCGTTGAATTTCTCATCGGCAGCGGCGTTGTTGCTATAATCATCCAGCAGGGCGCGCAGTACATCAGGCCCACGTTTGCTGGGCACTTTGATCACCTTGTCGGCTACACGGCCTTCACCGTTGCCCAGGATACCGCCGCCCAGGAGCACCTGGAGGGCCGGCAGCACTTTACCGCTGCTTTTCAGGGAAGAGCCATGGAAGCCAATGCTGGCAATGCCATGCTGGCCGCAGCTGTTCATGCACCCGGAGATCTTGATCTTAATGTCTTTGTTGAACACCAGTTCCGGGTATTCTTCTTCGATCACCTGTTCCAGGGCCGCGGCAATGCCGGTGCTGCTGGAAATAGCCAGGTTACAGGTATCCGTACCCGGGCAGGCGGTAATGTCAGACACGCTGTCAAAACCAGGGGTGGCATAGCCTACTTCTTCCAGCACGCTGTACACGTAAGGTAAGTTAGCCGGGAGGATATATTTCAGCAGCAGGCCCTGGTTGGCAGTTACGCGCACATCGTCCGCGATCACGCCATGCAGCTTACCGATCAGGAGACGGGATTCATCAGAGGAGATGTTGCCCAGGGGCACTTTTACGTAAGCAGCCAGGTAGGCGGCCTGCTTCTGCTGGAATACGTTGCTGCGTTTCCAGGCTTCGTACTTCACCGGGTCCTTGATGCTGTAAGCAGCGCCGGGCATGCCTTTGGGGGCTTCCGTTTCCGGCCAGGCGGCCGTGTCTACCGGGTAGCGCTTGGATTTCAGGGCCAGGTGCTCTTCATGTACCAGGCGTACAAATTCTTCCATCCCGATCTTCTGGATGAGGAATTTCATACGGGCTTTATGGCGGCTGGAGCGTTCACCATAGCGGTCAAACACACGCAGTACGTTCTCGATGTAAGGGATGAGCAGGTCAGCTTCCAGGAATTCAAAAGCTACCTTGGCCAGGTAGGGCTGTGCGCCCAGGCCACCGCCCACCATTACTTTAAAGCCACGGGTAGGCACGCCATTCACGTCCTGGATCTTGGGGATCACGCCCAGGTCGTGCATGAACGTCCAGGCGGTATCCGCATCAGAAGAAGAAAAAGCGATCTTGAATTTACGGCCCATGTCCTGGCACACAGGGTTGCGCAGGAAGTAGCGGAATGCCGCGTCAGCGTAAGGAGTTACGTCAAACGGCTCTTCCGGGTCAATCCCGGCCTTATCAGAGGCGGTGATATTGCGTACCGTGTTGCCACAGGCCTCACGGATGGTGATATCGTCCTGGTCCAGTTTAGACCACAGTTCCGGGGTACGGTCCAGGCTTACAAAGTGGATCTGTACGTCCTGGCGGGTGGTCAGGTGGAGGTTGCCGGTAGAAAATTCGTCCGATACGTTGGCAATGCGTTTCCACTGCGCCAGGGTCATTTTACCATAAGGCAGTTTAATGCGTACCATCTGCACGCCCTGCTGGCGCTGGCCATATACGCCGCGTGCCAGGCGGAGGCTGCGGAACTTCTCGTCAGCGATCTTGCCTTCGCGGTATAAGCGTATTTTTTTCTCCAACTCGATGATGTCGCGTTCTACAACCGGGTTTTCGAGTTCGGTTCTGAAACTTTGCATGATAAACGATTTCGGTGGTAAATTTTAGTTCGGTTTGATTTGACCTAGTAAGCCTCTATTTCCCATCTATTTAGTAGACTAATACAAATGTAAGGAACCGGGGGTACAATCCAAAAGAAAGTTGATCAAAAAAAGGCCCCTGTTTTTGCAAATCCGCGAAGCAGCCGGGATGGGGGGAGCCCCGGGATGGAGCCCGGTTCTCCCGGGGCCTTTACCACGGCGGCTTACAGCCGGTTTCCGGGCAATGCCTGGCCGGGGCCTGCCCTACATTCAATTTGGTTATGGTATATAACCTGGGGTTATACCGTCCTCGCCCGGTTGCCGGAACTTGCTAAAATGACAAAACGCGGAAAAACTTCATAGTATCTTTGCGGCGGCAAAAAACGATACAATGATCAATACGGTAATTTTTGACATGGATGGCCTACTGATCGACTCAGAGCCGCTCTGGGCCGAGGCCATGCAGGAAGTATTTGCGAAGCTCGGCGTAAACCTGACCAAAGAGCAGTATGCCCAGACCACCGGCCTGCGCACGCAGGAAGTAGTGACCTACTGGCACAATCATTTCAAATGGGAAAGCGACTCACCGGATAAGGTGACCAATGATATCCTCGACACGGTGACCCGCAAGATCCTGGAAAAGGGCAGGCCCATGGAAGGAATGCAGTATATCCTGGATTTTTTCAGGCAGCGTCCTTTCAAGATCGGCCTGGCCTCCTCCTCTCCCATGCGCCTCATTGATGCGGTGCTGGATCATTTCAATATCCGTTCTTACTTTGATGCGGTGACCTCTGCGGAGTTTGAGAGCAATGGCAAGCCCCACCCGGCGGTGTACATTTCCTGCGCCAAGGCACTGGGTAGTGATGTGCTGCAATGCCTGGCCTTTGAAGATTCTGCTGCCGGGATGACAGCTGCCAAGGCCGCCAGGATGAAGGTAGTTGTGGTGCCGGATGAGCATGTGCGGGCACAGCCCAGATTTGGGCTGGCGGATATTCGGTTGAAAAGCCTGCTGGAGTTTAATGAGGAAACGCTGGCGGGTTTGCAATAGGGAGCGCGCATGTTTTTGTAAAAAACAGGAAGGCCTGTGCGGGAAGCGCGGGCCTTTTTTATTGCCCCTCCTCCACCATTTTTTATCCTTCACATTCCCCCACAAAAAAAGCCCCGGGCTTTCACCCAGGGCTCTTTATTATTTTAAAACAAACGGGGCGCTAATTACTCAGCAGCACCTTCTGTTTTTTCGTCGCCTTCGTTCTGTTTCAGCTTCTCACGCAGTTCTGCCAGGGCGCCCAGGTCACCGAGGGTAGTTTTTTCTACCTTGGCCTGGATGTTCTTAACAGCCTTACGGGTCTTGTCTGCCTCAGCACGTTTTTCCTTCTGAACGGCTTCTTTTTCTTCGTGTTTAGCCTGTTCCCAAACCTTGGTGTGAGAAACCAGGATGCGTTTTTCGCTGCGATCGAATTCGATGATCTGGAATTCTTTCACGTCTTCAACGTTGATCGGCTTTTCATCTTCCGTGCGCAGGTGGCGGGCGGGAGCGTAAGCTTCCAGGCCGTATTGCAGCTGCACGGTAGCGCCTTTCTCATCCTTCTTCACAACAGTACCTTCGTGGATGGAACCGATCGGGAAGATGGTTTCAAAGGTGTTCCAGGGATCTTCTTCGATCTGTTTGTGACCGAGGCTCAACTTGCGGTTGTCCTTGTCAATACCCAGGATCACTACGTCGATCTCGTTACCAACCTTGGTGTATTCGCTCGGGTGGTTAAAGCGTTTGATCCAGCTCAGGTCGGAAATGTGGATCATACCACCGATACCGGTCTGCAGCTCTACGAACACGCCATAGGGAGTGATGTTCTTCACGATACCTTTATGACGGCTTTCCAGCGGGAACTTGGTTTCGATAGTAGACCAGGGATCTTCTGTCAGTTGCTTGATGGAGAGAGACATCTTACGCTCTTCCTTGCTCAGGGTAACTACCACTGCTTCGTACTCTTCGCCCAGTTTGAAGAACTCTTTGGCGTTGATGGGGGTGGAAGCCCAGCTGATTTCGGAAACGTGTACCAGGCCTTCTACGCCGGGCAGGATTTCCAGGAATGCACCGTAATCTTCGATGTTCACTACTTTGCCTTTCACCTTGGCACCTTCTGCAATGGTTGCAGGCAGGGTATCCCAGGGGTGCGGGGTCAGTTGTTTGTAACCCAGGCTGATGCGTTTCTTCTCGTCGTCGAAGTCCAGTACCACCACGTTGATCTTCTGATCCATGGAGAGCACTTCGCTCGGGTGAGAGATACGGCCCCAGCTGATGTCGGTGATATAGAGCAGACCGTCCAGGCCACCCAGGTCGATGAACGCACCGAAGTCGGTGATGTTCTTGATGGTACCTTCCAGTACCTGACCTTTCTCCAGTTTGGAGATGATGTCCACACGCTGCTGTTCGATGTCGCTTTCGATCAGGGCTTTGTGAGATACTACGGCGTTGCGGATAGCTTCGTTCACCTTCACTACCTTGAACTCCATCGTTTTGCCTACGAACTGGTCGTAGTCGGTAACCGGTTTCACGTCGATCTGGGAACCAGGCAGGAAGGTTTCCATGCCGTAAACGTCCACGATCAGGCCGCCTTTGGTTTTGCTGGTAACGGTACCAGTAACCACTTCGCCGGTACGGTATACTTCCACGATGCGCTCCCATGCACGTTGCTGACGTGCCTGTTTGCGGCTCAGGTGCAGGTTACCATCTCTGTCTTCTTTCTCTACCACGAGTACTTCCACTTCGTCACCGATGCGGATACCACCCTGCAGATCACGGAATTCATTCAGAGAGATCAGGCCATCGGATTTGAAACCGATGTTGATCACCACGTCGGTCTTGGTCAGACCTACGATGGTACCAGACAACAGGGCGTTTTCTTCGATCACTTTGAAAGTGCTGTCATACGTCTTGTCATACTTGGCTTGTTCTTCTTTGGAATAAGAAGAAACGTTTCTTTTGTCTACGCTCCAGTCAAAATCATCATGAGCGGTTTCTACAACAGGTGCTTTTGTTGTCGCTGTAGCTTCCGGGGCGGTTGCCTGCGGCTGTTGTTCAGCGTTTTCAGTGTTAGAAATATTGTTTTCTGCCAAAATATTTGCCCTTTGAGAGTTTTAATTCAACACGGTTTTGTCCGTATTGGGTTTCAAAAGGTCTGCAAAGATACGCCATTCCCCCCGAAATTCCATCACTTTTTTGCAGGATAAGCATATTGAAAAACAGGGCTTTACAAAACATTTTAACTTTTAATGCCAGGGGCATATTGTTTTGTCAAACTGGCTTCGCCCGTCACCTTTTACAAAATTTTCACATCCGGGGCTGCCAAAAAATTCGTAACTTTTCAAAATGCTGGCAGCCCCGGAGAAAACCGCTCCTAGCCCCATTTTACGTTGTACAAACCCGTGAAAACATGGCAGCTTGTCTGGCTTTCCGGGCCCGAAGAATGCCAATAAAAAGTTGGCATTTTTTTAGCCGCACTCCGCATTAGAATCAAAGTTATTTATGCTAATTTCCCATGTAATATGAACGGGACCTCTTTTCAATCTGACATAAAGTATTGGCTTAAACAGGGCAATACCGTCAATCACCTGCTGTTTTGGAATATCGTGGTATTTTTAGTGCTGGGCATTATCAGCCTCATCGCCTGGGCCTCTGCCTCCCCTGCCATGGAAGCGGCGGAGAACTTTGCAGATACCCAACTGGCACTCCACGCCTCCTTCCCGGTTTTACTGCGCCAGCCCTGGGGTTTGTTTACCTACATGTTCACCCACGAAGGATTGCTTCACCTCTTTTTTAATATGCTGAACCTTTACTGGTTTGGAAACCTGTTCCGCTCCTTCCTGGGTAACCAGCGCGTACTGCCCCTCTACCTGATGGGCGGCCTGGCAGGTGGTCTCGTGTTCGTACTGCTGTTCAATTACCTGCCAGCCTTACGGCCCGCCGCCGGTGCGGCCACGCTGATCGGGGCATCTGCTTCCGTGATGTGCTTACTGGTGGCACAGGCCACGCTCACACCTAACTATGAAATAGGGCTCCTGCTCATAGGCCCGGTGAAGCTGAAATGGCTGGCACTGGCCATCGTGGTCATTGACCTGCTCACCATGTCCGGCGGCAATCCCGGCGGCCTTGGCTCTCACCTGGGTGGCGCCCTGCTGGGCTTTGGCTACATAAAACTGTTACAGGCCGGCCATGACATCTCCACCCCGCTGGTATATATTTTCGACAAACTGGGTAACCGCCCCCGCATTGCCCTGAAGCCCAAGGTGCAGGCAAAGCGCAGGGCGGGCAATTTCAAACCTAAAAAATCGCCCCTGCGGGTAGTGAAGCGGGAGGAGAATCCCCAGCTCCGGGTAGATGAGCTGCTGGACAAGATCAATGAAAGGGGCTACCAGAGCCTGAGCAGCGATGAAAAGGCCTTCCTGGAAAAATTCAGCAAAGAAAACTGATATAAGTTATTGGCCTGCGGCCAATGTGGAAGGCGCCAGGTACATCCCGGCGCCTTTTTGCTAAACGCGTGTGTCCACAATTCGTATCTTGCAACCCTATAGCCATTAAGATGAAAACATTTGAAGTACCCGTAATATACCGCAGCCCGCTCATTAGCGCCATCAAGGCCCGCCGCAAGGAGCAGGACCGGATGAAGAAGGACTTTACCCCCACCATCCTGGACCTGGGTGCTGTGCGCATCCTGCTGGCCCGCCACTTCGGGTTTTGCTACGGCGTGGAAAATGCCATTGAGATCGCTTTCCGCACCATCGAAGAAAACCCGGGCAAACGCATCTTCCTGCTCAGTGAAATGATCCACAACCCCCATGTGAACAGTGACCTGCTGAGCCGGGGCGTACAGTTCCTGATGGACACCACCGGGCGCCAGCTCATTCCCTGGGAAACACTGAAAGCAGACGATATCGTGATCATCCCCGCCTTTGGCACCACCCTGGAAATTGAAGCCAGGCTCACCGCCCTGGGCATTGCACCGCTGCAATACAATACTACCTGCCCCTTCGTGGAAAGGGTATGGAACAAGGCCGGGCAGATTGGCCAGAAAGATTATACCGTAGTAGTGCATGGTAAGCCGGGTCATGAAGAAACCCGCGCCACCTTCTCCCACAGCCAGGCAGGTACGCCCACCGTGGTGGTAAAAGACATGGCGGAAGCCCGCCTGCTGGCCGGCTTCATCACCGGCGAACACGCGCCGGAATTGTTTTACGAGCGTTTCAAGGGCCAGTACTCCACCGGCTTTGATGTAACCAAACACCTGCAGCGTGTAGGCGTGGTAAACCAGACCACCATGCTGGCCACGGAGACCCAGGCCATTGCAGACTTCATTAAGGAAGTAATGCAACAGCACTTCCAGCCGGAAAACATCGGTGAGCGCTTTGCCGATACCCGCGATACGCTGTGCTACGCCACCAATGATAACCAGAGCGCCGTAACCGGCATGCTGCAGCAGCCGGCAGACCTGGCCATCGTGGTAGGTGGTTATAACAGTTCCAACACTTCCCACCTGGTAGAACTGTGTGAAGAACAACTACCCACTTACTTCATTTCCTCCGAAGAAAAAATACTGTCAAAAAACGAGATCCTGCATTACGATTTCCACCATAAGCAGGAACTGCACAGCAATAACTTCCTGCCGGAACAAGGCCCGGTAAGCATCCTGGTGACCAGCGGGGCCTCCTGCCCGGACGCCCTGGTAGAAGGCGTGATCCGCCGGATTGCCCGGTTTTATAATGTAGAAGAACAACTGGAAGCAGCGGTGTAGCGCCTGCGTTTGTGCAAGGTCTTAAACAAAAAAGACACCCTTACAGGTGCCTTTTTTCTTTGGGGTTATTTGCTGCAGATATGCAACTTAAAAATCTTTTATACAGAGTGTATTGAATTCCTGTTCAAAAGTATACTTTGGAAAAAGCTAGTACAACACCTAATTAATAAGTGGCGGTTTATTAAAGGTAAACGGCAGCATCTACCGGATAAATGGCGGCTAAAAATGCATGGCCTTTTTCAGGAATTCTGCCTTTCTGCGCCGCGATACTTCTACCTGTGTGCCATCACTCATCAGCGCAAACCCGCCCTCACCCTGGATGTATGACTGCATCTGCTGCAAGTTGATGAGGTGACTATTATGGATCCTGAAAAAATTTATGTCCGTGAGCAGCTCTTCAAATTCCTTCAGGGGCTTTGATACCATGAGGTGTTTCTTGTCTGTAAAAAAGATCTTGGTGTAATTACCGGTAGACTCACAGCGCACAATATTCTGCACCGGCATGAACACCAGGCCATTGATGGTAGGCAGGGCTATCTTCTTGTGGTTTTGCTGCAACGTCTTCATGTTCTGCAGGAACACTTCCAGCGGGGAATCGTTGGCCTCCCGGGGCAGGCTGCCACTCCGCTTCTCCCTGAACTTTTCAATGGCATCCTGCAGTTCCTTGATGCTGAAGGGTTTCAGCAGGTAGTCCAGGGCGTTGAACTTGATGGCTTTCAGCGCATACTGCTCATAGGCCGTGGTGAAGATCACATCAAAATTGATCTTATCAAAAAGCTTTAGCAGCTCAAAACCGTTCTGGTGCGGCATTTCCACATCCAGGAACACCAGGTCCGGCTGCAGCTCCTCCACCAGGGTGCGGGCTTCCTTTACGCTGCGCGCCCCCGCCACTACCGTTACGCCGGGGCACTTTTTCTGCAGCATGGTTTGCAGTGCTTCAATACAATGCTGCTCGTCGTCTACAATAAGGGCTTTGATCTCACTCATGGGTAGCATAAAAATGATTAAAAAATAAACTCCACGGGTAGCACTACCACAACCTCAGTACCAGCGGCGTTCCCCTGGGCATCTTCCAGGTCATTGATCTTTACGTTGGTCTCTTTGGAATTGTTCATCTTCCGGATCAGTTCTATCCTGCCCATGGTCACTTTCATGCCCATGGAATTATGCGCTTTGCCTTTCTTTTCTTTTATATCCATGGCCAGTTTACGGCCTATTCCATTATCGGTAACGGTGCAGGTCATCAGCCTGCCTTCCACCTTGATCGCTATGTCCAGCCGGCCTTTTTCCGGGCGGTGCACCAGGCCATGCCAGATGGCGTTTTCCACGTAGGGCTGTATGATCATGGGCGGTATCAGCACCTCTTCTCCATTAATATCATCCGCTACGTTGATGTGGTATTCAAAAGCGTGGCTGCAACGCAGGGACTCCAGGTCCAGGTATAGCTGCAGCGATTCCAGTTCCTTGTTCAGCGGGATGAATGTATGCTGGGTGTTATCCAGGATCATGCGCATCAGCCGGGAAAACTTGGTCAGGTAGTCCGAGGCCTCTTCCTGGTTATTGCTCCAGATATAGCGGTGAATGGAACTGAGCGAATTAAAGATAAAGTGAGGGTTCATCTGCGCGCGCAGGGAGCGGAGCTCCAGCTGCAAGGTACGCCGATTTACCTTCAGGTTGCGGTGGCGGATGTAAAAGAAACCGCCCACAATGAGCGCAATGGTGAAGATCACCAGGGAGAACACCACGATCACATTCCGTTTGCGTTTCAGCTCACTCACCTGGTTGTCATGTTCCAGGCTTTTGATCTGGTTATCTTTCTGGTCCACTGCGTAAATGGTATGCATCTGGGCCAGTGCTGTAGCAGATTTATCATCAATGAGGCTATCCTTGTACGTAAGGGAATGGTTCATGGCTTCCAGGGATCTTTCAAAATCCCGGGTGGCCTTGTATTCATCTGCCAGGGCCTGGTAAGCATCCACCAGCATGGATTTGAAGCCCCACTGCCGGCTGATGTTCACAGATTGCTGCATATTGGCCAGGGCCTCTTCATGTTTGCCCTGTTTGGCCAGCAGCTTGCCTATGCTAAGGTAACTTTCTGCCACGTGAATTTTGTCATCCACCTGGTCATTCACGGCCAGGGCCTTTTGCAGGTATTCCATGGCCGTGGTGTAATCCTTTTTGTCCTGGTAAGCAGCGCCCAGGGCGTTGTAGCAGATCACGATACCGGTATTGTTCTTCATCTCCTCGTTGGCCGCGAGGGAACGTTTGAAATAGTCGATGGCCAGGTCCGTTTTGTGCAGGGCCTGGTACGCGTACCCCAGGTTTCCCAGGTTGATGGCGATGCCCAGCGGGTTATGGGCTGCTTCTTCCAGGCGCAGGGAGCGGTTGAACTGGGCGATAGCGTCTTCATTTTTACCGTCCGTAAGTTCTATGTTCCCAATGCTGTTGGTGGCCACGCAGATATTGCGCAAGTCATTGATCTTCTCCGCCAGCTGCAGGGCACGGAAGTGGTAGTCAAACGCTTTTTCAAGATTGTCCAGGCGGCGGTAGTCCACCCCGGCGTTATTGAGCGACTGGGCCAGCAGGTGGTCGTCCCTGGTTTCTTCGGCGTACTTGGCGGCCTTCTCGTGGTAGTCTGCCGCCAGGATGTACTGGGAGCGGTTCCTTTTGGAGGTGCCCAGTTCATTGTACACATCGGCCAGGCCGCGGTAGTAGCGGAGTTGCTGGGACAGGGAGATGGCCTCCTGCCAGAAGCTGTTGTCTGTTTTCTTATGTTCAAAATATGCGGACCATTCCCGCCCATGGCTGATGAGGGCCCGCACACGGTTAGTATCGGCCGGCATCTTGTGGATGGAGTCGATACTACGCATAACAGTGGCATCATCCTGGGCGCTGGCGCCTGTGGCGGCGGTCAGCAGTAACCCGAACCATAGTAGGAATCTAGCGGACATGAAAGGGTGTATAGTGCATTCACAAGTTAAATTTTTTATTGATACGCGCATAGCGCTTCCTGGCGCAGTTTTGCGGGGTTGCATTCACGATGGGTACTACTTTGACGGTAACGTGCTCCCGGCCACCCGGTTACAAAAAGCGAAAGGGCGAAAGAATTCGCCCCTTCTTCCTATTAACCGAATACACCTACTGAAAACATGGAAAGGACGTCGTCCATTTCCACATTGATTTTAAACTGCGCATGCAGATCAGTGCGCGCAGCTACTTCTTTATAAAAAAAGTTAAATTCAAATCGGTTAATAGCAAAGGGTCTTTGTTGGATATAGTAGTCAGGATACGGCTTCAAATCACTTGAAGAATATCATGATCGATACTTTCGATGTCATACTTCACAGGGCTATCGGGACACTATATCACACGGCTCACGTAACAAATTATTAAGACCAGTGCTTAACGGACGGTTGGTATCATACAAGTGCTGCAACTTCCGGTATACGGTCGTTCCAGGGCATCACATTCAATTACAGACTTGAGTACTGAGCAAGTTTTTTCGAGAGGATGTGGGAAAACTATTAGGTTGCGTCTCACCATCGCATGTGCGGGTGACCTGACAAATGTAAAAACTTCTTTTTACAAATCAAGAAATAAATTTCAGGAACGCTGTACCAGCAGGATGTCGTCAACCCATTGGATAGCAAGGTCCAACTGCTCATCCATTGTTAAGTTGCTGTTATCCAATATGATAGCGTCCTCAGCCTTTCTGAGAGGGCTTATTTCACGGTTGGTATCAATGTAATCGCGGCGTTCCAGGTTTTCTTTTACTTCCTGGATGGTGATCTGGGGATTTTTGGCGTACAGCTCTTTAAAACGGCGTTCCACGCGCACGGCGGTATCGGCGGTCATGAAGATCTTGAGCTCTGCGTGGGGGAACACGGTGGTACCAATGTCCCTCCCATCCATGATGATGCCTTTCTGGGCCCCCATTTTCTGTTGCTGGGCCACTGCAAATTCGCGCACGGCGCCAATGGCAGCCACGTCGCTCACTTTATCGGCCACCAGCATTTCACGGATCTGGTGCTCCACGTTCTCGCCATTCAGATGCATTTCAGAAAAACCGGTCTGCTCGTTGGGCACAAATTCCAGCTCAATGTTGGACAATGCTTCCGCCACCGCTTCCGGCAGTTCCCATTGCACCCGGTTGTAAATAAAATAGAGGGTAATGGCACGGTACATAGCGCCGCTATCGATGTACACATAATTCAGCTGGCGGGCCAGTTGGCGGGCCAGGGTGCTCTTTCCGCAGGAAGAGTAGCCGTCTATCGTAATTACAATCTTTTTCATCAGCAGGTACAAAAGTAGAGAAAAATGTACAAGGTACAATGTACAGGGTACAAGGCACCGGGTACGATAATGCCTGCCAGGTGCAGTGTCCAGTGCGATGCGTAAACTGGCGCCAGCTGAAAGCAAAAATGAGCAACGCTTGCTTACGGAAGGACCTTGCGGTTATCTTACGCAAAAGCGACACTCATTTTTATGCGGGTATTCTTAGGATAGGAAAAAACTACTTTAGCGACAGTGTACACTGTACCTTGTACAATTCTAATTCCCATCATTGTCAATCACAATCACCTTCGTAGTATAGATCACGCGGGAAGTGGGCTGGTCATAGAGTACCAGGAGGTAGGTGGCCTTGGCCAGGTTCTTCACCTGTACGTCAGTATCGTTCTGGAAGTTGTATTCCCGTACAGTTTGTCCCCAGACATTGATGAGGCGCAATGTTACTACGTGGTGGATGCCGCGCAGCTTCACTTCAAACTGGCCACGGTTCGGGTTGGGGAATACTGTTACAGATACCATGGGCGGCACAGCCTTGATGGCGGAGAAAGTCTCCTTGCCTGCCTTGCTCACCGCCTTTACGCGGTAGTAGCTCCAGTCGTCATAGTCGTTGTTGTCCTGGTAATCATAATCCAGGCGGTGGCTGCTATTGCCGCCGGGAGCTTTGGTAGCCACGGTAGCAACTTCCCTGAAGTCTTTTTCATTTTCCAGCCTGCGTTGCAGGGAGAAGTATTTGTTATTGCGTTCCTGGGAGGTGCGCCATTCCGTGTGCACCAGGTTCTCGTCTATGCGCCAGGCGTTAAAGATCAGGTCTGCCGGGATGCCGGTGCCATCTACCACGGACTTGGTGAAGTATTCTTCGCTACCCAGTGCTGTAAAATTGCGGTGGTGCAGTGTAGCGTCCGGGAGGGCGGCGCCCTGCGTGAGGGTACCAGACTGGCCCAGGCTGGGCACTGCACCCAGCGAATCGTAACTGGGGGCTATGTAACGGCTGATGTAGCCATTATCGCGGCTGGCGGCATACAGGTCGCCCTCCCGCAGGTTGAAGTGCTGCAACCAGAGGTTCACATCTCCTGAAACGCCGCCGTCGTGGCCTACGTTCCAGGTTTGTGTTACGTGCGGCGGATTGATTATGGGGCCGGTGATGGCAGCGGTGTACACGCTGTCGAACACCCGCACGTTGAAGTCCATGGTATTGCCGGCATTTTCAATGGCAGCGGGGGCGTAGTTGTCATCTGTGGTACCTACGGGAAATACCACCTTTCCATCCGCACTGCCCACCTGCTCCCGGTAAAGGCGGCCACCGCTTACATCAGTGCCGGTCACCACAAATGCTTTATCACTGTAGCCGGTGATGGAGCCGGGGTTTTGCTGTCCTACACTGAGGTTCCAGCCGTTCAGGTAAATGAGGCCGGTATTAAAGCCCAGGGTGCGGCGGATCTTCAGGTCACTGAGATCAGCCAGCAGCAGGCCACCGGTGTTATTGAGCGTGAGGTTCGGGAAGCTGGTACCGGATTTGGTGCTTACGTTGTAATTGCCGTATACCAGCTGCTGGCCTGTGCCACGCATGAAGAAGAAGGTACCGCCGGTGCCGGTCAGGCCGTCTGCGCTTTCATCCGGCAGGGTGGCGTTGTTGCCATTGTTCCATTGCCGGCCCAGGAAATCCAGGATCGCATTGGGATTGGAGCCGAGTATACCATTGTGTTGCACATCGCAAAAAACAGCCACCGGCTTATTGCTGCCTATCCAGGCCTGGCCGCCGGCAGGGATGTAAAAGCCCTGCTGGGCAGCTGCCGTAAGCGAGAGCAGGCAACAAAGTATTATGGAGTAGATATAGCGCATGTGCGGAAAATATCGGATCGCTTGAATGAGTAATGATTATTGAATGATGGTAACGTCAATGGTATTAGCCGTGAACTTGGCAGTGTTACCTGCGTTAATAATACCGATGGTGATCTTTTGGCTGGCATTGCGAAGCACGTATGCCAGCGCCATGCCATTGGGCAACCCATTTTCAAAATTGACGATGATATTGGCATTGCTGCCGATGGTAGTGGATCCCATCTTGGAAGACAGGTCTACTGTAAACGTGTATGTCGTAGTACCGGTAACGTTGCCACCGGAAGCCGCTACCGAGATGTTCGTATAGTGCAGCATCTGCGGGCCTGCCTGCCATTGCGTGCCGTTGTACTGTAACACCTGGCCGTTGGAAGTGCCGGATACACTGGTTACATCTCCATTGTTATCTTTAGCCAGGACGTTGGCGGCGTTTGCGCCGGAGGCATCATTGACCAGGCGCATGTCGCCATTTACATGCAGCGTACGGGCGGGCTCCGTGCCAGGTGTATTAATCCCAAACTTTCCTTTCTGCACGCGGGCCCATTCTGTGATTGTACTAGAAGAATAATAATAGTTCCGGAACACGATGGGCTCATCGCCGTCATCACCGGAAGTGATGTCAAACTCACCGGCATTATCCTTGCCGCCTGCGGCAAATTCAAAATAGTCGGTACCGGCCATGGGCCCCATCATGTGAAAGTTCCCCAGGGAATCTGTCCACATTTTAGGTTTATAGAAAGACGCGGCATCTGCCTGGAACTGTAGTGCGGATTGCACGTAAGTCACTTTTTCCAGTGCATCCTGGTAACCCGGGTAGCTCTGTGTCAGGCCGGGAATCAGGCCACGTTTACCAAAAGTCAGGAAAGGCAGGTTACTGGAACGGATGTTCATTAAGTCGTCAGTAATCGTACCCAGGAAAGCGTTTGCATCCGGGCTGCTGTTGCCCGTGGTCAGCCAGTTGTTTGTAGCCGGGTTCTTCGCCAGGATCACATTGCCGGAGGCATCCAGTGTCAACATCACGTTATTAGCGGTGGCCGGTGTAGTGCTGCTGTTGATGCCGGTAAATTTCAAACCGGTAGTAGACCCGCTTGTGCCCCCCACTTCCATGGTTCCACCCGTTTTACCGTTGCCGCTGATCCAGAAGTTGCTGGTAGCTTGCGCCGCGGTGAACTGGTTCTGGATATAGCCACCCAGCGTAGGGATATCCGCTACGGTGAGTGCGCGGAAAGTGGGCGCAGCACTGGCTCCGGAAGCAGGACCTGCAAATACCGTATTGGCAGCCTGTGTAGCCAGCGACGCAGTAAGCGTACCGGTGCCGGTCACCGGAGAATTGGTCACGGTAAAGATACCTGGCATGGATAAGCCTACACTGGTTACCCCGGAAGCGGCAGATGTGGCCCAGGAAAGATTGGTGCCGTCATACTTCAGGTAACTATTGGTACCACTGGGAGCAGGTACTGCAACCCCCTGTATTTTGTTGGCATTCCAAAGTGCCGCGGTGTTGTTGATGTTTAAAACGTTGGCGGCTAATGACCATGTAGGAACAGGATTGGCAGGAATTACCGCCGGCGGTGTAACGGTTGTTACATCCCCGTTTGCATCGCGGCCCATTAAACCGGTGGCGGTAGCACCCGTTACATCGCCGGTGAGGCGCATGGTGCCCTGTACATGCAGGGTACGGGCGGCGGCGGTGGTACCCAGGCCCAGGTTACCTGCTTTATCAAAGATGCTCAGCACATTGCCGGAGGCATCTCTCCATTCAGTAAGATTGGCGGTTTGGGTGGCACTTTTGGCCTGTATTCCCAAAGGCACGCTGGCATCCCGCGCAGCGGGAATAAGCACACCGGTACCGCTAGTACTGCTGGTTGGAAGCGCCAAACTATTATTATTATCGCCGGAAAGCACGATGCCTTTGTTGGCCCCCAGGGCCAGGTTCAGCGCACTCCCACCTTGTATCTGGAAATCATTCTGGTCATCCGCGATGCGCATTACGCCACCGGTAGAGGCCTTCGTGAAAATAAGTTCATTGTTGGAACCGGTACCATTGCCTTCAATGATCATCCGGTTTTTTACCATCAGGTTTGCAGTCAGATACTGCGCGTTTGTGTAATCCACACCACCAAGTTCCAGGCGTCCGTCGCTGAGGAAACGTCCGCGTTCTGCATTGTTTGTTTTGAAGATAATGTCTGCGTTGTTGGTAGTACCAAAGAATTTGCCGGCAGTGATATTGTTGCCGTTCACGCTCCATGCACCTAATTGTGCAAGGTCTGGTGTCCAGTTGGTCCACTTGGTGCCGTTGTAATACAGCACATCACCGGTTGTAAGGGTGCCCAGGGCTACATCGCCCAGTTGGCCCAGGTTATAATCACCGCTGGCAGGCGTTACGTTGCCGCTGCGGCCATTGAATTGCAGCACCCCCGTATTGCTGATCACACCCAGCGGGCTGATAGCGATACCTGTGCCGGCGCTGATATTGTCTCCCAGCTTGGTCCATATACCTCCCTTTTTCAGGTAAAGGCAGCTTTCATCTGTTACATATACCACCAAACCATCTACCGCGCCAAACAGGCCGCCCCCGGCCACGATCTGTGCTTTCAGTACGCGGGGGAACAACAGACCCTGGTGGTCGCTGTTTAACTCCAGGATCGCATCCTTGTTAATACTGGTGGGATTATCACCCAGCTTTAACTGGGCCTTTGCAGGTGCAAATGCGGCAGCAGCGATGAGCAATAAAAGGCTATGACGTAAAAATGGTTTCATGGATAAGAGTTGGCAAGGACAAAATGCTATCAGGGATAGGGAAGTAAGCAGGAATGCCCGGAGGCACTCCTGCCATGATAGGATAGTAACAAAAAATTAGTGCTTGATGATGTACCAGGTACCGGCAAGTGCCTGTACGGTTACAAAGCTCCAGTCGTTATAGATGCTGTAAGAAGTAGCACCATCTTCGATCTTATTGGAATTGATGGTTACAGTAGCGGTATAGCCACCACCAATTTTCTTGATGGTATACATGCGACCGTCGATGGCAGCTGTTGCGTTGGGCAGTGTAACGGTCACCGTGGCGCCGGCAGCAGGATTAACCAGGATGGTATTATCTGCGTCGGTGGCGGTGTAGTTTGCGGCAGTGCTTACGATCTTGGTAGCCATGGAACCTTTCACATCCAGGGTAGATGTGGCGGCGGCAGTGGTACCTACTGCTACGGTGTTAGCGAAGCTCTTTTCGCCACCAAAAGCCTGGATGCCATTGGTCACCAGCCCCCTGTTAGCCGTGCTGGCAGAAGGAATATTGAAAGTGATCTTTTCAGCACCGGCGGTAGCATCAAATGCGAGGTTGAAGTTGGCACCTACAGAGTCTGTAGCGAAAGTGATTGCGGAATCTTTTACTGCGGTACCGCTAACTTTATCTACCAGGGCGCGAATAGCACCGTCAAATGCAGCGCTGTTCAGCGTTTTGTACTCTACCTGGTTAGTGGTGCCATTCTTGATCAGCACATCGATGTTGCTGGTTTCACTGGTGGCCACAACGCCAGGCAGTGTTACATTTTTATCCAGGGTAGTGTTGCCGGTTACATGCAGGTCGCCGGTTTGAAGGTGGTTACCGGTGAAGGAAGTGTTGCCATTCACGGTAGTGGCGCCGGTGATATTTGCGCCGCCGTTGGTTACTGTTACACCGTTATCCAGGGTGGTAGCACCAGTGGCGTGCAGGGTGTTATTTACAGTGGTGGCACCATTCAGTGTGGAGGTACCGGTTACTGCCAGGCTGCTGTTCAGCGTAGTGGCACCGGTTACGTCCAGGGTGTTGCCCAGCGTAGTAGCGCCGGTTACCCCCAGGGTGCCGCCTACTGTCTGGTTGCCGCTTACAACAGCATTGCCGGTTACGTTTACGTTGTTGGCAAAGGTCTTATCACCGCCAAAGGTCTGTGCACCGGTGGTTACAATACCTACCTGTGTAGCGCTGGCAGCTACCATCTTGATCACATACTTGTTGGTAGGGGCATCGAAGGTGATCTGGGCGCCCTTGTTTGCATCAGTAGCCGCCACGCTTGCCGTGAAGTCGTCGATGCTGATGTTATCGCCAGCCAGGGTCTGGAGTTTCTGCCAGTCTGCAATGGTCAGGAATCCATACTGCTGACCTGCGGTACCGACCATGATGGGCAGGTCCACGGTGTTGGACCCGTCTGCGTTTGCAGTTACATTCACTGCGTTCTTGGTGTTGTCTGCATTCACGGTCAGGTTACCTACAGCGGTTTTAAACGCGTTGGCGCTGATGGTGCGCTGGAGGATGGTGCCATCCGCTTTCAGCAGCAGCACGGAAGTTTCCGCAGTGCCCGCAGGTACAGCGGTAGAAGATACCTGCAGGTTGCCGGCGGCAGTAGCGCGGAACACCTCTGCATTGTTTGTTTTGAAGATAACATCCTGCAAGTTGTTAGAGCCAAAATACTGGCCGGCAGTGAGGGTGTTACCATTCAGGCTCCAGTTGTTCAGGGCAGTGGCGGTGTTGGCCATCAGTTCCCAGGCGTTGTTGTGACGCACGTAGAGCCCTTCTGAAGCGGGGATGCCGTTCTTCAGGTAGATGATCATTCCATCGGGAGGTGTGAGGAGGTTGATCTGGGCAGTGTCACCTAATCGCGGTAACAGCAAACCTTGTTGGGTGCTCTCTAATTCAAGGATAGCGGAGCGTTTAATGTTGGTAGGGTTGTCACCTACTTTCAGCTGGGCTTTTGCCTCGGATACGAGCAAAGAAATAGCGGCAACCAGCAACAGGCGCCCTATCTTGCGTAGCGTTGATGTCATAGATATAAGGATAAAAGGTCAAAATACTACTACTGTTTGTCCGTTGTTATGCGGACCTGTAATCTGGAAAACTTGTAAACAGGAATACTCTTTGCGGGCCCGTGCAAGATTACGTGTATACGTAACCGTTATACCGCAGGTATACGTGGTGCCGGTTGGCATCACAGGTGTGCGCGACATAAGGATGACAGGCGGGTAACAGGATTGGATGGCATTTGGGGGCAGGGAATATCCTTTCCTTTCCAGGATATACAGCGTGTCTCAGGTAAATTTGTTTCGAAGGCACAGGGACGCTGTCTGCTAATGAAGAGTAAAACTTAATACATGAAGCCGACCAAAGGATGTCTAGAAGCGACGCAGGGAAATTTCATAGGATACTTTGACGGGGCCTTACAGCCATAAACCAATTACGCTACAAAAGTGGGGACAATTTGGATAACATTCACTTACATCATAGTACCATTTTTTATATATGAGAATCTGTGGCATTATTTTTTTCAAATCAAATTACTGTTTTTTTACTATCTATTGATTCTCAACCGGTTTTGATGAGGCTGCTACCCGTATAAAATACATTTATACATTTTACATATGAATTTCGTGTTATTTAAAAGGCTGTGTGTATCAAATTTCACAGATTGTAGCAGACTCTCCCGTAGCACGGATGTGTTATTTCTGGTAAGGGGCTCAGCAGGTGGAAAACTGTCGTATTGGTAATTTCCATGGAAGGGGCTGGATAAATTGCTGATTTTGTGAGGGTGTACACGGAAGAGGTCAGTAATAAAGATGTTGCAACTCCTGCTCCCAAAACAAAATGGCCGCCCCCAAACGGAGGCAGCCACTTGCAATGATCACTTTGTTTGAAACGCAGGTTTCTGATCGCTCAGAATTAGATTTGAGTTACCTCGCTTCCTTGTTTCTTGATGGTAAACACCAGTTTCTGGTTTTCTTTATCCAGGTCGGCAATGAGCACATCACCGTTGTGAATGTTCATGTTGAGGATCTCCTCGGCCAGGGGATCTTCCAGGTATTTCTGGATGGCCCTGTGCAGCGGCCTGGCGCCAAACTGCTGGTCGTAGCCCTTGTCTGCCAGGAAGCCTTTTGCCTCGTCGGTCAGTTCCAGGCTGAAGCCCAGGTTGTTCAGGCGTTTCAGTACACTCTGCATCGTGATGTCGATGATAGTGTAGATGTGTTCTTTGGACAAGCTGTTGAAGATGATCACATCGTCAATCCTGTTCAGGAACTCCGGAGAGAAGGTGCGTTTCAGCGCTTTCTCGATCACTGCCTTAGTATTTTCCTCTTCGTTGGCAATGCGATTGTTCGTGGAGAAACCCACCCCGGCGCCAAAGTCTTTCAACTGGCGGGCGCCAATGTTGGAGGTCATGATGATCAGGGTGTTCTTAAAGTCCACCTTACGGCCCAGGCCATCGGTCAGGATGCCGTCGTCCAGCACCTGCAGCAGCAGGTTGTAGATGTCCGGGTGTGCCTTTTCGATCTCATCCAGCAGGATCACGGAGTAAGGTTTGCGGCGCACTTTTTCAGTGAGCTGGCCGCCTTCTTCGTAACCTACATATCCGGGAGGCGCGCCAATGAGGCGGCTTACGGAGAATTTTTCCATGTATTCGCTCATGTCTATGCGGATCAGCGCATCTTCTGAGTCGAACATATAGCGGGCCAGGGATTTGGCCAGCTCGGTTTTCCCTACACCGGTAGGACCGAGGAAGATGAAGGTACCGATGGGTTTCTTCGGATCTTTCAGGCCCACGCGGTTGCGCTGGATGGCCTTGGTCACTTTCACGATGGCATCATCCTGCCCTACCACAGCGCCTTTCAGGTCTTCACCCATGCGGCGCAGCTTTTCGGTCTCGGCCTGTACCATGCGTTTTACCGGGATGCCGGTCATCATGCTCACTACCTCTGCAATGGCTTCTTCGTCGATCGGGTAGCGTTTGTGTTTCACTTCTTCTTCCCAATTGGCTTTAGCCTTTTCGAGGTCTTCTCCCAGTTTCTTTTCAGTATCGCGGAGGGCGGCGGCTTCTTCAAAGCGCTGGCTCTTCACGACCTTATTTTTTTCCTGTTTAATGTCTTCGATCTGTTTTTCCAGGTCGAGGATGTTCTGCGGCACGTTGATGTTTTTCAGGTGCACGCGGGCGCCTACCTCGTCCAGCACGTCGATGGCTTTGTCCGGCAGCAGGCGGTCCGTCATGTAACGGTCGCTGAGCTTCACGCAGGCGTCGATGGCTTCCTGGTTGTAGCTTACGTTATGGTATTCTTCATAACGCGGCTTGATGTTATTGAGGATCTGGATGGTTTCATCCACGGTGGGAGGATCTACCATTACTTTCTGGAAGCGGCGGTCCAGTGCGCCGTCCTTTTCGATGTACATGCGGTACTCGTCCAGGGTGGAGGCGCCAATGCATTGGAGCTCGCCACGTGCCAGGGCTGGTTTAAAGATGTTGGAAGCGTCCAGCGAGCCGGAAGCGCCACCAGCGCCCACGATGGTGTGGATCTCATCGATAAAGAGGATCACGTCGCGGTTCTTTTCCAGTTCGTTCATGATGGCTTTCATCCTTTCTTCAAACTGGCCACGGTATTTGGTACCGGCCACCAGGGCGGCCAGGTCCAGGCTTACCACGCGTTTGTCGAACAATACGCGGCTTACCTTGCGCTGTACAATGCGGAGGGCCAGGCCTTCCACGATAGCGGTTTTACCTACACCGGGCTCCCCGATCAGGATCGGGTTATTCTTTTTACGGCGGGAAAGGATCTGGGACACACGTTCTATTTCCTGCTCACGGCCTACGATGGGATCGAGGCTGCCGCTTTCGGCCAGCTTGGTGATGTCGCGGCCAAAGTTATCCAGCACCGGGGTCTTTGACTTGGTGTTGGCTTGTTTGGCTTTGGAGGAATAGCTTTTGCGTTCGTCTTCAAATTCTTCTTCTCCGGGATCGTCAAATTCAGCTTTCGGCTCGGAAGATTTCACAAAGCCCAGCTCATTTTTAAATGTATCGTAGTCCACGTCGAATTGTTGTAAGATCTGTGTGCAAACGTTTTCTTTGTTCTTCAGTATGGAGAGCATCAGGTGCTCGGTCTCCACGGTAGGGCTTTTGAGCGCTTTCGCCTCCAGCACCGTTACGCGGATCACTTTTTCTGCCTGCTTGGTGAGTGGTAAACTATTGATGTTCGCGATGTTCTTGCCTGTTTTATCTTTTACAGCCAGTTCTACTTCTTTGCGAAGCTCATATAAGTCTACATTCAGCGCCTGCAAAATCTTGACGGCCGTCCCCTCTCCTTCCCGGATGATACCCAGCAGGAGGTGCTCGGTACCGATGAAATCATTTCCTAAGCGCAAAGCTTCCTCCCTGCTGAACGAAATGATCTCCTTTACTTGCGGTGAAAAATTCTGGTCCATTGTAGCAATTATTAAATTATGAAAACCCTTACAGGGGCTGGTTAATACAATATTAGCGAATAAATTTGATTTACTTTATCATTAAACATTGCACATAAGGCCTACTTTTGTGCACTTGGTAACCGGGGTAATTTGACGTTCAAAGAGGGCTGTAACACGCGATCTTTTTGCGGCTCATTAAGGCGGGAATGCTTTAGAAAAAACAACCAATTGACCCATGAAGTTCAAAATTGATACCAAAGAAAAACTGGTGATTTTTAGTCCGGAAACTACGGCGATGGATGCTATTCTGGCAGACGAGCTGAGGCAACTGGCACTGGAAAATCCGGCCTATGTTGACCAAAACCTCGTACTGGACCTGCATTCCGTGACTTCGGCCTCCCCGGAAGGTGTGGAAGCCATTTTAGCAGTATACCAGCACGCTTATGCACATGCACATTCCTGCTGCCTTACCGGCGTAACGCCTGCTATTGCTGCCCAGCTACAGGCCGCGCATGCTGAATTCCTGAACATTACCCCCACCCTTTCGGAAGCTATTGACATCGTAATGATGGAAGAGCTGGAACGCGAATTGAGCTGGGAAGACGATGACACTGCAGCATCGGACGAATAGGTAAGTAAGATAAATGACTTGCCTGTATTGTACGGTACCATCGGTGCATGAAAAAGTACAGGCAGTTATGCGATTGTAACCGGGCTTGTCCCGGTTGGTTTTCATAGCATAGCGGTGTTAAAACTAATTTACGACTCCTGACGGAAATTTTTTTAACACGTACAGGTGAAACTGTAGTATTAACAAGGAATTAGGAAAAATAGTATTGTGCGAACTGTACCGTAGTGGCATCCCGCCTACATTCACACCTATGGCACATCCCTTGCAAAACCGCTGCCAGCCACCGTTCCAGCCCGTCACCATTTTTCACTGCGCATCACTTGCACGCATGCACTATTTTTCGGGATAGTACATGATGGCGGGTATTTTTATTACATTGCCGTATATGTTCGCTGTTACCATCTTAGGAAATAATTCCGCCTTACCTACACTGGACCGTCACCCTACCGCGCAGGTCATCACCTGCAATGATCAACTGATGCTGGTGGATTGTGGCGAGGGCACCCAACTGCAAATGGCAAAGTACCGGGTGCGCCGCAGCCGCATCCAGCGCGTTTTTATCAGCCACCTCCACGGCGACCATTATTTCGGATTGATCGGCTTCATTAACACCATCAGCCTGCTGGGCCGCACAGAGCCCCTGCACGTTTACGGCCCGCCGGAGCTGCTGCCCATCCTGCAACTGCAGCTGGATGTAGCCGGCACAGTCCTCAATTTCGACATGCACTTCACCCCCCTTACGCCTGAAGGCTGCGGGTTGCTTTTCCGCGAAAAAGACCTGGAAGTAAGCTACTTTCCCACCGATCACCGCATACCCTGCTATGGATTCCGCTTTGAACTGGTAAAGCGTAAACGCCGCATTGTGCCCGAACAGGCCCGCCAGTACGAAATCCCGTCTGCCTTTTACAGCAAGCTGGGAGAAGGGGCCGATTATATCCGCAAAGACGGCACCGTGGTGAAGAATGATTGGGTGACCCTGCCTCCGCCCAAAGGCAAAAGCTACGTGTACTGTGCAGACACGCGCTATAACGAGGCTTTACTGCTGCCCCATGTAAACGGAGCAGACCTGGTTTACCATGAAACCACCTACCTGCAGGACCAGGAAGCAAGGGCCTGGGACCGCTACCACAGCACGTCTGTGCAGGCAGCCACCCTGGCGGCAAAAGGAAATGTGAAACAATTACTAATCGGACATTTTTCTTCCAAGTACCAGGAGGTGGAAGGGTTCCTGGATGAATGCAAGCCGCTCTTTGCACCTACGGACATTGCGCGGGAAGGGGTTACGTACCTCGTGTGAGTTTGCGAAGGGATCTGCCCCCGGGGAGGCCCATCGTTCCCGCCCCTCCAGGGGATATATGCTACATTAACCGGTACAAGGTCTGGCGCAGCGTTTCGGGGAGGATCGGTTTGGTGAGCACATCGCTGGCGCCGGCGTCCAGGAGTTCCTGGCGCTCATTGCCCCATACATTGGCAGTGACCATTACCACGGGCACCTCGTTCAGGGCCTTTTCGTTGCGGATACGGTGCAGCACCTCGCTGCCATTCATTTCGGGCAGGTGCATATCCAGCAGGATCAGGCCGGGGTGCATCTCGTGGGCCATATCCAGCCCTTCCAGGGCGGTAGAAGCCATGCAGGCATCCAGCCCCATGATCTTCAGGACCCGGGTGAGCAGCATCTGCTCCAGGGGATTATCTTCTATACAAAGTATTTTTTTTCCATGCAAAAGGGCAGGATCGTAATTATTACTCATGGGCAAATAGGATCAGTTGTGGTTAGGATCTTCAGGATTCAAGATGGCGTACGGCTAATGGATATAGCCGGACTATAGGACTTTCTGGACACAATATACGCAAAAAAGCTTATTTAATTTTCTCAAACTAGCTATTCATACCGCAGGGCTTCGATAGGATCCAGGCGGGAGGCCTTCTGCGCGGGGTAATAGCCAAAAAACACCCCGGTGATGGCGCACACCAGGAAAGACAGGACAATGGACGACTCCGAGATCAAGGTGGGCCAGCCCAGCAACCTGCTGATGAGGAGGGAGCTGGTAATGCCCAGCAAAATGCCGATCAGCCCCCCGGTAACACTGATCACGATGGCCTCAATGAGAAACTGCATGAGGATGTCTATACCCCGGGCCCCTATGCTCATGCGCAGCCCTATTTCCTTGGTGCGCTCCGTTACGCTCACGTACATGATGTTCATGATACCGATACCGCCTATCACCAGGGAAATACCGGCAATAGCCGTGAGCAGCACGGTCAGCAACTGGCTGGTGGAGCTCAGTGTGTTGATCAGCTCTGCCATGGTGCGCACGGAAAAGTCGTTCTCATCGGAGGTCCGCAGCCGGTGGCGGGCGCGCAGGATATCCGTGATCTCGTTGGTAGCCGCATCGCTGGTTTGCTCACTGGTGGAAGAGGCCACGATGTTCTGGAAATAAATAGTGGCCAGGATGCGCTTCTGCACGGTGGTGTAAGGCGCCACGATGATGTCGTCCTGGTCCTGCCCGAAGGCGCTCTCCCCTTTTGGTACCAGCACGCCTATAACGGTGAAGGGAATACGATTAAAGCGGATCACCTTACCGATGGGGTCCTCGCCGTTGGGAAAAAGATTACTCACCACGGTTTGCCCCAGCACGCATACCTTGGCCGCCGCCTTCACGTCATTTTCGGAAAAAAGGATCCCGTCTTTCAGTATCAGCTTGCGGATGTCAAAGTAGTCAGGCCCCACGCCCTGCATGCTGGTAGGCCAGTTCAGGGCGCCGTTAATGGCCTGCCCCTTGGTAGCGCTCACGGGCGAAATAGCGCTCAGGTACTCGCTTTTGCGCTCCAGCGCGTTCACATCATCGATCGTGAGGGTTTGCAGGCTGGAAGCATCTATGCGGGCACCGCCCGTGAGGTTACTGGCCGGCAGGATGGTGATCATGTTAGATCCCATGTTTGACAACTGGTCATGAATGCTCTGCTTGGACCCCTGGCCGATGGCCACCATGGCAATCACCGCGGCCACGCCGATGATGATGCCCAGCATGGTCAGGAAAGCCCGCAGCTTGTTGCGCTGCAGGGCAATGAGGGCTATGCGGAACAGGTTTAAAACATTCATGTTACGTTGTTAGAATTGATAGATTGTTAAATCGTTCATCTGGCCATCTAATAATCTTCCGCCGAGGGCAGCGCTGCCAGGGCTTCCTTGGCGCTGCGCACGTTTTCGTTTTTAGCGTCCTTTATCACCCTTCCATCCTTGAGCATAACGGTGCGGCTGCTGAAGGCGGCAATATCCGGCTCGTGTGTTACAAATACGATGGTTTTGCCCTCGTGCTGGTTCAGCTCCTGCATGAGGGCCATGATCTCGTAAGAGGTGCGGGTATCCAGGTTGCCGGTAGCTTCATCGGCCAGGATCATCACCGGCTCATTTACCAGGGCGCGGGCAATGGCCACGCGTTGCTGCTGGCCGCCGGAAAGCTGGTTGGGCAGGTGGTCCAGGCGGTCGCCGAGTTTTACCGCTTCCAGTGCTTTGAGGGCTTTTTCCCGCCGCTCATGGTGTTTGATATCCGCATTGTACAGCAAAGGCAGTTCTACGTTTTCAATGGCAGAAGTACGCGCCAGCAGGTTGTACGACTGGAACACGAAACCGATCTTCCGGTTGCGGAGCAGTGCCAGGTCGTTGCGCGATTGCTGTCCTACATTCACACCATCCAGCAGGTAAGTGCCGCTGGTGGGCTTATCCAGGCAGCCGAGCGTATTGAGCAGGGTGGTCTTGCCGGAGCCGGAGCTGCCCATGATGGTCACAAACTCACCCGCATACACATCAAAGGTGACGCCTTTCAGCGCCCGCACGATCTCTGTGCCCATGTGAAACTCGCGTTTCAGGTCATGCAATTCGAGGATCTTCTTTCCGTTCATCGTGGCCGGCCTCCCCCACCTCTGCGTGCCGGCATAAAAGGGCTCTTGGCTGCGGGAGTAGCAGCCCCTGTTGCCTGCGGTATTTGTATCCCGTCTACCACTACATCGCCTTTATCCAGGCCGCGCAATACCTGCACGTGGGTATCGTCATTCAGGCCCGTGCGTATTCTTTTTTCCGTGAGTGTTTTGTCTTTCAGCACCCATACATACGCGGTTTCAGCCTGCTGCACCACGGTGCTGTCTTTATGTTTGGTACCGGAAGTATCGAACACGGAAGGCGCCCGCTTGTGCCCTACATCGCCCTTGTGCCGCTTGTGCGCAGTGTCTGCCGGGATGATCTTGTATTCTTTGGCCACGCTCTCGTCCGGGGTGAATTTGAGGGCTTTTACAGAGATCAGCAAGGCGCTGTCCTCCTCCTGGGTATAGATGGTCACGTTGGCCGTCATACCGGGTTTCAGCTTCTTGTCGTTGTTGCTGGCGTTGATGATCGTCGTATAGGTGACCACGTTAGCGCTTACCTGTGGCTTCAGCCGTATTTCCTGTACGGCGCCGTTGAACACGTCGTCCAGGAATGCATCCACGGTGAAGGATACCCGCTGGTCTTTCTGCACATTGCCAATGTCTGCTTCATCCACATTGGCCTGCACCTGCATTTTGGAAATATCCTTTGCAATGATGAACAGTGTGGGCGTGCTGAAACTGGCCGCTACTGTTTGCCCCACACTGATATTGCGGGAAAGCACCACCCCGTCTATCGGGGAATAGATAGTGGCAAAAGAGAGGTTCTTTTCGGCGGATTGCAACTGCGCTTTCACACTTTCCACGCTGGCTTTGGCCGCATTGATGGCGTACACAGCATTGTCGTAATCCGCGCGGCTGATGGCGCCTACCTTATACAATTGTTCCTGGCGGGAGAAGTTAGACTGCTGGAACACCACGTTGCTCTGGGCATTGGCCAGGTTGGCCTTGTACTGGTTCACCTGGGCCTGGAAAAGCGATTTGTCCAGCTCCAGCAGCACCTGGCCGGCCTTCACCTGCGAGTTGAAGTCTGCATAGATCTTGGCTGCCGTGCCGGATACCTGTGTACCCACGGCCACGGTATCAACCGGCTGCACGGTGCCAGTAGCCGTGATGCTGGTAGCAATGTAGCCCACGGTGGGCTGCTCTGTATCCAGCTGCACGGGCTGGGGCTTCTTGCGGAAAAACAAGGCCCACACGAGCAATGCGGCTGCAACGAGTATGACGATGACGATGACACGCCGGTATCTTTTCATAGTGCCTTTCGTTTATAATTTGATGGGGATGCCCCGGTAAAAATCATAGATGCGGATGCTCAGTGCGGCATTGTATTTTGCCTGGATGTAGTTCTGCAACGCCTGCACGTACAGGTTCTTTTGCAGTAAATAATCCACGGTGTTGTATTGTCCTACTTCCAGTGCGGCAGCGGCAATGCGGTAGCTTTCCTGGCTGTAGCGCAGCTGCTCCACCGCTGCGTCATACTGGCTCTGGGAGCCGGTTACATTGATATATGCCTGTTCAATGTTCTGCGCCAGTACGGTTTTCGTGTTCTGCAGGTCCAGATTGGCCTGGGCTATTTCTATCTTCGATTTTTCCACGTTGGTTTTCACCACCCGCCGTGTAAAAATGGGCACGGACAAGGTGAGGCCTATCTGCTGGTAAAAGTTATTGTCCAGTTGTTTGAGGTAAGTATTGTCCGGGTCGCGGGCGTAGTTGCTGGCCAGATTGGCACCGGCGCTCAGCGTGGGCAGGTAGCCGGCGCGGGCCTTGGCCAGGTCCAGCTGCGCGGCCTGTACATTCAGCTCACTGCTTTTCACTTCCGGTCTTTGCGCCATGGCTGTTTCCTGCGCTTGGCGCAAGGGTACGGGCAGGGCGTTGGCCATCAGGGTGTCCGGCGACTGGATGTCAAAGGTGGAGTCGTAGGGGAGTTGCAGGATCTGTTTGAGATTGAGCAGGTACTGGCGGTGCTGGTTAATAGCATTCACCAGCAGGTACTGGTCATTCGCAGCCTGGGCCTGCAGTTCCGCCAGGTCTTTCAGGGCAATGCTGCCCACGTTGTACCGGTCCTGGCTTTGCTTTACCTGCGCATTGGCGGTGGTGAGCAGGTCCTGCTGGTAAATGATGGTTTCCTTGGCCAGTAAAATATTGAGGTAAGCGGTGGTAACGGCCATCGTGATGTCATTCATGCCGGCTTCAATATTGTAGGCCGCGGCCTGCAGAACCAGTTGTTTCTGGCGGATGTCGTTATTGAGATAATTGCCGTTGAACAAGGTCACTGCGCTATTCAGGCCATAGCTGCCGGAGAAGGTGAACTGGGAGGTTTCACTGCCGCTGATGCTGAATACCTTACCGTGCTGCACGTTCTGGGAAAGACTTGCATTGAGGTTGGGCAGTTTGGCGGCCTTGGCCAGCAGCACATCCTGCTCACCGGAACGCTGGGTGAGGCGGAGGGTATTCAGGGTGATGTTATGCTGCGCTGCGTAGTCCAGACATTGCTGTAAGGTCCATTTCGCGGTATCCTGTGCCTGCAGCGGCTTTTCGCATATTGCCAGGAAGATAGCCAGCAGGATAAGACACTTGTATTTTAGTTGCTCCATAAATAAGTGCGTGAAAGGGGGATCTATGTGCTACGGCACGCGGTAGAATGGTGGTAAAAATTTTACATAAACCATGCCGCAGGCCGCTCCGGATATGTTAATTACTGTTAATCCAAAACAACGGAACGGGGGCCATTGTTGCCATACCAATTGCAATTATCCCTGCTTTTCAATATTTTGTACGCCCATGAACAAGCCTATACTCGTCATAAAATTTGGAACCGCCTCTATTACAGGGGCTAACGGGGCGCTCAACACGGCCATGATCGCGGAAATAGCCCGCCAGGCCGCCTTGCTGCAACCCCGGTATAATATTGTCCTGGTGTCTTCCGGGGCGGTAGCTGCCGGAAAGCAGCACCTGAAATCTTACACTGGCACTATCAGTGAGCGGAAAGCCGCTGCCGCCATCGGTAACCCTATCCTGCTGCAGCAATATGCAGCGCTCTTTGCGCCATTCGGCATCGCCATTGCCCAAAGCCTTTGCGAGCGTACGCACTTTTCCAACCGGCCGCAGTTCCTGCAGCTAAAAAAAACATACGAAGAATTGTGGGCAAACGGACTTATTCCCATTGCCAATGAAAACGACGTGGTAAGCGATACGGAACTGAAATTCTCCGACAACGACGAACTGGCCACCCTCATTGCAGTGGGCTTTGGTGCCGAAAAACTGCTCTTCAGCACCTCCGTGGCCGGCGTGCTGGATAAGGAAGGTAAAATTGTACCGCAGATCAACGTGATAGACGAAGCCGCCCTGGGGCTGGCCGACACCCGCAAATCGGCCATGGGACTGGGTGGCATGGTGTCTAAGCTCACCTTTGCCCGCCTGGCCACCCGCATGGGCATCGAGGTGGTGATCTTTGGCATCAATACGCCAGACGGCATCCTCAACGCGCTGGAAGGCAAGGCCGGCACCCGCTGCCTGTCCCAGGACTGCACCATGAGTGCCCGCCAGAAATGGCTGGCCAGCGGCAGCCTGGTAACCGGCCGCGTGCAGGTGGACGAAGGCGCTGCAACGGCCCTGCATAAACGCCACAGCCTCCTGGCCGTGGGCATACGCGCCGTACTGGAGCCGTTTGACTGCGGTGAAGTATTTGAAATTGTGGATGCCGATAAGAAAGTGGTGGCCGTAGCCCGCGCCAAAGTAGCCTCCCGCGCCCTGCACCTGGGCAACCTGCAGCAGGTGGAGGTGGCGCATGCGGATGACATTGTGCTTTTATAAAATTGTTATTATGCAACTCCTCTCCATACTTGAAAACGCACAGCAGGCGGCCATTTCATTGCGCACGCTGGCCGATGCGCAGAAGCAGCAGGTACTACGCCAGGTAGCCGCCATGCTGGTGCAGCAAAGTGAAACTATTGCCGCGGAAAACCAGAAAGACCTGGACCGCATGCCGGACACGGACCCAAAAAAGGACCGGCTGCTACTCAATACTGCCCGCATAGATGCACTGGCAGCCAGCCTGGTTGACATCAGTAAACTGCCCGACCCGGCCCACCAGCTGCTGTCTGAAAAGCGCCTGGATAACGGCCTGCTGGTGCAGAAGAAAACTGCTCCCCTGGGCGTAGTAGGCGTGATCTATGAATCACGGCCCAATGTGACCATCGATGTGGCCGCGCTTTGCCTGCGCTCCGGCAATGTGTGCATCCTGCGCGGGGGCTCCGATGCGTTTTATACCAACACTATCCTGGTACATATTTTACAGGAGGCGCTGAAGGCACAAGGCATAGACCCTAACGCGGTGCAACTGATGCCTGTAGACCGGGAACTGGTGCAGGAAATGCTGGAAGCAACGGGGTATATCGATATCATCATCCCGCGCGGCAGCCAGCAGCTCATTGATTTTGTGCGCACGCACGCCAAGGTACCGGTGATTGAAACCGGCGCCGGCGTATGCCATACGTACGTGGAGAAAACGGCGGACCTGGGGCAGGCTGCCGCCGTGGTAACCAACGCTAAAGTATCACGCCCTTCTGTGTGCAACGCACTGGACACGGTGCTGGTGGATGCCGCCGTGGCACCGGCTTTCCTGCCCCTGCTGGCTCCCCGGCTGGCGGCGTACAACGTGGAGATCTTTGCAGATGCCACTTCGTTGCCCATCCTGCAATCACTGGGTTACCCATATTTGCAGGCCGCTACGCCGGAAGATTTTGGCCGGGAATTCCTGGACTTTAAATGCTCCGTGAAAGTGGTGAGCGGGCTGGAAGAAGCGTTGGCCCATATCCGTAAACATTCTTCCAAACACTCTGAAGCCATCCTCTCCAAAGATGCCGGTGCCAGTGAGCGTTTCCTGAACGAAGTGGATGCTGCCGCGGTATACGTGAACGCCTCTACGCGGTTTACAGACGGGGGCGTGTTTGGCCTGGGCGCGGAGATCGGTATTTCCACGCAGAAGCTGCACGCACGCGGCCCCTTTGCCCTGGAAAAACTGGTCACTGAAAAATGGTTCGTTTATGGCAACGGGCAGGTAAGAAATTAAGCTGTTTTTTATATCACATAATTCTGAAGGATGCAGTCTCCCCGGGGACTGCATTTTTTTGCTCACACAAACGTGATATTTATACGGCTTAACAGTAAATAACAATCGCCGGGGACCTTGATTACAAATGGTTTACGCAGGCCGCATCCCGGTGAGGATCTTTTTAGCAAAACCGGCAATGATTTTGCATTCAGGGGTTAACATACAACTCCACGCTATGCATCCGCCATAACTTAAAAAGGAATTAAAAACGCCACTGTAAATGCTAAATAAATATTAAAAAGCGTTTAACCTTGTAACTTCCTTTTCCATCACAGGTCTAATAATCGTGAGCCGCCCGGCAACCGGGTCACCTCCTGCTTCAACGTGTACCGTTTAAAATTCTGTAACATGAAAAAGTTAAATATAATTCTCAGCAGCATATTAGTGCTTTCACTGGCCTTTACCGGTGCCGATGCACAGCGTGGCGGTGGTAACCGTGGCGGTGGTGGCGGCGGCCGTAGTTTTGGTGGCGGCGGTGGCGGCCGCAGTTTTGGTGGTGGCGGTTTCAGTGGCGGCGGTCGTAGCTTTGGCGGTGGTGGCGGTGCGCGCGTAGCACCTTCCGCATCCTCCCGCCCTGCTTTCAGTAATCCCGGCATGCGCCAGGCTCCCCACGATTACGTGGCACCTTCAAGGCCTACTTACAACCCGCGGACCAGCTTTGCGCCCCCGGCCCGTTCCTTTGCTTATAACCGTCCCCGTGGATTTTATGGTGGTGGCGGCTACTACCATGGAGGCGGTCATTTTGTTGGATATTACCACGGCTACCGGCCGTTCTTTTATCCCCGCCCGTATATCTATCACCCGTTCTATCATCCCTTCCGCTGGTGGGGTCCTTCCATCGGTTTTCATCTTACCGTGTTGCCGGTAGGCTTCTTTACGATCTACACCGGCTTTGGTCCTTACTACTACTATGACGGTATTTACTACCGCAACTATAACAACGTTTATGAAGTAGTGGATGCGCCGGTAGGTTCCTTTGTACCCAGCCTGCCCAGCCGCGCGGAACAGATCGACGTGAACGGCACGATGTATTATTTCTTTAACGGTACGTTCTACTACCCCAGCACAGATGCCAATGGCAACCAGGGCTACGTGATAGCCGGGAAGAACGGCCACCTGGAGCCGGCAGACAACCAGCCTGCTGTTCAGTCACAGGACGCCCAGGGCCAGTATGACCAGAACGTAACGCCTACCACACCCGAACTGCCGGAAGGCTGCCGCGAGGTGACCATCAACGGGCAAACCCTGTTCCTCTCACCGGACGGTATGTACTACCAGCAGATCAACCAGGGCAACGGGGTAGAATACCAAATTGTAGGTAAACAGTCTGCTAACTAAGGATGAATGTGAAGATGGTAAAGCAGCACGCCGCGCAAAATATTTGCGCGGCGTTTTTTTTGGCCGCACTAACAGCCGCTGTGCATACGCAATTGTTAATGCACTATAAAAATAGCCGGCGTTTAATATCTTTAAAGCCCTTACTGACACATTAAAAGCCGACACTTCTTCATGTTACAATTAATTAGGCACGCCACGCTACGCCTGGATATGCACGGCCTGAAATTCCTGATAGACCCATTCCTGGCCACCACTGCCACCTACCCGCCCATCCAGCGCACTGCCAACCCGGTCCCCATCCCCATGACGCCCCTCCCCATTGACGACGCACCACTACAGCACCTGGTACAGGATGCCACCGCCATCATCGTTACCCACCTGCATATTGATCACTGGGATGCCGCTGCTGCCGCAATGGTGCCCAAAGACAAGCTGCTGCTTACCCAGCCGGAAAGCATGGCCACCCTCCAGGCACAGGGGTTTACGAATGTGCACGACCTGCAAGGCTACACTTTTGGCGATGTAGCATTGCACCGCACCGGCGGCAGGCACGGCACTGGTGAAGTGGGCCAGCGCATGGGCCCCGTGAGCGGTGTGGTATTCCAGGCACCAGACATGCGGGTGTACGTAGCGGGCGATACCATCTGGTGCCCCGAAGTAGCCGATGTGCTGCAGATCTTCCAGCCGGATTACGTGGTCGTCAACGCTGGTGCGGCGCAGTTCCTGGAGGGTGATCCCATCACGATGACCACTGCCGACATTGTGGCTGTAACGCAGGCCGTGCCCCGTGCACACGTGATAGCGGTGCACATGGACACGGTAAACCATTGCTTCCTTACCCGGGAGCTGCTGCGCGAATTCCTGGCGGAGCAGGACCTGCTGGAACAGGTGCTGGTACCGGAAGACGGGGAAGAGATCCTGCTCTAAAAGCAAAAGCGCCCCCCGTGTGGGAGGCGCTTGAATTTTAGCCCGAAGACGCCAACGCTATTTGGAAGCTCCAATTTCTTTCATCATTTCCGCTACGGCGGCTTCCAGCTGGGCATCCTTGCCTTCCAGGAAGTCTTCATACTTCAGGGGCACCCGGATATCCGGCTCCACCTGCAGGTTTTCCGTAGGGCGGCCTTCCTTACCAATAGTGGCCACCATGGGTATGCCGAAAACCAGCGTGGGATCTATCTGGGTTTCCCACCACACAGCGGTACCGGTACCGGCTACAGGCATGCCTATCAGTTTGCCAAGGCCATTCTGTTTATAAATGTAGGGGAAGATGAAGGCATCGCTGTAGTTACCCTGGCTGATCAGCACACAACTGGGTTGTTGCCAGCGGTTCATCGGCTCACCACCTTTCAGCTTTTCACCCTGGGGTGCAAACACCAGGTATTTTTTACCACTCAGGAAGGTGTTGAGGTCATCATGCAGCCATCCACCACCATTGAAGCGGGTGTCTACAATGAGCGCCTGTTTGTCGCGGTTGCGGCCCATCACTTCATCAAATACATCGCGGAAGCTGGCATCGTTCATGGCACGTACGTGCACATAACCCACCTTGCCACCACTCAGCTTGTCTACAATCGCGCGCTGGCGGTTGATCCAGCGTTTGTACAGCAGTTCACTTTCCTGTCCACCGGTGATGGGTTTCACGGTTTCTACCCAGCGGTTGCCATTAGCAGGATCGTAGAGCGCTACCAGGGTGTTCTTACCCGCCTTGCGGTTCAGCAACTGGGCCCAATCTGGTGCATCGGCTACAGACTGTCCGTCTACCTGTTCTATCACTACGCCTTTCTTCACCTTGCTGCCGGCTTTGTCGAACGGGCCACCATCCATTACATCGGTGATCACCAGGCCTTTTGCGGCCCCATTTTCTTCAAAGAACAGGCCCAGGCTGGCCGTGGCATCGCCTTCGGGGCGCACCGGTGAATAACGGCCACCCGTGTGGGAGCCATTCAACTCACCCAGCAATTCGCTGAGCAGTTCCTGGAAGTCATAGTTGTTGTTGATATAAGGCAGGAAACGTGCGTAGTTATCACGGTACATTTCCCAATCAATACCATGGATGGTGGGGTCGTAGAATTTCTCTTTCACCTGGCGCCATGCATGCTCAAAGATATAGGCGCGTTCTTCAGCGGCATTCAGCGCCAGTTCTGCACTGACAGCGATGGGCGTGATCTTGCCGGATTCAGCATCCACCTTCACCAGTGAGCCGTGGTTGCTGGCGTAAATAAACTTGCCGTCCTTGCTGAGGGCCAGGCTGGTGCCGGTACCGCCTAGCTTTGCCAGGATCTTGGTTTCCTTGGTGCGGGGCTCTGTTACCCACAGGTCGTACCCTTTTTCAAAAGCGGCCATGTAGAATACCTTGCTGGCATCCTTATTCAACACGTAATCACTGATGCTGGCGCTATTGATGGTAAAGCGTGCCTGGCGGTCGTCCAGGCGCTCCAGGTCCAGTTTAAAGGGTTTCTTGGCAGCGGTATCTGCTTTCACTTTATCCAGGGAATCTGCCTTGCCGGATTTCTTGGCCTGTTCTTCTTTTTCCATGAGCAGGTTAAATTCATCCTTGCTCAGGTTAAAGCGGTCATATGCTTCCTGGTCAAAGAAGGCGCCGTATACATCCACTTCGCGGCTACCTTGCGTGGCCAGTGATTTGCGGCCTTCACGGGCGCTCAGCCAGGTCATTACTTTGCCGTCCTGGCTCCATTTGGGATTGCCTTCGCCAAAGCCGCTGTTAATGGGATAACGGATGGCGGTTTTTCCATCAGCGGCCACCAGTGCGGCATTGCTGCTGCCAAAATAACCCTGCTCGTCATCCACCAGCAGCCATTTGCCGTCGGGGCTCCAGGTAAAATCCCAATCGCCATCGGAGTAAGAGTGGTTGTGGCCTTTGGGCAGCAGGGTACGAGATTGCTTGCTGGCCAGGTTGTACACGCGCAGTATGTTGCGGTCTTCCACGTAAGCCACCTCTTTGCCATCCGGGGAGAACTGGGGCTGGTATTCCTCCGCGCTGGTAGCGATCAGCGGTTCTTCGTTGATCACGGTAGCGGCATAAAAATAAGGCTCGTCCGCGCGCGCAATTTTAGCGCGGTAGATGTCCCAGTTATGTTTTCGCTCTGCGGCGTACACCAATGATTTGCCATCGGGGCTCCAGGCTACCATGCGCTCCTGCTGGGGGGTATTGGTAATGCGTTTGGTCAGGGAACCTTCCACGTTGGTGACAAACACTTCCCCGCGGGATACGAAGGCAATTTCCTTCCCGTTGGGGCTCAGTTCAAATTCTGTCACATTGCCGCTCACCGGCATGTTACGTTCCACCATATCGCCGCCATCATTGCGTACCTGCACCGCCAGCTTTTTAGGCTGGGCACCGGGATTCAGCGTATATATTTCACCGTTATACGTGAAGCACAGGGTACCGTTGCCGGCAATGGAAAGGTCGCGCACGGGATGCTTGTCAAAGCGGGTAAGCTGCTCAATTCTGGTGGTATCTGCCAGTGATACTTTATACAGGTTCTGGGAAATGCCATTGCGCTCACTGAGATAGTAAGCGGCGTCCTTGCCGGCGAATACCGGGTCGCGGTCCTCCCCTTCATAGCTGGATACCTGGTTATAAGATTTCTTAGCCACGTCGTAGATCCAGATATCGCGGGTCACTGCAGAGGTGTGGTGTTTGCGGAACGGGTCTTCATAGCCTTTGCGATCCTGGAAAATGATCTGGGAGCCGCTGGCATTGTAGTGCGCTTGTTCTGCACCCGCTGCGCTTACCAGTACAGGGCTGCCACCGGTTACGGGTACCGTGTACAGGCTATTAAACACACGATAGTTAAAGCGGATGCTCTCCGCCGGCGCCGTACGGGCGCTGCCAAACAGCACCGCCTTATTATCCGGCGTAAAGTCGTAGGGATAATCCGCCGCACTGTTATACGTGAGGCGTTTGGGGGTGCCGCCACTCACCGGCATTACAAATACATCGAAGTTGCCAAAACGGTCGCTGGCAAAGGCGATGCTTTTCCCGTCGTGGCTCCATATGGGTGTCATGTCCATGGCGGGATGCACGGTCAGGGGAACGGCGGTACCGCCGGCAGCGGGCACCAGGTAGATGTCGCCTTTAAATCCGAATGCGATGGTCTGCCCATCGGGTGAGATAGCGGGGTGGCGTAGCCACAGGGCATTGTCCTGTGCAAAAGCCCCGGCCCCGAGGGCCAGGCCTGCCAGCAGTAAGAAGGCTCTCTTCATAAGCGGTTTAACAAGATTTTAGTTGACCTGAGTTTGAGATGATCGAAAGGGTAAATCTATCGGTTTCGGGTAAGAAAATGGTATGTTTTGGGATGAGTGGCTACTGCATTCCACCGGCACCTTGCATACCTTCACCCTGCATCTTCAGGTTCTTGCGTTTGAAGATGGCGGTATCGATCTTACCAAAGCGGTAAGTGAAATTCAGTTTGATCATCTGCGGGTTGTTGAGCCTTGCGTAGTTCTGTACAAAATATTGGCTGCTGGAGAACTGGCTGTTCAACCGGGTGCGGAAAATGTCGCTGAAGCTCAGGGTTACCGTGGCGGCGTTGTTTTTCAGGAAGCTTTTCTTCACGGCTGCATCCATACCCCAGAAGGAGCGGATATAACCCTGGGAAGCGCTCTGGGCGCCGCTGGGCGGACCAAACTGCTGCTGGTTGTTATTAATAGGCAGGTTAGTCTTGGACTGGTAGTCCGCGGAGATCTGCACGGTAAAGTTCTTTGGCAGTTTCACGTTGGAATTGAACTTGCCAAACCAGCTCCACATAGCATCCTGTTGTGCGGAGGCCAGGCTGTCTGCCGCTTTGATACGGCCATTGTACACGTTCACGTTCGTGGTGATGTCCAGCCACTTGGTGATGGAGTTCACGGAGGTAAGCTCTGCACCGGTAGTGTACGCGGAGTTGGCGTTAATGAAAGTGTTGATGATGTCTGCCTTACCGGTGGAGGGGTTTGTGCCCTGCTCCAGGTAGCGGGTGATCAGGTTATTGGTGTGCTTGTAATAAGCAGACACCAGGACATTGTTATTACCCTTGAAAGTCTTGCTGTAAGAGGCTTCCACGCTGGTGGTAAATTCCGGCACCAGGTCCGGGTTACCGCGGGTGATGTTCAGGCTGTCTGTATAATCCGTGTAGGGGATCAGCTGGAAGAAGTTCGGGCGGTTTACGCGGCGGGTGAAGCTGGCCTGTACTTCCTGGTTCTTTTTCAGTTTCTGGCTGAGGAAGATGGAGGGGAACAAGCTTACCGGGTAGTTGTTGCTGAATTTCTGACCGGTGTTGATCAACTTACCGTCATAGTTAGAGCTTTCCGCACGCAGGCCCACCTGGTAGCCAAAGTCTTTGAAACCGCTGGTCACAGAAGCGTAGGCGGCAAACACATTGTCATGGTTGGTGTAATCACTGGTAGCGCCGGCCAGGTGTACGGGCGTGGTGCTGCCATTGGGATACAGGTAGGTGTCGTTAAAGTTATCAATATTGCGGATCTGTGCACGCAGGCCGGTTTCCAGCTTGGTCTTGGCCGTGAAGGGCTTCACATAGTCCGTTTGGATGGTGAGGAACATGTTCTTGCCCGTGCCCACCTGTTGCTGCAGCTGGCTGCCACCTATATTGTGGTTTGCATCATAATAATTAGTGGTGTAGTCTGCATTGAAGTTGCTGTGGCCGGAGAAATAGTTTACATCCGCGGTCCAGTCTTCCCCTTCTTTAAAAGAGTGCTTAAATCCGCCCTGGAGGCCGGTCGCATTGAACTCACGCATACTGTGGGTCAGGCGCTGGCTATAGTTGCTCACGGTACCCCCGGGAAACAGGCTGTCTGTATTGATGTCGATCACTTCCCCCGGTTTGAACTTACCATGTACTTTGATGCCGGCTACAGAGAAGCTGGTATGGTTAGTCGCAAAGTAATCCACGCCCAGGTTACCGAAAATGAACTGGCCGTTGGTCTTGTTATTATTATCCTGTGTAATGCGTACCGGTGTATCGCCAAAGTTGGTACGGTCTGTATTACCGGTCAGTTTGTTGCGCATGGCATTTACCATGGCAGTGGCAGACACGTTGAACTTGCCCTGGCGCATATTGATGTTACCACCGCCATTGTAGCCGCCGTTCTTATCTACACCGGCCATGATGTTACCGTTGTAGCCGGTTTTGCGGTTCTTTTTAAGGATAATATTAAGAATGCCCGCGTTACCGCCGGAGGCATCGTACTTGGCGGAAGGATTGGTGATCACCTCTACGCTTTCAATGGCGTCTGCGGGGATCTGGTCCAGGGTGAGCGTGGTGGGGCGGCCTTCAATGTAGATCTGGGGTGCGGCATTGCGCAGCTTTACGTTACCGTCTATGTCCACCTGTACGGAGGGCACATTGCGCATTACATCCACTGCGGTACCGCCGGCGCTTACAATATTCTTTTCCACGTTGAACACTTTTTTATCAATGTCCATTCTCATCAGGGGCTTACTACCGGTTACGGTTACACCTTCCAGGGTTTTGGCATCGGATTCCAGTTTGATGGCGCCCAGGTCTTTTTCAAACTGGCTGAGGGCGGCGCTGGCGGCGGCCATGGCCTTGGCGGGGTCCTGCTGGGCATTGCCCTGGCCCTGCTTCATGCCGCCGGCGGGCATTTTCAGCTGGAAGGCTACGGGGATCTCCTTCGTTTTATAACCGATCAAAGAGATCTTGATCTTAAGGGGTGGGCCCATGATGGGCAGTTCTTCAAAGGAAAACTCACCTTTGGCAGAAGTGTTCACGCCTTTATACAGGAAGTCTTTGCGCCCGTGAGTGGCGCTGTCGTAACGGTTTTGTAATAAGATCACGGCTACTTCGGGGATGGGTTTCCCGTCCTGGTCTTCCACGCGGCCAAACACATGACCAATCTTTGGCGGCGCCTGCATGTTCTTTCCTCCACCGGCGGGTGCGGCCGGAAACTGGGCAGACGCAGCGTAACAGGTACAGATCATGCTAAGCAGTAACAACAATTTTTTCATACAGGTCTTTTAAACAGCAGCGAAGGTAATTTGCCGGTTTTGCATCCTCATGGGGTTTTAGGTGACAGGCAAAAATTCAGCGGTGAAAGGCAGAAAAATCCCGGCGGCTATATGTCATCCGGACACAAATATTTTTTGAAAACATTAACACTTTTTAACTGATTTTACTATTATTGCACCTTAGCTGCCACAACCAAGCCCCCTGGGTTAATTTAATATCAGTTTTTGGGAAAAAGGTATTAAATGAAGCTTAAAACGGCCAGGTAAGTGAGCAATAAGACATTTACAGTAAAATTTTTTGATCGATTTTATTCCATTAGTTACGAGCATTAGCACACATAGTACGTCTGAGAATTCATCAACTATTTAATCAACAAGATTCAACCAAGGGTTCTATTTACTTTTTAACGCCGCAATAACACACTAACAAAACAGGCGCCATTTTCCAGTAGCATACCTTTTAGCGTTTGCCACTTTTAACATACCGGCACATTGCCAGGCAGCATACGCCTTTCTTCTACGGAGGCTTTGCAGGCAGTGTCCTTATTCCGGGCCGGGTATGTTCCAGTTATTCACTTTGCAATTGCACCCCGGAAGGGAGATGAGAAAGCTATGCCCTTTACCATCCCACAGCAATTGAATCCCGAAAGGGAGGTGGGATTGTTATGCGTATGCCCACCTGTTTGCAATTGACTCCCGGAAGGGCAATGGGAAAGGTATGCCTATTATTCATCAGGAATACTAACCAATTATACAACAGCATCATAACCAAAATTTCAAACCAAAAACTAAAACGTTTCATGAAAAGACCGCTAATCTTACTTGCGTTCTTTTGCCTGTTTCAAAGCATGAATGCTTCGGCGCAGGAAAAGAAAACCCTTACAGGCACTGTACGGGACAGCAAAGGCAACCCATTGCCCGGTGTAACGGTATCTGAAAAAGGCAGTGCAAATGGTACCACTACCGATGCACAGGGTCATTTTAAACTGGCCGCCCATTCCGGCAGCACACTTACTTTTTCTTTTATTGGCTTCAGCAAAAAAGAGATCGTGCTGGGCGACCAGAGTGATGTAACCGTGGCGCTCTCCGACGCGGCCAAAGACATCAATGAAGTGGTGGTAACTGCCATGGGTATCAAGCGTGACCGCCGCCAGCTGGGTTACGCCATCTCCACTGTAAGTGGCGATGACATTGTGAAGGCCTCCCCTACCAACTTTGGCTCCGCCCTGTATGGTAAAGCCGCAGGCGTAAACATCCAGAGCGCGCCCGGTGGCGGTACTTCCGCGGTGATCATCCAGATCCGCGGTATCAGCTCCATCACCGGCGATAACCAGCCCCTGCTGGTGGTAGACGGTGTGCCCATCCGCAAGGATGCAAACCTGAACACCGGCGGTTTCTGGAGCGACACCCGCATCCGCGGTAACTCCCTCCTGGACGTGAACCCCGAGAACATTGCCAGCATCAACATCCTGAAAGGCGCCGCCGCTACAGCCCTTTACGGTTCTGACGGCAGCAACGGTGTGGTGGTGATCACTACCAAGAATGGCGCCGGCCGTACCAACGGTATTGGTGTGGATGCCAGCTATTCTTACGGTATTGAAAAAGTATCCGTACTGCCCGATGTACAGAACACCTATGGTCCCGGTTACGACCGCGCTTCCAACGAGGCCCTGTACGGCAGCACAGATGGTTTCATCCACCTGGGCCAGGATGCCAACAAGGACGGACAGGAGGATATACGCCCCATATTCCGCGCCTATGGCCAGTTTGGGCCTAAGTTTGACGGCCGCACCATCCAGTACTGGGATGGCAGCTTCCGCAAGTACGTAGCACATAAAGACAACTGGAAGAATTTTTACCAGACCGGCCACAGCTCCATTGCCAACGTAGGCCTGAGCAATGCCAATGAAAAGATGAACTACCGCTTCTCCTATACCCGCAACGATTACCAGGGTATCCAGATCGGCGGCAAGCAGCAGAAGAACACCTTCAACTTCAACACCACTTACCACATCAGCCCCCGCCTCACTACAGACATCGTGGTGTCTTATGTGAATGAGAAGGTGCACAACCGTCCCAGCCAGATCAACCGCATCACAGCCAACTACGACGGTATGTTCAACCCGGTGGATGACGTGCATGATTTCTTTAACCGTTACAAAACCAGCAAAGGCTATAAGTATGTACTGCCGGCCAATGCGGCACGTGATCCGCAGGAAGCACTGGTGTACAACATCCGCGCAGCCAGCTTCATGGACTTCCTGTGGCAACAGCTGGCCCAGAGCTATGACGAAAATTCCAACCGTGTGATGTCCAGCGTAACGCTGTCTTACGACATTGCCAAGCACTGGAAATTCCGTGGCCGCTTTGGTAATGACTTCACGGGTTACAATGCCGAAACCAAGAATCCCTCTGAGTACCCGCTGGCCTTTGGCCCGTCTGGCGCTTATGGTACCAACACCAATACCTATAACCTGATCTACGGCGACGCATTGTTATCTTACAACACCCGCCTGAGCAAAAGCTTTGGCCTTAATGCGAGTGCAGGCTACCAGGCCCGTAAAGAGGAAAAGCATTACACAGGCCTGAGCACCCGCGATGGTCTTTCCCAGGAAAACTGGTACAGCCTTGCCGCTTCTACCAACCCGATCACAGACTTCAGCGCTTACAAACGCTCTTACTACCTGCAGGACGGCCTGTTTGGTATTGTGAACCTGGACTACAAGAACTACCTGTTCCTGGAGCTGACAGACCGCCAGGAGCGCATTTCCACGCTCTACAGCGATAACAACAGCTACAATTATCCCAGCGCCAGCCTTTCCTTTGAACTCAGCCGCGCCCTGCATTTGCCGAAGGCGATCGATTACAGCAAAGTGCGCGCATCTTACGGTATCGTGGCTACGCCTGCAGAACCTTACGTGAGCAACGTGGCTTACCAGGGTGGTAACCTGAACGGCATTCCTTACCTGCTACCCAATACCAACTATGGTAACGCCGGCCTGAAACCGCAACGTAAAAAGGAATTTGAAGTGGGCCTGGAAGGTAAGATGTTCAACGGCCGCTTTGGCTTTGACGTGTCTTACTACACCAACACCATCCACGACCAGATCCTGAACCTGACCGTACCCGCCAGCACCGGCGCTAATGCGCTGATCGCCAACGCAGGTGACCTGCAGAACCGCGGCGTGGAAGTAGCGCTGAACGGCACCCCCTACACCAGCAGGAACCTGGAATGGAATGTGCGCGGTACCCTGGGCTTTAACCAGAACAAGATTACCCGCTTCATGGATGGCACGGATCACCTGGACCTGCAGAACATTGACAACGGCTCTCTGCTGGTAAGCGCCTACAAAGGCCGCCCCGCAGGCGATATCATGGTGTACAACCGCGAGAAAGATGCCACCGGCAATTACATCATTGAAGACAATGGTTATTACGCGGTAGACTTTACCCACTACCAGCGCGTAGGTAACATACAGCCCAAAGTGACCGGCGGTATTGGCAACACCATCCGCTACAAGAACTTTGCACTGGACTTCCTGGTGGACTTCCGCTGGGGTGGACAGATCGCATCCATCACCAACTTTTATGCAACCGGTACCGGCACCTTTGCCAGCACGCTTAAATACCGCGATGCGGCGCATGGTGGTGTAGCCTACTACAGCGATGGTACACAGAACATTGCCGTGGGCAGTGGCGCAGCACCGGGTGGTGCCACCGTGTACAATGATGGGGTGATCCTGAAAGGCAATACCCGCGATGGTAAAGCCAACAAGACCATTATTGATGCGCCGAATTACTACCTGAACACCTTCTCCTGGGGCTCTTACCCCGGTGGCAGTCCCAACTCCACCTATGCAGATGCAGTGTACAACAACAACTTTATCAAGTTCCGTGAACTGTCGCTTAACTATACCCTGCCTGTAAAACTGGGTAGTAAGATGCATGTGCAGAACCTGACCGTGGGCGTATTTGGCCGCAACCTGTTCTATTTCTATAAGAGCCTGCCCAACCTGGACCCGGAAGTGGGCATTGGCAGCACTTACTCTGCACAGGGTGTGGAAACCGGTACAGCCGCCGCATCACGCACCATGGGTGTAAACGCACGCCTGAGCTTCTAAACAATATTTGCAGCAACCCCTTCCCGGAGGGGTGTACTTAAACACACTGATACATGAACAAACGCTTTCTTCTCATAGCCACGCTTTGCGCGGGCCTTCTCGGGAGCTGTAAGAAATCGACCTTCGACCAGTATTACAACAACCCGGACCTGACCACTACCGGTACGATTGACGGCCTTTTCACCGGCATGCTCAAAAGCAGCCTGGTGTTCCCGCAATACTATACCCTCTTCACTTTCCAGGTGCCTACCATTGGCCGCTACACGCAGAGTGTGGGCCTGGTGAATGGTGAAAAAATGTATGTGCAGAGCCCTACCTACAACCAGGCGCGCTGGAATGCATTTTACACCGGCCCGATGGCAAGCTTCCGTGAAATTGAAAAGACCTATAACAAACTGACCACGGACGATGAAAAGCAGGGTTACCTCCTGTTCCTGGAAACCGCCCGCGTGTTCCTGTATGACCAGGCCACCCAGATGGTGGATTACTGGGGAGACATCCCCTTCAGCCAGGCAGGCCACCTCAATGCCACCAACCAACTGCAGCTGGCGGCTTACGACAAGGGCCAGGGGGTATACGATTCCGCGCTGACCAACCTGCAGCGCATTTCCAACTACCTGGCGGATGTACAGGTGCCTGCCCTGTACCAGACCAAGCTTGCCAAACAAGACTACCTGCTGGGCGGCGACATCCTGCGCTGGCGCAAGTACACTAACTCCCTGCTGCTTCGCCTGGCCATGCGTATTTCTTACCAGGATGAAGCCAAAGCCAAGGGCATTGTACAAACCCTGCTCGGTAACCCGGACCGCTACCCGCTGGTAACGGCTTACACGGATAATGTGCAGATCAAGGCAAACACCCCCAGCCTGATCTCCACCGACATGGAAAGCGGCCTGGCGCCCGCCTACGCCCCCGGCTATATGCTGGACAGTGTGATGAAACCGGCCACAGACCCGCGCATCCGCGTGTTTTATGCCAGGAATGTGAACGGCACGTATAACGGCATCAGCCCTACACAGTCATCTACCCAGCAGGATAATGCCATTACCGCCGGTGTGACCAGCCGTTTAGATTCGGTTACTTACATTAAAAACACTAACTTCCCGGGCATAGTGCTTACTGCGGCAGAGGTAAATTTCTGTAAAGCAGAGGCTTATGAACGCTGGGGCGGTGGCGATGTAAAAAGCGCTTACGAAGCAGGCATCCGCCAGTCCGTTGCATATTATTTCGTAATTAACAATTTGAATGGTAAATTTGGGACGCCGGCCGCGCAACCAACGGAAGGAGAAATCACCGCCATGCTGGCTACACCAACGGTTGCCCTGGGCACTACGCAGGACGACATCCTTAACAAGATAGGCTTGCAGAAGTGGATAGATTTCAACGTTATGCTCAACTTTGAGTCCTGGGCCGAGTTAAGGCGCAGCGGCTATCCAAAATTAAATTTCATCAAAGATGCCGGGGTAACTTCAGCGCCCACACCGCCCACGCGGTTGCTGTACCCGGACCAGGAGCGCACCCTGAATGCTGCCAATTACAAGGCAGTAGCTGCGCAGGACGACATTTACCAGAAGGTGTTCTGGCAGGTGAAATAAGATCTGAATTCAACTTTTGTTAGTAAATAGAAACACACATGGAACAAGGGCCGGCTTTTTAGCTGGCCCTTTTTGATGGGCGGGCGGCCGGATTGGTTATGATAAAAATTTATCGTACCTTCCCATACTATCAAAACCACGTTGACACAATGACCCTAAAACACTGTGCATTGTTCGTTTTGCTCTGCACTTCCGCCACTATCCATGCACAATCGCAGACATCCTTTGACACACCACTGTATGATAATGTGATCCCTAATTCCAATGGACATTTCCCTACAGACGAATGGACACCTGACTTCAAGGAGGTGAAGCGGGTATCACGGCCCACCATGTTGATCATAACACCGCGCCAGCATAAGCAGCGCACCAGTGCCGTGATCATCTTTCCCGGCGGCGGTTACCGCGTAGAGGAATATGAGCGGGAAGGTACTGCCATTGCGATGGAGCTGGTAAAGCAAAACGTTAGCTGCTTTGTGGTAAGATACCGCCTGCCAGACAGCACCACGATGCAAAACCCTGCTACCGGGCCCATTACCGATGCCCAACAGGCCATACAACTGGTACGCTCCCAGGCCAAGGCCCTGCTGATTGACCCGGACCGTATTGGAGTGATGGGCTTCAGCGCCGGAGGCCACCTGGCCGCCATGGCCGGCACCCAGTTTGACTCTGTGTATGCGCCCCGCATGAAGGACATCAGTGCCCGGCCCAATTTCATGCTGCTGGTATACCCGGTGATCAGCATGGAAGATCCACTGGCCCATGCCGGCAGCCGCAAAGCACTGCTGGGTGACTCCGCCTCCCCGGCCCTGCGGGAAAAATTTTCCAATGAAATGCACGTCACTTCCCATACACCACCTGCTTACCTGGTGTATGCGGACGATGATAAGACAGTATCGCCACGCAACAGTATTGTGTTCTACCAGCAACTGCGCCAGCACGGCGTGGAAGCGCAACTGGAACACTTCCCCACCGGCGGGCATGGGTTTGCAGGCGGCAAGGTGCCGGATAGTGAGTGGATGAAGAACATGATCAGTTGGATGCGGCGGAGTGGCTGGATCCTGGACCTGGACGAACCAGAGCAGGCGCCGGCAACTACTTTAAAGAATGATAAAGGTGTAGCCACCGTAAAATAATTAGTTCCGTTTTTGTTATGTCCCACCGTGGCCGAGGCAGGCTGCGGAATATATATTCATTGTTGTGTGTAAGCGCAAACAGAAACAAACCCCGGGATGGTCCCGGGGTTTGGTGTTTTATCCCGGAAACATAATGTTTTGTCCCGGCCACAAAGCCTTGCTGCTGCTGGATCTACACCCTAAAAATTGTTAAAAAGTTAACAGATGTGACCGCGTTGCAGCGCCCTATAATAATTTAGTATACATACACTACCATGCATATTGCATTTCTGAAACGAGCGGTCCGTTAACCATGATGACATTTAACATATTAGATGTACCGGCAAAGCTGGTACATCTCACGCCTGAAGTACCCAAACATTATCACGCCCTGGTATCCCCATTTGCAAAGGCTACCTGTGTGTTGTCGCCCGGTATTGACATTATAGATCAACAGGTTGAGATTGAAGGCTGCACCATCGCTACACATACCATGGTATGCAAGATGGCGTCTGTGCTGCGGCCGCATTTACAAGCCCCCATTTCTACCCTGCACTGCATGCTGCAGGGCAGCCTGCAGTGCGTACTGGAGCCGGGTATTACCGTAGACCTGGTACAGGGGCAATATAATTTCTTTGAAATTGCCCCGGGGGAACATGAAGTGACGGTGACGCCGGGGCGGTATGTCTCCTTCCACATTGATCTTTCTGAAAACCTGCTGGAGAAACTTGCTCCACTGGCGGATGTACTGCAAACCTTGCTGGAGAAGGCGCTGCATGCAGAGAGCTCACCGGTGCTGCCCGCCGCAGGCATTCTTACGCCGGAACTGTATGCCGAGATTGAAGCTATCCGCGCCTGCAATGCAGGCGAGCCCTTGTCCCGGGTGAAGCTGCACGGGAAACTGCTGCAGTTGCTTACCATGGTACTGGAATCATTGTACAGGCCCTGCCAGCCGCTTACCCATACGCAGCAACTGATGGCCACTATCCAGCATTATATTGACACCCACCTGGATGAGCTGATCACTTTATCGCGCCTGGCCAAGGGATACCCGCTGAGTGAGTCCTGCATTAAGCAGCAGTTCAAGGCGTTTACGGGAGAGAATATTTCTGATTATGTGATCCGGAAGCGGATGGAGAAGGCGAAGGAGTTACTGCAGACCACGAACTGGCCGATCAGCAATATTGCGTTTAAAGTGGGTTACGAAGAGCCGACGAACTTTACACGGGAGTACAAGAAGTTTTTCCAGCAGTTGCCCAGTGCGGAGCGGAAACCAGTGGTACGGTGATGGCTTTTCTGCCGGTTCCGGTTCCGCACGGGGTGATTTTTGAGGGGTATGTTTGGTGCTCTTACGCGGTGAGCATGGGGAAACCGAACTTGCCGGGGTGGAGATAGCGCAGGAGGAAGTGGATGATGCCGGCGTTGCCTACCATGAGGTCTGCGGTGGTGACGCGGGGGTTGTCTGTGAGCCAGAATTTGCCGCCGGCGCCGTTGTCGAGGGCCATGTAGGTGAGCGCTTTCGCGATAAAGGCGGCGCGTTTCCGCCAGGCGTCATCCTGGAATACGCGATGGGCTTCGAGATACACTTCTCCTATACCGGTGATGCCTACACTGGTGGTGAGATTGTTCATGAGATATCTTGCGGGGAGCGCATTCAGGATCGCTTCTGCGAATTGTTTGTAGATGGGGTCCTGGAGGATTTCGTAAGCCTTTATAAAGGTTAAGGCAATGCCTCCCAGGCCATAAAATATATCAACCGGCGCTTCCTGTTTGTCTATGATCCTTTTCCCGTCCTTTACCTGTACCGTGGATTGCAGGTATTTTAAAGCTTTTACAGCAGCGGTTTTCACCGCATCCTCCTTCGTTACGCCGTAACAACATAGCAGGAAATAGGTAATGCCTGCTGTGCCGGCCATGAAGCCGGCGTGAGAGATGGTTTGCTCTTCTCCGGGCATCTGGAACAGCCATTCTCCTTTGGGGGTTTGCATAGGTAGAATAGTATTTACCAGGTGAGGTAACAAGGCTGTAACTCCTGGCAGCACTCCGGCAACCGCGATGGCTGCCACTCCCTGGCCAGCCTGCCCATCGTAGATACCTGGTGAGGCGTTCACCATCGTAAAACATTTTGCGAGCGTATCCTGTACAGGCCATCCCGTGGGTAACAGCTGAGTGTTGTGGGCTGTAGCAATAGTCAACGCCACACCTGCCAAACCCTGACCCAGACCTGGAGATATAGCCTCGGGTTGATTGAGATAGTAGTCTGCAATATCCTGCCAGTTTGCGTCTATGATGGGCCGGCAGCCGGAGATATCAAAACCGGCGCTTGCAGCACGGCACAACATGTACATGATACCAGCCGCTCCCTGGTGGAAATTCAGATAGACTTTGTACTCCCCTTCTTCAGTGGGCGCCAGGTTGGTTTGTTCCTGGTCCCGGGAAAACCATTGGCCGGTAGCGCCAAACTGCCTGGCCAGGCTGTCTATACCTTGAAGGATGATACTGCGCAATCGTCCTTCATTGATATCATCTAATGCCGGATTTACGATAAGGCCTTGGGCCAATCGTGCCCTGGCGGATTCCAATGTTTCCTTTACTATATTCAGTGACGGCCTTGCACCTGGGTCTATATTCAAACAGCCTGCTACTAACGTAGCCAGCGCCTCGTCATGTACAAAAAAGATCATTTTCTCTCTCATTTCTGCGTACTCCGCGCTAAACAGCCGATAAGGATCTACGCCGGTAAACATTTTCTGCATGATGGCCCCAATGGCATAGATATCTTCCTTAAAAGTGGGAATATCCCCCCTGCGTTGTTCTGGCGACATGTAACCTTCACTGCCAACTCCGAACGGAGGATTGGGATAGTCTTCTTTCATATAGTAGGCTAGCTCCATGTCCAGCAAACAGAGTTTGCCTTTGCGGATGAGGAAATTCATGGTAGACAGATCACGATGTACCAGGCCTTCACCATGGATCGTTTCAGCAATACCGACTATCTCCAGTAGCTTATCAATCGCCGCCAGATGTACTGGCGGTGGAAAGTCGATCCAGCTTCCCTTCTCAAACGGCTGTAGTACAAATTTCCTGAATGTACTGCCGTCAATAAACTCCATTGCCAGGAATGCATCTCCGTCCTTTTCAAAATATTCATAGATCTCCGGCATTATCACCTTATTCTTTAACATGGTGCCAATACGCTGCTGCCATTGGAGGCGGGTTCTCATATCACGGCCTTCTGCGTCCGTGCACATGAAGCGTTTACCTTCTTTCACGATGACGATCTTGGTATCCAGGACTGTCTTGCGGCGGATGGCTTTGATCACTCTGCCTTTGGGGTCGTTTTTCAGGATTTCTGCGATGAGGTAGGTGCCGATGCGATTTGAGAGCTGCGACGGGGGACGGGGAATGTTGGTGAAAGGCCAGGGGATAGTACCGGGTAAGATACCGTTAGCTCCATCCTGATGTACTGCGTAAAGGCCACCACCCAAATGGAAACCATTAGTTACACTTGGGCCGTTTGTCTGCAGCGTGAGAGCAGCCAGCTCCATGGCGAGTGACGCCGCGACAGTGTCGGAGGACGGATAAACATTAATGATCCTGCCGATGTTAGCATTGCCGTAGCGGCCTGAAATGATCAAGGGGATTAATTCCTTTGTAACAGGAATTGCGAAACTAACGGCTTTCTGCTTTAAATATGGAAGTACCTTAATCAACAGTTCATCGGATTCCTGCTCTATGACGGAAATATGGAGGCTCCAAATTCCTTCCTGTTGAGCGCCTATCGTGTAATAAGGATGTTGATTAACTGGTGCAAATGAGCAAGACACCAATAGTTCCTCAAAAGTTGCAGTAAGGCTTGAGCTAGCATTCATATCAGGTCTTTCGTTCAAAGTAAACAATGGTGGGTGCAAAATAAAGGCAGTGAGGTGTCAACACCCAAAATCAATACTATTCTCCCACTATCGTGCATTGAAATGAAATGCAGATGCGGTTCTCATTTTTACTTTAGCAGCATAACATTTCCGGACCTTGAAACCATAGCAAACGAACTACCAGATCTTAGCAGATCAATCAAATAAGCTCAATAGATCACTAACCCACGAATTTTTATATCAATTTTACCAATACTATCTAATCTGGCTGCTCGCAATTTTAGAAGTAAAAAAATAATAAAATGTTCTCCCGAAAAGTATCCGACATCCTTGTTGCACCGTTAATTCTGGTTCTTCTTTATACTGCACTTATGAAAATCATTGACCACGCGGCATTTGTTTCAAATCTGGCCGATTCCCCCTGGCATTTAATTGCAGGTGAACGCATATGGTTTTCCTGGGCGTTACCAATTGGAGAACTTATAACAACCATAGCTCTAATTATACCTAAATTTAGGCTTATCGGATTTAGTATTTCAACACTTTTGTTCGCCTCATTTACTACATATTTAAGCTATTTTATACTGTCAAAAATTCACCTCCCTTGTTCCTGTGGTGGGATTATCGGCTATCTTAATTGGCATCAGCATCTCCTATTAAATATAGTACTTCTATTAGTTTCTGTATGGGGAACCTTAGTAGAAATAAAGCTACATCGACAATACGAATCAGGAGACAATCTCACTTATACAACATAACTCTCATAAAGAATTTCGCGAATAAATACTTCGGACTGATCACCCGAAAATCCTCAAAAAGAAAACAAATTCCATTACTATTAATCATTAAAACCAAGGAACATGAAAAAAGTTCTCTATTCCGCTCTGGCACTCGCTGCTGCCATCGGAGGTGTAGCTGCTACCAAAGCAAACACTCATCGCGTTGCTACTTATTATTTCAAACTGATCCCCAGCGCAAGCACTTCAGTTCAACACGATGTAACTTTGACCACCAACTGGACATTAACCAATGCAACTCCTAGCTGCTCAGGCACCGCTCAGGCATGTACTTTGGGTTCTAACACTGCCCCGACCGTTTCCGGAGTTAGACATCTGCCCACTATTCCAAGCCTGAAAAAAATCACTGCAGTAACAGGCGCACCTGGCCGTTTTGTCGTTCAGATTGATGCTACTGCCAATGTAGATGATGCAAAGGCAAAAGCTCTCTAATCTAATCATTAAGGAGGCCTCCAAACTGGAAGCCTCCTTAATTGTAAGTATCCAAACAAAATGTCTGGAATACAAAATACAAACAGCTAATTAAGATAATTTTAAAGCCCCTGTCTCAGAAAGAGGCACTACGTGTGTCTAACCTTCTGTGCCTGGCAACCGGTTTATATTCACTAAAGCATTGGTGCTGCATTCTATCTATTATAAATTTGATTTCAAACATAAAAATTTAAGATTTCCATCTCTCCCTTTCTTAGAAAATTTGACCAATCGAATTTGTAGCAAACTCCTACCCAAGACCGAAAAATTCAATTTGCAACCTAAACGAGACCAAGCCATGAAAAGTACAGTATATGCAGTGGCGGCTATACTCACTGCAACAGCAGCTATCGCAACCGTTAAATCTCATAATAGAAACCGGGCAAGTCTTTACTATTTCAAATTATTACCAGGCCTGGTACCAACAACAAAACACATTGTTACTACTACAACCAATTGGACCTTAACAAACGTCCCGGGCTGTTCGTTAGGTACAGCTCGAGCCTGCTCAATTGGCTCTAACACCGCACCAACAACAACTGGAATTGGAACTCCAGGCAACCGAAACATGCCAACTATTGCCATATTTCACACTATTCCCGCACAACCCGGTTTTCCAGGATACTATGTAAATACTGTAGACATAACCGCTAACGTAACCGAGGCTATTAGTAGACCGCTATAACTACAAGTATATAAGAATAAATATTGTACTCAATAACCACTTCACTTTCTGAAATGACTCATCTATGCAACCGGCTAATCTAATTCCTCTTTCCTAAGTTGCTTAATGGAAACATCTATAAGTGAACATCCAATATCGATCCTACCAGGATGCAATGTCGCTCTATTGATACGACAACGCTCTATAGTTTTTAAAATAACTTTAAGGCAATTTAAAATAACCTAACAACAGTCAAATACGTATACCAGTTACTAGTGTATCCAGGAGTAGGGATACGAACAAAGGGGGCTACCTCAAGTTGAAGTGCCCCCTAAATCACTCAATACCTTTTATATAGCTATCTTGGATTCTGTTGCATGCCACTAATTGTTATTTCCCGCGCCGGTATTGCAATTGCAAACCTATTTTCATTTGGCTTCAATACCAACGGCTGATTGTTAACCATCCGACTAATGCCAATATTCTCTCCATCCAGGTTCAATCTTTTAATGTCGCTCCATCGTAGATCCCTGAATACGAGTTCCTTTCTTCTTTCCTGTAATACCAGAGATAACGACGTTGAAGCATCAGTTGCCTTGTAGGGAGTAAAGGTCCCTTCAATATACCGCTTAACCAATAGTGTATTTAGGTCATCAATCCCATCTTGTACTTTACCAAGTCGAATCCGACATTCCGCTCTTATTAAATAAATCTCATCTACAGCAATCCCGCTAAAAAAATAGCCCGACGCATAGTAGCTTCCCTTAAAAGAAAATGTAGAATCACTTGTCCGCTGAAAGAATAATTGCTTTCTCAAATCTGTGACATCATAAGATTTAAGCAATGATGTATCTACATCGTAGTATCCTGTATAAAATCCTTGAACGTCCGATAACAGATTAATAATCACCTCGTCGTTATAGCTAGGAAAGGGAACATCTGAGGTGGTGTCAAATTGATTATAATCAATCAGCTTACTTCCAATTTTCAAGCAAGAATCTGCATACAACTCGGCTTTCTCGTACTGATGCATTACAAGATATACTTCCGCCAATGCTCCAAAAGCTGCACGTCTAGACGGCCGTTCAAACACGCTTGGCTTCCCTTCAGACAACAGGCTTGCTGCGACTGTCAAGTCAGACACAACCTGTTTATAAGATTCTGAAACACTGGATCTAACTGACACACTGTTAAAATCCGAACTTAATCTTAGTGGAATTCCCAAGTCCTGTTCTTTTGTAGCCTCATTATAACCCTTTGAATACATTGACAGCAATTTCAAAAAAACATATCCTCTAAAAAACAATGCACTTCCCTTCACATTATCAAACGTAACCGAATTAGCATTATCGCGCCTAACATTATTTAACGTCTCCAAAACCACATTAGATTGAAGGACCGCTTTATAGAGGTTCCCCCATACGTTCTGAGTAGGCTTTGAAGCATAGACATCAGGCTGCCATAAATACAAACTAAGAAAAGGGTAGCCGCTAAAAATAGAGATTTCAGTTTCATCCAAATAAAAATTGTCGGCTGAGGCTTCTCCATCAGCGCTGAACCCCGTATTCATTGTTTGTTCATCGTCCATTAACGACTGACAATCATCCAACGTAACCGGCACCTCAAAAAAATTACTTGGTTTCGCGTCCAGGTACTTGTTACAGCCCGTCACACCAATCATCAATCCGCCAAATACCAAAGTATATAATATTCTCATAATGTACTTCATAATTAAAAAGAGGCATTAATACTAAATGAATATGCTCTGGGAGGAGGCACGCTTGCACCATATTCTGGATCGATACTCGCTTTATTAGCATGCCATATTAGTCCCAAATTACTTATGTTGACGCCCAGATTGAGAGACTTAAGCTTGCCTTTCCTTTTGGCTGTCGAAAGCAGATCGTAGCCCACATTAACATACTCAAAACGGAATAATCCACCCTTTTCCAGTAAAGTGGCAGAATATTTATAAAATTGATCTCTGCCAAAAGGATTGGGGTAAATCATCGATGGAACATTTGTAATTTTCTCATCCCCTGGCTTCTGCCACCTCTTGCTGTAATCCGAATGTCCCGCAGCAGTTGCAAAAAGGGCAGAATAGTCAATTGAGGGACGAAGAAAATAATAGGATAGCTTATAACTGATGTTAAACTCCAAACTTATCCCATGCCAATAGAAAGAGTTTGACAGACTTCCGAATATTGATGGAAAAGCGGATTTCTTAAACACAAGGTCAGATAACGATGTATCCTGCAATATAGCATTATAGTCCTTGCTTGGCTTACCGTTGACTATACCTACTGGATCCCCGGTCTGAGGATCAAGCCCAACCCACTTATAAGCCCCAACCTGATACAAAGGGCTTCCCACGATTGGCGCGGTAGTACCGCTACCCACATAAACAGAATTATTTACGTTTGCCAAATAGTAATCCGTCACTTTACTTGCAGTTGTTGAAAACAAAAACCTAGTTTGCCATTTAAATTCCCCGTCAATGTTCAAAGTGTTGATTCTGAGATCTACGCCATGTCCCTTCATACTTGCATAGTTCTTAACCATGTTGCCTCCAGATACCCCTGTAGCTAATTCGACGGGTACAGTCCCTATCAGGTCGGTCCCTTTTTTTCTATAATATTCAAGAGCACCAGTTACCGCATGCTTAAAAAAAGCGAAATCAACGCCAACGTTTAACATGGCGCTGGACTCCCATCTAAGCTGTGGGTTACCTAGCGCAGTGATTGAAGCAAAGGGCAGTGGAGTAAGATTTAGAAAAGAAGACCCGTATTGAATTACTGTTTGGGCATATTGCTTATTATTAATATTGCCGCTAACGCCATAAGTAGCTCTCAAACGCAAAAGAGGTAAAATTGGAACATTAAAAAACCCTTCCTTGCTTATATCCCAGCTCCCTCCAACGGACCACAGAGGTTTCCATCTATCATTAGTTTTTACCCCAAAGAGATTGGACGCATCCCTTCTTCCACTTACACTCACAACATATTTATCATTATATGAATAAGATGCATTCCCATAATATGACACAAATCTATTCAACGTGTACGGAGATTGGGTAACACCACCCGGTATTGTTTGTTGAGCACCTGTGATGTAAGTAGGATAATAAATATTATTGCTGACCTGAGTTGACTTGTACGGATCCAAATTATATCCGTACAAAAAATAACCTCCTCCTTCAGATTTGGCCTGGCTTATTTCCATTCCAACAATTGCCGAAATCATATGCTTGTCCCATCGATTATCAAACCCCAGTTGGGCTCTTCCGTTGTGCGACACAATTGATCCTGTAGATGTTTGGTAAACGCCGCCAATTGGAACGTTATTTGTGACATTCCCAGATTCATCCACGTTGGTAAATAGGTTCATCAAATTTCTTGCATAAAAACTTGATGTATCACTCAATATATACGAATCAGACTGCCCTTTTAAATATTGATAGTTAACAGATGCGTTGAACATCTTCAAAAATTTGTATCTTATTTCACCTTGAAGAGTTAAATTTGTTCCGTCGCTTGTCTGCTTAACATGTTTCCAATCTGTTAGCGGATAGTAATGCCAGTCCCGTAAAATGCCCCGACCAACGGTATCAACATAACTCATGCTATAAAGGTAAGGCACAGCAAGTGGCTCACCTTTATTATCTGCTAATCTAGTATAAGCTGCAAATTCGTTCATTGAATATCCACTGCTTCCAGACTTCGCATCATTGTATGCATAATTTATCCCTGCATTAATATCCAAGTTTGGCAACACTTTAAATCCGTATATTGAATTAACTGTAATCCTTTGCGCCCTAGCTTTCACCGAACTCAAATCGTTCACATAACCACCCGAAAAAACATAATTTGAATTTGCATTACCACCAGACACGCCTAGTGAATATTGTTGTGTTAAAGCAGTCGAATAAACATATTTCAAATAATCATCCCGAACATCGTGATTATCTAATAAAGCAAGCTGCGCTTCACTTTGTTCAGCAGTTATTGACCCATCCCGCTGTTTTATAAGAATTTCGACAGCTTGAGGAAGCGCTGGCTTACCTGGGTTTCTCTCTGCTCCTGAATAATAACCATTGTCAAAAAGTTGCCTCTGGACTGCCACTAAGGCTGACGAAGCAATCTGAGGTGCGTAATACAGATCAGGTTTACCCGTTGTCGACAACGTAGTATTAAATGATACCTTTAATGGCTGATTATACTGACCCTTCTTTGTAGTAATAACAATAACACCATTTCCAGCTCTCGCTCCCCATATCGAGGTTGCAGCGGCATCTTTTAGTACAGTAATGCTCTCAATATCATTGGGATTAATTGAGTTAATATCACCTGCATATGGAAATTTATCTACAACGATTAGCGGAGATATATCGCTTTCTATAGTGCTAAACCCTCGAACAATAAATTTGTTGGCAAATCTTTTATCAAACAGCAAGGCTGTTGAAACATTTTTCAGCCTGTCAATGATATTTGTACTTACCTGCTCGTTCAAGACCCTATTACTAATCTTTTCGAACGATCCTGTCGCTCGCTCCTGCGGAATATTTTGGAACCCATTAGAAAAAACCGCGATTTCATCGATTTGATTGGCCTTCGCGACGAGCCTGACCTCCAAAACAGATTCCGCATTCCGTGGCAATTCAACGCGCTGAAACCCAATACTCGAAACAACAATCACTGAATTATCAGGTACAGATTGCATTGTGGCAATTCCTTGCATATCAGTAACGGCACCAGTGGTAGTTCCTTTTACAACTATAGTAGCCGATGGTATTGGATTCCCATTTGCATCAAGAACCTTCAAAGTAAGTCTACTAGTGGTAGTATCATTCAGCTTATTAAATTTAGCACCATCGCCTTCCTGTTGTATGTGACGATGCACATAAATAATGCCTCGTTCTATTTTCCAGGTACAGCCCCTTGCATTGAAAATGTCTGTCAAAACTACGTCTAATTCTACGTTACTCCATTTGTATGTCACAACCTCCTTAAGGCCAACTACCGAAGCATTTAGTTGAAAACGCAAATTGGTTTGATCCTCTATTTGATGTAATACCTTGTCAAGCGGTACATTCTGGACGGCAATAGTTATCTTTTTAATAGCTGATTTCCCTTGAGCAAATGAGCACATAAGCACATTTACCAAAAAGAAACAAACAGTCAGGGTGCAGATGACGTGACTTTTTATTAATACTTTCATAAGTGAGTGACTTGGTCTTGGGCTTATCTTTGTTCCTTAATAATAAAACATTCTATTTCACATTGCTTCTGTTTCAATGAATATCCATTCCGCCGGAGTATCTTCTCAACATCGCCAAATTCCAATTTATACAGATTTTCTATCGATTGATTTTCGACTAACAAAAGCGCATCTTTATCATTATCTCCCAATAAATAGCTATCAGAACCACTGTTCAACCGTTCAATAAAATCACCCAATGCAATCCGTTGCATACCAGTTTCATTCAGCGAGCCTTTATTATAGTATTTATGCTCTAAAACTACTTCATTACAATTCACAATTCGTTTCTCAATACAGCCAGTAAGACCAAACGCTTTGTACAAGTCTAACTTGATTAAATTCTTGACGGCATCAGCATTCAGCCCATCCTGCGCCACCAGCTCAAAGCAATAAACCGGGGGAACGCCACCTTTGCCTTCGAATAATGTAGTATCGCATTCAAAAATCCATCTCACCGGGGGAATTCTGACATCGTAACCATATTGAAAGAACCTCAATAGTGGTTGATTAATTATTCTACGACCGGTTGTTTCATATTTATTATTCGATACACTCCCATCTACCGAGTAGTCCATCTTTAATGCCTTCGTAAAAATTGATATAGGCGTTGACCTGTTTTCGCTACCAAGATTATATAATTCGAGAGCTGCTTTATCGTCTACTAAAACACCTTCTGTTTTATCCCCGGCAGACAATAAGTATGGTTTGGAATAATCACCGATTACATAATCATCTTTTACCAACCAATTCAATCTTTTTCCTTGTAATGCGATAACAATATGCTCTTTGTCTATTTCGCCAGCAGATGTAATCGCAATGACTTGGCCATTTTCATTGATCCACACACAGTGAGGAACACCGGTATGCGGAAACAACTCCTTCGCCACAGAATCCCTTACCACCATCGGCAAGGTAAGCTTCACTCCCTTCTTCTCCGCGAACGATTTTAGAAAATCCTCCACCTTTTCCTTCTTCTCGTAACTATTAACAAGCAATATCTCCACTTTATCGCCAAACTGCCTCTTCAATTCCATCTCCTCCGGAAATGTAGCTATACAACTTGTACAAAATGTCCCCCAGAAATCGAGGATTACCAGCTTGCCCCTAAAGTCAGAAAGTTTTGCAGTAGATTTAGGGTAATTGATCATCTCAAAGGAAATATCCGGCACTTCATCCCCAACAGACAAAGGCTTCACAGGACTATCCACAGCCCCATCTCCGTTGCCATCCGCACTAACAACCGGTATAGAATCACGCCCATCTGTACTTCCATAAAAAAAGCAGCACAAAAATGCTGCAAGCATAAAACGCCTCGCCACCGCATAACATCGGCCATACAGCGCACAGTTGACATTCACTCTCATGACAATCAGTTGTAGTTAGTAAAATACTAATGAAGGATAAAAGGGGACAATAAAGTATGGATGAATCGATCTCACACGTGCACGCGCACGCATCAGCAATAATGACTTAATTTGGAGGTAATAAAAGCATGGATGAGATACTACAATGCGCACACATACGCGCCAGTAGCAATCCTTCGGAGAAACAATAAACATGGACGAAACACCCAACACGCTTAACCCGCGTCAGCATCTGTGACAACCCAGACGATAAAGTATAGATGAAACAACCCACGCGTTTACCTACGCATCAGTATTGACAATCCGGAAAACAATAAAGTATGGATGAACTGAGTACAACATACGTACGCAAAGGTATAGCCCCCAAATCAATGCGCATACCCCATGTAGCCGACCATAAGCCCACACCCAGTACGCCACATAAATCTCTCAAAATCATAAGCTAAAGGAACCCATCCTACGCGCAAAAAGCGGCGCAGAAACATCTTAATCGATCACCCCTCCTGAAGAGGCTTTCATCCACGCGACAAGGAAACTACTGTTGCAGAAAATGACGACGATGACTGACTGTATCCTTTTTAATACACTCCTGCACTATGTTAAACTTTGACCATTCCGTTCCTTCCGTCAAACGTAACAACGAGAACATCTATTTATTTAAACCGTAAAACCCACGGCCTTTTTAAGCACTGATTTTTGTCTTTAATGGCACTTGAGAAAGCGAAGCTTTCACCCTCCGCTCCGCGGCCAAAACCGCTTTAAATTAATCTCAGCCTAGACAAGCCGAGATCTCTGGTTTATTGATCGATTTATGTTTTCGTACTGACAAAAGTTGGTATTTGACTTCGGGCCTCGCCGGACCGAAATGAGCTATGCCAGTTTAATTTCGATAACAAAAACCGTGGTTAAAATAGGATAGATAACACAACCTTTTTAGTGTCAACAATTATGACGATGAAAAACTGATCATTGTGATGTTCCCTTCTCATTTCTACAGCAGCACTTTCGCACCGGTGAACAAATACATTACATCCAAAACGCGAGATGGTAACATCCAAAACACATAATTTTCCGGGCGACACCGACTTTTTTTTGCAGTGCCCCCGTTCACAACCGCTCCCTCTGTTCGGTATCGGCCACCACGGCCCGTTTCCATTCGTCCAACTCCGCTGCATATTCCTCCTCCGCGCGGGCAAATAATTCCCGGAACATCGTGGTAGCTACCTGCTCCTCGCTGTTATTACCCAGGCCGACCAGCCAGAAACTCCGCCACAGCAGCTCCACAGCCTTTCCGAACAACGCCTGCCGCAGTTGCCTGGAATTCCCCGGCAAATGCTGCATCTCACTGATCAGCGTACCTATCCGGTCCGTAACCACCTGCTGGGGCTTGTCGTACACAATGGTCTCATGCCGGCGGCCATACTTGCGCAATGCATGCAGTAACGGGGAGTTGCGGAATTGGGAACGCCCCTCCAGCGCTGCCAGCGCCCTCACCGGCAGCAGCAGGTAGTAAAACACCGACAACCGGTCCTCAAACAGGTACAGGTGCGCATCATTCCTTAACAACAACAATTGGAAATGACCTTCCTGCAATTTCAGCACCGGTTCACCTACGATCTGGCAGTCTGCCCCACCTTTCAGGCAGTACACTACCGCCATATAGTACTCGCTCATCCTGGGCGCAAACTTCAACCCGTCATCGTTGTAAATCACCAGGTGCCCCACTTCCAATCCTTGCAGGTTATATGTGCTCTGCATGATCACAGACCCCTTATCTACCACACAATATGTTCTTGCCGTACGCTGGGTAAGTGGTTGCAGCGGAGCCGGGCAACCGCCCGCCGGAAATCGCCCGGTCAGAAAATCAAGCCCTTCTACTTTCAGGGGCACTTTGCCTGCCGCGCCCCGGTTTCCCGCCTTCCAGTTGTGGGCGAGCCGTTTAAATTTTTGCATCTTAAATGAGGTTGAGGAAAATTTGCCAGCTGTACCACAGCCAGCGATGACAATGACAATCCAACCAGCGCACCGCATTTTCATGCCGTGGCCTAACGCATCAATGCTCTTTAAAAGTTTGGGTAACCTGCCGGGATAGCGCCCGGCTACGCAGGGTTAAAAGATGGCAGATAAAAGTTATAATATCATTGTGGTACAATGTAACTCACAATGATCAGGGCGTTCAGGTAAATAACCCCTGGTAGGCATATTGCAATGATCCCGGATGATCAAAATGATCATTAAACGATCATTTTGATCATCCGGAACTTAACTACTATACACGCATCACGTCGAAAAGTAACACGGGATTGCTAAAATTCTTCAACTGTTTAGCGCTTTTCATTCACCCCCACAAGCCGGTCCCACAGCCACAAGGACCACGCAGGGAACCTTGCCCTCAGGGCAGCCCTCCGTATTTCCCTTGCATACTGCTCCTCGGCCTCTCCACACAGCTCCCGGAATATACCCGTGGTCGCCGGTATATGTGCGTTCCCATTCCGTGCCTGGCGCAAAGCCATTTTCAGCAGGTCCATGGTTTTGCGAAACAACGCCTGTTCCAGCGCAGGCCCGGTTACCGGCAGGCGGCGCAGGTCGTTCAATAAGTGGCCCATAGACTCCGTGATCACCTGGTGGGGCTCGTCTATGAGGGTGGTAGCGCTGCGCACAGATGCATCGTACAGGATAGCCAGCACACCGGAATCCCGGAACTCTTCCTCCTCCAAAAGCTGCTCCAGGAGCCAGTCCGGGAGCAGCAAGTAGTAATAGGAAGAAAGCCCGGCGTGGAAAGCACACTCGTTATGGTCGTTCTTAACCCGCGTAAAATAGTAACGGCCTGGCCTGAAGTGTAAAGGGCCTTCACCTACAATATTACAATCTGCCCCTCCGTAGGTACAGAATACCAGGGCCACCAGGTCGTGCAGCATGCGGGGTGCCTGGTGCGGAAGCCCGGCATTGTATACATGCATCACGCCGATGGGCAATCCCTGGTTCTCGTAATTACTTTGCATGAGCAGGGAATTGTGCATGCCCACACATTGCGTTTTTGCCATCCGGGGCAGCAACCCGGTCAAGGCAACCGGAATAGTGCGCTCGTCCAGCCGCTCGGTGAAATTGATGCTGTTTGCCTCCGCCGCCGGCCTGCTTAAAAACTTAGCCAAGCGATGCAAGGCCCCGGACCGCTTGCAGGTCTTGTCATGTTTAATCATAAGAGGATCCTCTGATTGGTGATGGGTACAGGAATAACAGGATACTTGCTACAACGCGATAAAGCTGCAAAGCATTTGCCTGCAGCCTACCGGTTGGTGATACATAAGATTGTTGAACAATGCGGATCCCTTCTTCGTACCGTATCTTCACCATATTTGCAATGCCCGTTCACGTGCTGCATGTACAGCCAGGTTATTGAATAAAGACAGGGTTAAAAAAACATCCAAGCCTGGATAAGCCCGGAAAACGCATCTGCTTACTGTATGCTGCTTAATTTGCAACAGTCTATAATGAGCAGCAACAGTATAAGCTGGATTGTCAGTGCAGGATTTGTCATCATCCTCACCAGGGGTTTTCAAAGGATACAAAAAGCTTTGGCTGGCATGGTCCGTCCCCCTTTGAAGGGGCTGGGGATGACCTCCCCGGGAATACAAACCATCCGGAATTATAGTGGCCCCGGACGGTAACGGCCTGTGGGTAGTCTGTTGTGCTTGTGTTCACTTGGGAAGCCCAATTACAATCAACAGGTAAAGGGGGTGCAACACGTACAATGCAAAATGAATACAGTATCAATACAACAGCCGCCGCTGAAAGTAACACTGGATTATCATTTTTTTCTTTCTATTCTTATAATGACTGTAATCCTGCAGCACCGTCGTCAATACCGGGGCAGCCGCATCCGGCTGGACGGACGGCGCGATTGCGAGGGCAGCATGTTAAAATGTTCCTGGTAAGCCTTCGTAAAAAGCCCCCGTCTTTTATATCCCACCTGCTGCAGGATCTCTGCAATGCGCAGCCTGGTATTCTCCAGCAACTGCCTCGCCATCTCCATGCGCTGGCTGAATACAAACACTTCTACTGTGTTCCGGGAACGGCGCAGGAACATCTCCTGTACCTCCAGTGGCTGCAGCCCAAAACGTCTTGCAAGCGATTGCAGGTTCAATGGTTCAAACAGGTGAAAATTGATATAATGCTGCACGCTATATAATACAGACTCATCGATCATCGTGCGGGAATCTGCTATGCCCCTGCCCCGCTTCCGGTCCACCACCAGCAGCAACATATGCTCCATCACATTGATCAGGCGCTGGTCGTTGTCCCTGGAATCGGCCGTATCATTGCGCAGCTCATCCATGCATTCATACAAAGGATACCATAGTGACCCGGTAAGTGCCGCTGATTGCTGCCGCTGCCACGCCAGCTGCAAAACAGGATCGTGCGCCGGCGCTATCTCCGCCAGGAAATGCGGGGAAAAGTTGATATAAAAAGACTGGTACACACCCGGTTCAAAGAATGCACGGTGTGTGCCCTTGCTCACACAGAATAAAAAATATTGCCCCTGGACAAACCACACCGGCTGTGGAAATCCTTCCATCGCACATTCGAGGTTGCCCCTCAACATGCAGTACAGGGTGCAGGCGCTTTCATCGGTGTGCAGGTCCAGCCACACGGGCTCCTTCACCACCACTACATGACTGGCAATGAGGAAGTGCTGCACTTTACGTTCCTGTACAATGATGTCCACGAAAGGATGGGAGGCAAAAACGGGATCGGCAAAGGTGTATACATACTCCTGGTAGCACCCGGGCACCGGCAGTCCCGTGGACCCCAGCATTCCTAAAGCCTCAGCAAGTTGAAAACGCATGGTGATTAGTTAGTAATGGAGCAACTTTTTTAAGACCTACTCAATATAGGGTTCATTTCAACGGAGAATGTTAACTAGTTGTGAATGGCTGCCTAGCGCTTATGATTTTTCAGGATTCAATTTGAAAAGTTACAGATCAGCATGTTACTATTTTGTCGCACGGTTGTATTTGTTAGTGAGTTTGCAAAGCGCATTATCACTCCGCTCATTCATAGCACCTTCCTTGTGCTGCCATGCGCCGAAGTCTGTTCCCCCTCATGTTCCATTCCTGTTGTTGATCCTGTTCTCCAAGTCTCTCGCATTGAAAGACGACTATTTCAATATTTTAAACTGATTGCCATGAGAATTAATGCAGCCAACGGCTATTATAAGGTTCCATTTATCAGCTTTGCCATCGGGAAAGAGATCTTATGCCATCTGCGGCCGCTGCAAAGCATCCAGATCCCGTTAGCGCCGGCAAGGCAATACCGGTTGAGCAACATCTACATCCAGGAAAGCGCTTATATGAATGATCCGGACATTTCCATCATCAAAGCCGATATTTATTGCGGCCATGAGCACAATTTTCCACCACTTGCCAAAGGGCATGTGAATGCGTTCGTGATCCCACTGTGCTCGGGTGCTGCCTGTGATGTAGAAAACCATGATGAAAAATATATCATGGACCCGGGCCGGTTCTCTTTTTCAAGGATCCCCCAGGGCGTGCATTCCTGCCGCTTCCCCGCGGGACTGAAGTCATTCTTCTACATCCTGTTTTCCGACCAAATGGCGGATCAACTGGCCAAACAGTACCCCGGCTCCGGCATATTGAATGCCCTGCAAACAGCCCGCTATGAACAACGTGCGGAAGTACTGGCCGGCAACGAAAACCAGGAAATAGATACCACCATGGAACAACTGTTGGTAGCGCTTACCCGGATGCGCCCCGACGAGCCGGGCAGCTCACAAAAGATCCGCCAGCAGGCCATCAAGGTGCTTTGCTACGCCTTATACCGCTGTGCCCAACCACGGAAGCAGCTGCACAAGGCCCTGCCATTTTACCGGGAATGCAGGAAGGCCAACCTGGGCATGCAACGCCTCCTGGAACGCCAGCACAGGTACGGCCGCTTTATGAATGCCATCCACAGCCTGGTGCAAAAAGTCCGCGCGTCCTGGAAACGATTGCGCCTGGTATAAGCCACCCGCACCAGGCCCGGCACGATTTTGTTATCTTCGTCCCTGAAATGAAAGAACGGACGCCAATAACTCTATCCGGATTGTGCCTGCTCCCGCTGCTCTTCTTTGCAGGCAGCCTGCGGGCACAATCTCCCGCCAGCCAACTGGCCACCCTTACCCGCGTTTGGGCCACTGCCAAATACTACAGTCACGATGTTTCCGCCGGCCAGTACAACTGGGATACCACCTTCCTGCACGCGGCGTCCCGCATCCTTGCCAGCCGGAAATACCCCGTGATCAATACCGAAGTGCAGCACCTGCTTACCCTGGCCGGGCGCAACCCCGAGCCCCCCATCAAGGTGTACGACAGCATGGCCATCATGTACCGTAACTATGATACCTTATGGATTGGCGATGACCGCAACCTTACCGATACCCAGCGCCTGCAGTTGCACTACATGATGCAGCATCCCACGCGCCTGCATAATTATTATGTGCGCACAGAAGCATCGATCGACAGTGTGTATGCACCTGCCAACGAGAACGTCTATACGCAATCACCCTACCCGGATGCGCCTTACCGCCTGCTTAGCCTGGCCCGTTTCTGGGGCTGCATCCAGTACTTTTTCCCCTATAAATATTTGCAGGACCGGCCCTGGGTGCAAAGCCTGGAGCCTTTAACGGAAGTATTTCTCAACGCCAAAGACGCCAATGCCTACCAGCGTGCCCTGGCCCAGATGACCGCCACCGTAAACGATGCCCGCACCAGCCTTGTGCCGGACAACTGGGACGCCGTGGCCGGCCACTACCAGGTGCCGTTTACGGTGTACATCGTCGATAATAAAGCGGTGGTGCTGAACATCTCTGACAGTAACGCCATCAAAGGCACGGAGATAAAACCGGGCGTCGTGATCGATGAAGTGGATGGCACCCGTATCGCAGACCGCATCCGTTATCTTATCCCCTACATCCCGGCCAGCACGCCCGGCACCCTGCTGCGCGACATGGCGCCCCTGCTGCTGCGCAGTGACAGGCAGGAGGCCTCCCTGGTGTGTTATACCAAGGAAGGCCGCAAGTTCAAGGCTAAGTTCAAACGCCCGGACAAGGTAGCGCCCGCGCCGGATACCCTGGCCCAGGCGCCGGCTTTCCGCCTGCTGGACAACAACATTGGTTACATCCGTTTTTCACAACTGCACATGGATAATACGGATTCCGTATTGCAGGCCATGATGAAAACAAAGGCCATCCTGTTTGATATGCGGGAACCCGTTACCGATACCTCTGTATTGTACGAGGTACCCCGCTACCTGCTTACGGACATGACGCCCTATGCTTTTGTAACCGCGCCCTTTTTCCCGCTGCCCGGTACTTTCCATTACCAGCTGGCCAGCCACGGTGCAGACGACAACCATTACATAGGCCTCAAAGCCAATCCAGACCATTATCCCGGTAAAATAGTACTGCTGGTAAACGAGCACACGCAGAACCTGGCAGAATGGGCCGTGATGCTCATCCAGGCATCCCGCCGCGCCATCGTGGTGGGCACCCAGAGTGCCGGATCTGTAGGGCCGCTTACTACCCTGCCGCTGGCAGACGGGCACCAGGTCACCTTTACCGCCCAGGGCAGCTATGCACTGAACGGGAATGTGATCCAGCGCAAAGGGGTGTCCCTTTCCATCCCGGTCAGTGTGTTTATTATTGATGTGCAGCATAACCGGGACGTGATCCTCCAGAAGGCACTGGATTTCGTGAATAACAATCCTTAACGCCTGTACAACGTATTATTCCAAAGCAGAACTGGGCAATACCTGCGTTTACCACAACAATAAAAAAGGCCTGTTGCAAACCAGCAACAGGCCTTTTTTATCAGATCGTCAGATTATAGAGGGCGTTCTTATTAAGCAGTCATCCACCTATTTAAAATGCACCACCTTGTCCTTTATGTAAAAGGCGGGGCCGTTGGTATATTCCAGGTTGGTCAGGTAAGTTTCCAGGGTATCGGTGCGGCGCAGCATGCCGTTAAAGCGCATGGAGCTTACACCGGGATTGTCCAGTACCACGTCTACCCCAAACCAGCGGTTGAGGATATGGCCCAGGTCTTCCAGGGAGGCGTCCTGGTAAATGCAGATGCCCTCGCGCCAGCCCAATACCACGCGGGGGTCAAAGCGTTCATTGCTTTCCTCTTTGGTATCGGACACGGTGAGCTGGAAGCCCGGCTGCACGGTGAGGGTCTTATTGGGCAAGGCCAGGTTTACAGCGCCTTTTACCAGGGCCAGGCGGGTTTGCCCGGAGTCGTAGGTATTGATGTTAAATTCTGTGCCCAGCACATTTACCGTGCTGTGGGGCAGGTGTACCATGAAAGGCTTGCCCGCCTGGGGCACTACTTTTACATAGGCTTCCCCGTCTATGTCTATTTCGCGGGTGTTGCCGGTGAAGCGCAGGGGGAAATGGATCTTCGTGGCAGAATTCAGCCACACTTCCGATCCGTCTGGCAGGTTCAGTTTGTAATCCTTACCGATGGGCACGGTGAGGGTTGCCCACTGTGCATCGGCGGGCACATCACTGAAGCTCAGGGTGTGCTGCTGGTTATGCACGGTCATACTGTTCACCTGTACCTGGGGGCCGCTGCTGGAGAGGTCCACCGTTTGCCCGTTAGCCAGGGCCAGTTTAATATGATGCGGGTCTATGTTGGCGGCAATGGGTGCCGGCGTGTTGGAAGATTTGCTGCCGGAAGAGGAGTTAAAGTAAGGATAGATCCGGATGATCCCCAGCAACAGGGCTGCGGCCGCACCATACATGACCAGGCGGCGTACCCGGGTACGTTGTTGTTTGCGTCGCCCGTACTCAAATACGGCTTCTACCGGCTGTTCCGGCCGGTGAAGCGCACGCTGGCCTGCATCCGTAGTGAATACAGCGCGTACCTCCGACTGGATGTCACTGCCATCCGGGTGTTCCTCCAGCAGGCTGTCCAGCAGCTGGCGGTTATCCGGCGTGAGTGTACCCTGCAGTTCATCGATGGTCAGGTCTTCAATTTGTTGGCGGTAAGGCTCCATATCACATAACTATACAAAAAAATACGCGGGAAGTAACACGCGTTATCGAACAACGTGGCCCAGTTTCTCGCGTACCACTTTCAGGGCACGACTGACCTGATTCTTAACAGTGCCGAGACTGATGTTCATTTCGTCGGCGATTTCCTTCTGTGATTTATTTTCCAGGTAGGAGAGCTCAAAGGCCCGGCGGGCGGCAGGCGCGGAAATACCCGCTATGGCAGAACGGATCTGGTCTCCCAGCTCCGTCATCTCCAGGTTGGCCCTGGGTGTTTCAAAAGTATCCTTGTAATGCCGGTAATCCGCCTGGCTGCGCAGGTGGTTCCTGGCAGTTTTGATCCGGTTATGGCACCTGTTGCGTGTGATGGTCAGCACATAAGGCTGAAAAGGACGGCTGGGATCTATCTGGTCGCGCTTTTCCCAGATGGTCCAGAACACATCCTGGGTCAGGTCATGCGCATCCGTTTCATCCCGCAGCAAATAAAAAGCAGTGGCATAAACTTTTTCCTGGTAACGCTTGTAAAGCAGGGCAAAAGCAGTCTCATTGCCTCCTATCAAGGCTTCCAGGATCTGTGCATCCTCCAGTAAGTCCGAGTTCAGCATAATCAAACTGTTAAAAAATGACAATCCAACACTCCAGGTGTTAAACAAAGCAGTCAGTGCGAAAATAGATCAATTTAAAGGTGATGCTACCGGCGTGCACACCGGCCAGGAAAAGCGCTTCTCATTCCATTCAATCTTAGTCCCAAGATAGTTCAAGTTCAGGAAAATATAAATTGAAATCGGAATGGTTAACGCTGCGTTAACTTAAGGTTGAGGCGGCTCTGTCAAATCGATCATTGGTGTTTCATTGGCCCGTTCAGTTCTGGCTATACTAAAACGCGCTGGCCCCGGGGGCATCCGGAAATTATGTACGGGGGAAAAACCTGGGCGGATTGAACAGGAAGGAAAATTTCTCCCGGCAGGTGTTCGGGCGGCGGGCCGCGGGCCACAGGGAGCCAGGAGAGCGGATCACACCATAAAAAAGGCCGCTCCATCCCGGAGCGGCCCCGCCAGCAAGCTGGGATAGGTTTATTTATAAATGTACACTTCGATCTTTCCGTCCTGTGTAATGGCGCCGCGGTACATGCCTTCCGTATTAAAAGGCATGGCCATGTTGCCATTCTTGTCCAGTGCAATGAGGCCTCCATCGCCACCCAGGGCCCCTACTTTGCTGATCACTGCCTTGCCTGCATCCTTTACACTGGCTCCTTTGTATTCCATCTGCGCACTCAGGTCATAAGCCACCACGTTACGGATATAAAACTCGCCCCAGCCGGTGCAGGACACCGCCACCGTTTTGTTATTGGCATAGGTGCCGGCGCCAATGATGGGAGAATCTCCCACGCGGCCATACTTCTTGTCTGTCATGCCACCGGTGCTGGTGGCTGCGGCCAGGTTGCCGTCCTTGTCCAGCGCCACGGCGCCCACGGTTCCAAATTTATTATCCCGGTTCTGGATACCCAGCTTTTCCGCCATGGCATGTCCCTGGGCCGCTTTGACGGAGTCTTCCTTCAGGGCCTGCTGCAAGGCATCCCAGCGCTCCGGTGTCCAGAAATAATGCGGGTCTACGATCTCCAGGCCTGCCTCTCGGGCAAACTGCTCTGCGCCTTTGCCTACCATCATCACATGCTCCGATCTTTCCATCACGGCACGTGCCGCGCTGATGGGATTTTTGATCACGGTAACACCTGCCACGGCGCCAGCCTGCAGGGTTTTCCCGTTCATGATGGCTGCATCCATTTCATTCCGCCCATCGTGGGTGAATACGGAACCTTTCCCTGCATTGAACAGGGGGTTATCTTCCAGCGTGCGCACGGCGGCTTCCACCGCGTCCAGGCTGCTGTGGCCTGTTTTCAGCAGGTCATAGCCTGTTTGCAGGGCCTTGGTAATGGCCGCTTTGTACGCTTCCTCCTTTTCCGGTGTCATGTTCTTTTTCAGGATGGTGCCGGCACCGCCGTGGATCACCATCACATACTTTTGTGCGCTCACGGCGCCTGCGGCCACCAGTAAGCAGATCATCATCCCAATGATGCGCTTCATATTATTGCTTGGATTTTTGTTGTTGATGTAATACCCCATTGCGCACCCACCACCAGTACCAGGTACCACCAGTGGCCTTTGCCGGATTAAAGTCCGCCACGCTGAAATGCCCGTTGCCCGCGGGTGTAGCGGCTATCTCATACACTTCCAGCGCCTGCTGGTGATGCTCCCATTGCAATGGTTTACCGGGTGCACATACTTCCGGCCTGCTGCGGGCAATAATGAAATAGGCCCTGTTCTCTCCCATCACGGTGGCCTGTCCATTTTCGTCAATGCACACTGCCGTTCTTTCATCGGGGGCTATGCCCCAGGGCAAGGTATGCCAATCCGTAACAATGCGCGCCATAAACGTCACATGGCGGCCGGCGCGCTGACGGGTTATATAATGCTGGTCTGTGAGCACCTTCTCCATAAAAGGCGGGTGCAGGAAATCATTATTGTGCACCGTTACACTACTGTCGTATGGATCTCTGAGCACCACGCTGCTCTCTGCACTGATATCCCCGCTGTAAAAAAATCCACTCAGTGAAGCGCATCCCGCGCTGGTACCGCCTACCGGCACATGCTTCACGCGCATCAGGTAGTCTATCGCATCGCTGGTCTTGGTATGCTTCCAGTAGCGGTAATAGTTAGACTGGTCTCCCCCGGAAATAAACAACATTTCTGCATTCCGGATCATGCGGGCCACACTGTCATTATCCGCCAGTTCCCGGCTGTTGATCACCAGTGTTTCCACGGAATTCACCTTGCCGCAGCTATCAATATCGCGGTTATACGCATCATCTCCCGTGGCGCGCAGCACCACTACATCTCCTCCCCCACTCCGGTCTATCATCCACCGGAAAGCCGTCTTTACATTCCCGCCGCCGCCAATAATGCAGAGCCCTCCTTTTGTAATGGCCTGCACATCCGCCGTATCGCCCAAAACCCCAACAGAAGCGGGTCTCCGCTGGGCCAGGACAGGGATCATGTAGCAGGTAGTAAGTATTAAATACGCGAAGATTACGCGGGTTTGTTTTTTCATGTTTCGGTTTTGAAAAAATGTACAGCGTACAACGTATAGCGTACAGCGTACAGCGTACAACGTACAGCGTACAACGTACAACGTACAGCGTACAACGATGATCTAAGCGTACCAGCACTCGCAGTACGTTGTACGCTGTACGTTGTACATTGTACGATTATTATGGATTCTGCCGCATGTTCTTATTTGCCTTCATTTCCGCATCGGGGATGGGATACACGTAGCCTTTGTCTGTAGGCTTCAACGTGGCGGCTCCGGCGGCGTTCACCACATCCGCAGGCTCCCGGGTGATGGTCATATTACGGCGACGCAGGTCGTAATAGCGGTGCCCTTCGAAAGCCAGCTCCTTGAAGCGCTCCAGGTAAATGGCATCTATGGCGGCGGTTTTGTCGGCCAGGGTTACCGGCGTGTAACCATTGATGCGGGCAGCTCTCAGCGTATTCAGGTCATCGGCGGCGCCGGGCAGGTCAGACAGTTCTGCACGGGCCTCTGCGCGGACCAGGTACATTTCACCGGCACGGAATAACTTGATATCCGCCAGGTTGGTTACGTCGGCCAGGGGCTGGTATTTGTTGACGATATACGGGGCCAGGCCGGGTGTATTGTCGGGATTGGGCAGGGCCACCCAGGGAAAGCGGATATCGTTCGTTTTATCAAAAGTGTTCAGCAATTCAAAGGATGGAACATACAGCGCCACGCCATTGCCATAATCATAAAAAATATCGCCCAGGTACAGGGCATCATCCGTGGTACGCTTGTTTTTCCAGATCACATCTTCCGTGCCCTGGTCTGTCCAGATCTTGCCGAAGGCCGCTTTGGAAGCCAGGGGTACCGCGTCTATGGCTTCCGTGCTGAAAATGCGGGCACTGTCCCACTCATTATCATACAATGCCACACGGGCCTGGATGGCGCTGATGGCCGGTTTGGTAATGCGGGTCACATCGGTGAAATCGTCCGGCATCAGCTCCTTGGCGGCATGCAGGTCGCTGCGGATGTCCTGCAGCACTACTTCATAGTTATCGCGGGCGGGGGAGCTTATTTTGGAAGAAAGCATATAAGGCACGCCCATAGCGCCGCTGTGATAGGCTTCTGCAAAATTGCGCAGCAGGTCAAAGTGACAATAGGCGCGCAGTGCCAGCAGCTCCGCCTTGTACCGGTCGCGGGTGGTTTCTTCACCGGCTTTTACCTTTACGTTATCTGCCGCTGCCAGCACGCGGTTCAGGCGGTCTATCACCACGTAGTCCTCTTCAAAAGGGGCGGTGATGGTGGTATTGGAGGCATCCAGCTGCCAGCGGTACGTGTCAATATTCCGTCCGGAAGTATTGTCGGCCGGCAGGGTACACTCATCGCTGGTAAGCGCGGAGTTGCGCACGTAAGAAAAGCTTACACCGGCATAAGCGCCCAGCAGGCCTTTGTTCAGGTCCGGCACGGTTTCGTAGGCCGTGGAGGCATCCAGTTCATCGTTGGGTTTCAGGTCCAGTTTATCCGAGCAGGCCATGGCGCCTAACGTGCACGCGCCTACGCAGTAGTATAAAATATGTTTCAGTGTCATGAGGTGCCGCATTAAAAGTTAAGATTTAAACCAGCCGTGAAAGTCTTGGGATTCGGGTACGCAAAGAGCGCTTCGTTGTCGCTGTTCTCCGGGTCAAAGCCTTTCCATTTTGTCCAGGTAACGAGGTTCTGTCCCTGTACGTAAATGTTCACGTCTTTGATAAAACCATTTGCCCATTTATTGAGCACCGTTTTAGGCAGGTGATAGCCAATGCTCACATTGCGCAGGCGCAGGTAGCGGGCTTCCTGTACGTCCAGGCTGGAATAATGGCGGGAGTAGTCCAGGCTGGGCAGGATAGCCTTGTCCCCTGGTTTGCGCCAGCGGTCGTACAGTTCCCGCTTGGTCTGGTTACTGGTGTTGTATTTCTCGTTCTCGTTGTAATAGTCCTCGTTGTTATAGCGCATGGTATGGCCGGTGAAGGCAAAGAGGGCACTGCCGTACAGTCCCTTCCAGGTTACGCTGGTATTGAAACCGCCCGTCAATGCGGGGATGTAACTGCCCAGGGTAAAGTTCTGGTTCACATCGTCATACTCGGTCGTGATCTTGCCATCGTGGGTGTAGAACTGGCCACGGCCTGTCTCGGGGTCCACGCCGGCCCATTTGGGCGCGTACTGGGTGCCAAAGGGCAGGCCTTTGCGGATCAGTACCGTTTCGTTGTTGCCGTACAGGAATTCACCGGTATTGCCCAGGTCTGTAATCACGTTCTTGTTGTAGCTCACGTTTACGCCTATACGCCAGGTGAGGTCCCTGGCACGCACCACCTCACCCTGCAGGTCTGCTTCTATGCCGCGGTTGCGCATGGCGCCCACGTTGAGCAGCAGGGTTTCAAAACCGGAAGTGAGGGAAAGGGGCTGTTCCACAAACAGGTTGTAGGTCTTCTTGTTATACACATCCGTTACCAAACGCAGGCGGTTATTGAACAGGCCCAGGTCAAAGCCGATGTTCAGCTCACGGGCATATTCCCAGTCGTACTGCGGATAGCCGGGCGATACCGGGATCTGCGCGGGAATGCCGCCATAAGAAGTGGTGCCAAAGGCTGCAAAGTAGCCATAGGGGCTACCAAACGGGCTGGCCACCGTACCATAGCTGGCGCGGAAACGCAGGTCGCTGATGGCGGTGATGTGCTGAAAGAATTCCTCTTTCTTGGCTTCCCAGCCCAGGCCCACGGAGTAGAACGGATGCCAGCGCTGTGCCACTGGCACCGTGGAAGATCCATCATAACGCAGGCTGGCATTCACCGTGTACTTTTCATTCAGCGTATAGCGGCCCAGTGCCATGTAAGACACCAGCCCGTAAGCAGATCGGGCGCCGCTTACATCGGGAATAAAAGAATTGTCCGGTGTACCGGGTGTGATGGCGCCTGCGGAGTAAGGCAGGCGGTCGTCCAGGCCATAGCCGGTGTAATTGAAACTATGCAGGCGGCGTTGATTGTATTCAAAATAAGCAGATACTTCCAGGTCATGCTTTTGTGCAAAAATGTTGGAATAAGTAAGGCCGGAAGTGGAGATCAGCGCGGTATTGCGGCTCAGGCCTTCCCCGTAGCTGCCCTGCCCGCCTTTGTCTACCGAGCGGCCAATATGACTATCCGGGTTCACATAACTTTCAGACACAATATCACGATAGTCAACACCCAGGCGGGCCTTGGCCACCAGGCCTTTTGCAATGCGGTAATTGAAATTGCCGCTCAGCAGGCCTTTCAGCTGGCCTTCCGTGTTAGTGGCATTCAGGATCGCGTCCAGCGCATTGCTGCCTTCCCGGTCGCCAATAGCGCCGTAATCCGTTGCAATATCAGATGTGATGAGGGTGCCATCCGGCGCGTAGGGCGATTCATAAGGCAATGCATAGAACGTGGAAGCCACGGGGTTGATCACTTTACTGCTCCCCTCGCGGGAAATATAGCGGCTGCGTGCATAGCCTACGGTGAGGTTTACGCTGCCGGTAAAGCGGTCCAGGTTAATGTCCATGTTATGCTTAAACGTGTAGCGTTCCAGGCCGGAGCGCTTTACGATGCCATCCTGTTTAAAATAATCCAGGGACGTGTAGAAACGCACGTTGTCGCTCCCCCCTGTGAGGGCCAGTTGCTGCTGGGAGAAACGGCCATTTTGCAGGAGCACCTTGCGCCAGTCTGTGTTGATGTGGCTTACGCTGTCCAGCTTATGATCCAGCAGCGCCAGTTCATCGGGGGAAAGGTTTGCATTGTCCGGGTTATCGCGGGCATATTCCCAGCCGGCGCCCAGTGTTTGCCCTTGTTCCAAGCCTACCTGGTGTTCAAACTCCAGTCGTTCTTTGGTGTTCATCATGCCATAATGAGCGGTGGGCAGCTCTGAAAAACCGTACTGGGAACGGTATTCCAATGCCACCTTGCCGGCCTTGCCTTTGCGCGTGGTGATCACCAGCACGCCATTGGCCCCGCGCGAGCCATACAGCGCGGTAGATGCCGCATCTTTCAGCACCGTTACAGATTCAATATCATTACTGTTAATTGCCTGCAGGTAGTCCGGTTCAATGGGCACACCATCCAGTACATACAGCAGCTGGGAGTTGCCCGCCAGGGTGCCGATGCCGCGCAGCACCACGTTAGCGCTGGTGCCGGGCTGGCCGGAGCCGGAGGTCACTACCAGGCCGGGCACGCGCGCCTGCAGGATATTATCGAAAGTGGCCATGGGCACTTCCGCAATTTTATCAGCGCCCACTACGGCGGCGGCGCTTACAGATTTATTACGGGTATAGTTCGTATAGCCGGTTACCGTTACACTGTTCAGGGTTTGCACATCCACTTCCAGGTGCACATCCAGCAGGCTGCGCCCCCCTATCACGTGCTGCTGCTTTGTATAGCCCACCAGGGTAAATTCCAGGCTGGTAGCGCCTTCCGGCAGGGTAAGGGTGTAATTACCGTTAGCATCGGTCATGGCACCGGCGTGGGTGCCGGTGGCGCGCACGGTAACGCCGGGCAGGGGCAGGTTATCAGCGCCAGTCACCCTGCCACGGATGGTATGGTCCTGTGCCGCGCTGGTATTGGTATAAAGCACCACCAGCCCGTTTTCTTTGAGGGCATAAGTGAGCGTGGTGCCGGCAAAGGCCTGACGCAGCACTTCGTCCAGCGTGGCGGCGGTGGCACTCACCGTTACCTGCGGTACGGAAGCCAGGCTTTCATTATGGTAAACAAAGCGGTAGTCCGTTTGTTTTTCCACCGCCTTGAGCACCTGGGTAATGCCCGCATTGCGGAGTTGCAGGGTGATCTTTTCCTGCGCGTGGCTCTTGGCCACCACCTGCATGCAGGCCACTAAAAACAATAGCGATGTCAATTTCATAGTCAGGAGGAATTGCCTCGCCCGGCGGGAATGCAATTCCCGGCGACAAACAGCGATTTTTCGCATAAATTTGGTTGGGTTTAGTGAAATGAATAATACGTATGCATTTTCCTCAAACCTGCTTTTTTACAGGGGCAATGTTGGCGCATTGTCCCTGCTTTTTTATGGGCAGGCGTCAGTGACTTGGTTGACTTGATTTACAGGTGACTGTTACTTCTTTATTACGATCTGATCCTGGTTTGTTGTGAAATTAAAATGATAGGAAAGCTGCAAAGCCTGCAGGGCCTCTACGATACTCTCGCTCTCAAATGTTCCACTGTATCTGTATTGTTGCACTTCATTGTCTTCAAATACGATGGGAATGCCGTACCATTTTTCCAGCCGTGCGGCGATATCTTTTAGTGATTCGTTCTCAATTTCCAACCGGTTGTGGACCCAGGCATTCTCTGCGTTCCCGCCATGGTACTGCATTTGCAGGGGTACGGTGCGGGGCATGTTCTTTTGCGGGGCAGTAGGCGCCCCATTACCCACCACCAGTTTTTCATGGGCTGAGAGTACCACTGGTGCGGCGCCCTGTGCCTGCACGGATACCTGGCCGCGGTACAGGGCCGTTTCTGTGGCCTTGCCGGGATAAGCGCTTACATTAAAGCGGGTGCCCAGTACTGTGATATCTGCATGCGGGGTATGCACCACAAAAGGGCGGGCGGCTGCGTGCTGCACATCAAAGAAGGCTTCCCCTTCCAGGGTGAGGCACCGGTTGCTCTGGTTAAAACCTGTGTCCAGCGTCACTTTACTCTGGGTGCGCAGGGTGATCACAGAGCCATCGGGCAGCAGTACAGTTTTACGGGGCAGGCTGCCCGCGCTAAAAGTGGTATTGGCTATTGCATGCGCATGTTGCGTACGGAAAGTAAAAGTGGTAATCAGCAGCACCAGTGTGGCGGCAGCGGCTGCACCGGCCATCCACAGATAGCGGCTGCCGGCGGGTTTGCGCAGAGTGGTGGCCGCTTCGCGGAATGCATCAGCTGCGGGCGTGACCGTTTCACCGGATACAGCTGCTCCAGGTGAAATCGCTTTACCCAGCAATGCCTGCAACTTTGCCTGCTGCGCCATACCTTGGCGCAGTTGCTGTAGCTGCTCCAGGCGGTTGCCCTGCCTGGCGGAGAGGATCGTTACCAGGTGGCGGGCTTCCTCCAGGACGGCCGCCTGTTCGGGATGCGCCCGGGCATATTCTTCCCAAAACAGCACCTGTGCCGGGTTTGCGCCGGTACACGAGGCCTGGAAGCTTTCGTCGCACGCGAAATCTTCTATGCGGTATTGGGAGTAATCCATCGTCATCGTTTTTATACTGACGGTAAATGGGCGGCTATTTCCCGGAAAAATCTCAACTTTTTTTTCCGCCCGGCTGTAGTAAGGCCTGGCGCAGGGTTTTAATGGCGTCGTACACCGTGTTGTAGGCGGTTTTAATGGTCTGTTCCGTTTGGGCGGCGATCTGCTCATAAGAGAGGCCTTCAAAGAATTTAAGCCGGATCAGCTCCGTCTGGCGGGGGGTAAGTTGTTGTAAGGCAAGGTGCAGGCGGTGTTTCAGCTCCTCATCATGCTGTACCCGGATGATGATCTCTTCATAGGATAGTTCACTGTGATCGCCCTCGATGGCCATATCACGGGCTGCGGCGCCCTGGCGGGCCTGGTAGTGATGCTGGTCAATGAGGGCATGGCGCAGTGCCGTAAAAAGATACGCCTTTACCTGCTCCACCTCGGGCAGGCGCGTGCGCTTGTCCCACAGGCTGAGGAACAGCTGGTTCACGCAGTCCTTTACCAGTTCATCATCCGCACAGCACTTCAGTCCAAAGCGCAGCAAATGGAAGTAGGTATTGTTGTACAACGCAAACAACGCCGCTTTGTCACCCTGGCGGACCTGCTCCCAATACAGGCGGTTATCTTCGTCCATGGGGGGAAAATAATAATTTCCGGTTAACAATTTCCAGGGTTGTCGAAATCGCAGGTGCAGCTCATTACTCTTCCTTCAGCAACTCCCTGTTCCCGTGTTCATCCACCCGGTAGTATTTACCGCGGTCCACCATCAGCGCCTGGTGCTCCCCGTTGTGCTGGTTCACATCCACGGCTATCACTTTCCCGTTATAATGCGTGGTCACCACGGAATCCACAATAGTATGGCCCACCACGATGTGCTGTACACCATAGCTGCGCAGTGTACTGTCTACCTGCTCCATGCTGGCCTTGGGTGTGGCAAAGTAGCCGCGGTACCAGAAAATGCCGGTGCGGCCCAGGAAGGGTTGCAGGTGCTCCGGTGCCTGCGCGTGGGGCGTGGCGTAGTACGGGCGGCAACGGTTGTTGATATCTGCTAAGGCCAGACCTTGCTGGTTTACCTCCTGCGATACGCCCCCATGCAGTACAAGCAGGTCTCCTATTTTCTCAATGATATTCTTGGTGCGCAGCCAGCGGCCCAGTTCCGTCTGGGAATCAAACAGGTCCTGGTAAGAACGCTCCATCAAAGCTGCATGGGCCGTGTATTTGGGCTGCACGTAGCGGAAGTCGCCACTCAGGTTCATGATGTCATGGTTGCCCAGGATCACGTGCACCATGCCGCCGTGCGCGCCGGCGTCCTGCTCCAGTTTATACAGCAGCCAAAGGTATTCCACCACGGTGCTGCCCCGGTCAAAGAGGTCGCCGGCTATCACCAGGTGGCCTTTGCCATAGGTCCAGTTATATTGTTCGTCGATGATCTTATTGGCCAGCAGCAGCGTGCGGAAGGCGCCAAACTCGCCCTCAATATCGGATACGATAAAGAGCTTGTCCGGCATGTGGTATTCCACGGGCGGGCTTTGCAGTGCTGCCTGTAAGGGCACTTCAAAATCCCAGTTGGGCCGGTCGCTGAACTGTACGGGAAGGGAAAGGCCGTTCTTCATATCGGCCAGCATGGTATCGGTGCGCACGGTGCTGTCTTTCAGGTACTGCACGTGCAGGTGGATGTCTTTATAAAAAACGTAAGGTCCGTCGTTGGTTGTCTGTGTTGAATCTTGTGCCATAGCTTGATGGGCCAAGATAGTAAAAACTGCGCTCACGCAGGCAGTGCGCCAGGATAAATGCATGCAGGGCCTGTATTAGGGATGTTGGTTTTCTTCCAGTAAGTGCCAAAATACAAAAATCTACAGATAACTGAGCCACCACTGGCGGTGTGTGGCCTTGTATTGCCCAAACCTGCGGCAGGGCCAGTACAGGAGCGCGATCACCAGGGCCCACACGGCGTACACTACGCCCAGGGAAAAGCCCCAGTCAGCGGGGCGGAAGGCAAATAGCAGGTTCCCGCTGGTACCCTCCGCAAAGGTGCCGCCCGTGGCAAAGAACGCAATGGTGCAGAGCAGGTGTACCAGGTAAAAATGCAGCACATAGTAGAAAAATGGCACCTTGCCGTACACTTCCAGGAAGCGGGTAAACGCGGTGTTCATCCTTTCTGCAAGGCTCAGGCCCACCAGCAGGGCACCCACGGTAAGTGTGCTGTATGCCAGGGAGGGCGGGTATTTGTTTACATTGATAAACGACAGGAAGGTGCGCCAGCCTTCGGCCTGGTGGCTCCAGGGCTGGGGATCGCCATAGCCGTTAGCGGCGCGCAGCACCACGAAAAATGCCAGTGCGCCCAGCCCCATGTACAGCAGGCGGCGCTGGCGGGTAAGTACCTGCACGCCGGCGTTCCAGCACCACTGCCCGCAGGCAAAGCCCAGGAGCATGAGGGCTGTCCACGGCAGCACGGCATAGAGATCCAGGAAGCGCTGGTGGCCTATCTGCACTATGCTGCCGCTGGAGGTAAGCGCCACGCGCAGGAAGGTGCCCAGGCCACCTGCTGTGGGCAGGGTAAGCAGGTCCGTGATGTTATGTCCCAGCAGCAGTATGAAGCCCACGGCTGCTACCACCGGCCGTCCCAGGGGCTGCAGCAATGCCAGTATGATCATGCTCCAGCCGATGGCCCAGATCACCTGCCAGATGATGAGGTGATAAAGCGGGTCAAAGGTGATGGCAAGGGTCATGATCGCCATTTCCACTACCAGCAACCAGCAGCCGCGCTTTGCCAGGAAAACGGACAAGGCGGTGGGGGTGCGGCGCTGCCCTGCTATGCTGGCTGATACGCCGGACAGGAAGAGGAAGCCAGGCGCGCAGAAATGGGTGACCCAGCGGGTAAAGAACAGGGCGGGATAGGTCGCCGCGGGATCTACCGGGTTGATGCTGCTGTTGTGAAAAAAATCGCGTACATGGTCCAATGCCATGATGATCATGATAAGACCGCGCAGTATATCTACCGAACGGTAACGCGTGGATGGGGTTGCGGAAAGTGGCTGCATTGTGGTGGACGGGATGTGCCCTTTGTAAAGCTAGGGAATGTGGGCGACATTTCCCGTTGCAAAGCCAGCGCAGGCGGGCCTGTGCGGATTTTACCCCCACTGGATATTTTTCCCGCATTTTGCGTTAATGCAGGCTATTGTTGTTACTACTTATTTTAGCTAAATCGTTTTTTTACTGCGCCCCGTCCTCGATATCCATCTGCTAAATCGATTTTTTTTAGAAAATTTTGTTAAATTCACTTGCATTAATCTTGGATATTACCTACGTTTGTTATGTGAGAGAGAACGGTAGCACCACAGTACCGTAGCGTATGTAGAACCAGAAAGAGAATTATCAACCGGATCGCATATCATTAGCGTAGGACCAGCAGACCACTGACGGGTTCCATTAACATTCAACCAGTTTTTTCCTGAACGGCAGTATTGCAGTTTACAATGCCGTATTCCAGGCCTGGCGCGCCTTTCACGCTGCTATGCCTATATTAAGAACATATTTCCGCAACGCGTCGCAGCCCGCTGCCAAGAATTACAGTGCGGCCTGTGATCAGGCTTTCCATGCATGCACAAGACACCCGCCCGTCAAAAAAATAATGTCGGCAGGTGAACAGGATTGTTATGCATTTACCACAACGCAGGTCGTAGTTAAAAAACAGTTGCCTGGGACAGGGGATTTTATTGCCAAAAAATCAATGTAGGGAATGCTTACAAAAGCCCTTTCCCCCCAACGGAAGATTGTATGCCTTTATCAGACCAGCAGGCGCGCAAAAACAACCATCAACAAATCAACAAGCGAATGACTCAACCATTTTTCTAAACGTATCTCGTCTTTTCATTTCAGCACACAAAACACAATTTCATGACTGTTAATTTTACCAAAAACAGCCATCGTTGGGGCTTTATGCTCTTAACGATCCTCCTGTTCTGTGCCACCACGCTACGGGTGGTAGCCCAGGGACCGCCTTTAAATATTACTGGCGTGGTTAAAGACGCCAAGGATGGCAACCAACTGATTGGCGTAACGGTAACGGTGTCCGGCACCAAAGGCGGCTCAGTGACCAATGCAGAAGGTGCATTCAGCGTAAAAGCTTCCGAAGGCGCCAATATCACCTTCAGCTGCATTGGCTATGTACCGCAAACTGTAAAAGCACACCAGGGCCAGGCCCAGCTCACCATCCTGCTGAAACTGGACCAGCGGCAACTGAACGATGTGGTGGTGATCGGCTACCAGCAAACATCCCGCAGGAATGTGACAGCGGCGGTGACCTCGGTGAACCCGAAAGAAATGCAGGACATCCCCACTCCCACCTTTGACGCCCTGCTGCAGGGCCGTGCACCGGGGCTGGACGTACAGAACTTTTCCGGTGAACCGGGTGTGCGTTCCAACGTGGTAATGCGCGGTAACACGGCTGTAAGCCGGAACATCAACAGCAACATGGCCGATCCCAACGGCCGCGCCTCCCTGGCCCGTGCACTGAGTGGCCCCCTCTACGTGATAGACGGTGTGCCCCAAAGCACGGAAGACCTGGCGGCCATTGCCTATGGCGACGGTACCAACACAGACGTACTGGCGGGTATTGCTATCAATGACATTGAAAAAATCGACATCTTAAAAGATGCCTCCGCCTCTGCCATCTACGGTTCACGCGGCGCAGGCGGCGTGATCATCATCACCACGAAGAAAGGCGTGGCCGGCCGTACCAAGGTGGATTTCACCACCTATCACGGTTTCACGGAAAGACCACACCTCGATAAAGTGGTGATCGGTGCAGAGGAACGCCGCGCAAAAATGGCGCTGATCAATCACTACGGCAACTGGGATAATCTCCAGGATATTCCCCAGATCCTGACAGATTCGCTGAACACTGCATTTAATAATGCCAACGATTACCTGGGCCAGATGTACCAGACCGGTTATGTGGGAGATTACAACCTGTCCTTTACCGGTGGCGGCGATAAAGTGACCTACCGCTATGGCCTGGATTACTACAATGAAGAAGGCATCGTTAAAAAATCAGGGTTGAAGCGCTACGCATTTAATTCCAGCATTGGCCTTAATCTTGCCAAGAACCTCACGCTGAATACGCAGATCCGCTACTACCGCCTGGACCGTCCCCGTTCCATGAATGAGTCTACCGGCAGCTATGCCGCATTTGACGGCGGCTACTATGCAAACAGCTACCTGCCTACCTCCCTGCTGTACCTGACACCGGCCAACAAGGAATATATCTTCGGTGATTCCGGTAAGAGCACAGATGGTAACGTGAACAACAACCTGTCCATCAGCCCTATCCTGAACTGGAACATTTCCAAACATTTCAGCTTTAACACCACGCTGTCTTACACGATAAGCAACAGCCGCCGCGATACTTACATCCCCAGCACCGTGCGCAGGGATGGTACCGGTGAAGCCACCAGCTTCGAGGATAACTCCTTCTACTACCTGATGTACAATACGCTGCAGTACACCACCGCGTTCGGGAAAGACCATCACTTCAATGTGCTGGTAGGCCAGAATACGGAATACAGCCAGTACCGCATGACGCAGGCTTCTGCCATTGGCATTCCCAATGACCAGATCCACACGGTGACCGTGGTGGATAAAAACCTGGCAGATACCCGCACAGACCTGCTGCAAAGCGGCATCCAGACCGGGTTCCTGCGCGCTAACTATTCTTTCAAGGACCGCTACCTGCTGTCTGGTGTATTTAATGCAGACGCATCTTCCCGCTTTGGTTCGGACAACCGGTGGGGCTATTTCCCCTCCCTGTCTGTGGGCTGGATCATCAGCGACGAGCCTTTCATGAAGCAATACGCCAACTGGCTTACCCTCCTGAAACTGCGCGGCAGCTTTGGTGTGAACGGTGCACAGCCGGATGGTGGCGACATGTATCTGGCCTATAACACCTATGATATTGGCAACGGTAGCTTCAGTGGCTCCAGCAGCCCAGTGACCGGCAATAACATGGCTTATACCTACAATGGTGTTCCTTCCGTGGCACTGAACTACAATGCAGGCCTGACCAACAATAAACTCAGCTGGGCCAAAACAAAACAATACAACGTGGGCCTGGACGTGACCCTGCTGGACGGCCGCTTTAACTTTGTAGGCGATGCCTATGTGAAGCAGACCACCGGCGGTATTTTCACCCTCTCTGTACCGGTAACCACGGGTTATTCCACCGTTACGGCCAATGCAATCGGCATCCGCAACACCGGCGTGGAAGCCCAGTTCATCGCCAACTACTTCCGTCCCCAGCACAAGTTCCAGTGGCAGACCATCCTGAACCTGTCTCATAACGACAACATCGTTACAGACCTGCCCAATGGCGGCCGCGATATCTACCTGGATAAATACCTGCTGAGAAGAGGCCATGCGTTGAACTCCTACAACGTGTTCAAGCAAACCGGCATTTATAGAACAGATAAGGACGTTCCCTTTAACCCGGTAACGGCCCAGCCTTCTGCGTTCTACGGCTATCCGTTCAAGGGGGGTGATCCCATCTGGCAGGATACCAATGGCGATGGTGTACTGGACAACACAGATTACATCATTGCCGGCGATCCGAACCCGAAAGTGAGCGGGGGGTTGAGCAACGTATTCAGCTACAAGGGCTTTACCCTGAACATCTTCTGCGTATTCACCGCAGGCCGCACCATTTACAATGATTACCTGGCCGGCAAACTTTCCCAGCTGGTGCCCACGGATGATGGTAACTCCAATCCCTACCACTCCCTGAGCATGCACGCCATGCCGGACCTCTCCGGTATCAACTACTGGCAGAACCCGGGCGACAATGCACAATATCCTTCCCTGAGCTCCGTGTCCGGTACCCGCTACAAGTATGCCGCGGTAAGCTCTGCCTGGCTGGAAAAGGGTGATTACTTCCGGGTAAAGAACGTATCCCTTTCTTATTCCCTGCCCTCCCGTGTGGTGGACCACCTGCACATGAAACGCATCCGCATTTACACCATGCTGGATAACGTGTACATCTGGCAGGCATCCCGCAATGTACCGGATGCAGAAGAAGTGAATGCCTTTGGCGTGTATAGCGGCAGTGGCTACCCCATTCCCAAGAAATACACCATGGGCCTGGACATCAGTCTCTAATCATGACAAAACAAGGATCAATGAAAAAACTTATTTTATACAGCATAGGTATAGCGCTGGCTGCAGCGGTGGCAGGGACCAGTTCCTGTAAAAAGATACTGGACCAGGAACCGCATAACTCCACCTTCACAGACGCTTATTTTAAAACAGAACTGGACGCACGCACGGCCAATGCAGGCGCCTACTCACTGCTCCGCCGCGTGCTGCTGAACGATTTCAGCTGGCACACCTACGGCGACATCCCTTCCGGCGACATTGTATGTGATGGTGATGTGTGGCACTCCCCCATCGTATCCGGCCAGTTCACCGGCCTCAATGTGCAAAGCAGTAACTGGAACTGGCAACAGTATTACCAGATCCTCCAGCAGGTAAACCTGATCATTGATAAAGTGCCCGGCATCCCGGATGCGCAGTTTATCAACGAAAAGAAAAATCATATCATCGGGGAAGGCTACTTCCTGCGCGCTTATACTTATTTCTATATGAGCCGCATCTGGGGCGATGTGCCGTTGAAACTGCAGCCGGACCTGGATATCACCACGGTAAAGAATATTCCCAGAAGCCCCGCAGACTCCGTACTGGACCAGTGCCTGGCGGATGTGGCCAAAGCAGAATCGCTGCTGGACTGGGGCTACACTGTCGAAAACGACCGGGCCGTACGTGCGAACAAAGGCAGCGCCTATGCGCTGGAAGCCCATATCCGCGCCTGGCGCCACGACTATGCCGGTGCAGAGAAAGCCGCAGACGCCGTGATCACGCAGGGTGGCTACCACCTGCTGGATTCTTCCAGCTACAAACTGGTATTCCAGGGTAAAAGCATGGAAGGCATTTTCGAGATCAACATCAATGACGGGCAGAATGAAGGCATTGCCATTTATGATTACTATGGCAACTACGGCATCCCCGCTTACCCGATGGAAGATCCTTACATCACCAACAAAGACGGGCTGCAATGGTGGACCAATACCGGCTATATCAACAAACTGTGGCCGGATGAAGATACCCTTGCAGACGTGCGCTACCGCGACTTCTTCCACTATCCGAAGAATGACGGCAGTGGCCAGATCATCAAGTACTCCAACATTGCCAAGCTCTCCGACCGTGACCTGCGCATGAGCAACAACCTGCCCATTTTCCGCCTTGCAGATATTATGCTGCTGCGTGCAGAAGCATTGAGCGCGCTGGGACGCAAGGCAGAAGCCCTGCCCCTGCTGAACGCCGTGCGTGAAAGAGCGGGCCTGGCAGACAATGACGGCAGCGGGGACCTGGATACCGACATCCTGGAAGAACGCCTGCGCGAATTGTATTTTGAAGGCCAGTCTTACTACGACCTGGTGCGCACCAAAAAACTGCCGCAATACAACGAACACTTCCCGTCTGACCAGTTCAGCAACGGCTCTCCTGCCGCCGGCTGGCTCTGGCCCGTGGACCCGAATATGTTCAAGGACGATCCCACCCTGGTGCAAACACCCTACTGGAGAGGTAAACTCTAAATCTTTAAACGCCGTAACATGAAACATAAAATATTCCTGCCCCTCCTGGCAATGGCTGTTGTGACGATCTTTTCCTGCAAAAGAAGTTATACGGAAGGTGGCACCATCCTGGACCCGCACGTGAACATGACCACGTACGATTACCTGAAGACCAATCCCCTGTTTGACACGCTGGTACTGCTGATAGACCGTACCAACCTGAAGGACGAGGTAAACAGCGCGGGTACTTTCTTTGCCGTGTCTGACTATAGCATAGACAACTACATCAAGCTGAAAAAGCAGGACCTGGCTACCAAGCTGAATGATGAAAATCTGGTGTACACCTTTGACTCACTGGACTACCAGGTACTGAAAGACTCCCTGCGCGCTTACCTGTTCAAGGACCGCATCCTGAATGCAGACCAGAACACCGCGGGCCGCCTGTTCAAAGCAAACGACGGTGAACTGCGCCTCGTGAACCTGGTGCCGGACTATTCTTACACGAACGACATCTTTACCCAGGCACCGATGATCCTGTACCTGAACAAGATGATTGCAAACAGCCCGGGGGAAACAATCCCCACGGATTCTACCGGCATCGGCGGACTGCAGGACGACCAGTTGTTGAAAACCCGCTGCCAGACCAGCGGCATCATCACCACCACGGGCGTGCTCCATGTGCTGGCCAACCAGCATACCTGGACCTATTTCCAGAACCAATACAATTGATCACCCACTTTACCTGAACAAATATGAAAAGCAGCATAAAATACTTCGGATGCGCCCTCATCGCCCTGGCGGCGGCGACCGGATGCAAGAAGGTAACCAATGGGTACCTGAGTGACCAGATCCGTTACATAGACAATCCCATCCGCATAGGCCGTGGTCTTATCCAGCAGACCAATGCCGTGTCCAACGACGGATCATCTGCACCCGTTACTTACAAACTGCTGGATATCCGGGATGCAGCCACCCACAAACACGCAGATGCCCTGGATCAAAAGTATGATCACTACGAATGGACATCTCTCTTTGATGCACAGACGGATACTTCCATAGACCTGCTGAACCAAAAACGCAAACTGGTAAACTCCACGGTATACGGGTTTGATCAGCATACCGGGGCCTTCACTTTTTACGGCACGTCAGTAAACATTCCACTGGGCACTTATGAATTCGACATTTCTGCGAGCAATGAGAATGGCACCAAGGTGTTCAAGAACATTGCCACCTTCACCCTGGTAGACACGCCCGCCTATCACGTGGGCGATGGCGGCGCCGCCTGGTTCCAGGATGGCACGAATGACAATGGCGACATCGGGGTGCCCCAGGTGACCATTGAACGCGTAGCCAACGAAGGCACGCTGGTGAACCTGAAAATAATAGGCTCAGACGGCAAGCCCTTCAACCCGGCAAAAGGTGAGATCATCCGCCGCGGCGACCGCAGCGATTTTCAAACCTATGCACAGTTCCACCCGCTGGTGTATACCGACTCCACCATGACGTGTAACTTTGAGACCACGCCTTTCCCGCTGCAGCAAAGCACTTACGGCTACCTGATCTATTACCGTATTCCCAGCCAGTTCGTCACCTTTGATGCAGGCTACACGCCCACCACGGCGCATATTTACAGTGCCAACCCCCGCTTCCAGTTTAATATTTACCAGGAAGGCACTTACAATGTGACCGTGAAAATGCAACACTGCCGGCATATCTAGCACCCGCTATATTTTTTCTGACGTGGTATTTTAGCAAAGGCCGCCTCCTCACAGGGGCGGCCTTTCTCTTAGCCCATCCCACATTAAAACAATATTAATTAACACCTTACCGGAACTATTTTTTATTACCTTCGCGTACATGCATCAAAGTACCCTTTTGAAATGGCGCCAATATGTCTCTGTGCTCTGCTCAGTGATATTGCTGGCTGTCTTCTTTTCTGTACAGTGCATCCGCAACTTTGATGTGGGCAATACCATCTACCTGCCTATCACTTCCGTGCAGGCCAGCCATCATACCCAGGAGCTTTCCAGCCCCAAACACGCGCCCACTACCCGGATCAAGATCCGGCTTAATAAACGCTTTCAATCCACCAGCATAGGCTTTGCCAGCAAATGGCCGGAGCCGCCGGTGATCACTTACCTGGAACTGGTACGCCAGTACTATTTCTATGACAGTAACCTGCTGTCCACCATCCGCCTCCACGAATCCCTGCGAGGGCCTCCCGCCTTATCTTGCTAACAGCCCGTCCATAACCGGAAACCAGCACTTTTTCCTTTAAAAATTATCCGTACTCCATGCCTACTTTCCTTTTTGGGAAGCGGGGCAGCAGCCGTGCTATGTGCCGTACCCGTATGTTTACGGGCCTGCTCTGCATGCTGCTGGGCACCGCTTCCGTACACGCACAGTCCAGGGCCTATACCCTTTCGGAACTGACGAACGCGGCCGTGCACCACTTCCCTTCCATACAGCGCAAACAGGCGCTGGTAAACAGCGCTAATGCCGGCATAGCCGATGTGCGCAGCAGCTATCTGCCCAAGCTCACCGCCAGTGACCAGGTGAATGTGGCTACTGACAATTCCATAGCAGGTACCTACCTGCCCATGGCGCCTATTCCCTCTTCTTCTGCCGGCGTGCGGGCCGATAATATTTATACGCCCGCCGGGGCCAACCTGGCCAGCCTGTATAGTGAATACACGCTCACTGACTTTGGCTACCGGGGCGCCCGCATGGCAGAGGCCCAGGCCGGCAAAAACCTGCAGGAAGCAGACCTGGCGCGGGAAACCTACCTGCTCAAGTGGCAGGTGTGCCGCCTTTATTTTAACCTGCTGAAAGCCCAGTTCCAGTTGCAGAATGACCACCAGAACCTGGACCGCTACCAGCAGATCTTCCGTGTCATCAAGGCGGTGACGGCCAGTGGCATTACCGCCGGCGTAGACTCCAGCCTGGCCCGCGCGGAAATGTCGCGCACCATGATCAACCTGAACCAGCAGCTGGCCAATTACCACCAGCTGCAGGCGGAGCTCAGCTACCTGAGCGGTTTTGCAGCCGACAGCCTGGTGCTGGACTCCCTCACCACCGGGTTTGGAGCGCCTTTGCGCATAGGCCGGGACTCACTCCCACGGGCCTACGAAACATTGCCCCTGGGCATTTTTGATACCCTGATGGTGAATACCGCGGATACCAGCAACCCGCTGCTGGACTATTACCGCCGGAATGCAGATCTGTACGCTGCCACAGAAAAGGCCACCAGCAAGGGCTTCACACCCAAGATACTGCTGGCGGGCAGCCTCTGGGCCCGTGGCTCCAGCATCCAGTATGACGATGATTTCAAGTCTGTAGGCTACGGCTTTGGCTACCAGCGCTTCAATTATGGCGTAGGACTGGCCTTCACCTACGACCTGTTCTCCGGTTTCCGCCGCCGCACCAAGGTGGCCATGGCCCGGTTCCAGACGCAGGCCGGCAATTATGAAGTGGAGCAGCAACAACTTTCCCTGCAGAACAGCGTGGCCAAAACAGACGCCGCCCTGGCAGCCACCCGGGATAACCTGGGCCAGTTGCCATTACAGCTCAAAGCCGCCGCAGACGTGTACCGCCAGAAGCTGGCCCAGTACAAGGCGGGCATGGTGAACCTCATTGACCTCACCAATGCCACCTATGTGCTGTACCGCTCCCAGACTGATTATGTACAGACCCTGGGTGACTGGTACCTGCAGCATGTAGATAAAGCCGCTGCCACTGGTAAGCTGGACGATTTCATTCAACAGATCCAACAATAATTTTATGGTAAAAGCAGCCTTACAAAGGCCCATCACGATACTGGTGCTGTTTGCCGGATTACTGCTCTTTGCAGTGATGGCCTTCCGCACCATACCCATCGATATTTTTCCGAAGCTCAACAGCCCTACCATTTACGTGGTGGAACAATACGGCGGCATGTCTGCCAAACAGATGGAAGGTTTCTTTGCCACCCGCATGCAGGACCAGTTCCTGTATGTGAACGGGGTGAAGAACATTGAGAGCAAAAGTATCCAGGGCCTGTCCCTCATCAAGCTTACGTTTTATGAGAATACCGACATGGCGGAAGCCTCTGCCCAGGTGGCATTGCAGGTGAACCGTACCATGGCCTTTTTCCCGCCGGGCTCCCTGCCCCCCACGGTAGTGCGTTTTGACGCTTCTTCGCTGCCGGTGGGTGAGCTGGTATTCAGCAGTAAAACACGCCCGCTCAAAGAGATCTTTGACCTGGCCCTCACCCGCGTGCGCCCGCTCTTTGCCACCGTACCGGGCATGTCTGCACCGCCGCCTTTTGGCTCCAACGCGCGCACGGTGCTGATCAACGTAGATCCTGAAAAACTGCGCAGCTATAACCTCTCCGCCGATGAAGTGGTGCAGGCCATTACCCAGAACAACGCCATCACCCCTTCCGGCAACCTGCGCGTGGATAGCACCATGTACGTAACAAGCATGAACTCACTGGAAGAAAAAGTGCAGCATTTTGAAGACATACCGGTGAAATCCAACGGTGCCACCGCGGTGTTTGTACATGATGTGGCCACCGTGAGTGACGGTGCGGATATCACCGTGGATTACGCACTGGTAAATGGCAAGCGTTCCGTGTATATTCCCGTGGTAAAAACGGCGGATGCCAGCACCTGGGATGTGGTGCAGACCTTGCGCAAGCGCATCCCTGAAATGAAAAGCCTCCTGCCGGATGATGTGGATATCAGCTACGAATTTGACCAGTCTGTATTCGTGATCAACTCCGCCAAAAGTCTCATGACGGAAGGCATACTGGGCGCCCTGCTCACAGGTCTCATGGTACTGCTCTTCCTGCGCGACTGGCGCAGCTCTGTTACGGTGGTGGTCACCATCCCCGTAGCCATCGTCAGCACCCTGCTGTTCCTGAAACTGGCCGGGCAAACCATCAATATGATGACCCTGAGTGGCCTGGCGCTGGCCATCGGCATCCTGGTAGACCAGGCTACGGTGACCATTGAGAACATTCACCAGCACCTGGAAATGGGTAAGGAAAAACGCCTGGCCATTTACGACGCGTGCAAGGAAATTTCCTTCCCGCTGCTGCTCATCCTGTTATGTATACTGGCGGTGTTTGCACCGGCCTTTATCATGACCGGTGTGCCCAGGGCTATGTTCCTGCCGCTGTCATTGTCCATTGCCTTTGCCATGATCATTTCCTTCGTGGCCGCGCAAACGCTGGTGCCCATCCTGGCCAACTGGCTGTTGAAAGCGGAAATGTTCCAGCAGCATGCCCACGCCGGCCTGGCCCTGGACGCAGAAGAAGTGAAAGAAGTAAATGACCATACCAATAAAGAACAGCAACATCCCGATAGCAACGGCTTCTTTCAAAAGATCAAAAGCTGGCTGATCCGCAAGCTGACCACGTGGATGCCTAAACGAAAATTGTGGGTGCTCACTTATATAATACTGGTGCTGGGTGCAGCCGGCGTGGCCTTCTGGGGCATTGGTAAAGACCTGCTGCCCAAGACCAATAACGGCCAGCTGCAACTGCGCCTGCGCGAACCGGATGGCACCCGCCTGGAGGTAACTGAGCAGGCTACCAAAGGCGTACTGGCATTGATAGACTCCACGGTGCAGCACCATGTGGCCATTTCCTCCGCTTACGTGGGCCTGGTGCCGTCTAACTTTGGCACCAGTAACCTGTATATTTTCAACAGCGGTACCCAGGAAGCCGTGCTGCAGATCAACCTGGACGAAGACTATAAGATAAAGACGGAAACGCTGAAAGAACAGCTGCGCAAGGCCATTGCAGCGCACTATCCGCAGCTGAAGATCTCCTTTGAGCCTATTGAGCTTACGGAAAAGATCATGGCGCAGGGCGCCTCCACCCCCATTGAAGTAAGGGTGGCCGGTAAAAGCATGGCAGACATCAAATCCTTTGCGGCCAAGGTGTTACAACACATGCAGGCCGTGCCCTTCCTCCGCGATGTACAGATAGCACAGCCCCTCAATGTGCCGGTGGTGAACATCAATTTTGACCGCCAGAAACTGGCCATGATGGGCGTGGCGCCAGACCAGGCAGCCAAGAGCGTGACTGCTGTTACCTCCTCCAGCCGCTATACCGCCAAAAACCTGTGGCTGGATGAAAAGTCGGCCTACACCTATCAAACACAGGTGCAGGTGCCGGAGTACATCATGAACTCCACGGAGCAGCTGAACGCGGTGCCCCTCATCAAAGGACAGCCCCGCCCCATCCTCTCTGACGTGGCCACACTGCAGGTAGACACCTTACCCGGTGAGTACGATCGCAGTGGCCCCCGCCGCTTTGTGACCATCAGCGCAAATATATCCGGCAAGGACCTGGGCAGTGCTACCGCCGCCGTGGAAAAAGCGGTGCAGGAAGCGGGTACGCCGCCTCCCGGCCTGGTCACGGAGGTGAAAGGGATGTCATCCCTGCTTACGGAAACCATGGACTCCCTGCAAAACGGCCTGCTGGCGGCCATCGTGGTGATCCTGCTGCTCATGGCGGCCAACTACCAGAGCTTTGGCCTGGCCATCACCGTGCTGTCCACGGTGCCCGCGGTGATCCTGGGCGCGCTACTGGCCCTGCTGGCCACCGGCGCCACGCTGAACCTGCAATCGTACATGGGTATCATCATGAGCACCGGCGTATCTGTGGCCAATGCCATCCTGATCGTCACCAATGCGGAAAAATTAAGAACGGAATACCGGGACCCTTTCCGGGCGGCCATTGTGAGCGCGGGCATCCGGCTGCGCCCCATTCTCATGACCAGCCTGGCCATGATAGCCGGTATGATCCCCATGGCCTCCGGCCTGGGCGAATCCGGCGATATGTCTGCCCCACTGGGCCGCGCGGTGATAGGAGGCCTTATTGCCTCCACCCTGGCCGCCCTGCTCATTGTGCCGCTGGTGTATGGCTGGGTGCAACAAAAGAAGTCTTTTGACACGGTATCACTGATGCCGGATGACAACGCACCGCAGCACTAACACAAAATTGATCTATCGAACTCAAACAAATTAAAGATATGCGTACCCTTTATTTTATTTCCCTGGCCTGCATCTGCTTCACTGCCTGTGGCGTGCACCACGAGCAGGTGGCCACCAAAGCGGAAGCGCCGGTAAAAAAAGGCCCCGCCTACGATGTGGTGGAAGCCACCGCCGGCAGCCTTTCCCAGCAAATGACGCTGCCCGGGCAACTGGCCGCTTATGAAGAAGTAAGTATTTTTCCCAAGGTGAACGGCTATGTCCAGCAAGTACTGGTAGACATCGGGGCCAATGTAAAAAAAGGCACCCTGCTCATGACACTGGAAGCCCCGGAACTGGAACAGGGCAGCGCCCAGGCCAAAGAGAAATACGCCACCGCCAAGGCCGACTTCCTCCTCTCCCGTGAACGCTATGCCCGCATGCGGGAAGCAGCGGAAACAGATGGTGCGGTGTCGCCCCTGGACCTGGCAGCCACCCGCTCTAAGACCATGGCAGACAGCGCCCTGGCCAATGCTGCCTATGCCAACTGGCAACTGCAGGAAACCCTGCACAGCTACCTACGTGTAACCGCTCCTTTTGATGGGGTGATCACCCAGCGCAACGTGCACCCCGGCGCCCTGGTGAGCGATGTAAGCAAGGACAAGCCCATGCTGGAACTTAAATCACTGGACCGCCTGCGCCTGCAGGTGGACGTACCGGAAGCCGTGGCGGGCACCCTCTCTGTGGGCGATACGCTGCGCTTCCGTCTCAGTGCATTTCCCGGCCTTACCTTCAAAGGCCAGATCAGCCGCAAGTCTGACAACGTGAACCTCCAATACCGCGCGGAACGTATAGAAGTGGACGTTGCCAATCCGAAACATGAACTGGCCGCCGGCATGTATGCAGACGTACTGGTGACCAGCCAGCGCAAAGTGCCAGGCTGCATTGTTCCCAAAACCGCCGTGGTAACCGGCACCGACCGCAAATACGTGCTGCAGGTGGCGGACCATAAAGCCATCAAAACAGATGTAAGCACCGGCAACACCCATGATGGCAAGATCGAGGTGTATGGCGCCATTCAGCCCGGGGCCCGGGTGATAGCCAATGCCAATGACGAGATCAGTGACGGGGCGATAATTGATTAAGGATGAAGAAAGGATCGTTAACCAGGAGGGACAGGCATGCGGGAATAACAGTGAATGATTAATGACCCATCCTGAAACACGAAGGGTGTACACTTTAGCGGTGTACACCCTTTTTAATTTCTTTTCGCACTAACAGTTACGCGTATACGTAATGTGTATCTCCTGTAAAACAATTGACTCTTTTCCGGGGAGTAAAAGGACATCAACAAACAGGACGAAAGGCCAACTGTACATTGCCTTTTTGGCTATATAACATTACGCAGTGAAAACTTAATTAAATGTTAAGCGGCAGCTATTTAACATTCCGTTAAAGGTTAATGTGTACCCGTAATCCGGGGCCCGCATTTTACGTTTTAGCAAGTAAATCAATGATTCATCTATGAAATGGTTTTATACTACGTTTAGTATGTACGCAAAATGGCCCGGGTGTCGTACTTTTGCGCTGAGAATCAATAGAACGAATAAGGAATTAACTGATGAGCAATTACACAACAGACCTGCCGGAAATGGCTTCCGGTCTCACACCGCATCCGTCATTACCCGAACTTGCCGCCGATCACTTTGTGCTCACCTGGCAGGAAGGGCCGCAGCCGGGCGTTCCCCTCAAAAATGATTATTACGCCATTGTACTTTGCCTGGGGGGCAGTGCCACCAAGATGGTAGGCTCTTTCCGGCTGGATGTAAAACCGCATTCCCTCTTTATCATTGCGCCCCAGCATACACACTACTTTGAGCAAAGCTCCAAGGACCTGCAGTTACTCAGCATCGTGTTCCGCCCTAGTTTCCTGGCAGATAGCTTTTTCCGTGACCAGGAGCTGGAGACCCTGCTGGACCAGCATCCCGGCTGCCCACCCATCCAGCAGCTGCAACCCGCCCAGTTTGAGAACATCCTGCGGCTGTACCGCAAAATGTACCGGGAGCAAAAACAGGCAGACCGTTTTCACCTGCAAATGAGCCGCCTGCTGCTCATGGAACTGTTTTACGAAATGCACCGGGCCATTACCCGCTGCCCGGAGAGCAGCGCTCATCCCACCTCGCGCCAGCACCAGCTGTACACGGAGTTCCTGAAACTGGTGGACACCCATTACCTCACCAAACGCACCGTGCAGGAATATGCAGACCTGCTGTTTGTAACGGCCAAGCACCTGAGTGAAGTGATCAAACATGAAACCGGGAAAAATGCGCTGTACTACATTCACCAGCGCCTGCACCAGGACGCGCGCCACCTGCTCAGTACTTCTGCCCTCAGCGTAAAAGAGATCTCAGACCGTTTAAATTTTGATACGGCCTCCCACTTCAGCCGCTTCTTCAAGAACATCACGGGCTTTAACCCGTCTGTGTTCCGGCTCAACCTCGCTTCGTAATTTTTACACCCATTTATACAAATTCAAAAGAGGCTATTTCCGTTTGGGAATAGCCTCTTTTCATATAGCAAACTAATTATAGCCTGTTATTTCTTAGAGCCAAAAGCGTAGGCTACGTGCAGGCCAATGCTGTTGAAAGAGTCGCCTCCGTCATAGATCTTGGAGGAGCCGTCCCATTTCACCGCTACGTCCAGGTAGTTATGATTTTTACCCAGCGGGAACAGGTAACCGATCTGCGGTGTATAGAGGAATACAGCAGATTTGTCTGCCCCTGCATCGCTCTTGTTTGCCAGGATGTTTACACCTGCCTGGCCCTGGATGTAGAGCTTATCGATGTGGGAGAACGGGTAGTAACGCAGACCAGCTTTTACCGGGATAAAAGAGAGGTCCTGCAGGTTGTTCTTACCAAAAACGTCGGTATAACCAGCGTTCAGGGTTACGTACAGGGTACGTTTTACGATGGCCAGGTCAGCTTCCAGGGAGCCACCTACGGAGCCTCCATAAAAGTCGTTGAAGCTACCTACGGTCACGCCGCCTTCTACACCGGCGCTGTAGATCCACTTGGGTTTTTCACCACCGGTTTTATCGTTTGATTGTGCATTTGTAGTCAGAGAAGCGAAAAGTAAAAGTGCCAGTCCGGCGAGTCCTTGTTTGAATCTGTTTTTCATTTTGTTTCCTTTTTTGATGTGCTTAATTACATTCGCAGCTGCTATATGATCGAATTGACTTGGCAAAACTACGCCCGCTGTACCAGTCCATCAATCCCAATTTCACGGATTGATGAACCAATTTTTCCGGCAGCCCTGAAACAGGCCACCACAGCCAATTTCATGGTACATATACTTTGTAAACGCATAAAGTTTCTTTTCTATTTACTATCTTTGCATCTATAAATACAATTGCATGAAAGCATTCACCGGTTTACTGTCACTCCTGCTCCTGGCAGCCGCCTGTAATCAAACCACCAAGCCTGCCGGCACTAACGCACCGGCAGCGGATACTGCCATGAAAGCCACTGTGGCCGCTCCTAAATTTGAAGCCGCGCTGGTAGATAATAAAAAAGATCCTTCCTGTGGCATGCCGGTTACCGCGGGCATTGAAGACACACTGCATTATAAAGGAAAGGTATTAGGCTTTTGCTCCCAGGAATGTAAGGACGCCTTTGCAGCGAAGCCGGATAGTTTTGTAGTGGTATATAAATAGCAGCTTACACATCTGTCTTATAAAAGCAAAAGGGAGGATCACTACAATGATCTTCCCTTTTGCTTTCCGGAAATTGTTATCCTTTAAGGAACTTCGCCAAATACTTCGCCGTCCTGCTAAGCGGCTGGTTGCTCACTTCTGCCGGAGTGCCCGCCACTACTATCTTTCCGCCCTTCTCTCCTGCACCTGGCCCTACGTCTATCACCCAGTCACTGGCGGCTATCACCCGCATGTCATGTTCTACCACGATCACGGTGTTGCCATTATTTACCAGTCCTTCCAGCTGTACTACCAGGCGCTCCACATCTGCTGGATGCAGGCCCGTGGTGGGCTCGTCCAGGATATACAACGTGTTCCCGTGGCCCGCGCGCTGCAATTCCGTGGCCAGTTTAATGCGTTGTGCTTCCCCGCCGGAAAGCTCGGTGGCAGGCTGGCCCAGGCGCAGGTAGCCCAGCCCTACTTCCCGCAGTATATGCAGGGCGCGGTGCACCGGAGGCTCGTCTGCAAAGAAATCATACGCTTCATCGACTGTCATGCCCAGCACGTCGGCAATGTTTTTATCGTGATAAGTTACTTCCAGTGTTTTGGCGTTGTAGCGCGCACCATGGCAGGTGGGGCAAGGCGCGTACACGCTGGGCAGGAAGAGCAGTTCCACCATCACAAAGCCTTCCCCTTCGCAGGTTTCGCAGCGGCCTTTGGCCACGTTGAAAGAAAAGCGGCCGGCATCGTAGTGGCGGGCTTTGGCCATTTTGGTGGCGGCAAAGCGTTTCCGCACATGATCAAAAAGACCGGTGTAAGTGGCCAGGTTAGAACGGGGCGTGCGGCCAATGGGTTGCTGGTCTACCTGTACCAGGCGTTTGATACGGTCCATGCCAGCAACGATCTGGCCACCCAGGGTCAAGGGGGCGGGTTCATCCAGCGAGGCCGTGGCTGCTTCGTCACTGGTTTGAAGGCCCAGGGAAGCGCTTACCAGTTCTACCAGCACCTGGCTCACCAGGCTGGATTTGCCAGAGCCGGAAATGCCCGTTACGCTGGTCATGACGCCCAGCGGAAAATCCACATCCAGCTGGTGCAGGTTATTGCGGGTAATGCCTTTCAGCTTTAACCAGCCATTGGGCTGGCGGGGCGGCGGTGTTTGGAAAGCGCCGGTGGCAAACAGGAAGCCCCTCGTCTGCGAATCCGCCACGGTGGCCAGTCCCGCGGGAGGGCCGCTGTACAGTACCCGCCCGCCTTCCGCGCCTGCGGCAGGGCCCACATCCACAATCCAGTCTGCATGCCGCACCACGTCCAGTTCATGTTCCACCACGAACAAAGAATTGCCGGAAGCTTTCAATTTATCCAGGGCGCGCAGCAATGCTTCCGTGTCCGCGGGATGCAGGCCTGCGGAAGGCTCGTCCAGTACATACACGACCCCAAATAAGTTAGAACGCACCTGCGTGGCCAGGCGCAGGCGCTGCAATTCACCCGGTGAAAGCGTGGGTGTGCTGCGCTCCAGTGAGAGATAACCCAGCCCCAGGTCCAGCAGCACCTGCAGGCGGCCCTGCAGGTCTTCCACGATGCGCTGCACCACCAGTGCTTTTTCAGGATGCAGGACATTGTCCCTGGCCTTAGCCGCCTTGCCCGAAGGGCTGATACCCTGCAATACGCTTTGCAGCAGGTCCTGCATTTTTTCCAGGGGCATGCGGGATAGTTCGGTAATATCCAGCCCCGCAAATTTCACCTGCAATGCCTCCTGCTTCAGGCGCTTCCCGTCGCACACGGGGCAGGCAGCGCTGATCATGAACTGGGACACCCGCTTTTTCATCAGCGCACTCTGGGTGTTGGCAAAGGTGTGCATCACGTAGCGCTTGGCCCCGCTGAAGGTACCCATGTAACTGGGCTCGGCTTTGCGTTTCAGGGCTTTGCGGGTTTCTTCCGGTGTAAGGCCCGCATATACCGGCACGGTGGGTGTTTCTTCTGTGAAAAGGATCCAGTCCCGTGTTTTCTTAGGCAGGTCTTTCCAGGGAATATCCACGTCAATGCCCATGGTCACCAAGATATCGCGCAGGTTCTGTCCCTGCCAGGCGGTAGGCCAGGCAGCTACGGCACGCTCGCGGATGGTCAGCGTATGGTCCGGCACCATGCTTTTTTCTGTTACCTCATACACGCGGCCCAGGCCATGGCAGTGGGGGCAGGCGCCTTCCGGCGTATTGGGCGAAAAACCTTCCGCATAAATAATGGGCGCCCCTTTCGGATAGTCACCGGCGCGGGAGTAAAGCATGCGCAGCAGGTTACTCAGGGTGGTAACACTGCCTACGCTGGAGCGGGTAGTGGGCGCGCCCCTTTGCTGCTGGAGCGCCACGGCAGGTGGCAGGCCGTCTATCTCATCCACTTCCGGCACAGCCATCTGGTGGAATAAGCGGCGGGCGTAAGGCGATACCGATTCCAGGTAGCGCCGCTGGGCCTCTGCATACAAAGTACCGAATGCAAGCGAGGATTTGCCGCTGCCAGATACACCGGTAAATACTACCAGGGCATCACGGGGAATGTCTACGTCTACCTGTTTCAGGTTATGTTCCCGGGCGCCACGCACGCGCACGAAGCCGGAAAAAGCGTTTGTTGTATCAGCCATGGTCCTGGGCGCACAAAGAGCGTGCCCGGCTATTGTTGCCGTTTCGTAACCTTATTTGTCCACTTCGCCGTAAAATATGCCGGCAGCCCCGGCGCCGCTTCGTACATTCACGGTGTCATCAAAAAGGAAACAATGACCACACCACGCAAACGCTGGCCCATGGTAGCTTTGATACTACTCATTGGCCTGGGCATCCTGCAATTCTTCCATCCCGAAACGGAAGCCGCCCCCGTTACCGGCGAGATCCAGGCACCGCCTGCTGTAAAAGAGATCCTGGTAAGGGCCTGCTACGACTGCCATTCCAACCAGGGGCAATTAAAATGGTTCGACAAAATGGCGCCGGCCAGTTGGCTGGTGGCCCGCCACATCCGCGATGGCAGGGCGATGCTCAATTTTTCCACCTGGGATTCCCTGGCGCCCGCAGCCCAGAGTGCGGCGTTGTATACTTCCATCAACCAGGTACTTTTTGGTGTAATGCCAAGGGCCGACTACCTGCTGCTTCACCGTGATGCCAGGTTGTCTGCCACGGACATCGCCACGCTGCGGGATTGGGTAAATACTTTTAAAGCACATCCCAAAAAGGACACCGGCCAGGTACCCGCCACCATCGCGGAACACGCGGCATCCGTGGCGGATGCGCCCAATGGTATTGCCTACCTCAAAGGCTGGGACCAATGGCAGGTAGTAAGCACCACAGACCGTTTTGACAATGGTACGCTGCGCGTGATCTATGGGAATGATATTGCGGTAAAAGCCATTCAACAGAAAAAGATCCACCCCTGGCCCGATGGTGCCGTATTTGCAAAAGCCGCGTGGTGGGCCGTGCGCGACAGCCTCGGGCGGGTACGCCCCGGTGATTTTTTCCAGGTGGAATTTATGATCAAGGATCAGCAAAAATATGCCCGGACAGAAGGCTGGGGCTGGGCACGGTGGAGAGGCCTGCAGCCCAAACCCTACGGCAAGAACGCCTTGTTCACCACGGAATGCACCACCTGCCACGCACCGTTGAAAAACAATGATTTTCTCTTCACCCAGCCCCTGGCCTTAAATGCACATTGATCATGACCATGTTTAAATACCTTCCCATAGCTGGTACCCTCTTCCTGTTTGCCTGCGCGGCGCCGCAGGTGGAAGACCGCTCCCGCTTTAATGATACCGCTTCCCTTGCTGCCGGCACTTTACCGGTAGACCCACTGCTGTGGAAGGCCCTGAACACCTTTACCGATACCGTCCTCCACACACAGGCCACGCTGTATGCCAATGACAGCGCTTACCGGTTTGCCCGCACCAGCGGCGGCGCCACCTACCCCGCGCAGGCACAACTGGCGCTGGTCACCTGGCAGCAACAGGACGATCCGCACTGGCTGGGCGCGCGCACTGCGGGGGCTATAAGATCGGTGGATCTCATTACGTTCGATGCCCATGCCGCACCGCAGTATGCGCACTACGAAGGCCATCCCCTGAAAGCCGCTGCCAGTATAGATCCGGAAGACAGTGCACACCTGGCCTGGGCATTGAAACAGCCCATCCTGGCTGTACCATAAATGCGTAATTTGCGGCATGCAAAGTTTTGAAGCATTCAAACAGGAATGGAACTCCTCGTCTTCCGTACCGCTTACGGAAGCACAACTGGCTATTTGCAGGCAAAGCTACCGGCAGCATATTGAAAGTGACATAGAACGCCTGCATTTTGAACGATTGGATGCGGCCAAAACCACCTCCCAGCTGGAGCAGGTGCTGCAAACCAGTTTCCAGCACGGGGATGTTGCCACGCCCCGCACCTATGTTTTTGTGTACCCGGCCTTTCCTGCGCCCGGCCTGCAGCGCTGGACGCTTGCACTGACACCCGGTGAGGACGGCTATAGCATGCAATACGATGTTTTTGATCCCCCCACCACACCCGGCGGACCGGAACAGCGCCGTACTACTTCCGGCAAACTGGGTGTGGCGCTGGGCCACGCGTTACAAGCGGCCATCACTACGCAGGTAACCAGCAGCCGCCCCAAAACGGGCAAATGGCATGTGCTGGATGGCTCCCTGTTCTTTTTATTTACGCAGGTCAATGGGCAGTGGCGGGCGGCCCGCACTCACCCGGTAGAGGATGATACCCCGCCCGGCAAGCTCGCCGCTATTTTGGAAACACTGGTACAGCAGGCAGGCAGCAGCGTATCAGAAGCCGCACTGCTGGCGGATTTACAGGCACTGGAACAAATGGCAGCCGCGGCGGATGCAGCGGAAGCACAGGCCCTGCAGCTGCTGAAAGCACTGGATACATAATGCAAGGCGGCGCAGGCCCTGCAGTTACCGAAACCACTGGATGCATAAGGCAACGCGGCATAACCCATACCGCGCATTGCCTGGCGCAGCGGTAATATTTTGTTTCATTTCCGGCCCCCGCGGCAACATTTTCCTTTTACGGTGAAAAGGGTGTACTCCTGCGGCCAGGCCCGCACACGCTTGGTGCATTTTATGTACATTCGATGCACAACTGTCGTTATGATTGAGCGATCCCTCTTCAAGATTTTTTCCTTTTACAATGCGGAAGTAGCTGCGGATATTCCAGACTACCAGCGTCAGGTGTTTACAAAATTCGGGCTGAGCATTAACCAGGTGTACCATCCCACCATGACGCATTCCCAATTCCTGCACCAGACCTGCAAGCAGGTGACCGATACGGACTACCTTATTTTCTTCGATATTGATTGTGTGCCCACGCAGCGCATGTGGCTCAATAAACTGATCACGGACCTGCTGGAGCCCCGCACCATTGTGGGCTGCGCCCAATCCGGCCAGCAGGGATGCACCCTGTATGTGTCTTCTTTTTGTTTTGCCATCTCCACGGCTTACCTGCGGGAGCTTAACTACCCCGAAGCCGGCCAGTCCCTCACAGACCGCGTGCGCCAGCAAGGCGGCAACATCAGTTTCTGGTGGCCCACCCACGTGGAAGATCCGCGCTGGCAACTGAAGCACCCGGTGCACAAAAGTTTTGGGCCGGGCACCACGTACGATGACATGGTATACCACGCGTTTGAGTGGAGCGATGGCACGGGGTTTATTAATAAGTGTAAGGAAATACTGGCCCGGGAAGAGGGGCCTGGGAATGATTAAAAGCACCGGTCCACCACTTTTTTGCCACTCATCACAAGGGTTTGCACCACCGGTTTTAATGCCGCATTTTTGCAGCTCACAACGCATTTAATGACAACCTTCAAACCCGCTCCCCTCCGGCATTTGCACGGGCTGGACCACCTGCGCGCTTTTGCCATCACCTTTGTATTCCTTTATCACTACGGGCGCATTTTCCCACACCCGGCGTGGACCAACACCATCAGCGCTTTTGGGTGGACCGGCGTGGACCTCTTTTTTGTGCTCAGCGGGTACCTCATTGCCTCGCAGCTCTTTGCCGGCATTGCCGCCGGCAAAGGCGTGGATTTTCCCACTTTCTTTATCAAACGCGTATTCCGCATCCTGCCGGCTTACCTGCTCACACTGGGCGTGTACGTGGCGCTGCCCTCCTTCCGGGAGCGGGAAGCCCTGGCTCCGCTGTGGAAATACCTCACCTTTACCCAGAACCTGGGCCTGGACCTGCGCACGCAAGGCACCTTCTCCCACGCCTGGTCACTGTGTATTGAAGAACAGTTTTACCTGGTGCTGCCACTGGTGCTGATAGCGCTACTGGCCATGAAGCAACTCCGCAAAGGCGCATGGTTGCTGGCGTTCCTGTTTGCGGGCGGCTTTGTGCTGCGGGCCTTTTGCTGGGATCATTTTGTGGCGCCTTTCCAAGGGGAAGATGATGCATGGGTGCGTTGGTACACCTGGTTGTACTACCCTACTTTTTGCCGGCTGGATGGCTTGCTCGTGGGCGTATCCGTCGCAGCGCTCTTCCGGTTTAAACCCGCTGTGAAAGCGCGCTTGCAGCCGCATGGCAACCTGCTGCTGCTGGCCGGCATAGCCGTGCTCACGGCAGCTTACTTTACCTGTGCAGACCCGGAAAGTTATGCGGCGTCCGTGGCGGGGTTCCCGCTTACAGACCTGGGTTATGGATCGATCGTCATGGGGGCGGTGTGCCAGGGTTCCATCCTGGATAAATATCGTACGGGCATTACCGTTAGGCTGGCCACCTGGTCTTACGTACTGTACCTCACGCATAAGATCGTGATCCATGTTACCCAAAACGGGCTCCGCGCCTGGGGATGGGACCTGGAGAGCAACGCCACCTTTGCCGTATGTACCGTGGCGTGCCTGGTGGTGGCATGGCTGCTGAATAGGTTGCTGGAAAAACCTTTCCTGCGCCTGCGCAACCGGGTGCTGCAGAAAAGGAAGCAACCGATGCCGGCTGCCGTGACGGTATAGCAGAAAGTTACGCGGGCCACAGGGCCGCTTTAGCCAAAAGCTACGCCGCCCGCTACAGTTGCTTTATAATGGCAATAATATCTTCTTCGCCCAGGGTTGCCTCCGCATGCTGGAAGCTGTCAAAGGCTGCCTGCCCCAATGGGGTGGCCAGGCCCAGGTGCTTGGCCAGGCGCAGGTCTTTGGCAATATGCTTCAGCGCAAAGGCTGGTGCATAATTGTTATCCAGGATGGCTTGTCCTTTTATTTTGATGAAAGGATTGCCCAGGGCGGAGTTGTTGATCAGTGTGAGCAGGTCTGCCGTGGCAATGCCATTGTTGCGCGCCAGTAACACCGCTTCTGCCAGGCCTTGCGCATGATAGGCCAGCATGCTGTTGATGGCCAGTTTGGCGGTATTGCCGGCGCCATGATCCCCGACCCGCATTACCAGGCGCCCTATTTTTTCCAGCACCGGTTTGGCTTGTTCAAAGGCGGCGGCCGGTCCGCCCACCATGATCACCAGGGCGGCGTCCTGTGCCTGTTTTACACTGCCGGATACCGGCGCATCCAGGTATTCATTGCCTTGCTTATGCAGGCTGGCGGCCACCTCCCGGCTGATGTGGGGCGACACGGTGCTCATGTTGACCACCAGCTTCCCGCTCACACCTGCTGCCAGCAGGCCTTCCGGGCCCTGCACCAGGTCGTGGATAGCAGCATCGTCCGATACCATCAGGAAAATAATATCAGCGCCGGCCATGGTTTCCTTGGGCGATGTGGCGGTATTCCCAAACCCGGTTTCCTTGTCTTTGCTGCGGTTGTATACCGTTACAGGGTAGCCGGCGTTTACCAGGTGCTGTGCCATGGGATGGCCCATTTTGCCCAGTCCTATCCAGCCTATTACAGGTGTGCTCATATGTGCATGATTTATTGTTACGTAATGATCAGTCCTGCGCTGCTACGATCTGCCAGCTGCGCAGCCTTGCAGCGTCCAGGTGCAGGAGGTGGTGCAGCAATGCTTCCAGTTTTGCGGGCGTGGCTGTTTGTTCCACTGATGGTGCATAACGCTGCAAAAAATCGCTGGGCGCATACGCCAGCAAAGGCCGGCGCGCCGCCGGCGCCACACCGGGCAGGAAGCCATGGTATTTGATGAAAAAATCGGTGAGCAATTCATTGCTGAAATACAACTGCATGGCTTCGTAATGCCCATTGGCCGGCGTTTCGGTGAAAAGGTAGTTGCCGGCTGCGGCCAGCACCAGGCCGCCTGCGGCCACGCTCACCGCAATGGTGGGAGCTTGCACCTGTACGCTGCCATTTATGACCAGCAGGGCCAGGTTGCCATGCAGCGACACCGGTACGTGGTCCTCCGCCACCGGCGTGCGATAGCGGGCCAGGCCCACCCCGTGTGGGTCCGGTACGCCTTGCTCAGCAATGTTGTATGGAAGGTGGCGGATGTTCACGTTGACAAAAATCGTGGATTTGAAAAATACTGCTTTTTTTCGTGGGGGTATGTGATTTTTGTGTGACGGCCGGGAAGGCCCCGGATTTTTTCGCTTCGCGTAAACCATTTTCCCGATACGATGGTGTAACCCCTGCAGTCGTTATCATCTTTGCGCTGCTAAGCTGCCCCGGCGTACTTATCAGGTATGCCGTGTCATCATCACACTACCCATCCCGATAACCAACATTAACAGATGAAACCATTCATTCCATGCGCCCTTGGCCTGGCCATTACGGCCACCAGCCTTCCTGCGCAGGCCCAGGAGCAAAAACGTTCCATAACAGACACCACCCATCAACTGCAGGAAGTGCAGGTCATTACGGGCTATAACAAGTTTGCAAAAAAAGAATCCAATAACGTGGCACGCCTGCCGCTCCGGAATATTGAGAACCCGCAGGTGTACAACGTGGTGCCGCATGAAATACTTACAGACCAGGCCATTGTAACTTACAATGATGTACTGAAAAATGTAAGCGGTGTAAGCCAGGGCCTCGTGAACGGGTCCAATACTTTTTTCCTGCGCGGTTTCCTTACTTCCAGCCTGCTGCGCAATGATATGCAACAGCAGATCGGCAACAGCATTGAAGTGCAGGGCATTGAAAGAATAGAAGTACTGAAAGGGCCTTCTGCCACCCTTTTTGGCAGCACCCTCACTTCTTTTGGCGGGCTGGTAAACCGCATCACCAAAAAGCCTTACGAAACCTTTGGTGGTGAGATCAGTGTAACCCGGGGCGGGTTTGACCTGAGCCGTATTACCGCCGATGTGAACACCCCGCTCAATGCAAACAAAGGCCTCTGCCTCCGCACTAACCTTGCCTACCACGATGAAGGCAGCTTCCAGGATGCCGGCTTCACCCGGCGTTTCCTGTTTGCCCCTTCTTTTATGTACAAGGTGAGCAACCGCCTCACTCTCCTCCTGGATGCGGAGGTGTATGCACAAAAGGCAAACGACTTCAACCGCCTCTTCCCCCAGGCCTCGCTCACACTGGACAACCCGCGCAAACTGGGCATTGACTACCGCCGCTCTTACAGCAGTAACGATCTCTATGAAACCAAACCTTCCGTAACGGTGTATGGCCAGGCCAAATACAAGCTGTCTGACCAATGGACCTCCACCACGGCCTTCTCCCAGACCAATGCAACGGTGGATGGCTACTGGAGCTGGAACCAGATCGTACGGGACAGCATGGTGACCCGCAATCCCGGCCATGAGCATACCATCCAGGGGTCCACGGAAGTACAGCAGAACTTCAATGGCGACTTCCTGCTGGGCAATATGCGCAACCGCGTGGTCCTGGGCCTGGACTACCTCACCACTGCCACCCGCAGCGCCGCATCCACGGTCAACGGGTTTGACAATGTGCTCATCCACCAGAAAGATCCCCGCTACTATGAGCTCACACCCGCCAGGCTGGACGCGGCTTTAGCCAAGGTGCCCCTCGTCCCTGCATGGACCGGCCGGGATATCTACAGCGCATATATTTCCGATGTGCTGAACATCACTCCCGCCCTGTCTGTGATGGCCAGCATCCGCGTGGACCACTTTGTATCCAGAGGCACCAGCACTGCAGATACTACTTACGGCCGTTACCATCAAACCGCACCTTCTCCTAAACTGGGCCTCGTGTACCAGGTGATCCGGGACAGGCTGTCCGTGTTTGGCAACTATATGAACGGCTTCCAGAACAATAGCCCCGCGCGCCAGCCCAATGGCCAGTACACGGACTTTACACCTTCCCATGCCAACCAGTGGGAAGCCGGCATCAAAGCGGATCTGCTGGCAGGCCGCCTTACCGGTACGGCCAGTTACTACCAGATCAATGTAAATGATGTGATCCACACCGCATTTGATGGCAGCGGGTTTTCCGTGCAGGACGGCAGCCAGCTGAGTAAAGGGTTTGAAGCAGAAGTGATTGCCAACCCCGCTGCAGGGCTCAACATCATTGCCGGCTATTCGCACAACGATATTTACACCAGGAACCAGGATGCCACCGGCCAGCACGATGGCCTGCGCCAGTGGAACGGCCCCGCAGAAACGGCCAATCTCTGGATCAGCTACCACCTGCGCAGCACCGCGCTGAAAGGCCTGCAACTGGGCATTGGCGGCAACTATAACGGTAAGGCATATATTACGCAGACCCACACGCAGGGCTCCTTCTACATCCCGGAATACACGGTGCTCAATGCATCCCTGGGTTATGAACGCAACGCGTGGCGGGTAGTTTGCAAACTGGATAACCTCACCAACGAAGTATACTGGGGCAGTTACATCAGCCAGATGATGCCCCGCCGCTTCAGCACCACGGTGGCCGTAAAATTTTAAGCAACGCAAATGGTAAAGAACATTAAACGCTGGCTGGCGTGGCACCGCTGGACCAGTTTGATCTGCACCCTGTTCCTGTTCATACTCTGCATTACAGGGCTGCCGCTCATCTTCGGGGAAGAGCTGGAAAAGGTCTTCAGCAGGGAAGCACCTTTTCCGCCCATGCCGGCCGGTACACCCCTGGTGAGTTTTGACAAGGTAGTAGCGCAGGCCTTCCAGCGCTATCCCCATGATGTCATTAATTTTATGTATCCGGACGATGATTATCCGCAACTCGTGGTAAGCATGTTACCTGATCATGCATCGCCCCCCAAACTCGCGCACAACCTTTATTTTGATGCCCGTACCGGCATCCTGCGCAGGGATGAGCCACCGCTGACCAAACAGCCGCCGGACTTTATGCGCACCATGCTGGCGCTTCACCGGGATATGTTCATGGGACTGAATGGTGAGCTATTCCTTGGCCTTATGGGCCTGTTGTTCGTGATCTCCCTGGTCACCGGCGCAGTATTGTACGGCCCTTACATGAAGAAGCTGGAATTTGGCACCGTGCGCCGCGACCGTAACCGCCGTTTCAAATGGCTGGACCTTCACAACCTGCTGGGCATCGCTTCGCTGGTATGGCTGGTGGTCGTGGGCGCCACCGGTGTGATGAACGAACTGGCCACCCCTCTTTTCGGCCTGTTTGGACAAACAGAAGTAAAACAAATGCTGGCGCCCTACGCAGGCAAACCGCCCATACCCAGGGACAGCCTGTACTCCACGGAGGCGGCGTATGAACATGTAAAAGCGGCCCTGCCCGGCATGGAGGCCACCAGCGTGGTTTTCCCGGGCAACCCTTATGGCAGCGCCTATCACTACCTGGTGTGGACAAAAGGCACCAGCAATGTCACTTCCCGCCTGTTCACCCCTGTACTGGTGGATGCGCGCACCGGCAACATCACCCACATCATAGACCTGCCCTGGTACCTGCGGGCCCTGGAAATGTCGCGCCCACTGCATTTTGGCGACTATGGAGGTATGCCATTGAAAGTGATCTGGGCCTTATTTGATGTGGTGTGCATCATCGTACTGGCATCCGGCGTGTACCTCTGGTTTGCACGCCGCAAAACGCAGGAAGCCTATTTTTCTCAAATCGAAGCAAACATGATCAATGGCTAAAGCAAACGTGGTAAAAGTATGGCGCACGCCGCTCCTGCTGGGTATCCTCAGCGGTTTTGGCCTGCTGGCAGCGCTGCTGGGCAACGGCGCCTGGAAGGCATTTGGATGCACGGCACTTATTGTTCCGCTATTCATTATCTGCTGGAAAGTCCTGCGCCGTAAATCATAAAGTCCTGGGATGTCTGCACGGCCCGCCTTGGAGGGTGTAGGCCATAAGATGGACCAGGCGCTAATCACAGCCCGTGGAAAACTTCCGCGGGCTTTTTTATTGCGCCCTGTACGGTGCAGAATTAGTTAAGAACCCTTATTTTTGGACCCGAAAGGAAATTGTGCAACATGCATTACCCCCTGATCTTTTTTTGTACCTGAACCGTAACCTCCAAACCATTTCAAACCCATGAAAAACGCTTTTGTACTGATGGCTTGCAGCGTAGCCATGATGGCCACCTCCTGTAACAACCTTACCGGTACCGGCAAGGGAACTGACTCCACTGCCTATGCCAGTTCTTCCGAGAACGACGCCAATGCGATCATTGGCTACACCAACTCCGTGGTAGACCTGCTCAATCATGACATGGACTACCTGGACCAGATGTCGCGCTACGTAACGCAGGTAGACAAAGCCCTGCACAACCCGGGTGACCGCTTTGCTTTCCTCAGCATCTCCACTCCTTTTTCCATGCCCAGGATCAAAGCATTCAACGACAAGAACGATCCTGCCCATCCTTCCAGCGCCCTCGCAAAGGAAGACCAGGCTTTCTTTAAAGCCCACATGGCGGCCTACACTGAGGCATCCGGCAAGCTGGAAACATTCCGCAAGGAAGAAGCAGACTACCTGAAGGCAGAGGACTATAAAGACGACAAAAGCGTGAAAGGCCTGGCCCTGCTGGATTCCATCCGCAATTACGCCGGCATCATGATCGATGAAAAAACAGCGGTGATGAAGCGCATCAACACAGTGGCCGATGCGGCAGAAGCCGTGGCCCTGAAAGACAGCCCCCTGCGCCAGCCCATCCACGACATGAAAGCTGATATGGCCGCTGTAAAAGCATTTGTGTCTGGCATGGGCCAGCATGCGGATGATTACAAAACCTTTGCAGATTCCGCCCAAACCGGCTACAGCAGCCTGGAACAGGCACAGACCGCCCACGCCGCCGCCAACAGCGACAACGTGAAAAAAGCAGACAAGGATTCCCAGTACAAAAATTTCTATGACAAGTACCACGACTTCCTGCTGCGCGCCAAAAAGATCATGCGCGACGCTGGCGATGCCGGCAAGCTCACAGACAGCCAGCTGGAAGACCTGGACAATGATTACGAAAGCATGATCACCGCGTACAACTCCTTCACCAGCTAAGTCATTATTGCCTTTTATTTAAGAATGAGCACCGGCACCCGCGTGTTGCGGTAAATGCCTTCTGAGATGCTTTTGTGGGTCAATGAATACAGGAAGCTGTACTTGCCCGGCATGGCAATGATGAGCTGCACATCGTGATCTTCCGTAAAGGCCATGATGCCCTGGATAATATTCCGGTCATTGCGGTAATGCAGGGAAAAATTATAGTGGTGCAGGTAATTACGCAAAGCGGCTTCGGTTTCGTAGAAAGATGCATCCGGCTCCTGGTAGCGGCCTTTGGGGTCAATGTTGAGCACCATCAGGTTTACGTGGTGCCACAATGGGGAAACCGCCAGGGCATTGAGTTTGGAGAGATGATGCAGGGCGTTGTAATTGTAGGGCACCAGGGCGGTTTGCACCGGGCGGTAACGGTAGCTGGCCGGCACTATCAGCACGCGCACCGGGCTGGTTTTGGCAATGCTGATCACACTACCGGCAATGGTGCTGCCACTTACCTGGTCATGATCGTCGCTGCCGATGATAATAAGCTCCGGTTTTTCTTGCTGCACCAGTTCCAGGATGGCGCGCAGCAAAGGGGCCTCGCTCTGGGCGGTACACACCTTTACATCCGGGCCGGCCTGGGTGACCAGCTGGTGGCAAAGCTGGTCCAGTTTTTCCCGGGCATCCCGCCGCTCCTGCTGGCGGTATTCCTGGTTTACCGGCGCATATTCGGCAGACACCACGATGTTATCGAACACATTGTCGTAGAAAGTTTTCAGCAGGATGATGCGTTCGTACTCATAGCGTTTGGCCCAGGCGGCGCCAAAGGTCACGGCATTGTCCGTGGTAGCGGTGAAGTCAACGGGTATCAGTAACGTTTTCATAACGACTCCTTGAGTTTATGGTTCATGCGCTGCACCAGCGCAATGGCTTTCTCAATGTCCGCTGCACGGATGCCTCTTCCGTGGCTTTTTCATACCGTTCAATTAACCAGGGATCCAGGTTGTCCATTAACGACTTTCCTGCTACAGTTAAGAATATCCGCTTGTTGCGGCGGTCCTGTTCATCTTCCTGGCGCATCGCCATGCCGCGCTTCACCAGGTTGTCTGCCAGGTAGGTCATGCCGGATTTGTCTTTGATCAGGACATCCGCAATTTCCTGCTGGTTGGCCCCGTCATTGCGGGACAGGTAAAAGATCACCTCCAGCAGCTCGAAAGTAATGTTCAAATCCTGTTCCTTTATTTTCAGCTGGATCTGCTGCCGCAAAAAGTTCTTTGTTCTGCCATGGATAGGGCCAGTTCCCGGGCCAGTTGGGCCAAATTCCCTGCTGCCATGTGCTACTGCAAATTTACGTTTTCCCAGTGCACGGCGTCCCCGGGGGGGGTGAGCATGGCTACCCGGGCCTGTACTTGGGCATAGTGGGGAGCCAGGCGGCCCGGGAGTGAGCATGGTGATCCGGGCCTGTACCCGGGCACAGTGGGGAACCAGGCGGCGGGGATTATTAGTTTGAATTTAAGCTGATTTTTAAGAGATGGACGTGCGTTGGGGATTTCATCGTCCTTGCAATGGCACAAACCCCGTTACCGGCTCCTCGCAAAGGTTGCATACATAATCTGCGGGCAGGGCTTCAAATGCAGTGCCGGCCGGCACCTGCGCACCCGGATCTCCTACTGCGGGATCATACACGGTAAGGCAAGCCCCGCACTGGTGCAATGCAGGCGGCGCCACCTCCTCCACCACGGGCGCCGCATTGGCCACCTGGTATTGCTGCAGCACATCCTGGCGGCTGATATGGTCATAAAATTCCTTGCAGAGCGATACCAGGTACACCCCCAGGTGCTCTTTCATGACCTGCTCCCGGTACAGCAGCCATTCACTGGCATTGGGATTAAAATCCTTTGCATAATAAATATCAAACCGGTCCATGGAGCGCAGGCGCGACGTGGCATGGCTGCCGCGCAGGCGGATGATCACGGAGCCAAACAGGGCGGTGCTCCGCTTCAGCCGCACATTGAAACAAAGCCCGTAGGTGCGCACATCTTCCCGGTCAAAATGCCGGATGATGGCCCGCTTGATCACCAGGTCATCTTCATCTTCCACGATCCAGTTCAGCTCATTGGCGGCATGCCGCACATTCACCCGGTGCTTGCCCAGGATGTAGTCCCAGAGCGGGCGGTGGGCCGGCGCTATGTTACGTACCACCAGCGATTTCCAGGTGGTGAGATACAATTCACCCACGTTTGTTTCCCGGCAGGCATTGCAGCAATCCTTCAAAAAGCTGACGGGAAACGTTTCATCGCGGCGGTAAATGCCCAGCCAGTATTGCTGGTCTTTTTGCTTATTGAATCCTTCATAGTAGGGCAACTGGAAAGCCGGCAAGGTAAGCGGCGTAGTAATGGCCCGCCCGATGTAAGGTGATACCCATTTTACGGCTTCGCGCAATGCGCTGATCTCCATGAAACCCTTTAGCATAAAGTCTTCCAGCACCTGCGATACCGGCGCCACATCGCTGCTGTACACCAGCTCCGGCCAGTGGTATACCGTAGCCGTTTCCGGGAAGCGCAATGCCAGGTGCCAGTAATGGGTGTGGGCAGATGCGATCCAGTTAATATGACTGGTAAAATAAGGCACAAAAGTCTGGTCCCGGTCGCACAGGTTGATCTTCAACCGGGGCGTGAACTGGAACGTATCGAAAATATCCTTGTAAGCCCCTTCCGTAAGCCAGCTGTCCGCCAGCATAATGCCGGCCGCGGGATAGGTGGAAGTGATGTTGGGCAATGGCTTCCGCCCCTGCTGAAAGGATACGTGCTGTGCATTGCAGCCCTGCTGGAAATTTTTGAAATGTTTCTCCGGCACCTGCAGCTGCATTTGCTGGCGCAGGCTGAAACGCACTTCCTTTACCTGCGCGGCCGCTGCCAGTTCCAGCACGCGCAGCAACATACCCGGTGACACGATGCCGCCGGTAAAATTGATCGTAACAGGAATGCCTTTTCTCATACACAATGTTTTATACCAATGCCGGCGTAGCCTGCTTTTCCAGCTCCCGCTCCAGGATGGCCTTCACTTCCGACTTGCAGCTGCCACAGCCCAGGCCCGCGCCGGACGCAGTAAAGAGGGCAGATAATGTCGTAACCCCCGATGCGATCTTACTACAGATATTGCCTTCGCCCACATTCCCACAGGAACATACCAGCTTTCCCTGCACCGGTTCTGTTTTCTTGCCGGAGCGCAACAGGGAAAGCCGCTTTTCTGATAATTCTGTTTGTTGTTGTATCAAATCCTTAAACTCCTGGAACTCTGATTTATCGCCAATAAGGATAGCGCCCACCAGTTTGTCCTGGAACACAATGCATTTTTTATAATACTGCTGCGAGCGGTCTGTGAAGATCACTTCCTCGTAACCCGCGTCCTTAGGCGGTTCTATCACGCCCAGGGAACAAAGGTCAAAGCCGTGTATCTTCAAAATATTCATACCTACCGTGCCGTTGTACACTGCCGACACATCTCCTGCCAGGTAACGGGCTATCACGTCGGCCTGCTGCTCTGCCGCGGCAGTGATACCATACAGGCTACCCTTAAATTCCGCGATCTCTCCCATGGCATACACATTCGGATCAGACGTCTGGAGGTAATCATTTACCACCACGCCCCGTTTGCATGTAAGCCCTGCAGCCTGCGCCAGTTCTATGTTTGGCACGGTGCCGATGGACATTACCACGGCCTGGCATTCCAGCAGGCGCCCGCTTTTAAGCCGTACAGATTCCACCGCCGCAGCACCCTGGTACAAGGCCACTTCATCGTTAAAGATCACTTCTACCCCGCGGTCAGTAAGCGCTTCGTGCAGCAGCTGGCTGCCCAGCAGGTCCAGTTGCCGGTCCATCAGTTTAGAGCTGCGTTGCAGCACGGTAGCCTGCACCCCCACTTCACGCAGGGAAGCCGCCAGCTCTATGCCCAGCAGGCCACCGCCTATGATGAGCACCCGGCCTTTTGCAGGGTCCACGTGTTGCCTGAACCGGTCTGCATCTATGCGGGTGCGCATGGTAAAAATACCTTTCAGCGGGGGCGTGTCTTTAAGCATGGCCGGCCGGCTGCCCATACCCAGCAGCAGTACATCGTACGGATGCACTACACCCTGGTCGTCTGTAATGGTCTGCTGTTCACGGTCTATGTGGGTGATGCTTACGCCTTTCTTCAACTTCACATGCATATCCCCTTCCTCCTCTTCTGTCATTTTCACGATCTGCTCCCAGCGCTGGGTGCCGCTGATATAGTCTGGCAGCATCACGCGGTTGTAGAAAGGAAAATTCTCTTTGCTGAAAATGATGATCTCGTCCTGCTTGTTCCGGGCACGGTAACTGTGCACAAATCCATGTGCCGCGGCGCCGGCGCCAATGATCAGGATGCGCTGGAAGGGCTTCTCATAGCGGCTCACCGCCACTGCACTGTATTTGAAATCCGGCTGTTTGGAAAGCGGGTCCACCAGGTTGGATGTGAGGTTGTTGGCCCTTTGCAGGTCACTGTTCAATATTTTGCCCCAGTGCATGGGCAGGAACACTACCCCCTTTTTGATGTTGCTGGTCAGTTGTGCTTTTACCCGCACGCTGCCCCGCTTGTTCTCGATCACCACCAGGTCGTCCTGCGCTATGTTGCGGGCCGCCGCATCGTCCGGGTGGATCTCCAGGAAAGCGTTGGGGATATGCTGTTTCAGTTTACCCACCTTGCCGGTCTTGCTCATCGTATGCCACTGGTCGCGGATGCGGCCGGTAGTAAGGATCAACGGGAAATCCGGTGAAAGCGCCTCTGATTCATTTTCATCCGGGAAGCTGTGGATGACGGCCTTCGTGGAAGGCGTATAAAAACGGTGGTCTGTAAAAAGCCGCTGGGTACTGCTACCGGTGTAAGGCCATTGCACGGAGCGTTGTGCCTTCAGCACTTCATAACTTAACCCGCTGATGTCAATGTTAGTACCCTTGGTAAGCTGGCAGTGCTCTGCATAGATCTCCGCCGGTGAGGCATAATCAAACCCGGGATAACCCATCTTTTGCGCAAACCTGCAAATGATCTCTGCATCCGGCAAAGCCTCTCCCGGTGCGGGCCGCAGCTTATCCAGGTAACTGATGCGGCGTTCCGCGTTGGTCATCGTACCTTCTTTTTCTATCCACCCCGCCGCGGGCAGTATTACGTCTGCATAGGCCAGCGTTTCCGGCTTATGGGAGATCTCCTGCACTACTACAAACTTTGCATTGCGCAGCGCAGCTTCTGCGCGCTTTGCATCCGGCAGGCTTACCAGCGGGTTGGTACACATGATCCAGATGGCTTTGAGCTGGCCGCTTTCCAGGGCTTCAAACATCTCCGTGGCAGTAAGCCCGGGCTTTTCCGGTATGGCACCACCCCCCCAGAAATCCTGCACTACTTTGCGGTGGGCAGGATTCTCCAGGCTGCGGTGGGCCGGCAATAAATTAGACAGCCCGCCCACTTCCCGCCCGCCCATGGCATTGGGCTGCCCGGTGAGGGAAAGCGGGCCGGCGCCTGGTTTTCCGATTTGACCGGTGATCAGGTGCAGGTTGATCAAGCTGAGATTTTTATGAACGCCTTTCACACTCTGGTTCAGCCCCATGGTCCACATGCTGAGAAAACCACGGGCCCGGCCTATCATGCCCGCCGCTTTAATGATGAGGGCTGCCGGTACGCCGCAGATCTCCGCTGCTTCTTCAATGCTGCGTTGCATCACCGTTTCCCGGTAGGCGGCAAAACCGCTGGTATGTTGTTTTATAAAATCGTGATCCGCCTTTCCTTGTTCTATCAGCACGCGGCCTATGGCATGGTGCAGCACGATATCTGTGCCCGGCATCACCTGCAGGTGCACATCGGCCAGGGCACTACTCTGCGTAATGCGCGGATCGCTCACAATGAGCTGTAGTTGCGGGTTGGCAGCCTTTGCGGCTTCCACCCTTCTCCACAGAATGGGATGGCACCAGGCCGGGTTGGCACCCGCCACCAGGATGCAGTCTGCCAGTTCTATATCATCATAGCACACTGGTACCGCATCTTCTCCCAGCGACATTTTATACCCGGTTACTGCACTGCTCATGCAGAGCCTTGAATTGGTATCGATATTGTTGCTGCCAATGAACCCTTTGATGAGTTTATTGACCACGTAATATTCCTCTGTAAGACATTGGCCGGAGGCGTAAAAAGCCACGGAGTCCGGGCCGTATTTATCAATGAGCGTCTTGAATACGGCGGCGGTACGGGCCAGGGCATCGTCCCAGGAAACCCGCTTCCGTGGCTGGTATCTGTTGGCACGCATTTCAGGATACAGGAGACGGTCACTGCTGTCCATCACGGTGTAGTGCAGGTTCATGCCCTTGGAACAGAGCATGCCTTTATTCACGGGGTAGTCCTTATCCCCTTCCACTTTCAACTGACCATTGCGGTCTTCCTGCACCACGATGCCGCAGCCTATGCCGCAATAGCAACAGGTGGTTTTAACTGCTCCTGCCATAAAAATCGTATTAGGTACTGTGTATTAGGTATTAAGTACCTGTTTTTCTTTAATCTGCCATTGCCAGCACCGGGCCGGAAGCCTCGTTGGGCAAGGCTTGCGGCGTGTTGGTGAAGCGACACAGGAATACGATGGCGGCTACGCCGATGACGATGAAACCGATATAGGAGAAAGCCTGTACGTAAGTGATGCTGTCTGATTTAAAAAGGAAACCAAAGAGCATACCGCCCACGTTGCCGCCCGCGCCCACCACGCCGCTCACCAGGCCTATGTTACGTTCATTGATAAAAGGCACCAGGCCGTAAGTGGCCCCGTTGGCCATCTTGAGGAAGAGGGCAAAACTGAGCATGGAAATGATGGCCATGGGCAGGCTGGCCGCCTGGGCAAACAAAAGCAGGCCCAATCCTTCCAGCAGCAGTACGGAAGCCAGCAGGATGCCTTTGCCTTTGAGGCCAAAGCGCAGGCCCACCTTGTCGGAAAACAGGCCGCCGAGCGCCCTGGCAAAGAGGTTCATGAAGCCAAAGATACCTGCCCAGAAGCCCGCATCTTTCTGGGATAACCCGAACGTATCTACGAAGTGCAGGGAGGCTACGTTATCAAAGGTGATCTCCATGCCAAAGCACATCCCGTATGCAAGTGCCAGTGCCCATACCCGCACATCACGGAGGATGGACCAGTTGGCCTTTTTAGTGGAGCCTTCATGGCCCGTTTCGCTGAAATTGCCGGCGGGCGTGTCTTTTGTGTAGCGCCAGTAAATAAAAGCTATGATCCACATCATTACCCCGGGCAGCAACATGGCGTAGCGCCAGGCTTCCGATTTAGTGTAGCCCATGCCCACGATGGCGGCAAACACCAGGGGCATCACCATATTGGTAACACCGCCACCCAGGTTGCCCCAGCCGCCGGTAATGGCGTTGGCCCGGCCTTTCAGGTGGGCGGCCACCATCATGGAAGTATGGAACTGCGTGATCACGAAAGAAGCGCCGATAATACCGATACAGAAGCGGAAGAGCAGGAACGTGGTATAATCATGGGCCAGGCCTACCAGCATGACAGGCAGGGAGCCCACCAAAAGCAGTCGCACCGCGGTTTTACGCGGCCCCCAGGTATCACATAACCGGCCTATGAGCAGGCGGGCGATGATGGTGGAGGACACCGATGCTATGATGATATTGCCCACCTCCCCTTTGGTAAGGTGCAGGTCTTCGCGGATGGCGGGCATCAGCGGGGCCAGGCCAAACCAGCCAAAGAAACACACGAAGAACATCAGCCACGTAATGTGAAAGGTGCGCATCTGCAATGAGCCCAGGCTGAAAATATTGAGTTTTTGTAAGGGTTGATTGTTCGCTTGCATACTGGCCGATTTTAAAAATGAAGAGAAAAGACCTCTTTTTATTTCAACACTACCTCGGGGTGAATGATGATCATGAGGTAAGCCCAGTTACTGTTGCTTTTTGCGTTGACCACATTTTTTACCGTGGCGCTGGTGAGTGCATCAGTGCTCCAGTAGTGGCTGTAGCCGGCTTCAAAAGCAATGGCCTTTGTGAGGGTGTAGGTAGCCTGCAGATCGGCCTCTGTACCAAAATTGCGGCTGTAGCTGTGCCCCGCACCGGGCACATTGCTGGCGCTCAGGAACTGGTGGCCATCCAGGGCCAGGTTCCATCTTGCACCGGGTTTCCATTTTGTTTTCAGGTAGTAGTCCTGCAGGCCATGGTTGCCAAAACCGCTGGCCACGTAATAGTAATCCATGCTGCCCCAGAACCGGTGGGGTGTACCATAGAGCGGGTCAAACGCATGGGAAGTGTGCCCATTGCTGCCCCCACTGGTGTAGTCCACGCCTGGTCCTATGCTGAAGGTTTTCGTGGGATTGAAAAAAAGCGCAGCGGATATTAATTCCCCGTCTATCGTTTGCCCGCTGGCGTTATGCCCAAACTGGTAGTATGCCGATGCGGTGATTGTAAATGCGGCTACGCTTTTAGTAAAATAAACACCGGTGGTCATGCGGTTAAACGTGCCGTTGCCATAGCTTTTCAGGCCGGTGGTGCTGTCTGTGTGGAAGGTGGAGAACTGGTCTGCCAGGAAGAGGAAGGAAGCGCTGCCATCTTTGAGCTTCCGCTTCAGATAGGCAAATTCCAATCCCTTGTAAGCCGCGCCCCCATTGGTATTGGCGGTGTAGTTGCCTGGCGGTGTTTCATTGTACACCGTGCCGCTGGCATTCTCCTTGTTCTGGTTAAAAGCGCCGGCTACGTGCAGTACCCATTGCGGCGTTTCGTATTTGAGCAGCGCGGCATCATGGTGGCGGCCTTGCTGCAGCCAGTCCAGGTTACCGAGCAGGCGGGAATCATCGTATACAAATTCCTGCCGTCCTATTTTTAAACTGAATGTTTTGGTGAGACGGGCCGTGTCGGAAAGCAATACTTCCGCCCATGCCTCGTACAGCATAAAGCCGTTAAGGTCCGCGGTGGTAGTGCGGTTGATCGTTGAAACATCCTGCCCCCATACCCGCACGTCCTGCGCGGTAAATCCCACTTTGAGGCGGGTGCTGTTAAAGCCGGCCATGAGGCGGCTGCGCTGGGAGGTGAATACTGCGGGGTTTGCACCCTGGGGCAAGGGAGCACCCTGTCCATCGCGCAACTCTGTGCGGGTGCGGAGTTGTGCACCCAATGTAACTTGTGCCCGGGCCGTGTGATAGCATAAACTGCTCACCAGCAGGCAGCTGCTGCCTGCATACAGAAAGGTTCTTTTCATTTTGGTTGAAATTGAAGTGAGCATCTTGTACCGTGTACAATTTTTATTCTTCTACATCCACGCCGATATAAATACGGTCTTGTTCCACTTTTACCGGGTAGGTTTGCAGGGAGCATTCCTGGTCATCGCTGAGGCAACGGCCGTCTGAGAGGGAAAATGTTTTTTTGTGAAAAGGACAGGCCACTTTAGGTTCCCCATCCTGTGAGCCGATCATTCCACGGCTCAATGCCATTTGCCGGCGGTGGGGACATAAATTCTGCGTGGCATACCATTCGCCACGGCGGGCAAAGTGAAAGAGTGCGATCTGTGTGTCTCCGTATTTCACACAAACGCCTCCATTGGCCGGAACATCGGCCACCGTACAGGCATAGAACCAGGTACGCATCAAGGGTGCGGTGATAGACATAACAAAGTTTTTTTATAAATGTGTGCATCCCTGCATTTGCAAGGCTTCCTTATTTCCATTCAGCGGCCCGCTTCTGGGCCCGCATGTCTTCAAATTTTACAAACGGATCTTTTTCTGCCGGTGCATTTACAAAGTGGGAGAAACGTTTGCGCAGTTCGGGATTTTCCACTACTTCCTTCCATTCACATTTGTAAGCTTCCACGAGCAGCTGCATTTCCGCTTCCAGTGCGGCTCCCAGGCCCAGGCTGTCATTCACCACCACGTTGCGCAGGTAGTCCATACCGCCATCCAGCTTATTCAGCCAGGTGGCCGTGCGGGTCAATGGGTCAGCCGTTTTTATGTAGAACATGAGAAAGCGGTCTATGTAACGGATGCAGGTTTCGCTATCCACATCAGCGGCCAGGAGCTGCGCGTGCTGGGGCTTGCTGCCGCCGTTGCCACACACATACAGGTTCCATCCTTTCTCCGTGGCAATGATGCCGAAGTCTTTTGACTGGGCTTCCGCACATTCGCGGATGCAACCGGATACGGCCGACTTTAACTTGTGCGGTGCGCGGAGGCCGCGGTAGCGCTCTTCTATCCGGATGGCAAAGCTTACAGAATCGTGCAGGCCAAAGCGGCACCAGGTAGAGCCCACGCAGCTTTTCACGGTACGCAACGCTTTTCCATAGGCGTGACCACTTTCAAAACCTGCGTTGATCAGGGCTTCCCAGATGGCCGGCAGGTCGCTGAGATGGGCGCCAAACAGATCGATGCGCTGTCCGCCGGTGATCTTCGTGTACAGGTTATATTGCTGGGCCACCTGTCCTATTACGATCAGTTTTTCCGGCGTGATCTCACCGCCGGGTATGCGGGGCACCACGGAATAAGTGCCGCCCTTTTGTATGTTAGCCAGGTAACGGTCGTTACTATCCTGCGCCACATCATTGCCTTTCTGCAGGATCATCTCGTTCCAGAGACTGGCCAGGATAGAAGCTACCACAGGTTTGCAGATCTCACAACCATCCCCGTTGCCGTAGTGGTCCAGCACTTCATCAAAAGAAGTCAGTTGTTTTACTTTGATCAGGTCGTACACTTCCTGGCGGCTGTAGGCAAAGTGCTCACAGATCACGTTGCGGATGTACTTGCCCTGCGCCTTCATGGCAGCGGAGATCAAATCTTTTACCATGGGGGCACAGCCCCCGCAGCAGGTGGCGGCTTTAGTGCATTGTTTAACGGCGTCCAGCGTTTCCGCACCGCCTTCCACTGCTTTGCAGATGGCGGCTTTGGTCACGCTTTCACAACTGCAGATCAGGGCATCGTCCGGGAGGGTCAGTACACCGGCTCCCTGTGAAGCCCCGCCCCTGGCGCCCAGCAGCAGGTCTTCGGGATTGGGGGGCAACACCACCTGGTTCCTGGCCGTTTGCAGCAGCATGTTATAGGCTTCTGCATCACCTATCAGGATGCCGCCCAGGAGATATTTTCCATCATTTGAAATAAGGATGCGTTTGTAGATCCCTTGCATGGTGTCTTCAAACACAATGCTGCGGCTACTTTCAGCGGCCACAAAGGGATCACCGAAGCTGGCCACATCTATGCCGATGAGTTTCAGCTTGGTGCTCATATCAAAACCATTGAAGGATTTTTCCATCCCCAGCATATGATGCACGGCTACATCTGCCATTTCATACCCGGGTGCTACCAGGCCGTAGATCATGCCTTTGAATAAAGCGCATTCGCCAATGGCATAGATAAAGGGATCGGCGGTCTGCAGGTGCTCATTTACCACGATGCCGCCACGGTGGCCGGTTTCAAGGCCCGCCAGTTTTGCCAGTTCATCCCGGGGCTTAATGCCTGCAGAGATCACCAGCATGTTCACATGCAGGGAAGTATCATCCGCGAAGCGCATTCCTGCTATTGCGTCTCCTCCAAAGATCTCCGTGGTATTTTTTTGCAGGTGTATGCTTAGTCCCAGCGCTTCCAGCTTGTGCTGCAGCATGCGGGAACCGGCGTCATCTACCTGGCGGGGCATGAGGCGTGGGGCAAACTCGATCACGTGCGTATCGCTGATACCTAGGTCCAGCAAGGCTTTGGCAGCCTCCAGGCCCAGGAGGCCACCACCTATCACTGCAGCCTTCCGGGCCTTGGGTGCATAGTCGCGCATCAGTTCCAGGTCTTCAATGGTGCGGTAGATGAACACACCTTGTTTATCCACCCCGGGAATGGGGGGTACAAAAGCGGCGGAGCCGGTGGCCAGCACCAGGTAGTCATAGCTTTCGGTGATGCCTTTATAAGAATGCACCGTCTTATGCGCACGGTCTATCTGCTGCACGGGATCGCCCAGGTGCAGGCGGATATTGTGCTGCACATACCACGACAATGGGGCCATGGTCAGATCGTCTGCTGTCTTGCCGTCAAAGAAGGCGCTGAGGTGCACGCGGTCGTATGCGGGGCGTTGTTCTTCTCCAAAGACCACCAGTTCCAGGGGGGTATCACCTGCCTGGGCCAGCAGTTTTTCGCAGCATTTATAGCCCACCATTCCGTTTCCAACGATTACTACTTTCATAATGGGTGATTTAGGAGAGAATTCCTGGGCCAGGCTTAAACATATTATAAAATAATATATTTAATATTTTAACGCAGGTATTTGGTTTAAAAAGCATTATTTTTATGATTACAATCATGAAATTAAAAAAGAACACTGTCATTTTAAAGCCTTTTATCGGATATAATTCATATTTTTTTAATTAAAATATGTAGCCAAATGTACGCAAAGCCCTTCCTTACATTAGTAGGCGCCGGTCCCGGCGACCCCGAGCTGATCACCCTGAAGGCCATCCGCACCCTGGAGCGGGCCAACGTAATATTATATGATGCGCTGGCCAATGACGCCCTGCTTGCCTATGCCCCGGCTACCTGCCATATAGAATATGTGGGCAAGCGCATGGGCTGTCATGCCCTCTCCCAGGCGGAGATCAACCAGCGCATTATAGACCTGGCCCGCCAGCATGGGCACGTGGTACGCCTCAAGGGTGGCGACCCATTTGTGTTTGGCCGCGCACAGGAAGAGATCCGCGCTGCGAAAGCCGCCGGCATTGAAGTAGCCGTTGTACCTGGCATTTCCAGCGCGCTGGCCGTACCCGCTTCCCAAATGATCCCCCTCACCTGCCGGGGCATCAACGAAAGCTTCTGGGTAACCACCGGTACCACACAGGATGGCTCGCTTTCGCCAGACATTGCGCTGGCAGCGCGTTCCAGCGCCACGGTGGTGATACTCATGGCCATGAGCAAGCTGGAAGCCATCACGGATATCTTCCGCGCAGCAGGTAAAGCGCAAACGCCAGTGGCCATTATTCAAAATGGCACCCTGCCCGCAGCCCGCATGGTAACGGGCACGGTCACGGATATACTTTTTAAAGTGCAACATGCAGGTATCAGCAATCCCGCCATCATTATGATAGGCGAGGTGGTAAACCTGCATGCTGAAAATACACTGGCCGGCTACGCCATGCAGGCCGCCCACATTCATCATTAGCCTATGCTGCAAGACCGCTTCCACCGCAGGCATAATTACCTGCGCCTTTCACTGACCAACAACTGCAACCTGCGCTGCGCCTACTGCATGCCGGAAGAAGATTATGTGCACACGCCATCCGCAGCACTTATGCAGGCGCCGGAGATCCTTTCCCTGGCCAGCACTTTTGTAAACCTGGGGGTGGACAAGATCCGCCTTACCGGCGGAGAACCGCTGGTAAGGCGGGATGCGGCCGATATTATACTACAACTGTCCCGGTTGCCGGTGTCGCTCACCATGACTACAAACGGTACCCGCGTACACCAGTTCCTGCCGGTGTTAAAAGCCGCGGGCATCCGCAGCATCAACGTAAGCCTGGACACTTTACAGCGGGATAAATACCAGTTGCTCACCCGCCGGGATGCACTGCCCCTCGTTACCGGTAACCTGCAACGCCTGCTGGATGCGGGTATACAGGTAAAGGTGAACGTGGTGGTGATGAAAGGTTTTAATGACCAGGAAGTTTTTGATTTCGTGGAATGGGCCGGCCGCATGCAGGTGCAGCTGCGCTTTATAGAGTTCATGCCTTTTGCCGGTAACCAATGGCAAAGCAAAAAAGTATTCACCCAGGCACAACTACTGGAACGCCTGGGCCAGCGGTACAACCTGCACCCGGTGGCGGGCGCGCCCCATGATACGGCCCGCCACTACTGCATTCCAGGCCATGCCGCTTCCCTAGCACTGATCAGTAGCATGAGCGCTCCCTTTTGCAGCACCTGCAACCGCCTGCGCCTTACCGCGGATGGCAAATTGAAAAGCTGCCTTTTTGCCGCGGAAGAAACAGACCTCCTTACTGCCCTGCGCAATGGTGAGGAGGTGGAAGCGCTCATCCACCACAACCTGCAGCGCAAGTTTGAAACACGCGGAGGACAGTTCCAGCAAGGGTTTGAGGCGGTACAACATTTAGTGAACAGGAGTATGATAAATATAGGAGGATGATCACCGTAGCCGCAGCAAAAACATTATTAGGGCAGCACGCAACGCCTATGCCCGCAAAGCCGCTCCCCCTGCAGGATGCAGCCGGGCTGGTACTGGCGGCGGATGTCTTTGCCCCGCAGGATATACCCGCCTTCCGGCAGTCTGCGATGGATGGCTATGCCTTTGCATTCCACAATTGGGCAGGGCAGCCGTTGTCCATTACCGCCACTATACCAGCAGGTCACACCGCGCGCACCACGCTGGCGGCGGGAAAGGCCGCACGCATTTTTACCGGCGCGCCCATACCGGATAATGCGGACACGGTAGTGATCCAGGAAAAAACGGAAGTAGCGGCAGCCGGCCTGCACATCCGCGATGAAGTAATAAAAGCGGGTGCGAATGTACGCCCCATTGGATCGGAAGCCCGGAAAGGCGCCCTGGCACTGGCTGCCGGCACCCGGCTCACACCGGCGGCCATTGGCTTCCTGGCCACCCTGGGGCTGGATGAAGTAGCGGTGCATGCACGCCCACGCATACAGGTGATCGTAACCGGGAATGAACTGCAAACGCCCGGCCACCTGCTGGCATACGGGCAGGTATATGAAGCCAATTCTTACACGCTGTGTGCGGCACTGGCCCAGCTGCAGCTGCACAACATACCAGTACACCATGCACCGGACCATGCCGTACACCTGCAGGCCATTATTGCAGCAGCATTGGATACCACGGATGTACTCCTGCTTACCGGTGGGGTAAGTGTGGGGGATTACGATTATGTGGCACAGGCACTTGGCAACTGCGGCGTGGAAACACTTTTTCACAAGGTGGCCCAGAAGCCTGGCAAACCCCTCTTTGCCGGCCGGCTGGAAGATAAGCTGGTATTTGGTTTGCCGGGTAATCCGTCCTCCGTACTTACCTGCTTTTATGAATATGTGCTGCCTGTCATAGAGCAAAAAATGGGTATTACTTATAGCAACGTACAGGCGCAAACGTTAGTGCTGCGCAACGCTTACCAAAAAGCCGCGGGCCTTACCCACTTCCTGAAAGGGCAGTGCGATGCCGGCGGCGTTACCTTGCTCACCGGCCAGGAATCTTACAAGCTGCACAGCTTTGCCGTGGCCAATTGCCTGGTACAACTGGATGCAGACCAGACCAGTTTTGCAGCAGGCGATCCTGTTATTGTTCACCGGTTACCTTTCTAGTTTATGATCCTGTCCAATCCCTTACTGTTATTTTACGCACTGCTACTGCTTGTAGCATTCCTGTATGCTTCCGTAGGTCACGGTGGCGCCAGCGGCTACCTGGCGCTCATGGCGCTTTTCGGGATAGCCCCCGCAGTGATGAAACCTACCGCCCTGCTGTTGAACCTCTTTGTATCGCTTACGGCTTTCATACAGTTTTACCGGGGCAAATATTTTTCCTGGAAGATCTTTATCCCCCTGGCCCTTGCATCCATCCCGCTATCATTCATTGGCGGCATGATCACGGTGGATGGGGCCATTTACAAAAAGATGCTGGGCGTTTTACTGCTGCTCCCCGTGATCCGCTTTTTCTTTTTCCAGAACGTGCCCGATACGGAGCTGAAGGAAAGTAACCCCTGGTGGTCGCTCCTCATTGGTGGCGCGATAGGGCTGCTTTCCGGCATGATCGGCATTGGTGGAGGGGTGATCCTTTCACCTGTGTTACTGCTGCTCAGGTGGAGTAACCAGAAACAAGCGGCGGCCATCAGCGCGCTGTTCATTTTTGTAAACTCGCTGGCGGGCCTGGGCGGGCAGCTTACCAAGGGCATACAATTTACGCCGGGCATGATCAGCTACGTGCTGGTGGCCTTCCTGGGCGGCCTGCTGGGCGCCTGGGTGGGTGCGCGCAAATTCAGTCACGGGGCACTTAAATATTTGCTGGGCACCGTGCTGGCCATTGCCGCTTACAAATTATTATTCACCGGTGCATAAATGTTCTTTACAGATGCCATTGACCATTTTATGTTTTGGGCCTGTTGCCACCATTACGCAGCAGCCACGCTTTGAGTGGCCGCACGCGCAGGATACGGCCAGCCTGCAGGCGGCGCTGGAAACACGCTACCCTGCATTACAACACACGACTTACCGCATGGCGGTGAACAAGTGCCTGCACAACGGCGTGCAGTCTCTGGAAGACGGCGCCGAGATTGCTTTACTCCCTCCATTTTCCGGCGGATGAAACGGTATGCAAGACAGATCACATTGCCCCAACTGGGCATGAGCGGGCAGCAAAAGCTGCAGGCAGCAAGCGTGCTGGTGATAGGGGCGGGCGGCCTGGGATGCCCTGCCCTCCTGTACCTGGCCGGCGCCGGCGTGGGCCACATTGGCATCGTGGACTTTGACATCGTCGCATTGCACAACCTGCACCGGCAGGTGCTCTACACCATGCAGGACATAGGCCGGCCCAAAGCCCTCGCAGCGCAGCAACACCTGGAAGCCCGTAACCCGGACATTCACGTGCACGCCTATACGCAACGGCTGGACCTGGAAGGGGCGCTTACGCTCTTCCCGCAATACGATGTGATCATTGACGCTACGGACAATTTTAATACCCGCTACCTGGTGAATGATTGCTGTGCGTGGCTGCAAAAGCCGCTGGTATATGGCAGCGTGTCACAGCTGGAGGGGCAGGTAACCGTTTTTGATACGCCCTACAATTACCGCGACCTTTTCCCCGAACCACCAGCACCCGGCACCATAGCGGATTGTGAGCAAGGCGGTGTGCTGGGTGTACTGCCCGGTATAGTGGGCACCGTGCAGGCTACGGAAGCCATCAAACTGGTGACCGGCATAGGCACTCCCTTGCGCGGGCAGCTTTGGGCCTACAATCTATCTAATCAATCCACCTACATGATCCAATATGCTGGCAGCGCATGGCGCCCGGAAAGTGAGGCTGCACTGCGCACCCTGCATACACCAAAAGCATCTTACACCATCATAGACGGCGCGCAGTACCATGCCTTACGGGCGCTGGAAGACACACTGGTAGTGGATGTGCGCCAGCCGCACGAACTGCCGGCCAGCACGGCAGACCTGCAATTGCCCCTGGCGGAGCTGGAAAAACAATTGCCGGCATTGGCAGCAAAACACATTATCATCATTTGCCAGCGTGGCATCCGCAGTGAAAGAGCGGCGGCCCTGCTGGCGCAACAATACCCGCGGGTGTACAGCCTGCGCGGGGGACTTGAAGCCTTACAGCCATGAAGCACATTTTTACAACAGGGCCGGTGCCACCACAACTCATCGCCGATAGCATTGCGGCGCACAGCAAGCAGCAAAACATAGGTGCCCACAGCATTTTCCTGGGCCAGGTACGCAACGACGAGGTACATGGTGCGCAGGTAACCGCTATTGAATATAGCGCCTATGAGGCCATGGCCCTGGAACAAATGCACCAGATCCGGGAAGACGTGATCACCCGTTACCAGCTCACCTGTATGCATGTGCACCATAGCCTGGGCATGGTGAAAGCAGGGGAGCTTTGCCTGTTCGTTTTTACTTCCGCACCGCGCAGAAAGGCCGCCATAGCGGCTTGTGAGGAAGTGGTGGAGCGCATTAAGGCAACGCTGCCCATCTGGGGAAAAGAAATTTTTGATAACGCCTCCGTTCAGTGGAAACAAAATACGTAGCACATGGTCAACATCACACATAAGCACAACACGCTCCGCAAAGCCATTGCACAGGCCACACTGCAGGTATCGCTGCCCGCCACCATTACCGCCATCCGTGCGCGGCAGGTACCCAAGGGAGACGTGCTGGAATTCAGCAGGGCGGCGGGTTTGCTGGCCATCAAAAAAACCAGCGACGTGATCCCGGATTGCCATCCGCTACCGGTGGAATATGCCTGCATCAGCCACGAAATTGAAGACCAGTGCATTCGCATCCAGGTGGAAGTGCACACCATTTACCGTACGGGCGTGGAGGTAGAGGCCATGCATGGAGCCGCCATCACGGCGCTTACCATGTATGACATGCTGAAACCCATTGACCCGCAGGTAAGCATCGGGGAAATAAAACTGCTGGAGAAGAAAGGCGGCAAATCTGACTATGCAGACAAGCTGCCGTCGCTGCTTTGCGCGGTGATCGTTTGCTCAGACTCCATTGCGGCCGGTAAAAAACAGGACGCTGCCGGCAAGGCCATTGTACAGCAATTGGAACAACAACACCTGGAAACGGCCACTTACGAGATCATCCCCGATGATCTTGAGACCATCCGGCAAAAAGCACTGGCGCTTAAAGCCGCAGGCTACCAGCTGGTGATCTTCTGCGGAGGTACCGGCCTTTCCCCGCGTGATGTAACACCGGAAGCCATCGCTCCCCTGCTGGACCGGCCGGTGCCTGGTATTATGGAAGCAGCGCGGCAGTATGGCCGGGAACGTACGCCCTATTCCATGTTATCCCGCGGAGTGGCGGGTTTCAGCGGTAACATGCTGGTGCTCACATTGCCCGGCTCTACCAAAGGGGCCACGGAAAGCATGCAGGCACTATTCCCCCACCTGCTGCATATTTTTAAAGTAGCCAAAGGCGCCCGGCATGACGTTGCACAATAACATAGGGCTGGTGCTTTGCGGCGGGCAAAGCACCCGCATGGGACAGGACAAGGGCCAGCTACGCTACCATGGCCTGTCCTGGGCCGAGCGGGCTGGCTGGCTGCTGGAACAGCTGCACCTGCCGGTGTATTATTCCGTCAATACAACGCAGCTGCACACTTACCCCGCACATTTATCCTTTATCCCGGATGATGCGCGCGTGCAGGCAGCTGGCCCGCTGAAAGGCCTGCTCAGTGCGCATTTACAACACCCGCAGGCAAATCTCTTTGTACTGGCCTGCGACCTGCGCGATATGGAACTGGCGCCCCTGGCGCACCTGCAAGCCCTGCACCAGGAAAACACCGTGACCATCTTTACGAACGATGGCCAGGACGAGCCACTGGCGGGCATTTACCCCGCCGCCTGCCTGGCTGCACGGTATGCACAGCCGCTTTCCCGGCACAGCATGAAGGCTGCACTTCAACACCTGCCGGTGCAAAGATTGCCACTGCCCTCAAAATGGAAAGCCGCATTTGCCAACTTTAACGCCCCTTCCGACTTCCCCTCACCCCACGGGATTTCGTATCTTTAAGGACAGGACCCTGCTACATAAAAATCCTTCCTTATGCAATACAGAAAATTAGGAAACACCCACGAGCAATTATCGGCCATAGGACTGGGTTGCATGGGCATGAGCTTCGCTTATGGCACTACAGACGACACGGAAAGCATTGCCACCCTGCACAAGGCGCTGGACCTGGGCATTAACTTCTGGGACACCGCCGATGTATATGGTGCCGGCGAAAATGAAAAACTGATCTCCAAAGTACTGGTACCTAACCGCAACAAAGTGTTCATTGCTACCAAGTTTGGCCTGAGCATGCCCGCGGGCGGCGGCCCCACTAAGGTGACCGGCACACCGGCTTATATGAAAACCGCTGTGGAAGCCAGCTTACAGCGCCTGGGCATTGACACCATTGATCTTTATTACCTGCACCGCGTAGATCCCGAAGTGCCCATTGAAGAGACGGTGGGCGCCATGGCACAACTGGTAAAAGAAGGTAAGGTGCGTTACCTGGGCCTCAGTGAGGCAGCCGCCGCCACGCTGCGCAAAGCCTGTGCCGTGCACCCCATCGCCGCATTGCAAAGTGAATATTCTATTCTCACCCGGGATGTGGAAGGCGCCGTACTGGACACCTGCCGCGAGCTGGGTGTGAGCCTGGTGCCCTTTTCCCCGCTGGCCCGCGGCCTCATTACAGATGGGCTGGACCTGGACACCCTAACGGACAAGGATCTGCGAAAAAACCTGCCCCGCTACCAGGGGGAGCATGCGGAAAACAACCGCCTGCTGCAAAAGGGCTTTGCAGACTTTGCCGCCGGCAAACAATGCACCACGGCCCAGCTGGCACTGGCGTGGGTGCTGGCACAAGGTGATGATATCATCCCCATTCCCGGTACCAAAAAACGCAAATACCTGGAAGAAAATGCCGGTGCAGTGAACGTAAAACTCAGCGCACAAGACCTGCAGGATATTGAAGCACTGCTGAAAAAATATCCCAATATCGGGGAGCGCTATGCTGCCGGCTTCATGCGCGATGCCGTGAACAAATAGGGCTGGCATGTTGCAACAGACAGCACCGCCAGCGCTACAGACAGCCTGATGAGCAATACCGGCGCAAGTGGCAACGCCTCCCCACGGCCTGCCAAGTGATACCGCTGCCCACCTGGATGGCACTTTATCAGACACAAGTAAGTCCAGCAAACCATAAATGAAAAGGCCGCTTCCATGAAGGAGCGGCCTTTTCATTTATCATTTAATCACTGGTCAGGCTTTTAGGGCGGGTAAGTTTAGCCCAAAGCCGCGGAAAGAAGGGTAGTGTGTTCTTACATTTCCGGATAAAGCGGTTAGAAAGATCAAAGCGGGAAAGGAACGCATGGTAAATGCGGTCATCGTAAGTGGTACCATATCCAAACCGGGTATGCTCCGGGTGGTACAGCGTCCATTGCGGGTCTTCAATGGCGGTAGGCCACCAGTAGCAGGCATTGCCACCGTGGCGCAGGGCCGTTTCCGTTAGGTTCTGGCCGGCGTCCATGTCATCGTCCACCATTTCCATATCCGGGTAGCCCAGCTCCTTCAGGTAGTCTGTGCGCACCCCAAAGAAGAAGGGTGATACGTAGAGATTTTTTGCATCACGCAGATGGTTGGCAGTTTGCGCTGCCCCCGCCACCGTGCGGGGTGTTTCCAATTGCTGCAGTAACCGGGCCAGCCAGTCCTTTTGCAGGGGTATGCAATCAATGTCAAAGAAGATCAGTATATCCGTATCCGTTACTGTGCGGCAGATGTGGTTGAGAAAATCCCCATGGCCAAAGTCTTCATTTACCACGTGCTCCACCTCCTGGCCAAAGTAGCGGAACACGGCCTTTTGATAGTGGGGCACTTCAGGATTTACATTGCCCTTGTAGAAAGAAAAAATTCTATAAGTAGGTTTTGACGACACGGTTTATCAATTACGGTGTAAAAATTTTTTAATGGACTGTTGGATGGGCGTGCCCTTCACGTTAAAAGGCGCCAGGTAAAAATAGCGCATGCGCTCTGTTTCATAATCACGGCGCACCAGCTTTGCACGGGCCAGGAACATGCGCAGGGGGCCCAGCAGCACCAGTTTCCGCTTGTTCTTATGCGCCACCTGCTTCAGTATATACAAGGCATGCTCATAGTTGGCCAGGATGGCCGTAGCCTCCCGGATGCCTTCCAGCAGGCGGTCGCGGTAGGCCAGGGTGAGGCGCTCCCGTGGAATAAAGTGTTGCAGCTGCATACGCTCGTCGTAGTACAAAGTGTATCCCCACAATTGCAGGCGCTTGATGTATTCAAAGTCATCGCCGGTACTGAGGGAATGACCGTTCCTGCCATTAAGCACAGTAGGATACCGGTCGCTCAGGGCTTCCAGGAAAAGGCTTTTCCTGGTCACCAGACCGGCACCTACAATATAGCCTCTTTCCGTAATATCGCCGGATGAAGGTGCAGGTACACCCGTGGCGTAGTAAGCCTTGTAGGCATCAAACCAATCGGGATAGGCCGCCACATCTGACACCGGTGCGTTTTGTCCGCCCGCGGCGCCAATGCGGGCATCACGCTGCAGGGTTTCCCAGGCCACGTACACATAATCCGGCCCCAGCCAGTTATCATCGTCGCAAAACACGAGGCACTCATACAGTGCTTCCTTTGCACCACGCTTGCGGGCAAACATTTGCCCCGGCTGCATTTCATCCACGATCCTGCACACAGCATTGTGCGGCGTTTGCGCCGACCAGATGGCCTGTGCCACGGCCACCGTATCATCTTTCGATGCATTGTTGACCAGCACGATCTCCCACTGAAAATCATCCGGTACACGCTGCCGGTTCAGGTGCTGCAGGGTTTCCGGCAGCCTGGCGGCGCTGTTGAAACAACAAATGATCACGGATGCTCCTTTATCTGTCATGTAAAAAAAGTTAAGGTCAGGCTACTGCCAGCCGGTCTATGATGCGGCGCACCACGCCGGGCAACGGCTTGTCCAGTGCGGCATAAGTACCCGCGTTGACGGACAGGAAATGAATGAGATCAAATTTCTTTTGCTGCTTCGGCTGCAGGCGCCACTTCACCCAGCGCACCCACGCCTGGCGGGCAAAGCGCGCAGGCGCTATCAGCTTGGCTTCCAGCTTACTGCGTTGCTCCGGGAACACCTGCAGCAGCGACAGCTCATAACACACAAACGTGCCGTACAGCAGGCGCTCCAGGTAGCGGGCATTGGCCCGGTTACCAGGAATGATGTGCGTAAGCGCCAGCGAAGGCGCCACTCCGGCGGCATAGCCCTCTTTGATGCAGAGCAGCACCATCTGCGTATCTTCCCCGCTGCTCAGTTTATTACCATTGCGGCCTTCCAGGGTATACACGCCCTGTTGTGCCTGTGCTGCATATTGCTTCAATAAAAAAGCTTTGGTGCAAAGCCCGGTACCAAAAGGATAGCACGACTGCCAGTCCGGCTCCGAGGCAAAGCGGACATCCGTTTCATGGCGTTGCTGGAAAGCCCCGTAAGCCAGCCCGGATATGGCTTCCGGCACACCGTCTATAAAGTCCACTTCCACCCTGCCCGGGCCCCAGGCAGCCACCTGCGGGTAAGCGGCGGTAAGCACCTGCAAGGCCTGCAGGTAACCTGGTTGTGGTTCATTATCATAGTCAAAATAAACAATGTGCGTACCGGTAGCCCTTTCAATAGCGGCCATGCGCGCATACTGCACGCCCTGTTGCTTTACCAGCAACAGCTCCATTTGCGGGCAGGCCTTTGCAAACGCCTGTACACAAGGCAGTGTGGACAACGGCGTGGCACTGTTGTTATCTACCAGCAGTATTTCCGTGGAAAGGCCCGTTGTGTCCAGGCTTTGCACGGCCTGCAGGCATCGCTCCAGGATGCGCACGTCCGGGTTGTAAGTACATATGACAAGTGAAAAATCCATGTGGTAATCCGTCTGTAAATAAAAAAGAAAGCGCTATTACTTTTTGCGGAACAGGCCACGTACCCATTTCTTAAAGCGGCGGCGCAACAGTTTGTCTTTCTGTACCTGGTGGTAATGTTGCCACTTGGCCTGCAACCAGAAATCTTTCTCCAGGAAAAAATAGTCCGCTTCTTTTTCCGGCACAAAATACTTTGGATGGCGCAAAGGCTTATCCAGCCTGCCGGTGGCCAGTGCTGCCGCGTGTTGCTGGGGCACGTTAAAGGTATGTGTGGCATCTTCGCGGAAGCCGATATTGGAGATCAGGTTCACATTGGGCGTGATGCAAAGGCCGTTGCGGAAGAAAGTGATCATGTTGAACTGGTAATCCCAGGAATTGATCTTCCCGGCCTTGAGGTCGTGGAAAATTTCTTCCCAGCTTTTTACCAGCATGGCATCCGTGAAAATATGATGCAGGTGGCGGGTGGCCTCCGGCGCTTCGTAACCTTCCAGGTCTACGCGGTAATGCTGCCAGGCCCTTCTCCAGCTGGCCCAGCCCCAGATATGGCTGTACTGGGAAAAGTAGTAACTGCCCTCCCCCCACACCCTGCCCTGCTGCAGGTTAGTGCCGGTAATATTCATCATGCGCTCATCATCACAGTAGCGGGTGAGCATTTCATCACAAAAAGGAAAAAAATCTTCCGCCGGCAGGCAATCATCTTCCAGGATAATGCCTGCTTCCTCATGGTCAAAGAACCAGGTGATAGCCCCGGCCACGGCCAGTTTGCAGCCTTTATTGGTATTGCTGTACAGGCGGTGTACTTCACAGGGCCAGTCTATCTGCTCATACAGCCGGCGGGTATCTGCCACCAGTGCGGCATCTGTAGGCACCTGCGGGCGGGGGCCATCTACGGCCACATATAATTTTGCCGGCTGCACCGCGCGTACTTTTTCCAGCACCTGGCTGGCGGTATCCGGGCGGTTGAAGGCCAACAGTAAAACAGGATGTTTAACCTGGTAATTCATGAGCGTTACTTATTCACAACAACATTTTTGCCGCGGGGATGTATGACTGCCAGAAGGCCGGAAACTTGGCCCAGGCGTGGCATCCCAGTGGCAGCACCCCCTGCTGCCGTTGCAGCAGCATTGGTGCATTCACCTCAAAACTAAAACGCGCGGCGACCTCCGGCGGCGCCACTTTAAAGAACGGGAACAGCACCGGTACAATATGCGTCCAGATCATATCTTCATGAAAATACCAGCCGGTAAAATAACCGGTGAGCTGATCATCAAAAATAACCTGCAGCAAAGCCGGTGATACCCAGCGGCGCAGGAAACGGAACTTTTCCAGGAAGAAACGCTGGCGCTTCCACCGGGACCGGTACCTGCGTAACTGGTCCAGTGCTTTTAAGCAGGACGGTATGCGGCGAATGGAAAACCCTGAATTGAGCTGTGGCAGGAAACCCGCATGAGGCGTGGCTTCCATAAACCCTTCAAAAATAGGCGCCCCGATAAAATCATAGGTAAACCCGTGATGCCCCTCAATGTCCGCACTAAAGATCCACGCATCCAGTTCGTAGGTCATTAAAAATTCATAAGACGTAAACAATTGATAAAATGTTACATCCATTTTCATTTGATTGTAAGCATGCACAGAGGCCAGCCAGGTGGCGGGTACCGGCTGTAGCTTTAAACCAGGATGCACATCAAGATAAGCCTGCGGTGAAAGACGTTCCGGGTATACGAGATAGACAGGATAATCCACCAGTTGGTTGCGGCAGGCTGCCAGCGATGCAGCTTCCGCGGGCGATGGAACAGCCTTGTGAACAGGAACAACCACACAAAGGGAACGGATATGGTGCATAAAATGGCAAGCAGGTTTTTACACGTGCAAAAATAAGGCAAAAATGATAGAAGGACCGGTGAGCTGCCGTGGCCGGTGGTGATGGTAAATCCCGGCAATGCCGAAACCGCCATAGAAGCGTTTAACAATATGCAGGTGCACAGGCAGGAATGATGGCGCAGCAACCCTGGTTATTGCAATAAGCCATGGAATGAAGTGATCACATTGTTTACCCCCCCGGGAGCCTGCCGCCGTCTTTCTACAGGGGGAGGCTTTTGTTTGATGGTAAAACGGCCGAGCTGGGATTATCGAGCAACCTGCTCCCCTACCCGCAGGTACAGGACAGTGAAGCCCCGGAAATGCCTTATCTTATTGTGCAATCCCCTTTTGTACAGCCCATGAAGCATTTCCACGTTATTGCCTTTTTGCTCTTTTGCAACCTGCATGCGCAGTGCGTGTATGGCCAGCAGGCAGACACCGCGCAGTTTCCCGCACATTTTTCCGCATCCTGGATAGCACCGCCCCGCGTGTCATTGCAGGACTATGGCGTGTATCATTTCCGGCGGATGCTGCACCTGCAGCGGCTTCCCAAATCCTTTGTGGTACAGGTATCCGCAGACAACCGTTACCAACTGTATGTGAACGGCCATAATGTAACCAGTGGCCCCCAACGCTCCGATGTTGCCCACTGGCATTACGAAACCCTGGACCTCCGCCCCTACCTGCAAAGCGGCACTAACGTAATTGCTGCCACCGTATGGAACCAGGGCCGCTACCGCGCATGGGCACAGCTTTCCCTGCAAACCGGTTTTTGGATGGATGGGGCCCTGCGCTCAGATACCAGCTGGCGGGTGCTTAACGATACCGCCTATACGCCGCTTACCGAAGGCGCCCACATCACCGGGCCCTTTGAAGCGCTGGATGCCGCACAGTACCCGTGGAACTGGCAGCAACCTGGCTATGATGACCAGGCTTGGCCACATGCCATCCTTTCTGAAAAAGCAATACCTGCGGGCAATGCGCCTGCCGGTACCCGTGGCCTGCTGGCGCGCAATATTCCCTTACCGGAAAACACACCGCAACACTTTGCCCGCATACGGCGCCATACGGGCGTTAACGTTACTGATACATTCCTGCAGGGTGGACATGCCTTTACCGTGCCGGCCCACACGCAGGCCACGCTGCTGATAGACCAGGGCACCCTTACTACCGCCTACCCTGAACTGCTGATAAGCGGCGGTAAAGCGGCCACCATCACCCTCTCCTATGCAGAAGCCCTTACAGACGATAAGACGCACCAGAAGGGCAACCGCAACGAGATTGATGGCAAAAGCCTGCATGGCAATAAAGACCGTTTTGTAGCCGATGGCGGCAACAATCGCCTGTTCCGGCCACTTTACTACCGTACCTTCCGGTATGTGGAAATGCAAATTACCACCGGCATGGCACCCTTGCTGGTAAAGGACCTGAGCAGCCGCTTCACCGCCTACCCGTTTGTAAGACAAGCCCGCTTTGCATCCAGCGACACTTCCCTGCAGGCGCTGTGGGACATGAGCTGGCGCACCAGCCGCCTGTGTGCTTATGAAACGTACATGGACTGTCCTTACTACGAGCAGTTGCAATACATTGGTGACACCCGTATACAGGCGCTGATCTCCCTGTACACCAGCGGTGATGCCCGTTTGATGGAAAACGCGATCCGGCAGTTTGATCAATCCCGCCTTTCGTATGGCCTCACCCAAAGCCGTTATCCATCCGGGCAATTACAGGTGATCCCGCCGTTCTCCCTTTTCTGGATCCTGATGCTGCACGACCACTGGATGCTGCGGGACGATCCGTCTTTTGTAACTGCCCGCCTGGAGGGCGTTCGTGCGGTGCTGGACTGGCATGCAACATATATAGACAGCACCGGCATGCTGGGCGCCATGCCGCACTGGAACTTTGTAGACTGGCCCGCAGCGTGGCCCTGGAAAGGACTGGACAGCCTTAGTGGTGTGCCACCCAGTGCGCTCACGGGGCATTCCGCGGTGCTCACTTTGCAATACGCGTATGCACTGCAACAAGCTGCCATCCTTTTCCGTGCTGCCGGTGATAACAACGAAGCTACCCACTGCGAAGCCCTGGCCACCGGGCTGAACGCCGCCACCTACCGCGCCTGCTGGAATGCCGGCAAAGGCTTGCTGGCAGATGATCCCAGCCAGCAGCAATACAGCCAGCATACCAACGTGATGGGCGTACTTTCCGGTGCCATTCCTCCATCGCAGCAGGCTGCCCTGCTGCAACGCATGGTGCAGGACACACAACTGGTGCAATGCACCATCTACTACCGTTTCTATTTGGTGCAGGCCTTCAAAAAAGCAGGCCTTGGTGAAGCTTACCTGGACCTGCTGCAACCCTGGCGGAACATGGCTGCCATGGGGCTCACCACCTTTGCAGAAAGGCCGGAACCCACCCGCTCCGATTGTCATGCCTGGAGCGCCAGCCCTGCTTACGACCTGCTGGCCACCGTGTGTGGCATCTCCCCGTCAGCAGCGGGTTTCCGGCAAGTGCGCATTGCACCGGCATTAGGATCATTGCAGTGGGTGGAGGGAGCCATGCCGCATCCACGGGGGCTCATTGAAGTGCGTTTTGAGAAGAAAGGGAATGGCCTGCAGGGCCGTATTACGCTGCCACCGGGCCTCAGCGGGGTGCTTACCTGGAAAGGGCAACAAGTGTCACTGCAACCGGGCACCCAAACCGTGCACCTGGCTGCAGCGCCCTAAAACGAAAAAAAGCGTTGTCACAAACGTAGCAACGCCTTTGTTAAAGATCGGTTATTTACTGTATGCATTGGGAGAAACGCAAAAGCTGCTTTATTGCATACGCGTTGAGCATAATATGGATGGGGCATTACCGGCCAAACTGCCGCAGATGATGGTCTGTATGTTTATAGGCCATTCTGCCCACTTCCTCCAGCGTCATCTTTCCGAAAAAAGGGTGGACATATTTTGTAGGGACAGGGTGAGCATATCCTTTCACTAAAGTGATCCATTTTTCCTTTTGCGTTTCAAAGTCTTCACCTGCATCTTCGACGATCAACTCTTTCAACGTAGGAACACTTTGTTTCACCGGCTTATCATCTGCTATCATACTTTTCAGTGCCATTTTTCCAAAAAGGTGTCCCAGCCAGACCCGCTTGGTTTTCCTTTCTCCCTTCATCACTTCTTCCCAGCGAATGCAATGTTCCACCATTTGTGACACATTCATTTTACCCCACAGCGGCACTTCACTGCCCACCAGGGTTGACAGGCGCACCAGCAATGCATTCCTGTCTTCAGCATTCAATATTGTTCTCATATCAGTGGAGTTGTACCAGTAAGAACCAATTTACGGAATCCCTTTTTAAAAGGGCGTCAAGACCGCAAAATTGTAGATAGGCTACCCAAAGAATTATTCCACCACCTTTATGTTCTCAAAGTTTTAGCGGGGTTGGCCATGGCTGTTTTGATGCTTTGAAGACTGACAGTTAATAATGTAATAAATAACAGGCCGGCGCCTGCAGCCATAAAGATCACCAGGCCGGCGCTATGCGATACTGGTAATTTTGCAGCCAGGTATGAAAGCAACCTATTTCGCCAACCCGATCTGTTTCATGAATGCCTGGTTATCCCAGAACAAATATTCTTCGATCATTTTTCCGTCCCGCCAATGCCCAACAGTGCACATGCTTATTTTAAACTTTTTACCGGTGGGAGGAATGGTTTTCCCATTTCCGACCGGCATCGGTTTTGAAAAAGTGCCTTCCATTTCGCCAATCACACACGTGTAATCGCCACTGCCAAATTTCACCGGGTGTGAAGTGATCCTGGTATCCGGGGCAAACACAAACTGGCCCTTTAGCAGGTCGGTATGCTGCGGGAACAACCCTGTAGACACCGTACCATCAGGGTAATACACTTTTATATTGGGATCATGGCTAACCGACAGCGAATCCCACATCTGGTTACTGTAAAACTGGAAATCCAGGGTATCGAAGCGGCGCAAGCGTTCCTGGGTTAACAGGTCATTATTATTTGATGCCGGGCTGGCTGAGGATTGCGTTCCTGTTGCAGCAGGCTTCGGGGGATTAGTACATGCCGTGCACAAGATAATGGAGGCAACAACCGAGCGTAAGACCAGGGTCAATATACTTTTCATAGTTTTAAGTATTTATTGTTAAAAATGAAAGTACCAATTGCAATCCATTGACTATCGCTTGCTTCCTTCGCATCAATGGCCGTTTCTTCCAGCCGGGATCAATGGTTCAGGCGTTGCAGCTGTCCATTACCTTATCCGGTATTGGGATTATAACTCCTTATTAAACTTCTTAAGACGGAATGACAGGTAAAGCTCGAAGATGCCCATAGACACAAATGCCATGGCCGTATAAATGACAATAGTAAGACCGGCGAACACCGGGTTCCAGATCATAATAAAGGCCAATACAATGCCCACTATTCCTATAAACAACAGCCAACCCCAGTCTGGTACCTTTAACCTGCCAAGCTCAATAGAAAGACCGATGGCCAGGGAGGAACGAAACAAAATGGCAAACCCAATATAGAATGGCAGTACGAGCATTGTAAACGCGGGTGTAGCCACCAGCAGTAATCCAACAAGCGTATCAACGATCCCCGCGGCTAAAGACCAGCCCCAACCAACCGTATATTTTCTGCCGGATACGGCAAAGGATATTTCCATTATTCCGGTTACCAGGAAAGCGGCCGCGAAGAAAAAAGAGAGCGCTACATAAGATGACACCGGGGTCATAAATACCCAAATGCCTACCACAATGAACAGTAAGCCCAGTATCAGCTCAACGTACCAGCTACGGGCAATTGCCTTAATTTGACTTTCCATAACCTGAATTTTACTATGATTATTTAATGATTTCGTAAATACGTCAGCAACGGTCATCTCCGTTGTCCCGCCCCCTGGCCGTGAATAAGGGCTACCGGGGTAAATGATGGGTGTAAAGTAAAAGCATTCAGGTTCGCGGGAGAATGAGGAGCATCACGAAAAACAATGACAGGGATCACGAAAGGTTGCATCCGGCGCATACCGAACGCCTTAACTTACAGCCGTCTGTTCTTTGGGGTTATCATTGTCCCCCGCGGCCATTGGGGGGATCGCCTGTACCGCGTTTTAACTACTCAGCCAAATGACTGCCGGAATTCCAGCGGGGACATCCTGGTTTGCATTTTAAAAAGCTTACCAAATGACTGTGGGTGCTCAAAGCCCAGCATATAAGCGATCTCGTTCATGGTAAGGTTTGTGGTAGAGAGCTTTTCTTTGGCCAGCTCAATTATCTTGTTTGTAATGAACTGTTTGGTACTTTGCCCGGTTAATGACTTCAGCAACCTGCTGAGGTAGCCTGGAGACAAGTGCAAAGCGTCAGCGAAATATTTCACCGGAGGCATCCCTTTCAGGTGAAGATCACTTTCTTCAAAGTAGCTGTTGACCAATGCTTCCATCTTATGGAGCACCTGGTAATTACCCGCCTTGCGCGTGATAAACTGGCGCTGATAGAATCTTTCTGCATAAGTGAGCAGTAGTTCCAGCTGGGCAACAATAACGTCCTGGCTGAGGTGGTCGATCCTTGCCGTGTATTCCTGGCGGATATCCTGCATGATCCGGATGATCAATTGCTGCTCAATATCGGACAGGTGTAGTGCTTCATTTGTTTTATAATCAAAAAACTCATACCTGCGGATCTTTTTCAAAAGCTCCGTGCCCCACAACAGGTCCGGGTGAATGAGCAGCAGCCATCCTTTATGACCGTCCACCGTTTCCCGGGGGCCATCGATGGCAAGTACCTGGGCCGGTGCCATAAAAAGCATCACACCTTCATCGAAGTCCACTTCCTGCTGACCGTATTTAAGCCTGGCATGAAAGGTCTTCTTGAGGGCAATGCTGTAAAAATTCATGACAATTGCCTTCAGTGGTTGTTCAGGATTATAGGGAATATCTTCAAATCTTGTCAGGCTCACCAACGGATGTTCGGGCTTGGGAAGTCCCAGCATATGATGGTACTCCGTAATGGTTTTTAAGTGTAACGGTATCTGTTTTGCTGCCATATAACTGGTCTTGATCCTATAAATTCAACAACGCCTTTAACCCGGTCTTCAAATCAGCGGGCTTGCGGCCAAGGGCATTTTCCAGGTCCGTTGCCACCATACTCCCCTGTCCATTGGCTATGTCTGTAAAAAAAGGAGCCATCATCTTAACCGCCTGCTCAGGCACCCCCGAAGATAGTGCACTAGCCGTGTAAGCCTCCATTGAAACGGGCGTATAAGTAATTTTCACCCCATAAAGCTCACTCAGCGTCTCTGCCACGTCATAGAACGAATAGGCCCTGGTCCCGGTAAAATTATAGCTACGGCTATCCAGGTGCTCGTGGGCTAACACGTTCCCGATCGCCTCCGCCTCTTCGCTCCTCAGGGCATAAGCAACCCGGCCATCACCGGCCGGCAGGTTAATTCCCTTTGCCAGGAAATCTTTGCCCAGCATATAATGCGCCATGGAATCCATATAAAGCACGTTCCTGAATATCTGGTAATTCAGCCCGCTTGCCATGATATAATCTTCTGTCTCAAAGTGGCTCAGCATGATGTCATTAACCAACGTATACCGGTCCTTAAGGCAATTACCGGTATAAGACAGGGATCTAACCCCACCCTGCTTCGCGGCATCGATCACATTTTTATGTTGCTGCATTATTTTCGACCTATCAACGCCGGAAACCAGCAATACCCGGTCAATACCATCCATAGCCCGGTCTAAGGATGCCCGGTCATCATAATCGCCAATGCGTATATCGATGCCTTGTTCTTTCAAGTGTACCGCTTTTTCTTCCTGCCGTACAAGTGCCGCGATCTTTCCCGGGTCAATCTGGTTGCGGATCAGCGTATCGATGACCTTACCGCCCAACTTTCCGGTGGCGCCGGTTACTAGTATCATAGTTTTTGCTATTAAGTGGAAGACAAAGGTCGGCACAAGGCTGTTAGAAAAATGAGTCAAATCTTACTTTATGTAAGTAAAATCTGACCCATGGCGATTAACTGCCTTTTCGCCACCTGCTCCGATACTCCCCGCCATCGGCTTTCGGAAAAGATACAAGGTTCTCTCCCTATATATTAACCTTCAATTTCATGTAAATCCTTAATTTTAAGGATGAAGTTCGAAATTCATTTACCATGCGACGAGTTGCTTCCCTACATAAAGCACTTGATCATTTCGGAAAACGAACAAGAAGCGGCCTATCACGTGCTACCTGATACGGCACTGGTGATGGGTTTCCAGTATTTGGGCAAATTGGCTTACCGCGATGAAACTAAATGGAACCCGCTTGCCCCCGCGGGTATTACCGGCTTGCTTGACACTTACCGCATATTCCAGAACACCGCCGGTATCGGCTCCGTACTGGTCGTATTCCGTGAAAATGGCGCTGCCCGGTTCCTGAAAGCACCCTTACACGAACTATTTGGTGAAAGCCTTTCGCTGGAACATTTCTTTGCAGGTCCATCACTGGCCGAACTCGAAGAAAAACTAACCATGGCCACGGACGACCAGCAGCGTATTGGTCTGATCCAGCAATTTTTGATCGAACATTTAAACGTAGGGCATGCAGACCTAATGGTGAGCCACGCACTGCAACTCATTCATCAATCCAAAGGCACCATTCGCATGAGTGAACTGGCTCGGCTATTACATACCAGCCCCAGCCCTCTCGAAAAGCGCTTCCGGCAGGAAGTTGGCGCATCACCGAAAAAGTTCTCCACTATTGTACGTGCCCGCAATGTGTTAACCGCTATGGAAAACGGAAACTGGGACTATGCAGCCTACCTCTCTGCATTTTATGACCAGGCCCATTTTATAAAAGACTTCAAGAAATTTACCGCAGTAACCCCGGAACAATACCTGAGGCGTTTAAAGTAAACGGATTTTTACAATCGAACGCGGCAGGGCCGGCCTACCTTTGAACATCAAAATTAAATACGATGTTCACTCTACTTCAAATGAAGGCGGCACACGCCAAAGTAAAAAGCGGCGCAGACTTCCCTGCTTATGTACACGAAATAAAACAACTGGGCCTGCTGCATTATGATTTCGTGGTCAAGAACGGGCAAACCGAGTACCACGGGGCGAATGGATTTCAGCTCAATGGTGACCCGATCTATGCCGAAAAGGACATATTTGCGCAGGCTTCACCAGCTGCCGTTCGGCAGATCATTGCCGAACATCAGCAAGGCAAAACCGACTTCTTGACCTTTTGTCAGCAAGTGGCAGATGCAGGTATTGAAAAATGGATCGTTGACACGCAGGCCATGCTGTGTATTTATTACGACCTAAAAGGTAACAGCGTGGTGGTGGAGCCGATACCTGTCTGTTAACAATAAGATGAATATCTGTAAAAAAAAACACCATAAGGCCCACTAGTAGAAAAAATCTCAGGAATTTTTTCTATCTTTCATCCGCTTTCCGGAAGCATCCAGTCCGCGGAAATGGGCAAAGCCCACCGGTGTAATCTTCGATCCATTACATTATTTAACTTAACTTCTTGCCTTAATGCGGACACCGGCAAATTTAAAAGAAGGAAAGTTATGTCTACAGTACGACGCCGCCTACCGGCACAGCCCCATCTCGACGTTCCCAAACGACAAGCCCGCGAACTGCTCCACCAGATCCAACTACATTCAAAGGAAGCCGTCGACCGTGTGAGACGCTGTCATCCGAAATTCCATGCTGCCGATGATGAATCCATCGTAACCCGCTTAAAACTTAGCGATGCGCAGCTGGTGATAGCGCGGGAATACAATTTCTCTTCCTGGGCACAACTGAAGCTGCGTATAGCGGCTAATACCGCAGCAGAGCAGATCCGCGATGCAATCCGCGCCAATGAAATTGACGAGGTTATCCGGTTGCTAAAAGACCACCCCGGCCTTCTGGACGTACCTGTAGTGAGTGGTAACTGGGGGCCGCCCATGAGCCATGCTGCGAACCTGGGTTTGCTTGACATGGTCAAAGCGATCAAGGCACTGGGTGCAACAGATATTCAGCATGCCTTCGACCGGGCTTTGTTGCAAGGCAAGATCGAAACGGCAAGGTGGTTGCATGAACATGGTGCAGTGTTGGTGCCAGGCATTATCATGGGCGCCTGCGAAACGTTGAATAGCCAAGGCTTTGCATTTGTGGATGATGCCGGCGGGCCCTTGACCAACGAAAAGGGCGACAGGCTGGCCCCACTTGCCCTGGTGCTTGAAACGTACAGCCGCAACCCGGATGGGAAACACGCGATCCTGCGGCGATTTAAGGCCCGGGGCTACGACATACCGGACACGCCGCTGATGGCCTTCCATTTGGGTGATCTCGACCGGCTTAAGATCCATCTAAAACACGACCCGCAACTGCTGAACAGGAGATTTGATCATCAGGAGATCTACCCACCCCAGTTGGGTTGCGGGATCGAACGGTTGTCGGGCATGTGCGGCACGCCGGTCACTGGGACCACGCTGCTGCATTTGTCCATCGACTTTGATGAACGGGAGATCTTCGACTGGCTGCTAGCAGAAGGAGCAGATGTAGATGCAACTGCGGTAGTTGATGAGGAAGGTTTTGGCGGCCATACGCCGTTATTCAATGCCATCGTCAGTTGCGCCTATGTGAACGGCCGCCAGCGCGATGGTTATATGGCACGCCGTCTTTTAGACCAGGGAGCAGACGTTAATATCCGGGTGAACTTGAGAAAGTATCTCGATTGGCGCGAAATCCCCGGATGGCATATTGCACGAAATGTGACACCGTTGGAATGGGCGCAGGGCTTCCCGGAGCAGGGATGGGTGAGCAGGGAGGTGGTTGCCATGGTGGATCAGGTTATCCGGGCAGCCGGCCATGGCGCTTAGAAAAATAAGGCGCAATAACAGGTAAGCTGGAATTGAATACAGCCGGGCAATTCCGCCAGGCACCATGGCAATAGCTACCTGGTCCTGCCTGTAACATGTAGTGAACTACCGAATTGCCCCGGATTTAATAATGAATCAAATATTCCAGGCTTTGAGCAGGCCACTGATACAATTGAAGTACTAAATAGAAGAAAGTGAACGCATTCATCATGACTGCACCGCTGCCATGAACTTTTCACTTCAGATCAATAACCGCATTGTCCAACGGGAATTGCCGGTAATATACGGTCTTGATCTGGCGTTCCGCATTTCCTTTCCAGGCCGCGCCTTCATCCATTGCATCTGTATTTTGTGCAATACCCTGTTGGGTAAACTCTTTGATCACAAAGGGCAGTCCTTCTGCCCCAAGCGGGGACGGCTTGTCCATGATTTGAAAATGGAGGTGGGGCTCATCACTATTACCGGAATTGCCCAGTAAACCCAGCACCTGCCCTTCTTTGACGCGGTCACCCGCGCGTACCGTTATCTTGCCCGGCTGCAAATGCGCATATATGGCATAACGTCCGCTTCCCAGATCAAGGATAACATAATCTCCCACAATATTATCAAGTGTTACTACTCTTTTTTCCCGCTCACTCGTACCGGTTTGCTCCGCAAGTCCGTCTTTCACCGCATAGACGGTTGCATCAGCCACCGCTAACACAGGGCGGCCATAGCCGTAAAAATTGGCGTTTTGCTGAGGTTCTCCGTGGAAAAGCTTTCCGTCCTGCCCCACTTGCATAAAGTCTATAGCGAAACGTTCCGCTATTTGCAACCGTCCGTCAACAGGATTGAATGAACGCCGGTGCCCCGAACCGCCATAGGCATTAAAAGCAACCCAGCCGGCACCCTTAACTGGCGGACCGATTATGACTGCTGTGCCGCTAAGAACAGCAATGTCCGGCCCAGGCATGTTCCGGACAATCGTTTTGCCCATATTATTCTGAAAGCTAAAAGTAAACAAATGGCCTAAGGAAGCAGGAATACCCTGGTTTTGTTCAAGGCTCATATCTATGAAGATCACGGCGGCCTTTCCTGGCTCCAGCGTCTGGGTTTGAACAGTATCACCTGTGTTGCCAAGCAGGTGATTGGCTAAAACCAAGTCATCCTTCAGGGAATTTGAATCAAGTACTGTAAGCTGCCCTCCAGGATTGCCAGTGATATGTAATGCTGACAACTTCACAGGGAACGGCGCATAATTGACCAGGTGAAGTTCGTAACTCAAACGTAACTGATTGTCAACGGAAAACAGCTGCGGTGCAGGACCGGTAGTCACGTCAATGGGAAAACTTGAATGTTCCTGGCCGGCCGCGGAAAGTACATGACCCCCCAAAAATAGCAGTAGAGCAAGCGTATGCGCCTTCATAGTATACAAATATATGTTAGGCTAAAAATAAGGAATCTCACTCTGATTAAACCCATGGATACATTGCGATTTTAATATAAGCGTCGGTAACGGGGTTTTGATAACAAATAGCTTTCAATGGCTGCAAAATTTCCGTCTGCGGCCTCACCGGGCGCCTGGGCTTTCAAATAGGTAGCCCAGTCCTTTGGCGTTCCGTTATAAACCTTATCAGGCACATCAAGCTTTGCGCCAGCTTCAACTAAAAGCTGCACGGAGGGTAAGTCTCCCGAACTGACAGCGTAATGTAAAGGAGTGCCGTGGCTATGGAAGCCACTTTCGGCCTCAGGAAAGCCATTGGGGCTTATATTCATATCCAGCAATACTTTTATCTTATCTGCTTTCCCGTAATACGCAGCAGCTGCAAGAGCAGTCAATTTTTCGTTATTAGTTGCCTGGTTTCCTAATTTATAAATATCCAATTGCCGTTCCAGGCAAACAGCCAATGCTAACGTCAGGTGAGCGCCCCGGCTTATCAAGTGCCCAGCTGCCTCCAAGTTGCCATTTGTCAAGGCTTCCATCGCGCAATCAGGTGAGGCCCCGGCATCTATCAGCAAATCCATTGCTGGCAATAGTACACCTGATACCTGCATAGTATGGCTGGAGGCTACTAATTTTAAGGCATGATCAATTTGATAAAGGCAGGTATCAGGAGCCAGCTGCTTAACTGTTTCTATGAGCTCCTCAATAAGCCTTATCATATTACCGGGCCTCTTGCCTTTGCGGACAGGATTATCCGCGATAAACCAAAGCAGATAAGGATCTTTAAAATAGCCTTCCTGGTGGTTTATTAACCTCCTTTGAACAAGCTCTGGATATTTACGGAGTAAATGCATTAAGTTGGCAATATCACCTGCGTCAATCAGCGCTATTGCAAGGATCACCCGTGAATCTTCTGCATCTATCATCTTCATAAACTATTGCGTTTGTTCTGTCCAATCCGAAAACTTAGTTTCTTCAGGTACATCAGTTGGGCTTTCAAAATGTAGAATGTATCCATCAGGATCAATAACCCTGACATCCCACATCTGGTTACCTACAAAAGGCTCTTCGGCCTTTATCCCCTTCGAGAGGAACTCTTTATAAAGGGCTAAAGCATCCCGGCACTGGAACCAAATGCCAATCCCAACGCCTTTTTCCGCATGTATGTGCGGATGATCTCCGCGGTATTCCTGCAACATCAAGGCTACGCCTTCGCGTTCCAGCCAGCACCATTCAATAACGCCCCTTGGCAACCATGTATTTTTTATGGTAAAGCCCAGTCCTTCTACATAAAATACAAGTGACCTCTCCATGCTAATGACCATAAACATGGGTACGGCCTGTGTGATATTAACATTGTCATGTGCAGTTTCCATAAGCTTGCTTTGGTAGTCTATTTACCTGATTTTTTTATTCAATCACCGAGCAGTTTTGTCACTTCAGCATGATTCCTTTTACGTGCCCAATCTGCAGGTTTTGCCCACTGCGTACGGGTGGGCGGCTGTGGATCAGGCCCAGGGCCAGGCAGCAACTTTACCAGGCCTAACCTTCTCCAGCGAACGGCCCAGCCTAAAATCACCACAAGGTTATTCTAAGAATGCCAGAATGTTCCCGTCCGGATCAGCTATATAGAACTCTTTTCCATAAGGCATATCCCGTAACGACTGCGAAATTGAAATGCCTTCAGTGCATAGTTCATCATACAGGCTTTCAATATGGCTTATGTTGAATATGATGGAAACATTCTCGCTATTTCCCTGGCTACTTTTTCCTTCCGCATTATCCCCGTCTACTTTGAGGTGAATGGAATAACCATCTTTTATGATACCTGCATAAAAGTCCTCATAGCGGAAATCCACACTAAACCCTAAAGCATTGGCGTAGAATTGGACCGCCCGGGCAATATCTTTTACCAGAAGTTGCGGGCTCATCCTCTTGATTTTCGAAGGGACGGATGTTTCCATGATTATCTGTAAAACCTTTAAAAGTGAGACTGCAAGAAAAATAGTTATTAACGGTGGGCAGGTAGTACAAGGTTCTAGTGTTATAAAGTCGCTACGCCAAAGCAATGAGAATAGCCGTCATCATCCGTGAGGAAGAACTCCGTTTGTCCATAGTCCCGCTGTTCAATTGCTGACACCTCATAGCCCATTCGCGCCAAACGGTCTCTTGTAGCAAAAAGAGCATCAGGCGTCCAGTAAAGCCGGATGCCTTCATATTCCCGCCCTATCGGCCCACCGGCGCGTTGATTAAGCCAAAAGCAGACCTTTTCGTTAAACACCATACAACCTACTAACACACCATCCTGCCTTATTTCCCGGTCTACCGCCAGCCCTAAGCCTTCTACCCAAAAGCGCAGGCTCCTTTGTAAGTCGGCGCTCGGAATCACAGGTATGCAAGCCTGCATAGTCATAGATAAATTATTGATAGCAAGTAAATGATAATGATGTTTACAATATCCGATTCCTACTACATGAAACAAATTATTTTTATAAACAGCCATAAATCCTACACAATTAGATTTATAGCTATGAATTTGGGAAGCGCTACAGGCTATGCTTTAGCAATTTAAGGGATTAATCGTAGTTTAGCGCTATGAGAGCATGCCTTATCCGCGTTTTTTCAGGCAGATACCTGTTTCACCTGATTGTTTGGTTGGTATACGGCGCTTATAACCTGATGAACGTGGAAGATTATATTCACAAAAAAGGCTGGCTGTTTACCCTTCCACCGCTATTCATCTCGACCGTCCTGCTGGCTATGCTGATCTATGTAAATGCTTTCCTGCTCATTCCCCAATTGCTTGACCGTAAAAAAACGGCATTTTACCTGCTGAGCGTACTGCTGCTCGTCATACTTAATACTTACCTGAAAAGCCTAAGCCAGCAACATTATGATACGATAGTGTGGCCAAAGGAGGTCATGAAACTACCCGACTACTTCAAATGGAACTTGTTCAACAGTGTCTGGTCTATCCTGATCTCTACGTTGTTATTATTCAGCCTTCGCTGGAGCGAACAAAAAGATCGCGTTAAGAATATCGAGGTAGAACAATTACACATCGAATTGAAATATTTACGATCTCAAGTTAACCCACATTTCCTGTTTAACGGCTTAAATACTATTTACGGCAATATTGACATCAAAGACCAGAAGGCCAGGGACATCCTGTTGCAGTTCTCCGGATTGCTCCGTTACAGCCTATACGAAGCGGATGCTGACTTTGTACCACTGACAAAGGAGGCTTCCTACATCGAAAACTATGTAGCTTTACAGAAGGCCAGAAGTAACAGTAATCTTCGGGTAACACTTGATATGATCATGGAGGATGGCCATGTGAAAATTGCCCCTTTATTGTTCATGCCCTTTTTGGAGAATGCCTTTAAGTTTAGTGCCAGCGATGAGGAGACAGAAAACAGGATAGCCATCCGGCTGGTACAAAAGGATAAGCACGTCCTATTTGAATGTACGAACACCTGCAATGACGACAGAAGGGTATCGGGTGGTATTGGGTTAGCCAATGTCCGAAGGAGGCTTGACCTGCTTTATGGCAAAAACTATGTCCTTGAAACAAAAAACGATGCATTTAACTATTATGTAATGTTAAATATTATAATATGAAAAGGCTGACGTGTATTATTGTCGATGATGAACCTGTTGCCCGTAAAGTTTTAAGGGAGTTTGTTGATCAAGTTCCTTTTCTGGAGCTTGTCGGTGAGTTCGAGAGTGCGATCAAAGCAAAGTCTTTTATTGACTTGAATTTGACAGACTTAATGTTCCTGGACATTGAGATGCCAAAGTTATCCGGCTTAGAATATCTGAACACGGCAAACGGCGACCTTCCCCTGGTAATAATTACCACTGCTTATCCCAAATATGCTATTGACGGTTATGCCCTCGATATTATTGATTACCTGCTGAAGCCCATTGCATTTAAAAGGTTTCTGAAAGCAGTACAAAAATGTAAGGACTATAAGGATCTAAAAGAACTGGCAACAGGCCATGTACCACCCTCCTACTTGTTCATCAAAGGTGACAAACGCCTTGAAAAGGTTGAATTAGTGGATATCCTTTATGCAGAGAGCTTAGGCAACTACGTTAAGGTAGTCACGCCCAAAAAAGAAATAATTACATACCTCACCCTCAAAAGCATTGAAGAGCAGCTTCCTTCAGCCGATTTTATTAAAATTCATCAATCCTTTGTTGTCAATTTCTCTAAAATAGAATTTATCGAAGGAAACCAGGTAAGAATAAAAAATCAATCCTTGCCCATTAGCCGGAACTTTCGGCAAAAATTGATCAGTCGCGTCGAAAAGCAATTACTGAAGCGTTAAAGGATAAGATCAATCCGACATCACCACTTACAATAACCTGAGGTTACGATCTGACACACAATTCAATATAAAAAGGGCTGTCTCTTTTGTTTATAAGACAGCCCTTTTCATTTTTACAATCCGGGAAAGCGATAAGCAATTAGAAAGTGTAGCGGCCACCAATCTGCATTTGCCAGCGGGAGGCAAACGGATCCACGGAGTACGGTTTACCGGGATCGGTGAACTGGTACAGCGGGTATCCCTGCGAGCTACGCGCTGGTATGTATGGCTGCAAACCCACGCTGGCCGTTGAATTGTAAGTATTGGGCGAAAAATACACCCAGCCCCAGTTCTTATTCAGCAGGTTGGTAAGGTTCAGAATGTCCAGCGATAGGGTGAAGGTATGCGGCGTCTTCTTCGCAATGTTGAAGTTAAAATCCTGCGCAAAATGGAAGTCTGCGTCATTGTTCCATGGTGTGCGGCCTTCATTGCGCTCGGTGAAATTACCGCGGCGGCTGCGCAGGTATTTATCTGCATTGATGTACGCATCAAACGCAGCGGCTTGCTGCTCTGGCGAGCTTACCACCGTGCCATTCTTGTAAATGGGCGCAAAGAAATTCACCGTTTCGCCCTTGGCGGGGATGTAGGCAAGGCTGATCTGCTGCGGCGTGTTCTGCGGCGTATAGTTCACAAAACCATAGGTGAACGGCGAACCGGATTGCGCACTGGCGAATAACGAGAACGTACTGCTCGTAAATGCAGACCACACCCTGCGGTAAGACACGCTCACCACAATGCGGTGGCGGATGTCAAAGTTGGAATTGGCCAGCGTGGGATTATTCGGATTCAGCGCCTGGTTCAACTGCCAGTTAGATTCCATGGAGTTGCGGATACCATTTGACAGGTCTTTGGACTGACCATAGGTGTAGGCCGCGGAGAAACCCAGGCCGCTATTGAAATTGCCTGCCACCTGCGCGCTCAGGCTGAACCGGTAGCCTTCCGTGGTGTTGCTCATTTCATATGCATTGGCCAGGTAAGGGTTCAGGCTGTTGGAACCGGCAAAGACAGGCTGGCGCCGGAATGAGGCCGCAGTATCGTAACTGTAATACGTGGGATTGTCCACGAGATTAACCTGCTGGAATTTCACATCGCGGATATTTTTTGTAAAAATACCTTCCAGCGTATATTTCAGGCCATGTTGATCTTTGTAATCCAATGCCAGGCTACCGCGTAACACTTTGGGCATTTTAAAGCGGTTGTCTATTACATCTATCTGGGTTTTACCGGCGTTCGGGTCGTCTACCTGCTGGCCATTGGCGGCCGCAAAACCTGCAATACCTGGTGCACTGCCCTGGGTGTGCACCAGTGGGTTGCCGTTAAACACATACGGCGGGTTGCCATCGGTTTTCTGGTCGTACGCACCGTAGGTATTGCCTGTGTTGTAGAAGGCGTAGCCCAGCCATGCAAAGGGAATGCGGGAAGTGAACATGCCGAGGCCCCCGCGTAGAATCACACGCTGATCGCCCAGCCAGTCGTACCGGAACCCGATGCGGGGTGATACCTGTACCTGCCCAAGATAGTTTTGCCTGATCTTGTTTAGCGGCGTATAGGCGTAGGTGTTACCCAGGTAAGGATCGGTCTTGGCATTCGCGGCCTTGTCGCTCAGGGCCTGCTTCCGGGGCACGCCCTGGTAGTCGAAGCGCAGCCCGTACGTGATCCTGAAGCGGTCATTCACCTGGAACTCATCCTGCGCATACCCACTATAAAAGTTTACATTGAACACCGCGCCGGGGTGCGACAGGATGTAAGCACGATCGTTGTTAGTGTAATTATAGCTGCCCTGCACCCGCTCGGGGTTGTTGCCCAGGAAGTCTTCAATGCTTTGATAGGTAACGCGGCCGTTCCACGCATTCACAAAACCATACGTCACTTTGTACAGCTCATTGTGTGTGCCAAAGGTCATGGTGTGTGCGCCTTTGCTGATGCTCACGTTATCCGTGATCTCCATGGTGCGTTGTTTCTGGTTGAAGATAGACGCTTCGCGGTCGGTGCCAAAAAAGATGGTGCTGCCCGGTTTGCGGCCTACGATCTGCACCTGCGGGAAAGCCGGATCGCTGCTGGGGTCACGGTAATCGTGGATGGCGGTGTAGCCTACCAACAGCGAGTTGGATATGCGGTTATTGAAGCGCGAACGCAATTCGGCTACCGTAGAGGATTGATTGTTGGTTTGCTTATACGCGATGCTGCCAAAGCGGAAATCGAACTGGTCGCGCTCCATGTTGATGGCTTCGGAGAAGATGGTGTTATTGCGTACCGCCAGCTGGTGTTTGTCACCAATGTTCCAGTCCAGGCGGTTGAACAGCTTATTGGAATTCGCATACGCATTGTACTGGCCATACGTACCCGGATCAAAATGCAGGGTATTAACGCTATAGTTACGGATGTCTTCCGCATCTTTTTCAGACAGCACATCCGCTACCGCGGCGCTGCCTGCTACCTGCAGCACCGCTTCCTGGCGGCGGGTAATTTCTTCATTCGAGAAAAAGAACAGTTTATTCTTCACGATCGGGAAGCCCACGCGGAAGCCGGTCTGGTAGTCATGATAGTCAGCAGGCATTTTCCGGCTCTTCTCAAACCCGGTGTTGTCGGGGCCTACCAGCGATGCGTTGCGGCCAAAGAAATACATAGAGCCATGTACATCGTTGGTACCGGAGCGTGTTACCGCATTCACACTGCCACCGGTGAAGTTGCCGATCTTCACATCGTACGGGGCGAGGTACACCTGGATGTCTTCGATAGCATCCAGGCTCACAGGGTTGGTACGGGTGGAGGAGCCTGGCATGCCGGAAGTACCGGTTTGCCCGCCTATTGAGGGGCTGAAACCGATGGCGTCGTTATTGATGGCTCCATCGATCGTTACGTTATTGTAACGGAAGTTGGTGCCGGAAAAAGAGTTATCCTTCGACGCCTGTGGCACCAGGCGCGTCATGTCCGTGATGCTGCGGTTGCCCGAGGGCATGTTGCGAAGCTGCTCACGCAAAATGTTCTGGCCCGTACCAAACGTATTGGCCGCAGGCCCGCGTTTCTGCGCTTTTACTTCTACGGCGGTCAGCGTCTGGCTGTTGTCTTTCAACATAAAATTAAGCAGCAAAGGCTCCCCCAGAGAAATTTGGGCAATAGTGCGTGTCTCGGTCTGCATACCGAGGAATTTCACTTCAATGGTATAGGGGCCGCCCACCCGCAGCCCGGGCAGGTTGTAGCGGCCATCGTTGCCTGCTGCCGTACCATACCTGGTGCCGGATGCCGTATGCACGGCCATCACGATAGCGCCGGGAATGGGCTGCCCGTTGGCGTCTTTCACCGTGCCCCGCAGGCCACCGCTGGTTTCCTGCGCATGCAGGTGCAGCGCGCTCAGGCTGCACAGCCACAGCAAAGCATAGCGTAAATATTTTTTCATATTATTCAGTATAAGAAATTAAGGAACGATGACCTGGTCTACCACGTGTACTACGCCATTGTTAGCTACATTATCCGCGCGTATGATATGGATGGGCGTAATATTGCCATCGGCGGTGATGGTGAACCCGTCTGCCAGCACGCGGAAATGTCTTTCCCTTGCTGACTGAAGGTTGAACCAGGGAATCCCCCAGATCATACCACCTTTCATGGCAGCGGAAAAGACGGTATTAAGGTTGAAATAATAATCAAAGATGTGATGTATTTGCTCCGGGTCTACTTGCTTCAACGCGTTGGTATCAGCATATCCATATGTTCTGAAAGCCGCGTCCGTAGGGGCTAATACGGTCATTGTAGAATCAGCCAGGAACTGGCTTGCCTTCCTTACCTGGTCTACAGGGTCTGGCATGGCCAGGTACCCATCCACACCCAGGATACGCAGCGTAGCAGCAAACATGGTCAGGTCCGGCGCGTTGTTGATAAAATCAGTCATGGTTCCGGTAGGTGGAAGCGCTACCCTATTAATCTTATGGATAATGCCATCGCCTGCCGGAATATTGCCTTGTACCACTGCAATCCCATTTATAAAGATGCCATAGTAATTCTTGGTGACCAACGGCTGATAACGTGGATGCTGGCAGTGTACATACTGGGAATAGAAACCTACCAGGTTATCACTCCCTAATTTCCCCTGCACAATGTGATATTGTACGATGCCTGCCAGCGTTGCAGGCGCCATGCTGCCGATCTTTTCCGTGGTAAGGCCGGCTGCCTGCATGGCGGAATCCAGTGGGGCAAATAAGGTATAAGGACCTGCGGTGGCAAAAGTAGAATCGTTCAGCATTCCCGCCCGCTGGCATGCGGCCCGGAACAAGGTAAGCTGTGGATCTGTGTTTACATATTCAAATAAAGTTGGCTTGGCCGTTACCACCAGCGCATGATCGTCTTTGTTACAGGCGGTCAGCATTCCCACAAAAACGGCAAGCAAAATGTATATCTTTCTCATTGCAATATTGATTGGATCTTAAACAATACACCGTTCTTAGCCGGCATGTCTGCATTGACCTGCGTGGGATTATAAATAACATTATCGTAGAAGATGCCGGCCCCGTTGAACGTAATGCTGTTGTATCCCGTGGCTGTTCCACCTACGGCCACGTTTTTGCCATTCTGCATAACGATGCTGCCGGTAGCCGCGGCGGCGCGGTATAGGTCGCGCTGGAAATAACGGCCCTGCAGGAAGTGGCCTTTGAGCAACGTGGCCAATGCAGCGGGATCTGCCTGCAGTATACCGTTAATGGAAGTAAGGTCCATCCCCGGTACTGAACTGTTCTTAAACGCATCATTTACTGGCGCCAGGACCGTGTACACTGTATTGCCGGCAAGCACCTGCTCCAGGCCGGCCCTTTGCAGCGCGGCAACGAACATGGTGAGCGCCGGTTCATTGCGCATCATATCCAGCACGGTATTATACTGTTCAGGGTTCATGATCCCATCTATGCCATTTACGTTCCCATTGGAGGCATAATTATCTATGATGCTTACCTGCTCTCCGTTTACCGTGATCATGGTATCACCGTTTTCCAGGTATTTTTCCAGGTGCAATGGGCCGCCGTTCAGGGTTTGCATGGCTGTATCTGTACCCAGCGGCAATGCGCGTAAAGACACCGAACCGGGTACAATGTGGTATTGCATAATATCCCGTAACCGTTGCTGCGTAAAAAATTGCCACATATAAGAACTCACGCCTTGCACATTAAAGTGCAACCAAGCGGCATTGGTGGGCGCAAACATGGTATAAGGTCCTTGCTGTGTCATGGTATCCTGCATGGCGCTGAACTGCAATGCCGAACTTGTAAAACTAAACGTGTAGTTGTCTTCCAGCACAAAGCGAATACGCGCTTCATAGCCGGGGTCCTGCGGCGCAGGTCTATTATCGTCTTTCTTACAACTGGCCATGGCCGCACATACCAGCAGTAAAGGAAAAATTCTGTTCATCAGGTATAACTTGATTTAGTGAATCGGGTAAAAAAGCTTATCAACCTTGTACAACGCACCATAGGGCGTTACAAAGTTCCGGGTGGCCGTCCTGGCGTTATCATCGTGGGGAATGGTGATGGTCATGTTATGCCAGGTCATGCTGGCCACACCATCATTTGCCGAGAACTGCAGCCCGTCTTTCAGGTGCATGTTAAAGCCGTCGAAGATGTAGTTGCTGGATATTGCCCAGAAAATATTATATACCCCATTGTTAATCGCAGGCGTGGTCAGATCGCCATACAGGACCATTACCGGGAAAGCGGTATTCTTATAGGCCAGCGAATAATTATACAACATCATGCGGCCTACCAGGGTATCAAGCGGCGTTTGGTTAAACGTCAGGAAGTCATCGGTGTAGCCATAATGCGCCCCGCTTTTTGCAAATTGTACCAGGTCTTCGTGATCGTGAAAGCCGGCCGCTTTGAATGCCGCATTGGTAGGCGCAAATAAGGTGGGAAAATACCCGCGTGACAGGGGATTCATCTGGTGGGAAAGCCAATAAGCATTCTGCAACAGCGAATCGGACAGCGCATCCCCGAAGGTGTTATTAAAATAATCCACCCGGATGCTGTCATTTACCGCAAGGGCTTCGCGGTACATGCTCAGATCTGGCTCCTGGTCAATAATATCTAGCAGGAAATCCTGGCGGATGGTACTCAACACCTTGCCAACCGGGAAGATGTAACCATTGGATGCACTGATACGCTCACCGGCAGCCGGCACTGTAAAACCATTGAAAAAGAAGTCGCCTGCTTTTAGCACATACAGGAAATAGTTGTTAACCGTATAACCGGTAGCCTGGTTAAAGCTGGTATCGCTCCGCAGCGTGGCCACTTTTATACTTACAGCCGGCCCCTGCATCGCGGTTTCGTCCATAGCGGCCGTGGCAATATGATACGTGATCAACTTATTCAAAGAATCTTCGGGCAGGGTATTGAGCACCTGCTCCGTGTAACCGGCGGCCATCAAAGCAGAATCCGTAGGTGCAAAAATGGTGTACCCACGGCCGGAGTCCACGAGATGGGCCAATCCCAAACGGGTGAATGCTTTATTGAAAAGCTTAAGCGAAGGTGCGTTAGACAGGGCCGTTACCAGGCTTCCATCTTTAAACGGCTGGGAGTGGGAAGATACTATGTCTGAGTCGGAAGGCCGCAGGCAGGAAGTCCAGGCCACCAGCAGTAATAACACCGGTATATAATGAATACGTTTCATGCAATACATTGAATAAGATGATTATTTGTGGAGATATTCCGGTAAAGCCATCAGTTCATTGGTCCCTTGTACAATACCGTTGCGGCAAATGTGATCCGGATCATCAAAGGTTGCCTGGTCACCGTACTGGTAGGGATTGCCCCACCAAGGGTCCGTAGGATAGTTCAGAATATCGAAATAATTGAAGGGTGTAATGCCCACTTGTCCAGATAAAAATACCAGCATGTAGTCGTTGGTAATGATAATCGGCGGATTGGCCGCAGGCCCATAAAATCCGCTCAGCATAGGCGCATCCTTAAAATCGGTGGTAAAGAAAACGCCGGTGTGGATGATAGCATTGCCTACCAGCCATTTCTTATACTGTACGGTGTCCAGCGCCTCCACCGCCAGAGAATCCATGCCGTGTTTTCCATAAGCATCGTTCGTAGGTGCCACTAACACCATGGGCCCATTTACATCCAGGGAATCCCACAATCCAAAATGTTTCATAGCCCTTACAAACCAGGTATAGCGCGGGTTTCCCGCCAGGAATGCCTGCATGGACGGCGCCGGGGCCTTGATAATATGATCCATAGAATGGATCACGCCATTACTGGCCAGGATATTGGATCGCACTGCCGTGGCGCCATTGATATGCAGCACTGCGTTTCCATTTATGCTGGGAGCTTGTAGCTGGTAGGGCCCTGGAACAGGTACGGAAAAATACAGGGAGTCACCGTTCAGGTTATGATAGATATAATTGATGGTCTGTGGCACGCTGTCTGAACTGATGCTGCCCCTCAGGATCATATTTTGCAAGTAGGTGCGCAGTATACCGGCGTCCATGTGTTGCAGGCTGTCCGGTGCATAACCCGCCGCCTGGAAAACGTCATTGCCAGGCACCAGTAACGTGTACTTATTGTTGCCGGTGATCATAGAGTCAAGCCCTGCATGCTCCATCGCATTGTAAAACATGGAGAAGCTGGTATTGTTCTGCAGGATCTGCGCCAGGGAGCGCGATCCCGTTTGCTGCCCGGGCAGTACCGCATCGTCCTTTTTGATGCAGGCCTGCAACAGCGCTATGCCCAGCAGTATATAAAGCGTCTTTTTCATGGCTGTTTAGTTTTTAGGCAATTCGTTAAAACCGCGTTGGATCTGCATCATATACACGCGGTCGTACACCATCTCCATAATGTTCACCGTACTGTATGCCTGCCATTTGCTACCGGTATTTACCAGCAGGTTCAGGTTGGGTGTGTACAAGGGCGCAATGGTTACATAAGGATCGTAACGGTTAAACGTCCGGGGATCAGCACTGCAACGCAGGGTAAAATCCGGCGTCACATTATTGGCATCATGCAGGTTAAAGAATACATGTGGCAGGGTGCCATAGCCAAGGCTGCCGCCGCCGGCGGAAGTGAGCCCATTCATGTAACTGCGCACCGAATCCTGCAGGAAGAATGAAGATTGTGGCAGCATGGGCAGCGAAAGATAAGCGATCGAGGTATCCATACGGGTTTGCAGGGTGGTATAGTAAGCCTGGTTATAACCCGGGTAAGGAATGTAAGCAACGTTGCCCGCCTGGCCCATGTTACCTATATCATCGTAGATATTATAGGTGGCATAAATGGTGGTACGGTCGGAAAACCGGTTGGTAAAACCATACTTGGAAGTCAGCGGTTCTGCACCCGAAAGGTTTACAAAGCCTACATACAGTTTGTTCTCTTCAAACGCCTGGTGCGTAAATGCTTCTCTCCGGATATACAATCCATACTGACCATTATCCAGGTCGCGCGATACGGCTTCCATCGTATACACTTCTCCCGGCTGCAGGTCTACGACCGTATCGATCAGGACCCGCTGCCGGATGGCAACGGATAACTGGCTGAAATAAAGATTGCTCTTGGGGCGTGACACGAACAGGATACGGTGTTTGCCGGACGGCACAGCCGCCCAGGCGGAAAGATCAAATCCATTGATCGCCGGCGCCGTCAGTACATGGGCGTTACCCGGGTATTCCATGTTCACCGGGGTAAGGTCTACCTGTACGATCTGCCCCCTTTCATCCACCGTAGTATGCCCGATGGAGTTGTTGGCTTCATTGATCGGGTATGAAAGGCTGTACAGCTCCCGGGTAGCCATGAAGTCGCCTACAATGGCCCCGGTATCGGCCACCCCTTGTGCATCGGTATGCGGGTCCATCAAAAAAGTGAGGAAGGGATTGGGCTGGCCGGTATGCAGCGGATCTATTCCCTGGGGCATATCGTTGAACACGCGGATGTAGGCAGCCTTGGGCACCAAGGGCCCTTCTGCGTATTTCTTGCAGCCGGCCAGGATCATAACACCGCCCAGGATGACCGGTATAATATATTTTTTCATCGCTTAGTTATTGTGTTTGATTAAGACCATCCTTGCACTGGCTACATTGCCTACTAACGCGATCGTATACACGCCGCTTTCTACATTTGTGGTCGCCCCCCCGTCATACAATGCGGGATTAGCCACAAACCCTTTAGCAGTATTCAGCGGTGCTATGTTGGCCAGCAGCTGGCCGGGGATCTGTGGCAACGGGGCCGGCTGGGAGGCATACACCCGCACCAGCCTGGGCGCGTTCAACTGTTCCGGCGGTAGCAACCCACTGGTACCATTATACTCAGACCACGGTCCCATGAGGAACATGATAGCCGGGTTGCGGCTGGGCTGCACGCCGGACCGAAGGTTGATAAAGGCACTCGCGGGGCGTAGCGTATCTCCGTTGAGCACCATCGGCAAAAAGGACTGCTGGTCATTCAGGAAAGTAGCATAAGGCAGGTCCGGGCTCAGATTAAGGAAGCGCGTTTTGAGATGATACGGGTACCGCCGGATGTTATGCGCTCCATTGGTACCATCGTCCGGTATCGCCGCGTTATCGAAGTAAGCCTGTGAATAAACGCTACCGGTCATATCATTGGCCTCGAACAGTATATCCACTTTGTTATCCGGTGTAGTATAGGCCCAGATACAATAATTATCGTAAGGATATAAGTTGATGCTTTTCTTCGCTAATACACCGCCGGCAGCATCGGTTACCTCCACGGTATGGCTTCCCTGCACAAAGATGCTGTATGCCGGAGTGATGGCCTTATCCGGCGTACTGTTACCAACATAATCCAGCGTAACCCCGCTTAATGGCTGTCCGTCTACTTTAACGGTAACCTGCTTGCCCGCTACTGCGTTCACCGCCTGCATACGGGCATAAGTATAGTTGACACCCGGATCCTGCTCGGTGATCACGTGGTACACATTAAAGAGGCTGGTAGTGGCGTATTTCTGGCAATCCAACGTCCTGTACAGCGCAGGCGCCACTACAATGCTGTACACCCCGCCTGGCTTAAAAGTGCGCAACTGGTTGGCAATGCCCTGCTGGGAAGGCGGCACAGCCATGCAGGGATTATAAACAGGATATTCCGGCGCTTCGGCATATTGTTTTGTAATGTCAATACTGCCTCCTTTGCTATCGTACAGGCGGAAGAGAAAAGAGCCGTAATCCAGCGTGGCATAGGCAGAGCTGCTGCCCTGGGCAACATTGGTAAGCTCCTGCGCTACGGCCGTGCCGTCTGCAAACGTAAGGCTCACGGGGCCACCTATGTTATTCACATCTTTACCCAGGCCCAGGTTAATGATGCGTAGCTTAAACTGCTGTGCATTTGCCGGCGCCACATTATCGCGCCGCAGCATATGGATGGTACCGTCGCCCTGTACATAATAATCCCGCGGCGACAACACATCGTTTGTAATCACGGTATCCAGCACAAAGTACTTAGGCACCCCGGAAGTATTCTGGATGGGCGCACGGCTCCGGATCTGGAGGCGGATGCTGCCCGTTTTATCCAGCAGGCCATTGGGTACCGTAAATGGCGACCCGTTGTCTGCGCTTTCCCAGGCCCCGCTTGGAAAAAAGCTCAGGCCTAACTGCGTCCCCTGCTGGGGGCTGGTGTTGCCACTGGTGGAAGGATAAGCGGTGAGTGGCACGTTATTGATGGTCATATCCAGTTGGCCGTTGTAAAAATTGAACATGCGGATACTGGAGTTCGACTTATTGATCACATCCGTGAGGGGCAGCTTATTATCTGATTTATCTTTGGCACAACTGCTTAAGATGACCAGCACCAGCAGCAGTGCTATATTGCAGCGATTCATCATGTCTTAGAATAATTTATACGTGAGGCCCAGGGAATATTCTGTACCGCGGTTAAACTGGCGGTAGATGTAAGTGGTGCCATGGTATTTGCCATTGTTGCCCGGGTTGGTATACACCTGGCGGAAGTCCGGGTTCAGGATATTCTTTGCATACCCTCTTACCAGGAAACGCCTGCCCAGTTTTTGGCTGAACACCAGGTCCAGGATGGGCGCAGGCCGGTCGTACAGGTCGGGCGTACCATCCAGCTGCACCTGTATGAGACGGGCCCCCACCATGTTAAAGCTGGTGGTGATGGTGGTACCCGTCCTGGCATTGGCGTAATCGATGTAAGCATTGAAGGAATAAGGCGCCTGCTCAAAAACCGGGCTGGTGGCCGGCGCGCGGCGGTCATTGATACGCGCTGCATCCAGTCGCGCTGCATTTTTATCAATGGTACTTACATCAAAAAGGATATTGGCGCCCAAGAAAAAGTTATGCAACGGCCGGAACAGTTTACCCAGGTCACGGCGGGCTTCGAGCTCTACGCCGTACACGTGTCCCTTATTCACATCATTCTGATAAATGATGAGGGGGAACTCCGGTGCAGTAGACTGGTTACCCTGCGATTGGTACATAAATACACGCTGTAAAGGATGTTCAATGGTCTTGGCAAACACAGATGCTGCCAGTACTTCACCGGGGTTAGTGAACCATTCCCAGCGGAAGTCCATGCTGCGGGTAAGCTGGTTCTTTAGATCAGGATTACCACCTATTACGGCAAACTGGAAGGGATCAAACTCATAAATATTAGTCAGTTCCCGCAACTCCGGGCGGGCCAGGGAGGTGCTGTAAGCCAGGCGCAGGTTCATATTCTGCAAACCGGCATATACCATATTAAAGGAGTAGTAAGGCTTATAGTCTTCAACATACCGTGTATCAGGCTTGCTGGTGCTGTAACTGGCCGATTCATTTTTCAAGCCGGTAATGGCACTCAGGCTGGCCGGCACGTATACATTGGCAGTATCCACATGCGCGCTGATGTCCGTACTCTCAAAACGCACCCCGCCAATCAAGCGCAGGTCTTTTGTAAGCTTGGTATCCACCATGCCATAAAACGCGCGGGTTTCATAACTGCCCTTGTAGTTATTGGGCGCCTTGCGGATCTGGTAGAGGAAACCACCAACGCGGGGCTGGCCCTCGTTATCATACCCGGAAGGATTCTGCAAACCAATATAGGTGGGCGATACCAGCTTGTTGATGTCCCCTCCTACCGCGTTGAGGATACCAAGATCGCCCCCTCCCAGCGTGGTGCCGGGCAGGCCCAGGATATTTTCCGAGAAAGTGCGGTCGCGCTTCAGATAATTACCACCAAACTTAAAGGTTTGTTTTTGCTGGCCAATGCGCAGGCTTTCTGTAATATCCACTTTGGCGTTGTAGTTATTCTCCACCAGCTCGCGGAACTGGCGGCCGTTGGGGTCTGCCACGATCACTTGCCCGTTATCACCTCCCACGCCGTGTACCAGGCCGGCCACAAATGCATAAGTGTCTGTGCCAATGCCTACCCCATCCGGATCTGCATAGCGCACCGTATGCAGGTTAGCCAGGTCACTGGAGCGGAAATCGGGATCGGTTTGCTTACTGCGGGATGTGCTGAGATTGTAGCTGATCTTGGGCGACCAGGAGGTGTTAAAAGGCTGGTGTTCCCCCTGCAGGTTGTAAGTATCAAAGCTGCGGTGTGTCATGCGCAGCTGGTTGATCACGTTGTACACCGGATATGCCAGGCCGGTGTTCTGCCAGGCGCCGGTAAGGTTACTGGCTTCCGATTCCGCGCCGCGGGTGCCTACAAACTGGCCCTGTATCTCGTTACGTGCATTAAAGCGGTATGTAAGTCCTGCCAGGCCGCCATAGTTCAGTGTTTTACGGCCGGTATTCTCCCGGTAGCTCAGGTATTTGCCCAAGCGTGGATAATCTGGCGTTGTAAAGTTAGCGATGTGTAACGGTGAGTAGATAGCGGTGTTGCCAGTTACCACACCTTGGTAAAGACTGTACTGGTTGCGTTCCGCGTTATAAATATCTTCAGTGCGCTGGTAATAGTTGGCATTGAGCACCACCCCCAGTGCGCGGTCATGCCGCAGGTGATACGTGTTTCCCAGCGAAACGGTGTATACCTGGTTAGGATCCGCCTTCTGGTAAGAGGTGGCCAGCACGGGATCAAAGCCCTGCATGATGTTGCTTACGCGCTGCGCTTCGGCTGCCAGTGCAGGATTGTTGCGGCTTTGGATAAACATATCCTGGATTTGCACCAGGCCGCCCGGATATTGTTTCGCCAGGTTGGTAAAATCTTTGGAGAGCGCATGGTCTTTGACCTTCTGCCCGAAAAAGCCAATATCGCCATTATAAAAACTATTATACTTACCCCCCCAATCCGATGTTGGAGTTATAACCTACCTGCGCGGTAAACTCCACGATCATGCTCTCGGGGATGGATTTTGTTTTCAGTTCAATGATGCCCGCGGAGGCATCTGCCGGGCGGTCGGGGCTCAGTGTTTTATATACCGTGATATTGTCCAGCAATGCCGCTGGCACCAGGTCCAGTGGTACCGCACTACGGTCCGGGTTAGAGGATGAAAGGCGCGCGCCATTCAGTTCCGCGATCACCGAACGGTCGCCCAGACCGCGAATGGCCACGTATTTATCGTCCGTGATCGTAACGCCGGTCACGCGTTGCAACGCCTGCGTGGTGTTAAGGCTCGCGGTCTTTTCCATGTTCTGTGCGGAAATACCGTCAGACACCACAGCGGCGTTGCGGCGTTCATTGAGCAGGCTTACTTCATTGCCGACGCGCTTGCGGGCGTCCACCCGTACTTCCTGCAGCGCGGTGGAAGAAGATTGTAAATACACGTTCAATGTTTGGGTAGCGTGCTCGCGGATAGCAACATGTTGCTTCTTTGATACAAAGCCCACGTAGCGTACTTCCATCTCGTACTCCCCAGCGGGTACCGAAGCGTTGAAATGGCCATTGCCATCCGTGGTGAACGGTTTCCCGTTAAGAAGGATCACTGCGCCGGGCAGCGCTTCTTTCCGGCTGGCGTCGTAGACCGTTCCCGCTAGGACGCCTTCCGCTGGGGGGCGTTTCACCGTTAAAATGCGGTCTTTGGAAATGCTCGCACTCAGGCCGGTACCGGCCAATATACGGTCCAGTGCCGTTTCAACGGGCACGTTGTTCAGGTTCAGGGAAATGTTACGATCCGGCAGCAGGTCTGCATTATAAGCGATGCCCAAAGCGGCCTGTTTTACAACGGCAGCCAGTGCAGCTTTAATGGTCATGGTGTTATTCAGCGTAATACCTGCACGGGCCTGTTGCGGCTTTGCGGCATCCTGGCTGTAAGCTGCTGCCAGTGGCCCGCCAGTGAGGTAGGCGCATAGCAATAGCCTATGAAACAATCTTGTACATTTCAATTTCATGGTATCAATATTTCAGAAAATAAATGCGAGGAAACCCGTGTAGGTTATGGCTGCAGCGGTTGCAGTATAATCGTTCCGTTTACGTTCACATGTTGCAGTTCCAGCGAGTTGCAGATCACATCCAGCACTGCAGGCAGCGGTGCATGTTTATATTGTAAGGTTAAATGTATGTCCTCCAGGGAGGCGTTTTCCAGGCGGATGTTGGCATGATAGATCTGTTGTAATTCCAGTACAACTTCCTTGAGCGGGGTGCTTTCAAAATGCAGGTCGCCATCCATCCAGCTCAGGAAATTATCTACATTGGCATGCGTGTATTCAATCAATGGCCCTTCCCGCGGTACCAGTGCAGCTTTACCGGCACTCAACAACAACCTGGCCGTACGGACGCCCTGCAATGCAATGAGGCCTTCTTTTACGGCTACCATCACGGCGGTATCGCCCTTGTTCTCTGACACATTGAAGCTGGTACCCAGCACCGTGACAGCAGCATTGCCTGCGCGTACGATGAACGGATGATCCGCATCTTTCGTCACTTCAAAAAAGGCCTCGCCCTGCAATGCAATTTCCCGGCTGTGGCCAGTAGTGAAACGATTGGTATAGGTCAGGATAGAATTTTCATTGAGGTGAATGCGCGATCCGTCGGGCATGCGCAACAGCTTGGATTCGCCGGCACGGGTATACACGATGGTCTCCTTAATGGGATGCAACACATTGTACATGGGGTTATTGTTCCAGAACGCGGACAAGCCGACCATCACCAGCACAGCAGCCGCGGCGCTGATAGCGTATAATCGCTTCCGGGAAATGCGTTTCAAAGCGGGTGCAGTAGCCGCTTGCAGGCGGCCGCGCACGCGATCCGTCGCCTGTTGAACTTCTTCCCGGGACAATTGCAGGCTGTTTTCCGGCTTTACTTCCCGGAACCAGGCCTCAAAGCGGGCGTCCGCTTCGGGATGCTCCGCCCCTTGCAGGTACTGTTCCATCAATTGTTTCAGGCGATCTTTCTCTTGCTGGTCCATCAGGGAAATAAGGTGTTGCTGCTAATAAGATGCAGATTTAAAGCGGTAGTACTACGTGCGGGGAAATTATTTTTCGAGGAAGAAAAAAATAAAGGGTAACAAACTGAAAAAGAAGTAAGTAATATGTTTTAATTCGCGGCGTAACACAGACAATGCTTTGGTGAGCTGGTTTTTCACCGTTTGTTCCGCCACATCCAGCTGGGAGGCTATTTCTTTGATGCTGAGGTCTTGTTCGCGGCTGAGGATAAAGATCTCCCGGCATTTTTCCGGCAGGCTATTAATAATGCCCTGCAACTGTGTTTCCATTTCCCGCGCGGCGATGATTGCATCGGAAGCCCCGCCAGCACTCACTTCCAGGGCTAACATCTCGTCAATGAAAGGTTGGGTATTTCTAGCACTGCGCAAGTATTGGAGGATCTCGTTGCGCATCATGCGGAAGAGGTAGGCCCCCACGTGGGTCTGGATGTCCAGCTGTGCGCGCTTTTCCCACAGGCGTATAAATACATCGTGCACCAGTTCTTCGGCCACCTCGCGGGAGTGAAGTTTGCCGGCGGCGAATACGAACAGCGGCCCTGCATATTTATTATACAGCGCCTCATACGAAGGATGATGATGGGCTTTCATCCCCGCAACCAGGGCCAGGTCGTTCTCCGCAAAACCCGTTTTCATGCGCAGCGATTAGTTTGTGCCTGTAAAACTATCTTTCTGCGCGCAAGAATGCATGTGGGGAGGCATTAACGTATTGTTACGTTTTTGTGAACAAAAATCGGGAGGTGCCTTTTCGCCGGGTAATTTACCGTAGCACCCTATGGTGTCAGATCGGAATATTTGGCTTTACGGGAGGCATCAAAAACATGGACCATGCCCATTAGAAACTGGAGCATGATCCTGAATCAATTTTTAACTATTTTCGATGGACGGGTGAAAATCTAACCGATCCTGCTTACCTCGATTTTTGAACTTACACTTCCTGAAATAGCCCCGAAGATTCATTGAAAATCAGCTATTTGAATATATTTTTAGCCCATTATTAACTATTAACATGCTGTACTATTAAAGGCCAATGCATGTTTAATTTTCGAGACTTTGACCCCATTCCTGACTTGATGAACTGTAGCATTATTTTATCTTAATAAAGTATATTCCTTTAATATCTTCGGCGTTATACAGATCTCTAATAGAATCTCCTTCCAGGCAAATTCGGGTTTCATTATCATAACTGAAGCAGTTTACTAACAATGTGTTCTGCAGCAGCAATACCGCGTTTCCTATTTTTCTATTTAATAAACTGGAATGCAGTATAAAGTTATAAGTACTATCTACAGCGATCCTTACCAAATTATCACCGTGATTTCCCCCCCTTTTTGACACTATTTTATAAATCGAATCTGCCTTACGTGCATAAATCAGGTAATACGAGTTAATTGAATCTACTTTATAGACTGTATAGCCCTTCCTCTCCTCCCTGCGATAATTTTGAGCATTCGCCATATTAGAGCTTGAGCCCGCGAATAATAAGACTGCTGTAATTAGACTATATTTCATGGCCATCATGCTTTATTTGCAGTTACGTCACTATTATAACAGGTGGCTGATTTGCTGCCTCTATAGAATCCAGCCCTGTTAGCATTTTGATAAGAACCTGCAGGTAACACATTTCCTTTTGTATCATATGCGGTTTCAAATATAGGACCAGCTTGTGGCATTCGGCTGTGTGAGCGGCTGTATAAACCGACCCAGGCGTGACCGATACACCTGATACAATCTAAACACTGCTTTACATGGTGTTGTAGGCGCTTAGTTATTGCCGCCAGTCGTTTGCGGTGGCGATTAAAACGACTTCGATCAATGAGGTTGATAAACTGATCAGCATAGTCAGTTTTCAACTTACTCCAAAGTAGATTTTTTCGATGAGGTTTTTCATGGCCCGGCTCTCGATGCACAGTTCAGCGTACATCTTCTTCAGCTCAGCATGTTCCGCTTCCAGATCCTTCATCCGCTTAACATCAGCGCCTCCATGCCACCGTACTTCGACTTCCAGTTATAAAAAGTGGCTTCGCTTATTCCAAGGTCCCGGGCAATATCCTTAACCGAAATGCCACCTTCCTACTGTTTGATGGCTGTCACGATCTGACTTTCTGTAAACTGCTTGCGTTTCATAATTCAAGTTTAAAGTTAACAATTCATTCAATTGGTAACTCTAATTCTTGTGGCCAGAGCCCTGGGAAGCTTACAGGTCCGGCTACCCATTTGCAGCTTTGTCTTAAAAGTGGAGCAATACGCGGATTAGTTTTTACATCTGTTTGCGCCTGTACATTTCGTCAGACAACCAGGCAAAACAAAGCAATCAAAAGGGATAATCATTTCATGATACAGGAGATACTCCGGGATTTATGCGCGGGTTAAATTCGTAAACAGTCATTTGTTTATCAAATAACTCAATGCATTGCAAAAAAAATTAGTAACTTAAACGAATGAAGGGTAAAAACTATCAACCAATGGCATTAGTTATGGATACATAAAAAAATATTTTTGAAATTAAAAAATGGAAAAGAGATTACTATTTTCTACAAGAAGAATCACGAAATAACTTATACAGTTTCGCTTACTTTTCGAAACAATATGTTTAAGCTTCATTCTTATTACTTGGATGGGAACAACGTTTTAAGTGAAGAAAATTACAAAGACGAATCCTTAATAGAAGTCTCAGATTTTAATCAGTTTATTGACCTTATAATTGCAAAATTTCCTGGTATAGAAGCTACAATCTAGGAGAACCATCATTTCCAATGCACCAAGAAAAAAAACAACTATTTTTTGGGGGCCACAGGATATACGGTAATCAAGTTACCGGCATTATCAGTAATTATTTGCATCCATGAAGTGGCTACCCCACCTTGTTTCAATGCAGAAGTTCCTACGTTTTCACCAACATTCACTGTCCTCACATATTGTCCATTTGATATAGGTGTCGCGGGAGATGCCGCAACGTCTTGCCTTTTTAAGATATCCAGCAATTCGCCAGGTTCAATAGTAAAGACTGATCTACTTTGTGCTACAGGACGATCAAAATGCTGATCAAGTACATGCTCCCAGCCCGCAGAAACCGGATTTCCTGTAGGCTCTCTTAATGGGGTAGTTCTGGTTCGGCCGTTAGCAACATTTATTCTGGACTGAACACGGCCAGGGACGTTAACATTTGGCTCTCCTACAACAATATCTGCGGCAGGAACATTTGCTGCCGGAAAAAAACTACTATATGTTATTTGTTCTAGGGCAAAAAACAACCTTCACCTTATAGCAGAAAAAGGAAGAACCACGAGACGAGGTGCGCCACTCGGAACCACTATTCTGTTGGCAAATGTGCAGTACAGTTACGACGGCTAAGAGTTTTTCATAAAAAATATTTTGCGCAGCATTTACGTAGTTGCAAAATAAAGAATAACTGAAAGCATATGAAACCCAGTAAAAATGCAGCCTGCCCTTGTGGAAGTGGTAAGCTATATAAAAGATGTTGCTTACTCACGGGAGGCATCATCCTCACAAAAACGAGCGGTTACAAGAAGTTCAACAAACACTTAAACCGGTATGAAACAAATCTTGACCACCACTACTTTACTTTTGATTATAGGGGTTGCGACTTCCTTGACTCAAAACTGCCTTCCCTACATACATAGACTTAAACTGGAAGCTGGAGGCACATTGGGCTTTGACAATGATCACTTTATTGGAAATATTCATCCAATAGTAAATTCGGATTATTCGATTATTGGAGATGCAAGAACCAAAGAAGAACTTGCCGTTCCTCCTGAAGAGGAAAATACAACTTCTATCTATAAAATACAAGATTGCGGTAAACAGACAATACACGATTTCTGGTTCACCCATTCAAACCAAGACTTGCTTACAGGTAAATCAATCTCCGAGCTACAAGTAAAGGATGTAAGCAACAATCCTACAAAATAGAAATCAGTGATTTTCTCAGTTGATCAAAAAAGCGAAGTTCCTCTATATTCTCTGACAATAAACGGATTTTTAGAATATTCATCTGCGATCTTTTTCAAAATTTCAGCCTCCGTTGTCACAAAATCAATATTTAGGTGAGCTGAAACTTTAATAATTAACGGCACTTTTACATGTGAAATATTTAAATCGCAATAAAATCTGTTCGGTTTTCCAGTCACAGCATATGGATAAGAAATTAATTCCTTTGTATATGACAAAAGATCATTCGTTGAAAAAATAAGAGCGCCTCTGAATGAGTTTGGAACCCCGTTTGCTTTGAACAACTCTCTAAGTCTTGACAGACTACTTCCATTATTAGGGAACCATTCACTATCCTCATACTCATGATTCACTATCCAATTTGACCCATCGTCTAATGAGATAACGATCTCTTTGAATAATCCTTCATAGAATTTCAAAAAATCATCCAATCCGATTTCTTTTCCATCATAGCCTCCTGGCAACTGGAACGAAATTCCAAACCAGCCACTGGCAGCATTCTCACTATCCTGCAAAAAATCGTTAAAATATTGTCTGTTGTAAGGAAGAATGTATTTACCGCTTTTTTGGAAACTTATCATAATTTTAGGTTTATATATTAAGGCGCTGCAAGCGCACCAGCAAGAGACAGACCTCCGGTTTCAGGTGCGGCCAAAACTGCACCGCCCCATTTGATAACCTCCCATACGCCTACTACAACGACTGTCACAACCGTAGCGGTTTTAACTACAGTAGACGCTTGAGGGTAAACAGTATCATAATCCTTCCCTCCATTCTTTTGAACATCCCAATGTGGAGCATGAGTACCTTTATGGTCGTCAGGAACCCACACGTCCCCCTTTTTGTCAATCCATCCCATACCTCTTGATGTGCGTACTTTCCTAGCTCCGCTTTTGGGTGCCTTATACCCGTACTTTTCATCAGGAGGATTGTCCTTCATATTCTGCAACGTTTGCTGATTCTTTTCAGTATCTCGTCCAGATTTTTTGCCTCCCTCATCTGTTGACAATCCGAACAGAGGTTTTAAATCCCTAAATATATCATCCCTTTGATAGGAACCATTTCCCGGGGACAATCCACTGTTGTCAATAAAAGATAGTCCTGAAATTTTTGATCCTTCAGAAAGGTTATTATCGCTGGCATCATTCGACTTTGTGCCAGAGATAATGTCAAAAGATGACATTCCATCGGGATCAACCTTTGTGACCGCATTATCACTTCCATAGTTATAAGGCGACCATCTGTGGTCCTGTTCTGCTTTTGGGTCTATGCTTGTCCATCGACCAATAGCAGGATCGTAGAATCTTGCGCCATAATCATACCAATCAAGGCCGGTTTTACTAATAAACTCATGATACTGTAATTCTTTCCCGTTGTAAAGAAAGTTATTCTCCCGTTTATTCAACGCACGAGAACTGATCCCTGTCATTGTCAACCCAAATGGATAATAATGGTTCTCCTCCGTCAGAGGTCCGCTATTATGCTTCACTACTAAGTTATCAAAATAAACATCTTGCCCGCTTTCATTACTGGTGTATACATACAAAAATCCTGTACTTTTCACAATCAGTTGGTCAGAAGCAAGCACTTGTAAGTTATCAGGATTGGCCTGCAACTGCTTTACACCGCTGTTATCCTGTAAATTAAATCTATCATCGAACATTACAAAATTCAAATATGCTTTAGGCTTCAAAGCATAATTGGGGTCACTATGCGTTAATTGATTATACAAACTACTGTCAAATGCCACGGAGATAGGCGAATTGGAACCCGTACCAGCATGCCCGCCATCGCTTACGTTGCCGCTCAGGAAGGCTAACGCCAACGAGGAAAGCATTTGTCCAACGCCAGCCGTACCGCCGGTACCGCCTGTTGACTTATAAAATGCATGTACGCCTGCTTGTACTGTATCCCCTGCCATCACCCTTAACACAAGGGATGGTCCTATCTTCTGTCCATTTACACCGTTCAACTTTGCCACGTATTGATTAGGGTTAGTCGTATTGTCTACTGGGTACCCTGCAGGCAGTGCCGTCCTAGTATTTTCAATATTACTAAACAATGCATCTTCCGTAGCGGCATTGGCACTTTCCATCGTGGCAGCATATTGAGCCGTATCACGCTTTTCAGTAAGCACCATCCGTATGCTGCCAAGGTAATCTTTGACAAAGTAATCATAGCTGTATTGAAGCGGCTTTCCTGCGCTATAAGTGGCTCTAATTTGTCCCTCACCATGAGCAACCGTTTGCAGGCTATCGTTTCGGTAAATAATACCCGGCATGTAATCAAGCCTGGTCTGCAACATTGGCGTCTGAGAGCTATCCTTTACAATTTTGCGCAACTTCTGTCCGTTGGCATCATATACAAACTGGATAATACCCTTTCCTTCTACTACAATGCTATCCGGCATGTTCATATAATTGTACCGGATAGATTTGATCGATTTGTTCAGATCCTGCACCATGTTCCCGCAGCTGTCGTACTGGTAGTCATCCCCGGCATGCCTGTCCGTAAAATCTCCTAACCCAGTATCCTGGCTGCCGGTACTGTCGGTCACTGAAAGCAATTTGTTACTATTGGGTTTATAAGAATAAGCCAGTCTGTCCACCTGGATAATGCTGTTTCCACTTATCCCAGCCTGTTGCATATGCCCAATATTCCCATTGGCGTCATATAGCACATTACTCATTGAAAAGTCAACCTTATCTTTCTTAAATGAATCTCCTGGTGTATTCTGTTGAGAGAATGCCGCATTAACAACGCGCCCAGATTGGTCGTATCCGTAGTCATATTTCCTGGGTATGCCATCTCCACGTGACTTCCACTCCACACCTGAAATGTTCCCATTATATTGGGGAGTGGCAAACCCGTTGTCAAAACCAATTAATTGCCCAAACCAATTTGACGTATTGCCATCCGTAGTTACATAGTCTTTGTTAATAGAAGTAAGCCAACCTCTTATATTATAAGTGTATGCAAGGCTCTCCTGCTGGCCACCATTCGCAACTCCTAATAATTTCTGTGCAGGACGCCCCAAGGCATCATACTCATTTTGAGAAACCACCCGGTCCAATGCACTGTTGTTATTTAGACGCTGGCGCAAACTGGTTAGCCTGCCATGTGTATCGTAGCTCATCATGGTCAGTAACTTTACAGACGGCACAGTAGGCGCATGGGCGTTGGAGTGATCTAAATAAGTGCTTAAAACTTTGCCACTAAAATTGTACAAGCTGGTAACATTGTCTTCTCCACTTCCGATGTTATCGGCCTGCTTCTGGATTTCCAGCCCCTTATCATCGTAAAAATGCGTGGTAACAAGCCATTGGTTGCTATTTAGCACCCTTGCCTTCTGCACAGTCATTTGTCCCATGGGCAGGCGTTGTTGTGATTGAGTTACTGCATTTGTATTGTTTCCCGCATCAGTAAAGCTTGCATAACTACCCGTGTAAGTTTTGGCACCGGGTACAGCGTAACTATCGTAATATGTGAAAGTCAACGGCAGGTATCCGCTTATATTTGGCAACGGGTTGGTAGCCAATACTCTTTCTGTGGTACCGCCTGTAGTTGGATCAATATAGGCAAGAATCTCTGCGCCGTCTTCAGTAGTAAACTCATCCTGGAAAGTAATAGATTGGGAAGCCAGGTAGCTTTGTACGCCGGTATTACGGGTTGACACCACCAAATCTGCCACACCAGGAAGTGTGTAACTTATGATCTTAGTAGTCTCTACTCCATTCATTTGGCTCTGCAAGGAATCCCTGGTAGCATTGGAAGGATAAAGAGCCGTCATGTCCGGCCTGTTGAGGTTATCATAGAACGTGACCAGCCACTCTCGGGTGGGCGCTTTCGCCGCCTGGTTGGCATCCTGAGAGAATACCAACCTGTCTAAATTATCATATATCATTTGTACGGTACCTGCACCAGGTACTTTTTTGGCGATCATCCGTTCCTTTCCATCATATTGGTATTGATAACAAAGCTCTTTTGCGATATCTGCCGTAAGCGTCCAGTTTGAGTGGATCTGCTCAACCGCCAGCGGCGGAATCACCACCCTTAACCGGTTAAGATAGTCGTAAATATAATAGGTACATAACCATCCGCTATGGCCGGTAGTTAGTGTCACTCCAGTCGCTAGTTGTATTTTTTTCAAAACAACATTACCTTGTTTATCCTTATAGATGATTTGTTGTTGCCCCTGTTCGTCCGTCGTTAGCTGTCTAAAAAGGGTGCCTGCTGCGTAGGTGGTAGTACTAGCAGGTAACACTAGCTGATCATCATTGATGTCCCAGCGACGAACGCTGTCTGATGCAGTATTCACAAGTGCCGCATTCTGTACACCACGGCCTGCACCGGTCCATGACGCCCCCGGTGCCTGTGTTTGTAATACCCGGTTTGAGGAAATCATCCTCAAGCTGCGGGCGCTGGGATTGAAGATGTACAAACAACAATTAACGAAAATCTTTAGCCGTCCCTTTTATTGCGGCATTATCAATCATGCCTTACTGGAAGGAAAAGTTGTGGAAGGAAATCACCCAAGGCTAATTAGCCCGGACTTATTTATTAAGATCAATAATCTTCGCAGGGAAAATACGGGGTTAGGCGTACCCCACCTGCGCGAAAATGATAATCTCCCATTGAAGGTATTTGTTAGATGCGCCGCTTGCAACGAACCATTTACCGGATACATTGTAAAGGCCAAGAAACTTTACTATTATAAATGTAGAACCATAGGTTGCAAATGCAACAAGAGTGCTCTTCAGCTTCATGATGCATTCAAGCGGGAGCTGGATCGGCTAAAGGTAGCGCCGGAGTTCATGCCCGCTATTCTGGAAAAACTATTTGCCAGGTTCTCGGACGAAAGCCGGGAAGATCAACAGAACGTAAAGCTATTAACTGCGCAGCTTTCAGAAGTCCAGGGGAAGATTGACAAGATAGAGGAAAAGTTCTTTATACAGGAGAGTATGAGCAAGGAGGCCTTCGAGAAATTTCACCAGCGACTAACCGCCGAGAAGGCCAATATTGCCAAACAGCTATCGCAATGTCAAAATTCCATTTCGAACCTTGATTTTATGCTTGAAGAAGCAATAAAGCTTTGCTCAAAACTCGCTACAGTATGGACTTCCGGAGGAATCAAAATGAAAGAGCAACTGCAAAAAGTCGTTTTTCCGGAAGGAATTGTCTATGATCAGAAAATTGGGGCATTTCGAACTCCAAAAATTAATTCCGTATTCCTAGAAATCGCGCTATCAGCGCGGTTTCTAGCGCAAAACGAAAAAGGGACAAATCATGCTAGTGATGATTTGTCCCTTTTAGCGGACCGGACGGGACTCGAACCCGCGACCTCCGCCGTGACAGGGCGGCATTCTAACCGACTGAACTACCGATCCATTCCCTTTAAATGCGTTAGCGCTTATCGGGGGTGCAAATATAGTAACAAAAATTCCACACGCGCAAATTTTCGCCTCAATAATTTCAAAAAAACTTCAAAACCAGCCACCAGTAAGTGTTACAGCAATTTCAAATGATAAAATACATTGTCCGGCACCATGCGCGGAAAGCTCTCTGGCAACGCTTCCACCGCAATCCGCTCAAACCCGTTACGCTCATAAAAACGATGGGCCGCCTTCAATAATTCCACCGTCCCAAGGTACACATCCCTGATCCCCAATTCCCTGCAGCGCGCCAGCAATACTTCCAATAACACCGTAGCAATACCCAGCTCCTTCCCCCGGTATTCCTTCGCCACAAACATTTTCCGGATCGTGGCAATAGGCCCTTCAGACACCTTCAACGCAATAGTGCCCACCAGGCGCCCATCTGTCTCTACACCCCAAAAACCGCCACCATCGCGGTAATAGAAGCCATCAATATTGACCAGGTCCGGCTGCCCCTCCAGTGAAATGGGCACACCAAATTCTAATTGCTGTATCGGCAGGATCAGGTTGATCACCTGTGCACTGTCCGCATCATGTAATGCACTTACTATCATTTTTCCAAGCTTTAAAAAGGCATTACAAATATATGTAGTTAACTACATAAATTGAAAACTTATTTTTTCACGACAAGAAAAAACCGCTGCTCCCCGGAGAACGCAGCGGCTTTATATGGTGGGTGGCTTGCATCAAAGTAACAGCGTATCTATCCGGTGCGCCTGCACCATCTCCAGCCTGGGCGACCAGGAAAACACCGTAAAATACCCATCCTGCGATGCCACCAGCGCCAGTGCATCATGCTGGTCATGCACAAACTGCGCAGCGGAAAAATGACGGGTACCTCCCAGCGCTGATGCCAGCACCTCCACGGAATGCCCATCTACCACGGGTTCGGAGAACATTACCTTTTCCACGATCGTAGAATAAGGAGAGCGCGTGATCTTGGCGCCAAACGCCAGCAGCTCCATATTTTCATTGATCAGCGTAGCACCATCCACTGCCGTAAGCCCGCTCAGGTTTTCCACTTCCCGGCGGATGGCATTCTGCCAGAACAATTCGCTCACCAGCGTATTGTCCTTGCGGATCAGTTCTGCAATACCACCAAATGCAGGCGCCACCTGGTATTGCAGGGGATGGATAATGCTATCCTTCCAGCGCCTGCTTTGCGAAGGCACCACCAGCAGCGCGCCCCCGTGCTTATGTGCACGCATGGACACCGCCATCTGGATAAGCACATTCACCGTATTATTCCACAGCGGCGATGCATCTATACCCAGCAACGCCGTTAGTATAGCTGGCGTATCGGGCTGCAGGCCACTGTCTTCATCAATCACTTTTACCTGGTCGCCTTTAAGCACCGCTACGTTGGTGAACTTTCCCAACCCGGTAATACGGCGATGTTTGATCACCAGCAATCCAGGCTCTGAAACATCCACCACAAAGCAAAGATTGGGCACCGCGGTAGTTGTGCCCCACACCACCAGTTCCCCGTCCTGCTCCCATACACCCACATGGATGCCGGCCCGCTCCACACCGGGCGCCAGCTTGGCCAGCATCTTGGCATTGAAGGGTAAGGGATGTTCAAAGATCAGCGGGTTACTGGTCTGCACCGGGCGCATAAAGGCCAGGGAAATACGGGTGGCATTCCCCTCTTCCCTGCTCAAACTGGCCCAGAAGGCCGTGTCCACGATCTTCTCTATGGTGCAGGAATTAGGCACGGTGGCCACGCAATCTTCCCTGGCATCCTGCGCCAAACGCCGGTGTTTTAAAAAATGTGCTTCTATCTGTTCGGCTACCTGCCTGGCTGCCTGATAAGTGGGTGCATACATAATCTCCATAATTCCATTCGTTTCAATTGTTGTTGCTAAATCCTGTCGCTCCGGAAACGGTGCCGGTCTGTAAAGTCTTCATATACAAATTTAACGTCTTTTCGGGGAATAAGTGAACAAGTCTGTCCGTGATGATAACAACTTGTTTTTCATAGGATTACATTAGATCAGGGCTTAACTACTGGACTACATCAATAAAAAATTGTGGACTACCTTACTAGTCCAACAATTTTCCATCTTTGCGGTACAACACAATCTCCATGACACGCTATCAACCGCTTGCTATCTTCCTGCTCCGCATCGCTACCGCGGCCAATTTCCTTTCCGCTGTGGCGGGCCGCCTGGGTTTCTGGGACGGCAGCCCAATGCACACCGCATGGCAGGGCTTTGTACAATATACCGGCCAGGTAAATTCCTATGCGCCGGCATCCATCGTTCCCTTCCTGGCGCTGGCGGCCACTATGATAGAAGTGATCATCGCCCTGTTACTGATCATTGGCTACAAGACCCGCTGGGCGGCACTTGCTGGCTCCACCCTTACTTTCATTTTCTTTGTCAGCATGAGTATTTCCTTTGGTACGCAACAGCCCATGAATTACTCCGTGCTGGTGGATTGTACGTCCGCCCTGCTGCTGGCCGCCATGCCGGCTTACCGCTGGAGTGTGGATGAAAAACTAGCTCAAAAAATATAGTATATGCAGGCTAATAAATTATGGGTAGTACTCGCCTTTGCCACGGTGTACCTGGTCTGGGGCTCCACTTATTTCTTCATTCAAATGGGTATACAGGGCTTTCCTCCCTTACTGCTGGGTGCATTGCGCTTCCTGGCAGCGGGATCGCTCCTGCTGGGATGGTGCGCCATAAAAGGAGAGCGCATCTGGCAATGGCAACACGTGAAGCACGCCGCGGTAAGCGGTAGCCTGATGTTGTTTGTGGCACTGGGACTGGTCATGTGGGCAGAACAAAGCCTACCCAGTGGCGTAGTGGCCATCCTGGTCTCTTCCTCCCCACTCTGGTTTGTACTGCTGGATCGCGCAAAGTGGCAACAAAACCTGCGCAACAGGGCCACCATCCTGGGTTTGCTCACCGGATTTGCCGGCGTGGCCTTACTGTTTGGAGAGCAGTTGCTCCATGATGTAAAGCAGGTACAAATACTTCCCATGCTCCTGCTCCTGGTTAGCACAATTGCATGGTCTGCCGGGTCACTGTATTCAAAATATAAACTTACCGGTGGTGCTGCACCGGTGAATACGGCCTGGCAAATGCTGGCCGCGGCCGTGCTCTTTGTACCTTGTGCATGGCTGCACGGCGACGTACAACAACTGCACTGGGCGCAAATACCCGTGGCCGCCTGGTCTGCCTTGATCTACCTGATCGTGTTTGGATCCATCGCTGCTTTCAGCGCTTACGTTTGGCTGCTGCAGGTAAGGCCTGCCACGCAGGTAAGCACTTACGCTTATGTAAATCCTGTGATCGCGGTGCTACTGGGGCTTTTCTTCGGGCACGAGCCTATATCCCTGTTACAGATGGGCGGGCTGCTGGTCATCCTCACCAGTGTATTGCTGCTCAACCTGCAAAAATACCGCGCGCTGAAACCTGCGCCCAAATTGGGTTTCATCTGAACATATAAACCAGGGAAAGATCCACTACAGGTGACCGGTAAGAACAGGTACTTTAGTAACAGCAATTGATGGCTGCCAGGGAAAGATCCACTACAGGTGACCGGTAAGAACAGGGGCCCGATAAGGTCCGCAGCATCCTTCCTCCTGCATATTCCGTAAGGACTGGAACGTCCGCCGCATACTGTTGCAAATATGCTAACGGAAGGAATAATAAATGGAAATATTGCCATACTCGTGGCTATAGCCATGCTTCAGTAACGCCGTGGAAGTATTCTGCATGTAAGACAAACCGAAGGCACCCAGGCTGATCACGCCGCCATAATTAAGCCCATACACCAGCTTTTGAATGCCGGCCCGGGGCCGGTTCACGGTTAAGGTCTTGTATTCATCTTCAGGATCCTGCGCTTTCAGTTGCCCGTCCAGCAGGCTATTGTTGATCACCCACTGCACTTCCGGCCGGAAAACAATGTAGGCCTGTAACACCCGCGGGCGGCGGCTTTTAGCTGGCCGTACATCACTGAACTGCTGAATGTATCCCTTGTAATAATTATGCATTTTGCCAATCCTTAGTAATGGGTATAAAGACAGGCCACTGAACATGGTACCTGCACTGGCCTGCGTGCCACCGCTCAGCTCCACGTGCGGGCCCCATTGCGCCAGCTGTTTTTCAAACCGCATATTCAGGTTTACCAGGAATTTGTTTTCCAGCTGGTGCGACCATCCGTGCGGGCGCTCAAAACGGAACAGGCGATGGATGAACCGCTGGGAAGCCTCTCCCCCGGCTGCGGGGCCGCGCACACCGAGGATCAGCTCTGAGAAAATAGCGTAATGTTTTACAGGATTGAATGCATACACGGAGTGGGTGGCATACAGGGCGGCGGAATACGCGTAGTCATCGGGGCGGTAATCGTAATCGGTAAGACTGTCCGGGGTAAACATCAATTGCGTGGCAGACCAGCCGTAGGTTTGCACGCTTTCTTTGCCTGCCTTGGGCGCCCACCGGTCCAGGAAAAAGTGATCGGGATGGTCTTTCGTGTAGAACAGGTCCAGGCGGAAACCGTTGGTATAGGCCTGGTCTGTGGGCAGGAAACGGATATTGAGCCCATCGTTGTCATCGTAAAGCCGCAGCATCTTGTTCAGATCCTGCCCCTGCAACCGGGGCACGGCTGCCAGGAAATATAAGAGCAAAAAGAATAATTTTTTTTTCACGTCCGGTCTTTTTGAGTCATTTGCCATTCGGTGCATAAGCCCGCGGAACACGGGGCCCTGGAAAGTGGGCCGTGAAAAAGGAGTGCTTGCTCATGCGACAGTTTATGCTGTCAAAAGTAATACAAGTTTCCACGCAGCCCAAGTTAAGAATGTAACCCAGGCGCGCCCATGGCGGTTCCCAAAGTGCCGGGCATAAAAAAGCGAATGGCCCCGTGGACCATCCGCTTACTTTTATGTTGACCTACTTTTGCTGGTCGTTTATGCGTTATCGGGAACGAAACGCATGGAAATGGAGTTCACGCAATGACGGGTATTCTTAGCAGTAAACCGCTCACCGGTGAACACGTGGCCCAGGTGACCTCCACAGTTGGCGCACACAATTTCTGTACGGCGGCCGTCTGCATCCGGCAGTCTTTTTACGGCACCCGGGATCTCGTCGTCGAAACTGGGCCATCCGCAATGGGATTCGAATTTGTCTTTGGAATGATAGAGGGGTGCATTGCACTGGCGGCACACGTACGTACCGCTGGCTTTATTGTCGGTATACTCGCCGGTAAAAGCGCGTTCCGTGCCTTTGTGCAGGATCACCCTGGCTTCTTCGTTGGTGAGTTTGTTGTATGACATAGTGAGATTTTTCCTTCCCTGAATATACATAAAAACCATACCACTAAAATGCCCGCCAGAAGGACAGCCACGGCGCCCGGAAACACGTTGTTCCCGTCAGTAAAATACATGCTCCACCGCCAGGATGACACGGCCCGTAAATGGCCCCAACCACCTTCTTTATCGCCGCCATTGCCCCCTGGTGCATTCCGCGAAGTGGCAGATCTTTGAAGCACAGAATTGAACAGCCACTAATTCCCGCCCTCCTCCGCTCCGGCCATTTCGTTATTTTACGGGATTTCGTAATTACCTTTGGCGCCTTAATTCAGTAACACATTGACAGACAGCCCGTTTCACACCTGGCACTGTTATAGGAAAGGAAAGGCACATGTCTACAACACACCACTACATCTTACGCTGGGGCAGTGCATTGCTCCTATGCCTGAGCCTTGTAACAGGCAGGGCCCAGGAGCGGTACGACCCGGTTGTACTACAGCAACAACTGGCACATGGCCAGGCAGACACGAACCGGGCCATGCAGTACATCCACCTGGGCGACTATTACCTCCGTAAAATGGGGGAATTGCCGCACGACCTGGACAGCGCAGCCCTGCTGCAGGGCCAGGGCCTGGCGCTGGCGCAATACCTGCACTTCCCTGAAGGGGTGGCGGAAGCCGTATTCCTCCAGGCGCGCATCCTGCGGGAACGTGGCCAGAATGATGCTGCCGCCGCGAAAATGGATGACGCGCTACGCCTGGCGCAACAGGGACATTTCCGCAAGCTGGAAGGATACATCTACATGGACCGGGGATTCTGGTACGGCAATGACGGGGAGAACTTTGATAAAAAACTGGCCTGCATGCAGAAGGCGGAGGCTATTTTCCACGAAACCGGCAGCATCGCCGATGAAGCGGGTATGCTGAAGACCATCGCAGAGATCTACCAGTTCAAAGCCCGCCACGATACCGCCGCCATATTGCTGGACCGCGCGCTTACCCTGGCCCGCTCCATCCATTCCAAGGATGTAGCGGGCATTTATATTTTGATAGAAGAAAACTACCGCGAAGCCGGCGATTATCCGATGGCCCTGCGTTATGCACAACTGGCCGTGAACAGTGTGGAAGACCAGCATGACGAAACCCAGCAGCTGGTGGAAGTATACAACCGCATGGCCATCCTGTACAGTGCCATGCGCGATTTTGACCAGTCTTTGGTGTACCTGAAAAAAGCAGCGCAGGGAGCCATCCGGCAACAGGATACCGCTTCTGCCGCCATCCTCAATTGTAACATTGCCAGCATCTACAACACGCTGGGCAATACTGCCGCGGCATCCGCCCTGATGAAAGCCACCGTGCGGGACCTGATGCCGAAAGGCGTATTCAGCGGCAAATTGAGCGTGGCCATGACCTGTGTGAATGTATTTGTCGCTAACCGGGAAGTGAAAGCAGCCCAGCCCTATTATGAAATGCTGGTAAAGTACTATCACGAAGTAGCTACCCAAAAAGATGAACAGGTAGGCATACTGCTGCCCATGGTCCGGTACATGCAGGCCACCGGCCACTACCCGGATACCTATCGCATGCTGGATGAGTACATCGGCTACTACAGCAAATTTGGCAACAGCCCGCAGGTATCGCTGGCGGAAGAGCTCTACTTCCGCGCCGATTCTGCTATGGGCCACCTGGCCAGCGCCATCAGGCATTACCAGCGCTATAAAGCAGGCTATGATGCCCGTACCAATACCGCGCAAAGCCGCCTGATAGCCACCATGCGCGCGCAGTTTGACCTGGAGCGGAAAGACAAGGACATACAATTGCTCTCTAAACAGAACCAGTTGCAAACCACCTCGCTGCGCCAGGAGCAGGTGATCCGAAACGTAGTGCTGGCGGGCATTTGCATGTTGCTGGCCTTACTGGCATTGATCTATAACCGCTACCGCACCAAGCAACGCAGTCACCTGCAATTGCAGCAAAAGCAAAATGAGATCAATGCACAGAACGAGCTGCTGAAAAAACTGCTCACAGATAAAGAGTGGCTGCTGCGCGAGATCCATCACCGTGTGAAGAACAACCTGCAGATCGTTATCAGCCTGCTCAATTCCCAATCTGCCTATCTCAATAATGAAGATGCACTGAGCGCCATCCGCAACAGCCAGCACCGCATGTATGCCATGTCCCTCATCCACCAGAAGCTGTACCAGTCGGACAACCTGGCTAGTATAGACATGCAATGGTACATCTGCGAGCTGGCAGGGTACATGCAGGCATCGTTTGATACCGGCCAGCAGATCCGGTTTGTCATAGACACTGCACCATTGCAACTGGATGTAGCGCAGGCCGTGCCCCTGGGCCTTATCCTGAATGAAGCCATCAGCAACGCGATCAAATATGCATTCCCGGACAAACGCAGGGGACTGATCAACATAAGCCTGCAACCCTTGCACGATGGGCGTTTCCAGCTAAGCATTACAGATAATGGAGTAGGCCTGCCGGCCAATTTTAATGTGTATGAAAGCCAGTCACTGGGTATGTCTCTCATGCGGGGACTGGCAGAGCAGGTGGATGGCGCCCTTACCATAGTGGCCAGGGACGGGCTTTCCATCCATATCACTTTTAGCAAACGCGAAGAGATACAAACAGTTGAGGATACACAAACACGCGCGTGACATGCCAGTAATACCAGAAAAAATACTGATTGTAGAAGATGAATTTATCGTGGCTAATGACCTGCGCATTATCCTGCAAAAAGCGGGTTACCGGGTGCTGGGCGTGGCTTCTTCCGTGGCGCAGGCCCGCACCCTGCTGGCACTGGAAAGACCAGACTGGGTGCTGCTGGATATTATCCTCAAAGGCCCGCTGGCCGGCACCGTGCTGGCGCAGGAGCTCAATGAAGCAGGCATTCCTTTTCTTTATATCTCTGCCAACACAGACGCCGTAACCCTGGAAGCCGTGAAGATAACCACCCCTTACGGCTTCCTGATAAAACCATTCCGGGAGCGCGACCTGCTGGTGATGCTGGACATAGCCCGTTACCGCGTGAAAGTGGAAGCCAGTAACCTGGCTCCGGCAGCAACCACGCCGGCACCCGTGGAAGACATACGATCCATGCTGGGCCTTATTGGTGAAAGCCCGGCGCTGGCCAGGGTAATGGAAAAAATAGCGCTGGTAGCGCCTACAGCAACCTCCGTGCTCATTACCGGCGAAAGCGGCACCGGCAAAGAGAAAGTGGCGCAGGCCATCCACCAGTTATCCGCCCACCATCAAAAGCCCATGGTTACGGTGAATTGCGCCGCGTTGCCCGCTGCGCTGATTGAAAGTGAGCTGTTCGGCTATGAGAAAGGCGCATTCACCGGCGCGCAGCAACGCCGTGTCGGCAAGTTTGAGCAGGCGGACAACGGCACTATTTTCCTGGACGAGATCGGCGAACTTTCATTGGAAGCGCAAGCCAAGATCCTGCGGGTGCTCCAGGAAAAAGAAATTGAAAGGCTGGGAAGCGAATCGCCCATACAGATCCAGGTACGCATTATAGCCGCCACTAACCGCGACCTGGAGAAAGAGGTGGCCAATGGCAAATTCAGGCTGGACCTGTATTACCGCCTGAATGTATTTCCCCTGCCGCTACCCCCTTTGCGGGAACGCCGGGAAGACATTGCAGCACTGGCTATGCATTTCCTGCGCCGGTACGCCCACCAGGCCCGCAAAAAAGTGAACACCATTACGGAGCCGGTACTACAACAGCTACGGCAATACAACTGGCCCGGCAATGTGCGGGAACTGGAGCATGTAATAGAAAGACAAGTACTGATGACGGAAGGCACTATGCTTACGCAGGTAGAACTGCCGGAGCTGCACACTGCCGGCACTCCCGCGGCAGGCCGCCTGCAAACGCTCGAAGAAGTAGAGCGCCAGCACATCCTGCACGCACTGAAAACCTGCCATGGCAAAGTGTTTGGGCCGGGCGGCGCCGCGGAGGCATTGCACATTCCGGCCACTACGCTGTATTCAAAAATGAAGAAACTGGGTATAAAACAAGGCTACGCCTGATCAGGCAGTGGTTACAAAATGTTCTTTACGAATACCGAGTTTTTGCATGCGGGAGATCAACGTAGTAGCCGGCAGGCGCAGTTTCACGGCGGCGCCTTTGGGGCCGGATATACGGCCGTTACACTGCTTCACCACTTGCAGAATGTATTCCTTTTCCATTACGTGCAGGGGCTTTACCACCAGTTCTTCTGTAACCACCACCGTACGCTGTGGGCCCCTGGGCAGGAACAGCTTTTTCACCGTATCGCCGGAAGCCAGCAGCACACTGCGTTCTATGGTATGTTCGAGCTCCCGCACATTGCCGGGCCAGTGATAGGCCTGCAACTCCTCCATCGCTTTGGGCGCCATGTGCAGAATGGGCTTGCCTGCACTGCGGGCCACGCGCCGCACAAAATGCATGGCCAGGTCGGGGATATCTTCCCGCCTGTCGCGCAGGGGTGGTAAGGTGATGGGGAAAATATTAAGGCGGTAATACAGGTCGCTGCGGAAACGCCCTGCTTCTACTTCGCGCAGCAGATTACGATTGGTGGCGGCAATGATGCGCACATTCACTTTCATGGTGCCTTTACCGCCAATGCGTTCAATCTCCTTCTCCTGCAATGCCCGTAGCAGCTTTACTTGCAGCTCCAGTGGCAGCTCCCCGATCTCATCGAGGAATAATGTGCTGTTATTGGCCATCTCAAACTTGCCAATGCGTTTTTCCAACGCACCGGTAAAGGCGCCCTTTTCATGACCAAACAATTCACTTTCTATCAGCGCCGCAGGCAGGGCAGCACAGTTCACCTTGATCATGAGCCGGTCGCCCCGGGGAGATGCCCGGTGGATAGCACGTGCGATCAACTCTTTGCCCGTACCGGTTTCGCCCAGGAGCAGCACGCCCGTATCTGTAGGCCCTACCTGCGATACCATGTGGAACACGCGCTGCATGGCCATGCTGTTGCCTACCAGCTCCGTGAACTGGTGGCCCAGGTTGCGTTCCTCCTGCAGGTACAGCGTTTCTTCCAGGACCTGTTGTTTATAACGGGCAATTTCCGCGATGGCCAGGATGTTGGTCACGGTGATGCTAAGCTGCGGCGCAATAGCCTGTAATAGTCGCTGCTCGGGCATTTCCAGGGGTTGAGCCCCTTTGCGCAGCAGGAAAAAAATACCCATACCCGGTAATGGTAAAGCGGCAATATTAGGGTAATGCAGGAAAGCAGCCGGCACCGGCATTTCCAATGAGGACGGTGTAACACGACTGACAGCAGCTTCTTTGTAAAGCTGTACATACCAGGGAGCAGCGGCAACAGACATTTCATTCTCCAGCAGGTTGTGGTACGTACCAGCGGCTTCGTTGTAAACGGTGAGCACCATGGCATCATGCGCCGGAAGCCGCTTCTGCAGGACAGTTACCAGCTCTTTGCGATGGCGCACCACTGCCAGGGCCCCGCAAAAGGCCAGTTGCAGGGACTGCTCTTTTTCCTTTTGTTCCCAATGCGCGCGCATGCTGTCGGTCGTTGATAGGGTGTCCTTGTTTTTCATGCCTTACAAATTTAGGAGGTGCTGCTGGTATGGACGGAATGCGGGCGCAAGTTTGGTATAGTTTTGACAAGGCGGCCCAATCCGGCATAAATTTACGGTATTTCGTAAGTTTTATAAATGAAATATTACGCTGGAAATATGGTTTTCAATTACTTGTTTTAAATGGCCCACTCGGCAATTCACCGGCCGCCTTACCACAAATAAACGGGTAAATACAAGTGTGCCCCGTGGCGGGCACTTACCTTTGTTTTTGACCAAACAGCTTTCTTTACAATGACAACACAACCTACTTTTGATACGATGTCTGAAGCAGTGGCCGGCCTGCGCCAGCTGGGCTATAGTTATGACCTGAACCTGGAAGACACTTGCCTCCGTTACGCGGAGGGGCAGCTGGTACTTTATCCAGCAGACTTCCAGATCGATTATGTGTTCCGGTTTGAAGGCGAAACAGATCCCGGCGATGAGAACGTAGTGTATGCCATTGCGTCGCCTCTGTATGCCATAAAGGGTATACTGGTAAGTGCCTATGGGGTATATGCAGATGCCATGTGTGAGCAGATGCTGCGAAAATTACAGTTTCATCAATAATACCGTGCTGGCGGCCATGCTGGCACGGTGTTAGCGGCACCTTGTAGCAAAAGCGTTTTCATATGGAAATAGTTATTCAATCATTGGGTTTCACCGCCAGCGCCGCGCTGGAAGCGTTTGTCCGCGAAAAATTACAGACCCTGAAAAATGACCGCGTGATCAGTGCGACGGTGACCCTGTACAAAGAAGCGGCAGAAGGTGACCCTGCGTTTAATTATTGCGAGATCAAACTGGAGATGCCGGGTAAGGATCCATTTGTAAAAAAACACAGCGCTTATTTTGAAACGTCGGTGAGTGAGTGTGTGGACGTATTGTTTTCTGACCTGCAGAAACTGAAGGAGAAAAGTGTAGACCGGAGAAAGGGCAACCGGGATCAGATCCAGGATGCGATCATACAGGCGGAGGAGGATGCGGATGGAGATGTGGAGCTGGAAGATGTGGTGAAGTAGGAAAGACTTGTACTTTGTATATTTTTTGAGAAGCCTGGCTGCGGGAGCGGCCGGGCTTTTGTATTTGGTGGAATGGGAAGAATTGTCTTGATTTGTAAGACTAGATCGCTGTGGCGCACCCCTCCTATGACTGCAACCCCAAGATCTATAGTAATGATTGTTTGAAATTGATCCTTGCAAATACGCTATGAGAGAAACTGTATTAGCACCCGACTTTGCTTTTCAACTTGAAAGTTTGAAGCATAAAAAAGCCCCCGTCGAAGTCGAGGGCAACTTAATGTTTTCACAACGGAATAATCCTTATTGTGATTTGCTTTCAAGGCAAATATAGGGTTATTATCTAAAAAAAAAAGAAATCATCCAATGGTGAATACAGATTTTGGACCGCTTCACCGGATCACCACCCTTATGCTTTCAAAATACGGGAACCCGTAACAATATCCTAAAAAGACTTACGACATTTCCGATTCATCACCCTCAAACAATTACAAGTTGAAAAAAATTCTCGGTCTGGACGTCGGCATTACATCAATAGGCTGGGCCTTTGTCTTAGAAGGTACGCCTGATCAATCCCGCATTGTAAGATTAGGTGTCCGTGTTAATCCACTAACCACGGACGAAGCCGATAATTTTGAAAAAGGGAAGCCCATTACAGAAACCGCCGGCAGAACCTTAAAGCGTAGCATGAGAAGGAATCTGCAACGCTATAAGCAACGCAGGGCCAACCTGATCAGTATACTAAAGCAACATCACTTCATCAGTGCAGATACACCACTTTGGGAAGAGGGAAAAGGCACTACACATAGTACCCATGCATTACGTGCCAAAGCCGCAGAAGCTCCCATTTCATTGCAGGACCTCGCGCGGGTGTTGTTGATGCTGAATAAGAAAAGAGGATACCGCAGCAGCAGGAAAGTAAAATCGACAGAAGAAGGGCAAGCTATTGACGGTATGGCTATTGCCAGGCAACTCTATGAACAAGGCCTGACACCCGGGCAACTTGCCTACCAGCTACTCCAAAGTGGCAAGCGCCATCTCCCTGATTTCTACCGGTCTGATTTACGAACGGAATTTGACAAGGTTTGGAACTTCCAACGGACCATTCATCCCGAAATCTTAACGCCCGATTTTAAAAAAGCGATTGACGGGAAAGGGCTGCGGGCAACCAACGCTATTTTCTGGACGCAATATGGCTTTAATACCGCGGACGTTAAAGGCAGTCGCTCAGAGAAAAAAAATAAAACGTACGCCTGGAGAGCGGCGGCGATCAATACGCCATTGAGCCGGGAAGAAATGGCACTGGTCATCGCGGAGATCAATGGTAATATCGCCAACTCCAGCGGCTACCTGGGAGAAATAAGTGATCGCAGCAAAGCCCTCATTTTTTCAAAGCAAACCGTTGGCCAATACCAATACGCCCAACTACAACAGCATCCCCATACCAGTCTTGTGAACCAGGTCTTCTACCGCCAGGACTACATGGATGAGTTCGAAAAAATATGGGAAACCCAGGCGCAATACCACAAAGAACTTACGCCCCAATTGAAGAGAGATATCAGGGACGTTATAATATTTTACCAGCGTAAGCTACGCTCACAAAAAGGATTAATTAGTGTCTGCCAGTTTGAAAACCGGACTATTGAGTCACCCGGCGGCCATGAAAAAAATGTAGGCTATAAGGTAGCCCCCCGCTCCTCCCCCCTGGTTCAGGAATTTAAGATCTGGCAAAATCTTGGCCACCTTGACATATGGGACAAATCTAGCAAGATAAAGGTAGAATTAAATGACGCTGCCAGACAGATGTTATTTGATGAGTTAAATATAAAAGGAAAACTGCCTAAAGAAAAAGTCCTGAAACTACTGGGACTGCCAGCAAAAACCTACGAGGCCAACTTTACAAATATAGAGGGTAACACCACTCAAAAAGCACTTTATAACGCTTACCTAAAGATATTGGAGCAGGCAAGGCATGAGCCTTACAAACTACTAGGGCTCGATCCCGAAAAGGACGAGCTCTCCGTTGAAGACGCCACCACTTCAGTAACAGTTATAAAAAAAGGCATTGCCGAGGCATTTACTTCCCTTGGGATTAACACAGCTATATTGGAGTTTAATGCAGAATTGCCAGGCAAAGCATTTGAACAGCAGTTGTCATACCAACTCTGGCACCTGCTTTATTCCTATGAATCTGACAATTCCGCTTCCGGCAACGACACCTTACAGGCGCTGTTGAAAACCAAATTCGGCTTTTCGCCGTCACAGGCGTCCATACTGGCAGATGTTCCGTTGCTTAGTGACTATGCTAATTTGAGCGCCAAGGCTATCCGGAAAATATTTCCATACATTAAAGTGTTAAACTACAGCGAAGCGTGTGCAAAAGCCGGGTATAATCATTCTGCGTCCTTAACTAAAGAGGAGAATGAACAACGAGCACTGAAATCGCATTTAAGGTCATTACCTAAAAATAGCCTTCGGAACCCCGTTGTCGAAAAGATCCTGAACCAACTGATCAACGTGGTTAATGCCATTATAGACAATCCCGAGCTGGGCAAACCTGATGAGATCAGGATAGAATTGGCACGGGAACTAAAGAAAAATGCAGCGGAACGCCAGTTGATGACAGCAGATATGGCTGCCGCCACCAATGAAAATGCAAGGATATCCAGGCTGATTACAGAAAAGTTCGGATTTCCAAATCCAACACGCAGTGATGTAATAAAATATAAGCTGTACGAGGAGTTAAAAATGAATGGATACAAAACACTCTATTCAAATACTTTTATACCTGAACATGAGCTTTTCAGTAATAAATTTGACATTGAACATATCGTCCCCAAAGCATTGCTTTTTGATGACAGCTTCTCCAATAAAACCATCTGCCTGCGGAAGGAAAATATTGATAAAGCCAACAGGTGCGCCATTGACTACATACAGGAAGCCTTTGGCACGGAAGAAGTGGATGCATATAAACAGCGCGTGGAAATGTTGTATCAATGCCACCAGAAAAACAAAACAGAAGGAATCAGCAGAAGTAAATACAAAAAACTGCTCCAACTGCCTGATGATTTGGGGAAAGGATTTATTGACCGTGATCTTCGCGACAGTCAATACATCGCCAGGCAGGCAAAGCAAATGTTGGAGAAAATATGCAGAACAGTTACCGCCACCACGGGGAGCATTACAAAGCAGCTGAGGGAGGACTGGGGGCTGGTAAATATTATGCAGGAAATCAATATAGATAAATACCGCGCCCTGGGCCTTACTGAATTAATTGAAAAGAAGGATGGCAGTACAAAAGAACGCATCACCGAGTGGAGTAAACGAAATGACCACCGTCACCACGCCATGGACGCCCTTACTGTTGCATTTACGAAACCCAAGCACATCAAATTTTTTAACACAGTAAATGCGCGAAATTCAAATGATGGGAAAGAGGTCTACAGCAGCCAAACCCAGAAATTCATTGTACCCATGATCAATTTCCGGCAGGAGGCTACCTATCATCTTGAGCACCTGCTGATCTCCCACAAAGCCAAAAATAAGGTCGTCACAAAAAATAAGAACAGGTTTAAAACGGCAGCCGGCGCTATGGAAAAGATTGAATTGACACCGAGGGGCCAATTGCACAAAGAAACTATATACGGGCAAATAAAGGTACCCGTATCCCGTGAGGAAAAGGTAGGCGGCAAATTCACTGCTGATTATATTACCAGGGTGGCAAGCAAACCTTACCGGGATGCATTGCTACAGCGGCTATCAGAAAATGGGAATGACAGTAAAAAAGCCTTCACCGGGAAGAACAGCCTTGAAAAAAATCCGCTTTTTGCTGCGGATGGAACGCCGGTTCCGCTATCTGTAAAAATAGTTGAATGGGAAACAGATTATACCATCAGAAAAGATGTAACGCCTGAGAATTTAAAAGATGAGAAAGTCATTGCCAAAATAATAGACCCGGTGGCCAGGAAGGTATTGATGGAAAGGTTTGAGGCCTATAACAGAAATCCAAAGGAAGCGTTTTCCAACCTGGAAAAAAATCCGATCTGGCTTAACCAACAAAAAGGGATCTGTATTAAACGGGTCACGATCAGCGGCATTACAAATGCCGAAGCCCTACACTTTAAAAGGGACCACAGAGGGAAGTTTATCTTGAATGCGCAAGGCAATCCTATTCCGGTAGACTTTATCAGCACCGGCAATAATCATCACCTTGCCGTGTACCGCGACAAAGATGGCAATCTGCAGGACAATGTTGTGTCTTTCTATGAGGTGGTAGCACGCGCGCACCAGGGATTACCGGCCATTGACAAAACTTTCAACAGGGAAGAGGGATGGGAATTTCTGTTTTCCATGAAGCAGAACGAATGTTTTGTTTTTCCTGGCGACGGATTTGACCCAAGGGAAATTGATTTATTAAATCCAGCGAACAATAAAATAATTGCGCCTAACCTTTACCGGGTGCAGAAGTTGTCTAAAACTCAAAAGGGGAATAGCTTTGCCAGGGACTACACTTTTCGGCATATCTACGAAACAGAAGTCAAAGACCGGCCTGAGTTGAAAAACATTGCATATAAACGGATTCTTAGCCTATCTGCTTTGGAGGCCATTGTGAAAGTGCGCATTAACCATATCGGGCAGATTATTAATATAGGAAAAATTTAATATATGATAAAGCGAACACTCTATTTTGGAAGCCCGGCTTATCTGAAAACAACCAATGAACAAATGGTTATAGAAATAAAAGGCGAAGATCTGAAATCAGCGCCCATTGAAGACCTTGGCCTTTTAATTCTTGACAATGCGCAAATAACCATCACTCAGGCGTTGATGTCAAAGTTGTTAGCAAACAATGTGGCGTTGATTACCTGCAATGAGACGCATCACCCGGTTGGACTTTTTCTTAACCTGGACGGCCATACATTGCAAAGCCAAAAATTTCAGGCGCAGGTGGAAGCCTCTATTCCATTAAAAAAGCAGCTTTGGCAACAAACAGTTATTTCGAAGATCAGCAACCAAGCCGCACTGCTGGCAAAAGAGCGTTCTGACAACAAGTTGCTGTTGCGCCTTGCCAGGGAAGTAAAAAGCGGAGACAGTGAAAATCATGAGGGCCAGGCGGCGGTCTATTACTGGAAACACTTATTCCCGGATTTCCTGGAATTTACGCGGGACCGGGACGGCGTACCACCAAACAACCTCCTGAACTATGGCTATGCCGTATTGCGGGCGGTTGTTGCCCGCAGTATTGTAGGTTCGGGACTGCTTCCAACACTGGGCATTTTCCATCGCAATCAATATAACGCCTACTGCCTGGCAGACGATATTATGGAACCGTACCGGCCATACGTGGATATGATCGTTTGTTCGATTGTAACCATGAACGGCCGTTATCTTGAAATGACCCCAGCTATGAAAAAACAATTATTATCCATCCCCGCTATGGATGTTCTTATTGATGATCAAAAAAGTCCCTTGATGAACGCCGTTCAGCGAACTACCGCCAGCTTGGCTAAATGTTTTGAAGGCAAAGCACGCAAGATCCTATATCCAACGCTTTGTTAAAAATTATTCAACATAATGCACTCACGTTTAAATGCTTATCGTGTTATGTGGGTACTTGTTTTCTTTGACCTTCCTACTGACACCAAAGGACAACGGAGAGAATATGGAAAATTCAGGAAAAAGATCCTATCTGACGGGTTTGTTATGTTTCAGTTCAGCATGTATATCCGCCATTGCAACAGCAAGGAAAATGCTGACGTGCATGTAAAACGGGTAAAGTCAATATTACCAGCGGAAGGGCATATTGGCATAATGTGCGTGACAGACAAGCAATTTGGGATGATGGAAATATTCCAGGGGAAGTTTACGGTAATGCCACCAAGTACCGTACAACAACTGGAATTGTTCTGATAGAAAAGGAAAAATGGGCTTGCGGCCCATTTTTTTGTTTACAAAAACAACATAACTTGCTAATAAATAATTATTTATAACGATTATGTTGTCTATTAGCTAAGCTAAGGAATAAATTGAAAGCAAATCACAACTGCTCTCGCTCAATTTGCCGGTGGCAAGTCTGTTGTCTATTAGCTAAGCTAAGGAATAAATTGAAAGCAAATCACAACTTGAGTGCGATCCTGGTAAACGCATCTTTGGTTGTCTATTAGCTAAGCTAAGGAATAAATTGAAAGCAAATCACAACTGATACTTTTTGTGAACAGCAAAAATATCGGTTGTCTATTAGCTAAGCTAAGGAATAAATTGAAAGCAAATCACAACAATTCAACGGGTATATTTTCGTCTACCCAGGTTGTCTATTAGCTAAGCTAAGGAATAAATTGAAAGCAAATCACAACACCTACAGGCGCTGACACCACGCCTGTAAGGTTGTCTATTAGCTAAGCTAAGGAATAAATTGAAAGCAAATCACAACCGTGACAGTGTAGGCTGTTCAATATGGAATGTTGTCTATTAGCTAAGCTAAGGAATAAATTGAAAGCAAATCACAACCTTCGGTATCATACAACCACCAATACTCCAGTTGTCTATTAGCTAAGCTAAGGAATAAATTGAAAGCAAATCACAACGCAGGGAAATGTGGGAAAAGATCGCCGCGAGTTGTCTATTAGCTAAGCTAAGGAATAAATTGAAAGCAAATCACAACAGTGCCTGTTCCATGTATGCTTTCATCCATGTTGTCTATTAGCTAAGCTAAGGAATAAATTGAAAGCAAATCACAACGCCCTGCTGACTACAGCCATGGTCATTACGTTGTCTATTAGCTAAGCTAAGGAATAAATTGAAAGCAAATCACAACATTCGTAGCATGTGAAGGTCACCAGCTTGCGTTGTCTATTAGCTAAGCTAAGGAATAAATTGAAAGCAAATCACAACGCTATCTCCCAGCGTAATAGTGTCGCCCCCGTTGTCTATTAGCTAAGCTAAGGAATAAATTGAAAGCAAATCACAACTGGGGACTTGATGATGTCAAACCATAATGCGTTGTCTATTAGCTAAGCTAAGGAATAAATTGAAAGCAAATCACAACCCGGACTTCGGATTGTTCGCGGCTACTAATGTTGTCTATTAGCTAAGCTAAGGAATAAATTGAAAGCAAATCACAACTACTCTTCTATCACTACAACAAAGGTACCGGTTGTCTATTAGCTAAGCTAAGGAATAAATTGAAAGCAAATCACAACACCGGTCATGGAGGTCTCTTGTGGCAAAAGGTTGTCTATTAGCTAAGCTAAGGAATAAATTGAAAGCAAATCACAACTCCTGTAAAACACGGCTGCTTCTCATTCCCGTTGTCTATTAGCTAAGCTAAGGAATAAATTGAAAGCAAATCACAACATCACCTCTAAAATATAAAACATGGAAACAGTTGTCTATTAGCTAAGCTAAGGAATAAATTGAAAGCAAATCACAACACGAAGCTCCTGCTGTCCGCAGTACGGACGGTTGTCTATTAGCTAAGCCAAGGAATAAATTGAAAGCAAATCACAACAGGATCGTGATGCTAAGGATGCTCAGATTGGTTGTCTATTAGCTAAGCTAAGGAATAAATTGAAAGCAAATCACAACCCCCCATTTCTGCGGCCCCAAAATGACAATGTTGTCTATTAGCTAAGCTAAGGAATAAATTGAAAGCAAATCACAACCCCAGCCGTGCGCCACCATCCAGGCATTTGTTGTCTATTAGCTAAGCTAAGGAATAAATTGAAAGCAAATCACAACTCTATCCGAATCGTCCTTTTGCCCGCCTCAAGTTGTCTATTAGCTAAGCTAAGGAATAAATTGAAAGCAAATCACAACAATGCTGGACAACTGGCATATAAAGGCTCTGTTGTCTATTAGCTAAGCTAAGGAATAAATTGAAAGCAAATCACAACATCAATGACTATTGTAGCACCTTTCGCTGTGTTGTCTATTAGCTAAGCTAAGGAATAAATTGAAAGCAAATCACAACGCAGGCTTTGATATGGTGCGGCCGCTGGTGTTGTCTATTAGCTAAGCTAAGGAATAAATTGAAAGCAAATCACAACCCCCTTGCGTTGTTTGCTTCGATGCGCACAGTTGTCTATTAGCTAAGCTAAGGAATAAATTGAAAGCAAATCACAACGCCGGAGGAAACAGAGATCACCAACTACCAGTTGTCTATTAGCTAAGCTAAGGAATAAATTGAAAGTAAATCACAACACCATCAAGTTCTTGCAGCAATTAGGGGAGTTGTCTATTAGCTAAGCTAAGGAATAAATTGAAAGCAAATCACAGCCGTACAATGTGAGGTACCGCGCGCACCGCATGTTGTCTATTAGCTAAGCTAAGGAATAAATTGAAAGCAAATCACAACGTACTTCGCAAATTGAACTTTCTTTTACAGTTGTCTATTAGCTAAGCTAAGGAATAAATTGAAAGCAAATCACAACTGCACAATTGATTGCGCCAAATTTGGTAAAGTTGTCTATTAGCTAAGCTAAGGAATAAATTGAAAGCAAATCACAACTCATTAACAACCAGTGCTACGTCAAACGATGTTGTCTATTAGCTAAGCTAAGGAATAAATTGAAAGCAAATCACAACAGTCAACAGGATGTGTATTGTTATCGAGGGGTTGTCTATTAGCTAAGCTAAGGAATAAATTGAAAGCAAATCACAACTTCCGGGTTTCTTCCGCCGGAAACTCCTAAAGTTGTCTATTAGCAATAAATTGAAAGCAAATCACAACGGTATTCACCCTGCCACTATACTGATCTCGGTTGTCTATTAGCTAAGCTAAGGAATAAATTGAAAGCAAATCACAACACCTGCGTGCGTGTGGGCTTTGTTGTTTGAGTTGTCTATTAGCTAAGCTAAGGAATAAATTGAAAGCAAATCACAACGAAAGAGCCGCGCATTCCTATGCATAAAAAGTTGTCTATTAGCTAAGCTAAGGAATAAATTGAAAGCAAATCACAACAAAATAAGGCAGTTAACAAAACTGCCGAATGTTGTCTATTAGCTAAGCTAAGGAATAAATTGAAAGCAAATCACAACTAGGTTGTGATACGTTGTTGCGCTTTGCGGTTGTCTATTAGCTAAGCTAAGGAATAAATTGAAAGCAAATCACAACCAGAAAGCATTTTCTTGCTTGGGCAAAGAAGTTGTCTATTAGCTAAGCTAAGGAATAAATTGAAAGCAAATCACAACCGAGAGGGAGCTGTTGAATGACGCAGCAACGTTGTCTATTAGCTAAGCTAAGGAATAAATTGAAAGCAAATCACAACACGTAGGCCATCACGAGATTGTAGCTACGGGTTGTCTATTAGCTAAGCTAAGGAATAAATTGAAAGCAAATCACAACCGGTTTGATGGCGTGGGGCCGGATTACATCGTTGTCTATTAGCTAAGCTAAGGAATAAATTGAAAGCAAATCACAACTAATCTACACAGATCCCTGGTACGGTTCGTGTTGTCTATTAGCTAAGCTAAGGAATAAATTGAAAGCAAATCACAACTAAGGATTCCAGTGAGCGCCTGGCAATCAAGTTGTCTATTAGCTAAGCTAAGGAATAAATTGAAAGCAAATCACAACCTATGGATTTGAGTTCACCCGTATCAACCTGTTGTCTATTAGCTAAGCTAAGGAATAAATTGAAAGCAAATCACAACAAGATTTTGAATGTGAATTCTCGGACTTTGGTTGTCTATTAGCTAAGCTAAGGAATAAATTGAAAGCAAATCACAACGCAGGTGTTCAACGAGCGCACGGACATGGTGTTGTCTATTAGCTAAGCTAAGGAATAAATTGAAAGCAAATCACAACCAAGCTGATGGTATAGTTGTGAGAAACTTTGTTGTCTATTAGCTAAGCTAAGGAATAAATTGAAAGCAAATCACAACTAATTGACGTTGTGTGACATGATTTGAAAAGTTGGCCATTAGCTAAGCTAAAGAATAAATTGAAAGCAAATCACAACCGCAGATGTAACGGCAATCATGTTAAGCATGCTGTCTATTAGCTAAGCTAAGGAATAAGCAAATCACAAACAAACCCAAATCACAAACAAACCCACTCCCCCACCACATTTTTTCTCCGTACCTTTCCCTCCTCATGCCGCCCATCCACCGCACCCGCCTGGCCCCCACGCCCAGCGGCTATCTCCATATCGGTAACGCGCTCTCCTTTGCGCTCACCGCCGCCCTTGCGCAGCAACACCGCGCACAAACCCTCCTGCGCATTGACGACATGGACCGCGATCGCATACAACCTGCCTACATCCAGGACATCTTCGACACGCTCTCCTTCCTAAACATCCCCTGGACAGAAGGCCCCAAAAACATCACCCAATACGAACAACAATACTCCCAGCACCATCGCTTATCCTTATACGAAAACGCGCTACAGCAACTGGCCCGTCAGGGCAAGGTTTACGCCTGCACCTGCTCCCGTGCACAGATCCTGCAGCACAACGCGGCTGGCATTTACCCCGGCACCTGCCGCCATAAACAATTGCCGCTGGATACCAAGGACGCCGCGTGGCGCATCATCACAGACGATACGCCCCTGCAGGTAAACACCCTGGCACAAGGCACCGTGCACGCACAACTACCTCCCGGCATGCAGGACTTCATCGTGCGCAAAAAAGATGGCTATCCCGCCTACCAACTCTCCTCTGTAGTAGATGACGTACACTTTGCCGTAGACCTCATCGTGCGGGGAAAGGACCTCTGGGACGCCACACTGGCACAGCATTTCCTGGCCATACAACTGCAATACGCCACCTTTACAAATGCTGTTTTTTATCACCACCCATTGCTGATGGAAACCACGGAACAAAAACTCTCCAAATCCGCCGGCGCTACATCCATTCACTACCTGCGCACGCACGGGCACAGTCCCGCCCAGGTATATGCAGACATTGCCGCCGCGCTGCCATTGGACGGGCATCCCTCTACCTGGCAGGAACTTGCAGCCCTGGTACTTCCCAACAATTTTTATCTTTAGGTCAAAAAAAATGCCCGCTACCAGCGAAGCTTTGTTCCAGCTCCTGCAAATGCTGACCGGCCTCTCGGAAGCCGATGCGGCCCCCTTTTCTGAAACCGCCAATACGCGCCTGCTCACCGCTGGTGAATTCTACATCCGGGAAGGTGATACCGCCCGCAAGGTGGCCTATGTGGAAAAAGGCCTGGTGCGCGGCTACCATACCCGCGAAAACGGGGAAGAAGCAACTCTCCTCCTCCGCTGGGAAGGCCAATTTGTGGCCGCCCTGGATACCATTGTCTACCATCGGCCCTCCCGCTTCCATTACCGCGCCCTGGAAGACACTACCCTGCTGGAAATTGATTACGACAAGCTGGGAGCCCTCCTGCGCCAGCACCAGCAGTTTGAGCCCATGCGTAATTTCTTTGTCATGAAAACGCTGGCAGATGCAATGGCGCGCGTGGAGTCTTTTGTGCTCCTTTCGCCGGAAGAACGGTACCTGGCCCTGGTGCGGGACAAGATCGATATTGTGAACCGGGTGCACGACAAACACCTCGCCTCTTTCCTGGGTATCACGCCGGTATCGCTAAGCCGCATCCGGCAGCGCATCCGCCAGCGCCGGTAATTATCCTTTGTTAATTTTCGCCCGCGGGCCCGGTTTTAATTTTGACGTGTAGTTAAAATACTCCTCCGTATGAAACAATTCACGGCCACCCTGGCTTACCTCTTCAGCATTACCACCTTGCGATACCTGGTGCTGGCCGGTATCCCCTTCCTGGCATTTTACATTTTCTTCCCGGGCAAGCTGGCCCACCTGAAAATCCAGGAACGGGCAGCCGCTAAAAAAGACTTTCTCCGCGAAATATGGCACTCCGTCCAAACCACGCTGGTATTTGCCATCATTGCCTCGCTTATTTTATATACCCCCTTCCGCCAGTACACCCAGGTCTATACTAACGTGAACGACTACCCGGTGTGGTACCTTTTTGTAAGCTTTGGCCTCAGCATGGTCATCCACGATACTTATTTCTACTGGATGCACCGCGGCCTGCATCATCCCAAACTGTTTAAGCTCACCCACCTGGTGCACCACCAGTCCGTAAATCCATCGCCCTGGGCTTCTTATTCTTTCCACATCCTGGAGGCCATTGCGGAAGCGGGCGTACTGCTCGTGATCGTCATGATAATGCCCATGCACGCGATCAGCATTGCCATGTTTACCGTGGGTGGATTTATTATTAATGTGTATGGGCACCTGGGGTATGAAATTGCGCCGCGCTGGCTGCGGAACACCTGGATCTTTGAAATCACCAATACCAGTGTGCATCACAACCTGCACCACCGTAAGTTCAGGGGCAATTATGGATTGTATTTCCGGGTATGGGACCGCGTATGTGGTACAGAGCACCCGGATTATGTTAAGGAATACGACCGGGTAATGGCGCAGCGCGACGCGGCTAACGCATTTCCCGCACGCCCTGCAAGGCGTGCAGCCAGGCAGCCTGTTAACAGTATTGAATAATGCACGCTACAGCCGGTCCCGGCGTATCTCGTCTTCTTGCCGCTTTATCTCCACGGCATCTTCCGTGGATTCGTCCGGTGGCATTACTTCCCTGCGGTCTTTCTTGTTGCGGAGGATGAGGAACACCAGCAACGCCAGCACCAGCACACCTACAATAATTACCGGGCCAAGGTTCATGGTTTGCATACTTTTGAGTTTGGATCCATCTTAATGCAGCAATTAGCATACCCGGAACTGTTTTCTCACATAATTTTTCTGTTAAGCTTGCCGGTGCCAGGAGCGCAGCATTAAGGCGCTGGTAACCAATCCGTAGGCCGCCGTGCCCCAGTGAATACAGAGGTGTTGCACGTCCTTAGGCCCGTTTGCCAGCCAGATCGTAAGTCCGTCTGTCATGGGAATGAGGCAGGCCAGGCTAAACACCACCAGCGTTACGCGCAGGTTGCGGGTCCATAGCAAATAAGTGAGCACCAGGCCACTGAACAGGTCGCGGATGCCTTTGATGAGGCCATACAGCAGCGGTGAGCCCGCGGGCAGGTCAATGCCGAAAGCGGGTGCGGCTACCTGTGGCATAAAAAGAAAACGGAGACCAATGAACGAAATGCCCAATGCGATGAGTGCGGCCATCCAGAATGAAGCGGAGCGTGGGCCCCAGGAATACGTGTGTTGCATGATCTTGTGTTTTTATACCACGAAGATCAGCCGGCGCGCAGGCAATTCCGTTCACCCAGGTTAATTACCGTTCTGCCATACGCTTGCGGATGCGCGACAGGGATTGCGGTTTCACCCCTACATAAGATGCGATATGGTATTGTGGCAGGCGCTGGGCCAGGTCTGGATAAGTGGAGAGAAAGCCCAGGTAACGTTGTTCCGGCGTATCCGTGTACATGGAGTTCATTTGTTCCATTACCCATACGAACACTCCTTCTATGGCCATGCGGCCAAAACGTTCTCCTTCTTTCAGGTCGCGGTAAAGCAGGTCCATGTTTTCCCGGCTGGCAGTGTACAGGATGGTGTCTTCCACGGCCTGGATGTTAGTACGGGCGGGCGTTTGCGGAAGATAGCTGGGGTAGCTGCAGGCAAAATCATTTTCCCTTCCGAAGTGCAACACCTGCTCCTCCCCGTTCGTGATCATATAATAACGCAGCAGGCCTTTTTCAATAAAGGCCACATCGCGGCACACATTGCCTTCCCGCAAAAAATAATCTCCTGCTTTCAACTGCCTTTGTACAAACAATTCCTGCACACGCAGCACCTCTTCCGGTGAGAGTTTTATAAAGTGGCGGATGGCCTGGATCAATGCTTCCATGCTTCTAAAATAATCATTTCCTTACAATGAGAAAAGGGCGTCTCAGAAGTTCTGAGACGCCCTTTACATGTACAAAGCACTATATATCTTTAATAATACTTCGCCATGCTGGCCGCTTCAAACGGCTTCATCTCATCATATTTTCCATCCCTGAATTTCTGTACCCAGTGCGGATCCTGGAGGATGGAGCGGCCTACGGCCACCAGGTCAAAGTCTCCCCGGGCAAAGCGGCGCTCCAGCTCGTGGAAGTCGGTGGAAGTGTCCGCTGTTTCCCCGCCAAAGCTTTTCATCACGTCATTGGCCAGGCCAATGGAACCCACGGTGATGGTAGGATGACCACTCACTTTCTTCACCCATCCGGCAAAGTTGAGATCAGACCCTTCAAACTCGGGCTCCCAAAAGCGGCGTTGTGATGCATGGAAAATATCCACGCCGGCATCTGCCAGCGGCAGGATCCATTCTTCCATTTCCGCCGGTGTCTTGGCAATCTTCGCGTTGTAGTCGGCAGACTTCCATTGCGAGATGCGGAGGATCAAGGTAAAGTCTTCCCCGACTTCAGCTCTTACGGCTTTGATCACGTCCACTGCAAAACGATTGCGTTCGCGGATGGTTTTACCACCGTATGCATCCGTGCGGGGATTGCTTTGGTCCCACATAAATGCATCGATAAGATAACCGTGTGCACCATGCAACTCGGCGGCATCAAAACCCAGTTCCTTAGCGGATTTTGCTGCTTTTGCAAAAGCGGCAATGGTAGCTTCAATGTCTGCCACTGACATGTTGCCGGGATGTTCCCTGGGCGCGGGCGGCGTCCAGCCAGTCATACCAGCGGCATCCCCCGTGTGCCAGATCTGCGGTGCAATGCTGCCTTTGTTGGCATGCACCTGTTCTACCACATTTTTCCAGCCGGCCAGTGCCGCATCACCATAAAAGTTGGGAATATCTTTTTCATTCTTGGATGCGGGCCGGTCTATCACGGTGCCTTCCGTTATGATCAGTCCTACATCTGCGGCCGCACGTCTTCCGTAATAATCAGCCACCTGCTGACCAGGCACACCATCCGGTGAAGACAATCTCGTCATCGGCGCCATTACAAACCTGTTCCTCAGGTGCAGGCGCTTGTGTTGAAACGGTTCAAAAAATGCTGTGTGATTCATTTGATAATTTTATTACACAAAGCAACAACCAATCCTTTAAATTTACATAGCATTAGCACGAAACCAGTAACCATAAGGTAACTACAAAATGAAACGAACGATACCCTTCAAGTATAGCGACTGCGGTGTAAGGCACGCCACCACCATAGCAGGCTCGCGCTGGAAACTCATCATTGTATACGCCCTGCGGGAGCGCACGATGCGCTTTGGGCAGCTGCATGCCATCGTGGGAAATATTTCCTCCAAAGTGCTCACCAACTGCCTGCGGGAGCTGGAAGCAGATGAAGTATTGGTGCGCAATGCAGTGTCACCTTCCCGTGTAGAGTACTCACTCACAGAAGTGGGCCGGGCGCTGGTCCCCATCCTGGTAGAACTGGTAAAGTGGGATAAAAAATTCTTCCCGCAGGCCGTGGAGCAGGTGGCATAGAACATAGCTGGTATCCTAAAGGAAAGGGGCTGCATCAAACATGATGCGGCCCCTTACTTTTCAGCTGAATCTTTTCTTAGATAATCTTCTATTCCGATTTAAGGCTTTTTACCGGGTTTACCAATGCAGCTTTGATAGACTGGTAACTGACGGTACCAATGGCAATCCCAATAGCAGCAGCACCAGCCGTCAGGAACACCGTCCACCGGATAGGAACGCTGTAGGCAAAACTGTTGAGCCATTGCTGCATGGCATACCATGACAACGGGATGGCGATCACCAACGCAATAAGCACCAGGCGTACAAACTGGCCAGCCAGCAGCGTTATAATGCCACCCACACTGGCGCCTAATACCTTCCGTACGCCTATCTCCTGGCGGCGCACCTGCGCGGTATAAGCGGTAAGCCCCAGCAGGCCAAGACAGGAAATGAAAATAGCAATGCCTGCAAACGTACTGAATAAGTTGCCCGTGCGCGATTCTTCGCGGTACAGGTTTTCAAAAGCCGCATCGAGGAAGGTATAGCTGAACGGGATGCCGGCGCTGTATTGTTTCCAGATCTTCTGTGCAGCAGCAATTGCTTTGGGTGCATCACGGGCGGTGGTGCGCACATAGATGTAGTTATTCAACACCGGTTTGGAGTATAGTACTGCCGGTTCTATTTTTTGTCTCAGGGTGGTAAGGTGAAAGTCCTTAACTACGCCAATGATGACACCTTCCTTGTCACGCAGTTGGAAACGCTTACCCACCGGGTCTTTGATGCCGGTGAGCTTCACCGCGGTTTCATTCAGGATGTAATAAGCAGAATCTGCCGGGGTGCCGAAAAAGTTATGCCCTTGCAACAAGTCCATTTTAAAGAAGGGCACAAAATCATGGTCAATGCTGATGGGGCGAACCATCAGTGATTGGTGGGGATCTTTTCCATCCCAGTCATTGTTACCGGAAAACTGGCCCACATTCACCAGGTTTTCGCCAGCCCTTGTTACCCCGGTCACACCCGGCGTATTGGCCAGTTGATTGCGGATGGAGGCGTAATGCGCTTCATTATTGCGCAGCGTAAAGGCAAACACGAAACTCCTGTCATAGCCCAGGTTCTTGGTATGAATGTAACGCAACTGTTGCGAAATGATGATGGTGCCGGTGATCAATACAATAGATACTACAAACTGGGTCACCACCAGTACCTTGCGGAACATCGCATTGTTCATCCCCGCTCCCAGCTTTCCTTTCAGCGCCTTCACAGGCTCAAAGGACGACAGCAGCAAGGCAGGATAGATACTGGCCACCAGCAGCGTGCCAATAGCCACTGCACCCGTCACCAGCCAGATGTGATGGTCCGAAAAGTCGATATGCAGCGTCTTGTCGGAAAGCTGGTTGAACAGCGGCAGGCAGAGGTGAATAGCTACCGCACTGATAGCCATGGCCACAGCAAAAAGGATGGCCGTTTCCATCACAAACTGCATGAACAGCTGAACGCGCAGGGCGCCCAGCACCTTGCGCATGCTTACTTCCCGCACGCGCAGCATGGAACGCGCGGTGGAAAGATTTACATAATTAATGCAGGCAATGGCAAGGATGAGCAAGGCAATGAGCGTGAAGATACGCACCGCGCCAATACCGTTATCGCTGCCATCCGCCTTGAACAAATGCAGCTTTGACAAAGCCAGGAGCAGGTATTCAATATCCGTATCATCCGCCTTGTGCGAAAGATGCACCTGGCGCAGTTTCACTGCCAGTGCTTTTACATCCACACCGGGACGCAACAAAAGATAGGTAGCAAAATTATATTCATGATAGTCATTGTTCATAGACTGGCCGGAATGCCTGCGTGCAAAATCCTGCTGGAAAGCCGTCATTGGAAAAAACATATCACCGGTCAGGCTACTGTTGTGTGGCAGGTCGCGGATAATACCGGTTACCGTGAAGCTGGCATGGTGGTCGCCCATGATCACCTTTCCAATAGGCTCCTGGTTGCCAAAATAGCGCCTGGCGGTGCTTTCCGTGAGCACCACGGATGCCGCATTGGGAAAGGGGCTCCGGGGATCACCCTTGATCAGCGGGAAGTCAAAAATGGTAAAAAGGCCAGGGTCTGTGAACATTGGATTGTCTTCCACAAACACCTTATCGCCATAGGAGTAATTGGTAAAGAAATAATTGAAGGTAATACGGGCCATGGCCATGATTTCTGGCAACTGCTCCATGGCGTTAGGGCCAATGCCGGCATTGGTCACCGTCCAGATCTGCTGGCTGCTGCCGGTGCCAGCCTGGTTTTCCAGGCGGTAGATCTGCTTTGCGTTTTTATGAAAACCATCATACCCGAGTTCATCCTGCACCCAGAGCAGGATGATGGTACCTACGGTAAGCCCTGCGGCCAGCCCTGCTATGTTGAGCAGCGAATAGAACTTGTTTTTGAGCAGGCTTCTCCAGGCGGTCTTGAAATAATTTTTGAACATAAGCAGGAATACGTTTATCGATGAAAGATGCTCCTGGCGGAAGGAGGGTAACATGCGTTGCCAAAAAAAGCGCCAGCAAGATAAAGATTTGATTTGCAAGCGTATGGAGGCGGAAGACTTTTATAAATGTCCAAAACCGGACGATCCCAGTGCCGAAAATGGACAGATGTGCGGGAATACTACCATTACTGCTTTGAAAATCATACCGCTGCGTACCTGGCACCTTCTTGGCGCAGGGTTGTGGACTCATTTAATGTTTATGCTCAGAAGCTTCTTCAAGATTGCATCCCGGAACCTGCTCCGTAACAAGGGTTTTTCACTGATCAACATTACCGGCCTGGCCATCGGCATGGCTGCCACGATACTGATCCTGCTCTGGATACAAAGTGAGATCAGCTACGACCAGTTCCATGCAAACAAGAACAGGATCTACGAAGTCTGGAACCGTGTGCCGTTCAATGGTAAACTCACCGCCTGGAACGCGGCATCCGCACCACTGGGCCCCGTGCTGGAAAAAGACCTGCCCGAGGTAGACCGCGTGGTAAGAGTGATGTATGACAATAGTCTTCAGCTAAGCGTTGGCGATAAAAAACTAATAAAGACCGGGAATGTGGTGGACACGGGTTTCCTGCAAATGTTCACCTTTCCCATGCTGGAAGGCAATCCTGCTACGGCCCTGAACGACGTGCATGCCATTGTGCTCACGCAATCCACCGCCAGGGCATTGTTTGGGGATACAGATGCGATGGGCAAAATGGTGTGGGTGGATAATAAGCACAGCATGACGGTGACCGGCATCCTCAAGGGCCCACCGGCCAACTCAAGATTCAACTTTGAATACCTGCTGCCCCGTTCCTCTTTTAAATATCGCGAGGGGGCAGACCTTGGCTGGAATGATAACAGCACCCCTACTTACGTGATGCTGAAGCCCAATGCCAGCTTTGACGCCGCGACGCGCAAAATAAGAACATTAAAGCAGCGCTACAGTGACGAAGCAAGGACACTGAACTGGGAACTTTTCCTTTACCCGCTGGAGCGCTGGCGGTTATACTCCACTTTCACAAACGGCGTGGAAGACAACAGCGGCCGTATCACGTTTGTAAAATTATTTGGCATCATCGCCGGGTTAATATTGCTCGTTGCCTGCATCAACTTCATGAACCTAAGCACTGCAAGGAGTGAAAAGCGGGCCAAAGAAGTAGGCATTCGCAAAGTGGTAGGCGCGCATAAAAATTCACTGGTCGGCCAGTTTATCGGCGAGTCCATCCTGCTGGCCTTCCTGGCGGGCATCCTGGCCATTATCATTGTACAGGTAAGCCTGCCGGCGTATAATCAACTTACATTTAAGCACCTCTTCCTCGATTTTACAGATGGCTATGCGCTGCTTGCCTTTGTGGGTTTCATCCTGTTCACCGGCCTGCTGGCAGGCAGCTACCCCGCCTTCTATCTCTCTTCGTTCCAGCCGGTAAAAGTGTTAAAGGGCACGTTCTACAAGGCAAACGCACTGCTGGCACCCAGGAAGGCATTGGTGGTGCTGCAATTCACCTTTGCCATCATCCTGATCATCTGTACGATTGTGGTAAAGCAGCAGATAGATTATGCCATCAGCCGTAACACCGGGTACAACAAAGACCGCCTTATTTACCAGGCCATGACGGGTGATATTCCCCGGAACTACGCGCTGATAAAGCAGGAATTGCTGTCGTCCGGTATCGCCGTTTCCGTTACCAGGACCAACGCTCCCCTCACGGAGCGGCGCAGCGATGGATGGGGACAAAACTGGGAAGGCAAAGACCCTAACGACAAAACTTCGTTCGACCGTTACATGGCAGACGAAGGGCTGGGCGCCACGGCTGGCCTGCATTTTATCCAGGGCCGCGATCTTGACCTGCAACACTATCCCACAGATTCCACGGGCCTTATCATCAATGAATCATCGCTCAAGGTGATGAAGTTCAAAGATCCCATTGGTAAAACCGTGGAAGACCTTGGCACTAGATGGCACATTGTAGGGGTGATCAAAGACTTTATCCTCACTAACCCTTACGAGCCTACGAGGCCGATCCTGATCTGCGGTGCCAAAAGCAGTTTTATGGCCTTTAACGTGATCCATATAAAGCTAAATGGCAATCACGGCACCATGGAAAACCTGGGCAGGATGGCGGCCATTTTCAACAAATACAATCCTGGCTATACGTTTGATCCTAAATTTGTGGACGCCGAATATGCAAAGAAGTTTGATGATGAAAAAACCCAGGGTAAGCTGGCGGCCCTGTTTGCCGGGCTTACCATTTTTATTTCCTGTCTGGGCTTATTTGGGCTGGCCACTTACATGGCAGAAAACAGGATCAAGGAAATTGGTGTGCGGAAGGTGCTGGGTGCATCTGTAGCCAATATTGCAACGCTGTTATCCAAAGATTTTGTAAAGCTGGTGCTTATTTCGCTGCTGCTGGCAGCGCCGGTGGCCTGGTGGGGTATGCATAAGTGGCTGGAGGGCTATACCTACCGGGTGGGCATTGCCTGGTGGGTATTTGCGCTGGCGGGGCTCTTGTCAGTAACTATTGCGCTGCTCACGGTGAGTTACCAGGCTATCAAAGCCGCAGTAGCAGACCCGGTGAAAAGCCTCCGGAATGAATGAATGAATGAATATTGAATATTGATAATACTGCCCTGGCATGTGCCTTTCAGGCGCCTTTATCTGACGCTTACGGACACAGGCCAGGGCAGTGTTGTTTAAAAATGAACCGTATTCAAATTCTTATCCACGAGCAGGCCTTCCGTTATCTTAAACGCTGGCTTTACTTTACGCTTAGCCTTCAGTTTCAGGATAAACAGGTCATGGGTGCCGGTCAGGGCTTGTTTGTTGCCGATATTGACAAACGTAGGATACAATGATTTGCTTCCATTAGCGTGCAGGCGGTCATACGTAAGGTTTTCCATCTGCTGCATGTCCAGTACCTGTACGCCTGTAAACTCGTAATCCTGCGCGTTGTAGGGCAATGCAAAGCTAAGGGCATTCACAGACTGGAGATCAGTTCCTTTTACTTTCAACTCCACAATATCACCTGCATTGTACTCTTTTGCGGAAGGCTCAATTGCAAGTGTACCACCTAGTTTCCCGCCCTCACTGTTATCCACACCATCTTCCAGCTGCGTGGCCACCACAGAGATGTCATATGCATCTATGAGGTTGTTCTTATTGATGTCGCCGTTGCTGATATACCCTTCAAAGTCTGCATCTCCTTTTCTTAAACCGGTATAGTTCATGTAAGAAGTGAGATCATTTTTATCAATGCGGTGATCATTATTAATATCACCAGGCAGCGCACTTTCCGTGCCCGGAACTTTAAATACATACAACTCCCTGCCGGAACCATAGTTACCCACCGCATCAGATACTGCTACACGGATATAACGGGCCGTGGGATGATTGGTAAAGTTGAAGACTTTCACCTCCCCATTCCCGGCCCATTCAAATGTACCGGCGTCCGTCCATTGTTCTTTATCGGTGCTGTACGCAACCTTTCCTTTCAGGATAACACCATTGCCACGGGAACGCGGCAGGTAGTGAAATTTATCCAGCTGGTTGAGGGTCTTAAGGTCGAGGGTTATCTCAAACGGAACAGCTTTCTGTCCCCATTTGGTGTGCCACAGATCGGTTTCATCAAAATCAACCAGTTTGTCTGTTTCCGCGTCTTCCTGGCTCTCCGCAGAACATTGCGCGGTGATACCATGGATCGCAAATTGCAGGGGGTTGGCCTTTGTAGTAGCGTTAATGGTGGTCCAGCCAGAATAACCGTCCTTATTGACGGCACGCAACCTGAATGAATAGGGCGTCTCCGCCAGCAGGTCATCAAACAACAGAGCGGTATCCCGGATAGCAGTGTATCGCATGCCATTGAAATCTATTTCATAGCAGTCTGCGTTATCCACCTGCTGCCACGTAGGCTTCAGCGTGAAGGCTTCCGTGTTCCTGTCAGTCACCTGTGCATTCGCAGGTGCGGCCAGCTTCCCGTGCGCTGCATGCTGCTTATCCACCGGGGCAAATTTAAAGCCCGTCACTGTGACGGTGATTGTATTGGCCGTAATATCCGTAGCGGCCAGTTTGATAAGCAGCTGCGGGTTTTTGATGATCTTCACTTGTTCAAATTCACTTCCCTTGGTCGCAAATTTGTTCAGGTTTGGTGCGGCATCGTAAAAATACGCATTGTCTTTCTGCAGGTAGTCCGCCATAGAGCTGGCCGGTGCGAGGGTCACGTTGCGCTGGCCGATCTTCGCGGTCACCATCTTTGGCTTTTCGGTTACATTGACGATAAGGGCAGTGGACTTACTTTTCACAAACCCGTTAAAATCCCCTTTTGTGGGATGCACCGTTACCACCACATCACTTCCTTTTAACTCCGTCTCGATGCAGGTAGTGGCTGCTCTCCCGGCTTTATATTCCTCGGTGGTACCATCATCGTCATACTCCGTAAAAGTGCTTTTACCAAATGGATACAGCTCATATTTGCGGACATGCTTATTGATCGCTGAAACGTTATTATTCGCATCTGTCACCGGGATGATGGCGCCATCCTTAACAAACACGGGCAGTTTCCAGACCGGCACCGCAAAGGAATTGAGCACTACCCCGCCGTTGTACTGCTGGCCGGTGAAATAATCTATCCAAACACCCGGTGGCAGGTAAATGCCATTGCGGACATCATTACCCTTCTCATCCAGCCTGGTGGCCTGGTACACCGGTGCTACCAGAAAGCTGGGGCCATACATGAACTGGTAGCGCGTGGCAGTACCTAAAGTATAGGCATTCGGATACTCCAGGAACATAGCACGCATAATAGGCAACCCGGTCACCGCCTCGTGGGCAACGCTGTAAGTGTACGGCAACAGCGAGGACTTCAGTTTTAAATAGTTCCGGTTAATGGAGGCTGCAGGTTCACCCAATGCGTGCGGGTATTTTTCATTTGCGCCCCAGCCATCCATGTTGAGCTGCATGGGGGTAAATGTTTTCCACTGAAAATCGCGCGTATTGATAACGGGGTTTTTACCCCCAAAGATGCCATCCATATCAGAAGTGATATTAGGCTGGCCAGACAATCCCGACCCCAGGTAGGTGGGAATATGAAAACGGATATATTCCCAGTCTCCCCCGGTCTGATCGCCAGACCAAACGGCGGCATAGCGTTGTGTACCAGCCCAGCCGTCCAGCGAAATAATGAAAGGCCTTGCATTCCCGTAGTAAGACATGATCTGCGCTACATCGGACACTCCATTCAAACCAAAAGAATAACCGGCACCTACCCAGGCAACGTCTGTTTTCAACACGCGCACGCCTGCATCCCTCGTTTCTTTAATGATATCCCTTTGTAACAGGGCGCTCACTTCCGGCTTTGGATGTAAGTCCGACTGCGTCCACAATCCGATCTCCACGCCATTTTTACGGGCATAGTCGCCCAGGTTTTTCAGGTTCTGGATATTGCTGTCCAATGTCCCGGTCTGGCCATAGCCGGCACCATAGCCATCATTGGGCAGTATCCAGCCCAGGGGCATGTCATGGCTTTTATAACGGTCTATCACCGCGCGGGCAGAGAATTGATAGTTATTCTTTTCCCCGTTCAGCGACTCTTTAATACCACCGTTGTCCTTCTGGCTTTCTTTATAGCGTTTGCCATCTTCAAACAAAATGCCCACGGAATCCTGCTTCCAGTAGTCGCGGTTGTAGGCATTCAGGTGGCCTTCGTAAAAGCCAAACCTGGGCAGCAGCACAGGATTGCCGGTGAGCTGGTAAAAGTCATTGAGCAATGCCACTGCGCCATCATCGATCATAAAGAAAGCATCGAGATAATTCGTATCGTGTGTAAGTTTTACGATACCTTTTTCCTTGGCGCCAAAATCATAGTTGCCTTTTGCGAAAGTATGCCACATAACGGCATAGCCATTTGTAGACCAATAGAAGGGGTTGGGCGAAGCCACGCCGCCATCCGTCCAGCTGTTCTGGTTTTCTATTGCGATGGATTTGCCTTTATGGGAGAAACGGCCGTTCTGTACACCGCCACCGTAGAAATATTCCTGAGGGTGTTCCTTCAACGTGAGTACAACTTTGTTCTTTTCAACGCTGGCCGGTGCAAGCATTTCCAGTACCGTGTCATTCGTTGCACGATTCACTACTTTCAGCAAGGAAGCTTGTTTATCGACCAATATAGAGATCCTGGCAGTAGTGATAGCCACCCACCCGTTTTGTGTAGTGAGATTCACCGCTGCAACAGGCTTCCTGGGATTATCCACCAGTATTTTTGCCGGGGGATCAGCTTTAGGACTGCGCAGGAAGTTCTGGGCGCTGTCCTGGAAAAGACGGAAGATATTCTCTCCATAGCAGTCAATGGTCATCCGTTGATTATCTGATAGCAACAGTTCAACGGTGGTAGCATTGATCTTCTGCGCACTGATCACCTGCGATGCCTGCTGTTCCTGTTTTGGTGTTACTTTCTGTTGTGCCGCAAGATGGGGGGCGTAGCAAAGCAGGAGAGAGAATGCACCTGTTAAGATGCCTGATTTCCGGAGCAATGGCTGCCCTGTCCAATTTTTCATGATTGTTTTTGTTTATTTCCAGGCTTCCGGCACGTGGTGTAAGCCGGTCAGACGATTTAGTATTGGTCCTGGTAAAATAAGCAATATTTATGGGGGTGTACACTGCGCGGCGGCCTTGAAAACTACGCAAACGATTGTGTAACACCAATCAATCGTTTGTGCTGGTTTTGGGGTGAATACTGGTCAGGACCAAAAAGTAATCCTCCCGCTTTCCGGGGCCAGCCTATGACCTCATCAAACACAAACAATACTATATGGTATTTGTTAATTAATTTAGAAAAAAAGCACCGATGGGAAACCGAAGTTATTTATATCTCGGGAAAGGCGGGCCAAACCTTTTCGAGGCCAATAATTCTTTACCATTTTTCTGGATCAGCCTTTTGGACAAGTCTATCCTGGATAACCACAAACCCGCGTGGGAAAAATACGATCAGCTGGAAGCAACAGAAAATGAGACTGCGATAGATGAACTGCTTGGCAATATCCCTTCCCCACTTGATTTTGCTATCTGCCGCGCTGCCTTTGACCGTAATACCGCACGGACAACCATGTTTCTTGAAAAACATTTTCCTCACCTGCTGCCCCTGTACAACGATTTCGTGCATTACGTAGCATCCAAATTCCAGGAAGGAGATCACGTTATCCTCAGTGCGCTGGAGATAGCTGGTTTCCATGCTTCCAGCGTAGCGTTCCTGCAAACCTTATATGCGGAAACGGGTGCCATCGCACATGACACACCAACAGCGGTCCATTACCTGTTTGATGATGACCTGATCGCATCCGGCATTGGCTTTAGCTCATCGGACGACTTTGCCGGTAATTCCCCTGCGTACAGGGAAGCATTGAAAGCGCGGAATGTTGTAGCCGCACCTGCTAAAGGCAAGCAGGCAACACCTCAAAAGAGATCCGCATTTGTTACCGCATTCATACTGATATTGTGCCCTGTGTTTACTTATATTGTTTATCGTGGCTATTCCAAAGAAGGCGTTTCCGTTACAGTGGTCATGCTGGGGTTATGCAATATCGGCTTCTATTGGCTCGGCATATCGCAGTTGATGGCGGTCATAAAGGGTTATAAAGGAGGAAGGAGATAGTGCATTAATTCCTGGAACCGCGTTCTTTTTATGTAGACTAATTCGTTACCCCGTTACCACCGGAGATAAGGGTACTGTCTGCTGCAGGATGCAAGTAGGTCCGTATAATATATTCAGTTATGGGATGGAGCTTCCGGTGGATTTCCACCGGATGATATCCGTCTGCGGTAAAATACTCCAGGTTACCATTCAACTTTATATACCACACCCGCCCTACTGCTTTATACGTAATGGTATCCGGTGTGGTGATCTTCCTGAAATGCGCCAGGTGTTCCGCATCATATGCTATGATCAAGGTATTGGCTTTCTTTTCATTACAGGAAATCCGTTCATAGTGATCCCCGGCCCAGTACATACATCCTTCTGGCGGCATCCCCCATTTAAATTTAAATGCAAGATAAACCCCGGCGCCTGCCAGCATTGTCGCCAGGCATAATATAAACATAATAAGTTGCCTCCTTTTCAACCAGGGCATACGCTGTGCCTTTCCTCCAGAAAGCAGGAACAGCCGGGGTGCAGCGGCTGATTCCGACGGCTGTGCTTCCGTTCCACCCGGCGCCTGCCTGCCCACATCGCCACTTTTTGTTTCCTGCGCGTCCACAACTGCCTGCGCCGTCTTATTCTCGGGTCCTGCTTCTTTCTTCCCTTCCCGCTCCGCCCCATCCCCTGGTCCTGCGTCCTTCTTCCCTTCCCGCTCCGTCTCGTCCTCCATTTCTGCTTCTTCCCCCGCTTCCTGCCCGGTTGCCTTCTCCACTACTGCTTCATTCCTCCCCAGCTGCTCCGTCTCCCCCTTCACTGCTGCTTTCTCCCCTTCCTCCACATCAGCATTGGCTGCGTCGAGTTCCCCATATTGCTTTCCAAACTCGAAGGGTCGCTGATCAAAGTCGATCAGCCAGGCCACCAGCTCCACGTTTTTCTCGTCGCTTCCTGGCACCCTACCTTTTAAAAAATTAACCGGCGGCCGGAATTTATCTGTGTCGAGCCGTTTTATAGCCCGGAGATACCCTTCCTTTCCATCCTGCTTTCCAAAAAAACCGCTCAACGCGCGCTCGTCTTTGCGCAGGTAGCGTGTTGAACATACCTCCAAACATTCGTCTTTAAGATTTGCCGGCGAGGCATGCAACAGGCGGTGTGAGAGGGCATTTTCCGCCTTTTTCCTCGCATAAAAAGCAAGGACCTGGGATCGATAATCTGCAAACATCTTAGAAAGTATAAGGTAATCCTATTCGAATTTATGGAATCAGTGCGGCATTTCCGGAACCCCAACGGAATTGCCGGAATTACCGGAATTATCGGAATCACTTACTAATCAACGGCTTAACCCAGCTTAGTTTTGCTTTGAAGTTGATGAATCACCGTACTAGCTAGCGGTATTCTGTACAGCATCAGCTTCACCTGAGCAAAGAAACACGGCAACTGCTAACCGGCCGGGAAGCGTTTACCGGCTTCCGCAATCGATGCTCTCCTCCCACTTCCCAAAAACGTAAGAAGCGCTTCTTATCCCACTCGTCATGCGGCAGCCCGAGCTGGCAGCCGTGAATTATTACACATTAAAAAATTGCGAAATGTTTTCAATTTTTATAGCTTTTTTCTGGGGCCTTGTATCTCCCCACCATACGCAGACTAAGTGTAGTCATCCCACATCGCAGGTATCTACAATGGACGACACCGGGGGCGAAACGGGACACATCCCCCCTCATCCGCCCACTTCTCCTACTGGCGGCAATTGATCACCAAAAAATAAGGCAAGCTTGTTCTTGCCTTATTTTTTATATCCCCGGGCAGGCGGATTGTTTAACATGAAAAATTTACGCTAAATTTCATTGCAACTATTTAAAATTGTGCCTGGCAGCGTGCAACTCCATTGGCAGGCACCCCAATTGTTAAACTAAACATTCACCTTGAAAACGCCCCTTTCCCTATTGGTACTGGCCATCGTCCTATCTAGCTGCGCAAAGACACATACAAGTACCACCATGACAACGGACGCCGATTACCGGAAAGCAGAATCGCTGTTGTATAAGCGGAATGATTCAGCCTTTTATTATTATAACAAGGTTGTCTCCGGTGCAAAGGACAGTTTACTGATCGCCATGGCCTACAGCGATATGGCGGCCATGCAATCCGATGCCGGCGATTACTTTGGCAGCCAGGAAAACCTGTTGACTGCGCTGCACTACCTCCATGAGGGCCGGGAAAAAGACCGGTATTGCCTCACAGCTGCCTACAATGAACTGGGTAATACGAACCTGAACCTGAAGCGCTATGCTGAATCCATTGACTATTACGACCAGGCATTGCGGCTCATCCAGGATGACGTATTTAAGCTGATCGCTGCAAATAACAAGGCAGTTGCCTATCAAAAGGAAAAGGACTACGCCCACGCCATTGGTATCTATGACTCCATCCTGAACAAAAGCAAGAAATATAAAAAGGAATATGCCAGGATCCTGTCTAACAGGGCCAGGACAAAGTGGCTCCAGGATTCCAGCTACAATGCGGCACCGGAACTATTGACCGCCTTGCAGATCAGGACGGCGGAGCAAGATCTATGGGGCCAAAACGCCAGCTATGCCCACTTATCCGATTACTATGCACCTACACGGCAGGATTCCGCATTGCGCTATGCTCATAAAATGTATGCAACCGCCAGCACACTTCAGAGCCCTGATGATGAAATGGAAGCGTTGCAAAAACTGATCATGCTGGATGATCCCCGGAACGTAAAGCCATACTTTGCCCGCTACCAATTTCTGAACGACAGCCTACAAACCGCGCGGAGCAACGCCAAGAACCAATTTGCCCTCATCCGTTACAATGCAGAAAAGAACAAAGCAGAAAACCTGAAGCTGCAAAAGGAAAACGCAGACAAAAAACTCCAGATCCTGAGGCAGCGCCTGTTTATCTATGGGACCATCACTGCCACCCTTATCGCGATCGCATGCACGGTATTCTGGTACCGGAAGCGGCGCGAAAAAATAGCCTTGGAAACGCAAAACCTCATCCGGGAAGGCCATTTAAAAACTTCCCAGAAGGTCCACGACGTGGTTGCAAATGGTTTATACCGGATCATGACTGAAGTGGAGCATAACCCCGTCATTGAAAAAGAAGACCTGCTGGACAAGATCGAGGTCCTTTATGAGCGGTCGCGCAACATCTCCTATGAACCGTTACCCCCGACCATTTTAAATTTCGAGGACCAGCTGGCTTCCCTTTTAGGCTCCTTTGCCTCAGACACCACCAAAGTAGCCACCAGTGGCAATAAAGGTGAACTATGGGCGGGCATAAATACCAGCACACAACAAGAAGTTGCCTACATCCTGCAGGAACTGATGGTGAATATGAAAAAACACAGCCAGGCCAGGAATGTATTTATCGCATTCCGGCGTAGCAACAACCAGATCACCATCCAGTACACAGATGACGGCATCGGGCTAAAGCCACAAGATAAACAGGGAAATGGGCTCATAAGTACGGGAAACCGTATCGCTGGTATGCGGGGCGAAATTACTTTTGACACCAACACCAAAACGGGGCTTAAAATCCTGATCTCTTTCCCAATAGCATAACACCATGATTAAACGCATACTGATAGCAGAAGACCATGAAAGTGCCAATGTCTCCGTGCAGAAAACCGTAGAAGCACTGCAGATCTCCCAGGCAGATCATGCTTTCTATTGTGACGACGCATTGGCGAAAATAAAACTGGCCCTGCAAAAGAATGATCCCTACGACCTGTTGATCACAGACCTGTGGTTTGAAAAAGATGAGAAGATCCAGAAAATTGCGGACGGCATGCAACTGATAGCCGCCGCAAGGGAGATCCAGCCAGCCTTAAAAATCATTGTTTTCTCTGCTGACAACCTTGCTGCAACAATCGAAACACTCCATAATAAGCTGGAGGTAGATGGCTATGTCCGTAAAGCCCGGAATGATGCGAAGGAGCTTATCCTGGCAATTGAATCTGTTTCCAAAAACCAGCGGCATTTCCCAAAACAGGCGCACCAAAGGAAAACCCATGATTTCACGGAATACGATATCACAGTTATTACCCTGCTTGCCAAAGGCATACACCAAAAAGACATTCCCACTTATCTCCGGGAAAACGACATCCCGCCCTTTAGCCTCAGCAGCCTGGAAAAACGGCTGAACCATATCAAAGACTTGTTCGATTTTTCCAAAAATGAACAGCTTGTGGCCTTTTGCAAAGACATGGGCATTATATAAGGTTCCCGTACGGGTTCCCGTAAAAAACAAAGTTGCCCCAGTACTACATTTGATTTAAATAATTATTCAGTTATGCAATCAATGTATTACGTTTCCACCATTCCCCAGGGCAATGGTGACCATGAGGTACACATTTCCTCCTGCCCCTTCTTCCCCAAACCAGCACACCGCACGTATATCGGAGCATTTAATACCTGCCACGAAGCCGTGAAAGCTGCCAGGTCCATTTATCCCCGTGCCGATGGTTGCAAGAGTTGCCTGCCCGCCTGCCATACCCGCTAGACCGTTCATTGGGCGCGGTTATACACTGTACCGATCATGATCACCCCATCCATGAGAGCACTGCTTTTTGTATGCTGCATTTTCAACGCGGTACGGTGTTCAAGCGCCAGGACTGTTTATATCTGCGATAGTAAAAGCGCCAGCCGGTATCATCTACGGGCAGATTGCAGGGGGTTGAGCAGTTGTCAGCACAACGTGATCGAAGTAACGCTGGCGGAGGCGATCAGCAGGGACAGAACGCTTTGTAAGTTAGAGCGATGACAGCTGAATTCTAAAATCATCCTGTATGAGTTGGTCTTATCGAAAATCATTTGGATCGTTTCCTGTGAAAATTAACCTCTCCAAGAGGGGCGTCAGTTATTCGGTTGGTATAAAGGGAGCCCACATTAATATAAGTTCCAGGGGAACTTACGTGAACCTGAGCGCCAACGGCATCAGCTATCGTCAAAAAATCACCGGACCGCCGGCTCCACCTCCATCTCTCCCGCCTCGCCCATTGGATCATCCTCAACCGGTACATAATATCGGGTCTGCCAGTGTTGAGCAACTTACCGATACAGATTCAACGGCGTTTATTACGGAGCTAAATCAAAAATCCAGGCTATCGCCGCTTGCTCCCTGGGGCTGGGTCCTCTTATTCGCAGGCCTGGCAATATTAATGCTAACCTCTTTTGCCCAAAAAACGGTGATCCTCCAACCGCCCAGTGATACGCCTATTGTAAGGGTAACTGCGCAAAGCGGGGCGAACATCCGAAAGGAGCCCCATAAAAAAGCACCTATCCTGCAAACAGTACCCTATGACCAATCACTCCTGCTTCTTGATACTATTGACCACCAGTGGTTCCTGGTATCCATCAACGACGCTACCGGGTATATTAACCAGGGGCTGGCGATGATCGACCATGTACACCACGATGCAATCACCGAAGATGCATGGCAACGCACGAAACAGGTATTTACCCTACGAAGTGCTTGTCATTATCGGGCTATTTATCCCCCTCATCCGCTGGTTGAAAAAAATCGACAAACAACGTCTTGAAATAGTGCTTCATTATGATATGGACGACCGGTACCAGAAGGTATACGAGCAATTCCGCGCTCACTTTTCCGTTTTCTCCCGTTCATCGGGTATATGGCAGTACCTGAACGCCCAGTCCACCTATGACCAAAAGCGCAATGCAGGAGCCGGGAAATTAATAGACAGGGTGCGGGTGCGCGGCGTTTTCGACAACAGCATCCCGGCACCCTACTTTGTTACCAATGTTGCCATACCGTGTATCTTATTAAGTAACCTAGAAATGTATTTCCTGCCCGAGCGCCTACTCATCAGGCGCGGCAACACTTTTGCCGCGGTATTTTATAAAAATCTACAGATCTCCGGTAGCACGATACGATTCATCGAATCAGATCCGCTTCCCAGTGACGCGGTGGTGGTTGATTACACGTGGCAATATGTAAATAAGAATGGTGGGCCGGACAGGCGTTTTAACAACAACCGGAAGCTCCCGGTATGCAACTACTCGGAGTACAAGTTTACATCGGGTACTGGAATTTTTGAGATCATCACTACTTCAAAAGTGGCTGTCATGGACCCTTTTGCAAATTTCCTTGCTGCAATCGGTGGTTTACAGGCCAGGATGGAGGGAGGGCTTATTGCTTAACTTATTTTACAAACTAATTAATTATGATACAAACGCTTACAGAAGAACAGGCAAGGGAGAAAGCCCTGCAGGATGTTAAATTATATATGGCTGCCGGCTGGGATGTTAAAGAAGAGACACCACAGTGCTTCTTGTTGCAACGTAATAAAGCCAGCAGGATGGGTCATTTCCTAATTTTCCTGTTCTTTGGCTGGTGGTTGTTGCTTATTCCGAATATTCTTTATCATTATCTGTCCAGGGAGAAGAAGAAGATCTTAAAATAGTAAAGAAACGGGGCTACCAGATTCCATGTTCATGCCACAACTTGCCGGTTCCGCCTGGGCTTTCAGGCCAGCTGATTCTTCCCCAATAATTTCAGCATCCTTGCATGGTCCACCAAGGCTCCCCAAAAAGTACGCTTTTCGTGATACGGTAGTCCGAAGTCCGCTGCGGTTTTCTTAACAATGGGCGATAATTTCCGATAGTGGATATGACATATGTTGGTGAACAAGTGGTGCTCGATCTGGAAATTCAGGCCCCCGATGCACCAGGTCAACCACCGGCTGCGGGGTGCAAAATTCGTTGAAGTGGCCAGCTCATGAATCGCCCAGCTTTCTTTGATGTGTCGTTTACCTCCTTCCTGTGCCGGCTCGGGGAATGAAGCATGCGGCATGATATGGGAGGGTTGGAAAATACAGGCCAACGTTAGGCCGGCGGTAAAATGCATGATCACAAAACCGGCCAACACGAAATACCATGGCTGGCCCGAAAACAGCAATGGCAATACCAGCACATAGCCGTAATAGAACATTTTATACCAGGTGATACGTAAAATGGCCTTACTTAAAGACACTTTCTGCTTCACCAGCAGGTTGCGCCGCCCGAAGCGGATCACCTGCAAATAGTCTTTTGCCGTCATCCAGAACAAAGTCATGCACATGTAGAAAAACCAGGCATAAAGATGCTGGTAGCGATGAAACCAATACCACTGTTGCCTTGGGGAAAGCCTTAAAAGCACGATGCTGTCGATGTCTTCATCTAGGCCGTCTATATTGGTATAGGTATGATGAAGCAAGTTGTGCTGGATTTTCCAATTAACGCTATAGCCGCCAATTAACTCCAGAATATATCCCAGAAATACATTAACCTTCCTGTTAGCCGAATAGGCCCCGTGATTGGCATCGTGCATGATGCAGGTCCCGATTCCGACAATACCACATCCCATCACAACCCAGCACAGCCAAAACAATGGCAGGTGACCCGCCCCAATATTACTCACTATCATAGCCCATGGAAGAAAATAGACGATCACCATCAAGATTGTTTTCATCCACATTCCGCGGTTGGCAAACGGGGAGGTGCCCGTAATTCGAAAATAGTCCTTTACCCGCGCCGTGACCGTATCGATGAAGCTTTCGTTTCCTTTTGAGGCGAACCGGACTATATCTAATTTTGTGACCTTCATGAGAAAATAATAATTAAGTTTGAACAGGCTTCGCGCCGCAAATTTGAATCCGGGGCTAACCCTATAAAGATCGGCTATTTCAGCGGCATTGGCGTTAATTTATTTAACGAGAACAACCCTAGTTTCTCCCAACCTGCATTATGGAACTACTTTTGAATTATTGATCTATCTTGGGTTTTCCGCTATCTGAAATTTCTTCCGGTTACAAGTAAAATGCCTTTCCCAATGATTAACTCCGGACCCCATCACATCATCGCCATCGGCGCTTCTGCAGGAGGCATGGATGAGATCAATACATTCTTTGACAATACACCTTTGGATGGCGTGGCATATGTAATCGTGCAGCACCTGTCGCCGAATTTTAAAAGCAGGATGGTGGAACTACTGGCCAGGCATAGCAGGCTGTTGGTGCAGGAGGCAGAAAACGGGGCCGAGATCCAACCCAACCATATTTACCTGATACCGAATGACAAGTTCATGACCATTCGGAATAGCCGGCTGTTCTTGACGGCCAAAGGTCAAGAAAAAGCGCCCCACCTGACGATCAATACATTTTTCAACTCATTGGCCGCCAGCCACGGCAAGAAAGCCATAGCCGTCATATTATCAGGCCTGGGCGCCGATGGCGCGGAAGGGGTGATGGCCGTTAAGAAAGCGGGGGGCCTGGTGATTGCCCGGGACCCGGTCACGACAAAATTTCCCGGCATGCCTTCAAATACCATTGCGACGGGAACGGTGGATTACATTCTCGAACCATCCGCCATGCCTAAAGCGATCGAGAATTACGTACTGCGCCAACGGGAGGAGGAAGCGGGCATCCAGGACAATGAAAATATGATCATTTCTATCGTCGATTACATAAAGGAACAGTTGCCCCTTGATTTTTCCGATTATAAACTTACGACACTGCTCCGGCGCACCAAACGCAGGGCGGCATCCGCCAATTTCGATACGCTTGGAGATTATTACAATTTCCTCCGCACCAACCCTGCAGAGGTGGCAGCGCTGGCCAAAGATTTCCTGATCAGCGTAACCGGCTTTTTCAGAGACAGGGAAGCCTTCGAGATAATAGGAAAGGACATCCTGCCAGACCTGCTTTCACAACTGGAGCCCGGTGAAGAACTTAAACTGTGGATTGCAGGCTGCGCTACAGGTGAAGAAGTGTATTCCATCGCCATCCTGATCAAAGAACAATTGACCGGGCCATACAAAAATGTGCCCGTAAAAATCTTCGCTACAGATCTGGACAGTGCGGCCTTATTAATTGCCGGCAAAGGGCTGTATCACTGGAGCAGTGTAAAGGATATCCCGGCAGAAAGGCGGCAACAGTATTTCATAAAGGAAAATGACAGCTACAGGATAGCCCCTGTCATACGGCAAATGGTGATATTCGCCCTGCACGACCTGGCAAGGAACCCTCCTTACTGCAACATGCATTTCATCAGTTGCCGGAATCAGCCATATTTCCACCAATATTAAAACGGATGGGCTTTTAAATGACCTGAAAACCGTACAGAACAACGGTTCGGAAGTTACCCGTGAAATTGAGACTCTTGAAGGCCGTTGGTACCAAATGGTGGTCATGCCCTATTTACAACAGGTAGAAAACAGGCAAAAAGGTGTAGTCATTTCTTTCAATGATATTACAGAACTCAAGAAAGCAAAGATTGAACTGGATGAAAAGAATGAGAGCCTGCTCCGGATCAATGCGGACCTGGAGCATTTTATCCATATGGCATCCCATGATTTGATCGACCCGCTGTGCAGTATAGAGTCAAGTATAACATTGATGAACCTGGTGGAGCACAGCAATGCAGAATTGTCGCAATTCTTAAATATCATCAATTCTTCCGTCAGAAAATTCCGGATGCTGATCAATAACCTCGCCACCATCGCTAAGCTGGAAAACAATATGGCGGAGATGGGAGCCGTGGACTTTGAGGAAACTATCAGCAACGTTGAATGGAGCCTGGAGAAAAGAATAAAAGCTTCGAATGCCGTGATTACTACCCAACTGGAAGTGAAAGATATCTTCTTCTCCCCTAAAAACCTCCGGAGCATATTGTATAACCTGGTTTCTAATGCGTTGAAATTCTCCGGCCGGGAACCGCCGAAAGTACATATTCATACCCGTCAGGAAGGAAAGTATGTCATCCTGAGTGTTGAAGATAACGGGATCGGCATTCCACAGGATGGAATGAAGAAATTATTCACCATTTATGGACGGCTGGATATGAATGTTGAAGGGCATGGTGTCGGGTTATACCTCGCCAATAAAATCATACACGCAGCGGGAGGAGATCTTAAAGTAGAAAGTACGCCTGGGAAGGGCAGCAAATTCAGCTTCTACTTTAAAATCAATTAAAAATTGTCATGTATATTAACGAGCGGTATATGCCGGCTCATGTGAGGAATTATTACATTCGTTGCATGTCGCATGAATAGACTACCTTATCTAGAGATGCAACAATTTGATGCGGTTATTCTTTCACTCGTTGTGCTGGTTGCTTTGTCGACTTTGGAGGGGAAGGTAAAATTCCCATTCCCTATCTTATTGGTGATTACTGGAGTATTCCTGGGCTTTATCCCCCAATTCCCCATCCTCATGCTGGACCCGGACGTGGTTTTCCTGATTTTCCTTCCCCCATTGCTATTCGACGCGGCGTCACGGACCTCCTGGCACGACTTCAGGAAGGACATCCTGCCCATCTCTACTTTGGCCATTGCACTGGTATTTTTCACAACGGTTATCTTAGCATTGACGGCCCATTATTTCATACCGGAGTTCACCTGGCCTTTGGCCTTTTTACTGGGCGCGATCGTATCACCTCCTGATGCTGTAGCTGCAACGGGGATAACCAAAGGATTGGGGCTTAATAAAAGGGTCGTGACCATCATTGAGGGAGAGAGTCTCGTCAATGATGCCAGTGCCCTCATCGGCTACCGGTTCGCCTTGATAGCCGTGAACACCGGTTCATTTGTGCTCTGGCAGGCCGGCCTGCAATTCATCCTGCTTGTTGCAGGGGGAATTTTGTGCGGGATCGCGACAGGGTATATTTTAGTGTGGATGCATAAGAAGATCACTCACAACTCCATTACCAGTACCAGCCTTACTTTACTAACGCCTTTCGTTTCTTACATCCTGGCGGAACGGTTGCATGTTTCAGGCGTATTAGCTGTAGTGTGCACGGGTCTGTTTATCGCCTGGCGCTCGCCAAAGATATTTTCGTACCAGACCAGGATACGGTCGAAGTCCGTTTGGGACACATTGATATATATCCTGAACGGATTCATCTTCTTACTGATCGGCCAACAGTTACCCGATACGCTAAAAGAACTGGAAGCATATTCGTTGCTGGTGTTGCTGGCTTATGGCCTCTTGATCAGCGTAATGGTGATCGTTGTTCGTATTATGTGGGTTTTTGCCACGGCATTTTCGTACAAATTAATTTGGGAAGATGTCAAAACTGGCGCTTCAATGGAGACGCAGGATGAATCAGCGACTACCTGGAAGAATGTACTAATAGTGGCCTGGACCGGAACCAGGGGTATCGTTTCCATGGCTACCGCACTGGCATTGCCGATAACATTGATGGGAGGTGCCCATTTGCCGCACCGTTCTTTGATTTTGTTCCTGACATCCGTCGTTATTTTTGTAACGCTCGTGATTCAGGGAATGTCTCTTCCCCTCATGATAAGGATTTTAGGTATAAAGCCCAATTTGCAGTCCGATAATGAGGAAAAGGAATTACAAAAATTCGTTCTGCAAAGCATGCTGTATTTTATCGAGCATGAATTTCCTATACCCTTGGAAGAAAGTATAAAGCGCCAGATCAAAGCTGCGTATGAAGAAACCCTCAGTCAGCTGCAGCGAAAAACAAGAGAAGGCAAAATCACACAGTCCACAAACCTGGATGAAGAGCCCTGGTTAACGGTTCCCGTAGCTCCCGTATTATTGGCTCAATTGGAGATTAGTAAATTCCGGCGGAAACTATTGCTCAAGCTTCATAAAGACAGCAGTTACAATTACCAATCCATCAGAAAACTGGAGCAACAATTGGACCGCGACGATCTCAACCTTAACGATGATTTGAAGAGAGACGATGAATAGCCGGCAGGAAATAATGGTATTCGTCAAAGTTCACTATTCCAGCCTTGGCATTCCATGATTGCTGGAAGCCTGCCAGTTCATTGGCAAGTGCTAATGTATCTGTAAGATTGCTCATGGTTTCCTGTTAAGCAGTAGCAGTTTCTAATTCCGGAGCTAAAGGCCAGTCGACAGGAATGTTGGTTAAGGCGTGCAAATAATTGGTGATGATTTTATCACCGATGATGATAACTACGTCTATCAGGTTTGCTTCTGTATAACCGGCAGCGTAGAAATTTTCCAAAGCTTCTGCACTTGCATGGCCGCGATGCTCGGTAGTGCTTTTTACCAATTTGGCCAGCGCATCCAGTTTAGCATCAAAATTTATACTGGCTCTGCGGATATCCAAAATCTGCCCGTCTGTAAAGCCGTTCATTTTGGCAAGTTGCGTATGTGCGCTCAGGCAATAAGAACAATTGTTTACTTGGCTAACCACCAGGTTAATTACTTCACGCTCTTTAGCACGAATAGAAGATTTTCTGTTTTGAAGGACCAGGTAATCGCTCAACGCGGTATCTGAGTGACCAAAGATGGCATACAGGTTCGGCACGAAGCCTACCATACCCTTCAGGTTGTCAAAAATAGCTTGGTTAGCTGGAGATACTTGTTCTTTGGTTGGAATGGTGAAACTTTTCATGATGTTCAGTTATTAAGATTTTCATTTTGTCTTTTGACATTACAAAGGTGCAGCTAAGTGCCAGGCTAATGAATAGAGAGACTTCCCGATGGCATGTAAGATTTGCTCAAAAAATATTTTCGCCAAATAGGTGGCCCTTTAAATACCCGCTTACCTGCCACTGGCGGAGCGATTTAAGGCACAGGCAGAAAAATATCAAGCCCATTAAAAAAGGCCTCCCTGGATTAAGGAGACCTTCTTATACTCATTTTTTTGTAGATCATAATGTTCTCAAACCACCGTCAGGCAATAGTTCATCGCTGGCCATAAACTTTGAAACACCAGAAGCGAGCAACTTTCGATCATCAGAGGCGCGGTAAAGAAAGCCTTCAGCCATCCTTTCTGTAGTGCCCATTCGTTAATAGGGGTAGCCTGCGCCATAACAGAAACTTTGTGCCGTTGAGCGGACGGCTGCTTTGGCAACGGCGTACGCTGCAGTGGCTGGCAACTTTTTTGTTCTATGCTGTTTAAGCAATACAAAGGTGCATACGCTAAAATACACTTCCTGCCGGCATGGAATTATTGCTCAGTAGAATGCAAAGAGCCTTTAGCGTTCCGGAAATCGGACGGTGCAAAACCCGTTTGCTTTTTGAAAAAGTTGCTGAAATAAGCGGCATCGTCATACCCCAGGTCATAAGCGATTTCCTTGGCCGATTTATCAGTGTACATCAGCAGCCGCTTAGCTTCCATTATAATCCTGTCTTGTATCACGGTAAGCGGAGATTTGTGATTGTATAAAGCGAAGTAGTTAGCCAGTGTTTTGGGGGATTTATTAAGCTGATCGGCATAAAACTGTACAGTGTGCTGCTTGCGGTAATTATTTTCAACCATCAGGTTAAATTTACGCAAAACGTCCAGTTTGTCTTCGGTTAAGGCCTGTTCCTTTAAATACTGCTGCTTAGCTAAACGGGTGATAATGATGATCAACCGCTTGAGCATCACTTGCAGCATATCCCGCTGTATGGCATCCTTGTCTTCAAACTCATCCATGAAAACCTGGAGAAGCAGGTGCAACTTTTTTTGTTGCTGTTCATCCAAAACTATGAACATGGTTTCAGATGAGCCATAAAATAAAAAACCCACACAGCTGACTTCCTTATCGTGGTCCACAATGCAATAAAAATTGCGGTTGTATTGCCAGGCAATAATTTGCCCGGGATTTTCAAACGTAAATGTCTGATTCACCATCAGCGGCAGGATCGTTTGAGCGGGAAATTGATATTTGATGCCATCTATAGTAACCGCCTGGGCAGGTCCGTCATTCCAGGCAATGGTTAAAAACTTGTCTTTACGATCCCGCTGGAAAAATAACCTGTCAAAGTTTACTTCATGTAAGGTAAGATGTAACTCACCTGCAGAAATGGGATCGATATAGTGGAGCTCCATGTGATTTTATTGTGAAAGTAAATGCAAATATAGTTATTGCGTAATACACCTGCATCTAATCCATGGGGCAAAATAGCAGCAGTGCTTATCCCGAATCGCGTAAATGGGGGCAATGAGCCATATAGTAAATAATTAATGAGCCAAACAAACAGGCAGATCAAACAAAAAGGGATAACCATTTCATGATACAGGGAATATTACATACAGCTTAGTTAATCTAAAAAGGAAAAACTCTGCGTCTCGAACTCGATTTAAACTTTCCTTCAATCCCGGCAAGCATCATGCAGCTTATTTTAACGCTAACAATTACCGGATCTGATTAAGGCTCATGACTATGATCGATCCATCTAAATTTCGGTAGACTAATTTAACAAATCCGTACGCCTCACTGAAATAAGCGATGAGTGAACTGTTGCCTTTCGCCGTAACGGCAACGCTCTTGACCTTTATTACCTCTACCTTACCGAATGGTAATTCCAAAGTCTCTTTGCCTTGTTCCACGTAAGTACAATTTAGCTTCAGGTTGCCCTTCCAGTTGAACGCTTTAAACTCGGGCCATTTTTTCCCCAGGTCGAGGCTCCAATAAAAAGTCTGGCCTTGCTTAAACGGCAGTTTCACATACGGAAAGGGTGAGAGCTGCAAGATCTCCAGGGCATGGAAACGAAACGGGTGTAACCAAACATTGGCTTGGTTCTCGACAACCCCTGTCAATTCGGTATCCAGGGGTTTCAGATTAGGATTATAATGGTAGAGAAATATCTCCGTCTGGTCATAATCCGGCTTGTCCATCATAATAGGGCCGATCTTGCCCAGCGTTTTGATACCCAGGTAGGCCACCGTATTACTATCCTTTTGCATTTTCGCGACATACTTCCAGTTCTTTTCGCCACCAGCTTGCGGCGAAATCGCATATTTCAACGTATCGGGGCCTTTAATAATAAAGTAGTTATAGACGTAAGTTTTACCCGCAACAAATATTTTGTTGTCATAATTGTACGGATTGAGGCCTTCATCGTTGGGCATTTTCTTTTCGATAAACAGACCCTGCTTTTGGGCCAGCGCGGCACTGCCGGCAAATAGCATCAAACAACTCAGCAAGCAAAAACCAAATAAGCTGATCTTCATATCATTTCTAAAAAAATTAACCGATTTAGTTACTCCTTCAAACTTTCCAGCTCCTTTTTGCCATTCTCGTTAGCCGGGTTTAAGGCGACGGATCGCTCATACATTTTCCTGGCCTCCCCTTTCTGACCATTTAGCAACAATTTAACCTTACTTTATTTACCTCGATTTTTAAACTTACATACTTCCTGAAATAGTCCTAAACCGGGACCTTGTTCACATTTGGTTTTTATAACGGCAAGGAAACATTGCGTCTTGTGACTTCTCGTGATTATCGTGATCAGTCAGCGAAAGACGCAATTAATAACAAAATCTCTAAACTAAGGCTCAAATTCCCGGTAGTAGATATTAACTATATTATTTTAAACTGTCAAGTTGAAAACTAAGTATTCAACCTTATCAGTTTGCCCAATGTGCGATTATTAAAAGGGAATAAGGGATTTCAAGTTCTTTTTTCAGGTTATGAACTGTAAATTTGAATTGAGATTCTAATTTCTCTTTTAACTGTTCAGAGGTCATACATTTTTTTATCAATATACCGATTTAATCTGAAGCTTATTTTACATCGCATTCTCTATTGTGAATAGATCACGAAATTTCCTATGTTAGTTCAGTATATAATTATTTTATCTTAATAAAAGATTCAATTCTTTTAAACCCTTTGCTATTATTTATATACCATATGCCCTCTTGATATTTAATCTCGCATATAGGATAGCATATATCTAACGGAATTTTAACATAATGATGCGCATTAGATAGAAAAATTGCAATTTCTCCAGTTCGCCTTTCTAACTTGACATCAAACTCTATTCCAGTATATTCCATATCATTGTATGGGTAATTATTATTATATATTGGAATTCGCCTATCATCGTTTCGGTCTGAAACTATTATAACAGTGTCTTCATAATTGCCCCACAAAAACACTTTAACCTTTCTGCACTTCTGAACTGATAGATCGAGCGCATTAGAGGTATCATAACTCACAATAGGAGTATCCAATTGATATCCTTCCCTTGCCCACTTAATAAATTTGCCAGAAGTGCAATTCATAAATACCACCGGAATAACAAACACTGTTAAGAGTAAAAGCTTTAATCCTCTTTTAGAAAATTTCGTTGGTTTCATATCTTACTCTTTATTTGTAGCAGTAGTAGCATTTGTTTTAGGTGCGCTTAGCTCCTCAGGCGTCCATAAAGATTTCTTCTTTATTTGTTCGTTAATATATTCCAATTGCTTCATCAGAAGTTTACTCCCATTGTTATTACGAAGATACCCATTCGGATTTTCACCAGAATTCAAGAGATTTTCATGTATAGCTTTTTTATCCTTAAAAAGATACCCTTTCTGGTTTATACTGGGAAATGCCTCAATTTCTTCCTGATTGAGTGACCATGGATGATTCAGTCCTAGAGAATGACCTGCTTCATGTCTAAATGTTAGACTTAGATCTTCTTTTGACACTTCTTTTCCATCGACAGTTATCCCAACTTTCATAACAAACCCATTCACTACTCCACTTGTTTCTCCTGCGTCCAGAGATGTTTGAGTCAAAATCGTATTCCCTATTTGTTTTGTAGTAGTGCTGGTCTTTCTATCATCAAAATGCAAATAGGCGATATTGCCATCATTGTCGCTTGGAGAGTTATAATCAAGAAAAACCGAGGTAGTTGTAACTTCACTCGGCATTAACATTGGCGGATGAAAATTTGTATATGTTGCTTCAACTGATGCTGCAAAAAGTTCTGCCTTAGTTTTAATTGCATCCGGGTTTGTGATGATTTTTGAATCATTAATAACTTTAATCCTTAATACATTGTTTGTCAAAAGAGTAAACCCTTGACCCACCACATAGTCCAATACATTACTTTGGCCCCACTCCTTGCCATCTATATCGATTCCATCTATAGGTCGGTTACTCGAAAATTGATACGGCGTTAAGCCTGGATATTGTGCAGATAAAGGGTCAAGGCTCAAAAACCGGCCTACCCTTGGATCATATATCCTCATTCCATAATCCTGCTGATTCCCTTCACCCTTTATCTCATTATCATTCTCCTTCCCGTTAAAGCCATAGCGATATTTATTAGCTGAACTAAACGACCTCTCTGGCATTAATAATCCAAATGGATAATAATCGCTGGCGTCAACAACATCCGCGGCATAGTAGGATATCGTTTCATTACCATTATCCATGACCGTCCTTTTATCACTCACGGTAACCATTACATTCCCACGATGATCTACCAGTTCATATAACTTTTCATCCCGTTTGTAATTCACAGTATAAGCAAAACCTATACCTCCAGATAAGTAAGTAATTGCTGTAGGTGCATCCGGATAAGCAATTTGAAGCATATGTGCAACCATATCCTTATCAGGTAACATCAAACCACTTATTTTACGCTCAATATCCTGTTGTTGACGCTTTAATTGCGCCTCAGCCAATGATAATTGTCTTTTATTCTCCACCCGGTAAGTTTGAACATACAAACCAGTATCCTGCCGATGAAACAGGGCGGTTGTTTGGAGTAACGCTTCCTGCACTTGCTGACTTTGCAGTTCCAGCCACCCTCTATAAAGCAGGAATACGTCATCTTTCGATTTTAACAAAGAGGTATATTTCCCCGGTTTCAAGGGCATACTGTCTACAACATGATCCTGCCCGCCATAGACAAACATTTTTAAAGAATCCTGCCGGCACAACACAATCTTAGCAATAAAACCCAGCGGAGAGGTACTATAATAAATAGTCGTATCTGGCTTATTCACCATCTTTCCAGCAAGGGACTTACGAAGTAGAAATTCTTCATTCCTGGATAATAATGAGGGAGATAAGCTGTTAAACAAACATAATTTTAGATACTGCTTTTTAAAAATGCCTTCAATGGCCATTAACTGTTGCAATGTGCTATGTGCAGATTGAACAGCAACAGAATTATAGATGATCCGGCGATTATAACTTGTATCTTTTAAAGCCAATTTACCTAACTTTCTGTATTCCGCCACTGCATCGTCCAGATACACCTCATTTTCAAGGCATAGCTCCCTGTAAAAACTAAAAGGATCAATAGCATTTGAGGAAATCTGCACAAATTCTGTCTCCTGTAATTGCACAGAATCATAAGCAGTGCCATAACAAGTAAACCAGTAAAGCCGCCTACTCGTCTTATCCAGCACCGCCATGTTCACATACATGTTGGACGCCGGCTTCCTTCCAAATATCACCAGATCCGGCTGCCCATTAGCGGCCTGTCTTAAAAGTGGGGCAATACGCGGGTCAGTTCTAACATCTATTTGTGCCTGTACATTTCGACAAACAAACAGGCATAACAAAGCAATCAAAAGGGATAACCATTTCATGATACAGGAGATACTACGGGATTTATACGTGGGTTAAATTCGCAAGCATTTCATTTGCTTACTCTTCAAATATATAGTATAATCCTATATTTTTCCAAACACAAAAAAGCCTCCAAATCTCTCGACTTGAAGGCTTATTCTTTAAAGCTTGCGGACCGGACGGGACTCGAACCCGCGACCTCCGCCGTGACAGGGCGGCATTCTAACCGACTGAACTACCGATCCAAACTTCTTCACAACGACTGCTAGTCCATTGACCATCAGTATCTTACCGTTGTCCCGTTTTGGGATTGCAAAGATAGCAACAAAACTTTCATTTCAGCAAATCTTTTTTAAAAAAATTTCTATCCCCTATCTTTACATCCGTCTTTAACCTTTAGTACCTGGAATTATGCAATTTCTAGATTTCGAAAAACCTATCGCAGAACTTTACGAACAGCTTGAAAAGCTCAAGGAAAACGGCGATAAGTCCGGCGTTGACGTCTCCGCCACCGTACGCGAATACGAACAAAAGATCGCGGCCACCCGGCAAGACCTCTACGCCAACCTCACCTCCTGGCAGCGCGTACAACTCAGCCGCCACCCCGAAAGACCTTACACACTCGCTTATATCGAAAGAATGACCACCAACTTCGTGGAGATCCACGGAGACCGCAACGTGAAAGACGACAAAGCCATGGTGGGCGGCTTCGCCGAACTGGATGGGGAAACCATCATGTTCATCGGCCAGCAAAAAGGTGTCAATACCAAAATGCGCCAGATCCGCAACTTTGGGATGGCCAACCCCGAAGGCTACCGCAAAGCCCTCCGCCTCATGAAACTGGCAGAGAAATTCAATAAGCCCATCGTTACCCTCATCGATACCCCGGGCGCCTACCCGGGCCTCGAAGCCGAGGAAAGAGGCCAGGGCGAAGCCATTGCCCGCAACCTCTTTGAAATGATCAAACTGAAGGTACCTGTGATCTGCATCATCATCGGTGAAGGCGCTTCCGGCGGTGCCCTCGGCATCGGCATGGGCGACCGCATCTTCATGCTGGAAAACAGCTGGTACACCGTGATCTCCCCGGAAAACTGCTCCACCATCCTCTGGCGCAGCTGGAACTTCAAGGAAAAAGCAGCGGAAGAACTGAAGCTCACCTCCGACTACATGAGCCAGTTTGGCCTGGTAGACGGCGTGATCGCAGAACCACTGGGTGGCGCCCACACTAACGTGGACGAAGCCGCCGCCATCGTGAAGGCCAAGATCAAGGAAACACTCGCAGAACTGAAAAAGATCGATGCCGAAACCCGCATCACGCAACGCATCGACAAGTTCTCCGGCATGGGCTTTTACGACGAACGCTAAAATTTATTTAGAGAAACAATACCAATTTCCAATCTTTGCACTTCCCGCTATCGGGATATCAAACATTGGCCCCGCCAGCCCTTGGCGGAACTACACTTTTTTATGACACTACAGGAACAACTGAGAGGTACCGGCGTAGCGCTCGTCACCCCGTTCAAGGCGAACGGCGCTATCGACTGGAATGCATTGGAGAAAACGATCCAGCATGTAATTAGCGGCGGTGTGGAATACGTGGTGACCCTCGGCACCACCGGTGAAACTCCCACCCTTTCCAGCGACGAAAAGCTGGACATCATGAAGTTCACTTTCGAAAAGGTAAGCAAGCGGGTTCCTGTGGTAGTCGGCATCGGCGATTACAACACCGCAGACGTGATCAAACGCCTGGAAACCTGCCCCCTGGACGAGGCTGCGGCCATCCTCAGTGTGGCCCCTTACTACAGCAAACCCACGCAGGAAGGTATTTTCCAGCACTATAAGGCTATCGCCAAAGCATCTCCCAAACCCATCATCCTGTACAATGTTCCGGGCCGCACCGGCCGTAACATGACCGCCGCCACTACCCTCCGCATTGCGAAGGAAGTAGAGAACGTGGTAGCCATGAAGGAAGCCAGCGGCGATGTGGTGCAGTGCATGCACATCCTCAAGGACCGCCCCAGGGACTTCCTCGTGATCAGCGGTGACGATGCCGTGGCCATGCCGCAGGTAGCCACCGGCATGGACGGCCTCATTTCCGTAGCTGCCAACTGGTACGCGAAAGAGGTATCCGACATGATCCGCGCCACCCTGGCAGGCGACCTGGCCACCGCCCGCAGCCTGCAATACAAGCTGCTGGATGGTTTTGAACTGATGTTTGCCGAAAACAATCCTGCCGGTATCAAGGCCTTCATGGCCATTGGCGGCCTGCTCGAAAACGCTTTCCGCCTGCCGGTGGTCCCCGTTTCCGACAGCCTTTATCAAAATATTGAAGCCTACATGAAGCAATTCTAAATATTGCTGCAAGATCTGGTTAAAAAGACCCGTTGTGCCACGCGCATAACGGGTCTTCCTTTTAAAGACACATCCCCGCAAATGCCCGTCCCTGCTCAAAAAGCGCTAACTTTATCCCTGGAACCATGTAAACCCGCAGGCACGTTAAAATGTTATCAGAGAATACTTATTTCGTATTAACTACCTACAGGCGTAAATCTTACTTTTATCCATATGAACACGTTTTTACAAATACATCCGCTGGATAATGTATTGGTAGCGTTGCAAGACCTGGAGCAAGGAACGCAGATCAGCTTTGAAGGGGCCACCATCTCCCTGTTACAAAAAGTGCCCGCCAAGCATAAATTCCTCGTACAGCCCCTGCAACCCGGTGATGCCATCCGCATGTACGGCGTTACCGTAGGCAAAACCCTCCGCGCACTCAGCACCGGTGAATTGATCACCACCGAAAATATTCAACACGACGCAAACGCCTTCCACGAAAAAGACAGTAACACCCAGTGGCAGGCGCCGGATATCAGCAAGTGGCAAACCCGCACCTTCCAGGGCTATACCCGCCCCGACGGACAAGCCGGAACCCGCAACTACTGGCTGGTAATTCCCCTGGTATTTTGCGAGAACCGCAACGTGCAGGTGATCAAAACAGCCTTTGAAAAAGGCCTGGGCTTTGCCCCCGAAGAGATCTACAACGAGCAGGTGAATGACCTGGTAAATTTTTATAAAAACAACAACCTGGAGGCCATCCGCAATTACGCGCCGGTGCCACCAGCCGCCCGGCCCAAACGGCATCCGCTTTTTGCCAACATTGATGGCATCAAGTTCCTCAGCCACGAAGGCGGCTGCGGCGGCACCCGCCAGGACGCGGAGGCCCTCTGCGCCCTGCTGGCCGGCTACATTCACCACCCTAACGTGGCCGGGGCCACCATCCTCAGCCTGGGCTGCCAGCACGCGCAGGTATCCCTGCTGCAGGCTGCCCTTGACAAGCTGCACGCCCAAAAGCCCCTGCTCATTTTTGAACAGCAAAGGAGCCAGTCGGAATTTCACATGCTCTCCCAGGCCATCCGGGACACTTTCCTGGCCCTGGTGGAGGCCAATAAACTGGAGCGCACGCCGCAGCCCCTCTCCAAACTGACGGTGGGCCTGGAATGCGGGGGCTCCGATGGCTTTTCCGGCATTTCTGCCAATCCCGCAGTGGGCCATGCCTCTGACCTGCTGGTAGCCCTGGGAGGCAAGTCCATCCTCTCTGAATTTCCCGAACTGTGCGGTGTGGAGCAGGAACTGATCAACCGTTGCGTGAACAGTGAAGTGGCGGGCAAGTTCATCCGCCTCATGCGCACCTACGAAGCCGCCGCCAAACAGGTGGGCTCTGGCTTTGATATGAACCCCTCACCCGGTAACATCCGCGATGGCCTTATCACTGACGCCATCAAAAGTGCAGGCGCTGCCAAAAAAGGCGGCACCTCGCCCATCACCGCAGTGCTGGATTACACGGAATACGCCACCCAGCCCGGCCTCAACCTGCTTTGCACCCCCGGCAATGACGTGGAAAGCACCTCTGCAGAAGTAGGCTCCGGTGCCAATGTGGTACTCTTCACCACCGGCCTGGGCACCCCCACGGGCAATCCCATTGCCCCGGTGATAAAACTGGCCACCAATACCCGCCTGGCCACCCGCATGCCGGACATCATTGACATTGATACCGGCAGCATCATCAGCGGCCAGCGCACCATCCCGCAGGTAGGCGAAGACATCCTGGAATGGATCATCCGCACGGCCAGTGGCGAGGTACAGACCAAAGCGGAGCAGCTCCACCAGGACGATTTCATTCCCTGGAAGCGCGGGGTGAGTTTGTAGCCAATGCATTTTTTTACATAAGCATTACCTATCACGGCATCTAAAGAAGCAATACCTCCTATTTAATTAATCCGTAATCTATTCATAATGAATTGATTACGGATTAATTTTTCTGGCAGCTTTTCCTGCCGGTGCCCATCCCCCGCTAACTGTTACATTTTAAGTTACCTTTGCATCCTTAATTCACAACAATGAGTAAACACGGTAAAGTGCTGGTAGCCATGAGTGGCGGTATTGATAGTACCGTTACCGCGCTGATGCTGCATGAACAGGGCTATGAAGTGGTGGGCATCACCATGAAAACCTGGGACTACGCATCTGCAGGCAGTAGCAAAAAAGAAACCGGCTGTTGTAATCTCGATTCCTTTAACGATGCCCGCGCCGCCGCTGTGCATCACGGTTTCCCGCACTTTGTGCTGGATATCCGCGATGAATTTGGCGACTTTGTGATCAATAATTTCGTAGACGAATACCTGGCCGGCCGTACGCCCAATCCTTGCGTACTTTGTAACACCCACATCAAATGGCGCGCCCTCCTGAAACGGGCAGACGCCATGGATTGTGCATTCATCGCTACGGGCCACTATGGCCAGATCCGCGAGGAAGACGGCCGCTATATACTGAGCAAAGGCCTGGACGAAACCAAGGATCAAAGCTATGTGCTCTGGGGCCTGCAGCAGGATGTACTGAAACGCACCCTGCTTCCCCTGGGTAAATACCGCAAAACAGGGATCCGCCAGATGGCCCACGATTTCGGTTACCCGGAACTGGCCAAGAAAGCAGAAAGCTACGAGATCTGTTTTGTACCGGACAATGACTACCGCGGCTTCCTGAAACGCAAGGTAGACGGGCTGGAAGAGCAGGTGGACGGTGGTAATTTTGTACTGCGCAATGGCACCATCGTAGGCAAGCATAAAGGCTATCCTTTCTACACCATTGGCCAGCGCAAGGGCCTGGACATTGCCCTGGGCAAACCGGTATTTGTAACCGAGATCATCCCGGAAACCAACACCGTGGTGCTGGGCGATGAGGCGGACCTGGGCAGGTCTGAAGCCCTGGTGGCCGGTATGAACTGGATCAAGTACGACGGCGTTACCGATGGCATGGAAGCAGTGACCAAGATCCGCTACAAAAGCCCCGGCGCCCTGAGTAACCTGTATAATGAAGACGGCAGGATCAAAGTGCGCTTCTATGAAGAAGTGAAAAGCATAGCCCCCGGCCAGTCTGCCGTGTTCTATGATGGAGATGATGTAATAGGCGGCGGCATTATACAGCGCATGCCCAAACTGGACTAACAAGTTAGTGGCTGCTAATACACCACATGTATATATACAACGCGCCTGCTGCTCTTTGCGGCAGGCGTTTTTGTTTGTACTTTAGGCATATGCAACTGCCTATGATGCCTTACCGGCTACTGGTACTCCTCCTCTTTTTCCCATTGGCCACACGGGCCCAGGCCCCACGTTACGTCATCAGTTTCACGGACAAGGGTCATTCCCCCTACAGCATTTCCAATCCCTCCCCCTACCTGTCTGCCCGCGCCCTGGAACGCCGCCAGCGCATGCATCTGGACATAGACAGTACAGACCTCCCGGTTACTGCTGCCTATACAGACAGCCTGCTGGCCGCCGGCAATGTAAAGCTGCTCTATACCTCCCGCTGGTTTAACCAGGCCATCATCCAGACCAGCGATGCCGCCGCCCTGCAAAAGATCCTGCAAATGCCCTTTGTAAAAAGCAGCAGCGCCGCCATGCAGCGTACTAACGCTAATGTATATACGTCAAAATTCAACAGCCAGCGCACTGCCGCCATCACTGAAACCGCCCCTTCCGACTACGGTAACGGCTATACGCAGATACACCTGCATAACGGGGGATACCTGCACAACAAGGGCTACACCGGCCAGGGCATGCTCATTGCCGTGCTGGACGAGGGTTTCCCGGGGGTGGATACCAATGCCGGTTTTGCGGCGCTGCGCAATGCAAATGGGATTGTACAGACCTTTGGCTTCAGCACTGCCGATGCCAATGTGTACGCCAGCGGCATCCACGGTGCAGAATGCCTGTCCATCATGGCGGCCCACCTGCCGGGACAACTCATTGGCACCGCCCCGGATGCCCGGTACGCCCTCTATCAAACCGAGGAAGCCGCCACGGAACAGCCCATCGAAGAAAACAACTGGGCCGCCGCCGCTGAGCGGGCCGATAGCCTGGGCGCCGATATTATTTCTTCCTCCCTGGGCTACAGCACTTTTGATAACCCTGCCTATGATTACACCTACGCAGACATGAATGGCCGTACCAGCCTGGTGTCCAAGGCCGCTACCATGGCGGCCCGCAAAGGCATGATCGTGGTAAATGCCAACGGCAACGAAGGCAGCACCGCCTGGCATTACCTCACCACGCCAGCGGATGCCGACAGCATCCTGGCCGTAGGTGCCGTAACCAGCACCCGCATGCCGGCAGCATTTTCCGGCTACGGACCGGCGGCAGACGGGCGCATAAAGCCGGATGTAGCAGCCATGGGCCAGGCCACCGCCCTGCTCAATACCAATGGCAGCGTAGTGACCGGCAACGGCACCTCCTTTGCAACGCCCGTGATGGCAGGCTTGGTGGCTTGCCTCTGGCAGGCATATCCCCAGGTGAGCAACATCCGCCTCCTCCAGGTGATCCGCGCCTGTAGTGACCATTACACAGCACCGGATAGCCGCGTGGGTTACGGCATTCCCGATTTTAAACTGGCCTTTGATACCCTGGCTAAGGTCACCGCGGCAGACAGTGCCCTCATTGCCCAGCGGCTGGACAATGGCACTTTGCGCGCCCTGCCCAATCCCTTCACTACTACCCTGCACATCTACTACGCCGCCCATGGCAATGACCCGGTGCAACTGGCCCTCTACAATGCCCTGGGCCAGCTGGTACGCCGGCAAACGGTGGCCGCACCTGCAAATGGCCTGGGCACCACGGAGTGGAACGATACCGGTAGCCTGGCTCCTGGCCCGTATTTCCTGCACTACGTGCAAGGCTCTGCGAGGGCCGGCACTAAACTCATCAAGCTAAATCAATAACACTGCGCTGACAAATAGCAATCCCGCCCACCGTAACTTTGCGGCCTCGATCAACGTAAGGACATGAACGCACCAAAAAGATTCAAGGAAGAACATAAGACGATTGCCACCCTGCTTGCCTTTGCCCTCATTCCATTGTCGGGCTTTGCCATAGACATTTATATTCCTTCCCTGCCCAGCATGGCCGCGGATATGGGCGTGAGCAACATCCAGGTACAACTTACCATCAGTATATTTTTGATCAGCTATGGCCTGTCCCAATTGTTTGTGGGCAGCCTGGTAGATAGTTTTGGCAGGTTCCGGCTCAGCATGTGGGGGCTGGCCCTCTTTGCGCTTGCCAGCCTGGTGATTGCCAATACACACAACATCTACGTGGTGTACGGCATGCGCGCCATTCACGGCCTCACCGTGGCCCTGGTGGTAGTAGCCAAACGCGCGTTTTTCGTGGATGAATACAAGGGGGAAAAACTCACCCATTACCTCAGCATTTTTACCATTATCTGGTCTACCGGCCCTATCCTGGCGCCCTTCCTGGGCGGGCACCTGCAAACGGTGTGGGGCTGGCAGTCTAACTTTTATTTCCTGGCCGGCTTTGCCACGGTGATAGGCGTGCTGGAATATATTTACAGTGGGGAAACGCTTAAAATATTTGCGCCATTCAAACTGGCCGCTATCCTGGATACCTATGCGCGCATGGTGCGCACCGCCAGTTTTACCATGGGCGTGTTGATGCTGGGGGTATCTTACTCCATGGTGATGATCTACAACATGACCGGCGCCTTCATCATCCAGCACCACTTTAATGGCAGCCCGGTAATGTCTGGCAATGCGTCCCTGATACTCGGCATGGCGTGGATGACCGGCGGCTTCATTGGTAAGGCCACCATCCATTATCCCTTCTTTGAAAAACTGGTGTACAACCTCGGTATACAGATCCTGCTGGTCATTGCCATGATCGTGAGCATCCACTACATGGAGAACCTGTACACCATGATCGGCTTTGCGTTCCTCATCCACGTAACAGCGGGCTTCACTTACACCAACTACTTTTCCTACTGCCTCAGCAAGTTTCCGGAAAATGCCGGCATCGCCAGCGGCCTTTGTGGTGGCATCAACTACATGGTAGTATCGCTCATGAGTTACCTCATCGTCACCGGCCTCCCGGCAAAAGATGAGCGCAACCTGGGTTTCAGCTATGCAATGCTGATCTTCCTGGCCGCGCTCATTATGTTTGGCGTATATCGCTTCAATAAAAGAAAGTTAGTTGTTACCCCTTAACAAACCTCACGGCAAACATACTATCCGCTCCCAGCGTCATGCCCTGTATCAGGCCACCTTCCCGGGCACGCAGGGAAGTATTGGTTTCCAGCCAGCGCACCATGTTCTCATTTTCTGAAGCAAATACGGAGCAGGTGATGTAGACCAGCTGGCCGCCCTTTTTCAGGTAAGGCACTACGTTGGTAGTAATGTTGCGCTGCAGCATTTCATACTTGCGCAACTGGCCTTCCTGGAAGAAGAACAAATTCTCCGGGGAGCGCGCCCAGGTGCCGGCCCCGCTGCACGGTGCATCCACGATGATCCCATCAAACATCTGGGGACGGAAATCATCATGCTTAAACGGATTGGAGAGGTCCATCACGTACCCCCGGTAGCCATCTATGCGGGCGTCGCGGAAGCGGTGGGCCAGGTTGTCCAGGATAGATCTGCGTATATCCGATACCGTTAGTTCCACATCGGGAAATTTATCCCGCAGCAGGATGGACTTGCCGCCACTGGCAGCGCAGGCATCCCACCAGGACTCACCATTGTGTGCTTTGAACAGGTGGCCGGTTTGCTGGGAAGCGGCGTCCTGCACTACATACCAGCTCTTCTCTGTGATGATGTTTTCAATACGGGTGCCATTAGGCATGGCTATGCAACCCTCAAAAGGAATCTCAAACGGCACTTCGTTTTGTTGCAGCAGTTGCACGATGGCAGCCTGCTTGCCCCGCCGTGCCCGGATAAACACTTTGGGCTGGCTCAGGAAAGAGCGCACAAAGGCCTGCACATCCAGCCCCTCGGAAAGATATTCCGGAAAGGGGAATATATCACCGGCTGTAATGCCCGCCAGTTGCAGCTTTTCATCGATGGGCAGTGCTGTTTTTTCATTCCACTCCGGCTTCAGTAAGGCCAGGATGTCATTGGGTGTCTGCTCGCAGATAAAAGTGCCGGCCAGTAATCTTTCTTCCACGCGCAGGCCTGGCTTGTTCCAATGCCCCAGGCGATAATAATGATATACCAGCTGGGAGATCCAGCGCCGGTCACGGCTGCCCATCTGGGGATTTACTTTGAAAAAATCTTTGAGGTAATGGTGCAGGGGCAGCTTCCCGTCGTACGACGTGATCACTTTTTCTGCGGATAAGATATAAGATTCCCAACGGGTCATGTGCTCACAGTTTTAATACAGCGCAAGGAGCGCTAAAAACGCGAAAGGTAAAATGCGCCTGCATTTTACCTTTCACAAATATGGGAAGGGCAGTTACTACAGCTTCAGCAGGGCCTTTACGGGGTCCTTGCCAAAAAGCAACTGTTCCGGGTTTTCCAGCAGTTCCTTCACTTTTACCAGGAAGCTTACCGACTCACGGCCGTCAATGATGCGGTGGTCGTAGCTGAGTGCCAGGTACATCATGGGGCGGATCACCACCTGGCCGTTGATGGCCATGGGGCGGTCCTGGATCTTGTGCATACCCAGGATGGCGGATTGCGGCAGGTTAATGATCGGGGTGCTCATGAGGGAACCAAACACACCACCATTAGTGATGGTGAAGGTACCACCGGTCATTTCATCCATGGTCAGTTTATTCTCACGGGCCTTGGTGGCCAGTTCTACTACTTTCTTTTCAATATCTGCCATACCCAGGCTTTCCGCGTTCCGGATCACCGGTACCACCAGGCCTTTGGGGGCAGATACCGCGATGGAGATATCGCAATACTCATGGTACACCAGTTCTTCCCCGTCAATATAGGCATTCACGGCAGGGAATTCCTGCAGGGCGTAGCACACGGCTTTGGTAAAGAAGCTCATGAAGCCCAGGTTCACTTCGTGGGCTTTCTTGAACACCTCCTTGTATTTGGCGCGGATGTCCATGATAGCGGTCATGTCCACTTCGTTGAACGTGGTGAGCATGGCCGTGGTATTCTTGGCTTCCACCAGGCGGCGGCTCACGGTTTTACGCAGGTTGCTCATGCGCTCGCGACGGTCTGTGCGGCTGAAGAGCTCCTGCCCGATGGCCACACCCGGGTTTTGCAGGGCGGCAAATACGTCGTCCTTCATGATCTTCCCATGGGCGCCGGAACCGGTGATGCTCTTGGGATCTACGTGCTTATCCGCTATCACGGCGGCAGCTACCGGGGAGGCTTTAATATCGTTGGGGATGGCCGTTACAGGCGCCTGCTGTGCCTGGGGCTGTGCAGCCGGTGCGGCGGTGGCGGCGGGAGCAGCTGCAGGAGCGGCTTTGCCGGCCGGGCGAGCTGCAGCAGTATCGATCTTGCCTACAATGTCGCCGATCTTCAGCACGTCACCTTCCTTGGCTACGCGTTGCAGGGCGCCGGCTTCTTCGGCATTGAGCTCAAAGGTTGCTTTTTCAGATTCGAGCTCGCACACAACTTCGTCGCGCTCTACATATTCATTATCGGCCTTTATCCAGCGCACGAGGGTCACCTCGCTGATGGATTCGCCAACGGTGGGCACCTTCAGGTCTACCACGCCTTTGTTCACCGCGGGTGCAGCGGGTGCCGGGGTGGGCGCGGGCGCAGCAGCAGCGGGGGCCGGGGCGGGTGCAGGCTCACTGCCTGCCGGAGCGGCGGCATCGGTGTCTATGCTGCCCACTACATCGCCTATCTTCATCGTGGCACCTTCTACGGCCACAATGTGAATGCGGCCTGCTTTTTCTGCATTCAGCTCAAAAGTGGCTTTCTCAGATTCCAGTTCACACAGCACCTCGTCCTGCTTCACATAATCACCATCCTTCTTCAGCCATTTCGCAATTGTTACCTCGCTAATAGATTCTCCTACCGTCGGAACTTTGATTTCGATAATCATATGTCAATAGTTGTTAAACGGCCTGCAACGTATGCTGCAGGCCTGATAGCTTCCTTAAATATTAAATGCTGTTTCGATGATCTCCTGTTGTTCACGGGTATGCACTTTGCCGTAACCGGTGGCCGTGGCGGCGCTGGGGTTGCGGCTGATCACGCCGTAATTGAGCTGCTTCAGGTTCATTTGCAGGAAAGAGGCAGCGCCCATGTTCAGCGGCTCTTCCTGTACCCAGAAGCAGGTGGCACCTTTATATTTCTGGTGGATGGCCTCCAGCTGTTTCACCGGCAGCGGGTACAGCTGCTCTACGCGCACAATAGCCACATCCTTACGGTTGTCCTTCGCCTGTTTTTCACTCAGGTCAAAATACATTTTACCGGTGCACAGCAGCACTTTCTTCACAGCGGCAGCATCGGTGATGAACGGATCGTCCAGTACTTCCCTGAAGCCACCGGTGGTAAACTCACTCATGGAAGAGTAAGCACCCACGTGGCGCAGGTTAGCCTTGGGCGAGAAATTCACCAGCGGTTTGCGGAACGGCCAGGTGAGCTGGCGGCGCAGCGCGTGGAAGAAGTTTGCAGCTGTAGTGATATTGGTAACAATGATATTGTCTTCGGCACAGCACTGCAGGAAGCGCTCGGGGCGGGCATTGGAGTGGTCCGGGCCACCGCCTTCGTAGCCGTGCGGCAGCAGCAGCACCAGGCCGTTCTGCGTGCCCCACTTGGTTTCTGCACTGGTAATATATTGGTCAATGATGGTCTGCGCACCGTTGGCAAAGTCGCCATACTGCGCTTCCCACAACACCAGGCTATTGGGCGTGGCCATGGCATAACCATACTCGTAACCCATTACACCAAATTCGCTGAGCAGGGAATTGTAGATCCGGAACTTGTTGGTGCCGTTGCCAATATTGCCCAGGCGGTTGTAAGTGGCGTTGGTGTTCTCATCAAACAATACGGCGTGGCGGTGGGAGAAAGTACCGCGCTTCACGTCTTCACCGCTCATGCGCACGTCCTTGCCTTCCGCCAGCAGGCTGGCGTAAGCCATCAGTTCACCGGTGGCCCAGTCTACCTTGCCTTCTGCTTCATATAATTTGATCTTGTCCTGGAGCAGCTTTTCTACTTTGCGCAGGGGCACAAAGTCGGAAGGCCAGCTCATTAACTGGGAGAATAATTTTTTGAATTCTTCTTCTTTGATGGCAGTGGCCGGGGAAGCGTCAAAATCACCGGGCTGGCTTTTGCGCAGGGCAGCCCACCATTGTTCCGGCTTTTGCGGGGTGTAGGGCAGCGGGTGCTGTTTCACTTCATCCAGGCGTGCCTGCAGGTCGGCCCAGAACTTCTGTTCCATTTCCTTGGCCAGGGCCTGTGCATCGGGCTCACCATTATTGAGCAGGTATTGCACGTACACCTCGCGGGGATTGGGATGTTTTTCAATGAGGGCGTACAGGCTGGGCTGGGTAAACTTGGGCTCATCGCCTTCGTTGTGGCCATGCTTGCGGTAGCACACCATATCTACAAACACATCGCTGTTAAATTCCTGGCGGAAGCGGGTGGCTATCTCAGATACTTTCACCACCGCTTCGGCGTCATCGCCATTCACATGAAATACCGGCGCCTGGATCATGGATGCCACGCTGGTACAGTAATCGGAAGAGCGAGCGTCGTCAAAATCAGTGGTGAAGCCGATCTGGTTATTGATCACCAGGTGCATGGTGCCACCGGTGTAATAACCTTTCAGGTTGGCCATCTGGGCTATTTCGTAGATGATGCCCTGCCCGGCCACGGCGGCGTCGCCATGGATGAGGATGGGCATTACCTTATCGTAATCGGAGTTGTAGATCACATCTGCCTTGCTGCGGGCAAAACCCAGTACCACGGGGTCTACCGCTTCCAGGTGGGAAGGGTTGGGGGCCAGCTGCAGGTTCACTTTTTTGCCACCGGGGGTGGTATGCTCCGCACGGAAGCCCAGGTGGTACTTCACGTCACCACTGCCCATGGTGCTGTCGGGGATCACCTTACCTTCAAACTCGGAGAAGATCTGCTCATAGGTTTTGCCCATGATATTTGCCAGCACATTAAGGCGGCCGCGGTGGGCCATCCCGATCACCACTTCCTGTACCCCGTCATCGCCGGCTACATTGATCATGGCATCGAGGGAAGGGATGGTGGATTCGCCACCTTCCAGGCCAAAGCGTTTCTGGCCGATATACTTGGTATGCAGGAATTTTTCAAAGATCACCCCCTGGTTCAGTTTCTGCAGGATACGGCGTTTTTGCTCCACGCTGGCGGGCTTTTGCATGGCCGTTTCAAAGGCCTGCTGCAGCCACTCCACTTTTTTGGCGTCATTAATATACGTGTACTCCATACCTACGGAGCCGGTGTAGATCTTTTTCAGGAAAGCCAGGATGTTTTCCAGGGACATTTTACCCAGGCCCAGTACCTGTGCGCTGTAGAACTCTGTTTTGAGATCGGCATCCGTAAGGCCGAAGAAAGAGATGTCCAGGTTAGCGTGGCGGTCTTTTCTTTCGCGGATGGGGTTGGTCTTGGCAACCAGGTGGCCCCGCTTGCGGTAAGCATGGATAAGGCGGTACACGCCCAGCTCTTTCACCAATTGTTCGTTGGACACCAGTGCCCCGTTGCTGCTGGCAGCGCCAGGCCCTGCTTTACCGTTTACCTGTGATACTGCGAAATCAAACCCCTCGAAAAATTTAACCCATTCAGGATCCACCGACGCCGGGTTCTTGGTAAAATCCTGGTATAACGATTCAATGTAAGCAGGATGTGAGTTAGTGACAAATGAAAAATCCTTCATTTCCAACGTGTTTTTCTTGATCTACGGTTCTAAAGCTAAGCGTGAAATGCCCCGTAATAATAGTGTACGGGATGCAAATATCCGCTCTTTTTTGTGATATTCTGTCAAAAAAAATGCTGCAATTTTGCATTATTTATTTTAAAATATGAATAGCCTTTCCCTCGTGCCGACCGGCCATGAACGGGCAATTTTCGGTTAAAATCGGGCAAGGCAGTTTGGGAAATTTAACTTAATTTTGTGCCTGGCCCCGGCTGGCAAAATCGGGGTTTCCAAGGTAGCCGGCCAGGATTTTTTGAGAAAAGATTTTTTTGAACCGGGAAAAGGATTACCTTTGCCGTCCCATAACAAGAATACAAAACTAATGGCAAACCATAAAGCAACAAAAAAGGACGTACGTCAGAGCAGAAAGCGTAATGAGCGTAACCGTTACTACGGTAAGACGACGCGTAATGCCATCCGTGATTTGAAAGCAATTACCGACAAAGCTGAAGCAGGTAAAGAACTGCCGGAAGTGATCGCTATGATCGACAAACTGGCCAAACGCAATGTTATTCACAAGAACAAAGCATCTAACCTGAAGAGCAAACTGGCTAAAAAAGTAAACGCTTTAGCTTAAGTTCCTTAAACGGTATAAACCATACTACAGCTCCTTCTGGAAACGGAAGGGGCTTTTTTTGTGCTGCGCAAACCGCTATCTTCGACCCTTCTATTTGCTCATCAACCAAAAACCTGTATAACATTACCATGCGCAAACGCTACCCTGCACGCCTCCTTGGCACCATTGCCCTGGCTGCACTGCTGGCCCTCGGCCACAGCCACCAGGCAAAGGCACAAGACCTGATCACCGTATTTGAAAAGACCAAAGGCGAAGCTACCGTGACCTATGCCCAGTGCATTGCTTACTACCAAACCCTGGTAAAACGCTTCCCCACCAAAATGAAGCTGCTCACCATGGGCGAAACAGACGCCGGCCTTCCCCTCCACCTCCTGGTGTATAGCAACGACGGCGACTTCAACTTTACCAGCCTCCACAAAAAGAACCGGCGCATTATCCTTATCAATAACGGCATCCACCCCGGCGAACCGGACGGGATAGACGCCAGCATGCTGCTGCTCCGCGACATAGCCCAGGGTAAGAAAACCCTCCCTGCCAATGTAACGCTCGCCGTCATCCCCATCTACAACATCGGTGGCGCCCTGAACCGCAGCACCGATTTCCGGGTAGACCAGAACGGCCCTGCCGCCTTTGGCAGCCGGGGCAATGGCCAGAACCTGGACCTGAACCGGGATTTCATCAAGTCCGATTCAAAGAACGCCCTGGCCTTCCAGCAGATCTACCAGCTCACAGACCCGGACGTGTTTGTAGACAACCACGTGAGCAACGGGGCCGATTACCAGCACATCATGACCCTGCTCACCACCCAGCCGGACAAGCTGGGCGGCGTCATGGGCGATTTTATCCGCAACCGGTTTGAGCCCGGCCTCTTTACCCAGATGAAGGAAAAAGGCTATGACCTGGTACCTTACGTAAACCATACCGGCGACCTGCCAGACAGTGGCTGGGTGGCCTACCAGGACAGTCCCCGCTATTCCAGCGGCTACACCACCCTGTTCCACACCTTTGGCTTTGTGCCGGAAACCCACATGCTTAAGTCGTACGACCTGCGTGTGAAGGCCACCTATGCGCTCATGGAATGCTTCATCAGCTTCACCAGCCAGCATAGCGATGAAATAGCGCGCCTGCGCGCCCAGACCAAAAAAGAAGTGCTCACCCAAACTTCTTTCCCCCTGGAATGGACCGTGGACAAGCAGCGCGATACGCTTATCCCCTTCAAAGGCTTCCAGGCAGGATATAAGCCCAGCGCCATTTCCGGCCTGCCCCGCCTCTGGTACGACCGCAGCCAGCCCTTTACCAGACCCGTGAAATTCTACAACCACTTTACACCCGGTAACTACGTGACCCGGCCCCAGGCTTACATCATCCCCCAGGGCTGGTGGAAAGTGATCCGTATCCTGCAGAACAACAACGTGCATATGCAGCGCCTGGCCCAGGATACCACGATAGCAGTGGAGGTATACCACATAGACCAGTATAAATCTCTGCCACGCCCCTACGAAGGCCACTTCCTGCACAGCGGCGTAAAAACCAGCACCAGCGTGCAAAAGATCGCCTTCCGCAAAGGCGATTACCTCATTCCCATGAACCAGGTGGCTAACCGCTACCTCATGGAAACACTGGAACCTGCCGCGGGAGATTCTTTCTTTGCATGGAACTTCTTTGATAGTGTGCTGGGGCAGAAAGAGGGGTATTCTGATTACGTGTTTGAAGATATTGCCGCAGATTACCTGAGCAAACACCCGGAGCTGCAGGATGCCCTGGCTAAGCAAAGGACCGCCGACACTGCATTTGCAAAAAGTGCGGATGCACAGTTGAATTTCGTGTACAAGCACTCCCCGTATGCAGAACCTGCATTCCTGCGTTACCCGGTGTTCCGGTTAATGGGGAAATAATTATGCAGATAACGATGCTATCTTTTTCGTGAGCAACGCCTTATCACCCGCCGCAGTGGCCAGTGATAAGGCTTTTTCCAAATGATGCCTTGCCTGCTGCACCTGCACGGTCATGTACAGCTCTCCCAGCAAACTGTGATACCCCAGGCTTCCTTCCAGCCCTAATTTCTCCGCTTCGGCAATGGCTGCTTCCGGCCCAGCCGTTTTAGACAAGGCATATGTCCTGTTCAAAGCCGCTATGGGAGAGTATTCCAGGATGAGCAGGCGGTTGTATAACTGCAACACGTTTTCCCATTTCTCCGTCGTATTGGCCTTAATGGTATGCCAGTAAGCAATGCCCGCTTCCAGGTGGTAGCGCGATAGTTCCGTGCCACGGGAGGCCCGCTCCATGAAATAATGGCCTTGCGCTATCAGCTTCATATCCCACAGGCTTTCATCCTGGTCGTCGTAGCGCACAGCGTGCCCCATGTCATCAAAGCGGGCATCAAAGCGGGAGGTCTGGAAGCTCATGAGGGCCAGCAAGGCATTCACCGGCGGCAGGTCTGTAGGCCCATGCTGCACCAGCAGGTGGGTGAGGCGCATGGCCTCTCCACAAAGATCGCGGCGGATAGCGCCATTCTGGTGGGCGGAGTAATAGCCTTTGTTAAACAACAGGTACAACGTAGTGAGCACCCGGGAAAGCCGTGCCGTGAGCAGCTCCGGGGGCGGGCATTCCATGCCTACATTTTCCGTGCGCAGCTTTTCCCTGGCGCGGAACAAACGTTTGTTGATCGTTTCCTTATTACTCAGGAAAGCATCCGCAATTTCTTCTATCCCAAAACCGCACAGTACCCGCAACGCCAGCCCCACCTGGGCTTCCGGCGGGATGCAGGGATGGCACACGGCAAACATCATCTGCAACTGGCTGTCTGCAATATTAGGCCCGGAAAGGTCTATTTCAAACACATCGCCCGCCTGCTGCTGGCGCAGGGCGGGACTGATCTTCTCGGCAAACAACCGGTTGCGGCGCAGGTAGTTCAGTGTCTTGTGCTTGGCCACCGTGTATAACCAGGCTGCCGGGTTTTCCGGTAAGCCTTGCTGGGGCCAGCTTTCAGAGGCCTGCAAAAAAGTATCGCTGGCTATGTCCTCTGCAATTTCCATGTGGGCCAGGCCAAAGCGCTTGCAGAGCACTGCCGTGATCTTGCTGTACTCCGTACGGAAAAGATGGGGAAGGAGGCTCTTGTTTTCCATAAATACCAAAAGCCCCTGTGGTGCTACCACAAAGGCTTTCATGGGTTTTAGAATGGTTTAGGAAACGGGCGAGAAGGCACGCACTTCCACGGTGCCGGCACCGCCCAGCAGCACGGGGCAACCGGATGCGATCTGGCAGGCCTCTTCATAACTTGCGGCCTTGATCACGGAATAACCCAGCACGGATTCCTTTACTTCCGTGTAAGGCCCGTCGGTGATCACACCCTGCGGGCGTACCACTTTGCCTTCCGGCGCCAGGCGGTTGCCTACGCTGGCCAGTTTGTTCTGTGCGGCAATACCGCCTATCCAGTCCATCCAGGACTTGGTGCGGGCCTGCATTACTTCGGGGGAAGCGGTGGCCAGGGCTGCCTGGTCTCCACGGTAGATCATGATGTACTCTTCCATTGCTTAATGTTTTTGGGTGATGGTATAAGCAAATGACAAACGGCATTTGCCAAATTGGACAAATGCCGTTAAAAATTTTTTTCTACGCCATCTTTTGCAACAGGATAAAGGCGTGTTGCTCCCCGTAATACTGATTGTAAAGTAAGACGTTTTCCAGTTTAGAAGGCCATGGCGTATCCGCCGGGAACCACTGCTGTGGCGCCTTTCCGGCCTTTATCATTTCCGCGCCCAGCCACATACCAAACGCATGCGCCGTTTCATACTCCCCGCTCAGCGGTTTAAAAGACACTTCCGGCACACCAGGCAGTGCTGCGCTTATCTGCTCATAAAAATGCTGGTAGTTGCTATCCCCGTTCCGGCCGCTGAGCAGCAGGTCTGGCTGCACCTGGTGCGTAGCCAGCAGCGTTTGCAATGCCCCTTCCAGCTTTGCCGCGCCGGGGCGGTTCAGCAGGCGTATGCCCGCAATCTTTGCATAGCTATTGGCCGCAGGCTGATCCCCTAATAAAAAGAAGGCGGCCCCCTCCCCTGCAATGGTACCGGGCGATACGTGTTGCAGCAGGTCTGCGCTGTGGATCTTCTCTTTCTTCCACCAGCCGCTGTGGCTTTTGATCTGGAACTGGTCCGCTGTTACTTCATCAAAACCACCCAGCAGCACCAGTTGTTTGCCTTCCGCCAGTTGCAGCATGGCATCCAGCAGGGCGCTTTCAAAAGACAGGCCGCGGTGTACAAACGTGTTGTTATAGCGGGTGTTTTGTTGCTGCAGGGCGATGAGCCCGTTCACCGCATTGAAGGTGGATTGTATGAACTGCGTTGGGTTCAGCGCGGTTTCCTGGTAGGTTACAATGTCTTTGATAAACTTTTCCATGTCCTGCAGGCTGCCCTTGCCGGTGCCGGTAATGATGGCATCGGGCTGTGGATGACCGGCATCTGCCAGGCATTGCACCGCCGTGGCCAGGCCCATTTTCAGCACCTTGCTCATGCGGCGCAGCGCATTGGGCGGAATGAGGCCCGCATAATCGGGTGGCAGCACCTGCAGCATATTGTCATCCGTGGTAACAAGGGGTGCGGAAAAGATGTCCGCCTTAAAGGTGTGTTGCGGAGAAATGGCGCACTGGTGCTGTATGTAACATGGAAAGTTCATGGCTTCTCCTTAAAATTTACTGATCACCAGCGATGCATTGTTCCCTCCAAAACCAAAGGAATTGGAGATCACGTTTTCTACCGGTGCGGTGCGTAGTTCCGTATTGGGAACAATGTCCAGCTCCTCCATTTTTTCAGAAAAATTGAGGTTGGGGAACAATACCTGCTGGCGAATGGCCAGCACGGAAAAAATGGCTTCCACGGCGCCGGCGGCGGCCAGGGTATGGCCGGTGAAGGGCTTGGTAGAACTGAAGGGCGGTACCGCCTGGCCAAAGAGGCGTTGCAGGGCCTTGCCTTCTGCGGCATCATTGGTGAGTGTGGCGGTGCCGTGCACATTGATATACTGCACCTGGTCCAGGCTTCTGCCGCTCATTTGCAGGGCGTCCCGCATGGCGGCAAAAGCGCCATCGCCCTCCGGTGAAGGCGCCGTGGCGTGGAAAGCCTCGTTGGTATTGGCGTAGCCCGTAAGCTCCGCCAGCACGTGGGCCTGGCGCTGCTGCACCAGTGCCTCGCTTTCCAGCACCAGGTAAGCTGCCCCTTCCCCCAGGTTCAGGCCATTGCGCTGCTGGTCAAAAGGGCGGCAGGGCTGCCGGTCCATATTTTTAAGGGAATTAAATCCGTTGATCGTAAAGCGGGTAAGGGCTTCTGTGCCCCCGCAGATGGCGCGGTCTAGCAGGCCCTGTTTGATCATGCGTGCGCCCAGCATCAGTGCATTGGCCGCAGAAGAGCAGGCAGTACTGATGGTGGTCACAAACTCATCGATGTGCACTGCGGCGGCTATGTGCTGGGTGCAATCCCCACAGTCCAGCAGGTCTGCACTGGCCACGTACTCCCCTTCCCGGGCAGGATCGGTGAGATCAAAGTACACGCGCTCTGTTTCCACCATACCCCCCACCGTGGTGGCGTTGATAAAGCCAGTGCGGGCGTTCTGCACATCCGGGCTGCCGGCGCTGCGCAGGGCTTCCTGCATGGCCACCAGGCCCAGTAAGGTGGTGCGGGTGTACCCGTCTGTACCAGGCAAACCGGCCATGGTGGCCAGCGCTGCGTCTGTATGCTTTACCTCGGCCACGGGCAGCACGTGCTGGTGCACGGTGTTCACATAATCGGTAAAGCCAAGCCCACTCCGGACATTCAGCAGGCGTTCCAGGTGCTGCTGCACATCATCGCCCATGGCGGTGATTATCCCCACTCCTGTGATCAGCACGCGTTGCCCCATAACGTTTAGGCGGGTTGTTTGGAAAGAATGAATTCAGCCATGGACTGTACGGATTGCAGGATCTTGCGGCCTTCGCGCGGATCTTCTACTTTAATGTGGTAGCTTCTTTCCAGCAGCACCATCAGTTCCAGGGAATCAATGCTGTCCAGGCCCAGTCCTTCACCGAAGAGCGCTGCCTGGTCGTCAATATCTGCCGGTTTGATGTCCTGTAGGTTCAGGGCCTCAATGATCTGTTCTTTCAGTTGCTGTTTTAATGCTTCTATTGTCATAATGTGCAGGTTTTTAGCGCTGTAGGTGACGCGGGCAAACCGTAGCCCTTGCTTGTATGAATTGGGTAAAAATAATGTTTTGTACGGACTAATTGATCCTCCTTTTCTCCGCCCACGCGGCAATACCCAATAGGGCGCCGGCAAAGGCCAGGAGCAGCCCCACCTGCTTCCACACGCTGCCCATGCCGCCGTGGCGCAGGTAAATATTATTGATGGCATCCAGCCCCCAGCTGAGGGGCGACAGGTGCCCGATGGTCTGCATGTGGCGGGGCATTACTTCCAGCGGGATCCAGATGCCGCCAATGGCAGACAGGATGACGATGGAAATGGCCCCGAAGTTCAGTGCCTGGTTCGGTGTTTTAAAAACCGTGCCGATCAGGATGCCATAGGCCGTGGCGGCCAGCCCTATACAGGTGGCTATTACAAACGTGGGCAGGTACAGGCTGCCCATTTCCAGCCGGGGCAGGCCCAGCAAAGGCAGCAGGTACACCCCTACCAGCATCATCAGGTAAAACTGCACTACGCAGATGGACACAAAGAACAACATCTTGCCCGCCAGGATGGCCAGGTAAGAACCAGGGATCAGTTTCATGCGCAGCAGGCTGCCATCTTCCCGCTCGCGGATCATATTACCCGCAATGGGGATCACGATGAAGAACATGGCAAAGATGCTCCACGCCGGCACATTGTGCTGCACGGAGTTGGAGATCACGTCCGGCCCGGCATCTGCCGCGGTGGTCTGCTCCTGCAGCCCGATGGCTTTCAGTTGTATGTTCAGTGAGTCCTGTTCCGGCGCTCCCTTGGCTTTGAGTTGCTGCTGGATGCGCTCTATCAGCAGGTCTGTTTCCACCTGGGTGAGGAAATTATCCAGGGCCTGGTGGATGGCGCTTTTAAAAGCTTTCTTGGCCGCGGGATCAAAGTAGATCACCACGTTCAGCGAATCATCATGCAGCTTTACCGGGGCCGTGACCGGCAGTCCCATGCGGCGGCTCAGGTCATTGGTGATCTTATTGGCATTGCTCACAATGGCGCCCGTGGCGCCGTGTGGAATAATGATGCTGATCTTATAATCACCTTTGTTCACCAGTTCCTTGGCCCGCTCCTGCGTAAGCGCCTGCCCGTCCAGGGTGTCTATCACGCGGAACTGGCCGCTGTGTGCCAGCCCTTCCCTGATGTAACGTGCCAGGCGCCCGTGATCATTGTCTACCGTAAGGATATCAAACTTCAGTTCCTGGTAGTCCTTGAACGGTGCATCCTGTATGAGCGCCATCACCGTGATCAGGATCACCGGCATGAGGAATAGCAGGCTAAGCCCCATCTTATCTCTGAACAGGAGCCGGTACTCTTTGCGGATGGTGGAGAAAAGTCTTAACATCTGTACAATGTACAACGTACAGTGTACAACGTACCTGCACGTGTAAGATTTATTGCGTTTGGTTCAAACAGCGGTACGTTGTACGTTGTACGCAGTACGCTGTACAATTTCTTAATCCCTCAGCGCGTGTCCTGTATAATGTAAGAACACATCTTCCAGGTGGCGGCAGCCGGGGTTGGCGCTGACCAGGGTTTGCGGGTTGCCCTGCAGCACTTGTTTGCCTTCATCCATGATCACCACTTCTTCGCAAAGATGCTGGGCTTCTTCCAGCAGGTGGGACGTATAGAGAATGCTCACGCCTTCCGCGCGGTTATAGTCTTTGAGGAATTGAAGGATCATGGTGCGGGACTGTACATCCACGCCGGCCGTAGGCTCATCCAGGATGAGGAGGCGGGGGCGGTGTAAAATAGCGGCGATGATATTGGTGCGGCGTTTCATGCCGCCGGAAAATTTGCCGGTTTCCTTGTGGGCGGCCTTTTCCAGGCCAAACTGCTCCAGCAGGGACAGGATCTGGCTTTTAAGGCCGGGGCCTTTGAAGCCATACAGGTTGCCAAAATATTCCAGGTTTTCATAGGCGGTGAGCTGCGGGAACAAGGCTATCTGCTGTGGCACTACGCCCAGTGCGGACTTGATCTTTTCCCGGTGCACGGCATCCTGGGTAAGGCCCATCACTTCCACGCTGCCACTGCCGGCTTTTACCAGCCCGCAGAGGATGGAAATAGTGGTGGTCTTGCCGGCACCATTGGGCCCCAGCAGGCCGGCTATCTTCCCTTCGTGAAAGCGGAAGGAAAGGCCGCGCAGCGTAGTTTCCAGGCTACCCGGGTAGGTTTTGTGCAGGTCCTGCACCGCTATACTGTACATGGTCACTTAAAATTTTACCTGGGCCAGTTTGCGGAACAGTACTTCTTCCGCGGCGGAACATTGTATCATCATTTCGCCCAGTTCCTGGTAAGAGCCGGTATCGCCCGCGCGGCTCTTGCACACGCGGCCCGCCTGGAAAGCGAAGTTGCGCCACAGGTCGCCCACGGACGTGAGCTCCGCGCCCAGCCTGGAAAGCTCCGGCTTATTCAGCTTCAGCGCGGCTTCCTGCAGGAAGGCGGCATACATGAAGCGGAAGCCGGCCCCACCGGTGCCTATTTCTTCCTGCATGCGGATCACATTGCCCAGGAACAACCCTGCCTTGCGCTCCCCCACTTTTTCCGGGTAGCGCTGTATGCGTTTGGCCAGGAAGCGCATGCCTTTTACGCCAAACAGGGGTACGGGAATTTTCAGCATATAATGGCAGGCCTGCTCAATGCCTTGTTTAATGGGCGTTTCCCAGGATACACTGTCCGGCATGGACACGGGGTAATACATTTTCCCCTTGGGCTCCGGGAAGCCTTTGGCAAAGCGGGCCTGGGCCAGGCTTTCCGGATCTATCTCGGTGGCAACGTCCATGATCGGGTCGCTCACCAGGTAGTTGCCTTCTTCACTCTTTCCATACACCACGAGGTTGTGCGCATTGAAATGAAAACGGTATGCGGGCGGAAAATAAGGCAGGTAGTATACGCTGGAAAGCAACCCCACGGGCGTACCCTGGGCTATTTTTTCATCCAGCGCCTCCATGGCCCTTTCCACGTTGCGGAAAGATTCCGATCTAACGGTAACGCCTAAACGCTGACTGGCTTTATTAAAAATGGCTCCCGGGAAAATACGGTAAGTAGTACCCGGTACGCCGTTCACTTTCACAAAAGGCAGGTGGCCAAAGAAGATGCCGGCCCCAATGCCAAACGCCATCGGCTCACTGATCTCCAGGCCATGATGACGGAACAGGCTGGACACCACGCCACTTTCACAGTGCGCGGACTGTGAATGCCGGAAATCGATATTACTCATAGTTGTAGTTGCGGACATCTGCTTAAATTGTCAGATTGTAGAATTGGTAAGTTGCCCGGACAATTTAACGTCCAAACTGCTTCAGCTCCTGCACACTGATCTTAAATACAGCGGCATATTTCTGCAGTAGTGTATCGGGTAAGGTTTTGAAAACGGAAGGTTTCAGGTGGCGTTTCACCTGCCACTGGAACTTGCCCACGTAGCCGGCCAGGATCTCGGGCGTCATCAGCTCCTTTTCCATGAAATAGGCAATGGGGCTCAGTTTCCCGTCCTTCACGGCCTGCAGGGTAGCTTCGGTTTTCTGGTGAATCTCATCCCAGGCCTGGGCCATGGCCACGTTCTCCGGTTCCCAGCCTATGCTGGATACCTGCACGTATTCCCCTTCCTTGTTCACGGCATAAAATAGCTGGCTGAATTTGCCTCCGGTGAGGCCGTTGCCATCCTGGGGTACTTCTTCCTGTTTCATGCTTGCTGTATTTTAACATTAATGGTTAAAGGGTAAAAGTTAACCGCCGTTTTGTTCCGGTTATACAGTGCCGGAAACACTACGATATACGATTAACAATCAGCCTTTAACCATCTAACAATTTGACGATCCATCACTCCCCTATACCACCGTAATATGCGCGTAGGCATACGTGAAGCGGGCACTTTCCGGCACCATCATTACAATGGTCTGGCCTTTTTTCAGGCGGCCGGTATTCAGCAGCTCTTCCAGCATCAGGTAGGGAGAGGCGGTGCCGATGTTGCCCACGTTCACCAGGTTGGTGAACCATTTTTCCTGCGGGATGGGAACACCCAGGCGCGCAATCTCTTCATCGATCTTGAAGCGGAAAAATTCGGAGGACAGGTGGGGCAAAAAGAAATCAATCTCATCAAGGTGGATGTTATGCTTTTCCACCATTTCTTTCCACATCTGTGAGCCTACCGGTACAATATTCTTGCCGAGCAGGCGGGTATCCTGTTTAAAGGAGAACACCGAGTGCTGCGCCCATTCTTCCGGTGTCATATCTATCCAGCCTTTCGTAGTGCCATCAGCATTCTTGATAGCGCCGGCATACATACAGGTTTCCAGTTCATTGGCGTAAGAGGCCAGCTCTACCCAGTTCACGCGGAGTGACAAGCCTTCTTCATTGGGCTTGTCCTGGAAAAGGGCTGCGGATGCGCCATCAGAGAGCATCCAGCGGAGGAAGTCCTTTTCAAAGGCAATGATAGGATTTTCATCCAGGCTCTTGAGGTTCTCCGCTTCCGGCTGGAATTTCTGTGCCAGCAGCCAGCTGGAAAATTTTTCAGACCCGGTGCTCACCGCGTTGGTGCTGTTGCCGGATTTGATAGACATGAAAGCATATTTGAAAGCCTGCATGCCGGCAGCGCAGGCGCCGGTAGCAGAGATCAGTTCTACAGGTTTGCATTCCAGCAGGCCGTGCACCATGGCGGCGTGGCCGGGCAGCAGCTGGTCCGGCGAGGTAGTGCCACAGGCCAGGAGCTGCATATTTTCGATCGGGAACTTTTCGTCAAACAGGCCGCGCACCGCGTTGGCCGTCATTTCTGCATTAGAGTGCGTGCTGGCTCCGCTGCCATTCCGGTCCAGGGAATAATAGCGGGTGGTGATCTTGTTGTTTCCGAGAATTTTAAGACGGGCGCGGGACGGCTTTCCATCCACCTTACCCAGTATGGTTTCCATTTCGTCGTTGCTCACAGGCTCATTTGGCAAAAACTTCGATAACCTCGTTATATAAACTTCTTTCATGAGAATTATAAATGCTTGGTTTAGTTGTCATTCACATTACCGCACAGGAAACAATACAAATTAAGTGGTGGCCTGGTAGGTCGATATCTGGAATGTGAAAATAATACATCTTTTATTAAGTGGCATCATTCCCCCTGCTGACTTAACGTTTTGCCAACCCTAAATAATATTCCACTTCTTTGAGCAGGTGGCGCTTCTTAAAGGTGAGCTGGTACCAGGATGAGATCATGGTAATGGGGGTGAGCACAAAGATACCCAGCAGGAGTAAGCGGCGGTACATGAGCACGCGGATCTGGCGTGGTTTTGCGCCGGGACCGCCTTTGGCACTGATAAACCTGGCCCAGAAACGGAAAGCGCGGATGCCGCGGTCTTCCAGGACTACCAGGTTAGGTTTCAGCGTCACGGCGTTTTCTGCCATCAGGTTGGGGTAGAGGTTGTCAAAGTTGCGCGCCTGCAGGGCCTGGCCAATGACAGGGCCAAAACGTTTGGCAGCCTCAATGTCTTGCTGCTGCACGCCGGCGGGCGGGAATATAAAGAATGCGTCCTTCTTGCCTTTGAACTGCCAGCGCAGTACGGTGATCACGGAAGGGATATTGGGCGAGTTATCTACCAGCACAATATTACCCACCAGGCGGGCGCCCATGCCCTCCAGGTGGCCCTTCACTTTTTCCTGCGCATTCAGCCACATGTTGCGTGCGCCCATGAGGGTGAGCACAGGCTTCCCTTTGAGCAAGCGGGCTGCTTCCGGGCTTTGCAGGAAAGCGGCAGTGGGCTGGGATGGAGACAGGAACCAGGGCTGGTAGGCCAGGATAACCAGATCGAAATGAGCGTCCGGGTCAACTTTCAGGGGTTTGATGCCGCGGGGTGTACCTTGTACGGTTTCGGGCATGGTGTCGTAAAACGTTTGCTTGTTCCAGGGAAATTCCCAGGGTGTTACGGGCTCCAGTTGCTCGTACGTGATCTCCGCCTGGCCTTGCAGGGGCGACAGCACCGAATCTATAATGGTTTTGAGTTGCCCTGTCTGCGTGTAATATACAACCAGGACTTTAGGTAGTTCGCTCATAATCAATAAAAATAGGAATAGGACCCAGCCAAGAAAGGTGTAAACTTACAAAAAATCCCTTCAAAAAAAAGAAGACCGGCCGGGGCGCTGGCATGCACGCGGGGTGCAGGTGGCGGGTGTATTGCTGGCGTTGATATAAAGATCGGGATGTGTTACTTGTGCCTAAGCGCAGGCACGGCTATAAATCTCTGGTCGCCTATAACCGTACCTGTGCTAAAGGACTTTAATTTTTTCTTCTTAAGAACGGTTTGATAAAAACGTTGGTATAAAAGGATTGTTAAAATACCGTTATAGCTTTTCTCAAAACGTCACAAACGGATGATGGCTTTCAAACAGCGTGCCATTGTGATCAGCCTTTGCGCACGGAACCTGATCCGCCAATGCTGGAACTTACTTCGGGAGAGCCCTTATAACGCACGTCCCCACTGCCCGCAATATCGGCGCGCAGCGTTCTGCTGGCGGTTACATGTACATTGCCACTGCCGGCAATATTGGCCTGGGTATCCTCGGTAAGCAGGTCGTACCCGTTAAAGTCGCCACTGCCCATCACGGAGATGCTGGCCTTACGCGTCTGGCCTGCTATATTATACGTACCGGCGCCGGCAATTTCTGCATCAAATTCCGGCACATCTATTTTTCCGGAAATGCTCCCAGCCCCTGCTATGGCGGTTTTCAGCCGGTGGTCACCTTTGAAGTCATTCATGAACCGCATATGACCGCTACCGGCAAGATTCATTTCTTCCAGCTGGGCTGAGCTTACTTTGATCGTGAAATTTTTGTGGATATCAAACCACCCCCCTTTCCTCATTTTGATGGATAATTCACCACCGTCATTGCTGATCTCCACATATTTCATCAGGTTGTCGTCCCCGCTGATCTCCAGGTTGCCGGCAGGCGCCTGGGTATATTCCACATCAAACTGGCCTCCTACAGACAGGCGGGTAAATTCGGTGATGGAATGATTTTCTGTGACAATGTGGCCGCTGCCACGATGGTGCTCACAGGAAGAGAAGGTCACTACAGCCGACAGGGCGAGGCAAACGGAAACAAGTTGTTTGATCATGGGAAACAGGTGATGGTTGACGACGTAAGGTAAAGATTTGTTTCAACACACGGAAGTCCGGCGTCCTGTTTTTTACGGCGTTTTGATCTTGATGGGCCTTTGGCCGTGGCTGTTTTCCGCTTATCTTTGCACCACCATGACAGAAAAGATCATTATTCTCGATTTTGGTTCCCAGTACACCCAGTTGATCGCGCGTTGCGTGCGCGAGCTGAACACCTACTGCGAGATCCAGCCGTGCCTGAAGCCCATCCAGTGGGACGCTTCCATCAAAGGCATCATCCTTTCCGGTAGTCCTTTTTCCGTGAACGACGCGGGTGCGCCCGATGTAGACATTGCCGCCATGGCAGCCAAAGTACCCGTACTGGGTGTTTGCTACGGCGCCCAGCTCATGGCCCGCAATTTTGGGGGTGAAGTAGGCAAGAGCCATGTACGGGAATACGGCCGCGCCTTCATGGAACATTCCAACAAATCTGCAAAATTATTATACGACATCAGTCCCCGCAGCCAGGTGTGGATGAGCCATTCCGATACCATTAAAAAAGTACCGGAAGGTTTTGAGATCATCGCGGTAACGGACAATATCCCCGTGGCAGCCTTCCAGAGCACTACCCTGGCGGCTCATCCTATCCTGGGCATCCAGTTCCACCCGGAAGTGACCCACTCCGTGGAAGGAAAGATGATCCTGCGCAACTTCCTCGTACACATCTGCGGCATGAGCCAGGACTGGACACCGGCTGCCTTCGTGGAAGAAACCATTGCCCGCATTAAAGCACAGGTGGGCAACAAGAAAGTGATCATGGCCCTCAGCGGCGGGGTAGATTCCACCGTGGCGGCAGAGCTGGTGCACAAAGCCATTGGCAGCAACCTGTATTGCATTTTTGTAGACAATGGCCTGCTGCGCAAGGATGAATTTGAACTGGTACTGGATTCTTACAAACACATGGGCCTGAACGTAAAAGGAGTGAATGCAAAGGACCTCTTTTACAACGCACTGGATGGTGTATCCGATCCGGAGCGCAAGCGCAAGATCATTGGTGGCCTGTTCATCGATGTATTTACCAGCGAGGCCGCCCAGCTGCAGGACATTGCCTTCCTGGGCCAGGGCACCATTTACCCGGACGTGATCGAGTCTGTATCTGTAAATGGCCCCAGCGCTACCATCAAATCCCACCACAATGTAGGCGGCCTGCCGGAGAAGATGAATATGCAGCTGGTAGAGCCCCTGCGCTTCCTCTTCAAAGACGAAGTACGCCGCGTAGGCCGGGAGATCGGCATTTCCGAAGTGTTCCTGGGCCGTCACCCTTTCCCCGGTCCGGGCCTGGCCATCCGCATCCTGGGCGCCATCACGGCAGACAAGGTGAAGATGCTGCAGGAAGCGGACGCCATTTACATTGAAGCACTGAAAGATGATAACCTCTATGATAAAGTATGGCAGGCAGGCACCATCCTGCTGCCGGTACAGAGCGTGGGCGTGATGGGCGATGAAAGGACCTACGAATTTACCGTGGCCCTCCGTGCCGTGACCAGCACCGACGGCATGACCGCCGACTGGGCACACCTCCCCTACGAGTTCCTGGCCAAGGTCTCCAACGAGATCATCAACCGCGTCCGCGGCATTAACCGTGTGGTGTACGACATCAGCTCCAAGCCACCGGCCACGATCGAGTGGGAATAGAAATTGTACCATGTATGACGTACAGGAATAGCGAATGACCAGTCTGGCTTACTTTCATGCCTCGCATTGCCTTGTACGTTGTACAATTTTTGCACTTTATTGAAAACTATGATCCAAATGAAAAAGGTATGGCTGCCCGTCACCATCGCTTGTGCGCTGCTGGTGTATGCCTGCTCCTCTGCCAAAAAGACCACCACGCCATCGCCGGTGACCGCGGTGCCGGCCAAGCCGGCCGCTCCCAAAGAGGAAGCCCGGAAACCCGCGGTGAAAGCGCCTTTCAACGTACCGGCCTTTGCCCGCGATGAAAGAAAACCTGCCTATAATGTGGCTGTGTTTGCGCCCTTCTACACGGATTCTGCCTTTGCCGGCGCCGCCGACCTGCCTGCGGGTAAAAGTCTTCCCCGCTACACCCTGCCAGGCCTCGAGTTTTACGAAGGCGTGCAGCTGGCGGCCGACAGCCTGCTGATGCACGGCATTCCCCTGAAATTATTTGTATACGATACCAAGTCGCGCCAGGGCGTGAACTCCCTGGTCCGCAACGGCTCCCTGGACTCCATGGACCTGATCATCGGCGCCCTGAATGCGCCGGAGCTGAAAGACCTGAGCGAGTTTGCGCGCAGCAAAGAGATCAACCTGCTTTCTGCCACTTACCCGAACGATGCAGGTATCAGCAACAATCCTTTCCTGCTGCTGGCCAACAGTACCCTGCGTACCCACTGCGAGGCCCTGCAGAACTTTGCCCAGAAAGGATTTGCCACCCGCAACGTGCTGGTATTCCACCGCAACACCGCCCTGGAAAACAAGCTGGCAGCGGATTTCAAGACGGCTTATACCAATATGGACTACGATAAGAAATCCCGTATCCGCGACGTGGTATTTGAAGAGAATATGACGGATCAGCAACTGGAATCTTTCCTGCTCACAGACCGCCCCAACGTGTGCATTGTGACCGCACTGGACGAAGCCGGCGCCAAAGCCGTGCTGCGCAAGCTGGCCACCAAGGCAGACGCCTATCCCCTGCACATCTTTGGCATGCCCACGTGGGACGTGATGAAGTTTAAGGAGCCGGAATTCAGGTCCCTGCAGATCTACTACTCCACCCCGTACTTCAATGAGAAGAATGATACGTACAGCCGTTACCTGGTGGATTACTTCCGGCGCGTGTACAAATCCCGCCCGTCTGACATGGCGTTCAAAGGATTTGAGCTTACCTACTACTTTGGCACCTTGCTGCATGACCAGGGGGTGTACTTTACCCCTGAAGTGAACCAAAGCGCCAAACTGTACACGAACTATAATTTCCAACCTGTGTATGCCCATGATGGCGATGCCACCCCGGCCTATTTCGAGAACAAGAACATTTACATTGTGCAGAAGAGTGACAGCACGGCGGATGTGAGGGTGAGTGCCAACTAGGCCTAAAATCTTAAATATGCAATGCCGGGCCCAGGTCCGGCATTTTTTATGTGTGTACCTTTCCTGTAACTGAACCTTCCCCATGTTATTGCACTTCACAGATAAAGGTATCTACTGCCCTGCCGGCGATTTTTACATCGATCCCTGGCAGCCCGTGGAGCGGGCGGTGATCACGCATGCGCATAGTGACCACGCCCGCTGGGGCAGCAGGCGTTACCTGTGCCAGGACTTCAGTGTGCCCCTGCTAAAACTGCGGCTGGGCGCTGACCTGCAGGTGCAGGGTGTGCCTTACGGGGAAAGTATCTATTTCAATGGGGTAAGCGTTTCCTTTCACCCCGCGGGGCATATCATCGGCTCCGCGCAGGTGCGCATTGAGGCAGGCGGGGAAGTATGGGTGGTAAGCGGAGACTACAAGGTGGAGCACGATGGTATCAGCACCCCGTTTGAACCGGTGCGCTGCCATACTTTCATTACCGAGTCCACCTTTGGCCTGCCCATTTACCGCTGGCAGCCGCAGGCGCACATCGGGGAGGAGATCAAAAGCTGGATAGCCGGTAACCAGGCTGCCGGCAAAGCCAGTGTACTGGCGGCTTACAGCCTGGGCAAAGCACAGCGCCTGCTGCGTCTGCTGCAAGGGGTTACGCCCCGCTTCCTGGCGCATGGGGCCATTGCCATTACCCAGCAGGTGATCGTGGATGCAGGCTGGCCCCTGCCCATGGTAGAGCGTATTACCCCGGATACCCCCAGGGAAACGCTGCGCAATGCCGTGATCATCTGCCCACCCAGCGCGGTAGGCTCTTCCTGGATGCGGCGTTTCCATCCTTACTCCCTGGGCGTGTGCAGCGGGTGGATGCAGGTACGTGGCCACATGCGCCGCCGCAATGCAGACGCGGGGTTCGCCCTCTCTGATCATGCGGACTGGGATGGATTACTACAGGCCGTACAGGCCACCGGTGCAGCACGGGTGTTTGCCACCCATGGCTTCAGCAGCGTATTTGCGCGCTACCTTACGGAAAAACTGGGCCTGGAAGCGGCGGAAATAAAAACACAGTTTGGCGATGAGGATGAAGACAGCGGCGATACCGGCAATGAACCGGAAGCAACGCCCACAGCAGCATCAGACGAAGCGCCGGGTATTCATAACGATGAAACGCTCCCCGCGGAAGAGTAACTAACGCTAACGGATAAACGCCATTTATGACGGACTTTGTAAACCTGGTAAAAGTAGTGAGCAACAGCACCAAGACCAATGAAAAGCTGGAGGCGCTGAGCCAGTACTTTGCCCAGGCGGATGTGAAGGACAAGCCCTGGGTACTGGCCCTGTTTTCCGGGCGCAGGCCCAGGCGCACCGTGAATGCGGCACAGCTGAAAGCCTGGTGCATGCAGGTGACAGGGCTGGAAGAATGGCTGTTTGAAGAATGCTACCATACCGTGGGTGACCTGGCGGAAACCATTTCCCTGCTCCTGCCGGAACCGGCGGTAGTAGCGGCTTCCCGGCCACTGCACTACTGGCTGGAGCAACTGAGCGGGCTGGAAAAAGCCGAAGAGCCCGTGAAGCGGGAGTTTGTGCTGCAAGCCTGGGCCCAGCTGCCCAATGCGGAAAAGTTTGTGTTCAATAAACTGATCACCGGCGGTTTCCGCATCGGGGTGTCACAACAAACCATGGTGAATGCACTGGCCAAAACCTACACCATTCCCGCCGCCACGCTTTCCCACCGCATCAGCGGGGAGTGGAACCCGCGGAGCATTACATTGGAAGAACTGCTCCGGGATGATGGCGATAGTACGCCTATCTCCCGCCCCTACCCTTTTTACCTGGCTTACCCGCTGGAAACGACACCAGATGCACTGGGCGCCCCTGCACACTGGCAGGCGGAGTGGAAGTGGGATGGCATACGCGGGCAGGTGATCAAACGGGCAGGCACCCTGTTTGTCTGGAGCCGGGGTGAGGAATTGCTCACGGAAAAGTTTCCCGAGTTTACGTCCCTGCTGCCATCCCTGCCGGATGGCACGGTGATAGACGGTGAGATCCTCACCTGGCAGCAGGAAGCCCCTTTGCCCTTTGCCGCATTGCAAACCCGCATAGGCCGCAAGAACGTAACAAAGAAACAATTGCAGGAAGCGCCGGTGGTCTTACTTAGTTATGACCTGCTGGAATGGAATGGCCAGGACCTGCGCCAGCAGCCACTTTCCGCCCGCAGGGCATTGCTGGAAAAGTTAGTGGCGGATGCCGATAATCCTGTATTGAAAATATCCCCGCTGATAGCGTTCCCCAACTGGGATGCGCTGGCCCGGCTGCGCGAAGCTTCCCGTGAAAATGGCAGCGAAGGGCTGATGTTGAAACGCGCTGACTCAATTTATCAAGTGGGCCGCAAGCGGGGCGACTGGTGGAAGTGGAAGATAGAGCCCTTCCACGTGGACGCTGTGATGATCTACGCGCAGAAAGGCCATGGGCGCAGGTCTAACCTGTACACTGATTACACCTTTGCCGTAAAGGACGGGGACGCGCTGGTGCCTTTTGCCAAAGCATATTCCGGCCTTACGGATAAAGAGATCAATGAGGTGGACCGCTGGGTGAAGGCCAACTCCATTGAAAAATTTGGCCCGGTGCGCACCGTGAAGCCCGAACTTGTTTTTGAAATTGCGTTTGAAGGTATTGCAGCTTCTAACCGGCACAAATCCGGCATAGCGCTGCGTTTCCCGCGCATTAACCGCTGGCGGCGCGATAAGCCGGTAGCGGAAATCAACACGTTGGAAGATCTGAAACAATTGTTGGCACAATACCGGGTATGATTTGTGGAAAATTGCGCCTATCTTGGCGGGCAAAACCCAAACCTCTAAACCTATGTACAAGCGTATTATTGCAGCATTGTTTGCCCTGTTCCTCTGTAGCACACAGGCATTCTCCCAGGACAATGGACGGCAGATGTTTTCCCAGGCAGCCGGTGTCACTTTCTTTGGCGGTGTGATGCAGGACAGCAGCCTGGCCGGCCATTACTATGGTTATGGCCTTACGTATTCTCCCCGGTTCAACTTTGCCGTGTTCAGCCCCACTTCCAGCCTGTCACTGGCCACCCATGTTACGCTGGGGCTCAGCCTGAGCACCAACCAGGATGGAGAATTTGTATCTAATGATGGTACAGACATCCAGATCGGTTATATGGCAGACCTGCCTTTGCTGGTGGAATACAATTTTGGCGCGGCGGCCACCCGCGATGCCTTTAAACGCTGGGGCTTCTTTGTAGGCGCCGGTTACGGCTGGCACCTCACCCAATCTAAGATTGAAGTGTATGATTACAACTCCGGTGATTATGGCTACCTGAAAGAAAACATCCAGGCACATGGCCCTGTGTTTGATGCAGGCTTCCGCTTCCCGGCAGGCCCGGCCTCCCTGGGCGTACGTTTCCAGTACCAGTCTGTCAGCAACCCGGGTTATGTAGCCCGTATGGATGGGATCTTCAGCTGCGGCGTGGAATATAACTTTGGCGCCCGCACCCGTCCCAAAGGCACCAGAAGGCACTAATTAGAACGCGCTATAAAAAAGCCCGTCCCGGTAATGCCAGGACGGGCTTTTGCTATTTAAAGCAAATACACGGTACGTTGTACAACCTTACTGCACCTTCTTCATCCGTTCATTCCCCGGTACCGTAAGATAGGTGCCTGCAATGGTCTTCGTGGTATCATGCACGGTAATGGCGGTGCAGGCATTGTTAGTCCCACTGATCTCAAAAGCTATCCCCTGGTGCACGGCATCGTAGAGGTAATAGCGTGTATGCGTTACCGTATCCTGGTAAATGCCGGCGCGCGCAGCAGGTTGGGAAAGTTTGCACGGATCTTGGCCAGCGAAACGCCTACTTTCACATCGTTATTGGCGCGGAAAGAAGGTGTGTTCACGCGGATCTGGCGTACCCGCATGCCTACAGGTTCATCGCGGGTGAGGTACACGGCCAGGAAGCGGCTGGAATCGCGGATATGCTTGTGGGCGTCTTTATTGTAATACACGGCCCACGCCTTGCCCATGGCGGCATCGCCCCCGTCAGCATTGCCCAGTATTTTAGCAAGGGAATCGGCCGGCTGACCGAGGTAAGTGAGCCCGATAGACTTGCCCGGCAGGATGCGCCAGGCCTGCTGGGCGGCCGTTTTTTGTAGTAAGCCTGTTACGCAAAGCAACAGGGTGATGATCACTTTTTGACACATGACAACAAAGATTAGGTTTTGGCAATAAGGCGGTGCGAATTTAAATGTTGCAGCAGATTAAAGTGTTTGTAAATTGTTAATGAACGCTGTAAACTTATAGCTGGTAAAAATTGTACCATAAATTCAGGGAAGTATCCAATACACGCATGGCATGAACCGCAAGCATTTTTTATCAGGCTTATTCGGATTGGGCGCCAGCCTGCCCTGGTGGCCGGTCCGGGCAGCCGGGCAGGCTGCGCACACGGAGGCACATTGGCCGCAGGCCGCCCCCCCTTTGCAACCTGCATTGGCCGCAGGCCCCATCCCTCCATACCTGAAACCGGGCGATCTCATCGGCATTACCTGCCCGGCAGGTTATATCAGCCGCGTGGACATAATGCCCGCCGTACAGCTGATGCAGCAATGGGGTTTCAGGATCCGTATGGGCAAAACCGTGGATGCCCGTGATTACTCCTTTGGCGGCACGGACCCGTTGCGCTGTGCAGACCTGCAGGCCATGCTGGACGATCCGGACATCAAGGCCATCATGTGCGCCCGCGGGGGCTACGGGGCGGCGCGCATTGTGGATGGGCTGGACTTCACCAAATTCCGGCGCAGGCCCAAATGGGTCATTGGATTCAGCGATATTACGGTGCTGCATTGCCACATCAGCCGGCATTTCAGCATTGCCACCCTGCACTCCAAGATGTGCAACAGTTTCCCGGACGATTTCCGCAAGGCTGAGCCCATTGTGCAGGAAACCATTGAATCCATCCGCCAGGCACTCACCGGCCAGCGCATGCACTACAGCGCCGATGCAGACGCCAATAACCGCAACGGTACCGCCAGCGGCGTGCTCACCGGTGGCAACCTGTCTATGATACAAAGCGTAATGGCCACCGATTCCGAAATAGATACGCAAGGCAAGATCCTTTTCCTGGAAGAAGTGGGTGAATACCTGTACAGCCTGGACCGCATGTTCAACAACCTGCAGCGCGCCAGGAAGCTGGATAACCTGGCAGGCCTGGTCATTGGCGGCTTTAACCGCCTGAAGTCCGATGACCCCGGGGAAGAATTTGGCAGGACCGTATACGATATTGTAATGGAAAAGGTGAAGGACAAACACTACCCCGTGTGCTTCAATTTCCCGGTTGGCCACCAAAAGAATAACTTTGCCCTGAAATGCGGCGTCATGCACCGTTTGCAGGTGAGCCCCACGGGGGTACTGCTGGATGAAATTGAATGATATGGCAACACCACTGATACTCGAAGATGCGGCAGGCATGGTCTTTCTCAAGGCCAAAGGCGTGCCCTATGCCCTGTACCGCCAGCAGTATGAAAGCAGCCGCCGTAGCGTATTCCTGGCCCAGCACAAGTTTATTTTTATCATCCGCGGGGAGAAGCACCTGCACCTGCCGGACCAGGATATTATTGTGCGGGGCAATGATGTATTGCTGCTCAAGCGCGGGCAGTATGCCATGTCTGATTGCATCCCGGACGATACCTATTATGAAGCGCTGATCATCTTTTTTGACGATAACTTCCTGCAGAAATTCTTCCGCCAGTATGGTGCGGAACATGCACATTTGCAGGCGCCCCCGTCGGACCACCACGTGGTGCTCTTCACCCAAAACCCGCTCCTGCACAGCTTCCGTGAGCAATACAAACAATACTTTGAAACCGTGCTGGAAAATCCTGAGCCCCTGCTGCAACTGAAACTGCAGGAGTTATTCCTGCTGCTGCTGGCCGGTCCGCAAAAGGAAGCGGTGTGGAGTTATGTAAAAAGCGTGGTGCAGCAACAGCCGGCAGACATTGAATACATTGTGCGCCACCACTTGCTACAGCCCCTTACCATTGAAGAACTGGCGCAGCTTTCCGGGCGCAGCCTGGCTTCTTTTAAACGGGACTTCCAGCAGCGCTACCAGTGCCCGCCCAAGAAATGGATCAATGAGCAAAGACTGGCGCATGCACACATGCTCCTGAACAACAGTAATAAAAATGTATCGGAAATAGCACTGGAATGCGGTTTTGAAAACGTGCCCCACTTCATCCGCATCTTCAAGACCCACTACGGGTGCACGCCCAACGCCGTGCGCACTAAAAAAGCAATTATGTGAGCCGATCCCGTTACCCCTGCGCCGGCATCCTGCTGTAGCTTTGCCATTGTAAACATACCCTAAATCAAAACTCTTATGCATTCCAGTTTCAAACACTTGCTGCTGGCCGGCGCCAGCCTGCTGTGCCTTAGCGCCAGCGCCCAGGACCAGGGCCTTACCTTTCCTGAAAGCGTAATTTCCGATGGTAAATACCTGTATGTAGACAATATAGGTGAAGGCATGAACCCCGGCGCCAAAGACGGTAACGGTTATATTTCCAAACTGTCTTTAGACGGACAACTCATCACCAAAAGCATCACCACGGAAAAGCTGGATGCCCCCAAGGGCAGCGCTATCGTGGGCGGCGTGCTGTATGTGGCAGACATTGACCGCATCGTGGGCATTGACCTCCAAACGGGTAAGAAAACAGCGGAGCTCAGCTTCGCCCGTGAGAAGACCAGCTTCCTGAACGATGTGGTGGCCAAAGACGCCCACACCCTTTTTGTATCTGCCACGGATGTAGGCAAGGTGTACGAAGTAACGCTGGGCAAAGGATTGTCTTACAAAGCGCTGCCGGTAGCGGTAGCAGGGGCCAATGGCATTGTGTACGACCCCCAGGCCCATAAACTGTACACCTGCGGCTTTGAAGGAGGTGCAGCACCTACCGGCATACTGGGCGAGATCAGCTGGAAGAACAGGCAGGCTTCTTTCCGCCGCATTGGCACCGAAGTGGGCTACTTTGACGGCCTGCAGCTGCTGGACGCCCATACCCTCCTGGTATCTGACTGGGCCAACATGGCCAGTCCCGCCGGCGCCGGTATCTTCAAAAAAGTGAACGTGCAAAGCGGGCAGGCTACCGAAGTACTGAAAGGCGTATCCGGCCCCGCAGATTTCTACTACGATGCCGCCAAACATATTGTTGTCACGCCCGCTATGCTGGAGTCCAAGATCTTGTTCAAACCGCTGTAGGGAAGGTGAATGGTTAACCCCGGTTTTTGATTAACTTCATATCCTCATGGAAGAACAAATTTCGCGCGGATGGATAGTGATCAAAGACTGGCTGGCGGCAAAAGAGCAGCAGCCTTTCGTATTCCAGGAGGAAGCCTGGGAGCAGTACCTGCAAGGCCGCTCTGGCATTGTGAATGCGCCTACCGGCTACGGTAAAACCTTCTCCCTTTTCCTGGCAGTGCTGATTGCCTGGATAGACCAACATCCCGATAATTTCAGGAAGAAAAGCAAGAACGGTCTGCAGTTGCTGTGGATCACCCCGCTGCGTGCCCTGGCCAAAGACCTGGCCCGCGCCATGCAGGAAGTGATCAACGAACTGGGCATGGCCTGGCAGGTGGGCATCCGCAGTGGTGATACCTCCACCAGCGTGCGCGCCGCCCAGAAAAAGCAAATGCCGGAAGTGCTCATCATCACCCCGGAAAGCCTGCACCTGCTGCTGGGACAGAAACATTACCCCGCCGTGTTTGCCCAGCTGCAATGCATTGTTACGGATGAGTGGCACGAACTGCTGGGCACCAAGCGCGGTGTGCTGGTGGAGCTGGCCCTGAGCCGCATTAAACACCTGGTCCGTAATAATTTTCACAACGACCTGCGCATCTGGGGCATCTCTGCTACCATTGGTAACCTGGAAGAGGCCCTGGACGTGCTGCTGGGCAGCGATGCGGCCCACGGCGTGATCGTGCGGGCGGTCATCCACAAAAAAATAGCGCTTAAAAGCATACTCCCCGATGGCATTGAAGAACTACCATGGGCGGGGCACCTGGGCATACGCCTGCTGCACAAGGCCATGCCTGTGATTGAGCAGAGCCGCACTACGCTGATCTTTACCAATACCCGCTCCCAGTCTGAAATATGGTACCAGGAGATCCTGCGCCAGCACCCGGAATATGCGGGGGCACTGGCATTGCACCATGGATCGCTGGATATGGAACTGCGTATCTGGGTAGAAGAAGCCCTGCATACCGGCCAGCTCAAAGCGGTGGTGTGTACCTCCAGCCTGGACCTGGGCGTGGACTTCCGCCCGGTAGACACCGTGATACAAGTGGGCAGCCCCAAAGGTGTGGCGCGCTTCCTGCAGAGAGCAGGCCGCAGCGGCCACCAACCGGGCGCCGTGAGCAAGATCTTTTTCCTGCCCACCCACTCCCTGGAACTGGTGGAGGCGGCGGCCCTCAAAGAGGCCATGGAAGCCAATCTCATTGAAAGCCGCACCCCGGTGGTACTGGCCTATGATGTGCTGCTGCAATACCTGATGACCCTGGGCATTTCCGACGGCTTTCATGCAGACGAGATCTGGCAGGAAGTGGCCGGTACCTTCTGTTTCCGCGATATTACCCCCGAAGACTGGCAATGGGCGCTGGCGTTCCTGAGCACCGGGGGCGATGCGCTGCACAGTTATGATGAATTCCGCAAGCTGGAGCGGGAAGGCAATTTTTACATTTGCCGCAGCCGGCAGCTGGCCCTGCGCCACCGCCTGCACATTGGCACCATTGTGAGCGACGCCATGCTGAAAGTAAAATTCCTCAGCGGAGGCTATGTGGGCGTGGTGGAAGAGTCTTTCCTGTCGCGGCTTACACCGGGCGATGCCTTTAGCCTGGGCGGGCATAACCTGGAGTTCGTGATGATCAAGGACATGACGGCGCTGGTGCGCAAGTCAAACGCTAAAAAGACCATTGTGCCCAGCTGGATGGGTGGCCGCATCCCGCTTTCGGCCAACCTGGGTAAGATGCTGCGCAAGAAATTCCAGGAAGCCATTGCCGGCAATTCCACGGACCCGGAACTGGTAGCGCTGCAGCCGCTTTTTGCCCTGCAGGCCCACCTCTCCCACATCCCGGCGGAAAATGAACTGCTGATTGAAAAGATTGAGACCAAAGATGGCCACCATCTTTTCGTATACCCGTTTGAGGGGCGGCTCGTGCACCAGGTCATGGCAGCATTGCTGGCTTACCGCATCGCCCTGCACCATCCCATCACCTTTTCCATCGCTATGAATGATTACGGGTTTGAGCTGCTCAGTGACCAGCCCATTCCTATTGACAACAGCAATGTGAAAGCCCTCTTCTCCCTGGATGGTTTGAACATAGACCTGCAAAGCAGCGTGAACGCCACAGAAATGGCGCGGCGCAAGTTCCGCGACATTGCTGTAATAGCCGGCCTCGTGTTCCAGGGCTACCCCGGCAAACACAAGACCAACCGGCATTTGCAGTCATCCGCCTCTTTGCTGTTCAATGTATTCCGGGATTATGATGCCCAGAATTTATTACTGCGCCAGTCGTACAATGAGGCTTATTTTTACCAGATAGAGGAGCCGCGTCTGCGGGAAATGCTGGAGCGCATTGCCATCCAGCGCATCGTGATCACGGAGCCGGAAAAGCTCACGCCGTTCTGCTTCCCCATCAAGGTGGACAGTCTCCGGGAAAATCTTACCAGCGAAAAATTATCCGACCGCATTAAAAAGCTGCAGCAACAGCATTTCAGCCCGGTGGATGATGGTCCTATCAAGGCTCCCAAAACGAAGGGTAAGGGACGCGCACCGGTGTCGCGCCAGGCAGGTGTACCGGTGGATGCGCACAATGTGGAGGAGGCGGTAAAGGAAGCGGGTAAGCAGGCGGCAGCAAAATTTCCTTCCAAAGGGCGGGTGGGCACAACGCGGAAGTTATCCTAATTTTGAGACCAGATAGCGCGCCGCGCTAAAAAGAAGTACGCAATCACCTTGGACGATCTAATATTTCAACATCAATCACAACACTGGGTCCTCTCTTCCTACAAAGCCATTTTCTGGCAGGAAGAGCAATCGCTCATCGTGTCTGACCTGCACCTGGGCAAGTCCGCCCATTTCAGGAAGGCGGGCATTGCGGTGCCGGCCCACCTGGTGCAGGAAGACCTGTTCTGTTTACAAAAACTCATTACCCGCTACCATCCCGTGCGCATCATCATTGTAGGGGACATGTTCCATAGCGTGGCCAATAACGATATTGAATACTTCCGCCTCTGGCGCCAGCAGTTCTCCCGGGTGGAGTTTATCCTGGTGCAGGGTAACCACGATATCCTGGAACCTATGGTGTATGCGGGTTTGCAGGTAAAAGTGGAAAAGCATTTGCAACTGCGCAATATTTACTTTGCCCATGATGCGGCGGATGCCGTGGCGCAGAAAAGTTACGTGATCTCCGGCCATCTCCATCCTGGCGTGGTGATCTCCGGCATGGGGCGCCAGTCCATGCGCCTGCCGTGTTTCTATTTTGGGGAGCAATATGCCGTATTGCCCGCCTTCGGCAAATTCACGGGCCTGGCCAGCGTGGCGCCCGCGCCGCATGAAGCGGTGTTTGTGATCGCGGATAAGCAGGTAATGCAATGGCAATAGCAGAACAACGAATCAATAATCCAGGATGAAGATCGCTTTCGATGCATGTTACATACACCCGCTGCCACAGGAGCACCGCTTCCCGATGGTGAAATACGAGCTGATCCCCGCACAGCTCCTCCGCGAGGGTGTGATCAGTCCCTCCCAGTTATTCCACCCCGCGCCGGCACCGGAAGCAGACATCCTCCGCGCCCACACGGTCACCTACTGGCATAAGCTCCGGGACCAAACCCTTACGCCCAGGGAGCAGCGCCCCACCGGCTTTGTACAAAGCCCTGCCCTCACCCACCGAGAGATCGTGATTGCACAGGGCAGTATAGACTGCGCCCGCTTTGCCCTGCAGGACGGCATTGCCATGAACGTGGCCGGGGGCACCCATCACGCCTTTGCAGACCGGGGCGAGGGCTTTTGCCTGCTCAATGACTTTGCCATTGCCGCCCTGCACCTGCTGCACCATGGCCTGGCAAAGCAGATCCTGGTCATAGACCTGGATGTGCACCAGGGCAATGGCACGGCAGCCATCTTTGCCCACGAGCCGCGCGTCTTTACCTTCAGCATGCACGGGCAGCACAATTATCCTTTTCACAAAGAAACCTCTGACCTGGACATCCCCCTGCCGGATGGCCTGGACGATGCCGGCTATCTCCGCCTGCTGTATGACACACTTCCCCACCTCCTGGCTACTGTACGGCCGGATTTTGTGTTTTACCTTTCCGGCGTGGATGTACTGGCCACAGACCGTTTTGGCAAATTGCACCTCACACCCGCCGGCTGCCGTGCCCGTGATGTGTTTGTGCTGGAAACCATCAAGTGCGCCGGCCTTCCTTGCGTAGTGGCCATGGGCGGCGGCTATTCCCCGTTGGTAAAAGACGTGGTGAACGCGCATTGCGAAACCTTCCGCGCCGCCATGGATATCTGGGGGTTTTAACATTTAATAATGCACCGCCCCGGGGGGAACTTAACAACCTTCAATAATGCACCACCTCGGGGAATTTATCTTCCATCCACCCTACTTTCCGCATGTACTGGACGTCTACAGACACTACGCCAAATTCCTTTACCACCTTGCCTTCCAGCACATAGAACCCACCTTTCTGGAACGGATAGCGCTGTAAACTGACCGGGAAATGCACCGTATCCAGGAAAGCGCCTTCCCGGTCGAGGAAAGTGCCAAAGCACATCGGCTCCCCTTTCGCGGTGCGCCGCAGTTTGGTGCACACCAGGTAGCCCAGCATCACCACCGTTTCCCCTTCTTTATCATCCAGCGCCCGCACCGGCAGGTAGTGATCCTGCTCATGCGCCAGCACGGTAAAAGGCGAGTCCACGCTGAAGCCCAGCAACGCTATTTCTTCAAATGCCTCTTCATGCGGATGATAGGCCAACTGGGGCAGGGGCGCATCCAGCGGTGGATCTTTGAACAACGCAATGAGCTGGTCTGCATGCGCCGGGCGCGTTCTTACCAGGGGGCTGCTTTTCCATAACAATTCCTTGCGGGTAAGCCCTGTGAAATTAAACGCGCCAATGCGGATGAGCAGTTCCAGCTGGGCCGGCGCAGGGCTGATGCGCGCCACAAAATCTTCCAGGCTTTCAAACGGGCCGTGATGATGGCGCGACCGCAGGAGCTGTGCCACCAGCTTTGTTTCCAGCCCTTCTACGTGGATGAACCCAATGTGCACATCCTCGCCGCTGATATTCGTATACTCGTCACTGTTATTTACACAAGGCGGGTGCACCCTGGCCCCGCATCGCTGTAATTCCCGGAAGTACAGTTCCCGGTTATAAAAGCCCCCGAAATTATTGATCACCGCCACCATAAACTCCGCCGGGAAGTAGGTTTTCAGGAACAGGCTCTGGTAGCTTTCCACGGCAAAACTCGCGGAGTGCGCCTTGGAAAAAGAAAAGTTGGCAAAGCTGGCAATCTGCCGCCACACCTCTGCGATCACCTCCTCCTGGTGACCTTTGCGCCGGCAGTTGTCGAAAAACTGGTGCCGGATCTTTTCAAATTCCTCCATCCCCCGGTACTTGCCTGCCATGGCCCTTCTCAGCACATCTGCATCGGCCAGTTCCAGGTCTGCAAAGTAGTGCGCCACTTTGATCACATCTTCCTGGTACACCATTACTCCATAGGTTTCCTGTAGCAGTGCTTTGAGCATGGGATGCAGGTAGTGCACCATGTCGGGGTGGTGATAATTCCAGATGTACTGGCGCATCATCCCGGACTGTGCCACGCCCGGGCGGATGATGGAGCTGGCTGCCACCAGCGTCAGGTAGTTATCGCAGGCCAGCTTCTTCAGCAACTGGCGCATAGCCGGCGACTCGATGTAAAAGCAGCCAATGGTGTTCACGTTGCGCAGGGCATCCTGCACATGGGGATCGGCCATGAAGCGCTTCACATCATGGATGTCTATTTCCACCCCGCGGTTATGCCGGATCAGCTCCACCGCATCGCGGATGTGACCCAGGCCCCGCTGGCTCAGGATATCAAACTTATGCAGGCCAATGGCTTCCGCCTGGTGCATGTCCAGTTGTGCAGTCACAAAGCCTTTGGGTGGCAGGTGGGTGCCGCAATACTGGCGGATGGGCGCTTCGCTGATCAGAATACCGCCGGCATGGATGCTGAGGTGGTTGGGAAAATCTTCCATCTCCTGGCTGTATTGCCAGATCTTGCGGTGAATATCATCATCCGCCCGGAGCTTTGTCTGGTAAGGGTTTGCCAGGATCTTGTCTATCTCGCCCTTGGGCAGCCCGTATACTTTGCCCAGCTCCCGGATAGTGGCATTGCGTTGAAAAGTGCTTACCGTGCCCAGTAATGCGGTATGCTCCGGGCCATATTTTTCAAACACGTAGCGGATCACATCGTCCCGGTCTTTCCAGGAAAAATCAATATCAAAATCCGGGGGGCTGCTCCGGTAAGGATTGAGGAAACGCTCAAAGTAAAGGTCCAGCACCACGGGGTCCACATCGGTAATATCCAGGCAGTAGGCCACGATGGAATTGGCCCCGGAGCCCCGCCCCACGTGGAAATAGCCGCGCCGGTTGCGCGCATAATCTATAATATCCCAGGTGATGAGGAAGTACCCGTTAAAATCCTGCTGGTCAATGATGCGCAACTCCTTTTCCACCCTTTCCAGCGCCACGGCATGGTCTGCGCCATACCGGCGCTGCATCCCTTCCATGGCCAGTTGCCGTAGTTTGGTACGGTCTCCTTCCCGGCTGCCGGTGAAGAAAAGTTTATTGCGGTTCACCCTGAAATCCACGTGCACATCGCAGGCCTGTATAATACGCAGGGTGTTCTGTATAATATGCGGATAGGCTGCAAACCGCTCCAGGAGCAGGGCGGGCGGCAACATCACTTCATCCGGCCGGGCCAGGCTTTCCGGCGGCAACTGGGTGATGAGCAGGTTCTGGTCAATGGCCCGCAGCAGGGTATGCAGCTCATACTGGCTGGCATCGCACAGTGTTACCGGCTGCAGGATCACCAGCCTGTCCGCATAGGCTGCTGTATTTACCCGGAACAATTTATTCAGCTCGCGCGGCCGCACGCCCAGCAGCTCGTGCGCCTGCAAAGCTTCCATGGGCAAGCTTCCCCAGGGATAGATCACAAATACATCTTCCAGCACAGGGGCCCGTTGTGGGAATGGCACATCATGCTCCAGGTGGCGGGAGAGGAAACTATTCATCTGCAACAACCCCTGCATGCTGCGGGCCAGCATAATGTAGCAGCAATGGTGCCCGTTGCGGAACTCAATGCCCATAATGGGCTGAATGCCGCACTGCTGGCAGCTTTGTACAAAGTCCCATATATCCGCGGTCATATTGATATTGGTCAGTGCCAGTGCTGTAACACCGGTTGCCTTTGCCTGCTCCACCAGTGTTTTGGTTTGCATGGTACCGTACCGCAGGCTGAAACTGGTTTTGCAATTAAGATACATAGGGCCTGGTTTTAGCCACCTCTTTCAGGTACCGTTCCGGTTTGTAAAATGGCAGCACGCCTGCTTTCCGGTGTTTGCGCTCGTTGTGCTGCTCCACGTTCACCCCGCGCATCAGCGCATCGCCCCCAAAGCGGTTCTTAATCCCGTCTATCGCCTGGTACAGGGCTATTTTTTCCTGGGTATCTTCAAATAAACTGATCTGGTAATTGCCCTGCACCAGGTGGCTGAAACGCACGCCGATCAAGCGGATCAGCTGACGCCGGTCGTTCAGTTTTGTAAAGAGCTCCTTCACCTTTTCCAGCAACACGTGGTCTGCACAGCTGTAAGGAATGGTCATCTGCCGGCTCACGGTTTGAAAATCAGCGTAGCGGATCTTCACGGTAATGCAGCCGGCCAGTTTGTTCTGCTGGCGCAATTCAAAGGCGATCTTCTCCGTCATACGCACCAGCTCTCCATGCAGGAAATGCAGGTCAATGGTGTCTGCATGGAAAGTATTTTCCGTGGAAATGGATTTTTGTTCATGAAAAGGGACCACCGGTGTTTCATCAATGCCATTGGCCTTGTTCCACAGCGCTATGCCATGCTTGCCCAGCCAGGCTTCCAGCAGTTGTACGGGAACTTCGCTCAGGGTCTGTACCGTTTCCACGCCGCGGCGGCGCAGCTGTGCGGCCGTTTCCTTACCCACCATGGGTAGTTTTTCCACCTTCATGGGCGCCAGGAAAGCACGCTCCAGGCCATAAGGTACTACCAGCTGCCCATTGGGCTTGGCCTCGTTGGTGGCTACTTTGGATACCAGTTTATTAGACGCCAGCCCAAAGGAAATGGGGAGGGATGTTTCCAGGATAATGCGTTCCCGCAAGGCTTTGGTCCATTTTTCCGCGCCAAAGAATTTGTCCATGCCGGTGAGGTCCAGGTAAAATTCATCGATGGAAGATTGCTCATAGAGCGGGGCCTGTCTGCTAATAATATCGGTGACCCAGCGGGAGTACATGCTGTATTTTTCCATATCGCCGCTGCGCACTATCGCGTGCGGGCAAAGGCGCATGGCGGTTTTCATGGGCATGGCGGAATGAATGCCATAACGCCGGGCTTCATAACTGCACGCTGCCACCACGCCACGGTCGCTCTGGCCGCCTACCAGCAAGGGTTTGCCAATGAGGCTGCGGTCTTTCAGGCATTCTACGGATACAAAAAAGCAATCCAGGTCGAAGTGCGCAATGGAACGTTGTTGTAATGTGATCATACCGCCGGGGGTTTTGTCCCGCGGTAAAAATACTAAATATTTTAGCTTTACTAATAAAATTAGCTGCCGGATACTAATTTCTTTCGAGATTGAGGATCAATGGAATATGCGTAAATTCGGGGTGGCATTGAATTAGCCATGAAGGGAAAAAGAGCGTACGACCGGTTATATTTCGTTCATCTTTTAAAACTGATCAGCATGAAACAGTCTGATTTCCCGAAAGAAGTGCTCATTATTCTATTGTTGCTGGTGCCCATGGCCTACCTGGGCATTATCTGGCCCACTATTCCAGAGATGGTAGGCACCAATTATACGGTGCAGGGTACGCCCGGCCGTATCGGTGATAAAAATGAGCTGTTGCTGCTCATGATCTTCCTCTTCCTGACCAACTTTTTATTGTACTGCCTGTTCCGCTACATTCCCAAAACGGATGAGGTACCAGACCATACCTCCGGCTACTGGCGTTCCTACTACCGCACCCGTTTTCTCATGCACCTGTACCTGGCGGTATTTACCAGCGTACTGATCTTCATGATCCATATTGGCAAGGAGTTCCTGCTGGAGCGCTGGGCCTTTGTGGGAGTGGGATTGCTGGTGGTGATCCTGGGTGTGTACCTGGGTGGGCTGCAGCCCAATTATTTCATCGGGGTACGCACGCCCTGGACGCTCATGAGCTCACAGATCTGGCAGGAGACCCACCGCATGGCCAGCAGGCTCTGGATCATTGCGGGCATCGTGATCATGTCATGCGGCTTTTTTATGCAGGCCGTATCGGCCGTGTTTGTGGTGATTGTTATTGCGGCGCTCATTGCCTTCCTGCCCTACATCTATTCCTTCCGCCTGTACAACACAGACAAGGGATGACATTGCATTAAAAAGCGAAAGCGCTACGTACGGGACGCAGCGCTTTCGCTTTTATTTTCGGTAACTACTAACGGTTACGGCTATACGTTATTAGAACCAGCCCTGCATGGCGCCTACCGCGCGGAAGGGCCAGGGTACCAGGGCCAGTACCAGCAGGAAGGCCAGGCCAAAGAAGATCAGCGCGGCTTTATGGCGCTGTGCATCCGTACCTTTCTTGGTCTTGGCGCGGCCAATGTGCACCAGCACAAAAGCAATAATGGCCATGGTCTCATGCTCCACCGTGTAAAAGCGCATGATGGGGTCTTTCATGGCGGCGCCCATATCATGGATGCCTACCAGCGGGCTGAAAACGAAGAACAGGAGCAGGCCTACCAATAGCTGGAGGTCAAAGAAGATCATATAGAACAATCCTGCTTTACCGTCGCCGGAAGTGTAGGCCTTCTTACCGGCCAGGCCGCCCAGGGAGCGCAGCACCACAAAAACGCCTGACAGCAGGATCAGCCAGCGCAGGAGGGAGTGAATAATCTTAAGCGTATCGTACATAGAAGTTCAGATTTGACTGCTGGCAAAAGTAAGGCGGGATTTCCGAATACCAAATCGGGCTGAAATAAAAAAAACGGCCTTTTTTCTTCATTTTTTTGGTTAATTCAAATTAATTGCTAATTTTGTTAGCAACGAACTAAATTATTTAGGATGTCTATCGTTTGTCGTAATTTAAAATACCTGCGGAAGCAAAAGGGCTGGACCCAGCAGGAGTTTGCCGATAAATTAGGGATCAAGCGTTCCCTGCTCGGCGCCTACGAGGAGGAACGTGCGGAGCCCCGCACCGAGGTGCTGGAGATGGTCAGCGATATGTTCCGCGTGTCTATCGATGACATGTTGCGCCGCGACCTGGGCGACCAGAAAGAGAACTTCCTGGAAAAACGCCGGCAGCTTAAGATGGGCAACAGCCGCCAGCAGATCGAGTTTGTGCCGGTAAAAGCGGCCGCCGGTTACCTGGCAGGTTACAACGATGATGAGTTCATCGAGGAGCTGAACACCTTTACCCTGCCCATGCTGGGCGCAGGCAGTTACCGGGCCTTTGAAATTGCGGGAGATTCCATGCTGCCCACTCCCTCCGGCTCCGTAATTGTTTGCCACAAAGTAGGTGGCTGGGATGACCTGCGCAACAATGAGACCTACATCGTGATGACCAACCGCGAAGGCATCGTGTACAAACGCCTGGTGAAAAGCAACCGGGCCAAGACCAAGGTCACCCTCGTATCAGACAATCCCCAGTACGAGCCTTACTCCGTGAACATGGATGACATCCTGGAGATCTGGCAAACCGATGCCGTGATCAGCAAGACCAACAGTCAAAGCCGCATGAGTGTAACGCACCTGGCGGACATGGTAAGCCATTTGCAGGACCAGGTGAGTTTATTGAAGAAGAAGATCAAGGAGTAGATTCCCCTTGTTAACGTGATATGTTTTGAATGACAGCGTGAGTGCGGATGCACTTGCGTATAAGGGGCATATTTACCCGCAAAAGTTATATATAATGGCCCAGGCACACCGTTGCCCGGGCCATGCCTGTTATAGGCCTGTTATGTTTCACGGGCGTAACACCTGGCCGGCGGCATTCCTACATGGGTTAGACCACGTGCCCGCGCTGCTGCACCGGTTACATCGCTCCGGGCCTCAACAAAAAGCCCGGGCATCACTGCCCGGGCCACGCTCTGAAATTATATTTCCTACTCCAGGTTGAACAATCCCTTGTTCAATACCTGCAGGGTCTTATCCTTGTATTGTGCTGCCACCAGGATAGAAATGTTATGGCGGCTGCCACCATAAGAGATCATCCTCACGGGGATCTCTGCGATAGAGTCAAACAGTTTCTGGATGATGGACGGTGTAGCCGCCACCTCGTTACCCACAATAGATACGATGGTCTGGTGATGATCCAGTTCTACGGTACCAAAAGGCTGCAGTTCCTTGAGGATCTGCTCCAGGTGGGCAGTGCTGTCGATGGTGATGGAAACCGCCACCTCAGAAGTGGTGATCATATCAATAGGCGTGCGGTATTTTTCAAATACCTCGAAGATCTTCCGCAGGAAACCATATGCCAGCAGCATTCGGCTGGATTTGATCTTGATGGCAATGATACCGTCTTTTGCTGCTACTGCTTTCACCCCGTTGCCGTTAGGCAGTTCGGTAATGATGGTGCCTTTTGCTTCCGGTTGCATGGTATTGAGCAGTTTCACAGGAATATTGAAATGCTGTGCAGGCCAGATGGAGGCGGGATGCAGGATCTTGGCGCCAAAGTAGGCCAGTTCCGCGGCTTCATCGAAAGACAACTGGTCGATCGGGAAGGTTTTCTTCACCACGCGGGGATCATTGTTGTGCATCCCATCAATGTCTGTCCAGATCTGTATTTCAGAAGCCTGGATGGCTGCACCGATCAGGGACGCAGAGTAATCACTGCCACCCCGTTTCAGGTTGTCCACCTCGCCTTTGGCATTGCGGCAGATGTAACCCTGGGTGATGAAAATGTGCTCGCTTTTCTGCTGGTCAATGAGGGCCGTGAGGCGGGTCTTGATGCGGGGAATTTCCGGTTCTTCAAACTCGTCTATGCTCATGAAGTCCAGCGCGGGGAGCAACACGGCCTTGATGCCGGCTTCCTGCAGGTACACGGTAAACAGTTTGGTAGACAGCAATTCACCCTGCGCGAGGATATCTTTATTCAGTGCTTCATTGAAAGAGATCTTCAGGATGATATTAAGGAACTCAAAATGTTCATCCACGATGGCTTTGGCTTCAGCGCGGGCTGCGTCTGTCTTGACGAGCGCTTCACAGAAAGACCGGTAATGTGCTTCCAGCTTGTCGATCTGTTGTTTGGCCTGTGCCTTATTGCCGTCCGCCAGTGACTGGGCGATCTCCACCAGGGAATTGGTGGTCCCGGATAAGGCAGACAGTACCACGATCTTGGCATCCTGATCTGCGGTGATCAGTTGGGCCACCGAATGCATGCGTTCCGGTTTTCCTACCGAAGTACCGCCAAATTTTAAAACTTTCATGCTCGTTTATATATGAAGTGACTAAAAGTTAAGGTTGAATTTCTGTGCCACGGCCTGCAGGTCTTTCACTACGGGCAGTAGCACGGGGATGCCTTTCTCCAGGCGCAGGGCCTGCATTTCCCGTTCGGGATCGCCGGGGATCAGCACGGGCTGGTCATCGTTCACCGGCGTGGTGGCCCTGAAGCGGCTTATCCAGTTGTCCATGTGGTCCTTAAATTCTTCCGCGGGACGGAATGCATCTACCCGCATGGCGCCAAAAAAGTGGCCCAGCCCCTCGCCCACCGGGTGTGCCGGTGGTGCCAGGAAGCTCACGAAAGGGGGCGCCCAGGGGCCGTAATTGGCGCCGGAAAGCACCGCCGAAAATATATCCACTATGGCACCCAGGCAATACCCCTTGTGGCTCCCGTGGTCACGGTCGCCGCCCAGGGGCAGCAAAGCGCCGCCTTCTTTCAGTTCATGGGGGTTGGTGCTGCTGTTACCAGCTTTGTCCTGGATCCAGCCCGTGGGTGCTGCCTCTTCCTTGCGCTGGAGGATCTCCAGCTTACCGTTTGCCGCCGTGGTGGTGGCAAAATCGGCTACAAAAGCAGGTTGCTTATTGGCCGGGATGGCCACGGCAATAGGGTTGGTACCCAGCATGCGCTCCTTCCCGAAGGTGGGGGCCACCAGGGGGCTGGCATTGGTCATGGCCATGCCTATCATGTCACGGTCCAGCGCCTTCATAGCGTGATAGCCGGCTATACCAAAGTGGTTGGAATGCTTTACGCTCACCCAGCCGGTGCCGGCCAGGGCGGCTTTATCGATGGCTACCTGCATGGCAAAGGGTGCCACTACCAGGCCCAGGCCACCATCACCGTCCACCACGGCGGTAGAGGGGGTTTCGTGTACAATGCGGATGTTGGGTGTGGCATTGATGCGACCAGCCTCCCATAAACGCACGTAGCCCGAGAGCCGGGCTACGCCATGGGAATCTATCCCCCTGAGATCCGCGCTCAGTAATACTTCGCTGGCCAATGTGGCCTGGCTGGCGGGGCAGCCCATGGCAAGAAAAACATCCCGGGTAAAGTCCCGCAGATGGGAATAAGCATATGTTTGCTCCATAAGGCGTGTCTCAGGTAAAAGTGAGAAGGGGCGGCGGCGCCCCTGATGCTACTTCCGCGGGCTTAGGCCTGGGCGGTAGGTCCTCCAAAGTTCATGGGTACGGAAACCGGCTCCTGGTCCTGGATTGGGCCGTGGGCGGCTTCATATTTCTTGATATTATCCAGCATGGCCTTCATGAAGCGCTTGGCATGCTGGGGTGTGAGGATGATACGGGATTTCACTCTGGCCTTGGGCATGCCGGGCAGGATGTTCACAAAATCCACCACAAATTCTGCATTGGAATGGGTGATCACCGCCAGGTTTGCATAGGTACCTTCCGCCATTTCTTCCGTGAGTTCGATGTTCAGTTGTTGCTGCTCTTCTTCCTGTATATCCATATCAGTTTTTTTTAACGCGGTACAAAAATAAAAAAAGAGACTTCAAAAGAAGCCTCTTTTTTTATTACAGGTGTTTTTGCCAGTTTATTGAACATCCCACCAGAGCCTTGCCAGGATAGTGTGCTGCTTGGTATTGCTGTTGTAACGGATCTCACCGCTGGGATACAACAGGCTGCGGGGGATCACGTTGTTTGTCACATTGTTCGGAAAAGCGCTGATGGCGGGGAACCCGGTTCTGCGCCAGTCTGTCCAGCACTCAGCGTTCAGGAATTCGGCAATGTACTTCTGGGTGATGATCTGCTGCAACGTAATGTTGCCTGCCGTTCTGGCCACTGTAGTAGCGTAGCTGGAATCGCCCAGGGAACGGAACAGGTTATATGCAACTGCATGATTGTAGTTATTAGCCGCATCCAGCGTGTTGCCCAGTTTCAGGGATGCTTCAGACAAAATGAACAGTACTTCATCATGCGTCACAAAGTATACCGGTGAGTTGGGAGAACCATACAAAGACCCCAGTGTTGTGGGATCATCGGAGAAATACACGTCATGCCGCGGATCGCCGGCGTTCTTGGTCAGTGTATTCAGATAGCCATTGAAAGAATAGTCGCCTACGCGCTGGGTAACCATCTGTGACCAGGGGTTTTCAGATGTTACAGCTTTCCCTTCAAATACGATACCGGCGTTTTCTCCAAACTTGAGGCCCTGGGCTGCTTCACTTGCCGCTTTGGCCAGGGTGGCCGGTTGCACCTTGGAAGTATGCAGGTAATAGCGGGCTTTCAGGGAGTGGGCAAAGCGGGTCCACATTGCCAGGTCGCCGTGGAATATCAGGTCATCGTCCGCTGGTTGCGCTGTATTGTCGTCTGCTGCCAGGTCTGCAATAGCATGGTCCAGCAGGGCATGCAGGGTATCATAGATCTGTTGCTGACTGTCAAATTTAGGTTGCAGTTCGTCCAGCCCACGGAAGGCGTCAGAATAAGGCGCATCCCCCCAGAAGTCTGTTACGGAAGCCAGGGAGTTAGCCATCATAATACGTGCAATGCCGGCATAGTGGCGGGCTCCCAGGGAGTCAGACAGCTGGATCATCACGTGCTCATCATTCATTACTGCGCCATACCAGCCAAACGTCCAGAGGTTGTCTACGTCATCGGTAGAAACGTTGTAGCGGGAGTAGTTGGCCGGCTGGTTACCATTACCCGTTACCTGCTGCGTGAAAATAGCCGCAAAGCGGGATTGGTCCCCACCATAAAGATAGGCGGATTTCACTTCGATGCCAGGTAGCAGCAACGTGGGTGTGTTGTCATGTAATTGTGTGGGATCATCATTGATGCCACTGTAGAAGTAGGCTTTCTTACAGGAAGTAACTGCCAGTGCAGCCAGCACCAGTGCGCCCCCTACGATATATTTAAGACGATGTAACATAAAGATCTTTTTTGGAATGATTAAAACTTAAACTTCAACGCGGCACCAAAACTTTCTGTACCGGGCACGTTGAAATAGTCTATACCCTGGGCGCTGGTAGCACCGGTCAGGCTCGTTTCAGGATCAATGCCTTTGTAAGGAGTCCATAGAATGATGTTGCGGGCGAACAGGGATACATTCAGACCTTTAATGAAGCGGGAATCTGTAAAAGCTTTGGAGTGAATGTCATATGCCAGGGTCACTTCCCTCAGTTTTACATAAGATCCGTCGTCTGTGAAAGATTCGATCTGGGCGCCAAAACCGCCACCATTACCCTGGTACCAGTTTTCATCAATGTAGAAGGGGGTCGTGTTTGCACCACCTGCACCGGGCTTTTCAGCACCGCCTTCATTATGCACCAGGTTATTGTTTGCATCCAGGTGGCCCATCACGCCTTTAAATACCTTGCTGGTGTGGCGGTCCATGGTGTAAGCAGAAGTACCGATCGCCATGAGGGAACCACGGGTACCGTTCCAGACATCGCCTTTATGTTTCCAGTCTATCAAAGCATAAAGGGAAAATCCTTTATAAGAGAAGGTGTTGCCTACACCCAGCAGGAATTTAGGATTGGGGTTACCTATCTGCTTCTGATCAGGTCCTACTACCGGTTCGCCGGGATTGGAATCCTGGTCGCTGATCACCATATTGCCTTTGTCATCCCTCAGCCAGCCCTGGCCGTAGATCACACCAGCGGGATGGCCCGGGATATGCGCGATCACTGCACCAGTGAAACCATTAAGGGTGATCTGGCTTACATTGGGCGCCAGTGCCAGTACCTTGTTCACGTTCTTGCTGAAGTTTACCGTTACATCCCAGTTAAAGTTACTGGTACGGATCGGGGAGCCCGTCAGCTGTATTTCCACACCCTGGTTGCGGATGGAACCTGCATTCAGCGTTACCTGCTGGTAGCCGGTAGTAGCCGCGATGGGTGCCGTTACCAGCAGATCGGTGCCTTTGCTGTAGTAGTAAGTTGCATCGATACCCAGCCGGTTGTTGAAGAACTGCAGTTGCAAGCCACCTTCATAAGAGACGGTCTTTTCAGGCTTCAGATCCGCATTACCCAGTGTAGTATTTACCTGGAAGCTACCCAGCCCAGCATATGGGAAGGAAATACCGCTGGTAGAGCCATCACTCACCAGGGAAGGCAGGTAGAATGATTTAGTAAGGAACGCACCCGGATCTTTACCTACCTGCGCCGCAGATACGCGGACCTTACCGAAACTCAATACAGAGTTGCCTTTCAGGGAAGGAAGCTCAGTGAACACCCAGCTCAGGTTAGCTGCAGGATAGAAGAAATGGTTCTTGCTGGAAGGCAGGGAAGAAGACCAGTCATTACGGCCGGTGATTTCCAGGAACAACATAGAAGCGTAATCCAGGTTCACATCAAAGTAACCGGATACCCTGCGGTAAGGCACTACAGAGGTTTGCGCCTTCACTACAGATGCATTGTTCATGTTGTCAAAATTCTGCGCCACGAGGCCATCACCCTGCACATACATTTCAGTGATCTTGCGGGAGAAATAGTTGTTACCCAGTTTAGCATCCAGGCGGAACTTATCGGTAAAGCGTTTGGTATAAGACAGGATCAGGTCAGAGTTCACGGAGCGGAAGTTGAACTGATCGTCAAACACGCGGCCTGTGGGATAAGCACCGGATTGCAGGTCGTAGTACTGGTGGTGGTTTTCACCATATACGTCTGTACCAATGCGATAGGTAGCGGAAAGTCCTTTATAAATATCCAGGTCTGCCTGTACGTTACCCAGTATACGGTTCACAGAGGAGGTATACGGATTGCGGTTGATGGTCCAGAACGGGTTGTCGTAAGAAACCGCGTTACGGTAGTTACGTTGTGTACCGTCCGGATTAAGGAAGGCCTTGGGATCATCCCCCTTCTTAGTGCCATTGGCATTATCAAAGGAGATCGGGGTTCTTGTCAGCGGCAGCATGATACCGGAAGTATTGCTACCATTTTGCGGCATGTTCCCACCATCATTGGTGTAGTTCATATTGGCAGACATCTTCAGCTTTTCAGACACTTTCAACGTACCGGCCATGGAGATCGTAGTACGGTCGTAGGTCTGCAGCGGAACGATGGAAGAAGAGTGAAGATTAGATACGCCCAGCCTGTAGGTAGCCTGGTCTGTACCGCCACTGAAGGAAACGGAATTATTCAGGGTAATACCCGGGCGGAAGAAGTTCTTCAGGTTGTCGTATGCTTTGAATGGGATCTTAGCGCGGGGATCGGATTTACCCACAATATCACCGTGCACGTCATAATCATTTGGTACGCCGGTCCAGAACAGGGTATCCTTATTGGCGCCCCAGGAATAACGGGTGTGGTTATCGCTGTTGGCAATGAGGTCAGCCGGATCACCGGTGTTCTCATCACCCCTTACATACTGGTTCTGCAGCTTGGGATAGCGGTTCACCACATCTACAGAAAGGCTGGTGCTGAAGTCCACGGCCATTTTGCCGGCCTTACCTTTTTTAGTAGTGATGATGATCGCACCATTGGCCGCATCAATACCATAGATAGCCGCAGCAGCCGGGCCTTTCAGCACGGTCATGCTTTCAATATCATCCGGGTTGATGTCCGCACCACGGTTGGTGTTGGTTGCACCAAATAACAAGGCGTTGGTACCATCAGAGGGATCGCCGGAAAAGTTCTGGCCGTTATCGATGGGAATACCATCTACCACAAACAGTGGTTGGTTGTTACCCGTAAGGGAGTTGGTACCACGCAGCTTGATGTAGGTGGCTGCACCCGGTGTGCCGCTGGAAGCCGTTACCTGCACCCCCGCGATCTTACCAGACATGGCGCGCAAGGCGTCTCCCTGGTTAGCTTTGGTGAGTTCATCGGCCTTCAGGTCCTGGGCGGAATACCCCAGCGCTTTCTTTTCGCGCTTGATGCCCAAACCGGTTACGATCACTTCCTGCAGGTTGGTTTTGTCCGGCTGCAAGGTCAGCGCTAATGTGTTGCTGGTGCCAACGGGAAATTCTGCAGAAATGAAGCCTACACTTCTCACCTGCAGAATGGCATTGGTACCATCCACATTCAGTTTGAAATTGCCGTTCTGGTCCGCAGAGGCACCTTGGGTCGTGCCTTTGACCTGGACGGTGGCAAACGGAATGGGAGTCCCGTCGCTTCCGGTCACTTTGCCGGAAATAGTGCGCTGTTGAGCGTTAGCCACTGAAAAAAACATCAGCAGCCAGCTAATACATAGTAAAGCATGTTTCATAAATAGCAGTTTGACTTAGATTTTGATGGTTCTTTCTCTAAGACGGGTCATGTTGATCTGAAGCAAACTTACTTAAAAATCTAATTTTCCAAGTTATTTGGGATAAATTTTTGTTAAAAGTGCAACCTTACAGAAGAAAACGGTATAGTCAGAAGTAAACAGTTGCTGGAGCGGCCATATAGTAAAAAGGGCAGTATGCTAAACGAAAAGGATACAGAATTAAAAAATGAAAGGCCTCCTTACATAAACCCAATATGCTTAATAAGGTAAATACCCTTACATAAAACAAACATTCTTACCATAAAAAAAGCAGGCCCTGGCAAAAATGCCGGGCCTGCTGCTATACTTGTTCGAATAATAATTACTGTACGTTGGTACGTTTGTCCCAGAACATCTGCTGTCCCCAGAAGTTGTCCTTCACTTTAGCCAGGAAGGGCGCCAGGTTTGCACCATTCAGCGTATTTTCCTTGGTAGTGTAAGGATAACGGAAAGGCGGACGGGTATGGCCGGTGTAGGCAGAGCCCGGAGCAGCCGGCAGCAAAGGAATATCGGTGCGGCGCTCTTCCGCCCAGGCCTCGTGACCATCTTTAAACAGGGCTACCCATTTCTGCATGTGGATGTCTGCTTCTGTTTTGTAAGGATTAAGGGTCAGGAAGGCTTGTGCATCCCCGGTTGTCAGACCATTTTCTGTCATGGATGCGCTCACAGCAGCATCATAGGCAGCGGCAGCACCCATGGGTACTGTCCAGCCCTTGGCAGCAGCTTCTGCTTCAATGAACAGTACTTCTGACCAGCGCTGCAGCGGCGTGAAGCCGGACGGGTTTTCGCGGAAGCGAGCACCAATGCGGGAGAAGCGGCCAATGTTAGGCAAAGAACCTGCCGGGCCGATGGGAGCACCTGTGTAGGCGCCATCTGTGGCGGCCGGCTGGGCATATACTTCCAGGCGGGGATCGCTGGTAGATTTCAGCTGGTTGATCAGCACGTCGGAAACCGCATGGTCATCACGACCCTGATAATCATCATACCAGGGCTCAAAGTAAGGGTCGGAACCGGGCCATACAATGAACGCGTTGTCATCGTTGCCTGCAAATACCGGATAGTCTGTAGGATTAGCGAAAATGCTTTCAATGATGGGCTTTGCTTTTTCCGGGGCGGCATTTGCCATACGGATCGCTACTCTCAGGCGCAGGGAGTTGCAGAATTTCTGCCATTTCTCCACTTTACCATTGTACAGCAGGTCGCCATCACCCAGGTCATCTGTACCGCCTGATTTGAACAGGTCGGCTGCCATCTGCAGGTGGGCGGTCAGCGTGTCATACAGCGCTTCCTGGGTATCGTAGGCGGGGGCGATGAAACCACCGGAGCCTTTGATAGCCTGTGTCCAGGGCACATCCCGCCAGGTATCGGTAACGATCTGCAATACCAGGGATTGCAGGGTGAGGGCAGCGGCCTTCATGTTGGGCGTTGCACTACCATTGTCGATCACGCCCTGCAGGTCATGCAGGATGCGGTAATCATACGTCCAGTCGTTCTCTACGGTACCGGTACGGAAACTGTAGCGGGCCTCGTCGATGTACTGGATCTTGGCCAGGTGACCTGCGTAGGTTTCCGGCTCGTTCATGTTAGCCCATACATCGTAGATGTTGGCGCCCACATTCTGGATCGCGTTTGCCAGCACGTTAGTGGCAGGAGCGTCCGTAGGACTGTTCGGGTTTGTATTTATGCTTTCAAACTTTTTCGTGCAGGACATTATGGATACCGCCATCAGACCTGTTGCGAAAAGAGCAATTTTTTTATTGCGTTTCATAAACCGAGTTTCTTTTTTTAGAACTAAAATCTCTTTCAATCAATCGACTTAGAAAGTCACGCCCAGACGCACACCCAGGCTTCTGTTAGACGGGATCTGGTATTGTTCAATACCCAGACCGGTGTTGCCGGCGCCCATGCCTGTTTCAGGATCGATGTGCGCTTTGTTGCTCTTGTCTGTGTACATCAGCCACAGGTTTCTGCCCACGAGGGAGATGTTAGCAGCTTTCAGCCAGTTAACACGGTCCAGCACTTTGGCAGGCAGGCTATAGCCGAGGGTCAGTTCGCGGAACTTGATATAGCTACCGTCGATGATCGCAGATTCAGCACCACCGTAAGTGTTGTGGAAGTAGTCCTCGGGGTTTACACGGATATCGTTGGCAACCAGTTTGCCATCTTTCATGTAGCCCACTTTCTGGCCCTGCAGTACGTCTTTACCTACGATCATACCGTTCTTACGGATATCGCCGGCAGCAGTGTAAGCCAGTACACCGGTGTAACCGCTGAACCAGTCGGTTACGCTCCAGATGTCGCCACCTTTACGGAAGTCGATCAGGAAGCTCAGGTTGAAGTTCTTATAAGAGAAGCTGTTGCTGATACCACCTACCCAATCAGGAGTGATGTTACCAATGATCTTTACACCAGGAGTGAACTGGGGCAGACCGGTGCTCGGATCCACCAGGATAGTGTTCGTAGCGGAATCACGTTTGAAGCCAATACCGCGGATGGCACCAAAAGCCTGACCGGGAACAGCGTCCACGGTAGCTTTCCAGGCAGAGGTCAGCGTGAGTGCTTTCAGCTCCTGGCCAGTGGTGGGGCTTTTATACAGGTCAATAACCTTGCTGGTGTTCTTAGCCCAGTTGATGTTCATATCCCAGTTGAAGCCACCCGGCGTGCGCAGCAGGCCGAGGGACAGCTGGATTTCAACGCCTTTGTTGCTGATGTTACCGGCATTGATCGCCATTTTATCATAACCGGTGGAGCCGGGTACGTCTACGTTTACGATCTGGTTGTAAGAACGTTTTTCATAGTAGGTAGCATCCAGTGCCAGGCGGTCTTTCAGGAAGCGCAGTTCCAGACCGGCTTCTTTACTTTTTGCCTGTTCAGGTTTCAGGTTGGCATTGGGAATAGTGCGGTTTTCATGGTAAAGCACCACGCCTTTATAGGGAGTTTCAGCCGTGAAGGTGGGCTCCAGCTGGTAAGTAGAACCGTCTTTACCTACCTGTGCCCAGCTGGCGCGCAGTTTACCGTAGGTGAATACGTCGCTGTGTATTTTCAAAGCGTCTGTGAATACCCAGCCCAAGCTTACAGAGGGATAGAAGTAAGACCAGTTAGTGCTGGGCAGCGTGGAAGACCAGTCGTTACGGCCGGTAACGTCCACGAACAACCAGTTCTTAAAGCCCAGTGAAGCCTGTCCGTACACGCTGTTAGAGCGGCCGGTGTAGGTTTGCATCACAGTAACCGGTGTACCCTTTACGTTCTGGATAGTGAACAGGTTGGGAACGGTCAGTTGGTTTGCAGCAAATTCTTCGTTCTGGTCTTTGTAGTTGCGGTAGTTGGCACCTGCGGTATAGCTCAGGGAGAAGTCAGCGCCCAGTTTACCATTACCGGTCAGGAATACGTCGGCGTTCAGCTCATTGTGGTACAGGGTCCACTGGGAGAAGCTACCACCGCTCCAGGAGCCAGGTCCCTGCAGGGTTGCATTGGACTTGTTCCAGTAGTTACGTTTACGGTTCTCGTAAGAGATATCTTCACCCACGCGGCCGGTCAGGTTCAACCAGTTGCTGAAGCTGTAGCTCATATTCACGTTACCGAAGATGCGGTCACGCTGGCGGGGGTTCAGGTTTTTGTATACGTTGAAGTAAGGGTTATCGTGGTAGTTGCTGTTCCAGTTATAAGGATAACCGTTTTCAAACTCCGTGTTCCAGTTCTTCTTCAGGTCCTTCACATCTACCTGGCGGCCAAACCAGCTGCCGATAGATTCCATTACGTTATTGGTGGTATAACCGTCACCTGCCAGGTTCTTATTTTCTGTACGCACATAGTTCACGATCACGTTAGCGGTCAGCTTATCGGTGAGGTGGCTCAGGCTGTTCAGGTTTACGGTGTAGCGGGTCTGGTCCGTGTTGGGAATAGTACCGGTCTGGCGTTGGTTGCTCAGTGCCAGGCGGGTTTCATTCTTATCGGTAGTGGAGGTCAGCGCCACGCTGTTGTCCAGGGTATGACCGGTTACAAAGAAGTCGTTGAAGGTGTTCGGGTGGGAGATCCAGGGAGTAGCCTGGCGTACACCGTTGGTTACCGGGCTATTGTACTGGGGCAGTTTCAGGCCTGCATCCAGGCGGGGGCCCCAGCTTTCGTCCGCACCATCATTCACACCGTTACCATTACCATCCAGGTAAGAGAAGCTCTGGGTCTGGGCGTAGTCCTGGTAAGAACCGGTATTGCCGTCGTTCAGCCATTGCTGGTACTGGTATTCACCACCACCATAACCCTGGCCGTATTGGTTCTGCATTTTAGGCAGGATGTAGGGCTTTTCAAAAGTGAAGCCACCGTTGTATTGCACACCAATGCCTTTGCCTTTGCGTTTGCCGGATTTGGTAGTGATCAGGATCACACCGTTCATACCGCGGGAACCATACAATGCCGCAGCGTTTGCACCTTTCAGTACAGATACGCTTTCAATATTGTTAGGATCAATATCAGACATAGCGTTACCGTAGTCCACGCTACCCATGGCGGTTACGTCATTGGAGGCGTTGTTTACAGGCACACCGTCAATTACGAACAGGGGCTGGTTTTCAGACAGGGAGTTGTTACCTCTCAATACGATACGGGAAGAGGCGCCTACCGCACCGCTGGAAGCAGTTACCTGCACACCGGCTATGCGGCCGGACAGTGTATTTACAACGTTCTGTTCCGTGGTTTTGGAAAGCTCATCACCCTTTACTTCCTGGATAGCGTAACCCAGTGCTTTTTTCTCACGTTTGATGTTCAAAGCGGTTACTACTACTTCATCGAGGTTTTTGTTGTCGGGTGTTACTGTGATCTGCAGGTTATCAGAAGTGGCGGTCACCGCTACTTCTTTGGGAAGATAACCCACGCTGCGGATTACCAGCACAGCATTTCCTTTTACATTGATCTTAAAGTTACCTTCCTGGTCGGCAGCGGTGCCGGTGTTGGTACCTTTAATCTGGATGGTAGCCAGCGGTACAGCGGCTCCATCACTTCCGACGATCTTACCGGTGACAGCATGTTGCTGAGCAAATGCCATACTCACGGTCATCATCAGCATTCCTAAAAAGAGTAAGGCTCTTTTCATAAAACGATCTAGATTTTAGTTGAGAAAGATTGAGAGAAAGTAGATAAATGTTGTTGCAATGTCGATCTGGCTCAGGCATAGGAATACCTATCTCACGGGTACTTTGATACCCGTAAATACATAAATGCGAACAAGCCGTGCTTACTTTGGCACAGAACTGAATCGATTTTTTGTTAAATAGGAATACACGCCGTGGTGCCCTGCTTGTGTTTTAACATAGAGAATTAAGATTTTGGTCGATAATATCTTCAAACCGCGGCATGGCGGTGCGCAGTTGTCAGGCTAAACAAAAATTAAGTGCTAAATGCTGTTTGTTAGTTTACACTTTCCCTGATACTAAACTTTGTTGACAAACACAGGTAACTGCCGAGATACGTGGCGGCCATATCTCAACTAGAGATTTGCAGTGATGCTTGTTGCGTTGCCAGGTTCTTCTGTTTTGTTGTTGTTGATCGAGTCGGAATTTCGCTTTGTTGATCCAGCCAAAATACAGGCAAATAAATCATTTCGAGAGCTTCCTAGATTTTGGTACTGCTTGCAAGATATAAAAAAACATTGTCCCACCAAATAAAAATTAACACCAGGTTAACATTAATTTATTTTAAATATATATAACCGATAAAACACACGCCGGAAGAAGGGTGTTTTGCTTCAACTGCACCACTGGAGGACTTCCGGGCCTGTTACCAATGATACTCCAATTGTACCTGCACCGCTGTTTTATGCGCACCCGTTATTTGATCCCACCCGCTGCCTGTTTGCACAACATCCCTGTAACGTGCCTGCCGCATGCGGCACCAGCAGGTGATATGACGGGTCTTGCAGCGCACCTGCACATACCAGCTATAGCCATGCCCGTACAACTGTGCAATATCATAACTATACAACATACTGGTTTCATTGATGTATAAACGCGCATCATCGTTGCTCGTTCCAAAGAGGGTAAAGCGGCCTGTAAGCGTGAACCACTTCCACTGGCGGGAGGCTTCTTCATAGCACATCCAGCCGTGGGCCTGCTCCCCACCCTGCCGGTATGCAGCCGTTTGCACCCGTGCGCGCAGGGTCAATACCTTACTGCACGCCACCTGCCCCTGGCACCGCCATCCGCTCTCCGTTACCGGCAATACGGTATGCAATCCTTCCTCCCCTGCCGCGGCATTGCGCCCATGCACCTTACTATGATATCCCATATAAATACTGTGCTGCTTCGAGAGCATGTATAACGCATTCGCCTGTACGTCGTGCCCACCGGAAGGCGCATCTACCCGGTACTTCAGCCAGGGAAAACGGAAGCTGTCAAAGTAGGCGTTCAGGGTGAGTGGTTTTAACAGCCTCCAGGTAATGGCGCTGTAAAAACCACTTTCGTTGGCAGGCCTGAATGATTCGCCTATGGCATTGGCATAAAGACTTTGATAGGCCTTATCGTAATGACGGTACACGAGGGCCAGGTCTATGGCAGGTGCCACGGCGGCCAGCATACCATGCAGCATGGCCAGGTGATGATTGTCACTCATGGCGGTTTCTCCAAAGAAGTGCAGGTTGCGCCAGTTGCCGCTGTAGTCTATGCTGGCGTTGCCAAGCGCCTGTCCTGAAAATTCAAATTGATTATACGGGTGAAAGGTCTTTTGCAAGGGCTGTGAAAGGTGCTGGTAGAGCACATTCAGGCCCCATTGCCAGCTATGGTAGTGCAGGCTTACATTACCGCCCGCCGTATGCTGCTGCACCGTGCCCCGCTGCGCCAGTTCCGTTTCCGACCGGTGGTAACCACTGGCACCCAGGGCTGAAATATAAGAACCATCCAGGGTGTCCGGTACAGCTGTGGCATCCAGCTTCCTGGCAGCAGCAAACCCGGTATATCGCCAGTTGCCTGCACGCAGGGTCACGGCGGCACCCCGGTAAAAATAGATCTCTCCTGCCGATGCGTAGGGCCGCAGCAGATCTCCCTGGCGTTCCATGTTCATCACACCCGCACTCTTGCCAAAGGCCTGCGCCTGCCAGTTTACAAGCCCCTGGCCCATGTTCACTGTGTAGTCGCCCAGGATCAATGCTGCCAGGGCGCCTTTGTTGCGGATGGCCGCATGCATGCTGTAGAAATCAAAGCCTTGCTTTTCATGCCCGCGGAACCATTCTTCCCCCGCATCCTTCTGCATCACCACGCCGTAGCTGGCATAGCCCGGGTAATTATAACGGTAGCGGAGTTGTAGCCCGTCGGGACTGCCCAGGTAGTGGGGCGCCGTACTGTCTGTACGCTGGTAGCCACGTGCTGTCTCCAGCGTGCGGCTGTACCGGGCCATGACGCGGGAGTCACCATGGGAAAAACGGTCCTTCCAGCCAGGCTGCGGATCAAGGCCGGCAGCTACCTGGACAAAGGGCAACAGGCGCATGATCGTGGCGGCATCAAAACCTGGCACGGCCTGTAATTCATAGATGCTGATGAAGGCGCCCAGGGTATCGCGGTAACGCACCAGGGAGGCTATCTGCACGGGTGTGAGCACGCCCAGGGTAGCCAGGTCTGTGGCGGTGGCTTTATTGAGCGACAGGGGCCGGTGCCGGAAGGCTTCCTGGTCCTGCCACTGACCATCGTCCTGCGCATTGGTTTCCGTGCGGGCACTTTCATCTTCCAGCTGGGTTTCCGTGATGTAGGGTTGTGATCCGGGTTGCTGCGCATGGGCCAGGATGCTGCACACGAAGCATACAAAAAGAAGTAAGCAGTGTTTCATGATGTTTTTTTTGGAGGGAAAAGGAGCAGGAGATATTTCATGTAGCATGATTGCCGTTTTTGGGGAAAAGGAACAGGAGATGTTTCATGTAGCATGATTGCCGTTTTTGGGGAAAAGGAGCAGGAGATATTTCATGTAGCATGATTGCCGTTTTGGAGGGAAAAGGAGCAGGAGATGTTTCATGTAGCATGATTGCCTTTTTTGGGGGAAACAGGTTGCTGGGGGAAGTGTTGTGCAGTTGTTACTGCCCCTTCTCCGTACCTTTCCAGATCACCGCTGCGCCGGGTGTAATGCCCAGTTGCGGATGATAGCTCCCGGCCAGGTCTACGCGCAGGTGGCCCAGGCGGAAGGACACGCCGGCAAAGTTGTACTGCGCCTGGGTAGCTACGCCGGCCTGCAGGGCAAACTGTTTGACCAGTACATACTCACAAAGCACGCGTGTGAGCAGGGGCCGGCCGGCTTGCATGGTGGCAGCGGCACTTACGTAAAACTGGCTGCCAGCGTAGCCTGCGCCCAGCGTGTACAAACTATTGAGCTGCTCCTCCCCCAGCTTGGCCAGGCGCCGCTGCACAGGGTTGAACACATCCATACCCACGCATACACGGGAAGTTACTTTCCAGAGCAGGCCCCCGTTAAATGTGGTCACTGCCGCACGCCCGTAACCGGCGATATACTTTTCAAAGTAATCTGCCTGCAGCCCGATATCCACGCGGCTTCCCAGGGACCGGCCGTAGCCAAGGCCCAGCGCCTGCTCATGGTAATCGCCAAAGCCCAGGCGTTGCACATTCAGCCCAAAGGCCCCTGGCCCTGCCGGCAGCGCCAGGGCCGCCACGCAGGCATTAGTGGCCTTCAGCGTAAACCGCCGCTCCATGTAAGTGCCGGCCGTAAAAGCACCCTGCTCCGCCAGCGCCGCAGGGTGTTGCAGCGTGGTAAATGCCTGTTGAAAAGCATGACTGTAAACGCCCAGCCCGGGATCTTTACCAACGGGCCATACAGACTGTGCGCACAGGGGTACGTGCAGCATTACACAAACAACAGTTAACAAGTGTTTCATGCCAGATCACAATAAAGGGTTACAAAATCCGAGGTTTCCAAAACCGATGGAAGGGTTAACCTTTGCTTCTCATGCGGACCTGCAATTACCACATTGTTAGGATGTCGAATGTTTATAAATTGTTAACGGGGAAATATTTTTTTTAAGGGCACAAAAAAGCCCGGGATGTTACACCCGGGCTTTATTATCGTATTAAAACCGCCTAGAACAGGCCATGGATCTGGGATTCTATCCTGGAAATGATCTCTCCCAGGTCCTCTTCCTTCTCGGCAAATTTGTTCTTGTCAATGTCGACGATCAGCAACGGACCTTCCTTGTACTTATCGATCCAGTTGTTATAATATTCGTTCAGGCGCTTCAGGTAGTCCAGGCGGATGTTCTCTTCGTACTCACGGCCACGCTTCTGGATCTGCGCCACCAGGGTGGGCACGGAAGCCTGCAGGTAAATGAGCAGGTCCGGCGGTTTCACCATGGACTTCAGCGTTTCAAAGAAATTGAAGTAGTTATCAAAATCACGCTTGGTCATCAGGCCCATCTCGTACAGGTTGGGCGCAAAGATGTGCGCATCTTCATAGATCGTGCGGTCCTGGATCACGATGTCTTTCCCGTTCTGGATGTCCAGCAGCTGGCGCAGACGGCTGTTCAGGAAATAGATCTGCAGGTTGAAAGACCAGCGGGGCATGTCCTCGTAAAAATCATTCAGGTAAGGATTATGCTCCACATCCTCAAACTGCGGCTCCCACTTGTAATGCTTGGACAGCATGGAGGTGAGGGTCGTTTTCCCGGCGCCAATATTGCCGGCTACTGCTATATGTTTGATCTTCGCCTGTTTTGCCATTTCGGTTCTGTACTAACGGATACGGATATACGTAACGGTCAGGGTTTTAGTAATAGTTAATGCCGATCAGTTTGCGAACCTCCACCAGGGTAGCAGAGGCGCTGGCACGGGCCTTTTCAGCACCTGCCCTCATGATCTTGTTAAGATACACTTTATCTTTTTGCAATTCCAGCGTTTTTTCGCGGATAGGGCCAATGAATGCCACCATATCTTCCGCCAGTTGCTTCTTCATATCGCCGTAACGGATGGTACCCGCGTTGAAGTCTTCGCGGAACTTAGCCACGGTAGCTGCATGGCCCACAAGGCTCATAAGCTGGAAGAGGTTCGCCACAGATTCGGGCATTTCACCCCCTGCAGCACTGTCGCTCTTGGCCTTCATCACTTTCTTGCGGATCAGGTCATCGTCATCTGCCAGGTACAGGGTGGCCATCTGGTTCTCGCTCTTGCTCATCTTACCCGCACCATCCAGGCTGGGTATGCGCACCAGGTTATCCCCATAGTTGAAAGCCTGTGGTCCCGGGAAGAAGTCTGCACCATAACGCGTGTTGAAACGGTGTGCAAAATTGCGGGCCATTTCCAGGTGTTGCTCCTGGTCCTTGCCCACCGGCACTTTGGTGGCACGGTGCACCAGGATGTCTGATGCCATGAGCACGGGATAAGTCAGCAATCCTGCATTTACATTATCCGGGTTAAGCCTTACCTTTTCCTTGAACGTAGGCACTTTCTCCAGTTCACCTTTATAAGCAAGGGTATTGAGCAGCATGTATAGTTCTGCAATTTCAGGCACATCGCTCTGTGCAAACAGCGCTACTTTTTCCGGGTCCAGGCCGGCGGCAACATTTTCTGCCACCATGCGCAATACGTTGCCTGCAAGGTCTTTCGGGTCCGGGTGCGTGGTGAGGGAATGCCAGTCTGCAATGAAGAAATAACAGTTAAACTCATCCTGCATCCGCACATAATTGCGGATCGCCCCGAAATAATTACCGAGGTGCAAAAAACCAGTGGAACGGATACCACTGACCACAATTTCTTTTTCTGTTGCCATAATCGGGTTGCAAGGTAAGAAAAATAGCTTTGCACCCGCCCCGCTTTTGCAGGGCCAGGCCCGGCTACATGATGCATTTAGCCACTGGTCGCGGATATCCCGCAGGCCATCCGCTATTTTATTTACCTTTGGCCAACAATTCTTATATTTAATTAACTTTTTATTTATGGAAGTAAACGATGCACTGGTACAGCAGCTGGCCACTCTTTCCCGCCTGGAGTTCAGCCCGGAGGAAAGTACCGCCATCCAGCAGGACCTGCAACGCATGATCACCTTTGTAGAAAAACTCAGCACACTCGATACCACTGGCGTAGCACCCCTCCTCCATATGACGGAAGATGCGAATGTACTGCGGGAAGACAAAGTAGTTCCCTCCATCAGCCGTGAAACTGCACTGCAGAATGCACCGGCGGCCAACGATCAATATTTCAAAGTACCCAAAGTAATCAAGAAATAACACATGGCTCCTGCTGTTATCCACCTGGAAGATATCCGGAAAAGCTATATCACCGGCAAACAAGCCCTGCCCGTGCTCAAAGGCGTATCCCTGGAGATCCGTAAGAATGAATACGTAGCCCTCATGGGCCCCTCCGGTTCCGGCAAATCCACGCTGATGAACATACTTGGATGCCTGGACACGCCCACCGGCGGACGTTACGTGCTGAGTGGACAGGATGTGAGCCAGATGGAAGAAAATGACCTTGCCACCGTACGTAATAAGCAGATCGGCTTCGTGTTCCAGCAGTTCAACCTCATGCCCCGCCTTACCGCGTGGGAAAATGTAGCCGTACCCCTTATCTACGCCGGCATAGCCCTGCCGGAAAGAAAGGAGCGCGCCATGGCCATGCTGGAAAAAGTAGGCCTGTCCGAACGCGCCAAACACAAGCCCAACGAGCTTTCCGGTGGCCAATCGCAACGCGTGGCCATCGCCCGCGCCCTCATTAATAACCCTTCCCTGATCCTGGCAGACGAACCTACGGGTAACCTGGATACCAAGACCTCCATCGAGATCATGGACATCTTTGGCAGCCTGCAGGCCACCGGCAATACGGTGGTACTGGTAACACACGAAGAAGACATTGCCGCCCACGCCCACCGCGTAGTGCGCCTGCGCGACGGCGTGATCGAGTCTGACCGGGTCAATGAAAGGATCATCGTTTAAAACCTGCTCTCCACATGGCATTTAAGATCTACACCAAAACCGGCGACAAGGGCAAAACCGCCCTCATAGGCGGCACCCGGGTGTCCAAAAGCCATGTCCGCATAGACGCCTATGGCACCGTGGACGAACTCAATTCCTTCCTTGGCCTGGTGATCGACTACCAGACCAGCCCCGCCATTAAGGACCTGGTGCAGACCATCCAGGACCGCCTTTTTGTAGTAGGCGCCGCCCTGGCCTGCGACCCGGAAAAGGAAAAGAAAATGAGCATTCCTGACCTGCATGCAGCAGACATTGAGCAGCTGGAAAAGGCCATCGATGAAATGAATGAAGTACTGCCGCCCATGAAATACTTCATCCTCCCGGGCGGGCATGTGGCCATCTCCACCTGCCACCTGGCCCGTACCGTATGCCGCCGCGCAGAGCGCCTGTGCGTGGCACTCCAGGAAGAAGGACAGGAACTGGTGCCGGAAATACTGCAATACCTGAACCGTCTCAGCGATTATCTTTTTGTGCTGGCACGCTACACCGGCTTACAGCTGGGTGTTGCAGAAATTCCATGGAGGCCCAGGAAAGCAAACGAGGAATAAACGATACGACCACGCATAAAAAAACGCGCAAAGGCCATCCCCCTTGCGCGTTTCGCTTTGTATGCACCGGCAGCTTTACGGGCGGGCTGAGAGGATCTCGTCTACGATCTTACCATCTTTCATGACCAGTTGGCGGTCACTGAGCGGGGCCAGTTCTTCATTGTGGGTCACGATCACAAAGGTCTGGCTAAACTGGTCGCGCAGGGTGAAGAACAGTTGGTGCAGTTCCCTTGCATTCTGCGAGTCCAGGTTGCCCGTGGGCTCATCCGCCATCACGATGGCCGGGGTGTTGATGAGGGCGCGGGCCACTGCCACGCGCTGCTGCTCCCCGCCGGAAAGGGCATTGGGCTTGTGGTCATAGCGCTGGGAAAGCCCCAGGGTATCCAACAGGAAAGCAGCCCGTTCCCGGACCGCCTTGCGCGAAACGCCGGCGATAAAACCGGGGATGCACACGTTTTCCAGCGCGGTAAACTCCGGCAGCAGGTGGTGGAACTGGAAGATGAAGCCAATGTTCCGGTTGCGAAAATCCGCCAGGGACCGGCCCTTCAGCCGGGTTACCTCCTGGCCCATCAGGCTTATCTGCCCGGTGGTAGGGGTATCCAGGGTACCCAGTAAATGCAGCAATGTACTTTTCCCTGCGCCTGAAGAGCCGACAATAGTAACGATTTCCCCCTTATTCACTTGGATATCAACACCTTTCAGTACAGGCAGGTTGGAATAATTTTTGGTTAAATTGCGGGCTATAAGCATATCTGGAAAAGTAATTGACCGTTAAAATACTAGATGTTGTTTATTTGAAATTAAATAATACTTTTGCGAAAATTTAAAAAGTAAAACTTTTGATAACATGTACTGGACACTTGAATTAGCTTCATACCTGGAGGACGCTCCCTGGCCAGCTACGAAGGACGAACTTATTGATTATGCCATCCGCTCCGGTGCGCCCATCGAAGTTATCGAAAACCTGCAGGAGCTGGAGGATGAAGGCGAGATCTACGAAGGCATTGAAGACATCTGGTCTGACTATCCTTCCCAGGACGACTTCTTCTTTAACGAAGATGAGTATTGATGAACCTTAAGCAAAGACGGTTTTGGTATCCCCACCATTACACCCCTATGCGAAAAAAATTTAGCCGTTCTGGACCAGAACGGCTTTTATTTTTTTATACCCACCACCCCGTGGGCCCGGCCCACGGAGCAGCTGTATTTATTTTTCCATTTGTTCAATCACGGAAGCAGATACACCGGTGAAGGAGAAACCGCCATCGTGGAAGAGGTTCTGCATGGTGACCATGCGGGTAAAATCGGAGAACAGGGTTACGCAGTAGTCAGCGCACTGGTCGCCGGAAGCATTGCCCAGGGGGCTCATTTTTTCTGCGTAACTGATAAAGCCGTCAAAGCCTTTCACGCCGCTGCCGGCAGTGGTACGGGTGGGCGACTGTGATACCGTGTTGATGCGCACTTTATTCTTCACACCATACTGGTAGCCAAAGCTGCGGGCAATAGATTCCAGCAGGGACTTGGCATCCGCCATATCATTATAATCCGGGAACACGCGCTGTGCAGCAATGTAGGTCAGTGCTACCACGGAACCCCACTCACTGATGGCATTCATGCCCAAAGCAGTCTGCAGCACACGGTGCAGTGACAGGGCGGAGATATCCAGTGTTTTGTGGAAGAAGTCGTAATCCAGGTCCGTGTAATGTTTGCCTTTACGCACGTTCAAGCTCATACCTACGGAATGCAGCACAAAGTCCACCTGGCCGCCAAAGTGCTCCATGGATTTTGTGAACAGGTTCTTCAGGTCATCCATATTGGTAACGTCTGCGGGGATCACCGGGGCTTTGCAAAGCTCCGCCAGTTTGTTGATCTCACCCATACGCAGCGCGATCGGGGCATTGGTCAATACGATTTCAGCACCTTCTTCTACGCAACGCAAGGCCGTTTTCCACGCGATAGACTTTTCATCCAGGGCGCCGAAGATGATACCTTTTTTTCCTTTTAATAAGTTATGAGACATTGGTTAAATGTTAATTTCAGCAAAATAATTATAATAAGTTCATATTTCCAAAGTTCACATACTAACCCAGCACCATTTCACGGGCATTTTCCAGCGCGGCAGCCGTAGGCCGTTCACCACTCAGCATTTGTGCAATGCTGTGGATACGCTCTTCCTGTGTAAGTATTTTTACACCGGTGGTTACGCGGGCTGCACCGGCATTCTTGTATACGAAGTAGTGGGTATCTGCTTTGCCGGCTATCTGGGGCTGGTGGGTAATGCAGATCACCTGGTGGTCTGCTGCCAGCTCTTTCATAATGATGCCAACCTGGCGGGCGGCTTCGCCGGAAATGCCGGTGTCAATTTCATCAAAGATCAGCGTGGGCAGGTGCACGGACTTGGCCACCAGTGACTTGATACAAAGCATCAGGCGGCTCAGCTCCCCGCCGGAAGCCACTTTGCCTACCGGCGCAAAGTTGTTGCTGCGGTTTGCATCAAAGAGCAGGTCTATCACATCCTGCCCGTAAGGTTGCAGCGGGCCTTGTGTAAGGCCCACTTTGAGGCGTGCATTGGGCATGCCCACCTGCGCCAGCAGGGCATTTACCTTTCCTTCAAAAGGCGCTGCCATGGCTTGTCTATGCTGGCTGATCTCATCGGCGGCGGCCTGTAACCGGGCATGCAGCTCATCGCGCTGCTGCTCCAGCGTGGCAATGCGCTCATCCAGGTTCAACACGCCCTGCAGGCTTTGATCCAGTTGTTGCTGCACGGCCAGCAGACCGTTGGTATCTGTTACGCTGTGTTTTTTGAAAAGGCGGTAACCCAGCGCCAGCCTTTCATTCAGCAGGGCAATGCGTTCCCCGTCGTAGTTCACCTGGTCATTGAGGCGGGATACTTCCTGGGCAATGTCCTGCAATTCCAGGTAGGTGCTTTGCATGCGATCCGCCAGGGCCGGCACCGCAGTATGAAATGCGGCCAGGCTTTGCAGCGACGATTGCAGCTGCTTGAGCTGCTGTACCACCGGTTGCTCGTCTTCCCGGAGCTGGAAGTAAATGCGGCTCAGGGTATTTTTTATTTCCTCGCTATGGCTGAGCAGCTTCAGTTCTGCATCGGCGGCTTCCACTTCCCCTTCGGTAAAATTGGCGTCCAGCAGCTCATCCAGCAGGAATTTATTGTAATCAAGTTCTTTATTGGCCTGGTCGCGCTGCGCTATCAGCTGGGTAAGTTCTTTGAGCACCTGGCTGTATTGCGCGTAGCGGGCACGGTAGGCCTGCACACGGCTGGCATTGCCCGCCAGGGCATCCACCACTTCCCGTTGAAAGGCGGCGCTGCTTAGTTCCAGCGTATCAAACTGCTGGTGCAGGTCTACCAGCATGTTGCTCAGTTCTGCCAGTTGGCCCAGGTTCACCGGTGTATCGTTGATGAATGCACGGCTTTTACCTGCAATGCTGATCTCGCGGCGGATAAGTAATTGCGGCTCCAGGTCCAGTTCATGTTTGGCAAAGAAATCCGCCACCTGTGCCGCCTCAATGTTAAAGCTGCCTTCGATCACGCATTTGTTCTGCTTATCAAACAGCACCTGCGGGTCGGCCCTTTCGCCCAGGATCAGGGAGAGCGCGCCCAGCAGGATGGACTTACCGGCACCGGTTTCCCCGGTGATCACGTTGAAATGCCCGGAGAAATCCACTTCCAGGTTTTCAATGATGGCGTAGTTCTGGATCGTTAAACGTTGTAGCATAATGGCGGCACAATTCCGGCAGCAAATTACGGGAAAAGTTCATTTGCGCGGGATATTAAAAAAAGGGTGTCGGATAATTTCAGTTCACGGTATTAGCAGTAACATTCACGCCGTAAACATACCCGCCCGTTACGCATTGTATGTGCGCACGCGCCCTAATCCATGCCAAGGCGCTCCAAACCTGCTTTGGCGCGGTGGTCCAGCGAATTTTTATAATCATGGTCCGGCATGGATATGCAGGTGCGGTAGCACTCCGCCGCCTTGCTCTTATCATTGCGCCGCTCGTAGATATAGCCCATTTGCAGGGCCGCCCGCGCCGCGTAGTATTCCGGCCGGTTTGCACCCACACGGATGGTGGCGGTATACATGGCAATGGCTTTGTCCTCCTGCCCCATTTCATCCAGCACACGGCCCATGCGGTATGCATATTCCAGCTTGTCCTCCATGGCCGGAAAGTCGGCCGCATGCACGGTCAGCAACACTTTCATGGCTTCGTTGAAAAAGCCGCCATCGCTGAGCAGGCGGGCTTTGAGCAGGGCCGGGTGCGGCCAGTGACCGGACTTTGCATCCTTCTGTGCCTGTTTGTCTGCATCGGTTTCCGTATTGCCATGCGTGAGCACTGCTTCCCGGTAGCGCTTTGCCTGGTCCATACGGCCTTGCAGCAGGTAGGCCCAGCTGAGGCGCTGGTAAGCTTCTTTCACATAGAATTTCCCTTTGAACTGGGTGACGAACTTCTCCAGGTATGCCGCTGCATCCGTATCCTGGCGCTCCAGTTTCATGACGCCCATGAGATAATTGGTGTAAGGCAGTTCCAGGTAGCTGGCGTGGTCATCCCGGTTTTCCAGCACCCGGATGCCCATATCCGCCCGCTGGTTGTTCATAGAAAGATTGGCCACCATGAGGGCAAACAGGAAGTTGTTGCGCGTATCCAGCTGCCGTTGCTGCATGAAGGCAAACGCCTCGTCCGGCTTGTTTTCAATGAATACTTTGAGGTAGCAATAATAGTAGTAGGATTCTTCTTTGAACAGTTGTGCATTGGGATCTGTACTGCTCACAAACCGCTGCACCATGGCCATGCCCTGTTGTATATTACCGCGCATGCCCAGGATATTCGTGATCCATTTGTACCCGTCGGGAATGGTGCCAAACACCGCCTGCATAGCACCCAGCAGCAAGCTATTGGGTGTAAAACCGGGAAACCTGCGCTGGTTGTCTTTCAGCATCACGTAGGCTTTGCGTATATCCCAAACCGCATCCCACTTCTCACCAAACTTCAGCTTCACAAAGGCCCACTGGAAGCGGATAGCCGCCTGTGTAAACAAATAATAAGGAGAGCTGGAAGGCCCGGCAGCCATCAGGTCCAGCCGCTCACTGCGGTGGCCTTTGGATGCATTGTACAGTGCAGGATCTTCATTGAAGAATAAGGGGAAAAAGTCGCGGTAGTTATCAATGTAGTAAGGAATGAGGTTATCAGGATGTTCCTGCTTTTCCGCATCCAGCAAGGCTTTGGCGTCATTCATACGCAGCTGCATCACCGCATCATATGCCTGCTGGCAGCGGGCGTTGAAGTCAAATACTTTCTCCGCTGCAAAGGAGAAGAAAGGCAGTAAACAAAGGAAAACGGTCACAAATAATCGCATGCTGATAGAATTTCCAAATCCACAATTTCCCATATCAAGGAGATCACAAACTCAACTTCCAAATTCCAAAAAAGGGATTGAACTAGTGTCTTTATGCAAATTACGCTCCACGCAGTCATTTTCCAATAAACCAGCGTGCCTGCCATTTACAGGTACCACAGCAGCAATTTCCAGTCCATTATCTGTCTATGGCCATTAGCATCCCGTTATAACCGGGGCATAAAAAAAGGACAACCATGAAAACCGGTTGTCCTTTCCATATCAAAAAGAAGCTGATTAAATAGTAACAGATGCTTCCAGGTCGTTGTCTACCAGGATACGTCCGCAATGCTCGCAAACGATGATCTTTTTGCGCTGGCGGATCTCAGCCTGGCGCTGGGGCGGGATGGCGTTAAAGCAACCGCCGCAGGCATCGCGGGATACGGTCACTACGGCCAGGCCGTTGCGGTAATTGGTGCGGATCTTTTCGTAAGCGGCCAGCAGGCGGGGCTCCACCTTGGTACGGGCTTCTTCGCTTTCCTTGCGGATGGCGTTTTCTTCCTTCTCTGTTTCGGCTACGATCTTTTCCAGTTCGCCCTTTTTGTGCTTCAGGTTCGTTTCCTTGTCAGCAATCGCTTTGCGGGCGTTTTCCAGGACACGGCCCTTGTCACGGATCTCTTCGTTGGCGTCCTTGATATGCTTTTCAGACAGTTTGATTTCCAGCTGCTGCATTTCCACCTCTTTGGTGATGGCTTCAAACTCGCGACTGTTCTTCACGTTGTCCTGCTGCTTCTCGTATTTCTTGATCAGGGCTTCTGATTCCTTGATCGCGTTCCTTTTGCTGGTAATGAAGTCCTGCATGCCGGCCACTTCGTCTTCAATGTGGTGGAGGCGGGTGTTCAATCCTGCGATCTCGTCTTCCAGGTCTTTTACTTCAATTGGCAACTCACCCTTCAGCACCTGGATCCCATCCAGTTTGGAATCGATCTTCTGTAACCGCAGCACAGAGGATAATTTTTCTTCTACGGAGAATTCTTTTACAGTAGCCATGCTTTATAAATAATTTACCGGGTTTGTACGAATGCTAGATTTAAGAGGCGCAAAATTACGGAAATTCTGTGTTAATATATGATAAAATAATTCCACTGTAAACTGCTCGCTCTCAAAATGCCCTACATCAGCAATAACTAGCTGATTATCAGCATCAAAAAATTCATGGTATTTAAAATCGGCGGAGATATAGGCATCCGCGCCCGCGGCAATGGCCTTCTTCAGCAGGAAGCTGCCGGCCCCGCCGCACAGGGCCACCTTGTGCACGGGCTTGCCCCGGAGGGGAGTGTAGCGCACACAGCCGGTCCTGAACTGCTCCTTCACCAAGTGCAGGAAAGCCATCTCGTCCATGGGTTCCGGCAGCCAGCCTACCATGCCGGCGCCCGCCTCGCCCCAGCTGTTATCCAGCGATACGAGGTCGTACGCCACTTCCTCATAAGGGTGGGCAGCCAGCAAAGCCTTTACCACGGCGCCTTCCAGGTAGCGGGGCAGTACCACTTCCAGTTTGGCCTCCGGCTCCGTATGCCGGAGGCCGGGCTGGCCCACGAAGGGGCTGGTACTGTCATCGCCCTTAAAAGTGCCCTGGCCATCGGCCTGGAAACTGCACTCGCTGTAATGCCCGATGTGGCCTGCGCCTGCGGCGAATACCGCCGCCCGCACCTGCTCCAACTGGGCCATGGGCACAAAAGTGTACAACTTTTTAAGCAGGGAAGGCTTGGGATCCAGGATGCGGCAATCCCGGAGGGCCAGCTGCTCCGCCATGCGGGCATTGACCCCGGCCAGCACATTGTCCAGGTTTGTATGTGCCGCATACACGGCTATGTCATGCTTGATAGCCAGGATGGCCACCCGCTCCACGTAGCTATTGCCATTGATCTTTTTCAGCCCGCCAAACACGATGGGATGGTGGGCCACCACCAGGTTACAGCCCTTGTCTACCGCCTCCCGGATCACGTCTTCCGTGGCATCCAGCGTGAGCAGCACGTTGGAGACCTCCCAGTCCGGGTTCCCGAAAATAAGCCCCGCATTATCGTACCCCTCCTGCAGCGACGGCGGCGCAAAAGCCGCGATGGTGTTGATGATTTCCCTGATCTTCATTCGTTAATTGTTAGTGGTTAAATCGTTCATGGTGCACCGTCAACGATAGTAACCGGCGTAAACCGTAAATGGTTAATACATTCAACGACCTCAAATATAATCCAAGACCTTATACGCCTCGCAAACGATTTGTTACTTTTGCTTTACTCCTATTCACGCTTAACAATTCACCATGTCCAACACACAGGCCCTCTACGACGATTTCAAAGCCAAAATGCAAAAGATCACAGATGTGCGCATGGCCACGGCCGTGCTGGGCTGGGACCAGGAAACCTATCTGCCGGAAAAGGGGGCGGGCTTCCGCGGACAGCAGATCACTACCCTGTCGTCCATTGCGCATGAACTGAGCACTGAAAAAGCCCTGGGCGACCTGCTGCGCGAACTGCACCAGCGCCATGACCTGGACGCGGTGCCCAAACGCAACGTGGACCTGGCCCTGGAAGATTATGAAAAACACCTGAAATACCCGGCGCCCTTTGTGGCGGCCCTGAGCCAGGCCACCAATGCCAGCTACCACGCCTGGATAAAGGCCCGCAAGGCCAACGATTACCAGCTTTTTGCCCCCGAACTGGCCAACATGATCTCCCTGAAAAAACAGGAAGCAGACCTGCTGGGCTACACCGGTCATCCTTACAATGCCCTGCTGGATGAATATGAAAAAGGCGCCACGGTAGCCATGCTGGACACCATTTTCGGGGAAGTGAAAACCGCCCTTACACCGCTGCTGCAGCAGATCGCGGGCCGGCCCCAGGTGGATAAATCCGTATTGTTCAAAACCTATCCCCGCGATAAACAATGGGCCTTTGGAATGGACCTGCTGGCCGCCATGGGCTATGACCTGGAAGCAGGCCGCCAGGACCTTTCCGAGCATCCCTTTACTACCAGCTTCAGCCCGGAAGATGTGCGTGTAACCACCCGCGTGGATGAAAATGATTTTGGCAACATGACCTGGAGCTGCATCCACGAAGGGGGCCATGCCCTCTACGAGCAGGGGCTGCCTGCCAGCCAGTATGGCCTGCCCTGCGGGGAAGCCGCCAGCCTGGGCATCCATGAATCACAATCGCGCCTGTGGGAGAACAACATTGGCCGCAGCCAGGCATTCTGGGAGCACCACTACCCGTTGCTCCAGGCCCTCTTCCCGGAAAACCTGCAGGACGTGCCCCTCACGGCGTTTTACCATGCCATCAACCAGGTGCAGCCTTCCCTGGTGCGCACGGAGGCCGATGAGCTGACCTATCACTCGCACGTAATGATCCGTTATGAAATTGAAAAGGCCCTGCTGGAGGGCAGCCTGGATACCAAAGACCTTTCTGCGGTATGGAACCAGCACTACCAGCAGTTCCTGGGCGTAAAAGTGCCGGACGATGTACAGGGCGTGCTGCAGGATATTCACTGGTCGCATGGCAGCTTTGGCTACTTCCCCACCTACTCCCTGGGCAGCTTTTATGCCGCCCAGTTCATGGCCGCCGCCCAGCAGCAGGTGCCGGGCCTGGATGCCGGCATCCGGGCTGGTAACTATACCGGCCTTTTACAGTGGCTGCGCAGGGAAATACACGCCCATGGCCGGTTTTACACCTCCAATGAACTGTGTAAAAAAGTAACCGGCGCAGAATTACAGTTCAGCTATTTCCTGGATTATGCCAAAGCGAAGTACGGGGAGATCTACAAATTTTAGCCCGGGACAAACCCCGGAGATGCCTGCGGAGCATAAACTTAACATTGGCCCTCTTCATCAATATTTAATTTGTTGCCAGTGGCATGTATTTTGTAAATTTGAGCACCTGCCAATTTTCGGTTCGGAAAATTGAAGATCGCCGTGTCTGACTGATAAACCAGATGAAAAACCGCCTGGCCCGATGTGCCAGGTATAGCCTTATTTTTAAAACCACTGTTCCGGTGCGCTATCAAACCGCCCCGGGATCATGCCTATCCTCATGAAAACTCGCCAACTTCAACGTATGGCCAGCCGCCTGCTGCTCTTTTTGTGCGGACTTGCTTCACTGCCGGCTGCTGCCCAAACTGTGTCCTTCACGCTGGATAACGATCATGGTTGTGGTAGTTTGGCTGTAAATGCCACCAATACTTCCACGGCCGGCGCTACCGCGTGGGACTGGTATTTTGGGGAAGGCACCGGCCACTCCTCCCTGCCCAATGCCTCGCATGTGTACACCAAACCCGGCACCTACACGGTGACCCTCACGGCCACTTACGGCGGTACCAAAAAAACAGCCACGCAAACCGTAACGGTGTACAACCTGCCCACAGCGGCCTTTACGCCCTCCGTTACGGAAGGCTGCTCGCCGCTCACGGTGCACTTTACCAACCAAAGCACCGCCGGCGATGGTACCATTGCCAGCGCAGCCTGGGACTATGGCGATAAATTCGGGGAAGACCAGAATGCCAATACCAGCCACACTTACACGATAGATCCTACCGTGCCGGCCAACCACCCGGATGGTGTTACCTACCCGGTATCGCTGGTGATCACCAACAGCTTTGGGTGTAAAAGTGCGCCCTTTACGGGTAATGCTTCCATCCATGTGGACGTGGCCCCGCTGATCACCATTACCAGTGATATTACCGGTGCCTGCTCCGTACCGCAGACCGTGCACTTCAGCAATGCCGCCCAGGCAGATCCGGGTGAAACTTACCTGTGGGACTATGGCGATGGTACCAAAGACAATACCGGCACCCACACCTACACCCAGCAAGGCGATTTCAAGGTAGTGTGCACCGCCACTTCCGCCAAGGGCTGTACCACGGTCAGTGAACCTGCTACTTTTTCCATCCATCCCATTAAGGCAGATTTTACGGTGTCCAATACCTGCGCAGGCAGGATGGTCACCTTTACCAATAATTCATCGCCCGCTACGGGTGGCGCCCAATGGGACTTTGGCGATGGCACCACGGGATATGGCAACCAGGTGCAACACCAGTTTAACACCGCCGGCACTTACAACATTACCATGACCGCCGTGGGCACCGTGGGCTGCTCCAGCAGTCCCATCACCAAGGCTGTGAATATTTCCAGCATGGCCACCATCAGCAACGTGCCCACGCGCATCGGCAGCTGCGCCGCGCCTTACACGGCTACCTTCACTGCCAACACTTCCGGCGCTGTAAGATGGGACTGGGTGTTTGGCGACGGCACCACCGGCTCCGGGCAAACGGTGACCCACACCTTCAAAAACCAGGGCACTTTCCTGGTGAGCGTTTCTGCTACCAATGCCGATGGTTGCTATGTGACCAAAGTGGTGGACACCGTAGCACTGGAGCAGCCTGTGGCCCAGCTGGACATGCTTTCCGGCTGCTTGCCGCTGGCCGCCACCTTTGCACCCACCATTACTTCCAAAGACCCCGTGACAAGCCTTGACTGGGACTTTGGCGACGGCACCACCGGTACCGGTAACCCCGCTACCCACACCTACACGAAACAGGGCGACTTTGATATAAAACTGACCATGCACACTGCCGGCGGGTGTGTGAAGGATACTGTGTTCAAAGGAGCTGTGCAAACGGGCACCCCGCTCACCGTGGATTTCAGCGCCGACCCGCTGGTGGCCTGCGCCAAAACACCGATCGCTTTTAAGAACCTGACCACGCCCGTGCCCCTGAATGATTCCATCGTGTGGCTCTGGCAGTTTGGCAACGATGGTGCTTCTACAGAACAAACGCCTTCCCATTCCTTCCTTATACCGGGCAAACAGACCATTACCCTCACCGCTACCAACAATGGCTGCGTGACCAGGGCACAGAAAGTGGATTACCTGACCATCCGCACCCCGGTGGCCATCTTTACCCTGAAGCAGGACTGCGACCACCCCTACGTGGCCGCAGTGACCAATACTTCCAGGGTGGACCCGGCCGGCAGCCCCTCCTACGCCTGGGATTTTGGTGATGGATCTCCCGTGGTGACGGATAAAGACCCGGCCCCCCACACGTACGCCAAAACAGGCCGCGACACCATCCGCCTCACCGTGGCAGATGGTGGCTGCCAAACCGATACCATGCTGGTGAAAACCGTGATGGACCCGCATCCGCTGCTCACCTCCGATAAGGATACGGTGTGTATGAACAATGATATTACCTACCACCTGTCTAACTTTACGCCGGAAGAAATTGCCAGCGGCACCTGGGACATTAACCCTGCATCGCCGTACGGAAATGGTACCAATGACTTTTCCATGCATTACACCCAGCCCGCTAACTTCACGGCCACCTTCCGCTACACGGATGGCGTGGGCTGCGCCCGTGTGACCAACCAGATCCCCATTGCCATCAATGGTGCGGTGGCCAGGGTGGCGGTGACCTCTACGGCCAATTGCGTGGGCAAAGAGATCACCTTCTCCGACAAAAGCATTGCCGTGCCCAGCGACCCTATTACCAGCTGGCGCTTCGACTGGGGAGATGATAGCCCCAGCACCGGCAAGCTGACCACCAGGCCCGTCGATTACGGCCACACCTTTGCCGGCGACAACCTGAGTTTTAATGTTACCTACTCCGTCACAGACAGCGCGGGCTGCGGGCCTTACGGGGTAACGCTGCCGGTGAACCTGAACCAGCCCAAGGCCGACTTCACCCTCGGATCGCCTTACGGCTGCCCGGGTGCGCCCATTAGCCTGGCCAATGCATCCAAAGACATTGGCAACAATCCCCAGCCTTTCAGCCAGGTAAACTGGACCTTCAGCGATGGCACCACTGCCACCGGCGAAACGCCTTACAAAGCTTTCAGCGCCGCCGGCACTTACGACATTACGCTGAATGTGATGGATGCCATTGGCTGTACAGCCTCCATCACCAAGACGCAGGCCGTGACGGTGCACGATCCAAAAGCTGTCTTCAGCCTGCCGGATATCTCCAATACCTGCCCGCCGGTGCTGGCCAAGTTTGAAAATAACTCTACCGATACCAAGTCCTCTTCCTGGGATTTCGGGGATGGCGGCACCAGCGACCTGGCCACACCCACCCACATTTACAACCGGCCGGGCACCTATGACATTGTGCTCACGGTAACCTCCCTGGGCGAGTGCACAGCGCAGGCCACCGAAACCGTGAAAGTGAAAGGCCCTGATGGCACCCTGTCCATGTCATCCAAGCTGGGATGCCCGCCCCTGGCACTCACCGCCCGGGTGAACGATGCCACCAACACGGTGCGCTACACTTATGACTTTGACGATGGTACTACCAATGTGGTTACCGCTTCCTCCGAGCCCCACACCTACACGCAGCCCGGCGTGTACCATCCCCGCCTGCTGCTGGAAGATGCAGACGGCTGTAAGGTGCCGGCCATGGGCGATAATGAGGTGGTGGTGGACAGCATTGGCACCAACCTGGTCGTGGATGCAACCCTTGCCTGTAACGGCGGCCCGGTGACCTTCATTGCCAATTCAGCATCCGTGGCACAACAGGTGCTGGGCCTGCCCAACGAGGTAACCTGGGACTTTGGTACTACGGGCCCGGATAATACGGCCTCCGGCGATACGGCCACCCACAACTACTCCGTGGGCAAGTATACCGCCACCATGCGGGTAACTTCTCCCGGTGGCTGCGTGGCGCCCCCGGTCACGTACGACGTGGATGTAAAGGCCAAGGCACAACCGGTGATAGACGTGATCCCCACGCTTTGCATTGGCAACACTTACCAGCCGGTGGGCCACGACCAGGCCAACCTGGCCAACGCCAAATGGACCTGGCAGATCAAAGGCAGCACCTACACGACCCAGCAGCCACCTTCCATCCTGTTTGACAACGCAGGCACCTTCCCCGTAAAACTGAAAGTGGAAAACTCGGATGGCAGTTGCCCGGACAGCACCACGGCCAACGTGATCGTGAACCCGCCACCTGCAGTGACGGTAACACCGCGCGAGGCGGGCGTTTGCGAGGGCAGCTCCACCACGCTTACCGCTATGGTGGCACCTGGCAACACGGTAACCTGGACAGACTATCACACCAGCAATATCAATGCACTTAGTACCCAGGTATCGCCGGATATCGATACCCTTTACCGCGTACAGGTACAGGACGCAGCCGGTTGTATCAATTACGACTCTGCCCGCGTGAGCGTGGTGCGCAAATTCACGCTGGACGCCATTCCCGCGGTAGCGGTGTGCGAGGGCCAGAGCACGCAGTTGCTGGCCAGCGGGGCAGACCTTTACAGCTGGTCGCCGGCTACAGGACTGAACAGCGCTTCCATACCTAATCCCATGGCTACGCCCGCCACCAGCACGGTGTACACGGTAACGGCAAAAGACAAGACCGGCTGCTTTACCGAAACAGCGGATGTGAACGTAACCGTGAACCCGGCCCCGGTACTGAAAGTGGTAAAAGACCAAACGGTAATGGCCGGGGAGTCAGTACCGGTACAGGTGCAGGGAAGCAGTGATATCACCACCGTATCCTGGTACCCCACCGATGGGCTGAGCTGCACGGACTGCCTCACCCCCACGATAACGCCCACCCACAGCGGCGCTTATAACATTACGGCCACTAACCAATACGGCTGTACGACCATAGAACAGGTTAACTTTAAAGTGGTGTGCAATGGCGCTGCCTTTGTGCCCAACACCTTTACGCCAAACGGGGATGGCATGAACGATATCTTTTACATCCGAGGCCGGGGCGTAAAGGTGGTGACCACTTTCCGTATTTATAACCGGTGGGGACAGGTGATGTTCCAGCGTGACAACTTCCCGATAGAGGATATTGCTTATGGCTGGGATGGGCGCGTGGGCGGCCAGCCGGCGCCTCCCGATGCATTTGTGTACTACGCAGAGCTGATCTGCGAAACCGGGGAACACTTTACGCTGAAAGGCAGCATTATGCTGCTGCGGTAAAAAATACCAGGTTGCGGAAAAAGGCAGGAAGCTCACCGGGCTTCCTGCCTTTTTTGTACCGGGCACTCCTTAACACATATACGACAATTATTTTACATGTAAATCAATTAATTAATATTAACTTTGGTTAATCTGTACCCAATCCGCCTGTGTGAAAAATGTAGACCCGGAAGGCGGCATTAAAACAAGGAACATACCTATGAAAGACTTCCTGGCCTATTGTGGCTCCAGGTACAAGACCCTGGGCCTGTTTACAGCCGGACTGCTGGCGGGTGCTGCATTACACGCCCAACAAGCTTCATTCTCTACTACCGCTACCCCGGCCAGCGCCTGCACGCCGGCGGTGATCTCGTTCCATAACAATTCTTCCTCCGGTGCACTTTCCTATAACTGGGATTTTGGCAACGGGCGCCAGTCGCAGGTGGCCGACCCACAGGTAACCTACACCGTGGCCGGCACTTACCACGTGGTGCTGACCAGCTACTACGGCAGCGGGCCGGTAACCTTCAGCAAGGACCTGGTGATCAATGCACTGCCCACGCCCGATTTTAGTGTAAGCGATGCCGTGAGCTGCAAACCTTATACGCCCACCTTCACAGACCTTACGCCTGCTGCCACCATCCGCGTGTGGGATTTTGGCGATGGTACCGGCACGGTATCCACTACCAATGCCACGGTAAACCACAATTATCAAAAGGCGGGCACTTACGATGTGACCTTATCCGTTACTAACGGTAACGGCTGTACGAATACAATCGTTAAAAAACAATTCATCCAGGTGGCCCTGCCAGTGCTCACCGGCCCTGCCGGCGTGGCGGGCTGCGCCCCGCTGGATGCGGTGTTGTCTGCCTCCATGAGCAACATCAAGAACGATCCCATAGTAAGCTATGCCTGGCAGTTTGGAGACGGTCAAAGCCAGACCGTGGCCACCCCGGCAGTGCTGCATACTTACAATGGTACCGGCCGTTTTGATGTAACCCTCACGGTAACCACACAAAGTGGCTGTACCGCCAGTGCCGCTTACAATGACCTGGTGTGGGCCGGCAAAGCCCCGGCCACAGCCAACTTTGGCGTAACACCCAATCCCGTATGCGCGGGTGATGCGGTGCGCCTGGTAGCCACTTCCTCCGGGGCAGATACGTATAACTGGAACTTTGGTGATGGTACCGCACAAAGCGGCGCCGCCACGGACATTACCCACAACTTCCAGAACAATGGCAGTATTACGGTGAATATGAGCGCCGGCTCAAATGGCTGCTTCACCGCCGCCACACCGGTAACCGTGCAGGTGAACGGGCCCGTGGCCTCCTTTGATTTCATCCGTGACTGTACCAACAAGCACCAGTTCATTTTCACCAATACTTCCAAAGAAATTCCAGGTAACACGTATGAATGGGCTTATGGGGATAATGCTACCGGCAATGCGCAAAACGAAACACATACGTACGCCAGCACGGGTAAATATTTTGTGCGCCTTACCCTCACTTCCGGGGGCTGCAGCAGCACCGCCATTGATACGCTCTATGATTTTACGCCGGACTTCAGTACCGGTGTAAACACCGTGTGCCGCGGCACTTCCGCCACCTACTCCGTGCTGAATGTACCGGGCCCCCTGGTGTCCAACTACAGCTGGCGCTTTGACGACGGCACCCAGCAGGATGGCCCTGCGCTTACAGACGTAACCAAAGTGCTGAACCAGACCGGTGTAAAATCAGACTGGCTGGTGATTTCGTATAATGATCCCCGTTATTGCAACGATACGGTGCGCAAGGCCAATCACATCAGCGTAATAGCGCCCACGGCCGATTTTACACTGGCCAATGCAGGCTGTGTAAGCCAGCAGGTAAATTTTTCCAACACCTCCGTGCCGGCTTCCAACATTCCCATCATTACCTGGGCCTGGAACCTGGGCAACGGGGTTTCCTCCACCCAGCAGGCACCTGCGGGCATTACATATTCCGCTTCCGGCACCTACCCTGTGAAGCTGGTGATCACGGATGCACGCAACTGCATGGACTCTACACTCAGGAACATCACCATCAATCCCACCCCTTACCTCTTTACCAGCCGCTCTGCACCCAAGCTTTGTGAAGGTACGTCCGTAACGCTGACGGCCAATTCCGACGCCCCCGTGCAATGGCTGACCAACTATAACCTGAGCTGCACCAACTGCACCAGTACCACGGCTGCACCCGCCATGGACACGCTTTACCACGTGCAGGCTACCAACACCTTTGGCTGCTCCGTGGAGGACAGCCTGCGCCTGCAGGTAGTGCCCACCGTACAGCTGACCATCAGCAATGACACCGCGCTTTGCGAGGGCACCGCCGCCCAGCTGAAAAGCACTGGGGCCAAGAGTTACAGCTGGAGCCCCACCACTAATCTTACAGATCCCGGCATAGGCAACCCGGTGGCCACGCCCAATACCACCACCACTTACACGGTAACCGGCAGCAACGACCCTGCCTGCCCCACAGACAGCAAGTCCGTGACCATCACGGTGAACCCGCTGCCTGCCGTGAGCACACCCCAGCGGGAAATTGTAACCGTGGGTAGCGTGGTACCGCTCAATGCCACCGGCACACCCGACGTGATCAGCTGGCAATGGAGCCCGGCAGATTATATAGACTGCACCACGTGCCCCAGCACCATGGCGGCGGTGCGCAAGCCTATTACTTACAGCATCACCGGCACTAACAGTTACGGCTGTACGGCCACCGCGGTTACAGAAGTTGTGCTGGTGTGCGATGAGAACGTGGTATTTATCCCGAACACCTTTACGCCCAATGGCGATGGGATGAATGACATCTTCTACATCCGCGGCAAGGGCATTGCCACCGTGAAGTACTTCCGCATCTTTAACCGCAACGGGGCACTGATGTTTGAACGCAACAACTTTAACGTAGACGATATCACCGCCGGCTGGGATGGCACCGTGAAAGGCCACCCCGCCGGCTCGGATGTGTACGTGTACGTAGCGGATATGGTCTGCGACAACAGCCAGCCCTTCCAGCTGAAGGGCAACGTGACTTTATTGAGATAACCGAAAAACCGAAATAAAACACAACATGAAAACGTTGTTGAAAATAAGCTTGTTCCTGGCCGCCTTCGGGTGTGCATCCGCAGTGGCGCAGGACATCCACCTGTCGCAATTCTCTGAAACGCCCATCCTGCGCAATCCCGCGCTGATAGGCATTTTCAATGGGGACGTGCGTGTGCAGGCGGTGTACCGCAACCAGTGGAACAGCGTGACCATTCCGTATGAAACCGGTACCCTCAGCGCGGAGCTGAAATACCCGGTGGGCCTCACGGACTTTGTGACCGTGGGCATGCAGCTCAGCTACGACCGGGCCGGCACCTCAAAGCTGCAATCCACCCAGATCCTGCCTGCGCTCAACTATCACAAATCACTGAGCGATGATAAAAGCACCTTCCTTTCCCTGGGCGCCACGGGCGGGGTGGTGCAGCGCCAGTTTGACGTCACCCACCTCACGTTTGACAACCAGTATACCAATGGCCGCTTTGACCCCACTGCCCCCACCGGGGAAGACGGGCGGTTGGCGCTGCGGGGCTACACCTACATAGATGCCGGCGTGGGCCTGAGTTTCAACAGCGTGATCGGGGAAAATACCAACTACTACCTGGGCGCGGCCCTTTACCATTTTAACCGCCCCGCGGTGTCTTTCATGGGAGATAAAAAAGCCACGCTGCAACCCAAGTTTACCATAAATGCAGGCATCACCATCCCCGCTTCTGAAAATGTGAAAGTGATAGCCCAGTACAATGAAGTGCACCAGGGCTCCTATTCCGAATATATAGGTGGGGCCATGATAGGCTACGGCCTGCTGAGCCAGGGCCTCGAATCGGACCATGGTGTGTATGGCGGCATTTACTACCGCTACAAAGACGCTATCATCCCGGTAGTAAGGCTGGATATGGGTAAGTATGAGATCGGCTTCAGCTACGATTCCAACATTTCTTCCCTTACGCCTGCAAGCCACGGCCAGGGCGGGTTTGAGATCTCCCTGGTGTTCAAGGCATTCCGCAACGAGGATGTGGCCAATATGTCGTGCCCGCGTTTTTAACCATTTTTAACACTTTACAAGACCTTCAAGGTGCAGGGGCATGCCCGCTGCACCTTTTTTATTTTTACATTAGTAGTATGATACGTTGTACCCTGATACTGACCTTTGTTCTCTGCTGTAGCCTGCCTGCCCTGAGCCAGAAAATGCAATTGTACAGGGCTTACGTCAATTACCAGAAACCGCCTACCAATAAACTGCCGCCAGATTGTGCTACTTTCCAGGTGTATGTGAGCAGCAAGCTGCCGGAAGCCTATCACATTTACCCCGGCTCCCTGGCCCTGCAGGTAAAGATGTCGCCCCTGAAACGGGTGCTGAATGACAGTGCTGATCTGCGTATATCCGTTACCGTAGGAGACACTTCCAGCCCGGCAGTGATAGATCCCTACACGTTTTCAGACGGAGAGCGGCATATTGTTACCGGCTCCATTTACCTGCCGGTCTACTACAAGCTTACAGATAAGAAGGGCATGATCTACGAAGACGACTCTTCCATGGCATCGTCCCAGCTGGCTTACACGATCGCTTATCCCATGAACGGGCCTCCACCATCGATGGAAGAATATTCGCAGGCTATCATTGATCATAGCTGGGAAATGGCGCTGGACCAGAATATTTCCTGGATGAACTACCGGCTCACGGAAATGTTCTTCGGGGCCAGTCATAAGATCAACGTGGTCTTTTTTGGCTTTGAGAAAAATGAAAAGTTTGGACTGGATGGCACGGACAAACCCATTATCAACGGTGTATATACGGTGCTGCACCGGTTTGGCCAGGACCAGCAATGGGAGCCCGTGGCAGATGCCTGCCACCAGGCCATAGGCTACTGGAAGCGGGCCCTGGAAAAAACACAGGCCGCCTGGCAGGCCCTGAAAGACCACAAGTCTAAAGAGCGGCTGAGCGTTATCCAGTACGACATTTATCACAACCTGGCCCAATGCGCCATCTGGGCGCGGGATACAGACCAGGCCCTCTACTTCCTGGACCAGTGTTTTAAGATGAAAGAACGCGATACTGATACCCAGGAGCTGGTGACCATCATGCAGGAACTGGGTGTGGCGCCCAAGCCCCGGCGTTTTTAATGGGTGTTTAATATTTCAAACGGGGGAATGCTCGTAAATTGCCAGATGTGAAACGATATACTATGAAAAAGTACATTTGCTGCCTGCTTGCGGGAATGGGCCTGCTGACTGGTTATGGTGCCAAGGCACAGATAGATGGCGTAGTGGAAACCACCGTAACCTACCTGAAACCTGCGTCGCGCAGGCTGCCGGATAGCATTAAAACCTACGATGTACGCGTGTTCAGCAATTACGACCTGGGCAAATACGGCCTCACCGAAGGCCAGATAGGCGCCTCCGTAGCGCTGGACAGCCTGCAGCGCATGCCCATGGATGGCGACCTGCACCTGGTGCTGACCATAGGCACCGCCGCCGGCCCACACACCATACAACCCAAAATGGTGAACACCGGCGATTACGTGATGAGCATTGAAGCCCCTATTTATACCCCGGTGTATTTCAAGCTGATGGACAACAAAGGCCTCACGTACGAAGAAGACTCCGCCCTCTCCTCCTCTTACCAGAAATTCAGTGTAGCCTTCCGCAGCCGCACCAACGTGGAGCCTCCGGTAAGTGCCTATGCGAATAATGCACTGCTGGAAACCCAAACCCCCAGTGCCTTGCAGACCAATATAGACTGGATAAACTTCCTGCTCAATGAAGAATTCTTTGGCAGCACCAAGCATATAAACGTGCACCTGTTCTTCCTGAGAAAATCTTCCAAATTTGGCCTGGACGGCCTGGATAAAGGCATTGCAGATACCGCGCTGCTGGCCCTCGGCCAGTTTAGCCGCGACCAGCAGTGGGCGCCCCTGGAAGCCGTGATGGAACACGCCGCCGCCTACTGGGAAGTGGAACTGGCCCACCTGGACCAGGTAACACCTACCCTGAAAACCCACGACGACCGCTACAATATGCTGTTCCTGAAGTACGACCTGTATTATAACCTGGCCCAGGCTTATATGTGGCTGAAAGACGGGCGCCGCGTGGATTACTACCTGGACCGCTGCCACCTGCTGAAGGAGCGCGATGGATACAGTGCGGATGCAGACCATAACTTCCAGGAGATCTTCCCGGCCCGCTAGGAGATGCAATAACTCAGGGCAGTAGCCACGTTCCGGGCGAGCGCAATGGGGTGGCATGGCCTGCCGGCATAAATTCAGGACAAGGTCTATGTTCCGGTCAAGATATGCCGTACCTTTCGGCCGCAGTATAAGCACTCACCACTTAAAATTTGATTACTATGAGCTTAGCAATTGGTACGCCCGCTCCGGCATTCTCGCTGTATGATACTGAAAAGAAACTCACGTCCCTGGCGGATTTCAAAGGCAAGAAGGTATTGATCCTTTTCTTCCCGATGGCCTTCACCAGCGTGTGCACCGCAGAACTGTGCAGCATGCGCGACAGCCTGGCGGTATACAACGGGCTGAACGCGGAAATACTGGGCATTTCCGTGGATTCGCCCTTTACCCTGAAAAAATTCAAGGAAGAAAACGGTCTTAACTTCGCGCTGCTGAGTGATTTTAACAAGGAAGTATCCCCCGCTTACGGTGCTTTTTATGAAACATTTGCCCTGGACCTGAAAGGCGTGTCCAAGCGTGCGGCCTTCGTGGTGGATGGCAATGGCAACATCCAGTATGCAGAAGTGAAAGAATCTGCCGGCGATCTGCCTGATTTTGAGAAGATCAAGGAGGTTTTAGCGAAAATCTAAGCGTTGTTAATATTTTGAAAAAAAGACGGCAGGCACACAATAATTGGCCTGCCGTTTGTTATTTTTTATATAGCTTTATATAACGTGCGAAAATTTAATCCTCCCCGAACGCAAATATTCAAAAAATATTATATCTTTGATTTACTATGATCAAAACCTATACACTCTTCTTACTTATGGCTTTGTGTACCTTGTCCTTCGGGGCCAGGGCGCAGTATGCCCCGGGTAATGATGGTGGATCGGTGAAGATCTTTAAACCGCCTTACCCCAACCCCGCTACCAGTCGCATTACCTTTGAACTCCAGAAAAACAGCGATAAGCACTATGCCCTTATTGTCTATAACTTCCTTGGCAAGAAGATGGAAGAGATCAAGGACATTCCCTACCGTACAGAGTTAAACCTCGACAACTACTACACGGGAATTTACATTTACCAGCTCCGTGACCAGACCGGCAACATCGCCGAATCCGGTAAATTTAACGTCATCAAGAACTAGTTCCCTTTCTTTTATTTCCGTTTTACGTGCAGCGAAGCAATTTGCGCGGCATTGGCATGCCTGGCATCAGGTACTGCTGATAAACGCGGGATAGGTATGTTTTATTTTGGCGTAGTTAAATAAAAAGGGATTGGGTCCTCTTTTTAGCCAGGCCGCAGGTGCTCCCACGGAAACTTAACCCACCATCCTGGTGGCGGCCGGTTCCCTGTGTATTTCAGAAAGAAGCTATAGGGCAATTACATGGAGGAGGGATTTCCCGGAATGATTATGGCCCTGGCCGCACTGGCCAATTCGTCCAGTGCGGCGCGGTCCAGCCGGTCGAAGCCGGACCTCATGGCTGCTTTCTGCACAGGGTCTTTGGCCGCCAGCGCACCAAACCGCAGCAACAGCCGGTCCTTCCAGGATAAATTTTTTATAATGCACCGTCCCGGCAGGAAAAACACCCTGGTTGTTTTGCGCAATGCAGGCTCCAGGTTGTTCTCCAGGACCTTGCGCTGTTCCGGCGGGTCCTGGTAGGTGGAGCCGCAGACAATGAATAACAACAGTTTTTTTGACAGAAGTGCCACCTGGTGCGCTTGCAGCCAGGTACGGATCACGAGCTGCCCTACATAGACAGAACTACCCAGTATAACCAGGTCGTAACCTGCCAGTGCCGCTGCGTTAGCGTCATCAGCTTTCAACACAGGGAGCTGCAGTCGCTCTGCCAGCCATTGGGCGTATTGTTCGGTGGCACCGTATTTACCAGCATAGATAATGACCGCTTTCATTGCAGATTCGTTTGGGTACGGCCGCAAAATAGCCTGTCCCGCGGGCCTTGAAAATGACCACCGTCACTACAATTGAAAGCATTTAGTACCAACAGTGAAAGGTTCCATTATCTGGCAAGAGGTCTTCCCGGCCCAGGCTTCTTCCGGTTGTATTTAAATATCAGGGGCCGCCTTATTTATCCGCCACACACCTGAATCCCACGCTGCCCGACCGGTCCATCGAAGGGCTCATTAAAAGATACTTGCCATATTTGAATAAGGCGGTTGCCTCCGGGAAATACCAATCAGACCCTTTGGGACGGTAATAGCCACCTCCCTTCAGCACGGCATAACGGGTGTGCAGGTCGGTGTACTCATCCGTCCATTGCCAGACATTGCCCACCATATCCATCACACCAAACGGGCTTGCCCCGCGTGTAAATGCATTTACAGCGGCAGGTCCCCGCATTACCCGGCCGGTGTCGCGCGCAGGAAGCAGGGTGCTATCCATGATGTTACCCCAGGGATAGGCACGATCATCCGTTCCCTGCCCGGCATATTGCCATTCCCATTCGTGTGGTAACCGCTTGCCGGCCCAGCTGGCATAGGCACGGGCATCTTCCAGGGATACCCAGGTAACAGGCTTATCATCCCAGCCCTCCTGGTACGTGCCATTTTTCCAGTCCTTTAAGTAGTTGTGCTCATCTGCCGGACGGTAATGGGTGGCATCCAGGAAAGCCTTGAACTGCTTATTGGTGACCGGGTATTTGTCCATATAGAACGGATCGATATCCATCCCATGCGTTTGTGAACGGGCGGGATGCGCTTCCCAGGGATGTTGCACCCCTATTCCGTCTGGCAGGTCATTCCCTTCGATCATTACGCCTTGTGTTTTGAACTGGTAATTTTTTACGCCCGGTATGGCCACCATTCCTTTGGGCGCTGCCGCATAGCGTACCGTCTTTTTGACCTGCGTTATAGATTGCTGCAGTGGCGTCCACCGGTCGGAAAGGCTCTTAAGCGGTTTTGCACTCAGTTGCCGCATTTCGGCCAGCACGTTCATCAGCCTTTTGTCCACGAGGGATGACTTCATTTGTAATACCGCCCCAAACCCATTGGCTTCTACCGGGAAGTCCAGGTACACCAGGTCCCCTTCCTTCGCCGCGTGCAGTTCCCGGCCGTTATAGATATCAAAGTAACGCAAGCCGCTCTGATAAGGTAATTGCAGTTGCCGGCCTGTTTTGTCCACACTGTCGCGGTTCACCAAAGTGTACATGGTATAACCCTGCTGCGGAAACCGTGAAACAAAAACACCGGAAGATTGTGCGGGGAAATGGGGCTGCCATTCCGCACTGCTCCATGCACCGGGGAATGCCCGGTAAATATGGCCAATTCTCTTGATAGCGGCTGCATAACGTTCGGTGATCCCATTCCAGATACCCCAAATATTTTCCCAGGTGTTGTAGCCAACCCCGTTAAAGAACGCATATTGCAGGTCATCGGTCCTGTCAATGATCCACCGGTTGGTGATATGTACCTGGTGTTTGGGCTCCAGCCATTTATACACACTGACACCCGGAACATGATCATACTTCCAGTAATATCCCCAGCTCATCGTGTTCCATTTCACCATATTCAGGTCATCGATAGCCACTTCCGGCTGCAGGGCAACCGGGTATCCTATACTATCGCACGCCTGCTGGAAGTCCTCCGTAACACCAAACATGGTATCGCCATTCAACCCGTCTGCACCAACAGCCTGCATCTCTGCAATCAAAGCAGCGGCCATCGGGTTGCTTATGGCCCTGGTACCGGTATCCCAGATCATGATCGGGAAAAACACCCTCACACCCCGCTGCTTAAAATCCCGCACCATTTCTCTTACACCATCCCGTCCGCCGGGCATGGATGCCAGCCAGTCAAACTGGTTACGGTTGTCTATGCCGATGTTGGGATAGGTAGGCCAGATCAATACAGCTTCCAGGCCGCCATAACGATGCTTTACATCCGCCAGGTAGCGGTCTACGGTGTAACGTTTGTGAACCGGGTCATAAAGAAACCGGTCGCATGCCATTACCTGGGCGTACATAAATACCCGCGACGTCCATCCCTGATGGAACTTGCGATAGACAGTATCTTTATATTGCAGGCGCAGTTTTTCCGCGGTCCTCCACTGCAACATATGCTGCCACCAGTCTGCCTGCATAGCCGGCGTTTGAGGGCCTTTGAATAACTCTTTAAGATCTCCCTGCCGTTCGGGTGTCTGTGCCTGGGCGGCACAAACAAGCCACAACGGCATAAAAAGCAAACAGTATATTTTCTTCATTGTTATCATCATTTATAACCTGGTATTGCTTCAAACCCAAAGCCGTTCGATTTCTTCGAGCGATTTCCCGGTGGTTTCCGGTACCAGCTTCCATACGATCCATATATAAGGCACGCACATAAAAGCGAAGAGGAAAAAAGTGCCGGCGGATGTAAGGTTCGTCAGCATCCAGGGGGTGAGCTGCCCGATGAGATAAGTACCAACCCACAACGCAAATCCTGCAATAGACATGGCAATCCCTCTTACGGTTGTTGGATACATTTCAGAAAGCAGTACCCACACCACCGCACAGACAGATACTGCGCAGCAAAAAATATAAGCCAGGAAAAAGGCCAGTAGTACAAAAGGAGAAATGTGCCAGGCATCGCCTTTCAGGAAATAGAGGCCTATCAGCACCAGTGATACGACCATGCCGGACACGCCGTAGTAGACCAGTTTTTTCCGGCCTACCCGGTCGATCACCACCAGGGCCAACACTGTTGTCAGCGCATTCACCAGCCCAACCAACACCTGATAAAACAAAGAATCCCCGCTGGACAACCCGCTGTTCCGGAAAATGGTGGGGCCATAATAAAGCACTGCATTCACTCCCATGAACTGCCCCAGTATGGCAATAGACACGCCTATCAGCAATGCCTTCAGGAACGGCTGTTTCAGCAGCAAATGCCAGTTCCTGCTGCTTTCTGTAAGCAGCTGTTCTTTTACGGCTGCTACCTCCTGCAATGCGTGTTCCTGGTTCCCATAAATACGGGTCAGTATAATGTTAGCCTGGTATTCCTTTGCCCGGGTTACCAGCCAGCGTGGGCTTTCCGGGATAAAGAAGATCACGATAAAAAAAAGAACGGCTGGTAATGATTCCATTCCCAGCATGGCCCGCCAGGGTTCCTGTACAAAGATCTTCAGCCAGAAAGGATTAGCAGTGGGTATGCCAGCCTGCGCGATATGCAGCAACTGGTAATTGACAAGATAGGCGCCCAGGAAACCAATGGTAATGGCCAGCTGGTATAGAGACACCAGCCGTCCCCTGAACTTTGTAATGGCTACTTCTGAAATATAGAGGGGAGATATGATCGATACCACGCCAATGGCCACCCCTCCCACGATCCGGTAAAATACCAGCTGATTGATGCCTGCTGATGCCGCACAACCAAATCCGGATATGGAAAACAGCACCGCTGCAATAATGAGTGTTTTTTTCCTTCCAAACCGGTCACTGATCACACCAGCCACCAGTACTCCGGCAATAGATCCCACTAAAGCGCAGCCTACATACCATCCCTGTTCAATCGCTGACAGGTGATACTGGGCGCTTACCTGGTCGATAGTACCGGAAATAACAGCCGTATCATAGCCGAAAAGAAAACCGCCGAGTGCCGCCACCACAGACAGGAATATAACATAGCCAATATTTTGTTCGGAAGACTGAGTCATAAGTTAGATTATAGGTTGAAATATTCTTTATACCGGTTATATAAATGACCTGCCTGCAGGTAGGCAGACTGTGGACTCATAAAATGGGAGAATTCAAAAGTGATGGCTTTATCATAACCGGCGCGTTTCGCCGCCTCCAGTTTCAGGCGCAGCTTGTCGAACTTAATCGGCAGGAAGCGGATGGGCATATCCCTGTCAAAAGTTTCGGCATTGGTCCAGCATTCCATTTTATACTTATCTGCCAGTTTTTTATTCACAGAAAAAAAAGCATCCAGTTCATCATAATCGATATGGCCATCCTGGAAGGCGCAGGCATCTACCACATCATGTATGCCGTCAAATATTTCATTCCATTCCTTTTCATGTTCTGCAACGGAAATGGCATTGGTCTTGGTAAGATTTCCTGACGCTGCTTCTACTGCCTTTTTACCGTCTATCCACGGCGAAATAAAAGTGGGCAGCCCACCCGAAACGTCCTTGCATTGTTTACCCATGGTATGAAAAGATGCAATTGCGCCCTTGGTTTTCCGGCTGATCTCACTGCTGATATACCATCCCCGGAAACTCTTAAAACGTTTTCCATAGGTATTCCAGACTTCATCGATGATCCATTTATTATCTTCTACCTCCCAGCTCAGGTCACCGGTGTCCCAGTACTTACCGGAATCGTACAACCCAAAGTAAAATTTCATACCATACTTATCCGCCAATTTGAGAAAGAGTTCCAGCAGATCCTGGGACGGCCGGTAACATCCTTTTTTCAACAGGTACGGGGAAGGGTAAGTGATAAATTTACGGTAGCCACAGCGTATCATAATTACGGTATCTATGCCGATGGCTTTCATCAGGGAAAAATCCCTGTCCCATTCTTTTTCACCCCAGTTCTGATGGGGAATATCCATGGAAATCTCGTCCAGGAATGTGGCACTGATGGGCAAGGCCTGTAAGGGATCCGGCAGGGCCCCCGAGAAGGGCTGGCTGGATAACTCGAGGGATCTTCCATCTGGCAGGTGGCCACCTGCCAGGGAAAATACGCTGGCAGACAGCCCCGTCAGGGATGTCTTCTTCAGAAATGTGCGGCGATCATATTGCATATACCTCTTATTAAAAATGGAATAAATTACGGGCTTACTTACCCGCATAGATCAGCAAACCCAGCCCGATGAGGAACATAAAGAACATGGCAACATTGAAGCGGCGCGCGGCAGGCGGGGCGCCATCAAACTCCTTCCAAACGAATATGCCCCACAAGGCAGAAACGAGTGTGGCGCCCTGTCCAAGGCCATAGGAAATAGCGGCTCCTGCCTTGGCGGAAGCCAATAAGCTGAAAAGCGTACCCAGACACCAGATGCACCCTCCGGCTATTCCCACCAGGTGGGATTTGGCGGATCCTTTAAAATAAGCCATTAATGGAATATGGGTTCCCGAAACGGGCTTTGAGCGTGCAATAAAGCTGAAAGGGAAATTGCTGACAAGAACGCCCACCGCAAAAATAAACAAGGCCGTATAGGGCGTCATCTTACCAGGTGCCGGTTGTGCAAAATTATCCATATCCATTGCAGCCGCGATAAAACGGTAGAAGCAGGACATAATGATCCCCGCCAGTATGGAAAGCAGCAATCCCTTTGCAGGCAGCCGCGTATGCTGCCTGGCAGCACTTCTGTATGCCAAACCACTGAACACAATTGCCAGTGTTATGAAAGCAGCGCCGGCAAATAACAGCAAAGGATCTCCTTTTGATGCGCCTATGTAATTAATCAGCACGCCCAGTACCAGCGCCAGCCCAATACCCACGGGGAAGGCCACCGCCATACCGCATATCGAAATGGCCCCGGCAAGCAGGATATTTGCGGCATTGAATACTATTCCACCGGTAAAGGCAAGCGCCAGGTTAGTGCAGGTTGCCTGCTGCAGGTCTGTAAAGAAACTTCTGCCCTCACTACCAATGCTCCCCAGTGTAAGCGCCCCCAGTAAGGAAAAGAGCAGTACGCCGATCACATAGTCCCAATAAAAATATTCATAACGCCAGTTGCGCTGTGCCAGTTTCTGTGTATTTCCCCATGATCCCCAACACAGCATCGTAACAACACAGAATATTACTGCAACAGCGTAGTGATAAACAATAAACATAGAAAAAGATTGATGTACAGTTTAGCCCCGCGGGGCATTGTTAATGGATCAGCGAGCCGGTTTCCCACCTGTTAGCGTTCCGCATCACGGGCGGCAATTTCCTCCCGGTAGGGCGCGGAAGTGAGTGCACCCTGGCGGGTAACTGAAATAGCGGCGGCACTTGCGGCAAAAAGCGCAGCGCTCAAAAGTGAGCTGCCTTCTGCCAGTCTCACCGCCAATGCGCCTGTGAATACGTCTCCCGCTGCAGTAGTGTCTACTGCTTTAACGGGAACAGGGGCTATCCATTCAAACACGCCACCGCTGTAGATCAGCGCGCCCTTACCCCCCCGGGTGATAATCACATGCTCGCTACCCATATCAGCCAACTTGCGGGCCGCTGCAAGTACCCCCTCCTCACCGGCGGTATCTATGCCGCTGATCACCTGGGCCTCCGTTTCATTGGGCGTAATAAGAAATACAAAAGGAAGCAGCCCCGGAGGCAGCACGCGCGCCGGAGCAGGATTAAGGATCACCTTTTTCCCCATTCGGGACGCTTCTTTTGCCACATATATCACCGTCTCCAATGGAATCTCCAGTTGTAACACTACAATGTCACAAGCCTCCAGCACCGTTCGGATATCCGGCATGTCTTCCGGCATCAGGTTACCATTGGCGCCGGAAGCCACCACAATACAATTTTCACCGGCAGCATTGACGGTAATCAATGCTACGCCCGAAGGAAGAACCGGGTCTGTCAGTAAGTGGCGGGTGTCAATGCCTTCTTTAGAAAGCAATTGTCTTGTTTGTTCACCAAAAACATCGTTGCCTGTTTTGCCGATAAAGGTCACGGAGGCGCCCAGTCTTGCAGCGGCAACGGCCTGGTTAGCACCTTTGCCACCCGCGTTCATAAAGAAGGCTCCTCCCAGCAGGGTCTCTCCTGCCGCGGGCAGCCTTTCTGTTTTTACAACCATATCAGTGTTGCTGCTGCCTACCACCAGCACCTTTGCAAGAGGGCCCGCATTTTGCTTCATTAGCATATATCAAATGAGTTTATTTTCCTTGGTTGATCAACTGCAATAACAGCTCGGGCTCATTCGTGGTGATCATATCAATCCCTTTGCCCAGCAGGAATAGCATTTCTTCTTTAGTATCTACCGTCCAGGCATTCGTGCTGATGCCCCGTTCATGTGCCTGTGAGACAATATCACCGGAATGAAAACTGTAATAGGGATAATCCGCCCCATTCACGCCCCCATCCTGCAGCTGCTCCATGGTTTTGTCACCAGACAAATAGGCAACATCTGCCACCGGGTCCAGCTGCCGGATGTGCTCCAGCACACCGAAATTGAAACTTATATATTTTACCCAGGCCTGGGCTTTGTGCCGGCGCACCATCGCTACTACCCGGTCTGTAAGCGCCAGTGACCGCTCCTGGCTGACCAGGGAAGATTTAATCTCCAGGTATAAGCGCGTTTTGTTTTGCTGCTTTATTTCTTCCAGGTATTGATCCAGTGAGGGCACTTTCTCCCCGTTCTTCAATGCCACCTGCAACACGGCTGCTCCCGTTGAGGATTCAATATTTTTACCGCCTATGACAGGATCATGGGAGATCACCAGCACGCTGTCAAGCGACATCCAAACATCAAACTCAGATCCCTGGCATCCCATGGCGATGGCATTTCGCAGCGAACCTACAGAATTTTCACTGGCTCCCTGGTTTTTCCATGCACCGCGGTGGGCAATTACCTTGTTCTCGATAAACTGGTCTTTTACCAGTTCCACTGCTGCCGTATCGCCATCAACAGCGATCCGGATACCGTACCGGAACCCGGCCTGGTTGCTGTCAAGCCTTACCCCGTTCTTCAGCCGCAGCTGCTGCAACCTGTCAATCACAAAAAGCCCGGAGGTATCTGTCAGTAACCGGAAACGGCTGGGATGTGCAGTGCGGCCCACCGGGCTGGCGATCACGGCACCCCGGGTGCCAGGCGGAATGAGATAATTGCTCAATCCCGGTAGCTGCCTTGTGCTGCTGTCTTTCGTTCCGGTAAATGGCTGTACCCAATTCACCATGGCTCTGGGCCCCATTACTCCAGTACAGGTATAAGCGCAAACTTCGTAGCGGTAACTGCCTGCTGCCAGCGCTTCCTTTTCGGCATACGCGGTTACGCACTTGCCCTGGTGGTTATATTGCCGGTTGCCCACCAGCTGCCCGTTCCGGTAGATATAAAACCCGGCCAGTCCTTCTTTAAGTTTGGACTCCTGCCATTCCAGCATAGCAGCCCCCTTTTCATTGGTGCGGCAGTTAAGGTTTACCGGTGCCAGGGGAGCTGGCAAATGCGGCAACGTTCCATTATGTGCATAATACAAATAAGCCTGGTGATAAGCGGGATTTACTTTAAGAGGGCTGTAGTAATGACTGTAAGCAAAGCTGATCACCTCGCTGACATAGGGACGTACCAGCTTCATTTGCTGCACAAACCGGTCCAGGGTGGCAATAGACCAGAACCGCTGGTCAAACGTTTCTGCATCCGACCAGAACACCAAACCCGGTTTGGTGTCTACCGCTTCCTTAAGATCAGCATACCATTCCTCCAGTTTGTTAAGATCCAGGCCGCCTGCGCCTACGCCATCCTGCGGGGCAAAAATGTCGCCTGCTTTAAAATGTGTTCCGGCAAAAACAGATGTCCACATCTTTTTACAATCGGCCGGCGTTCCTACCCGGTAATTCATGAAAGGGCAGAGCATGACCGGCATCCCGGGAGTTAATGCATGCAGGTGGTCCAGGTTAATATTAAGCGCCTTGGTCAGCACTTCCGGTGCACCTGGCGCCGCACCATGTAAATTATCCACTTCCCATACCCAGTACCAGCCATATAATACGTCGCCATACCGCTGCTTGTAGCGTTTCACCAGTTCATCGGCCACCTGGTTGCCGGTTTCCATTTGCTGGTAGAGCCATTCAGGACTGAAGGATGCCGTCCACCAGCGTTCATCCAGGTTAAGCCCCAGGAACACCTTGAAACCGGCTTTTGCAGCATTGCGCAGGCAGTCCTCCACCAGGTCTCTTGCCTCCCCCTGCTTTACGCCGGGAAGGGTGCTGGGGTAACAGGCTTCAGGCATTTTTCCTTTATCCGTATTTAATGTGGGTGCCAGCACGAGGTAGCGCATGCCCACTTCCTTTAATGCCTTTAGCTCCTGCTGCCAGCGTTCATCGCTCCAGTTCCGGATCAACGATTGCTGGATAAAAGTACCATTGGCCAGTATTACGCTATCTGATCCCCCGGCACGCAGCGGGGAGGCGGATAAAAAAAGTGGCAATAAAAGCAATGACAGCTGACCTATAAATAAGATCCGGCGCCAGTAATGGGATATCCTCATTTTTTCGCTCGTTTAAAATGGAAATAATAGCTCCGACCGCTCAATGCAGTGATGTAAGTATTCAGGTCTCCATTATCATATAATTCAATGACCCTGGCGCCTCTTTCCAGTACTTCGTGATAGGGTGCATTGTAACCGGTTTTGCGGCCATAGGCCAGGCATATGCTATCCAGCACCCCAATGTAGTCATTGTTGTGATCGTGCCCTGCAAAAACACCTTCTACATCTTTCCGCTCCACAAAAGCGGCAAACAGGCCGGTGTTCAGGTAAGGTGCACAAACCGGCTCGTATGCATTGCCCACGGTTGACGGCTGATTGCGCACCAGTTCAAATTCAGGCAATGGTATGTGGAAAAAGGCCAATGAAGGCAGTGGCTTCCCGTTTTCCTTTTCATACTGCATGCTTTGCTCCCGGTACCACTGGATCTGCTCATTTTTAATCCAGTCATATCCTTTCACCGAACTATCGGCGCTGTACGCATGGGAGTCAAAAAAGAATAAAGCCGCCTTGCCGGTATGGTCTGCCCCGTCTTTGATCAACAGGCTGCAATTGCCCACCCCGGGCAAGTGATCCCCGGCGTTGTAAGTGAGGTTATACGGGTTGGTGTTGATAACACTCAGCGCCTGCTGCTTGGTAATATCCGTTTCTGTGTCGTGGTTGCCGAAGGTGACCACAAAAGGGATCTGCATGTCTGCCAGCGGTTGTGTTACTTCCTTCCAGGCCCCGGCAGCCCCGCCGGAAACCACGATATCCCCGGTAAACACCACCAGGTCCGGCTTTTCCTTTTCCAGGAGGGAGCGCATCAGCACCATAGCGCTGTCATCGCCCTTCCGGAAATCCCCGCCAACGATCCAGTGCAGGTCGGTAAACTGGAGGATCTTGAACCGGTGATCATGAAAAACGAGGTTACCATTGCAGGAAGGGGCTTTCCCGTCTGTACGGAAAGGCAACAACGGCAGGTCATATTCATTTTTCACTGCCGGGAGCGCGTCGTTGGTAAAGCAATATCTTATTGCAGCCGGTTTTGCTACCTGCGGGGCAGTTAACCAGATCTCCGATCCTTTATACACTTTCGCATTGGCGGTATAAAAAACGCCATCTGCCCCTGCCAGCTGGAATGGTTTAATATTTTTTGCTGCCGGCAGCAATTTTCCACTGGTGTTCACGTGTACGATAGCCTTATTACCCTGTACTTCAAACCCTGCAAAGCTGGGTGCATACGGGTGTAAGGTATCCACGCCGTATTGTTCTTTCAAGGCCAGGTCAGCGAGGCGTTCTCCTACTTTTCTTTTGGCAGGCGGATGAATGTTAGCCACATCCGTCACCAGGTCTGCCACCGGCACCATACCGGTTCCAGGAAGATCCAGTACCGTTGCCTGCTGCTCCCGGAGGACCGCTGCGTTTACGCCGGGATAACCGTTCCAGGGCGCGATCTGTGCAAAATAGAAAGGCAGGGATTGACCGAAGGCAGTGCGCCAGCTTTGGATCAACCCACGGAACAACGTTCCATACCGTTCGGCGCCTTCCCCTACATTGGCCTCTCCCTGGTACCAGATCACACCGGCCATTTTCAGCGGGGCAAATGGGTGGATCATCGCATTATACAGCAATGCGGGCGCTTCGGGAGCCCATCCATAAGCCTCCCTCCGGGCATTACTGCTGTTAAAGGAAGTGTCTTTGTCAAAGAAGCTTTGCGGCATCCAGGTTTGGATGCAGGTGCCACCCCAGTAAGCACCGATCAGCCCTACCGGCCGCTTCGTTGTTTCCTGCAGCCGGCGGCCAAAAAAATAGCCTACACTGCTGAAGTCAGGCATGGTCCGGGCGTCACAAACTTTCCATTCACCCTGGCAATCCACGGCCGGGTAAGGCTGGTAAGCCTGGGCTACCTGGAAAAAACGGATAGACGGATTTTCAACGGGTCCAATGGGCTTGTCACCGTCCGCCAGTCCCCATCGGGCATTGAATTCCATATTTGATTGCCCGGAGCACAACCATACTTCCCCGAAGAGCACATCTTCAATTTTCCGGTGGTCTTTCCCGCAGATAAAATCGATAGTAAAGGGGCCGTTGCCCACTGCAGGAGCGGGCAGTTCCACACTCCAGGCACAATCTGCGCCAATGCGCGCACGAATGGTATCTGATGTGCGCCAGCTGCCTACAATGCAAACAGTACTGCCCCCCGGGCCCCATCCCCACAACCGCACGTGGTCACCCCGCTGCAAAACAGCGTGATCACTTAAAACAGCGGGTAGCCGCAGGGGCAACTGGCCGTAAACACTGCCCGTGATAAGCAGTAGCAACAGTACAAGTGTCTTATTCTTCATTTTTATGCGGTCCGGGTATTTCGCTGCCCGGCGTTTGATAGATAAAAAGATTACGCTTTCTGATTACCCAACCATTTCTTGTATTGATTGTACAACCTGGTGGTTTCCTTAACGCCGGCAAATGCAGTGGAGCCGGGCTTATTCATGATACCGATGTACTGGTAACACAGGATCTTATCAACAAAGGGAGACAGGTCTTCCATTTGCTTCAGGATGCGGGTATTAAAGTCTGCCGGCAACAGGTTGCCTTTGGTTTTATCTTCAAAGTAGAACAGTTCCATGTCTGCCCATATCCTGGAGCGGGCGGCTTTCTCGTGTGCGGCATGCAGGTGCTCAAAATACCTGGCGGGCTCGCCCAGCTTGGTTGAATTAACGCCCACGCCATCCTGGTAAGCCACGATTTCAATGTTCATCCTTTCCAGTTGTTTTACATATCCATCATCACTTTTCTCCGCTTTAATATTATAGGGCGCTATCAGGTTCACGCAATCCGGCGTCAGTTGCTTGGCACTGCGGGCACAATCATTAACGTAGTCAACAAAGAACTCGTCCAGGTAAGGATGCAGGTAAGCTTCATTGGGGAAATACCATCCATAAAAACTTTTATGATGGCTGTACCTGGCGGCTACTTCCTCCATAGCCTGCTGCCTTATTTTGCGGATTTCCGGATCACGCATCATTTTTTCAGGATTCCGGCCGTCTCCCCAGAAATCATTGCTCACAAAGAACTTGATGCCCGCTTCATCGGCAGCGGACAATACAGCTTCCAGGGGATCTTCACAATTCAGCTCAAACTTCGGCGCCAGCTTGGTGGGATAAAATGCCTTGCCGAAAGCCGCTATGCCCATCAGCACCAGGTACTCCATACCTATCTCCTTGATCTCCCAGACCTTGGCCTTCCATTGTTCCGCTGTAAAGCTTTTAAGGGCGGGGTCCCAATACAGGCCCTCTTCAATGTTGAGATGTTGAAATTCAAACCAGGAACCTGCGATCGGTTTTATTTTCGTGTTCTTCCGGGCTTCGTTTATAAGCGCTCCCTGGGTTTTACCGGCGGTTAGTAATCCGGCGGCAGTAAGGCCTCCCAGGGTTAAAAAATGACGTCTGTTCATGTAGCAATTTTTTTGGATTATTAACGATCACCTGTTATTTCACCGGGGTGAGCTTAACGAGGCATACTCCATGGTAAGGCACCTGGGCCGAGAAATGATTTTCAAAACTACCGATGTCCTGCTGCCGCCAGAGATCGCGCACCGCAAACTTTCCCTTCAGACCCAGTTGCGAAAGATCCAGCGTCATCGTTTGTTTGCGGGTCTGTATGCTTTCCGCCTGGCCCTTATCCCACAGGATAAAATAGGGATCCACATTAAATAAGCCTACAGCAACGGAACCATCTTCCAGGTACTTGTACCATATCTGTCCTTCCGGCGTTACCAGTTTTTTAACCGGCATTACAAGCGGATCCTGGTCTACGGCGATCACTTCATCATTTGTGAGCAATCCCAAAGTGAAATCATCGATCTCCGAGAGGTCGCAACCGATCAGCAGGGGCGCTGATTGCAGGCACCACAAGCTTACATGGGAATATTGTTCATCCGGTGTCAAATGCGAGTTATGCACTTTTTCACCCCAGCCAAGCCCCAGTTTTCCCACTACCAGCATGTCCGGGTCATTGTAGCAGCCGGGCCTTATTACCGGTGCACACACGTCCTGGAAGCAGCCGATCGCTGTAACAATATTCCAGTCATCCGTAATATCGCGGGTGGTCCGCCAGAGATTTCCACCGGCTTCCTGGCCCCAATACCATACGCGGGGGGCACCGTAGCCAACACAGTATACGATATCCCGCGGCACTTTGTCCAGTGCGTGGCGCATCACTTCATAGGGTTGCTTAATGAGTTCTTCTGTTGGAACAGGTGCAATTTTTGAATAGTAACAGTAGTCATATTTCAGAAAGTCAACACCCCAGGCAGCCCAGGTATCTGCATCTTTTTGTTCAAACCCATAGCTTCCCAGGTGACCGCCACAAGTGGCAGGCCCGGGTGAAGAATAGATACCAAACCGGAGCCCTTTGTCATGTACGTAGGAACAGAGCCTGCCGAAGTCCGGGAACTTTTCGTTGCCATTAAGGGTGCTGTCTGCAGTACGCTTTGCGGCCTCCCATCCATCATCAATGTTTATGTAAGACCATCCGTGATTGCGTAGCTTGTCTGCCATGAAATCTGCCGCATCCTTCACTTTCTGTTCATCCACTTTTAATCCCCAGCAATTCCAGCTGTTCCATCCCATGGGGGGCGTAAGGCAAATGCGGTCGCCCACTTCCAGCCGCAGTATCCGGCTGTCACTCCCCCGTTGGTTCGTAGCGGTCAACCGGATATTGTACGTACCCGGTTGGGCTACAGCGCCCCGGATGATCCCGTTCATGGAATCAAGCACGAGGCCCGTTGGCATATTTTCAGCTGCAAAATGGAGCGGTCTTTCCCCGGTAGCCGGGATAGAGAAGAGCACCGGGTTCCCGGGCCTGGCGCCCAATACCTTTGCACCATTGATCTTAGGTGCAGCCGCTGGCGGCGGGGTAAGGATATAGGGAGCTGCCGGTACAGGCGCGGGCCACACGTCCTCGGTGCCAACGATGCCGGCCGTTTCAAATTTTGCCTCCAGCCAGTCTGCATGGTCATACATGATCCCATCCCCGGCTTCTGCTACCACCAAGGCCAGTTTTTGTACACCGTCCAGTTTTATATGAAATGCCTTTGCCGGCATTCCCTTATGCATTACACCGCTTGTCCACACGAGCCGCTGATCGGCAATGAGCCGGAATTCCATATTACCTGAAAAATCATTGGCATCATCAGCCCCTACCCAGCCGGAAAAAGACCGGGCCTTGCCACCCAGCGATACCAGCAGGCGGCTGATGGAATGGGTTCCCACCCCATGCTGGTAGCGGACGCCAGCTACGCTTAACCCCGTACCCAGCACAGACCTGTTCACCTGGGCCGCGCCCCAGTCTTGCAACATAGGGCGCAGGTCCAGCTCATGCAGGTAAATGGTCTTGGAAAACCCGATCAGCGGCAGGAAGATGCATAAAAGAAAAATACGCTTCATAACGAGTTATAAGTTTACTACCTGCACTACCAGCCCGGGTTGTTACCACCGATCAGTTTATTGGCATTGATTTCAGATTGCGGTATCGGGAACAGCAGGTTCTTTTTAGCGCGGGTTTTAATAACATTCTCCATCGTTCCTACCTGGTTCATTACCTGGGTAAAGATCCCCCACCTGATCAGGTCAAAACGGCGGTTATTTTCCTGGTATAGTTCTTTTCCTCTTTCTTCCAATACCAGGGAGCGGAATTGCTGCTGGTTCAAACCGGAAGTATCGCTTTCCTTAGCGCGGTTCCGGACCTTATTCAAGGCCGCATAAGCTGCTGCTGTAGGGCCGCCATTCGCCTCGCTTGCTGCCTCAGCATACATCAGGAGTACGTCTGCATAACGCAGCATTGGAAAGTTCACATCTCTCAGGCCCCCATTGGTAGAGGTAGCCCCACTGCCGGTCTCCGTGGCGGTACCGATCCAGTATTTCGTGGTAAAAGGGTGGGAATAGGAGGAATAAAATTTAGCGATATTGCCACCGGGTGCGTTTTTGTACAACGCGGAATCCCGTTCAGGATACAGCATCCACGCACCATACATGAAGTACTGGTGGAATATACCGTTCAGTGCCCTGTCATCCTGCTGCTGGTAGCTGTCATAGAGATTCTTAGCCATCCACATATAGGAGGTACCGCCATAGTAAGGAGCAGAGTACCAGTATTGCAGGTAAGTGCCATAATCGCTATTGTCCTGGGTCTGGAATTCCCATATCATCTCCGGGTTGTTTTTATTAGCACGGCCCCATACCGCCATATAATTCGGCTGGAGTGCATAATCCCCGCTATCGATCACTTCCTGTGCCTTATCCCTGGCCTTGGCAAACAATGCCTTACTATCCAAGCCTTCATACCCTGCCACCACGTCTTTGGTGTAGGTATACGCAGCATTGTCAGCTCCTCCTCTCACGGTTACGGTACCGGTAGCGGCGCCAGAAGCCATTGTCAGGTATACTTTTGCCAACATCGCTTTGGCTACGCCCTGGTTTACAGATCCGGTAGGCCCTGCAAAAGGAGATTTCTTACGCGGCAATAAGGATTCGGCTTTCGAAAGATCGGCGATCACCTGTGCATAAACATCCGCAACCGGTGAGCGGGCCTTGTCTGTAGCGCCGATGGATACATTTTCCAACCTCACCGGCACTGCACCCCAGAGGCGTACCAGGTTGAAATAAGACCAGCCACGGAAAAAGTAAGCTTCGCCCAATACCCGGTTCTTCGTTGAGTCTGCGGCAAACTTGATGGCAGGCACTTTTTCCAGAATAGTATTCACTTGTGCACAGATATTGTAATACCCCTGCCACATGCTTGCAACGCCCCAGTACTGGTCGTAGTTACCGGCACCCTGGCTGCTGAAGTTCCATACCGGGCCTACCACATGATCATGATCGGCATCTTCGCTAAAGAGAAAAGGTGCTTTAAAGAAGCTCCACCCGGACAGGGAGCCGTACAAACCGGTAACGGCCGCATTGGCATCTGCTTCTGTTTTATAGAGATTATTAGGTGAATAAAACGACTTAGGCGTTTCTTCCAGTGTTTTTTTACAGCCGGCTGCCAGCATCATCAAAAAACAGGCAGCAATAATAATATAATGATTACGTTTCATAACATCGCTGATTTGAAGGATTAGAATGAACAATTAACACCCAAAGCAAAGGTCCTGGAAGTGGGATAGTTACCGAGATCAACACCCCTGCGGGAAGGATCCTGTCCAAATCCGTTTACCTCGGGATCATACCCGCTGTAATGCGTAACCGTAAACACGTTGTTTACACTGAGGTAGGCGCGTAAACTTTTCAGTATTTCCGTGTTCTTTAAATTAAAGGTGTAGCCCAGGTTTATGTTTTTCAACCGCAGGTAAGAGCCATCCTCCACGTAGCGATCAGAGAATTTAAAACTACGCCACGAGTTCAGGATCGCTTTAGGGTTTGTTCCACCAGATCCTTCACCGGTCCAGCGTTTGTTGTAGGCATCCACAGTCGTATTGGAATAACTGCCAAGGTTGTCCGTCACATATTTGAGTGTGTTGATGATATTACCACCCTGGACACCCTGGAAGAATATGCTCAGGTCAAAATTGCCGTAGGAGAATTCTGAATTGAACCCGTAGTAAAATTTCGGATTTACATTACCAATAACGGTCCGGTCATTGTTATCAATTACACCATCGCCGTTGAGGTCTTTATAACGGATCTCACCCACCTCTCTTTTGATGATCGCATCTGGCTGGCCGCTGAAAAAGTTGCTTTTCCTTACTTCAGCCTCGTTCTGGAAAATGCCGTCTTCCTTCCAGCCCATGATCAAACCAATGGGCTGCCCCACGCGCTGTACAAATGGCTGGTAGTTTACCGGTTCTGTACCAATGGTCTGTACCCATTGTTCATTTACACCACCCAGGTCGAGGATCTTATTGGTGTTGGTAGAAATATTCGCAGCAACAGACCACCTGAATTTTTTACCTTCAATAACCCTTGCATTTACAGCTGCTTCAAAGCCCCTGTTCTGGATAGTGCCCACGTTTTCCAGCTGGGAGGCAAACCCGGTACTGGTAGGCAGGGTCACATACTGCAGGAGATTATACGTTTTCTTGTAGTAATAATCCAGCACAACACTGATCCTGTCATTCAGCAACCCGATATCCAGCCCACCGTCAAACTGCCGCGTGGTTTCCCATTTCAGCTTATCATTGCCCAGGTAAGAAATAACATACCCATTGGCAACTGTGCCTGAGTAAGGATAGTTAGCAGCGGAGATCTGGGAAAGTGAACTGTAGGAACCAATACCCTGGTTACCTGACTGGCCAAGGCTGGCGCGTGCTTTCAGGTTGTTCAGCCATTTAACGGATTTCAGGAATTTTTCTTCTGAGACCCTCCAGGCAAGCGCGCCGGAAGCAAAGCCTGCCCATTTATTATCAACGGCAAATTTGCTGGAGCCATCTCTCCTGTACGTACCGGTAACCAGGTACCTGTCGTGGAATATGTAATTAAGTCTTCCATAATAAGACACCAGGCGCCAGTCAGAATAGTTGCTGCTAGGTTGGTTATAAACCGCAGCTGCACCCAGGTTATTGTTCTGTAACGCGTCGTTCATGAATTTGCTCACGCCATCCAGTTGCGAACGCCAAACACCATTATTATAAGATATACCAGCGGTAGCATTCACAGCATGTACATCCCATTTCTTATCGTAGGTGAAGTAGTTTTCAGAACTAACGTTGCTGGAGTTGGTGGTACCTACATAGGCCCTGCCACCAGAAGCGCTGCCTTCATTGATGGTAGTGGGGTAATACTGGTCCCGACGGTCGGCAGATACATTCCATCCCAGCACGCTCCTGAAAGTAAGCCCTTTCACAAGCTTGGCTTCAACATAAGAAGAGCTGAACATCCTGGAACCAGAGACCTGGTCCAGCGCCTGCAGGGCATACTGGTAGGGATTAGATGTATAGAACAGTTGGGAGAACAGCCCGGTGGTGGTATCCACCAATGCTACCGTAGGCAGGAAGGTCAGCGCAGATTTGATCACACCACCTTCGGGCCCTACAACACTGGCGCCGGTTGTTACCATTTTGTTCACCGTATTGGAATAATTGAAGGAGGTACCCACCTGCAACCAGCTCTTCACCGCCCTGTCCAGGTTAGCTCTCAGGCTGTACCTGCGGAACCTGGAACCGATAACAATGCCTTTTTGATCCAGCAGATCCCCGCTTATCAGGTAAGTATTATGATTGGAACCGCCGGAGAGCGTCACCGTATAATCCTGTTTGGGGGCATTCTGGAACAGCATGTCCTGCCAGTTGGTGCCTCTGCCCCGGTAATCCTGGGGCCCTCTTAAATACCGCTGCTGTACAGAATCGTAGCGACCGGGATAAGGCAATGTCTGGGTGGCCTGGTAATTTGTACCAAGGTAAATGTCGGAATTGATGTAAGCTTCGTTCTGATAATTGGCAAACTGCTCCGCATTCAGCAGGTTGTACTTTTTGGTAATGGAGGAAACACTTGTTAATATATTAAAGTCAATCCTGTCCTGTTTATCTGCTCCTTTTTTGGTCGTGATAATTACCACGCCATTTGCACCGCGCGAACCATAGATCGCCGTGGCGGAAGCATCCTTGAGAATCTCTATGGATTCCACATCGGCTGGGTTCAGGAAGGATAAAGTATTCATTTTAGCCTCTTCATAAGAAGACCCCGAGGAGGGCGTATTACTGGCATTATCTGCATCCATGGGCACTCCGTCAATCACATACAGTGGCTCTGTTCCACCCAGGAAAGAGTTGGTACCACGTATCTGGATGCTCATGCCGGCACCAGGTGCGCCATCCGTTTGAGTAACAAATACACCGGCAGCTTTTCCCTGTATGCCCTGTTCGAGCGTTACGGGATTTGCTTTCATTAATTCGTCTGACTTAATGGAAACCACCGAACCTGTCAGGTCTTTTTTCTTTTGCTTGCCGTAGCCTACCACAATTACTTCATCAAGCTGCTTGTCTTTTTCCCGCAGGGTCACGTAAACCGGCACGCCGGGAGAAAATTCCATGTCAACCGGCTCATACCCGGTCATTGAAATATGTACCTTGCTGGCTGCGCTGGCCGGAAGTTCAAATTTACCCTGCGCATCGCTCATCGTGCCGGGTTTTCCCCCTTTAATAGTAACAGTGGCGCTTTGAACCGGGTGGCCTTTGCTATCCAGGATGATTCCGGATATTTTCTGACTCTGCGCATAAAGTAACGACTGCTGCAAACAGCAGAATACAAGCAACACCAGGTATCTAAACCTGGCAAGAGATAGTTGTGGCAGTTTCATGTACTTGTTTTTTTAAATGAGGGACTTAAAGTGAGAACTATAAATGAGAAACTATGTCGAAGCTTTATCGAGCGCGCTGAACGTGCTCCAGACCTGGTACAAAGCGCGCGGTACGTGAAAGGCGCCTTTCCATTTACCACCTTTCAGGTTCAGCAGTACTTCTCCCCTGCGGTTGAGATAACCAAACCACTCCCCATACGCCGGATCGCGGAAATGCTTCCAGGTATAATTGTGTACTTTTTCAAACCATTGCATGCATCTTGGGTCCCTGGTAAATGCAAACCCTTTGGAGAGTGCCACCAGTGCTTCCACGTGCACCCACCAGAGCTTCTGGTCCCACTCAAGCTGCAGCGGGGGATATCCCTTGCGGTCGAGGAAATAGAAAATGCCCCCATATTCCGTATCCCAGCCATATTCGAGTATGGCCAGCGTGATCTCTACCGCCTTTTCGATGAGGGCCTGATTATTAAACCGCTTGCCCAGGTCCATAATGAACCACATGGCTTCAATGCCGTGACCAGGATTGACCAGCCGGCCTTCAAAAGTGTCAGACAGCTCGCCATTCTCCTGGATGTTTTCCAGGATGATCCCAAGCTCAGGACGGTAAAAGCGGTCCATCACCTCATGGATCACTTCCGGGACCAGTTCATTCACCTTTTCCTTGCCCAGGAGGTGTTCCATTTCAAGAGAAAGATTGCACAGGATCATCGGGAGGGAAAAACTTTTCAAAGACCTTGTTCCCGGATAATTCTTATTATAAACACCCTTCCAGTTATCCTTTCTTTCTAAAATATTTTTGAAAGTATCGATCGCAACCTGTCCGTAACCTTTTCCAGGGTCTGCTTTGTCCAGCGATGCAAATCCCATGGCGGCAAAACAGTCACTAAAGATGTTGTAAGGCTGAACAAGGGGTTTTCCTTCTGCCGTAAGGGAGAAGTACCAGTTACCGGCAGCATCCCTTCCGTTGGCCAGCATAAAAGCAGCCCCATGACGGGCTAATTCCAACCATTCAGGCTTCTGTTCAACGTGATTATACATGTAGCTAAAACACCATACCTCCCGGCCCTGCAGCCACATGAATTTGTCGCTGTCGTACACGCAGCCTTCCCTGCTCAGGGCCGTATAGTAGCCTCCGTGCTTTTCATCCTTACTGAACCGCAGCCAGAAGGGCAATACATTGTCCAGCAGTTCCTTTTGGTATAGATTGGCGTAGTCACTAAATGTAAGTAATTGATTTTCATACAGTCTATTGCTTCCTGATTCAGTTTTTCCCATTTTGGTCGATATTTGATTGAAGTACCCTTCAAATATAAAAATTTATTTTTCTAATTCACCTATACTTAATAATATTTTTTATTTAATAATCTATCAAGTCGATATCTTATTAATTTAATAATATTGCCTACGGAAACTTCAAAAAAATTATTACTATGGACATTCCATCCGTTGTGCAATCCGTCTCTGATTTCTGGTTTGAAACCAGTTCTGCGGGGGTGGCCCTGAAAAACAAGGCACGGAAAAGAAATATTATCAACTACCTGGACGCGCACGAAGAAACCACCATACCGGACCTGGCCCTGGCATTAAACCTCAGTGTGCCCAAGGCTACCAGCCTGGTAGGAGAGCTCATTGCAACCGGCCTTATTAAAGATTACGGCAAAGTAGAATCCACCGGCGGAAGGCCGGCCAGTGTTTACGGCCTGGTAGCCGATTCCTGCTTTTTCCTGGGAATAGATGTAAAAGAGTATGCGGTTAATATAGGACTGCTGGACTTCAGGAAGAATCTGGTTCAGGTGGATATGAACGTGCCTTATCAATTGCAAAACACCAAGGAATCACTGGACGGCTTAATGCTGATCATCCAGCATTTCATAGACCAGGCACCTGTGCGGAGCGAGAGTATACTTTCTGCCTGCATTAACCTTGGCGGCAGGATCAATACCCGGACGGGCTATAGTTTCAGCTTCTTTCATTTCACCGAGGAACCGCTTACGGATTATGCAGAACGGAAGTTGGGCATCCGCGTGTTCCTGGAAAACGATACGAGGGCGATGTCTTATGGGGAATTCTCAAAAGGGATCGTAAAAAATGAAAAGAACGTGCTGTTCGTCAATATTGACTACGGCATCGGCCTGGGCATCCTGATAGACGGGAAGGCCTATTACGGTAAATCAGGATTCAGCGGGGAATTTGGCCACATCCCTATTTTTGACAATGAAATCCTTTGCCATTGCGGCAAGAAAGGATGTTTTGAAACAGAAGCATCCGGCAGGGCGCTTTTACGTCTTTTCAAAGAAAGGGCAGAACAGGGCTCAACCTCCTCTGTTATCAGCAACCTGGATGAGCTTCCGAGGCTGCGGCTGACCGATATCATTGAGGGGGCACAAAATGAGGATATGCTTTGCATAGAGCTGCTGGCGGAGATCGGCAGTAAAGTTGGTAAGGGAATAGCGCTCCTGATCAATATCTTCAATCCGGAACTGGTGGTCCTCGGCGGCCCGTTGATACAAACCGGTGATTACCTCTTCCTCCCGGTCAAAGGAGCCGTTAATAAATATTCCCTGAGCCTGGTAAACAACGACACGCAGCTTTGTCTTTCCCAACTGGGGGAAAAAGCCGGCCTGATAGGCGGGTGCTTAATAGCACGGGACTACCTGCTGGCCGGCCGGTAGCAACTACGGTATGGCCATCAGGATACTTCCACGATCAGGAACTTCAGGTAAGTGGTATTGTCCACGCTCCAGAGGATGGGGTGGTCCTGGGCCTGTGTCTGGAAGGTAACCTGGCGCAGCTTCTTCTTGGCATCTTTGGCCGCCAGGTCAATGGTTTCCAGGAAAACGGACGGGGATACCAGGTTGGTGCAGGAAGCAGTGACCAGGAAGCCACCCGGCTTCAGTAGCTTCATGCCGCGCAGGTTGATCTCCTTGTAGCCGGTAATGGCTTTCTGGATGTTCTCCCGGCTCTTGGTAAAGGCCGGGGGGTCCAGGATCACCACGTCAAACTTCTTGTCTTCCTTGGCCCACTGTTTCAGCACATCAAACGCGTTTACCGCCTGGAACTTACACACCTCCTGCAGGCCATTCAGCTCCGCATTGCGGCGGGCCGTGTTCACGGCGTGCTCGGAAATATCCAGCCCCAGTACGCTTTTGGCGCCGTAGTAGCCGGCGTGGCAGGAGAAAGTACCGGTATAGCAGAAGGCTTCCAGTACATCGGCGCCTTTTACGATATGCTGAATTTCACGGCGGTTGTCCTGCTGGTCCAGGAAGTAGCCGGTCTTTTGGCCATTTTCAATATCCACGTGGAAACGCAGGCCATTTTCATTGATAATCACATTGGTATCGAACGGGGCGCCCAGGAAGCCTTTCTGCTGAGGCAGGCCTTCCAGTTCGCGCACGGGTACGTCATTGCGCTCGTAAATGCCTTTGGGAGAAAAAATGCGGTGCAGGGCACTGATGATGGCGGGCTTCCATTTGTCCATGCCCAGGGCCAGGGTCTGGATCACGAAATAGTCGTTGAACTTATCGATGACCAGGGCCGGCATTTCATCGGCTTCGCCGAATACCAGGCGGCAGTTTTCCGTATAGCCCAGTTTCTTGCGGTATTCCCAGCACTTGAGCAGGCGGTGGTAAAAGAACTCTTCGGTGATCTGCTCTTCGCGGTTGCGGGTAAGCAGGCGTACCAGTATCTGGGACTGGGGGTTAATATATCCGCGGCCCACGAAGAAACCCTGGTGGGTGTACACTTCTACGGTATCGCCTGCGGTCACATCGCCTTCAATATTGTTTACTTCATTGCCAAAGATCCAGGGATGACCCATCATCACCCGGTTCTGTATTTTTTTCTTCAGAAAAACTTTCGTCATCGTAGTAGTTGAAGGGGCAAAGATACAATAAGCGCCGCAATCCGCTGCTATTCCCGACCTTGCTGGACACCCCGGCGAAAAGCCTTACCTTTGCAGCGATTTAACCGAAAAAAATGTCAATTTGTCCCGCTGGCACACGCTGGCAAAGAAATTGACCGTACTAACCAGCAGTAATTTAAACACATTTATGGCAGCAGAAAAAGAGCAAACCGGACAACCTGGCAACAATGCCGATTTTAATATCAATACCGACGAGAACCTGAGCGGCACTACGCACCTGAACGATGCCGTGACCGAGGGTGACGAACTGGAAAAAGCCCTGCAGCAGGCTGCAGAATATAAAGACAAATACATGCGCAGCGTGGCAGAGTTTGACAATTTCCGCAAACGTACCGCCAAGGAGCGCCTGGAACTGATACAAACAGCCAACAAAGAGACCGTGCTGGCCATGCTGGAGGTACTGGACGATGCTGAAAGAGCCGCCAAGCAGCTGGAAACCGCTGACAATATTGCAGCAGTAAAAGACGGCGTATCCCTGGTGTTCAACAAGTTAAAGAACACCCTGGTAAGCAAGGGCCTGAAAGCAATGGAAAGCATCGGGCAGGAATTTAACCCAGACCTGCATGAAGCCCTCACTGAAATCCCCGCCCCCGGCAAAGAAGGTAAAGTGATCGATGAAATGCAGAAAGGCTATTACCTCAATGATAAACTGATCCGCCATGCCCGCGTGGTGGTTGGAAAATAAGTTTTAAGTACACCACATCATGTCTACCAAAAGAGATTACTACGAAATACTGGGAGTGGCCAAATCCTGTTCACAGGACGAGCTGAAAAAAGCTTACCGCAAAGTGGCCATGCAGTATCATCCTGACCGTAACCCGGAGAACAAAGAAGCAGAAGAGAAATTTAAAGAGGCGGCAGAAGCCTTTGAAGTGTTGAGCAACCCGGACAAACGGGCCCAGTACGACCGCTTTGGTCACGCAGCCCAGAACCGTGGCGGCTTTGGTGGCGGTGGCATGAACATGGACGACATCTTCTCCAACTTCGGGGATATTTTCGGCAGCGATGATGTATTTGGCAGCTTCTTTGGCGGAGGCCGCAGCAGTGGCGGCAGAAGCCGTGGCCGTGGTGTACGCGGATCTAACCTGCGCGTGAAGATCAAGCTCACCTACGAAGAAATAGCAAAAGGCGCCAACAAAAAGATCAAGGTTAAAAAGCACGTTACCTGCACCACCTGTAATGGCAACGGCGCAAAAGATAAGAACAGCTTCCAGAGCTGCGGCACCTGCGGTGGCAGCGGGCAGGTAAGGCGCGTAAGCCAGACCTTCCTGGGCCAGATGCAAACCGTGACCACCTGCCCCACCTGTAACGGGGAAGGCCAGATCATTACCGCTAAATGTAGCAGCTGTAAAGGCGAAGGACGTGTGTACGGTGAAGAGACCGTAAGCATAGACATCCCGGCCGGCGTGGGCGAAGGCATGCAACTGAGCCTGAGCGGCAAAGGCAATGCCGGCGAACGCGGTGGCGCCCCCGGCGACCTGCTCATCCTCATTGAAGAAGAGCAGCACGCCGAGTTGCAACGCGATGGCCTGCATGTAGCCTACGACCTCCACATCTCCTTTACAGACGCCGTATTTGGCACCTCCCTGGAAGTACCCACCATTGACGGCAAGGCCAAGATCAAAGTACCACCTGGCACCCAGAGTGGCAAGATCTTCCGCCTCAAGGGCAAAGGCTTCCCGGCAGTGAACTCTTACGAACGCGGTGACCAGCTCATTCACGTGAACATCTGGACCCCGCAACACATCTCGTCCGATGAAAAGGCCATGCTGGAAAAACTCCAGGAGTCAGACAACTTCAAGCCCCAGCCGGAAAAATCCGAAAAAGGCTTCTTTGATAAAGTGAGGGATATTTTTGGTTAATGGTGTAGCCGCTACCCGTGAAAGATCTAAGATATGAACGGCCGGTCCAGCAATGGTCCGGCTGTTTTTTTTATTAATTAACTTCGCGCCATGAGCATGGATCCCGCAAAGCTGCAGATGTTTGAGAACCGGCTGCAGAAAGTGTATAAGCACGTCAGTAAAATTGCCCGCAGGCAAAACATCACCTGTTACCGGGTGTATGATGATGATATCCCCGAGTTTCCCTTCAGCATAGAGATCTACGAAGACCATATTTACGTGGCCGAATACCAGCGCCGCCATGGCATGGAGGAAGACGCCCATGAAGCCTGGCTGGACCAGTGCCTGCAAAAGATCACGGAGGTGCTGCAGTTCCCGCCGGAAGCCATTTTTGTGAAACAGCGCATGCGCAAAGAAGACCGCCAGGGCCAGTACCAGCGCGTAGCGCAGGAGAAGAATGAATTTATAGTGAACGAGGCAGGCCTCAAATTCAAAGTAAACCTCTCCGACTACCTGGACACCGGCCTTTTCCTGGACCACCGCATCACCCGTGCCATGGTGCGTGATGAAGCCGCCGGTAAAAAAGTGCTCAACCTCTTTTGCTACACCGGATCTTTCTCCGTGTATGCCGCCAGTGTGGGCGCGGAAGTAACGTCTGTAGACCTCTCCAAGACCTACCTGGCCTGGGCGGAAGAGAACATGGCCATCAATAACATAGATCCCCAAAAGCATCACTTCATACACGCAGATGTGCTGCAATACCTGGATACCCTGAAGCTCAACACCTTTGACCTGGTGATCCTGGACCCGCCCACTTTTTCCAACAGTAAGCGTATGAAGGAGCACCTGGACATCCAGCGAGACCATGTGGATATCCTCAACAGGGTATTACTGGCTACCAAAAAAGGGGGCGTGATCTACTTCAGTAATAACTACCGCCGCTTTGTGCTGGATGAAGCGCAGATCGAGGCATCTGCTATCAAGGACATCACTAACCAGACCATGCCCTTTGACTTCCAGCAGAAGATGATCCGCAAGTGTTACCGCATTACCCGGTAATCAATGCCTGGCCACGTTGGGGCCTATCCACAACGTACTTTCCTTTTTTACAGACTTCGCCATTTTCAGGAACTCCGCGCGGTATCCTTCCGGATCCTTGTCCAGCGCGGCTTTGGCGATACTCATCACCATATCAATATTTCCATTTCCTACAAAAGCGCTCTTGCGCAGCAACATGCCAAAGAGGCTCACGGCGCTGGCAAACCGGAAATCTGCCGGCGCTTCGGTGAAGTCTGCCAACGCGGGCTTCAGCTCCTGGTGCAGGCTGCGGGTAGTTGACTCCGCGGGCAGGCGGTAAGAAAGGTCTATGCTGGCGATGAGGCTATCAGCCGGCGACTGCCCACCAGCGGGCACTATCTCGTAAGTGGCCACCGCACAATGATCTGAGCCCACAATACCGCCGGAGAAAACGGGGGCGCTGCTGGTATCGTCCGTGAGCACTTTGTTTTCGTATCCAATGAGGCGGTAATGACTGACCAGGGCGGGGTTGAAGTTCACTTCGGCTTTCACATCCTTGGCCACGGTAAACATGGTACTGCCATATTCATGGGCAAAGATCTTGGTGGCTTCGTCCATGTTATCAATGTAGGCAAAGTTGCCGTTGCCTTTATTGGAGAGGGTTTGCAGCTTGGAATCTTTATAGTCTCCCATTCCAAAACCCAGGCAGGTGAGCCATACACCGGTTTCCCGCTTTTCTGTAATGAGATCCTGCATGGCCTGGTCACTGGTCATGCCCACGTTGAAATCCCCGTCTGTGGCCAGGATCACGCGGTTGTTACCATCTATCACGTAATTGAGCGTGGCCTGCTGGTAGGCCATTTTAATGGCCGCTTCGCCGGCGGTGGCGCCGCCCGCATTGAGGTTGTCAATAGCATTGAGGATCTTTTCTTTCTGGTCGCCGGGCGTGCTGGGTAGTACAATGCCCGGCGCGCCTGCATAGGCCACGATGGCTACTTTATCTACCGGGCGCAGGTTCATGACCAGGATGCGGAAGGCCGCCTGCAGGAGGGGCAGCTTGTTAGGCGCGCCCATGCTGCCCGATACGTCGATGAGAAATACCAGGTTGCTGGGAGGCAGGCTGTCGCAATTCACCTTGCGGGCCCTTACGATCACCTGCAGCAGGTGATGGCTACTATCCCAGGGGCAGGTGGCATACTGGCTAAAAACAGCCAGGGTACTGTCTTTAGGGGGTAATGGATAGTGATAATGGAAGTAATTCACCATTTCTTCTATGCGTACAGCATCATTGGGAATGCTTTCTTTCAGGCGGATAAAGCGGCGCACATTGCTATACGCGGCACGATCCACATCCACGGCAAAAAAAGACCGGGGATTGTTCCTGGTGGCAATGAAACGGTTTTCGTAAAGGGTGCTGTAGGTCTCGTTGTAAAAGGTGCGCACTCCCATCTGCACATTGCCGTAGTTGGGATTTACGCTGTGGGTGCGGCGGGCATTGATCTTGGCAATGGTGATGGCGTCCAGGGCGGGTGGCTTGGGCTTCAGGGCCACCAGCATGCGGTTTTCCGCCGCAATGTTCACGATACGCGCCACATACTTGCCGTGTTCAAAGCGCAGCTGCCTGGTACTAACGGGAACGGCTATACGGAAAAGCCCAAACTGGTTGGTCATTGTATGCGCGGTGTCCTGCATGGCTGTCACGACAATGCCGGGCAAAGGATTGTGGTTCACACTATCCTCCACCGCACCGGTGATCCACATTGTCTGGCAGTTGGCAATACGTGGAATGAACAGGAGATACACCCAAAGCACTAGCTGGCGCATACATAAATGTACGGTTTAAATTGTACAATGTACAGCGTACAACGTACAACGTACTAGCGGATTATGTATCGGAGCGGGTGTTATGTGTTTGGTAACGGGCGTTATGCACATGGGAGCATATGTCGCGTGGCAACTATACCACCCAGGGGAAAAGTACGTTGTACGCTGTACGTTGTACGTTGCACGATTACTCCACCAACTGGTAGATCTCCGGCAGGTTGCGGCCCAGGCCATCATAATCCAGGCCATAGCCGAGCAAGAATTTATTGGGAACCGAGAAGCCCAGGTAGTCAATTTTTACAGGGTATTGCAGGGCCTCGGGTTTGTGGAGCAGGGAAGCGATGAGCAATTGTTTGGGTTGCTGGTGTTCCAGCTGGGGAAGGAACTGGCTGAGGGTTTTGCCGGTATCCACAATGTCCTCCAGGATCACCACTGTGCGGTTAAAGAGGTCTTCGTCCAGGCCGATGGCGGTAACCACGTTGCCGGTGGACTTGGTGCCTTTGTAAGAGGCCAGCTTGATGAAGCAGATCTCCGCATCGATCTCCAGGCGCTTGAAAACGTCGGCAGCAAACATGAAGGAGCCGTTCAGGATGGCGATAAATAAGGGTTTGGTGCCTGCCAGGTCTTTATTGAGCTGGGCCGCCAGTTCTTTAATGCGGGTTTGCAGCTGCTCCTGGTTAATGTAAGGCTGGAATTGTTTGTCATGAACCTTTATGATCGGCATCCTCGTAAGCTTTTGGTTAAATTTAGCTGCAAATGTAAAGGAATTTCCAAGTTTCAATTTCCAACCTGCCGGGAAATTTCAATGCCCGTTTTCAAATGAGATCGATAGCAGGGCCATAAAAAAAAGCGCCGGGGAGATACCACCGGCGCTTTCTTTGCTGCTTATTGCAACTTATTACGGACCAGGATCTTCTGGCCTATTTTAATATCATAACCCGGCAGGTTGTTCCAGGACTGCAGGTCTGCAATGCTGACGTTGAAGCGCCGGGAAATGCCGAAAAGGGTTTCTTTGGGCATTACCTCGTGGTAGCCGTCGGTGTCAATATTATTGGCCTGGACCGGCGTTACCACGGGTGTAGTGGTGGGCGCGGGTGGGGTACCGGGTGCAGCCGGCGCCGGTTGCGCAGCCGCCGGTACCATCTTCACCGCATTGGAGGCCGTGCCGGTGGCCGCAGGTGAGGTGGTGGCGCCCATTTTCTTCAGGTCATCCTCCATCCCGGCGGGCAGTTTGTTCACCTGCTGCTGGGGCTGGGTGGTGGCAACGGGCTGGGAAGCATCGCTGGTGGTGCTTTTGGCGCCCCCGTTACGGATGCTGTTCACCCCGTTTTTAAGGTCGTTCCAGATCTTTTTGGGCTGCAGGTCCTTGGGCTGCTGGTCTTCTTCTTTCAAAGGGGCAGCGGCTACATCCCCCCGGATGGCGGGTTTGCTGGAGGCAAAGCCATTGAGCACCAGCTTGGCGCCGGGTGCGGGCTCCTGCCCTTCATCCATTTTATTACGGCGGCGCAGCCACCGCATTTGAATGCCTTCTGCCTGTGCTATGTCATGCATAGTTTCGCCGGGAGCTACCAGGTGGTAGTCGTCTTCCCCGTGTTTGCCTTTCTTTTGCAGGAATACCAGCATATCATTAGGCAGGGGCTGGTCATCTTCCAGGTCATTATCCTTCACCAGGTTGCTGAGGCGCACATCATATTTGCTGGCAATCTGGATGAGCGGCGTACCGCCTTTTACAAACACCGCTTTGCGCCCATTCACTTTGAATATGCCACTGGGATAGTTCTTTTTCCCGGTGCTGTAAGTAGTGTGGTTGCTTTTATCAACGGGGCTGTTGCCCAGCGCATAATCGCGGCCACGGGTGCCTTTGTCAGACGCGGGGGCCAGCGGGTCAGTGATCTCGCCATCGCCGGGGGCTTCATTGAGGGCTATCAGCGTATATTGGTTCAGGTTATTGTCTTCAATCACCTTGATGAGCTGCTGCGGGTAAGTGGGACTGGTGGCGTACCCGGCAGATTTGAGCCCGTAAGCCCATGACTTGTAGTCGTGCACATCAATGTTGAAAAGTGAGGCGTAGCGCGGGTTCCCGGTGAGGAAGGTGGAGTGGTCGCGATAGGAATCTGCGGCGCTTTCATATTTGCGGAAGCATTCTCCTTTGGCATCATCATCGTAGGTCACATAAGGACCGGTCCAGTTGTTCTTGCATTTGATACCAAAGTGGTTGTTGGAATTGAGCACCAGCCAGCAGTTGCCGGACTGGCTTTCCACCACGCCTTGTGCCAGGGTAATGGACGCAGGAATGCCGGTGCGGCGCTCCTCTTCTATTGCGATGTTCTTATACGTATTGATGTACTGTGCCGTGGTGATATTCTGCGCATGCAGTGATACGGCACAGCCCACCAGCAGTATGCTCAGGGCAAAACATTTTCCAGATGGCATTGTATGTTTGAATTTAATGGGTGTCATCTTTTGCATTAACGCTGCGCAGGGGGCCTGCATTGCCCGGGAAGGGCTGCTTCTTATTTTTTCCGCATCATGAGCAAGCCATCACGCACGGTGAGCAGCACCTGTTCTACGCGCTCATCCGTTTTGATCTTTTCACAAAAAGCCACCATGGCCCTGGCCTGGCTGCTCTGAGTACCGGGGTCTTCGAATACCTGTCCGTGGTACAGCACGTTATCCGCCAGGATGATGCCGCCGGTCTTTACCATGGGTAGCACCATATCGAAATAGGTGCCATACATGCCTTTATCTGCATCTATGAACACCAGGTCAAATGTTTCATGAAGGTTGGGAATGATCTCAGCTGCCTTACCAATGTGGAGGGTTACCTGGTGCTCCAGGCCAGCTTCCTTAAAATAGCGCAGGGCCATATCTTCCAGCTCCTCGTTCACATCGATCGTATACAAATGCCCGTCTGCAGGCAGCCCTGCGGCCAGGCAAATACCGGAGTAACCCGTGTAAGTTCCTATTTCCAGCACGCGGTGCGGCCGCATGATCTGGCTCAGCATGCGCAGGAACTGTCCCTGCAAATGCCCGCTGAGCATATGGGCCTGTTCCACTTTAACGTGGGTTTCACGGTTCAGTTTTGCCAGCACCCCGCTTTCCGGGGTGGAGTACTGCGCCGCATAGGCTTCTATGTTTGCTGGTAAAGCGTCCTTCATCATTGGTGCAAAATTAAGCAAAAACTTCCCGGAAGTTACAAGCCACGGCACCCGGACATTGAAACCCGGCATTTCCTGCTCCCGGGAGTGGGCCTCAAAACTTCCTTAGAAATTAGGTCTCAGCTTATTAGTGGTATAGAACACGCGGAAGTACTCCACTACTTCATCCGCGGTATCAAAGAGCTTGATCAGGCCCAGGTCTTCAGGGTTGATGTTGCTTTCTTTGAGCAGCATCGTCTTATGGATCCAGTCCAGGAGGCCTTGCCAGTACTCCTTGCCCACCAGCACCAGCGGAGTTTCTGTCATTTTACCGGTCTGGATCAGGGTGGCCACTTCAAAAAATTCATCCATGGTACCAAAGCCACCGGGCATCATCACAAAGCCCTGTGAATATTTGGTGAACATCACTTTGCGCACAAAGAAATAATCAAAGTGCAGGCGTTTATCATGGTCAATAAATTCATTGTAAAACTGCTCATGCGGGAGGGTGATATTTACCCCTACAGACTTGCCGTGGGCCAGTTGGGCGCCTTTATTGGCCGCTTCCATTACGCCGGGGCCACCACCGGAGATAATGCCAAAACCTTCTTCCGCGAGGCGGCGCGCTATTTCTACCGCCAGTTCATAATAGGGATTGCCGGTCTTTGTACGGGCGGACCCAAACACTGAAATGCAAGGGCCTATCTGCGCCAGCGCTTCAAAGCCTTCTACAAATTCCGCCATGATCTTAAATATCTGCCAGCTGGAATGCGCGCGGGTTTCCGTCCAATCGCGCATCTTTAAATTCTTGAGATTTTCGTTCATCGTTATTGCAAATTGTTAGATGGTTTGCTTGCCAAATGATTAAGTGTTAAATGTTCTGCTTAATACACCCGGCACAAAATGAAGTTAAGCATACTTTGTTTTCTAACAACAAATAACATAGCGGGAGCAAGAATTAATGGAGAAGTCATACCGGCTGTTTATCTTTAATACACCATGGTCTCCGACCTGGAATTTAACAGGCAACCAATTTAACAATCTTACAATGAGCAAGAGCATCGTAGTATTTTGCGGCTCCAGCATGGGCGCTCAAAAGGAATATGCGCAGCAGGCCAAGGCGCTGGGTTATGCCCTGGCGGAAAGAGGCATCACCCTGGTATATGGCGGTGGTACGGCAGGCCTCATGGGACACATTGCAGACAGTGTGCTGGAAAGGGGCGGTGAAGTGATCGGTGTGATCCCCGAGTTCCTCAACACCAAAGAGCGCAAGCATGAACGCCTTACCAAACTGGTAGAAGTGCAAACCATGCACCAGCGAAAAACCATTTTGTATGAACTGGCCGATGCCGCCATTTCCCTGCCGGGTGGCTACGGTACGCTGGATGAGTTCTTCGAGATCCTTACCTGGAACCAGCTTACCCTGCACACCAAGAAACTGGGGTTGCTCAATGTGAACGGCTTTTACGACCACCTGTACAAGCACCTGCAGCATATCACCGCGGAAAATTTTGCACCACCGGTGCACCTCAATAACCTGCACATAGCCGCCGATGCAGATGAACTGCTTTCAAAAATGTTGTTATAAAGAAGAACGCCGTCCCGGGTAACCAGGACGGCGTTCTTCTTTTGAATGCCAGGCAAAAAGTTATTTAGAATCCAAAGGTGAAACTGGGTGCAATGATGGGCGTACTGCCATACGGGGAGAACGGGCGGTTCAGCACATCAAAAAGGATCATGAGCGAGATCATGGAACGCCCGCCAATGGCTGCACCATAACCACCCCCTACCAGCAGGCTGGGAACCCCGTAAGTTCCCTGGGCTACCACCGGTTTATCGCCGGCATTATAAAGGGTACTTTTATACTTTACACTGTTCAGCTCCGGCTGCACCTGCAAAAACAGGTTGGGGATAGGGTATACACGGCCCCATAAGCCGCCGCCAAATGCCCGGTAAGTATCCTTGTATTCATAATTGTTCTGATCGTAATATTTATCGCTGGAGTAGAGATAGTTCAGCGATATACCGGCAGCCAGGAAACGGTTGAAACGGTAGCCCACCTGGGGTTGTACCGTTACATTGGTCCAGTCGCCAAAGGCCAGGCCCAGGCCCCCGCCCACTATCAGTTTAGACTTGTCAAACCCGTGGTGGGTAGCGGTGTCTGTACGGTAGTACTGGGCGTGTACAGCCTGCATGCAGGCCACCAGGGAAAGGAGTAAAAGAATGCGTTTCATGATCAATGATTTTTTTACATAAGCAGCCGGAGTATACAGCTCCCGCGGGTGTTTGGATCAATTATTACAAAAGTAGTTTAATACTCAATCAAAAATCTTTCCGGGGTTCAGTATCCCGGTAGGATCAAATGCTTTTTTAATCTGGCGCATCAGGTGCATGCTGGTGTCAGTGAACATGATGTGCATGTAAGGCTTTTGTACCAGGCCAATGCCATGTTCGCCGGAAATAGTGCCGCCCAGGGACTTTACCAGTTCAAATATTTCCGCAATGCCTTTGGGCAGGGAGCCATTCCACTGCTCGTCCGTAAGGTGGCCTTTAATGATGTTCACGTGCAGGTTACCATCGCCGGCGTGGCCGTAGCACACAGAGTGGAAGCCATAACGGGCACCTATTTCCTTCACGCCTTTGAGCAGTACGGGCAGCTCTGCACGGGGCACCACGGTGTCTTCCTCTTTGTACACAGAGTTAGCTTTCACGGCCTCCGCCACGCGGCGGCGCAGTTTCCACAGGGATGCTTTTTGTACGGAATCGTCTGCAAACAGTATTTCCCCGCAGTCAAATTCCGTAACGATGCCGGCAATGCCTTCCATTTCCTGCATGAGCAGGTCCGGGTAATTGCCATCCACTTCAATGAGCAGGTGGGCCTGCACATCATCGGCAATGGGCACAGAAGAATTGTCCACATATTTCACTGCCCATTCCAGTGCATCGCGCTCCATAAACTCCAGGGCGGAGGGGATGTAGCCGGCCCGGAAAATGGCGCTCACGGCGGCGCAGGCATTCTCCGCGGAGCGGAAAGGTACCAGCATGAGCAGGTCGTTCTTAGGCAGGGGAATGAGGCGCAGCACGATCTTGGTCACAATGCCCAGGGTGCCTTCACTGCCCACTACCAGCTGGGTAAGATTATAGCCAGTGGAGTTTTTCAGCACATTGGCCCCGGTCCAGATCACTTCGCCGGAGGGCAGCACTACTTCCAGGTTCAGCACATAATCTTTCACCACTCCATATTTAACAGCTTTAGGGCCTCCGCTGTTCTCGGCAATGTTGCCGCCTATGAAACAGGAGCCGCGGCTGCTGGGATCCGGCGGGTAAAACAGGCCTCTTTCCTTTACGGCATCCTGCAGTACCTCGGTGATCACACCGGGCTCGGTGGTTACCTGCAGGTTGCGCTCATCTATCTGTAAAATGCGGTTAAAACGTTCTGTGGAAAGCAACACACCTCCATGCTGGGGCAGTGCACCCCCACTCAGCCCGGTGCCGCCACCACGGGGCGTTACAGGCAGGTGGTACTGGGAGCAGATCTCCATAACACGGCTTACCTGCTCTGTGCTGCCAGGCTTCAATACTACGGAAGGCAGGTAGTGCAGGTCTTCCGTTTCATCATGTGCATATGGGGCCAGGTTTTCGGGTGTTGTGAGTACAAAATCTGCTCCCAGCACTTGCCGGAAAGCCTCCAGGTGGGTCTCATCTACCGTGGTGAAATAGTTCATGTGCCAAAGGTAATAAAACGGGAAGAGCCGATGTTAAAAAGTCATGCCAGGACTTCCTTTCAACATGGACGCTTACAAACTTTAAGTATTTAGCCGGATAATGGCAGCGCGGTGGCGTTTCATCCATTTGCCGGATCCATTAAAATGACGGACAAATAGTAGACCGGCGGGCAGCACCGAAAGAGCGGTTTGGATAAAGCCCCGTGTACACGATGCCGATCTCGTAAGCGCCCTGGCGCCCGTTGTTCACGGCCAGGGAAGAAGTGGTAACATCATAGCTGAAGTTGAACTTCAGTTGTTGCAGCTGGTAGCCCACCATGAAGATGGCTGCATCATGTGCGCGGTAATAAGCGCCGCCATACAATTGCTGCACACCATCGCCGGAGAGATTGTAAGCCACGTTACCGCCCAGTACCAGCTCCGTGCTCTTGGTCTGCCAGCTGTAATAACCACCGGGATTCACGATCACTTTATCATTCAGTTTGATGCTGGCATTGAGGAAACCAATGTAGCGGCGGGCTATTTCGTTATTGGTGTTATAAAACGTTTCCCGCGGGTGATTGAGGTGCTGCACAGATGCGCCTACATTCACATAAATATTGTCTGTAGGAAAATAAGCATAGTTCATACCCACCTGCAGGTCAAAATAATTGACCCGGTTATTCTGGATAGGCTCCGCGGTAGGAATGGCGGAATCAAAGAACTGGCCATTCCACTGGTCGCCAAAAGTAAGCTTGGTAATGTCCACGTGCTTGTTGGCCACGCCCCCGTTAAAACCCAGGGAAAGCAGGCTGCTCTGGCCCAGCAGCTGGTGATAGGCAATAGAGCCGTAAGCCTTGGTGGAAGTAAGATCACCCGCACCCGCCACATCGCGCAGCAGCACGCCGCCCACGCCGAGCCAGCCGTATTCCAGGCGGTCGCGCAGCAACTGAAAGTCGCCAAAGGCAGACATGGTTTTGTAAGGCACGGGAATGCTGGTCCACTGGTCGCGGTAGTTCACACCAATGCGATAGTTACCATCAGGAATAAAACCAGTGTTGGCCGGGTTGGTCAGCAGGGGTGAATTATAAAACTGGGAAAAGTGAAGATCCTGTGCTGATAATGGCAAAGCCGCTATCAACATCACTCCCAGGCCGGCTAAAAATTTTTCGAGCGCTTTCATGTTACAGCATTATCTGAGTAAAGTTACACTGCCAGCTTTACTGGCTTTGGTTCCGTTGGTAAACACCAGCGTTACCTCGTAAGCATAAGCATCCATGGGTTGTGCGGCGCCTTTGTATCTGCCATCCCAGCCTATCTTAGGATCATTGCTCTGGAACACCAGCTGTCCCTGGCGGTTAAATATTTTCATCTCGAACTTGTCCACACCGAAAGCCTTTACCAGGAATACGTCGTTGAGGCCATCGCTGTTCGGAGAGAAGGCCGAAGGTACGTCAAACAGCGGCACTACGATGGCGCTTACCTTCTGGCAAAGCGTGTCTGCGCATCCGGTAGCGTTGGTCGCTATTAAACAAACATCGAAGGTACCCGTTGTGTTGTACTGGTGCTCGGGATTTCTTTCCGTACTTAACTGCCCGTCACCAAATGACCACAGAAACTGTACCGCATCTGCACTGGACGTGTTGGTAAATTGGGTGGGCGTATTCACCTTGGCAATCACCGGTGCAAACGTATAGCCGGCCTGCGGTGGCGGCACCACCGTGACGGTGGTTTTGGCACTGTCTACCTTGTTACAGGTGGTGGTATCATACGCGATCAATTTTACCGGGTAGACGCCGGGTTTCAGGTAAGTGGTTGTAGGATAAGCATCTGTGGAAGTAACGCCGTTCCCAAAATCCCAGAAAAAGCTGGTACCGCCTTTCGTGGTGTTATTGGGCGTGTAGACAAGTGGCGCGCAACCACTGTCCGGTGCCGTGAAGGATGCCACCACATTGGCCGCTACGCGCAGCGGGATGGTGTCTGTTTCCGGTGCGTTACAATAGTTGGTATCCACGAGGGTAAGCAACACATTGTAGATCCCTTCCGCCGCATAGTTGTGTAACTGGAAGGACGTATCGGTGGTTACGATGGGAGAACCGTCTCCAAAGTCCCAGGTAAAGGACTGCTTGGTGAAATCCTTGCCAGCCGGCGCTTCCGAGAGGTTATCAAACCGGTAGGAAAGGCTTCCGCACGGTGGCTGGCGGGTAGCCCTGGCCAGCACCGTGGCCTTGTCTGTACGCACGCGCACATTGTAGTAGGCCGTGTCGTATACATTACAAGCTGCGGGATCATACTTGATCAGCATCACGGTGTAGTCACCATTTGCCGCATAAGTATGGCTTACGGTATCCTGGGTGCCGGTCACGCGCGGTGTTTTGTCGCCAAAGTCCCAGGTCCAGGAGGTGGCGGCGATGCCGGTAGTATCTACAAACGTAATGGGATCGCCTAAGCAGAAATGGTTTTTGCGGCCTATGGTGGCAATGCCCGCCTTGATGCCATCCAGGTTGAAAGATATCTTAAGGGCCGCTAAGTTACAATCCACATTCGGGTCTTTGGTGCGCGCATAAGCGCCCGGCGTAGTGGGAAACCGTGGCTCAGAGCCACCGGGATTTACCCAACACGCCGCGCAGATGGCCTGGTAAATAATACCATTCCGGTCAAACCGGCTGGTGCCACCATCCACGTGCTCAAACAAGCCATTGCCACCAAAGTAGCTGCCAAACAAAATGCCCCGCGCATCGCGCTGCAGCACAAAGAAGTAAAAATCCTTCCCGTCTGTAGTGCCCTGCAGTGGCTGTTTCAGGGGCAGCCCGATGGTATTGGAATTGGGAAATCCCTGGTCAATACCGCCTACCACTTTATCACCGCCCCAGCCGGATACATACACGTTCTCACAACGGTCTACCAGGAAGGCTACCGGCGAAATGCTGGGGTAATTTGCCTTTTTACCAAAGGTGGTGGAGTACACGTACGCGGAAAGGTCTGGCTGTATCTTTACGATGAACTGCTTGGAGTTATCATTGTAGAAAGTAGTAGTGCCCGCAGGCTGTTTCGTGGGCCAGGTACCTTCCGTGGTGCCCATGGCATACAGGTAACCGCTGGCATCCATCTGCAGGCCATACAGCATATCTGCCTGGTTATTGGTACAGCCAATAAAAGTGGACTGCAGCAGCGCGCTGCCATCCGCCGCAATGTGTGAGATAAAACCATCCGTAGCGCCGCCCAGGAAACTGGAGGAAATTACGTTGCCTTTTGAAGGGAAATTACTACTGGCGGTAGCCCCACCTACGTAGATAGATTTCAGGTCTGGAATGGCCAATACAAAAGCGGCATCATCTCCGGAGCCACCCAGGTAACTGGCCCACACAATACCGTTACAGTCCGGGGTGATCTTCATCACCACCCCATCCTGTGCGCCGGCCAGGGTGCTCTGGAAGCCGCCCTTCACCGGGAAATTGTTGGAGCTGGTACAGCTGGCCAGGTAAATATAACCGGCACCGTCCAGCAGTACTTCACTGCGGGCACCATCTCCATAGTTACGTGCAGTGGTTCTCACGGCGCCGCCTTCCGCATTGATATTTACACCATCTGCACCAGAGCCGCCTATCACCATGGAGCCTACCAGGGCGGTAGCCGTGGCATTGAATTTCACCATTACAATATCCCAATCACCGCGGGGGCCTACATACGTTTTGCCTGGAAAGTTAGAAGAGCGGGTACGGCCAGACATCACCAGTTGCCCCTGCGGATCTACAATGAGGCTATGCGGTTCATCCAGGCCATTGCCACCCAGGTAGGTGGCATATACCAGTTTGGAGCCATCGGGCGTGAATTTAGAGATGGCAATATCGCCGGGGACGCCCTGGGCAGAATTGCCACCACCAAAAGTGCTCTGCACCGCACCCGGTGTTACCGGGTAGCCATTATCCGCCACGATGCCGCCTGCGTAGAAGTAGCCCTGCGCATCGTAAGTGGCCGTGAAGCCCCAGTTATCCGCGTGGGAGCCGGTGAAGGTGGAGAACACGTAGTTAGGGTCAATGATCAGCGTGTAGGCGGGATCGTATCCCTTGCCTACTTTAAAACTGAGCAGGCCCTTTTTCAGCTGGTAACTAACGTTTACGTCTACACGCTGATTGTCAATGTATTGATAAGCCACTGGTGCCTGTTCTATCACATCGCCCACGGAGGTGTGGATCACCAGGTTGCCTTTTTTTATTTCAATGCCCGCGGTGTAGTTATAGGCCAGCTGCACGGCGGCCAGGTCTGCACCGGGGTTTACGAGGAGGTCGTATTTGAGGGCGCCTGCTTCTGAGTAAGCATGCAGGTCCACGTTAGGATAGAGTTGCTGATAGGTAACGTTCTGGAAGGCCTGTACATTGGAGCGCCATTTCGTAGCATCACTGCCCAGGAAATAATTGCGGTACACGTCTGTCGCTTTTTCCGGCACCAGCACGGGGTTGGGATTGGCGTTCTGGAACACCACTTCGTAGGAGTGGCTGCGCACGGCGGGCACAGGGCCCACGCCGGCGCCGGTTTCGGTGTTGCCGCTACTGCCATTACCAGCCGCCGGAGCCGTGGCTGCGCTGCGGCTACCGGGCACCAGCACATGGGAAGTATCTGTCGCCGGGCGCCCGTGCATCCAGGTGTGCAGCTTTTCCATATCACCAGGGTCCAGGAGCTTAAACACGAAACCATTCTTTTTAAGGAACAACCGGTTGCTACCTATTTCCGCCTGGTACAGGAAGTCGCCGGACCACTGGCCTTTGTTTTCAATAAATTCCAGCGGTGTATTGCTGATAGGGCGGGTTATCACGGTAGCCGTCTGCGCATGCAGGGGCTGGATAGGCCCGAATAAAAGTCCGCCTAGTAAAGCCATGAAGGCCCGGTTCATCAGATTAGTCTTAAAACGCCTCACCTCAAAAATTATAAAATGTTCATTAGCAGTATATCACACCCGGCACGCGGTTGCGGACGGGTAGCTGTGCGCAGGCATGGGCCTGTGTTGCAGCACCGGTACAGAAACCAGGTTAAAGGTTGGCCGGCCGGGCAGTGGTCCTTTACAGGTACCACGGTGGCGGGTATTTGGCAAAAAGGCCTGCGCCCCTCTCTTAATCGATCTTATCGCAGTAAGGTTACACTTCCGGCCTTACTGGCTTTGGTTCCGTCGGTGAAAAGCAGTGTCACCCCATAAGCATATGCATCTACCGGCTGTGCGGCGCCCTTGTAAGTACCGTCCCATCCTATGGTAGGGTCATTGGTCTGGAACACCAGGATACCCTGCCGGTTAAAGATCTTCAGGTCAAACTTGTCTACACCAAAGGCTTTCACCCTGAACACATCATTAAGCCCGTCCCCATTCGGTGAGAAGGCCGAAGGTACGTCAAACAGCGGTACCACGATGGCGCTTACTTTCTGGCAGAGGGTGTCTTCACAGCCCACACTGTTAAAGGACGTAAGACATACGTCGTACGTGCCGGTTTTATTGTACTGGTGCACCGGGTTCCGTTCCTCCGAAACGCTGCCATCCCCGAAGGACCAGATAAAATGAGTGGCATCCGGGCTGGAAAGATTGGTGAAAGTGGCCGGTGTATTCACCTGCGCAATGACCGGGGCAAAAGTGAAGTTGGCCCCCGGCGGCGGCACCACCGTGATGGTGCTGGTAGCGCTGTCTTTTTTATTACAGGTAGTGGTGTCTTCTACTACCATTTTAACCGTATAAGTACCAATTTTAAGGTAAGTATGGGTGGGATCGGCGTCTGTGGAGGTGGCTCCGTCGCCAAAGTCCCAGAAAAAGTACTGACCGCCTTTAGTGGTGTTGTTCACCTGCAGGGTGAGCGGCGCGCAGCCGCTGTCCGGTAATACAAAGCTGGCCACCACATTGCTGGCCACACGGAGGGGAATCGTGTCTGTTTCCGGTGCGTTGCAATAATTGGTGTCTGTGAGGGTAAGCAGTATCGTGTAAATGCCTTCCGCCGCAAAAGTATGCTGCTGGCGGCTGGTATCTGTTACCACCTTGGGAGAGCCGTCGCCAAAGTCCCAGGTGAAGGACTGGTTGGTGAAGGGCTTACCGGCAGGGGCGGCAGACAGGTTGATAAACTCGTAATTGAGACTGCCGCAGGGGGGCAAACGTTTAAACTCCGCCCCTACTTTTGCCTGGTCCTGCCGGATGCGGATCTTATAGTAAGCGGTATCATACACGTTGCAACTGTTGGGATCGTATTTGATGAGGCGCACGGTATAGTCGCCATTTGCCGCGTAGGTGTGCTGCACAGTGTCGCGGGCGGTAACACTTTGACCATCGCCAAAGTCCCATTGCCAGCTGGTGGCCATCATCTGCGTAGAGTCTATAAACGTAATATCATCGCCCAGGCAGTAATGACTTTTGCGGTTGCTGGTCTTGATGCCGGCCTTAATGCCATCCAGGTTAAAGGATATCTTCAGCGCCGCCAGGTTACAGCCGGGGGGCTGTGCGGAGGCGTAAGCCCCGGGGGTGGTAGGAAACCGGGGCTGGGGAGAGCCGGCCCGGCAGGCCGCACAAATGGCCTGGTAGATCACGCCGTTGCGGTCAAAACGGCTGGTGCCGCCGTCCACATGTTCGTACAGCCCATTGCCCCCAAAGTAGCTGCCAAACAGTTGGTCCGTGGCATTCTTCTTTAATACAAAAAAGTAAAAGTCCTTCCCATCCGTGGTAGCCTGCAAGGGCTGTTTCAAAGGCAGGCCGATGGTATTGGAATTAGGGAAACCCGCATCCAATCCATTCACCACTTTATCGCCGCCCCATCCAGACACGTACACGTTCTCACAACGGTCTACCAGGAAGGCCACCGGCGAAATGCTGGGCAGGGAAGCCCGCTTGCCAAAAGTGGTGGAATATACGTAAGCAGAAAGATCGGGCTTCATCTTCACGATGAACTGCTTGGAGTTGTCATTATAAAAAGTAGTGGTGCCCGTGGGCTGTACAATGGGCCAGGTGCCCTCCGTGGTGCCCATGGCGTACACATAACCGTTGGCATCCATTTGCAGCCCATACAGCATATCCGCCTGGTTGTTATCAGAGCCAATGTAGGTGGCTTCCAGCAGCTTGGTGCCATCGGCAGCAATATGCGCTACAAAACCATCGGTTTCCCCACCGCGGTACACGGCTGCAATGGTGCCAGGCGTGGTCTTGAAATCAGGGCTGGCCGTGGAGCCGCCTACGTACACGGAATTATTGTCCGGGAGGGACAGCACAAAAGCAGCATCGTTACGGCTGCCACCCAGGAAGCTGCTCCAGATAATGCCGGAAACATCCGGTTTTATTTTCAGCACCACCCCATCCTGTGCGCCGGCCAGTGTGCTTTGGAAGCCCCCGGTGACCGGGAAGTCGCGCGACTGGGTGCAGCTGGCCAGGTAAATATCGCCGGCAGGGTCCAGCAGCACTTCACTGCGGGCGCCATCGCCATAATTGCGCATGGTGGTATTGGCCCCTACTGCTTCTTCCACCACGTTTACCCCGTCTGCACTGCCACCACCTATGATGAGGGAGCCTACCAGCGCGGTGCCGGTAGCATTTAATTTGGTCACGATGATATCCCAGCCGCCGCGTGGGCCTATGCTGGTAGTGTAAGGATAGTTCTGCGAGTTAGAACGGCCGGCTATCACCAGCTGGTCCTGTGCATCTACGATGAGGCTATGAGGCTGGTCCTGGTTAGCGCCGCCCAGGTAAGTGGCGTACACCAGCTTTGTGCCATCCGGGGTAAATTTTGAAATGGCAATATCAGATGGCGGGGAACCGCTGCCGCCGCCGTACACGCTCTGCACCGCGCCCATGGTAGCGGGGTAGCCCTGCCCCATGGCAATGCCCCCGCCATAGAAATAGCCCTGCTCATCGTAAGTAGCGGTAAAGCCCCAGTTATCCGCGCGTGAACCGCTCAGCGTGGAGAAAACGTAGTTGGGGTCAATGATCAGCGGGTACGATCGGTCGTAATCCCCGCTCACTTTAAATCCCACTTCATTGCCGCGCAGCTGGTAACTAACGGTAACGGGCACACGCTGATCATTGATATACTGGTAAGCAACCGGCTGTTGTTCAATGGCGTCGCCTATGGAAGTGTGTATCACCAGGTTGCCTTTTTTCAGGGCCACGCCGCTGGTATTGCTGTATGCGAGTTTTACCTGGTCTATGCTGGCACCGGGATTCACCAGCAGGTCGTATTTAAGGCGGCCGGCTTCTGAGTACACGTGCACATCAATATTGTTGTACATGGATTGGTACACCACGTTCTTATAGGCCATCACATTGCTCTTCCATTTTGTACGGTCGTTACCGAGAAAGTAATTACGGTAGCCCTCCGTAGGCTTGTCCGGCGCCAGGACGGGGTTGGGGTTGGCATTCAGGAAAGTTACTTCGTAGGCATGTCCCCGTACCTGAGGCGCGGGCCCCACACCGGCCACGCTGCTACCGGTGAGCTGTGCGCCGGAAGTGGTGCTGGCAGCGGGCCCTGTTACTTTAGCATTACCGTAGTAGATGGAAGTATCGCCGCTGGGGTGGCCGTGCACCCAGTTATGCAGCCTGTTAAAATCGTCGTTATTCTGGAGGTAAAAAACAAAACTGTTGTTGCGGAGGAACACCATGCCGCCGCCCATGTCTGCCTGGTAGCGGAAGTCCTGGGGCCACTGGCCTTTGTTCTCAATAAATTCGAGGGGAGAATTGTCCGGAAGGTCTGCCTGGGCCTTTACCGGGAGTGAACACCAACACAGCAACCCGGTTAAAAAGCCGGACCAACCTACCAGAAAGGAGTGCTGCAACGCCAAAGTTTTGTAAAGTTTCACCACAGGTTATATGCTTTAATTAACGCAAAGCGGATGGGAATTGTTACGGTTTGCATGAAAATACCGACCTGGGTCGCTGTACAGATGCAGTAGTGCAGGGAAGCAGGGGAAAACGTGGATTAAAACCGATATACTCGAATAAATATAAACGAAAAAACCGGTCAGGAAATTTTACTCCATTGCGATTTTCCCTGTAATAACTGGAGGTATTCCCGGAGGCCCTGATTCTCCGGCAGTTGCAAGTCAGGGTCGTCCTGGAGCAGCTTTTCAGCGCAGGCGCGGGCGGCCTCCAATATAGGTTTATCCTGCACAATGTCTGCCAATTTAAAATCCAGGACGCCGCTCTGGCGGGTGCCTTCCATATCGCCGGGGCCGCGCAGTTCCATGTCCTTTTCGGAGATGAGGAAACCATTGTTGGTCTGCACCATTACTTCCACCCGTTGCTTGCTCTCCTGCCCTATTTTATTGCCGGTCATAAGTATACAGAATGATTGCTCTGCACCACGCCCCACGCGGCCGCGCAGCTGGTGCAACTGGCTGAGGCCAAAGCGCTCCGTGCTTTCTATCACCATTACGGATGCATTGGGCACATTCACGCCAACTTCTATCACCGTGGTGGCCACCATGATCTGGGTATCACCGGTAATGAAACGCTGCATATTGGTATTGCGCTGGTCTGCCGGCTGGCGCCCGTGCACCATGCTGATGTAGTAGCGGGGTTCGGGGAAGAAGGCCTTCACTTCTTCATAGCCTTTCATGAGGTTTTCGTAATCCATTTTTTCAGAATCTTCGATCAATGGATATACGATATAAGCCTGGCGGCCCTTGCGGATCTCGTCTTTGATAAAATCCATGACCTGGGGGCGCTGGTATTCCGTGCGGTGCACGGTGGTAATAGGTTTACGGCCGGGCGGCAGCTCGTCTATCACGCTCACGTCCAGGTCTCCGTAAATGGTCATGGCCAGGGTGCGGGGTATGGGCGTGGCCGTCATGACCAGGATGTGGGGCGCAATGTTGTTTTTTTGCCACAGACGTGCCCGCTGAGCCACCCCAAAGCGGTGCTGTTCGTCCACAATGGCAAGGCCCAGGTTTTTGAACACCACTTCATTTTCCAGCAGGGCGTGGGTGCCAATGAGCAATTGCACCTCGCCGGCGGCCACCTGCTCCAGGATCTGCTTACGGGCCTTGCCCTTGATGCTGCCGGTAAGCAACGCCACCTTCAGCGGCATTTTTTCCAGCAGCTCCGAAAGCCCTTTATAATGTTGCTGGGACAGGATCTCCGTGGGTGCCATGAGGCAGGCCTGGAAACCATTGTCTACCGCCAGCAGCATGGAAAGCAGGGCCACGATGGTTTTGCCACTGCCTACATCGCCCTGTACCAGGCGGTTCATCTGGCGGCCGGTGTTCACATCCTGGCGTATTTCCTTGAGCACCCGCTTTTGCGCACTGGTAAGGGGAAAAGGCAGGTGTTCGTTATAGAACCCGTTGAAATGCTCCCCCACCTGGTCAAAGCGGTAGCCGTGCGACATCTGATGGCGCCGGATCTTCAGCCGGCAGATGCGCATCTGCACTACGAACAGCTCTTCAAATTTGAGGCGGCGCTGGGCCAGCCTGGCTTCGTCTTCCGTCATGGGCTTGTGGATCTTGAAGAAAGCCGTGTAGCGGCCCATGAGGCGGTACTGGGCCAGGATGGAGACCGGGATGTTCTCCTGGATTTCAGCAGGCAGCAATTGCTCCAGCAGGGCGCTGGTGAGTTTGCCAATCGCCTTGCCCGTGAGGCCGCGGGTCTTCAGCTTTTCCGTGGTGCTGTACACTGGTTCCAGGAACTGCTTGCCGCCCCCGGCTTCTGTGGTGACCAGGTCCATTTCCGGGTGGGACATCTGCAGGTAACCATTAAAAAGGGAAATACGGCCAAACACCAGGTAGGGCGTGTGCAGCTGTAATGACTTTTCCATCCACTGCCAGCCCTGGAACCACACCAGGGGTATCTCGCCGGTTTCATCGCGGAAGGTGGCCACCAGGCGTTTGGCGCGCTTGTCCCCGATCACTTCCGTGCGCACAATGCGCCCCCGCAGTTGCACAAAATCCATTTGGGCATGCAGCTGGATGATCTTCTCCACCTTGGTACGGTCTACATACCGGAACGGGAAATAATGCAGCAGGTCGCGGAAGGTGTGGATGCCCACTTCCTTGCGCAGCAACTCGCCCCGTTGTGGACCCACGCCCTTCAGGTATTCGATCGGGTTGTTTAAGATGGCTGCCTGGCTGCTCATGAAGCTGCAAAAATAAATAAGAAAGGCAAATGGTACGTGCCCATTTGCCTTTGATTTTATGCTGGTAGTACTTACTGCAAATTATTCTGCGCTGGCTTCTTCCTTCCCTTCCGTGAAAAGCTTCATCCATGCGGTGGTCACAGATTTGGGGCGTTCCAGGGGCTGGCCCATGGCGCGGTCCCAGCAGAGGGAAGCCAGTACACCGAGTGCGCGGCTTACGCCAAAGAGCACGGTGTAAAATTCGTATTCGGTGAGGCCGTAGTGCACCAGCAGGGCGCCGGAGTGCGCGTCCACATTGGGCCAGGGGTTTTTCACCTTCCCCAGTTCCTGCAGGATGGGGGGCACGGTTTCATACACATGCCATACAATGTTCACCAGTTCATCATCGGGCAGGTGGTTCTTGGCAAATTCCATCTGCGCGGTGAAGCGGGGGTCTGTTTTGCGCAGTACCGCGTGGCCGTAGCCGGGTACTACCTTACCATCCGCCAGGGTCTTGCGTACATAAGCGGCAATCTGCTCCTTGGTAGGGGTACCGCCACCCAGTTCCTGCTGCATGGCCAGGATCCACTTGATCACTTCCTGGTTTGCCAGGCCGTGCAGGGGACCTGCCAGCCCCGCCATGCCGGCGGCAAAGGACAGGTAAGCATCGCTGAGCGCAGAGCCTACCAGGTGGGTCGTGTGTGCGCTTACGTTACCCCCTTCATGGTCTGCGTGGATGGTCATGTACAGGCGCATCAGTTCCTGGAAGCCACGGTCTTCGTAACCCAGCATGTGGGCAAAATTACCGGCCCAGTCCAGCATACCGTTAGGCTGAATGTGCTCGTTGTTCTTGTATTTGCGGCGGTAAATATATGCGGCAATGCGGGGCAGGCGTGCAATGAGGTTCAGGGAATCCTCAAACATGTAGCTCCAGTAGTCTTTTTTATTGATACCTTCTGCATATGCCTTGGCAAACAGGGATTCCGTTTGCAGGGCCAGCACCCCCGTGGTGAACATGGTCATGGGGTGCGTAGTGACCGGCAATGCGTCTATAGTGGCAAATACGTGGTTGGGTACGTGGGAACGGCGGGCCAGGATGGCGGAGAGCTCCTGTACCTGCTCCGCAGTGGGCAATTCACCGATGAGCATTAAATAGAATAAGCCTTCTGGGAGGGGTTCCTGGCCTTCTTTGGCCTTGGGCAGTTTCTCACGCAGCTCCGGGATGGAATAGCCCCGGAAACGGATGCCTTCATTGGCATCGAGTAAAGATGTTTCTGTTACCAGACCGGTAATGCCGCGCATGCCCTGGTAGGCCTGTGCTACGGTCACGTCACCGATCTTCTTTGTTCCATGTTCTTTCAGGATCTCTTTCACTGTGGCGTTCAGTTCATCAGCTTTAACCTTGAATGTCTCTTTAATCTGGCCCATTGTGCAGTGATGTTTATAACGTAGTAAATATCAAAAATAATAATTCAGTGATGTAAATAAGCTGATAAATAGCAGGTTTTTCGTAGCGGCAAGCGGCTGCAACATGGCCCCCGGCGGGCGAAACACACGGATTTAGATCAGCATTCCCCGTTGTATCACAAGGTTCCGCAAATATTACATTTTTATTCTTTAAAGAAAGGGAAATTTTTCATTTCTTTCAATATTTTTTGAAAATCTTAACGGTTAGTTGTTGTTGGTGGTGAGGGGGTCAATTACCGGCGCCGGCGGGCCGGCACGTTGGAATGAGGCAGGTTAAATCCCGGGCCAATTGGACAAGAGTATTTGAAACGTACTGTCTGCATTCAACGGTGAATCCAGCTTTATGACCAAAAACAAAGCTTTCCCGCTTCCATCTTTCATCGTTTCATATCGTCCCTTCTTAAACGTTCTGACGCTTATTTTGTAACAAGTACTGTTGTCGCAAACAAAATTCTTGTACTTGCTTCCTTTTTTACGGATCAGATTCAATTCGTTTAAAGTCAGTCCCTGTTTAATATCTAAGAAGTCCAGGTGTTCATCATGATTAATGTCCCCGTATTTGAGTCCTAATATATCATCCGTATATATAAAATATTGAAAACTCGTATCTGAACCAAGTATTGAAATGACGGGATATGTATTAATTCTACACAAGCTTCCAATGCAATGATCAACATCCGGGCGCCCTATCCCCACAACAAACCTGGCATTATTATAGGAAAAGCAGCTTTGATCATTGTACTCAAATCTTTGCCAACACATCAACGTGTCTTTAAAAAAGACTCTTTTACCGATACCCAAAAAACTAAAGCAATGCGCCTCCCCCATTACATCCTTAGCCCCATTCCCCGGTTGAAAATACTGGTTGACGAGCCCATTACTTTTGGATATTACGTATTGACCATTAACTGACAGTGTATCATATTTTTCTCTTTGCCAATTTCTTTTCACAAAATGAACACCGGGCGTGTAGGTAATGCTATCGATAAATTCCCTGAAAGTCTTTGCCGTTTTCATTGGCCAGGCTTTATGATACGCTTTGTGATAAACATCGGCACGCCCTTCAGGCGGTAATACAATTATCATCAACAGGTATATTATCAGCCCACCCACTAATGTATATTTCATTATTACCTTATTTTATACAGGGCATTATTACCACCCGCTAATGGCAATTCAAATTATTACTCCTTCAGCGTCCTCGGTCAAAATCTTAATTTCACTACCCGTTGAATTTGTCTTTATCACGAAGCAATACAATTGAACGTTATCGAAAGCTCCATCCCAAAGCTTGTAAAAATGTAACAGATCCGGATCATCTGCGGGCCCGATGTAGGCGATATCAATGGTTTCCTTCACATGGATGCCGGAGTTCATGACTGCCTTAAATAAGCAGACTCCTTTGCACAATATTTTTGATCTGGGCTTGTCATACCAGTCAACAACGATCTCTATAACATCGTTCTCACCTAAATCCTTTCTGTCAAGGAATATGCTTTCAAGAATGGAATCGTGCCAATAGCAGTCATCCAAAGTGAAGTTCATAACAACCAGTTTATGTTTGGACCTGCTTAGCAATGTTGGCGCTAGTTACGCCGTGCCACGCCATAATAAATATCCACTTATACATACAACTAATCGTAAGCTGATCATAACCATCCCCCCATCACTTCGGCGCCCTCCTGTACAAATAAATCGCCAGCGCCCCAAACACCACATTCGGTATCCATACCGCCAGCAAAGGGTTCAAATTGGACTTCGTAGAAAACACCGTGGCAAACTGCAGGAAAATAATATAAGACGCGCTGATCACAATGCCCAGCGCCAGGTGCAAGCCACTCCCACCGCGCACCTTGCGCGATGCCATGATGCCCCCGATCAGCGTAAGCACCACCACCATGAAGCCCGCTGCCGTGCGGCGGTATTTTTCCACCAGGTAAGTATTGAGCCCCTCGGCGCCGCGCAACTGTTGCTTTTTAATATACTCATTCAGTTCCGGCGTGGTCATCGCTACCTGCTCATCGCGCTTCTTCACCAGGTCTACGGGGGTAATGCGCAGCTTCATGAGCGAGTCCTGTTTATAGGTCCAGCTTTCATTGAGGTCATTGATGTGGCGCATGGACAGGTTATACATCTTCCACTTCTTCTCCGTACTGTCCCAGCTTACGCGGTCTGCTTTTAGTTTAAAGGTTACTTTCTGGCCATGTATTTCCTGCATCACAAAGCTGGCGCCAGTCTTATAATTGGGGTCCCAGGAACCAAAGGTCACGTAGTTGAAACTGTCTATGCGCACGGTTTTATCATACAGTGCCATCGCATCTTCATGGCGGTGCACGTAATTATCCTGGAAGGCATTTACCAGCCGGTTGGCCTTGGGTACCACCCAGGTATTGGCCGCCCACAACATCAACCCAAAGCCAATGGCACCTACCCAGTAAGGGCGCAGGAAACGGCGGAAACTTACCCCGGAAGCCAGGATGGCAATGATCTCCGAGCGGTAGGCCATCTTGGAAGTGAAGAAGATCACCGAAATAAAAATGAACAGGGGAAAGAGCAACGCAGCAATGGACGGAATGAACCCAATGTAATATTCAAAGATGATGGTCTTCAACGTCAGGTTATTGCGCATGAAGTCATCCACCTTCTCCGTGATGTCGATCACCACGGAGATCACCAGCAGGATCATCAGCGAATAAAAAAACGTACCGACGAATTTTTTTAAGATATACCAGTCGATCTTTTTCATGGGTTCAAATATAAGGAGCGGAATCCTTTGGACTACGGCCATTCCCGGCCCAGGTTGTTAGCATTTAGTTAATTCGCTGCCACACCGGTTTTACAGCCGGGTTTTCAAGACAGGGATCATTTTGTTTTTCCAGGCGGTATACGTGCCGGCCAGGATCTGGGCGCGGGCCTCGGTGATCAGCTCCAGGTAGAAAGCCAGGTTATGAATGCTGGCCAGGGTAAGCCCCAGGTACTCGCCCGCCGCAAAGAGGTGGCGCAGGTAAGCCTTGGAATAATCCCGGCTGGCAAAGCAGGGGCTGTGCTCATCCACCGGCGTAAAGTCCGTGGCCCATTTCTTATTCTTGATATTGATCACCCCATTCCAGGTAAAGAGCATGCCATTGCGCCCGTTGCGGGTAGGCATTACGCAGTCAAACATATCCACGCCCAGGGCTATGTTTTCCAGGATATTCCAGGGCGTGCCTACGCCCATGAGGTAGCGGGGCTTGTCTGCCGGCAGGATGTTGCACACCAGCGCACACATTTCATACATGTCCTGCTCCGGCTCGCCCACACTGAGCCCGCCAATGGCATTGCCCGCGCAGCCCCTTGCCGCTATCTCCGTGGCGGAGATAGTGCGCAGGTCTTTAAAGGTGCTGCCCTGCACAATGGGAAACAGCGTTTGCTCGTGCCCGTAGCGCGGGGTGGTTTCGCCCAGGCGCTTTATGCACCGGTCCAGCCAGCGGTGGGTAAGCTCCATGGATTTTTTGGCGTAACGATACTCCGACGGGTAAGGCGGGCATTCGTCAAAGGCCATGATGATATCTGCCCCAATGGTGCGCTGGATGTCCATCACGTTCTCCGGCGTAAAGAGGTGACGGCTGCCATCAATGTGGCTTTGAAACACCACGCCTTCTTCCTTGATCTTACGGTTGGCCGCCAGGGAAAACACCTGGTAGCCGCCGCTGTCTGTGAGGATGGGCTTCTCCCAGCCGTTAAACTTATGCAGGCCGCCGGCGGCGGAGAGTACCTCCAGGCCGGGGCGTAAATATAGATGGTAGGTATTGCCCAGGATGATCTGGGCTTTCACGTCCTGGCGCAGCTGCTCCTGGGTTACGGCTTTTACGCTGCCCACGGTGCCTACGGGCATGAAGATGGGCGTGTTAATGACCCCGTGATCCGTGGTCAGAACCCCTGCCCTGGCGCTGCTGGCACTGTCAGTGCTGATCAGTTCAAAATTCAAATCAGATGTATTTTATGTATTACAGCCTGCAAAAGTATCTTAAAAGTTTTATGTTTGTTACCACGAATGATCCCCGGCACGGTACCGGTTGTTATGGCTGTAATGGGAAATCCCTACACATTGTTTAGCATTTACTAAACCTTATACCAGGCGTCCCCTGCTGTGCCAACCAGCCATATGACCTGGCTATTTCATTGTAGGCGTTTTTATCCACAGCGCTATACAAATAAAGAAAAAATTATATTTTTGTTCTTACTATGTTGCAAGATCTGGGATTAATCGTTTTTTATGTATTTGCCGGCGTAGCCGCCATTCAGGTATTGTATTACCTGGTTTTCTTTTCCCGCCTGGCTTTTTACAAGCAGGAACTGGAGCAGGAGTCCATCCCCAAGTCAGATGTTTCTGTGATCATCTGCGCCAAGAACGAGGAGCACAACCTGCAAAAATACCTTCCCGCGGTATTGCAACAGCGCTATCATGGTCATGACACCCCCGCTTATGAAGTGATCGTGGTAAATGACTACTCTGAAGATGACAGCAAATATTACCTTAACTCCATAGAACCTGGCTACAGCCATTTCCGCCAGATCGAGATCAAGCAGGCGGCCAAGTTCATTCCCGGTAAAAAATACCCGCTCTCCATCGGGCTTAAACACGCCCAGCATGAGCATGTGCTGCTTACGGATGCAGACTGCAAGCCTGCCAGCACGCACTGGCTGTCTTTGATGAGCCAGGGATTTACGGAAGGCAAGGAGATCGTGCTGGGCTACAGCCCTTATACCAAGAAGCCCGGCTTCCTCAATAAAGTGATCCGCTACGAAACCTTTTTTGCGGCGCTGCAATATCTCTCCTATGCACTGGCCGGCGTGGCTTACATGGGCGTGGGCCGCAACCTGGCGTATAAGCGTGAACTGTTTTTCCGCCACAAGGGCTTCACCTCCCACCAGCACATTGCCTCCGGCGATGACGACCTGTTTGTAAACAAAGCCGCCACCCCGGACAACGTGTCGGTGATCATCGATAAAAACGCCTTCACCTACTCTGAGCCCAAACCCACGTGGAAGGCCTGGTTCCAGCAGAAGACAAGGCACATGTCTACCGGCAAGCATTACCGCGCCGTGCATAAGTTCCTGCTGGGCCTCTTCACTTCCAGCCAGCTGCTTTTCTATCCGTTATTCATCGCCGCCATCTTCTACGAGCCCATGCGCTACATCACCCTGGGCATCCTGGGCCTGAAGCTGCTTATCCAGAGCATCATCACCTGGTCTGCCATGAAAAAACTGGACGAAAAAGACCTTTTCTGGTACAGCTGGATCATGGATATATTGATGGTGGTGTATTACCTCATCTTCATTCCCGCGCTGGTGAGAAGGCCGAAGGCGAGTAAGTGGAAATAAAATTGCCCTAGGTCTTAGGTCCTAGGTACTGGCCATAAATACAAGCTGGAAGGGAACAAAGTCTTGACAGGCTTTGTTCCCTTTTCTTTTAGGCCACATTCCGCAAAACATAGTACTTAAGACTTAAGACCTAAGACCTAGGACAATTTAATTTACCTTTGCGCCCATGGACATCATCCTCAAGTACTTCGACGATTTCACGCCGGCGCAAATGCAGCAGTTGCAGGCATTGGCGGGGCTTTACCAGGAATGGAATGAAAAGATCAATGTGATCTCCCGCAAGGATATTGATGCGCTGTATGAAAAGCACGTGCTGCATTCGCTGAGCATTGCAGCGGAGCATGATTTTGCTGACGGCTCACAGATCCTCGACCTGGGCACGGGTGGCGGGTTCCCGGGCATCCCGCTGGCTATCTTTTTTCCCAATGTGCAGTTCCACCTGGTAGATTCCATTGGCAAGAAAATAAAAGTAGTACAGGAAGTAGCTGCGGCACTGGGGTTGCAGAATGTAACCACGGCACACAGCCGCGTGGAGGAGATCAAGAACCGCAAGTTTGATTTCGTGGTATCGCGGGCAGTAGCGCCCCTGGCGGATCTCTGGCGCTGGAGCAAGCCCCTGGTGAAGTCCAGCAACCGCTCTGTCAACGATCCGTCCATACACCGACCCGGGCTCATTTGCCTCAAGGGTGGCGACCTTCATGAAGAGATCTCCATGAGTGGCACCCGCCCGGTACTCACCCACATTTACGACCTCTTCCCCGAGGATTATTTTAAAGAGAAATACGTGGTGTACGTGAAGAACTAATCACAGCACGCTTCTTTGTTCAGGTGCAGTTCCGTCTCCAGGGTTACATGCTGTATATTGAGGTGCAGCATTTCGTGGCGGAAGGTGTTTTTGATGTTTTCCACCTGCTCCATGTTCAGGGTTCCGTCTACCAGGAGCCGGGCAGTGAGCGCATTTTCAGTGGTGCTCATCCCCCAGATGTGAATGTGGTGGATGGCTTTGATGCCGGGGATCTTCAAGGCGCAGGCTTTTACCTTTTCCATTTCAATACCCGCGGGCACTGCGTCCATAGCCAGTTTCAGGCTGGCGCTCAGCAGGTGCCAGGTGCTGATCACGATCACCACGATGATCACAATGCTGATCACGGCATCCAGCCAGTACCAGCCGGTGAAGATGATGACAATACCCGTGATCACGGCCCCCAGCGATACCAGGGCGTCCGCCACCATGTGAAGGTACGCGCCCTTTACATTCAGATCATGTTCCTTATCCCGGAAAAAAAGCAGGGCAGTAGTAGCATTCACCACGATCCCAATAGCAGCCACAATGGCCACCACATTGCCTTTCACCACTTCCGGCGTGCCAATGCGCACAATGGCCTCATAGGCTACAAAGCCCATCCCCACCAATAAAATAATGGCATTGAACATAGAAGCCAGCACCGTGCTTTTACGGTACCCATATGTAAAGGTCTCATTGGGCTTCACCTTGGCCAGGCGGAAAGCCAGCAGGGACAGGCCCAGGCTGGCCACATCCATGAGATTATGCCCCGCATCGGAAATAAGGGCCAGGGAACTACTGAAAAAGCCTGCGCCAAACTCTACCGCTACAAATACCAGGTTGAGCATGATGCCAATAATGAATGCCTTATTCAAATGCCCATTTGCCGGAATAACCGCATGGTGGTGGTGCCCATGCCCGTGGTCGTGATCATGATCGTGTGCCATGCGGTAAAAATAAATTAAATTCCGGGGCCGGATTTTTCTAAAAATGCAACCGTGCGGCAAAAAGAAGGGCCATTAATTGTTAACTGACAATCGTTAATAATTAAGGATAAACAGCCTACCGGATATAATTATTTCGCAATGCATTGAAAAACAATTACCAGGCCCGGCGGCGACGTATCTTTAAGGGATAACGTTTAACTTTTTTCCATCATCTTAAAATATGGGGCTTTATCGTTCGTCTTCCTTATTACGATGAAAGAATTGGCCCTCACAAACATGCCCATGTCGCGGGAACAGAATGATCGTATCCAGGCTACGGTGCAGCAGGAGCGAAAGCGGTTGCTGCAATTTATCCGGAAGCGGGTGAAGAATGTGGCCGATGCGGAAGATATCCTGCAGGATGTTTTTTACCAGTTTACCGAGTATTTACGCCTGGGCGCCCAGGTAGATTCCATCACCAGCTGGCTTTTTGCGGTGACGCGTAACCGCATTACGGACTGGTTCCGCAAGAAGCGCGAATCCACCTTTTCCGATCACGTGAAGGAAAAGGATGGGGAAGAAAGCTTTTTCCTGGAAGAACTGCTGGCCGATGCCGGCACCGGGGCCGACGGGCCCATGCTGCGCAAGCTGCTGCTGGAAAGCATTATGGAGGCCATTGAAGAGCTGCCGGAAGAACAACGCACCGTGTTCCTGCAGCATGAGGTGGAAGGAAAATCATTCAAACAAATGAGCGCCGATACCGGGGTTTCCGTTAACACGCTGCTGAGCCGCAAACGCTATGCAGTGCTATACCTGCGCCAGCGCCTGGCCGATCTGTACCAGGAGCTGCAGGACAACTGATCCGCAGCGCCATATTTACCCTTTACTTTTAAAAATATAAATCATGAGATATGAACGTGGCTGGAAAGCCAGGAAAGCAATTAAGATCCTCCTCTGCATCGTGGCCTTCGTGGCCGTGATAGGACTGGTGGTGATGTCACTCTGGAACTGGCTGGTGCCGGAACTCTTTCATGGCCCGCAGATCACCTTCTGGCAAGCCTTTGGCCTGTTTGTGCTGAGCAAACTGCTGCTCAGCGGTGGCAAGGGCGGCCCCTGGGGCTGGAAAGGCCGTGAGCACTGGCGCGAGAAGATGCGCAGCCGCCTGGAGCACATGAGTGAAGAAGACAAGGAAAAAATGCGGGACGCCTTCCGCCGCTGCGGCAGCCGCTTCCGCGAAGGTGGGCCCTTCCGCGACGCAGACCGTTCCCGGGAGAGTGCCCGTGCCCGCGAACGCCACCGGGGCTACCATGATCCCGGCTACAACGACACCCGCCGCGGCCCCGAACCGCCCCCGGAGCCCGGCAGTGATATGGCATAAAACCAGTTTACAATAACACTACTGCCCAACACTTCCTCCATTCTAAAACCTGACTGTTATGATTAGTGTATTCAAAACCAATATCAATACGAGCGATGAACGGCAACACATTGTTAATGCCCTGCAAGACCAGTTCCGTGTACTGTCCTGCCACGTGGATCTCGATGACTGCGACAAGGTACTGCGCATAGAAGCCCTGCAACTGCAGGAGGCAGCCGTCATTGCTTTCGTAAAACAGGAAGGATATGAATGCGCAGTGTTGGAATAGTGACTGAATAAATGTGGCAGGGCGCTTCTCGCTGTACGGTGTACAACGTACCATGAACACAGCGCAAACGCCAGGGCTATGGGACCACACAAAGCCATGGAAAGAGGCACCACCCACAAAAAGAGATCCCCGCACCAGGACCACATGGTGCGGGGATTTTATATTTAAAATACGTTGTACGTTGTACGTTGTACGTTGTACAATTTTTACTGCAATACCGCCCTGTTATTCCTCCTGTCCACATCCGCCAGGCGGCCGCTGGGATCTATCTCAATGCTGGCAAGGCTTTCCAGGGGAGCGTCTATCTCTACATCGTAAGTATAGTTAACCCAGGGCCATCCATCGTGGATCACGCGCTGCATGCCGGGATACTCGTTGGGTTTGTTGCCATACATGAGCGTGAGCGGAATGTAGTGCATCACGGGCGTGCCTTGCCTGGAGGTCACCACCAGGTCTATGGGCATGGGGAACAGGCCAATGCGGCGCAGGCGCACCACGGTTTTACCATCCTTTGCATACACACTGTCAATCCCGTAATCAATATGCTTGGTGGAGTACACGAAGTATTGTTTGTACCAGTCCAGCGCCAGGCCGCTCTCCTGCTCCATCACGCGGATGAAGTCATTGGGATTGGGGTGCTTGAAGCGCCAGGTGCGGTAATAACGCAGCAGACCTGCATCGCGCGCGGGGGCGCCTATCACGTAGCCCAGTTGCTCCAGGAAGGTGGCGCCTTTGGAATAGGCCGTGAGGCTGTAGCCAAAGTTAGTATTGTAATGGTCTGCGTGCGTGCTCATGGGCTCTTCCAGGCCGGAGGCAGCCAGGTAAAAATAGCTGCGGTAGGTGTCCTGTAAAGGCCAGCGGCCCTTCAGGGAATCCGTGGTGTGGTAGACGACATTATTTTCTGCAAAGGTGGTGAAGCCTTCGTCCATCCAGGGGTACAGGCTTTCATTAGTGGCAAACATGCCCTGGTACCAGCTGTGCATCCATTCGTGCATCGCCACGCCATAAAGACCATCGGGCTTGCCATTGCCCAGGATGAGGGTGGCCATGGGATATTCCATGCCGCCATCGCCACCCTGGATAAAGGAATATTGCTTGTATGGGTAAGCGCCGTAATGCGCCTTGATGTACTCGTAAGCAATGGGCACGCGGCGCACCAGCTCCGGCCAGCTTACATTGGTGGTATCATTGGGCAGGAAAAAGAAGTGGGCGGTGAAGCCATCGGGGCCATCCACCTGGGTTTTCAGGTGCTTGTACTCCGGGTCTGCGGCCCATACAAAGTCATGCACATTGGGCGCCAGGAAATGCCAGGTGAGCGTACTGCCCGCAGGGCGCTTCACCTTCATGCCTGCTGATTCATACCCGTAGCCGATTTCCGCGGGATTTTGCAGGTAGCCGGTGCCGGCCAGTACGTATTTTTTATCAATGGTGATGTGCACATCATAATCGCCCCACACGCCATAAAACTCACGGGCAATGTAAGGGGTGGCATGCCATCCTTCGTAATCATATTCACACATTTTCGGGTACCACTGTGACATGGAATAGTCCACGCCTTCGCGGTTATCACGGCCACTGCGGCGGATCTGCACGGGCACCTGGGCTTCAAAACTGAGGTCAAAAGTGGCCTTGCTGTGCGGGAGCAGCGGCTTGTCCAGCACTACTTCCAGGATAGTGCCCACGGTTTTTGTTGCCAGGGGGCGGCCATCATATTTAAAGCCAGACACGCGCTGGTAGCCAATTTCATTGGGCTTCAGGTTAAAGATGCGGTCTTTCACACGGGCATCCCAGTCCTGGCGGCCATTTGGCAGGCGGATCTTACCCAGCTCGCGGCTGCGCACATCCATTTCACTACCGGGCTGAAATGCATTCCAGTAAAGGTGATAGAAAACTTTCTTGAGGGTATCTTCCGAGTTGTTCGTGTACTCCAGGTGCTGGGTGCCGGTAAAGGTGTGGGCTTTAGCATCCACGGTCACATTCATTTTGTAGTGCACATGCTGCTGCCAACGGTCTGCCTGCGCATGGGTCACCAGGCTGGCGGATGTGAGGGCGGCAAGGGCCAGTCCCTGTTTCAGAAAATTGCTCATTCCTATTTTGTTAAGCGGTTTAGTGCCGCTAAAAGTAGGAAAAAAGTAATCTTGTTCCTACTCCTTCCCCGCCAGCACGATCACGATCTCGCCCTTCACACCTTTTTCATTAAAATAATCGCGCACTTCCTGCAGGGTGCCCCGTTTGTTCTCTTCAAACATCTTGGTGAGCTCCCGGCTTACGCTCACCTGGCGGTCCGGCCCGAAATACTGGATAAAGTCATCGAGGGTTTTTACCAGGCGCATGGGGCTTTCATAAAACACCATGGTACGTTCATCCGTACTGAGTTGGGTGAGCAGGGTGTGTCGGCCTTTTTTCAGGGGCAGGAAGCCTTCAAAGGAAAAGCGGTTCATGGGGATGCCACTGTTTACCAGGGCGGGCACAAACGCGGTGGCGCCGGGGAGGCATTCCACTGGTATACCGGCGCGTACACACTCGCGCACCAGCAGGAAGCCCGGGTCGGATACGCCGGGGGTGCCGGCATCCGTGAGCAGGGCCATTTGCCGGCCGCCTTGCAGCTGCTGCACCAGGTGTTGCAGCACCTTGTGCTCATTGTGCTGGTGATAAGCGGTCATCGGCGTCTGGATGTTATAATGCTTGAGCAATACACCAGAAGTACGGGTATCTTCGGCCAGGATGAGGTCTGATTCTTCCAGCACTTTCACGGCCCGGTAAGTAATGTCTGCCAGGTTGCCAATGGGTGATGGAATGAGATAAAGTTTCATCCGGGAAGATTTTAAAAAGTGAATGGTTAAAGGCGCCTCCCACGCGGGGTGGGACTTACCTTTAACCATTTAAATACGTTTCGAAATATTATGCGATGCTTACTTCGAATGACTCCATCACCTGGTTGGCGAGCAGTTTCTGGCAAGCGGTTTCGGCCAGTGTTTTGGCTTCTTCAGCAGAAGCGGCTTCAATCTGCAAAGTGATATGTTTGCCTATCCTCACATCATGCACCTGGCTGATGCCCAGGTTTTTCAGTCCTCCCATTACAGCTTTTCCCTGGGGGTCCAGCAGTTCCTTCAGCGGCATCACATTGATATGTGCAGTAAATGTCATGATCTGTAAAAATTTGACGCAAACCTACAAAAAATGGTTGAATTGTCCGGTTCTTAAATTGATTTCGGTTTGAATACCAGCGAGAGGATCACGTACAGCACAAAAGCAAAAGGCACGGAAGCAAAGCCCAGCAAGGGTATGGAGGCAGCAGTGCCCACCACTAAAATAATGCGGGGCAGGTTGTTCTTGTCCTTCAGGCCCTTGAATTTGAAACTGAGCATGGGGATCTCTGCCACCATCAGGTAACACAGCACCGCAATGATCGCGTAAAGCAGCCAGTAGTTCAGGAAATAATGCCCGAGGTTATACGGGTTAAAAAGCATGATCAGCGGGAAACTGGCCACCAGCAGGCCTACTGCGGGTGTGGGCACACCAATGAAGTGCTCCGTTTGCCGGGTATCCAGGTTGAACTTTGCAAGGCGGTATGCCGCAAAACACGGAACCAGTAAAGCAGGTGCCAGCAGCACGTAGTTCATGCTGTACACTTCTTCCGTTTGCATGTAGGCAATGCGCAGCATGCGGAAAAGGATCATGCCCGGCACCAGCCCAAAGCTCACCACATCTGCCAGGCTGTCCAGCTCCTTACCCATGGGGCTTTGTACGCCCAGGGCGCGGGCGGCCAGGCCATCCAGGAAATCAAATACCGCGGCCAGCACCAGCATGGCGGAGGCCCAGTACACGGGTTCCGGTGCGGTAACGCCAAAGTCCACGTCATTGAATTGCGCTATGTATTGCGGGGCGTTGAGGATGAAAATGATCGCCAGGGCGCCGCAAAAAAGATTTCCTAAAGTAAGGATGTTGGGAATTTGCTTCATAAGTGCTGCATCGCCCCATGAGAGCGAATTGAATGTAAGATGGAAATTTTGTTAATATAATCCAAGGCCGCCAAAAAAATAGCGAAAGACCTTACGCCTTTCGCCATTTTCATTTTTCCCGCAAGGAAAAGTATTTAATGCTTCATCGCCGCTTCAATCTCATCGGCGGTGATGGGTATATTCTTCATCAGGTCCACATTGCCGGACGCCTTGATCCAGATATTGTTCTCAATGCGGATGCCCATCTGTTCTTCTTCAATGTAAATGCCCGGTTCCACGGTGAGCACAGCGCCTTCTTCCAGGGGCTGGTAGAAAGATGGGGCCAGGTCATGCACATCCACACCCAGGTGATGGGAAATGCCGTGGTACAGGTATTTGCGGTAGGCCGGGTTTTCCGGGTCCTGGTTGTCAATGTCGCTTTGCTTCAGCAGGCCCAGTTTTACAAACTGCTTACCGGCTTCAATGCCCACCTGCTCATGGTATTCAGCGATCTTGATACCGGGGCGCAGGAAGGATTTGCAGAAGTTATGGATGTGCAGGCAGGCGTCGTACACGGCACGCTGGCGGGGGGAGAACTTGCCATTTACCGGCACGGTGCGGGTCAGGTCTGCATTGTACCCACCGTATTCCGCGCCAAAGTCCATGAGGATCAGTTCCCCGTCCAGGCACTGCTCGTTGTTGGATACATAGTGCAGGGTACGGGCACGGTCGCCGCTGGCCAGGATGGAGCCGTAAGCCTCACCGGCAGAGCGGTTGCGCAGGAACTCGTGCAGGATCTCTGCCTGTATTTCGTGCTCCCACACGCCGGGGCGGATAAATTGCGCCACACGGCGGAAAGCCTTTTCTGTAATGTCCATGGCCTGCTGCATCACCACAATTTCTTCCGGTGTTTTCACCGCGCGCAGCACCTTCAGGATGGCAGCGGCGCGCAGGTAATTGTGCAGGGGGAATTTTGCCTTCAGCTCCACGGCGTAGCGGTCGTCCCGCACGGGCACGCGGTTATGGCGGCGGTTGTTCTCATTGCTGTTCAGGTAAATGTTTACGGCCTCGTGGATCCATGGCTGCAACAGGCCATCGAGCATATCCAGCCAGATGATGGTCTGGATGCCGGAGATAGCGGTGGCTTCATTTTTACGCAGGCGACGGCCATCCCATTTTTCTTTCAATTCCACCGGGCGCACCAGCACCAGCACCTCGCGGTACTTGGGATCGGGGTTGTCTGGGAAGAGGACGAGCATGGTATCTTCCTGCTGGATGCCGGTAAGCCAGTACAGGTCTGAGTTCTGCTTAAAGGGGAAGAGTGCGTCCCCGTTGGTAGGCAGCTCATCATTTGAGTTGAAAATAGCGATGGACTGCGGCAACATTTTAGCCACAAAGCGCTGACGATTCTTAATAAACAACTGTGGGTCCAGCGGCAAATGTTTCATTGAATGCGTTTTTTGAAAGTGATCTGGCGGACGCCAAACCTAGTACAAATCAGCGAAACGGGCAAAGTGCTAAAATATTTAGATGAATTTAGCACCGCAACCGATCTAAATTGAATATTTTCAAATTTAAAAGCTTAAAAGAGTCAAAAATCATATTTTTTATTGGATTAACACCCAAATAATTTGACAGAATTAAAAATCCACTAGATTTGCCCTTACACCAAAACAATCTTTCTTTATGCAGCTTGGAAGTATAAAGAACCCAACCATGGACTTGCAGGAGCTGGGCATAGAGAATGTAACGCAACTCTACTATCAACTGCCTCCTGAAGAGCTAATTGCGCAGACACTTGCCCGTAAACAGGGCGTACTGGCCGATTCCGGCGCCCTCATGATCAACACCGGAGCATTTACCGGCCGTTCCCCCAAAGACAAATTCATTGTCAAAGACGCACGCACTGCCGACACCGTGCACTGGAATGATTTCAACATTCCCATTACACCGGCGGTGTTTGACCACATGGAACGGAGGATGGCCCGGTATTTTTCCGGGAAAGAAGTATGGATGCGCGATTGTTATGCCTGCGCCGCACCGGAGCACCGGATCAACATCAAAGTGATCACGGAACACCCCTGGGCCAACCTGTTCGCCTACAACATGTTCCTCCGCCCCACGGAAGAAGAACTGGAGTACAGTTACCCCGACTGGACCGTGATACAGGCCCCCGGCTTCCTGGCCGATCCCGCAACGGACGGCACGCGCCAGTCTAACTTTGCCATGGTGAGTTTCACCAGAAAAATGATCCTGATAGGTGGCACCGCCTATACCGGGGAAATCAAAAAGGGCATTTTCACCATCCTCAATTACATACTGCCCCAGGAAAGAAATGTGCTGAGCATGCACTGCTCTGCCAACCAGGGGAAGGATGGCCACACCGCTATTTTCTTTGGCCTGAGCGGCACCGGTAAAACCACGCTGAGCGCGGATCCGGAGCGTAAGCTCATTGGCGATGATGAACATGGCTGGACCAGCAACAGCGTCTTCAATTTTGAAGGGGGCTGCTACGCCAAGACCATTGACCTCAGCGCTGAAAAAGAGCCACAGATCTTCCAGGCCATCCGCGATGGGGCCTTGCTGGAAAACGTAGTGTGCCACGCCGGCACCTGCCGCGTGAATTTCGAAGATAAGAGCATCACCGAAAACACCCGCGTATCCTATCCCCTGCATTTTATTGATAACACCCTGGAGCCTTCCATCGGCAACCAGCCCAAGCATATTTTCTTCCTCACCTGCGATGCTTACGGCGTGCTGCCTCCTATCTCCAAACTGAGCGTGGAACAGGCCATGTACCAGTTCATTTCCGGCTACACCGCCCGCGTGGCGGGCACAGAGGCCGGGGTAAAGGAGCCGAAAGCCACCTTCAGTGCCTGCTTTGGCGCCCCTTTCCTGCCGCTGCACCCCGCCCGTTATGCGGAAATGCTGGGTGAGCGCATGCGCAAACAAAAAGTGAACGTATGGCTGGTAAACACCGGCTGGACCGGTGGTGCTTACGGACAAGGCACCCGCATGAAACTGGCTTACACCCGCGCCATGATCACTGCAGCCCTGGCCGGCCAGCTGGACGGCATTGCCTACAAGGAAGATCCGCGCTTTGGCTTTAACATGCCGGAAGCCTGCCCCGGCGTACCGGAAACGCTGCTGGACCCACGCAACACCTGGGCAGACCAAGCCGCCTACGACCGGCAGGCACAGGCCCTGGCCCAACTGTTCAACGAAAATTTTGAAAAATACGCCGCGCTGACGCCGCCGGAGATCCTGGCTGCCGCGCCCCGGATATAACGTTTGTCCTTTATAGGTTCCATTTATCAAAGGTTATTTTGTTCCACGAAAAGCTTCCGCCCTCTTTTGGGGGCGGATTTTTTATGGGAAAAATGGTACCTTTGCGCATGCAAATTATAGATGGTAAACTCGTTTCAGAGACGATAAAAACGCAGCTGGCAGAGAAAGTATTGGAATTAAAAGCCCTGGGCAAAAAGGTTCCCCATCTCGCAGCTATCCTGGTAGGCGATAATCCCGCCAGTGAAACTTATGTAGCCTCCAAGGTTAAATCCTGCGCTGAGATCGGCTACAACTCCACCCTGCTGCGCTTTGACGCACAGATCTCCGAAAAACACCTGCTGGACCAGATCATCGCATTGAACGAAAATCCTGATGTTGACGGCATCCTGGTGCAGCTGCCCCTGCCCAAACACATCAGCGAAGAACTGGTGATCAATACCATTGACCCGGGTAAAGATGTGGACGGTTTCCATCCCATGAACGTGGGCAAAATGGTAAGCGGCCTGCCTACTTACATTCCCGCTACACCATATGGCATTATGCTGCTGCTGGAGTATTACCAGATCCCCACCAAAGGCAAACATGCCGTGGTGATAGGTCGCAGCCATATTGTAGGTACGCCCATGAGCGTGCTGCTGAGCCGCAATGCTTATCCCGGTAACTGCACGGTGACCATCTGCCACTCCCACACCCACAATTTAAAAGAACTTTGCCTGCAGGCAGATATCATAGTAGCCGCCATTGGCCGTCCCAACTTTGTAACTGCAGACATGGTAAAAGAAGGTGCCGTGATCATTGACGTGGGCATCAACCGCATTCCCGATGCTACCAAAAAGAGCGGCAGCCGCCTGGTAGGTGACGTGGACTTTGCTGCTGTTAAGGAAAAGGCCAGCTTCATCACCCCGGTGCCCGGCGGCGTAGGTCCCATGACCATCGCAGCCCTGCTGAAGAACACTTACTATGCATCGCAGGGGGAGAAGGTGAAATTGAATTAAAATTGTACAACGTACAGCGTACAACGTACCGGCAAGGGCTGTACCTGAAGATGCGCGGTCATTGTACGCTGCACGCTGCACGAAAAATTATACATTATGACGACGCTTGCACTCCCGGTGATGGAAGATTTTTATACGCTGCAGGGGGAAGGCATGTACCAGGGACAGGCGGCTTACTTTGTGCGCCTGGGTGGCTGTGACGTAGGCTGCCACTGGTGTGATGTGAAAGAAAGCTGGGACGAAAGCAAACATCCGCGCATTGCGATCGATGCTATCGTGGCCAAAGCCGCTGCCCACCCGGGCCGGCTGGCCGTGATCACAGGCGGGGAACCGCTGCTCCATAACCTGGACGCCCTGTGCGACGCCCTGCATGCTGCCGGTTTCCGCACCCACATGGAAACATCCGGCTCCTCCCCGCTCAGCGGGCATTGGGACTGGATCACGCTCTCTCCCAAGAAATTCAAGGCACCCCTGCCCGAGGTGAGCGTGGCGGCCCATGAACTGAAAGTGGTTGTTTTCAATAAATCTGATTTTGCCTGGGCGGAAGAACACGCCGCACTGGCCGGCCCCCATTGCAAGCTGTACCTGCAGCCGGAATGGAGCAAGGCAGATGCCATGACTCCCCTCATTGTAGACTACATCAAAGCCCACCCGCAGTGGCAATTGTCCCTGCAAACACATAAGTACATCAACGTGCCCTGATTTTTTTGTATCAGGTAGTAAGCAGCAAGTAAAAGGCGACCGATAAACGTGATTCCAAAATATTAAATGCATATTTGGGAACGTTAATATCCCGGGGATCAATACCTGGCACCTGCTACATACTACCTAATACAAATTTCTCTATGAAAAAGCCCGTTCTGCTTTCCTTGCTACTGGCCTTTACCGCTACACTGCATGCGCAGGTGGTTACCTATGAAACGGCTAAAAAGAAGGCGAAAGCCAGCTTTGACCAGGCCATTGATGCCATGCGCAATTACCAGGCAACGCAGGCGCTCAAATACCTGGAGGACGCCCTGAAAACGGAGCCCAACTTTGCCGATGCTTACGGGCAGATGGGCCTCACCTACTCCGAGCTTAAAGATTATCCCAATGCTATCAAGGCATTTGAAAAGCTGAAAAACCTGGACCCTAACGGCCTGGGCCCGGTAATGCTGCCCTATGCGCGCGCCCTGGGGGGCACCGGTAAGTTTGCCGAAGCACTGGCCATTGTAGATCAATATGCTGCCACACATCCCAGCCCACTGGCAAAATCATTGAAGGCCAATTTTGAATTTGCCGTACAATCTGCCACCAACGTGCCTTTCCAGCCACATAACCTGGGCACCAATATCAACTCCAAAGACCCCGAGTACTTTCCTTCTGTAACCATTGATGGCAAAACGCTGGTATTCACCCGCCGGGTGAACGGGCGCAATGAAGATTTTTATATCTCCCAGTGGGACAGCGTATCCCACAGCTGGGCACCTGCAAAAGATATGGGCGCACCTATCAATACGGAGTTTAATGAAGGGGCGCAGAACATCTCGCAGGATGGCAGCATGCTGGTATACACCGGCTGTGATTTTCCAAACGGGAAAGGCAGTTGCGACCTGTATTTCAGCACCCGCAATAAAGATGGCGGATGGAGCGCCCCGGAAAACCTGGGAGCCCCTGTAAACGGCCGTGGCTGGGACTCCCAGCCCTGCCTCTCCCCTGACAATAACACGCTTTATTTTACGCGCGTAACCCAGGATGCCGGCTATGATATCTTCATGTCGCAACGCCAGGCAGACGGCAGCTGGGGCACGCCACAGCGGCTGGATAGCAACATCAACACCCCGCACGATGAAACCACCCCCTTCATCCATGCAGATAACCAAACGCTGTTCTTCGCCAGCAACGGGCATCCCGGCTATGGCGGCATGGACATCTTTTATGCCCGCCGCCAGGCAGACGGCAGCTGGGGCAAGCCCGTGAACCTGGGCTATCCCATCAACACCATTGATGAAGATGCAAGCCTCTTCGTAGCCGCAGATGGTAAAACGGCTTTCTTTGCCTCTGACCGTTATGACAGCCACGGTGCGCTGGATATTTACAGTTTTGAACTGTACCCGGAGGCAAGGCCTTTGCAGACCCTGTACGTAAAAGGTTTTGTGTATGATGTGAAGACCAACGCCCACCTGCAGGCTACGCTGGACCTGATAGACCTGCAAACAGGCCTGGTGACGGCCAGTGTAAAAAGCGATGCGGATGGTAACTACCTGGTACCATTGCCCGTAGGGAAAAATTACGCTTTCAACGTGCATAAACAAGGCTACCTGTTCTACTCCGGCAACTTCTCCCTGCATGATGCAAAAGCAGATACGCCCAGCACCCGGAACATTCCCCTGCAGCCCATAGAGACCAATGCCGTAACGGTGCTGCACAATATCTTCTTTGCCAACAAGGCTTACACCCTGGAACCCGGCTCCCTGCCGGAGCTGGACCGCCTGGTAAAACTGCTGCAGGACAATCCCAGCCTGCAGATAGAGATCAGCGGGCATACGGATGATGTGGGCAGCGACAAGGACAACCTGCTGCTGTCTGAAAACCGCGCCAAAGCGGTGGTGGACTACCTGCAACAAAAAGGTATTGCCGCCAGCCGCCTGCAAGCCAGGGGCTATGGGGAAACCAAGCCCATTGCGGATAACAGCACAGAAGAAGGCAAGGCCCTGAACCGCCGCACAGAAGTGAAGATCACGGGTGTGAAATAGCGGGTAACTTCCGGCTAATGACTCCCATATCAAGCCCCGGCCAGTAACCAGGCCGGGGCTTTTTGCGGGCAAAACACATAAAAATAATATAAAATATATTCGTTATTTTTGGGTCCTTACATTTAACCATATGAAAACCCTCCTGCGCTACGCCGGCTTGTTGCTGCTCCCTGTATCTTTCTGGGCCTGTTCCAAAAAAGAAGCAACCAAACCTGCGCCCCCTGTTACGGTTGATACCAGCTCCCATGGCTATAACGCACAGTTTAAATTCCCGCTGACCCGCTATGGTGCAGGCGCCCTGCAGGACAGCCAGGTGGTGATCCCTATTTCCGGGGGGCGGCCCAACATCGGGTATACGTATACCATCACCGGCAGCAATGGCCTCAAGGATGGACAAAAGATGGTGCAGGGCAAAGGCGCACTGGACATCCGTGGTGTGGACACGCTGGACTTCACGCACTTTTTGCAGGTCTACAATGATGGCACCCTTACGCTGAACATTGCATTTTCAGACAGTACCAGGGCCAGTGCAACGACGCTTAAAGATCAGTACAACATCCGCACCTATGCAGATATACACGGCATAGCATACGACCTGAATGGCGCTTACATCCAGCAGGCAGATATTGCCTTCCCTGACCTTGCACAGCTTCAAAACCTGCACCATTACGGCTCCGCGGTGTGGGCCACTTTCAGGGGCACCTATGACGGCAATGGTAAAACGCTGAGTAACGTGAGCTTTTATGCTGATCCGAACACGCAATTTGGTGGCAATGAACTGGGCCTGTTCCAGATCGTGGATACGCTTGCCACCGTGAAGAATGTGCGCCTGAAGTTTTCTACAGACGGCTCCAACTCCACGTCCGACGGGTATTCCGGCGGTATAGCCGCTACCAATCATGGTACAGTTGTAGGTTGTTCGGTGGATGGCAAGATCGTGGTAAGCGGCAGTCTTATTTCTTACAATGGCGGCATTGTGGGCGCTAATTATGGTAATATCATCGCCTGCGCCTTCAATGGTACGTTGCAGGGGCAAATGGTGGGCGGCATTGCAGGAGTGAACCGCGGCAGCAATGGCAGGATTGACCTTTGCTATGCCAACTTCGCCGCGCTTACCCAAACCGGTGGCGGCATTTCCGGCAATGTACTGGTAGATAATACCCACCAGACCCTGATCGCCCATTCTTATGCGAACGTGGTAGTGGGGCAAGCCAATAATTTTGGTGCCATCCGCCTGCAGAATAATGCCGGCTTTACAACGGCAGAAGCAGCCCTGATCAACACCTGCTTCAGCAACATCACTACGCCGCAACCCAACACCAGCCTGTTTTCCAGCGTAACGGACCTTACCGCGCAGGTAACACAGCTTACGGTAAGTGCCTTCCCTTCGCAACTTACCGCTCCTGCGGATCAAAAACCGTTCAGGGCGGGCAGCAACGCGCCGGTACTTTGGTGGCAATAAACGGCACGGCCCGGCACGATTCATGTGGCTATCGGTCATAAAAAACGGATATGGATACGCAGTATTTTAAGTTGGAATCCGGCAAACCGGTGGCCACATCAGCGGAAGACTATACCGCATGGGTAGCCAGCGGCGCCCCGGAAGAATACAGCCTGGAAAATGAAGTGGCCCGGCAAGGTTATACCTACATTGTAATGACAGCATTTAACGGGGTGGTAACGGATGAGGGCATACTAAGCCGGATGGACCTGTTTAACACCACGTTTGAGAAAGACGACGCCAGCGGCCGGCGGGAGCCACAACCTGAAAACTATGCATGGCCTACGTTTGCGGTGGCTACGGATATGCATCACAAAATTGTGCAGATCCTCACTGATAATCCATCTGCAACACCTGCCTTCCTGGAAGTAATACCATAAAAAATGCGCCTGCAAGCATGCTTGGAGGCGCATTTTTCTTAGATCGGCTTTTATCTAGTAATTACGCAGGCTGCTGCGCAGGATGGAATCTTTTTGTTGTGTGCTCAGCCCATTCTGGAAATGATACAGGGAACTTTCCCAATCACCGTACATGGGGTTGGGCAGCACGATGAAGCGTTTCCCAAATTCGGCTGCGTTATTGTGCACGGCCTGCAGGCGGGCATCCGGCAGTTGCTCGTCAAAGGCCGCAGAAAAATCACTGAGGTTATCGCCCACCAGCATAATGATGTCGTGCGTTTGCGCCAGGGCCTGGCGGCGGGCTTCCTTGCTGGAGGTATTGGTGCGCAGTACCAGGTGATCATCAGTAGCCTGCGGAAAACCCCAGCGCTGCAGGTTTTGCAGGGTTACGGCGCGTTCCGTTTCTACACGGTTCGTGATGTAATACACATCCACCCCTTTTGATACGGCGTATCTGAAAAACGTGGGCGCACCGGGCACCGTGTCTGCATCCACTTTGGCCGTCCATGCTTCCCAGTCTGCCTGTGTATACCCTTTACCTTGCAGGGATTGATGCACGGTGTTGGGACTATTGTCCAGCACTGTTTCATCAATATCTGTGACCACTGCCAGGGGCTTGTTATGCGGCTGCTGCAGGTCTTCGTCTATGCGCAGGGCGGCCATTTGGTAGGCCTGCAAACAAAGTGCTTTATACTCGCCGGCCTGTTGTTGCCAGAGGGCAGCCCATGCAGGGCCATAAGGTTGCAGCACTGTAGAATGCGCTGTGGTGGCGGGCTGCATGGCAGTGGTACTTTGCCTGGTAGTATGGCAGGCCATAAAAAAGAAGCAGGCAGCAGCAGGGAGCAGGAGACGTTTGATAAGCATGTTTGCGAATTTGTAAATTTAGTGTTAATGTGTTGAAGGGATTTTCAGGACCGGGGAGAGGGGTGTAAATTAGTGGGAATGTGTTAGCCATGACCCAGGAACTCATACACCAGATAGCCCTCACCCAGATACCCCATATTGGCGATGTACTGGCCAAAAGACTGATAGATCATTTTGGCAGTGCCAAGGCCCTGTTCCAGGCGCGCTTGCGCGAGCTGGCCGAAATCCCCGAGGTGGGCCGCTCCAGGGCGCTACAAATTACACAATTCAACAATTACGGGCCCATTGAGGCAGAACTTTCTTTCCTGGAGCGCTTCCACATACAGCCCATCTTTTATACCGATGCCGCTTACCCTGAGCGCCTGCGCCAGTGCTATGATGCGCCGGTGCTGTTATACAAGAAGGGCGCAGCTTCCCTGGATGCCCCCCGCATGATCAGTGTTATTGGCACGCGCCAGCCCACGCCATACGGGCGGGCCACCTGCGAAGCGCTGATAGCCGGTCTGGCTCCCCTGGGCGTTACCATTGTGAGTGGCATGGCATATGGCATTGATGTCATTGCCCACCGGGCGGCCCTGGAGCATGGGCTGCCTACCATTGGGGTGCTGGGGCATGGCCTGGATCGCATTTACCCCGTGGAGCATATCCCCGTGGCCCGGCAGATGGCTCATGCCGGCGGGGCCCTGCTCTCTGATTTCATGAGCGGCACTGCTCCTGACAAGCAGAACTTCCCAAAACGAAACCGCATTGTAGCCGGCCTCACGGCGGCTACGCTGGTCATTGAAACCGGGAGCAGGGGCGGTTCTTTGATCACTGCAGATATTGCCTTCAGTTATAACCGGGATGTGCTGGCCGTGCCGGGCCGCATGAGTGATGTACAATCCGCAGGCTGCCTGGCGCTGGTGCGCAGTAACAAGGCGCAGCTGGTTACCTGCGCCCAGGACATCATTGAAGCCCTGGGCTGGCATTTGCCCAAACCACAGCCGGTGGTGCAGCCCGCTTTATTCGTGGCTTTGAATAGTACGGAACGCGCGGTGGTGGAGCTTTTCAGCGGGCAGCAGCCCCGGCATATTGATGAGTTATTCAAAAGTTCTACGCTTCCTAATAGCGAAGTGGCCAATGCAGTGCTTAGCCTGGAAATGCAGTGCGTGATCCGGAGCCTGCCGGGCCAGTATTATGCGATGGCGTAGGAGGATGGCCCCCAAAACAAAAAGCCCCGCTGCGGTGCGGAGCTTTATGCTATAAAGTCTTGTTCTACATTTCAGTTAAAGCCGAAAGCAAAAGACCTGCTTTCCTGCCATTCCTGTTTTTTAGCCCAGCGGCCGTAGGAATGCTTACGATTGTCAGCAACGTGCTCACGCCATTGTGCTTTCCACTTGGGATAATAAAGACGCATCAGGTAAACGGTAGTGAATGTAAACATAGGGATATGGTTGTAGTTATAGGATAGAATAGTAAACCCGTAAAATAGTTAGTTAGTTAGTATGGTCAAGTGGTGGTTACGACAATGCCGGTCAGTTAGTTGGGACAGGGTTTTAGCCGCTTGTGGCTATCGGTCTTCTCAATTGGCTTTCATAGGCGGGCTCCAAGCCCCTTCATTTCCGGATAGTAGTAACGAATTCAAATATAGAAAATAATCATATTCGTTATATAACACATGTGTGTTAAAATTCAGCGGACAGCCGCCGTTTGATGCAGGGCTGCCCGCTAAAGGGGGTAAATGAATGTGTTATCTGTTGCGGGGACAAGCGCATTAGCTTTTCGTGCCTTAATGGCGAAATATCCTGTAACCGGTGATCAATGCACCTACCCGTCCCGGCAGGGATATCAGCCTCTCCTGTCATAGTAAAAGGCATTGGCCTGTTGCAAAGGGGTTACCACCAGGTCGTTAATGCACACGTGCCTGGGCAGCCGGGCACAATAGAAAATAATGTCTGCAATGTCTTCCGCGGTAAGGGGCGTAAGGCCTTTGTACACATTGGCGGCCTTTTCCTCATCCCCTTTGAAACGCACCAGGGAAAATTCTGTTTCCGCAGCCCCGGGGTGCACGCCGGTTACCTTAATGCCATAGGGCAGCAGGTCAATGCGCATACCCTGGGAAATAGCATCCACAGCGGCTTTGGAGGCACAGTACACGTTACCATTGGCATATACCTGCTTACCTGCAATGGAGCCGATGTTAAAGATATGCCCCTGCTGGCGGGCCACCATCCAGGGCATTACTACCCGCGATACATACAGCAGGCCTTTTACATTGGTATCTATCATGGTGTTCCAGTCGTCCAGGTTGCCGTCCTGGATGGGGCTGAGGCCCTGGGCGCCACCGGCATTATTTACCAGGATGTCTACCGCCTGCCACTCCGGGGCTATGCCACCCAGGATGCTGAAAACCGCCTGCTGGTCCTGCACATCAAATGCAAGGGGCAGCACTTTGATCTTGTATTGGCTTTCCAGCGCGGCTTGCAGCCCGGTGAGGCGTTCCGCGCGGCGGCCGGTAATAATGAGATCATACCCGGCTGCAGCAAATTTTTCTGCACATGCCTTTCCGAAACCTGCCGTTGCTCCTGTAATTAATGCGATTGCCATGCTCAAAGATTTTTTATAGTGAGTGGGAAATTATGGGTTGCCCTTTAAAAGAAAAAGCCCCTGCCCTGCAGGAGCTTACAAAATTATTGTATTCCGGGATAACGCCTGCTGTGTGTTTTACAGGGCCGGATCTTCCCTCCTCCCTACCGGATCAAAGACACCGTGCCCTTTTCCATCACCGTATGGTTATTCTGGTCCACGCCCCTTACCATCCACACGTAAGTACCTGCATTGGCGGCACGGCCCCGGTAATTGCCATCCCAGCCTTTCATGTATTCATTGGTAGAAAACATTTCATTGCCCCAACGATCGTAAATACTGAAATACTGGATATGCAGGATGCCCACGGGAATGGGGAAGAACAAATCATTCCGGCCATCACCGTTTGGAGAAAATGCATTGGGCACATAAATATTGGGGCCCACCATAAAGCGCACCAGTATATCATCCTGGTCAGTACACCCTTCCTTGGTATACACCGTGAGCGTATAGCGGATATCCTTCACACTGTTCGTGATGGGGTTGGCAATATTGGGGTTAGTGAGCCAGTCGGGCGGCGTCCATTGGTAACGGATAGCGCCATTCCCGGAGCCGTGCAACTGGAAGGGCTGGCCCATTACCGCAATAGTGTCATTCCCTGCAAAGGCATCGATCCGGGGCACCACGGTTACCAGCATGGTATCACTTACAGGGCGCGGGCAACCCAGTGTATCCGTTACCGTTACTATGAAATGGTAGGTGTTCTCGGGGTATGCTTTTACATCTGCCGCATTGGACCTGTTCAGCAATGCCGCAGGGGCCCAGCGGTAAGTGGTGCCACCGGTGGCATGCAGCAGTGCAGGCGTACCATAGCAAATGGTGGTATCGGGGCCGGCATCTGCCAGGGGCGGGTTTACGCTGGTATACGTTACCTGGGCGGTAGCGGAGCAAGTGCCCAGTGTAGCCAGTACTTCATAATGTTCTACCGGCGGATCGGGGGTTACGTCCAGGTCTGAACCGGTACCAATGTTGCGGCTACCGGGCATTTCCAGCCAGGTATATGCATAAGGCCCATCGGCAGTGGCATGCAGGTGCACTTTATCGCCGGTGCAAATGGTACTGTCGTTAGGTGCTGTTACAGCCAGGTTTGTCTTTACGTCAATGGCGGTGCGGGCCGTGGCGGTGCAGCCCTGCCGGTCGGTGAAGGTTACAATGTAAGCCGTGTCCAGCGCGGGTTTCACGGTAGGTGAGGCGGTGTTCTCATTCACAATATTATACAGGGGCTGCCAGCTGTAGGTACCCGGCACAGTGCTGGTGGCCTGCAGTGTCAGCGCGTCTTTGTAGCACATGGCCGTATCGCCGGTGGCGGTAAGCGGCGGATTATCGTAGATAGATACTTTTTGTGTGAGCGTTTGTTCGCATCCCTGCTTGGTGCGTACCAGCAATGTTACGGTATAATCTCCCTTGCCGGGAAACTGGAACGAGGGATTGGCCAACAAGGACGTATCGCCGGCCACGCCGGTGCCAAAGTCCCAGCGGGAATAGGCTACGTTATCACTCGCATTGTTAGTGGTAGACGTGTTATTGAACTGGGTGGGAAACTGCGTACACAACCCCTGGAAGCCCAGGCTGGGAAAGAATTGCGGGTAAGCGTACACCGTGGAGGTGGTACTGTCGTAGCAGGGATTTCCCGGATCCACCACCAGCTTTACTTTATAGGTGCCGGCCACTTTGTAAGTATGGGGCAACGGGTCTGTACTGTAAGTGGACAGGGTGTCTCCATCTCCAAAATCCCAGAAGTATTTTTTGCCCAGGGTACTGCTGTTGAGGAAGTTGATGGTCAGCCCATCACAGCGGGTATACTTATCCGGCGTTACGGCATCCACATATTTTATACAGGTGGTCACGGTAATGTGAAAGTCTTTGTGATGCACGCCGATGAGCTGCCCATTCTTGTATTCACTTACACATACCGTTACTACATACTTGCCGGCATTGGGCGCCACGCCGGTGATCACGCCGGTATGCGGGTCTATGGTAGCCTGCGGGCCCAATGGGGCTCCGCCGCTGTAAGGGTAATAATAACCTACGGTCTGGTAAGGGGGCGGATCTGCCGGATCTGGTACAGCGTTCTTGTTGCTGATAGCGTGACCACCTTTGTAAGCATCGCAGAAGCTGTACACCAGGCTGTCTTTATCCGGGTCTGTAGCGGTGAACGGGTATACGAAATTCTTACCGGCGCATACAATGATGGCAGAGTCCTTATCAAACACGGGGCTATTATCGCCCAATACCCCGGTAGCAGTACCCGGTAGCTCTGTAAAATAAGTAGCACCGGTGCCACGCTGGCCACCGGGCTGGGTTTCCAGCTGTATGTTTGCCATATTCTCATCGCGGCAGCAGGCCTGGAACGCAACGACGTAGCCTTGTAGATTAGTAGGCACGGTGACCGTAGTAGTGAAGGTACCGATCTGGAAACAAACGGCGGGCGGGTTCACCATGCAGGGATCTTTGGATACCATGGACTTCTGGTCCATGCTGGTCCGGCCTACATAAAAATCGTCTCCTACCTGCAGGTTTGTTCCTTTATCAAACACCCGGAAATTTACGGCCGGCGGCATGGGCGCCAGGCCATTTTCGTTGGTAGACACATCGCACACACGGAACAGCTTCAGGGTAATGCGGTAGGTGTAGTTGCCACTGGCATCTTTAGACACAAAAGTATAATACATCTCCCCCCCAATGATATGGGATCCTCTGGCTACGGTGCACAGGGCAAGGATGAAAAGGAGGCTTACAATGTGTTTCACTATGCGCGACTGAGATGTAGTTGGCTGCTGAATGTAATGAACTCGTATAAAACCTGGTTACTCACATCTGCCTGTTCCCACATACCCAAATGACCGGTTTCATTTAATACCTGTATGTTGCTGGTGCCCGGCATTATCACCTGGCTCCAGATCGTTTGCAGGGGTACGGCGGTATCGTCCCGGCCCATGATGAACAACACCGGGAAACCGGCTTGCTGCAGCACGGCCGTGCGGTCTGGCCGGCCTATCATGGCCTCGTAATATGCGATCAGTGTTTCCTTGCGGCACTGGGCTCCCATGCGGATGTAGTCTTCTACCAGCTCCGGGTGGGTGGCGCGGGTAGCGGCACTGAACATGGCCGGTAATGCCTGGCGCACAAAAGCCTCACTGCCGTATTGCTCCATGATCTTAATGGACTTGCGGCGGGCTTCTTTCTTCTCTTCCGTATCTGCCAGGGCAGTGGAATGGAACAGGCCCAAACCCTTTACCAGTGCAGGTTGCAACGCAGCCAGGGCCAGCCCTACATAACCACCCATGGAGTGGCCGATGATCACGGCGCTGCTGATATGCTCCTGCTGCAGGATGGCCTCTACAAAGGCCGCCATGCTGTCTATTGTCAGCGGTATACTGATGGGGCTCCGGCCACTCCCGGGCAGGTCTGGTACCAGCACGCGGAAATGCTGCGCCAACCAGCCAGTTTGCCTGGCCCATATTTCATTATTCTCCGGAAAACCGTGCAGAAGCACCACTACCTCACCTTGTCCCTCATCCCAATACGCTCCTTTTGCTTTGTTTTGGTTGATGTTCTTCCACATAAACGGGCCGTTTGGTAAATCGCAGGTAACTGCGGTAAATAATCAGTAAGATACAAAAGATGGCTGCGGCTTTGTAGAGGTAATCGCCCCACCGCACATACAACGTTCTGGTGTTGCTGAATGTTACGTTGTTTTTGATCACGGCTGCTTTCCAATAAGGTTGTGGATCAACTACTTCTCCTTTGGGGCTGATAAAGGCGGAAATGCCGGTGTTAGCGCTGCGCGCAATCCAGTGGCGGGTTTCAATGGCCCTTAGCCTTGCATAGTTGAAATGCTGCCGATAGCCTTCGGTATTGCCCCACCATCCATCGTTGGTCATGATCACCAGAAAATCTGCGCCTTCCCTTACCTGGCGGGCCATGTATTCCCCAAACACCGATTCATAACACACCACCGGCGCCACAGCTGCCTTTTGACCAGCGGATGTGCCCGGAAGTTTAACACGGCCTGTCATTAATGTTACGCCCGGCGTAAGCCCACATCCGCCGGCGGCGCCGCCCATATCCAGGGCAAAGGTGGACATGAAGGGCAGGTATCTTACGTAAGGAATGATCTCCACCCCCGGTACCAGCTTGCTTTTGTGGTAAGCCTGCACCTGGCCGGCGGTATCCACCTGGATGGCTGCGTTAAAATAATCCCCGCGGATGCCATCCGGCGGAAGCTGCTGTGCCGTATAAGGCACGTCCACCGCATTGGGCGGGTATAGCTTCCAGGTAGTGGCGCCCGTGACAAGTTTTGCACCCGGGGCATGCTGCTTCAGGAATGCCACGATACGCTGCACCACCGGGTTGAATGGCAGCGTGCTTTCTTCCGCGATCTGCCCGTTGAGGATAGCCGTTTCCGGCCAGATGATGTAGCGGGTATTGGGTGTTACCTGCTGTGCGCTGAGCTGCAGCAGGTTATTGAGTTGATCATCCTCTTCATTGGGACCAAATTTGCCATAGGGATCCACGTTCGGCTGTACGATCACTACCTCTACGCCGCTTGCTTTCACTGGCGGGGTATACTTAAAGGTCGCGGCCATATTCACCACAAAAGGCACCACAAACAGTACCACAGCGGGTTTCCACAGGCGGCCCAGGATGGGTTTTAGATACTTCATATCTATTTCAGGCAGCCCGCGCCAACATTCATAGAGCATGATATTCACTACCAATATCCAAAGTGTGCCGCCGCCCACCCCGGTAAATTCGTACCACTGTACCCAATCCGGGTGCATGGCCATCGCGTTGCCCAGGCTGAGCCAGGGCCACGCAAATTCCCAGGTGAGGTTTACGTATTCAAACGTCATCCAGTATACCACCAGGGCTACATAGCCCCAGTTCCGTCCCAGGCGCTTGCGGACGCCGTAAAAAGAAGTGAACGGGATGGTCATGAGCAGGGCGGTAAATAAATTGGCGAACACGCCGCTGGCGGGCACCGTGGTATTGCCCACCCACCAGGTGGTACCCACGTTAAAAATGGTGAATGCCAGTAACATCCAGGCCCAGTAAGCCTTTTTGTTCTTTACCTGGTCTGCCAGCCAGAGTAAGGGAGTGAGGGCTACAAAAATGAATACCGTACCGGGTGAGCTGGGCCAGGCCAGCCAAAGTAAAATACCGGCCAGGATACTAAGCAGTAAATAGCGAAAACGGGATGACATATTTCAAAAGTAATGGCCTAAATCCGAAAAACCATTCCATGCCTGAACAAATTCCGGTTAAGACATCGGATACAGGTTTTTTCGATATATAAATACAAATCCCGCAAGGCAAAGCCATGCGGGACCGCATATTATTTGTAGCCTGGAAATGATGTTGCTTAGCGGCTGTAGTTGGGCGCCTCTTTGGTGATCACCACATCATGGGGGTGGTTTTCCTTCACGGTAGCGGCGGTGATCTTCACAAACTGGGCCTGCTGCAGGGTAGCAATGTCTTTGGAACCACTGTAGCCCATACCAGCCCGGAGGCCACCTACAAACTGCTGAACCACTTCAGCGAGGTAACCTTTGTAAGGCACACGGCCTACAATGCCTTCCGGTACCAGCTTCTTGATATCGGCTTCCACATCCTGGAAGTAACGGTCCTTGCTACCTTCTGCCATGGCCTCAATGGAGCCCATGCCGCGGTAGGATTTGAACTTACGGCCTTCGTAGATGATAGTTTCCCCGGGGCTTTCTTCCACACCGGCAAAGATGGAGCCGGCCATAACGGTGGAAGCGCCTGCTACCAGGGCTTTTACCATATCACCGGTGTAGCGGATACCACCATCTGCAATCACGGGGATGCCGGTGCCGCGCAGGGCATCAGCTGCGTTCATGATGGCGGAGAGCTGGGGGAAGCCGGCGCCTGTTACCACGCGGGTAGTACAGATGGAACCGGGGCCTACCCCTACTTTCACAGCGTCGGCACCGGCATCTGCCAGGGCGCGGGCGCCATCAGCCGTAGCTACGTTGCCGGCTATTACGTCCAGTTTCGGGAATGCTTTTTTGAGTTTGCGCACACATTCCAGTACACCCAGGGAGTGACCATGTGCACTGTCCAGCCCTACTACGTCCACCCCTACATTGAGAAGGGCCTGTGCACGGTCCAGCACATCGGCGGTGATGCCCAGGGCTGCGCCTACCAGCAGGCGGCCGTAGCCGTCTTTCACTGCATTAGGGTAGCTGGTGGTCTGGAGGATATCGCGGTAAGTGATGAGGCCTATGAGTTTGCCGGATTTATCTACCACCGGCAGCTTTTCGATCTTGTATTCCTGGAGGATGCTTTCTGCCTGTTTCAGGCTGGTGCCTTCGGGTGCGGTTACCAGGTTTTCCCGGGTCATCGCGTCGCTCACCAGGCGGCTCTGGTCTTTCTCAAAGCGCAGGTCACGGTTGGTGAGAATGCCCACCAGCTTACCGTTATTATCTACGATGGGAATACCGCCAATCCCGTTATCCCGCATGGCTTTCTGCGCCTGGGCAATGGTAGCATCCGTGCGCAGGGTCACCGGGTCCAGGATCATGCCGCTCTCGCTGCGTTTCACCTTGCGTACCAATTCCGCCTGCTTCTCGATGCTCATGTTCTTGTGCAGCATACCGATACCGCCCTGGCGCGCCAGTGCAATGGCCAGCGTAGCTTCCGTTACGGTATCCATGGCCGCGGAGACCATCGGGATATTCAGTCTTATATTTCTGGTAAGTTGGGTGGTGATGTCTACTTCTCGGGGCAGGACTTCGGAGTAGGCGGGCACTAACAATACATCATCGAAGGTAAGGCCGTCTGCTACGAATTTTGACTTGTTTTCTCCAGGCATGCGCAACTATTTGTCAGTTAAAAAATAATTGCACGCAAATGTAAGGATAATTCTGCAAACCAACATGCGGCTGGTTTAAAGCATGACAATCGGAAGACCCGGACCGCGAGGGTAATGTTGCATATTAATTTATTGTAAAACAAAAGTCCCGCGCAGGCAACTGGCGCGGGACCTGTATTTTAAAGATAGAAACTTTGAGATTGTGATTTCCTGGTGTTGGAAATTGTTTGTTGGAAATCCCCCTCCCCTACTGCTGTAGCATAAACCGCAACGTTAACCCACCGCTTGTAGTGGTGATCGGGTACGACGTGGAGATGACGGGGATGGTCTGTCTTCGATCGTAGAAGAAGCGGAGGTTCAGGCGGTTGTTCACGATGTAGTCTATCGAGGGCGAGACCTGGATCACCTTCTGGCCACTGGTGGGGATCACCAGGTCTGCATCCAGGCGGTTATTCACCGTTTTATCGTCGCGCAGGCTCATGTCCAGCCGGAAGTTCAGGTCATTCTGCAGCTTGTGGGAACCATTCTTGCCCACCACGAAGGGCAGCACCAGGCCGCGCACGCGGTAGCTGCCAGACAGTTCAAAGGTAGTACTGCGTATTTCCGTAAGCTGGTAGTCAATGAGGCTGAGGCTCAGGGAGCGGCTCTTCTTGAAGCCGATGCTGGCGCCTACGTTATTAATAAAGGTACCATCCAGGCGCAGCAGCGGGTCAAAGGCCTCGGTGAGCGTAAGGTTGGGCACCAGGTAGTACGGGATGTAGTTGCCGGACACGGAGTCAATGAAGCCGGGGTACCCCAGGATACGGGGGTCCGCATAATTGAGGGCCGTGTTGAAAGAGCTCATGTTCAGGTCACCCGTATAGCGGTGGGTGATCGTGAAGTTGGTCATGAAGTTCTTGAACGGTTCCAGGCGGGCCAGGCCGCTGTAAGTGATGCCCCAGTTGGGCAGGGATTTAATGCTGCTGAATGGGTTGCTCTTCACGTTGGAAACGCCGTTATCATTCAGCAGGCCTACTTTCTGCGGGTCTTTGCCCGTGTAAGCCGCCAGGAAGGCCGGGATCAGTACATCCTGCGCATAGCGGCCATAGCCATACTTGTAAGCCGGGTCGTTGGGCTGGCCGGGCTGGGGCGCATACTTGGAATACGGGTTCTGGATGTACAGGCGGTTGGAAATGATGGTGCGGTAGTCCTGGAAGTTCTGGAATGTACGCGACATCCCGTTCTGCTTATTGATAGATCCAAACAGGGTTTTAATACCAATGTAAGACACGTCAAACCCACCGGCATCATACGGGTTAAGGCCCACGTAAGTGCTGAAGCCGGAGGTATCCTTGAATAACTCGGAGTGGGTTTTGGTGAACATGCGCGTGAGGTTCAGGTCAATGCGCAGGTCACGGGCCGGCTCCAGGGTGGCCTGGATCTTCAGGTCGCGGGTAAATTGCTGCTGGAACTGGAGGTTGAAAGTGGTATCGTGTGTGATAAGACCCCGGTTGGCAAAGTCGTGCAGCCATTTGTCCCCCGGCTGTGCTCCCAGCACAAAGCCTACACCCGGCGCCATGGTGGCCCAGTGCATGCCCAGCACCTTGGTACTGTCCATATACCCCGGCAGCACGGTGGCGGCATTTTCAGAATAGCTTACATTAATGCGCTTCAATGCCATTACAATGTGCATAGCTGCTTTCAGGGCTTTGTTCAGGCCATCGTCTGCAGGGACGGCTTCCTGCTGTTTCTTGTTATTGGCCTGGCTGCCGTTCATCGGGCGGTTGTTATTACTGCTGGATGAGCTGCCCCTGATATTGAACTTGCGCAGCCATTTGGATTTATTATACAGGTCATCCAACTTGAACTCACCGGTTACATTGATGGTATGTGCGTTCTCAATGGCGTTCCCCTGCTCTATGGCCAGGCGGGACGCGGCATTCCAGCGGTACTGGCTGTTATAGTTCAGCGTAATGTTGGTCCAGGTGAGCGCCGGGAACTTCTGCGTGGGCAAAGTGTAAGTGGCGGTGATGGTCTGGTAGTAATTAGTGGTACGCCCAAAGTGCAGCAGGTTTTTCCACAGGCTGTCTTTCTTGGCAGCCGTGTTCAGGCGCCCGTCCGGCTCATCCACGCGGGCATTGTTCACCGCCATGAAGTCGATGTTGATGCTGTGGGTGATGTCCCACTTCAGGGAGTAGTAACGGTCAAAGGTGAAGAACTTGTTGTATGTTTCCTGCAGCAGGAAGTTGCTGCCCACATTGCGGATGCGGGTAGCCCCAAACTGGCGGGTCAGGTCTATGCGGAAGCTGATGAGGGACGGCTTGTAGTTCACGTTAAAGTCCTTCAGTAAGGCCAGCCAGTGCGACTTGCTCTTGATCAGCTTACGGAAGGGCGTAATAAACTTGGGCGAGGTGGCATAGTTGTAGCCAAAGCCGCCCCGGTTGCGCGTAAGCACATCACTTTGTACCAGTGGGTTATGCCGGTTGGTCTGGGAGAAAGAGTAGTTGAAGTCAAAGTTCTCCAGCGACCAGAGTTTCAGTTTCTTGCCGGACTTGTTCAGCTTGCGTACGTTGGTAAAGTTTAAACTGGTGATGGAGGTAAAGTCTTCTGCCTGCGCTTTGATGGAGTCCCGCATTTGCTTGGTGGTGGCCATTTTCAGCTTGGTCTTCAATTTAATATCCAGGTCGTACGGATCGTATTCCGGGCGGCTGATGGCCTGTGAGTAACCGGCATATACGGGGATCACCAGGCCTGCTTTCTTGGGCAGCAGTTTACCCAGGTCCAGGTTGGTGGCAGCATCGTACTGGGTATAATTATCGCGGAAGCGCTCATTCACCTTCTGGTCTACCGCACCAAAACCGGCGGTGTGCATATTGCCGGACACGGATAAGGTACCCAGGTCTGCCAGCTGCACGTCCATGCGGGCCACGGCGCCATAACCGCCTTTTTCATCCAGGCCGGTGAGGCGCAGCTCATCAAACCATACTTCTGCGCATTTGGCCACGCCATCATCCGCGGGATTTTCAATGCTGATCATGATGCTCTTCACATCGCCCAGGCTGGGGTTACCTACCACACTGATCGCATTGCCCGTAGTACTGTCCACCATCGTGTAGGGTGTAAGGGGCGATACGCCTGCCATATTGCGTTTCAGTTTCAGGTCACTGAACTTGGTCAGCACTACGTCCAGGTTATTGGCCTCCGGCCAGATGTCCTTATCCAGCACGGCGCCAAACGGTGTCACCGTGAGGGGGATCTTGTATTCATAATAGTTGCCCACAAAGTCGCTACCCAGGCGGATCACAGCGTTCAGTTGTTTGCTCTGCAGGGAGTTCGGATCATTCACCGCTTCTGCGTGGATGAACATCTGCAGGTTCTTGTACTGGCGCAGGTCCATGCTCAGGTTCTTGTAAATGGCGCGGGAGTCTCCGTCTTTCAGGTTACACACCTGCACAGACAAGGACTGCTCATTCAGCAGCAGCGTGGTATTGTTCGTACTAATAGTGTTCTGGCGTTGAATGCCGGGGGGCAGCACGTAGCGGATGGGGGAACGGCTGCTGTTCTCTTCAATGTTCACCGCGGTGAGGTTGAAGTTAGTGCCGGGTTGTACAGGCACCGGGTCGCCGGGTTTCAGTTGGTATTCATACTGGCGCCATTGGTTGCGCACCAGGTCCAGTTTTGCAAAACGCAGTACGGTGGAGTCCTGGAAACCGGTCATGAACATACGCATGAAGCGGATGGACTTAAAGTCCGGGATCTCCCCTACGCGCTGGTCGTACTGGGCAATGGGAATTTTAAACTGGTACCATACTTCCGGCGCGGTGGTACCGTTGGCCAGCTGCGGGTTTACCAGGATGGAGTCCACCACGTAGTCGTAACCCACGCGCATCTTTGGATGCAGGTTCACGCGGTAAGAGAAATACTCCTCCGTTTCGTTCATGGTGTTATCATGGTTCAGGTCCTCGCTTTCCGGGATGTTGGTAGCCGCAGAAGAGTACTGGGAACCGGAGGTGCTCACGGGAGAGTTGCCTTCCGGCATGCTGTAACGTTTGTAACGCTGCAGGATGTTCAGCTTTTCCCGGTCGTAATCATCACCACGGTAATTATGGTAGTCATCGTTAGAGGCATCGGCCACTGCTTCCTGGTAGATCAGGGAGTTTGCGCCAAAGTTAATGCGCAGCGTGTCCAGGTAACCCTTGCGGTAAGTGCCTTCATAGTCGGAGCGCAAACCATCATAACCGATATCCTGCCAGGCGCGGATAGCCGGGTCATTGTCAAATGCCTGGGTGATCTGCTGCTGGTAGCGGGGAATGCGGCCCCAGACCGTAGAATCCAGCTGGGTGGGGTTCTGCGACGGGATGGGCATACCGTTTTCGAAGAACTTGTGGGAGTCTTTCAGCACGTCTTCAGACACGTTGCCCAGGTTGAAATACAGCTGGCCGCCGGCCTGGTTGGTCTTGGAGTTAAAAGGATCCTGCATCCAGAACTCGATGTATTCAATATTGGCCGTTTCAAAGTCAGAGTTATCCACGGCGCGCATGATACCGGCCCAGCGTTTTTCCGGGTGGGTAAGCGTACCGTTGGCATTGATCTGCGCCTGATTGTACTCATAGTTATACGGGCCTCTTTCCTTTGGATAATACGCCAGGTCAAGGGTGCTGAGCTGTGCCTGGCCAAAGTCTGTGCTGCGGTTGGGGAATACCTCCTGCTGGTACACCAGGCGGGTACGCGGGTCAGACTGGTCGTCCTTTGTAATGTTAGACGGCAGTCCGGGAGAGTTGGGGATCTGCAGGGTGGGCTCAATGGTGTACCACGCCAGCAATGCCCTGTTCTTGCCATAGTCCAGGGAGTTGTCCATGGCAGCTTCGGGAAACATGATGGCGCCATTGGCGTCCTGTGCGCCGGCCGGTGTAGAGGCCAGGCTCCAGGCGGTGGCCGGAAATTTCAGGTCATAGTTGCTCTGGGCGCCTTCAAAATCGTCAATGTACACCTGCCCTTGTTTGCTGCCACTGGCATTCACCAGTTTATTGTGGCCGGGGAACAGGCGGGCCACCTCCCCGGTCATGTTGATGTGCGACATGGTGGTGGTGCTGTAGTTGGGCAGCTTGTCCAGCCAGCGGGTCAGGCCTTTCCAGTCGGAGCTATAGTTACCATCCAGGCCTACCACGGTATTTTTGATCGGGTCGTCCCCGTAGTTCACCTTCTGGTAGTACGGTCTTTCGCTCATGCGCACAATGGTACCTCCCAGGCTCAGTTTATCATTGACCAGGTAATCAAAGCGGGTACCGAAGTAGTTGCGTACCTGCTGTCCAAACAGGGCATTGTTCTCAAACTGCACGTTCACGGGCATACCTGAACTGAGAATGCCCTGGTTCAGGATGGTCACCTGGCCCAGGTTATAATCAATGATATAATCCACGTTTTCACGCAGCACCTGGCCACCGGCCGTGATGGTCACGGAGCCTTGCGGCACGTTCAGCGCATTGAGGCTGATCTTGTTGCTCACCGTGGATTTGAAGGAGCCTTTCAGCACGTAGCGGTTCAGCTGGGGAAACTGCTGGGCGATCACCTTGATTGAATCGTACAGCTGCGAGTACATATATTGCTTTTCCAGGGTAGCATTGCCCCCAAAGGCCGGGCGCACGCCCTGGGCAAAAGGTTCCAGCTGGGGGAACATGATCTTACCGGTCTGTGAATTTACCGTATAGCCTTCCACGTAGTCAAACACCCCATCGGGCTGGGGATCGTTCTGGGAGTTAAGGCGGTCCAGGTTCAGCACCGTGATCAGGGGGGCGCCGGAATACTGGCCTACCGCGTCCGGGAAGTAACGCTTGTAGCTGGGCACGCGGCCTTCACCACCGGGATCGTTATAGTACACATCCAGCTTGAAGTCTGCCTGGGTAAGGCCATAGGCCCCGGTGGAGTAAATGTTCTTCATCATCAGGTCCCAGATGGGCAGCTGGGGGCGGGCGGAGGTGGCCTTCAGCATTTTCAGGAAAAGGATGCGGGAATTAGCCGCATCGTTCTGGTCTGGTGGCACGTCCTGGGAAAATTCACCCACCTGGTACACGCGCCCGTTGTAAGTATACTGGTAGGCTACGCCCAATACTTCGTCCGGCTGTAGTTGCTGTGCCAGGGAGATGAAACCTAATTGCTTATTGAAAGTGTATTGTGTAGAGTCGAGCTTATGGGCATATGTTTTTTCAAAATCCTGCGTGGGTACCAGGCCCATGGCCAGCAGGCGGCTTACCACGGTACCGGTGTTGCGGGTAGCAGGATCGTTGTAAAGATTGGAGTAAAGGTCGTTCGTACCATTGTTGGGTACCTTGCTGGCCGTAAGGGCATGCACGTTGTTGTTATACGGCTTGTACTCCGCCAGGTCGGCCAGGGCTACTATGTCGCGGGCGTTGGTGGTGGCACCGGTCTTGTTGGTCACCCACACTTCCAGGCGGGTAATGTTTGCCTGGGAGCGGATGAGCGGCAGGTTGGACATGGCGTAGTTAAACGTGTCGCGGAAGAACTGGGCCATGAGGAAGTGGCGGTTGTCTTCATACTGGTCTGCCGTGATGGTGAAGTCCTGTTGTTGTGCACCCCCGTTCACCAGCAGGTTCTGTTTCTGCGATTTCTGGTTGGAAAGCACGCTGGTCACGGTGAGGCGGCCAAACTGCAACTGGGTCTTTACCCCAAACAGGGATTGCACCCCGGCTATCAGGGAGCTTCTGAGCGGGAAGCTTACGTTACCCGCCTCGATCTTTTTGATGATCTCATCATCATAACCGGTGTACTCCAGTTTGATCTGGTTCTGGAAGTCGAAATTGGCCTGGGTGTTATAATTAGTGATGATCTTCAGCTTGTCCCCGATACGGCCGGTCACGTTCATGTTGATGTTCATGTCAAAGTTGAACGTGCCGTTCTTACGGGCCTGTTCCACCAGCACCGGGTTCTTGATGTTCTGTCCCTGGTAGCCAAAGGTGAGGTCCACGTTGCCCTGGGGGCGGATGTCCACCTTATTGCCGCCAAACACGCGGTCAAAGAGGCTGTTGCTCTTGTACAGGGTGGGGCCGCTGCCGCGCTGGTTCAGGTTACTGAGGGAGCCGGAGCGGGTTTGCCAGTAGTCATCCATGTCGCTTTCCGACTGCAGTTTGTAATAGTCATCAAAGCTGAGGATGGTGGGATAGCGGTAGTATTGGTCGCCCACTTTCTCGTACACGGTGTATTGCTTGGTCACCGGGTCGTAGATCACGGATTTTTTAACCGCGTTCGGGTCTGAGAGGTCCACGGCATTGCGCTGCGGATCGGTCAGCGCGGTACCACGCCGGTCTTGTATGGGGTATTTAAGAGAATCAGCGGCTGTTGCAGGGGCAGTGGTATCCTTCACCTTGGATGCGGTATCGGGTGTAAGAATAGGCTGCCGGTGCAAAGCAAGCATCCTGTCATTTGTGCGGGGCGTGGAGGCCGGTGTTTCAGTGGGGGTTATCCCAGGCAGAAAAGGCACGTAGGGCCGGTGTTTAATATTTCTCGCAGCGGTGTTAAAAATGACAAAAGATACAACGCCTATTGCTGCAAAAGCACCGAAATATGTCTTCCTTGCCAAGCGTAATAGGTTTTTATAGCGGTCAGGGTAAAGGTTTGGGTTAAAAATTGGGGCGCGTACAGACGCTCAACTTTCAACCTTGATTGAATGATATACGACGATAATTGATATAGACGATAGTTAAAGACTCTTCAGCGCTTTTTTTATCAGTTCTTCCAGGTCCTGTGTTTGTGGATTGGATTTCATCACTTTCTGGATAGCTTGTTCAGCCATATTACGGGCTATTCCCAAGGTCACTAACGCATTTAACGCATCATCCTCCATTGTATTGTGAACGGCTACAGATAAATGTGTAATATCTTCTTTAATCTTTTTGAGTTTATCCTTCAGTTCCAGGATAATACGTTTGGCGGTTTTGGCGCCTATGCCTTTTACGCCTTCCAGCATGCGCTCATTTTCCATGAGGATGGCACGTTGCAGGTCTTCGGGGGTAAGGCTGCTCAGCATCATACGGGCCGTGCCGGCGCCAATGCCGGATACGCCCAGCAGGGCCACGAACATGGCCTTTTCAGCTTCTTCAAAAAAACCGTACAGGGTATGGGCATCCTCCTTGATGTGCAGGAAGGTAAGCAGTTTTACCTGGTCCAGCGCCTGGATGCGGGAATACGTGTGAAGACTGATCTGCACTTCATAGCCCACGCCATTGACATCGAGGTGTACTAAGGCTGGCGATTTATAGGCTAATTTTCCATTGAGGTAAGCGATCATAAGGGTTTGTAAGGTTCGATATCCAACAAACTTACGAATTACAACGAGTTAAACCGCCTTTGATCACCTTAAATTCCAATTTGCAGGCTGAACGGGCCCGTGACCGCTCTTCCCTCCCACTAACGGGTGGTTTTTGGAAATTGAAATTTGGGTTTTGGAATTTAATGGTATTTTTACGCCGCGTTTTATAACCTTATTTATTTTAATATGAGCAAAATAACGGCCGCTATTACGGCGGTGGGTGGGTATGTTCCCGAGTATGTACTGACGAACCAGGAATTAGAGAAGATCATTGACACAACAGATGAATGGATCACTTCCCGCACTGGTATTAAAGAACGCAGGATATTAAAAGGTGAAGGCAAAGGCACTTCCGACCTTTGTGTGCCGGTAGCCCGTCAGATACTGGAAAAGAAAGGCCTTCAGCCCGATGACCTGGATCTGATCATCGTAGCCACCGTAACACCGGACATGGTGTTTCCGGCCACTGCCAATGTACTGGCCGACAAGATCGGCGCCACCAAGGCTTTTGGCTTTGACATTGGCGCGGCCTGCTCCGGTTTCCTCTACGCCCTGGATACGGGTGCCCGTTTCATCGAAAGTGGCCGTTGCAAGCGCGTACTGGTGATCGGTGCCGATAAAATGAGCTCTATCATTGACTATACAGATCGTACTACCTGCATCATCTTTGGCGACGGCGCCGGTGGTGTACTGCTGGAACCCAGCACGGAAGGCTATGGCCTGCTGGACAGCATCCTGAAAAGCGATGGCCATGGCCGCGAATACCTGCATATGAAAGCGGGTGGTTCCGTAAAACCGGCCTCCATTGAAACCGTGACCAACCGCGAACACTACGTGTACCAGGAAGGTAAAATGGTGTTCAAATACGCCGTGTCTAACATGGCAGATGCCGCCTACGACCTGATGCAGCGCAATAAACTGCAGTCTGAAGACGTAGCCTGGCTGGTACCGCACCAGGCCAACAAGCGCATCATCGATGCCACGGCCCAGCGTATGGGACTGCCGGAAGAAAAAGTGATGATCAACATTGACCATTTTGGAAATACTACCGCGGCTACGATCCCGCTGTGTCTCTGGGAGTACCAGGACCAGTTGAAGCAAGGCGATAACCTGGTGCTTGCTGCGTTTGGCGGTGGGTTTACCTGGGGTGCCAGCTACGTGAAGTGGGGGTTGAATGGTGGCAAGTAATTTTCTCCATCTTTTTATGAAAACGGCTGCAGGCTTTTGAAAGCGTGCAGCCGTTTTTTTATGCCTTTTCGCCCCTGCTCCTAGATCTCAAACACAAATCCTTTTTGTGCCAGTTGTTCGTATTTCAGCTTGTCAAAGCGGTATAGGTGTGCCCCTTTTTTGGAAGTGGTTTTATCCTTCTCTTCCAGCTTTTCCAGGATGTTCATGGCCAGGATCTTCTTGCGGAAGTTGCGCTTGTCCAGCACACGCTGGTAGATCTCTTCGTAGAGGCTGCGCAGTTGGGAGAGGGTGAATTTTTCCGGCAGCAATTCAAAGCCGATGGGATGGAAATGCGCTTTGTCCCGCAGGCGGAACAGTGCGTCTTCTATCATCTGGCGGTGATCAAAGATGAGGTCCGGGATCTCATCAAGGCCCATCCAGTGCGCACCATATTGCACGGCCAGCTCCCGGTCATGTTCTTCCACGCGGATGAGGGCGTAGTAAGCCAGCGAGATCACGCGGGCGCCGCTATCACGGTTCACGTCTCCATAGCAATGCAACTGGTCCATGAAAATATCCCGGAGGCCGGACACCTGCTGTAATACACGCGTGGCGGCATCGGCAGTGCTTTCATTTTCCAGCACAAAACCACCTACCAGGGAAAATGAGCCCTTGAACGGATCTACCTTCCGTTGCATGATCAGCAATTTTAAGCGGCTATCTTCAAATCCAAAGATGATGCAATCTACCGCCACCAGGTGGCGCGGAGCCTGGGCATAAAAGGACTGCTGCAAATTCATAACAAAAACTATTTATTAAATCCTGCCCGCAAGGTGGTAGGCTATAGGGCTACATTACCGTACAAGATACGCCAATTACGCCGTAACTTCATCCCTTCAACCACCTTTTAAACAAGCATATGCAAGATAGTATACACCTCCGGGATGCGGCGCAGACGGACTGCCCCCGCATGCTGGAGCTGATCCGTGAACTGGCCATCTTCGAGAATGCCCCGGATGAAGTGACGGTAAGCCTGGAACATTTTGAACAAACCGGCTTTGGTCATAACCCCATCTGGAAAGCCATCGTGGCCGAGCATTGCCTACCGGACAGCACACCACAGATCATTGGCATGGCCCTTTATTACATCCGCTACTCCACCTGGAAAGGCTCCCGTGTATACCTGGAAGACCTCATCGTTGCGGAAGCGTTCCGCGGCCAGGGCGTAGGCAAACGCCTGCTGGATGCACTGGTAATCCGTGCCCGCCTGGAAGGCTACAGCGGCATGATGTGGCAGGTGCTGGAATGGAATGAACCAGCCATTAAATTCTATAAAAAATACAACGCACGGTTTGACGATGAATGGGTGAATGTCCACATCGACTTCTAGGCTTGTTCAACATCACGGGCCACCCTCAATACCAGTTCCAAACGGCGCATGCCCTGCATCCATTCCCTTAAAGATATAATTGTTTAAACGACATTTTCCAATAATTAAGGGCATTCAAAAGAAAAATCCAATCTTCCGTCTTACCGATAGAAGATTGGATTTTTTAATTCGCTGTATTTACCGTGCCGCGCCGGTCAGCCCGGAAATTGAATTTCGGTTTATGATTTACCGGCACCTGGAAACGGGGCCTGGAACTTTCCCAAAGCCCGTCAACACCTGTTTCCTTTTTGCTTCAACTATTAACCCGGTGAACGTATTTAACTGATACCCGCTACTGTAGCGGTTTTGTCGATCTTCTGCACCAGTCCCTGGAGCACTTTACCGGGACCTACTTCGGTGAAAGAGGTGGCACCATCTGCAATCATCTGTTGCACGGTCTGTGTCCATCTTACAGCACCGGTCAGCTGGTCAATGAGATTTTGGCGGATGGCTGTAGGATTGGTCACTGCGCTGGCCACCACGTTCTGGTATACAGGACAAGTGGGTGTGCTGAAGGTAGTGGATTCAATAGCGGCCTGCAGCTCTACCTTGGCAGGGGCCATCAGCGGGGAGTGGAATGCACCGCCTACAGGCAGCACCAGGGCGCGTTTGGCGCCGGCTGCTTTCATTTTTTCGCAAGCAATATCAATGCCTTTGATGCTGCCGGAGATCACCAGCTGGCCAGGGCAGTTGAAGTTAGCCGGTACCACTACTTCATCGGTAATTTCTGCGCAGATAGCAATCACCTTTTCATCATCCAGGCCCAGTACGGCGGCCATGGTGGAGGGTTGCAGCTCGCAGGCCTTCTGCATGGCATTGGCACGGATGGCCACCAGCTTCAGGGCGTCTTCAAAGGTAAGGGCGCCATTGGCCACCAGGGCGGAAAACTCACCCAGGGAATGGCCAGCCACCATATCGGGCGTAGCATGCTCCGTGCACAGGAAAGCGATCACGGAATGCAGGAACACCGCCGGTTGTGTTACTTTGGTCTGTTTCAGGTCCTCATCCGTACCGTTGAACATGATGTCAGAAATGCGGAAGCCAAGGATCTCATTGGCTTTCTCAAACAGGCCTTTTGCCTTTTCGTTTTGTTCATACAGCGCTTTGCCCATTCCAGGGAACTGGGATCCCTGGCCGGGAAACACGAATGCATTTTTCATGGAAATGTATTAATTGTTTGTTGTATTAGGTATTATGTATCAGTTAGTGTGCACAGTAATGCCGGCCACGCATGTTTGCCGGTTACAAGATTGAAATAGTGCTGCGAATATATAATTATTTTTAATAAGTATTAGGGATTTATCAGGTAGTATTTTGCGGCTGCGTGGTATGGAAACAGGCTAGCAGTCCTGGCACGCTGTACTTAATACGCTGCCCATCTGCGCTACCTGATACCTAACACACGTCACTTACTACATACTACCTGCTACTTATTACCCTTACATAATATTAGCGCCGATGAGTCGGATAAATTCTGCGCGGGTGCGCCCGTCTTCAAACTGGCCGGAGAAAGCGGAGGTAGTGGTAACGGAGTTCTGCTTCTGCACACCGCGCATCATCATGCACAGGTGCTGTGCTTCTATCACCACGGCCACGCCCAGTGGCTGCAGGGTTTCCTGGATAGCATCCAGTACCTGGTGGGTAAGGCGTTCCTGCACCTGCAGGCGGCGCGCAAACACATCTACCACGCGGGCCAGCTTGCTTAAGCCGGTGATATAACCGTTAGGGATATACGCTACATGTGCCTTTCCAAAAAAGGGCAGCATATGATGCTCACACATGGAGTACAGTTCTATGTCCTTTACGATCACCATTTCGCTGTAAGCCTCGGTGAACTTGGCCCCGTTCAGAATAGCACGCGCATCCTGGCTATAGCCCTGGGTGAGGAACTGCATCGCTTTTGCTACGCGTTCCGGTGTTTTCAACAACCCTTCCCGCTCCGGGTCCTCACCAAGTTTTCCAATCACTGCGTGATAATGTGCGGTTAATTCCTGCGTAATCGCTGCGTCGTAAGATTCTTCTTTGTGATAAGCCATGTTTCTTGTTTAGCAATCGCGTTAAGCGCCAAAGTATTCCACGTAGATGCGTGGGGTTTCATAAAGTTTGATGCAGTGCAGCTGCACCCCTTCCGGCAGGTGCGGCGTCAGCTGGTCCCAGATGCCAATGGCCAGGTTTTCTGCGGAGGTGAATTTACCTTTCATGAAATCCACATCCATATTGAGATTGCGGTGATCTACCTTTTCAATCACGTGGATCTTGATCAGGTCGCCCAGTGTCTTGGCATTGAAAACAAAGCCAGTATCTTTATCAGGCGTTCCTTTTACGGTAACGTGCAATTCATAGTTATGACCATGCCAGTTTACATTGGCACATTTTCCAAATACCGCTACGTTCTGTTCATCGCTCCAGGCCGGGTTAGACAACTTATGCGCTGCATTGAAGTTCTCCACTCGTGTTAAATAAATCATTGCTCCTTAAAAATTTCCGCAAAAATACCACTTTTGAACTGATATACTCCCCTGCCTCCGGGCAGGGGGTAAGAAACTACAATTGGGGGACAGTTCTAATGGTGAATGCCACGCAAAGCCCCTATTTTTACACCATGAAACTAGCCATCGTGGCGGCCACCCGCCTTGAAATACAACCATTTATCAACGCCCTGACCAGCCTGGCCACGCCCCTGGGCGCGGATGTTTTCCAGTGGAACGGGCATACCATCGCTATCTGGATCACCGGCATTGGGCCTATGCATACTGCCTTTGCCCTGGGCCAGCGCCTGCCCGCGTGGCAGCCGGACTTTGCCTTGCAGGCCGGTATTGCCGGCACCTTCCGGCACGATTGGGAACCAGGCAGCGTGGTGGCCATCAGCCGGGAGGTGAATGGTGACCTGGGCGCCGAAGACAACGGGCAATTCCTCGACCTGTTTGAAATAGGCCTCTGCCAGCCGGATGATGCACCGTACCAGGAAAAATTCCTGGTCAATACCTTTGCAGGATGGCCTGCCCTGCCGGCCTGGCCCCTGGCCACCGGCGTTACGGTAAACACCGTGAGTGGCAGCGCCCCTACCATAGCCCGCCTGGAAACCCGCTACCAGCCAGACATTGAGAGCATGGAAGGCGCCGCTTTCCACTACGCCTGCCTGGTGGAAAACGTACCCTTCCTGCAACTGCGCTGTATCTCCAACTATGTGGAAGTGCGCGACAAAAGCAAATGGAAAATAGGCCTGGCAGTGAAAAACCTCAATGAAGCACTGCTGCAGCAGGTACAACAACTCACGGCTACCGCGGCCCATGCAAATATTGTCAACTAAAAGCTCATGATATGAAACTAACGCTCGGATTTTCTCCCTGTCCCAATGACACTTTTATTTTCGATGCCCTGGTAAACAACAAGATCGATACCCAAGGTTTCTCTTTTGACACCCAGCTGCTGGACGTGGAAACCCTGAACCAGGGCGCCCTGGAAGGCCGGCTGGATATTACGAAGCTGAGCTTTGCCGTGTATGCCAAGGTGAAGGATCAATACACGCTGCTCAATAGTGGCGCTGCCCTGGGCCGCGGCTGTGGACCGTTGCTGATTGCCAAACGCCCCATTGCACTGGATGAGATCAAGGATTGCCGCATTGCCATCCCCGGTGCTAACACTACTGCGAACTTACTGTTCAGCACCGCATTCCCCCATGCAAAAAACAAGGATATTATGGTGTTTTCCGCCATTGAACAGGCCGTGCTGGATGAAAAGGTGGATGTGGGCGTGATCATCCACGAAAACCGCTTCACTTACCAGCAAAAAGGCCTGGTAAAACTGATGGACCTGGGCGCCTACTGGGAAGAAACCACCGGCAACCCTATCCCCCTGGGCGGCATCTTCATCAAAAAAAGTATCCCTGAAACCACCCGCCGGCAATTGGATGCCCTGATCCGCGAAAGCGTGGAATACAGCTTCTCCCAATACCCGCAGCTCTCCTCCTACATCCGCGACCATGCGCAGGAAATGGATGAGAACGTGATGCGCCAGCACATTGATCTTTACGTAAATAATTTCAGTATAGACCTGGGCCAGGAAGGCCACGCAGCCGTGGACAGGCTGATGGAAGCGGTGAGGTAACTGTACATTGTACAATTTTCACCCCTTCTTCACTGCCGCCGCATACACGGCCAGCGCACGTTTGCGGGCGGCTTCGTGCTCCACCATGGGCGGTGGATAATCCAATGTATCCAGCTCCGGCACCCATTTACGGATGTATCTTAAATCCTTGTCAAAGCGGGTGGTTTGTAAAGCAGGATTGAAAATGCGGAAGTAAGGTACGGCGTCACAACCGCTGCTGGCGGCCCATTGCCAGCCGCCGTTGTTGGCAGCCAGGTCATAGTCCAGCAGCTTGCAGCCAAAGTAGGCCTCGCCCCAGCGCCAGTCTACCAGCAAATGCTTGGTAAGGAAACTGGCTGTGATCATGCGCACCCGGTTGTGCATAAAGCCGGTGGCATTCAGCTCACGCATGCCCGCATCTACAATGGGGTAGCCGGTTTCACCCTTGCACCATTTTTCAAATTCCGCCTTGTTGTTGCGCCACCGGATATGATCATACTGCGGCTTAAAACTTTCTGTGACCACCTGCGGGAAATGCCATAGGATCATCTGGTAAAACTCCCGCCAGATCAGCTCATTCAGGTAAGTATCGTTCAGTTGTAACGCCCGGCTTACCAGGTGGCGGATGCTGATGGTGCCAAAGCGCAGGTGCACGCTCATGCGGGAGGTGCTGTGCGGATCGCCGGGTATGTCACGGGTCTTGTCATAGTGCTTAATAATGGTTTCGGGGAGTGTTATGCGGGGAAAATCTCTGGCAGTTGCTTCAAACCCCAGTTGTTTGTAAGCGGGCAATATATGCGGGGCCTGTTTAAAGAAGTGCTTCGCATATTTCCCGCAGGGATAAGACTTCACATGAAAATCCGTAAGCAGCAACTTCCACTTGCGGCTATAAGGTGTGAATACCGTGTAAGGGGTTCCATCGTCTTTGAGCACTTCATTTTTATCAAAGATCACCTGGTCCTTATAGTGGTGGAAGGAGATGCCCTTTTCCTTCAACTGCGCCGTGATAGCTTTATCGCGGGCAGTGGCGTAAGGCTCATAATCATGGTTGGTGTATACCGCCTGCACGTCATAACGCTGCATCCAGTGGTCAAAAGCCTGCCGGGGCGTGCCATAAAATACATCCAGGGTACTGCCTTGTTTTTCCAGCGAAGCCTGCATTTGCGCCAGTGCATTGTAGATAAAAGTAACGCGCCGGTCCTGCTTATCTTCCAGGCCATCGAGGATGTTGGTATCGAAGACAAACACCGGCACTACGGGATAGCCACTCCCCAATGCATGATAAAGGGCTGCATTATCCTCCAGGCGCAGGTCGCGGCGCAACCAGCAGAGGCATACTTTTTCTGGCATTCCGGAAATTTAAAAGGTGATACTAACGTTAACGCATATACTAACGTAAGGAGGTCATTCCTGGTTTACAGCACCGCTTCGTGCAGCAGGTCGTGCAGGATGGAGGCGGTGGCATTACCATAACTGTTATCGCGGAAACGTTCCACCCAGCGTATGCCATAAATGGCGTTGGTGAGGAATATTTCATCTGCGTTTTCAAGGTCTGCCACGGAAATGGGGTGTTCCCGCAGCTGCAGGGTGGTATCCAGGTTGAGCAGGTGTTTGCGCATTACCCCGCATACACAGCCTTCTGACAAGGGCGGGGTCCACACCTCTTTGCCCCGAACGATGAACACATTGCTGCTGGTGGCATCGGCTACACGGCCCCGGGTATTGAGCAGCAGGGCATCATTGAGGTCATGTTGCTTTGCATACATGCTGGCCAGGATGTAAGGCAGGCAGTTGCTGGATTTGATATTGGAAAGCTTTTCGCAGGTCTTGCGGCTGTCGGGGTAAATGTCTATGCTAAGGCCATTGTCATTGAGCTCAAACACCTGGCGGCTCAGCTCCCAGCACTGGATCATAAATTCTGCATGGTTATTCTCCGGGGCGTACAGGCCTCCTTCTGTGCGGAATACGCTCAGCCGCACGCGGGCCAGCTTTTCCGCTTTATTCCTGATACATAGCTGGATGATCAGGTCTGAAAGGTATTCCCGGGTAAAATACTTGGGCATTTCCAGGTGCAGGAGGTGCACGCTGGCCATGAGGCGCTCAAAGTGCAGGTCATCCAGCAGCACTCTTCCCTGGTATACTTTCAGGGTCTCAAAGCATCCATCACCATAGCGAAAACCACGGTTGTCGGCCGTAAAGATGGGCCCGGAAGCAGCCTGGAATCGCCCATTATAACATAGTATTCCCGTTTGCACACGCAGTAATTTTAATGCTCCTTAGAAGGTCTGGTAAGTTACGAAAAAAAGCGCTCCGGATAAAGTGGAAAATCAATTTCCAGGTCACATTTTTCAACCCCTGGGCGCTATTCCCAGCTTACAATTTTCAATCCCGGGAGGGCCAGTTTCCAGCTTACAATTTCCAAACAACAGGATCGCAGCCATGAGTCATTGCGTTCCAAGCTAACTCCATCTTCTTGGTTATATTTAATTAGTTTTCCTAACCACCACCACGGAGGCGTTTCCCTGCATAAAAAAGCGCGGACCGTGAAGATCCGCGCTGGCAAAGTATTTTATACCTACTACTTACAATTTCATTTCCGGCACCTCTCCTCTCACCACCAGGCGGCCGGCCGTCTTTGCCATAATTTCTTCCACACTTACACCCGGGGCGCGCTCCAGCAGTACAAAGCCTTCCGGCGTTACCTCCAGCACCGCTATTTCGGTAACGATCTTCTTTACACAACCCACGCCGGTGAGGGGCAGGCTGCACCTGGGCAGCAATTTGCTCTCTCCTTTTGGGTTGGTATGCATCATGGCCACGATGATGTTGCGCGCGGAGGCTACCAGGTCCATGGCGCCGCCCATACCTTTCACCATTTTGCCGGGGATTTTCCAGTTGGCAATATCGCCGGTGTCAGATACTTCCATGGCCCCCAGCACGGTGAGGTCTACCTTGCCGGCCCGTATCATGCCAAAGCTTTCCGCGGAGTCAAAGAAGCTGCCTCCCGGCAGTATGGTCACAGTTTCCTTACCGGCGTTGATCAGGTCAGGATCTATGGCGTCCGCGTCGGGGTAGGGCCCCATGCCCAGCATCCCGTTCTCGGATTGCAGCATAATGGAAATGCCCGCGGGCACATAATTGGCCACCAGTGTAGGTATGCCTATGCCCAGGTTTACGTACATCCCGTCCTGCAGTTCCTGTGCTATTCGTTTGGCAATGCCATATTTATCAAGCGACATGTGGTGTATGATTGGTTTTTATAACGTGGTTTGCGTTGTTAGAGTTCCTTGGGCCAGCCTTCCTTGTTGGAGCCGGTTTCCACGGAGCACACCTGGTAGCGTTCAAAGGGCTCTTCAAATTTCTCCTCGTAAATACTGTAGCCTTCAAACACAAATTCCTCGCACCGGGTATCAAAGGTGCCCTGGGAAGGGTCTTCGTTTATTTTGTTAAAGTATTCCTCTCCCATAAAGATCACGAAGCCGCGGGCATACACAAACCCGTCATCACTGCCATCCAGGTGGTCGTGGATCTCCTTACGGTCCAGTTCATACATCTTTACCTCCAGGATACGCAGGAAAGCAGCCATGGACGGCTTGTCCAGCTCACCCAACCGGCGGCGGTAGTTGTGCATGATCACGTCAGACATCGTATCTGCCAGCTCCAGCAACTCATCTTCATCGTTGGTCTCCAGTGCGTCTATGCGGTCTTCATTATCTTCCGGGGAGTCTGTCCAGGAAGCTTCGATCAATTGCCAGAATAATGCCTCGTCCATAGTAGTTTATTGTTAATGGTGAATGGTTACCCGTTTGTCAATGTGCAGGCAGCGCAGTTAACGGTTAGTGATCGATACCGTTCTTTTTTCGATGCGCTTTTCATAATCCCGGCCCTGGAAGATACGGTGCACGTAAATGCCAGGCACGTGAATGTGATTGGGATCCAGCTCACCGGGCTGCACCAGCTCTTCCACTTCGGCAATGGTGATATGCCCGGCCCTGGCCATGGAGGTGCTGAAATTGCGTGTGGTGTTGCGGAACACCAGGTTGCCCATGGTATCGCCCTTCCAGGCTTTTACGATGGCAAAGTCCGCGTGCAGGGCCAGCTCCATGAGATAGTGCCTGCCATCAAATACCCGCACTTCCTTACCTTCCGCTACTTCTGTACCATAGCCGGCCGGGGTAAAGAAGGCCGGGATGCCCATACCAGCCATTTGTATGCGGGTGGCCAGCGTGCCTTGCGGTATCAGTTCCACTTCCAGCTCACCGGAAAGCAGTTGTCTTTCAAATTCTGCGTTCTCGCCTACGTAAGAGGCAAGCATCTTGCGGATCTGGCGGGTTTGCAACAGCAGCCCGAGGCCAAAATCATCTACGCCGGCGTTGTTGGAAATGCAGGTCAGGTCTTTTACCCCCTTTACTACCAGTGCACGGATGGCGTTTTCAGGAATGCCGCAAAGGCCGAAACCGCCCAGCATGAGGGTGGCTTTATCAGGAATGTCAAACAGCGCCGCGGCTGCGTCGTGGAATACTTTGTTCATGAGAATGCACCATGGTTGGAGCATTCAATTTACTGTAATTTTTTAATACGGGTAAGGCCGGGGAAATGTCTTTTTCGTTAATGGCCGTCTATGAAGGGGATGCGGCTGTAAGCCTTGCGGGGAAACCATTTCTCCCATACTTTGGGCATTTCTTCTGCACGGCGGCGCGTTTCTATAGCAGTATTGCGCGCATTGGCCGTGTCACTCATGATCTTATATACATCTTCCATGCGGTCTGCATGGCTTTCGTAGAACTGGTAGCTTTTCATGAACTCCTCCACGGAAAGGTGGTGCAGCTGTAATACCTGCGCGTAAAGGGTCTTTACCCGGATCTCCCGCAGGGAATCCGCCACGCGGCCGGTATCCGGTCGGTTGGTGGCCGTATTCATCATATTGCGCCCGTAAGCTTCTGCCAGGTTCATATCCAGCAGTACTGCCGCCATGGAATCTTTGGAAAGGATATGCCTGGGCACCCGGTCTTTGTCGCCGCAGGCGGCCACACACAAAACAAGCAGAATAAGGACTATCGCGTTGCGCATAGGCCGCAAAGATGGGTATTTTTATTAGATAGTTAAATTGATAGATTGTTAAATTGTGAGATCATGATCCTGCAGGCTATTTAAGCTGCAGGTACTTATTCGCATTCGGTACATCCATGGAGGCCAGGAGCTGTGACACTCTTCCTTTTTCCTGTGGCGTGGCCCGGTTGAAGATGCGGAACACCTCTTCGTTCTTAGCCAGGAAGAATACCTGCAGCAGCATGGAGTTGGGCACATCGTCGTTGATGGCAGCCAGCATGTTCACGCAGTTGATGATGGCGCCACGGCCCCGTGCTGCATCATCATACATCACGTCCAGGCCCTGGCGGTGATACTGGTACATTACATCATGGAAGCGTGCAAACTTCACATTGGTAAGATTATCTATCAGCCAGTAGCGGTTACGGTTGCCCTCAAAGGCTTTCCAGCCGGCAATGTCTTTGCCGTCCGGTGCATTGTTCACAATGTTGAGCGCTTTTTTAAAGAAGGGATCCCCGCCGCGGGGGGAGAAGGAATCGTAGTCCAGCCCCAGGATCACGTCCACGTAATAGGCCAGTACAGCGGTCAGGTTGGCCGCCATGGGGTCACTGCCGGCTACGCGGGTATCGCTGAATTCGAGGCTTTGGAACTCGGCATATTTAAACACCACGTTATTGTCCTGGAAGTTAAACAGGGTGCTGGTATAATTGGTATTGTACACCGGGCGGGTGGCCTGCACGGTGAGGTTGGCCCGGTAAGTGCCGGAGCTCACCTCCGCGGTGATGTTGAGCAGGAAATTGCACTCTATCCGTTCTGCCGGTGCAAAGGCGTCATCACTCCAGCGGCGGTTGTTGAGGAAGTCCTTGATGGCGCTTTGCAACGTGTTGTACACCCGCTTGTCCGTGGTGTTCTGCACGGAAGACGCCACCACGTTCACCGTGGCGCGCAGTTCCTGGGCGGAAGCGGAAAAGCCCGTCAGTATAAGGATAGCCGCCAGTAAGGTATGCAGGGGTTTATGCATGTTGCAATGAAATGATAGCGTTCACAATTTCCCTGGCCACCGCTTGCTTGGATTGCAGCGGCAGGGCGGTTTCTTTACCGCGGTTGTCAAACAGGGTCACCTTGTTGGTATCGTGGTTAAAGCCTGCGCCGGGATCGGCCAGGGAGTTGAGCACCACCAGATCCAGGTTCTTCTCCCGCAGCTTCTTTAACGCGTTTTCCCGCTCGTTATTGGTCTCCAGGGAAAATCCTACCAGCACTTGTTCCGGTGCCTTGTTATTACCCAGGGTACGCAGGATGTCGTGTGTTTTTTCCAGTTCCAGCACCATGCCGCCCTCCCCTTTCTTGATCTTCCTATCCGCCACGTGCGCGGGGCGGTAGTCGGCCACTGCCGCGGCCATCACGATCACGTCTGCCATGGGATATTCGGCTACGCAGGCGCTGAACATGTCCGCGGCCGATTGTACCGGGATGGTCTTTACACCGGCGTGGCTGGTGCTCAAATGCGTGGGGCCCAGCACCAGTTTTACTTCGGCGCCGGCATCGGCCAGGGCTTCCGCAATGGCAATACCCATTTTACCACTGGAGCGGTTGCTGATATAGCGTACGGGATCAATAGCTTCCACCGTGGGGCCGGCGCTCACCAGGGCTATCTTGCCGGCCAGCGGCCCGCTGGATGCGGCCTGGGGAGCAGTAGTATTTTTAGCGAAATGTTGCTGCAGGAAGGCCACTATCGTTTCCGGTTCCGCCATACGGCCTTCGCCAAAAAGCCCGCTGGCCAGTTCGCCTTTCTCCACGGGGAGCAGGGCATGGCCGTAATTGAGCAGTTGCTGGATATTGGCCTGGGTGGCCTGGTGGTGCCACATGTCTTCATCCATGGCAGGTGCAAAACATACCGGGCAGGTGGCAGACAGGTAGGTGGCCAGGAGCAGGTTATCACAAAAGCCGTGGGCCATCTTGGCAATGGTATTGGCAGAGGCGGGCGCCACCAGCATCACATCCGCCCAGCGGCCCAGCATCACGTGGTTGGTCCAGGTGTTATGCTCCGACAGCTCGGTCACTACCTCGTTTTTAGAGAGGGTAGACAGGGTGAGCGGCGTAATAAAAGTGGTGGCGCTGGGGGTCATGATGATCTTTACAACCGCACCTTCTTTTACAAGCAGGCGGGTGAGGGTTGCCATTTTGTACGCGGCAATGCTGCCGGAAATGGCCAGGAGAATTTTTTTTCCTTGTAACATAGGGCAAAAGAAAAGCGGCAACGGCCCAGGGGGCAATTTCCAAATCTACAATTTCCTAGGGACAAAGCAAACTCCGCCCCGGACTTAGCTGCAATTGGCAGTGACTACCACAAACGACAATTTCCAAAAGCCAAACCTTATGAAAGTTTGATTTTTGGAAATTGTTGATTAGAAAGGGCTGATGCAATCAGCTAAACAGGTCGTCGTCGTTCTTGCGGAAGTAGATCTTGTCGTCCAGGAACTCTGCAGTGGCCTGGATGGCAGGATTGGCCATACGCTCATAGAAACGGGAGATCTCGATCTGCTCTTTGTTCTCGTGCACTTCTTCCAGGTTATCTGTGTGCGTGGCAAATTCGTCCAGTTTGGAATGGAGCTCTTCCTTCACAGAGATATTGATCTGGTTGGCGCGCTTGGCGATCACCGCGATAGACTCGTACAGGTTGCCGGTACGGTTCTTAATATCCGTTGTGTTTTTGGTTTCTACCCAGGGATTCAGGTTACTGGGCAGATTTCGCTTTATTTTGCTCATGTTCCAGGATTTTGATGTTGTTCTGTGCTAAGTTATAATATTTTTCAGCGTCCGGCTTCAGTTTGCTCTGCCCGTAGTGGTCATTGAAGTCCATATATTCGGTGAGCACGGCCTGGTAGCGTTCCAGCTGTTTTTCGGGAATGCTGATCTGCGCGTAGCGGTAGCTGGAGCGGATCGCATATAATTTATAGCCATCGCCTTTATCGGAGTCCGGGTAGTTGCGCATCAGGCTTTTGAAGGCAATGTTGGCAGCTTTGTAATAACCCAGGTTGAAATATAATTCGGCGGCGTTGAATTCTTTTTGTTCCAGTTTTTTGCGGCACAGTTCAATGAGCAGGTTGGCCTCGGGCACTTTATCACCGTTGGGGAACTCATTGATAAAGGTCTGCAGGGCGGAAATGGCCTTGATGGTGTTGGTCTGGTCCAGGGGCACCTTCGGCGATTGCTTATAGTAGCAGAAAGCCTGCATATAATCTACTTCCTGTGCACGGGGGCTGTTCGGAAACGCATCCAGGTAGTTCTTGAAAAGGAACGCGGCCTGTACGTAATCCCGCAGGTTATAGGAGCAATAGGCATTGCGGTAGTTGATATCCTCAAACTTATCCGTACCCTTATACACCGGGCGCAGTTCTTCATAGAGCTGCTGTGCCGTGGCATATTTCTTCTTATCGTACAGTTTATTGGCGTAATCCAGTTTTCTCTCAGGATCACCGCTCTTCTCAATACGATGCAATTCGCGGTTACAAGCTGATGTAAGGATCAGGACACAAAGACCACTATGTACTAAAAATTTCCGCATAAAGGACTGCAAAGGTAAGGATTTAAATGAAACGTAAATGTAAATAAGGGAATTGAGGTGACTTGTTAAAATTTATTTAAAACCTTACCGGCCACCGGAACCATTTCCGGATCTCAATTTTCCCAAACAGCGGGCTTCCCATTAAAGTGCCGGTCCGGGCAGGCACCCCCGCCATCGTTTTACCACTTTCTCCCCCGGGACCGGGAATCCCTCCACTTTTTTCCACCACGCCGCCTTTCCCCGGGTTTCAAATATGCATCGCCCCCTCGAAAGCCTGCCGGCAAAATCTACCGTTTCCCACTTTTACCGGACGAAGCCACGCCTAACACCTTCATTTTATCCTAAAACCACCCGTTTTCTCCATCTACAGTCCGGCCCGCCGGGTGCAGCTCTACTTGCTGAAAACCGCTTCCATGGCGCAGCATTCGCAGTTATTCACAATTAATTCCGTCTCATCAACATTTTATCCACAACTCATTCTCATTATCCCCATAAAAGCACCCGCATTTCCACGAAGGCAGGCCATCACAGGCACGGTACACCCTGTGGAAAAAATTTAAAGTTCATTTTTTCGTTAGAAAGTGGGAAAAAGTGTTATTTTGTGTTAGAAAATGGATTTCAAGGACTTTTACCCCATGACATGAGTGGATTTCTGGGTGAATATGAAGCAACAATGGACAATAAAGGCCGTTTTCTGCTCCCTGCTGGATTTAAAAAGCAGCTCGCAGAAGACGCCCAGGGCCAGTTTGTGCTTAACCGGGGGTTTGAAAAGTGTCTCACCTTGTATCCCATGAACGAATGGCAGCCCATTTTTGAGCGCATCGGAAAGTTGAATGATTTTGATCCGAAAGTTAGGGAATTCCGCCGCTACTTCCTCAATGGCGCCACCATTCTAGAACTGGACAGCGCCGGCAGGCTGCTGGTACCCAAAAACCTGATGACCTACGCCAGTCTTGAAAAAGACATCGTGCTGGCAGCGGCCACCAATAAAATTGAGATCTGGGATAAAGTGAAATACGACGAGTTCTTTGAAAACTTCTCCCCTTCTGCGTTCAGCGACCTGGCGCAGCAGGTTATGGGAGGCGGCGATACTTCTTTCACCCTTTAATCTTTTACTGGAATGGAAGACGAACAACAATATCACCTGCCCGTACTGCTGCAGGAAGTAGTACAACTGCTCCCGGTAAACCCGTCCGGTACTTATGTAGACGCCACATTTGGCGGCGGCGGCCACTCCAGGGCCATCCTGGAAAAGCTCAATGCCGATGGACGCCTGGTTACCTTTGACCAGGACGAAGATGCCTACGCTAACCGGATAGACGACCCGCGGGTGCTGTTTATACCGCAGAACTTCCGCCACCTGCAACGCTTTTTGCGCCTGCATAACATTACCGCCGTAGACGGCGTGCTGGCAGACCTGGGTGTATCGTCCCACCAGTTCGATACCCCCGAAAGAGGCTTCTCCACCCGCTTTGACGGCGACCTGGATATGCGCATGGACCAGCGCCAGCCACTTACCGCAGCCCAATTGCTGCAAACGTATTCCGAACAGAAGCTGCAACTGCTTTTCCAGGAATACGGGGAAGTGACCAACGCCAAAACCCTGGCCCACACCATTTACACCCAGCGCCGCAGCATGCCGCTCCGCACCATTGCAGAGTTCAAACGCATGATACACCCGGTGGTAAAAGGCAACCCGGCCAAATACCTGGCGCAGGTATTCCAGGCACTCCGTATAGCGGTGAACGATGAGATGGGCGCCCTTAAAGACCTGCTCACGCAGAGCGCTGCCATCATAAAACCTGGTGGCAGGCTGGCCATCATCACCTTCCACTCTTTGGAAGACCGCCTTGTGAAGAACTTCATGAAACTGGGCAGCTTTGATGAAGTGGAATATGATGAGATCTATGGCACACCCACTACACCGCCGCTGTTCACCCCCATCACCAAAAAACCGGTGACAGCCACGGAAACTGAATTAAAGCAAAACAGCCGTTCCCGCAGCGCCAAATTGCGCGTGGCCGAACGCCTTCCATAAATGTTGATGATCGTTTTTTGTTTTTGAACGAAATGCCCTCGATTTGAGACTGTCCTTATTGAAAGCAACCCAATGCTGGGAAGTGCGGAGCAGACCGGGTTACAACAGATGAAACGCCCTCAATTTGCGACTGTCCTTGAAACAAAGCGTATGTAGCGCCCCGATTGCGAATCACCGTTTAAAACTGAAACACCGTGCAGGACGAAGCATTTTTTGATGAGACCGAACAGCTGGAGGAAGCGTCATCCGCGCCCACCGACACTGCTGCCCGCAAACGGGCCTGGCGGCTGCGCATCAACTATCGCTTCATTGTGCAGCACACCCCTTATATTCTTTTCCTGTCAGGACTGGCCCTGGTATACATTGCCAATATCCACTACACGGAAAAAAAGATCTGGGATATCAACCGGCTGGATAAAGAGATCAGAGAGCTGAAATGGGATTACATCAGCAGGAAAAGTGACCTGATGTACAATAGCAAAATGAGTGAAGTGAGTGATAAAGTTTCCGGACAGGGACTGAAACCACTGAATACGCCCCCGCAAAAAATTGAAGTAGAAAAAAAGTAATTGCAGACTAACTGACCGCCGACAACACGTGGAAATCAAGAAAGACATATTGTGGCGCGTGTATGTATGCTTTATCGGCATGTTACTTTTTGGTGTGGCCATCCTGGCAAAAGCTTTTTATATCCAGCATGTAGAAGGTCCCAAATGGCGCAGCATGTCTGACAGCATGCACACCGTAAATGTGAAGATAGAAGCAGAACGAGGCACCATTTATTCGGAAGAAGGCAGCATCCTGTCTACTTCCATTCCTTATTTCGACATCCGCATGGACTTTGCCGCAGATGGCCTCCAGGATAAGGATGGAAAGCTCTTTAAAGAAAACAAGGATTCCCTGGCAGACTGCCTGGCCCGCCTTTTCCAGGATAAGAGCAAAGGAGAATACCTGCGGGAACTGGAAAATGGCTACAAAGCCAAAAGCCGTTACTACCTGCTGAAAGAGAACATTGATTTCAGACAATACCAGCAACTGCGCAACTTCCCTTTGTTCCGCTACGGTAAGAACAAAAGTGGCATGATCGCAGAGCCCAAGAATAAACGCATCAACCCTTTCAAGCTGCTGGCCAACAGGACCATCGGGCTGGCAAGGGAAAACGCACAGAACGTAGGCCTCGAAAGAACCTACGATACCGTGCTCAGAGGGGATGCCGGCCGGCGCCTGATGCGCCAGATCTCCGGCGGTGCCTATGTACCGGTAGACGGGTCCGACATTGACCCCGAGAACGGGAAAGACATCATCACCACCCTGGATGTGAACATACAGGACATTGCCGAAAATGCCCTGATGAAAATGCTCCTTGAAAATGACGCGCAGTACGGCACCTGCATCGTAATGGAAGTAAAGACCGGCAAGGTAAAGGCCATGGCCAACCTGGGCAAACAGCCCGACGGCACCTACTTTGAAGACATGAACTACGCCCTGCAATGCACGGAACCGGGTTCCACCTTCAAACTGGCTACCGTGATCGCCGCTTTTGAAGACAAATATGCCTCCATGGATGATATGGTAGACATCAATAATGGCCGCTGGCAGTTTGGCCGGCGCACCATCTTTGACAGTGAGCCCCATCCCGGCATTACCAACGTTACGATCAAGCATGCATTCGAGATCAGCAGCAACGTAGGCATGGCCAAAGTGGCCTACACCTACTACGGCCGCCACCCGAATGATTTTGTGAAGCATATCAAAGCGCTGAAGCTGGACCAGATCACCCACATTGACCTGGCAGGTGAAGGAACGCCGGTGGTAAAATCCACCAGCAGCCGTAGCTGGAGCAATTCCACCCTGCCCTGGATGGGCTTTGGTTATGAAGTGCTCATCAGCCCCCTGCAAACCTGCATGCTTTATAATGCAGTGGCCAACGGCGGCAAAATGATGAAGCCCTACCTGGTAAATGCCATCCAGGAATACGGCCAGCCGGTAAAGACCTTTGCGCCCACCGTGGTGGTAGACAGTATCTGCTCTACCAACACGCTGAAGCAGGTAAAGAAAATGCTGGAAGGTGTGGTGATGAATGGTACGGCAAAAGCATTGTGGACACCGTACTACAATTTTGCAGGCAAAACCGGCACCGCCCTGATGGCCAATGGCAGTCATGGCTACGCCGATAAGATATACCAAAGTTCTTTCGCAGGCTATTTCCCGGCAAACAACCCGCAGTACACCTGCGTGGTGGTGATCCGCAATAAGCCACACGCCACCAAGTTTTACGGCGGCTCTGTGGCAGGGCCGGTGTTCCGCGAAGTGGCAGACCGCCTCTTTGCCATGAACGTGGAAAGACAAAGAACGCCCAGGCAGCGCATCGCCCTGGATAGCGGCCTGGCCATGAAAACCACCAGGGCCGCTGCCTGGAAAACGATCATTGAAACGCTGGAACTACCCGCCCACGACGAGGACATGCCCGGCGTGAAATGGGTAAGCGCCAGGATAGACAGCAGTCATAAAGTGCAGTTGGACCCAATGGACAATCCAACTACCAGTGAAGTGCCGGATGTAACAGGCATGGGCCTGAGAGATGCACTGAACCTGCTGGAAAATGCAGGCCTCAAAGTACAGGTACGCGGGGCCGGCAAAGTAAAAACACAATCCCTGCCCGCAGGTACGCCCCGCGGCAGTGGACAAACCATCGTAATTGAACTGAGCTGATGAAAACGCTGCAGGAAATATTATACAATGTGCACATCGTGGCAGTGCAGGGCAATAATGACATTGCCGTGCCGGCCCTCCGCATAGACTCGCGCGCCATTGCGCCGGGGGATGTGTTCATCGCCATTAAAGGTGTACATGCAGACGGGCACCAGTTCATTGCCAAGGCACTGTCGCAGGGCGCTACCGCCATTGTCTGTGAAGTGCTGCCGGATGAAAGACCGGCCAACGTATGCTTTGTACAGGTGAGCGACAGCGCCCTGGCCTGCGGCATCATGGCGGCCAACTTTTACGATAACCCTTCCCAGAAACTGCAACTGGTGGGCGTTACCGGCACCAATGGCAAAACCACCATTGCTACTTTGCTCTTTAATCTATTTACCAAACTGCGCTTCCATTGCGGCCTCATCTCCACCGTGGAAAACCGCATTGGCAACGAAATAATACCGGCCACCCACACCACTCCGGATGCCATCAGCCTCCAGGCTTTGCTGGCAGACATGGTGGACGAGGGCTGCGCCTATGCTTTCATGGAAGTGAGCTCGCACGCCATCCACCAGCAACGTATTGCGGGGGCTAAGTTTGCCGGCGGCATTTTCAGCAATATCACCCACGATCACCTGGATTACCACAAAACCTTTGATGAGTATATCCGTGTGAAGAAGATGTTCTTTGACGGGCTGCCGTCTTCCGCCTTTGCACTCACGAACCTGGATGATAAACGGGGCAACGTGATGCTGCAGAACACCAAGGCAAAAAAGGCCAGCTACAGCCTGCGCACGATGGCGGATTTCAAGGGCAAGATCCTGGAGAACAGCCTTACAGGGCTGATCATGCAGGTGAATGAGAAAGAAGTGCATTTCCGCCTCATCGGCGAGTTCAATGCCTACAACCTGCTGGCCGTGTATGGCGCCGCCACCCTCCTGGGCCAGGATAAAGACGAAGTACTGCAGGCCCTGAGCGCCGTTACCGGTGCAGAAGGCCGCTTTGATTATATCGTGAGTGACAGGGAGCGGGTGATCGGCATCGTGGACTACGCGCATACGCCGGATGCATTGCTGAATGTATTGGCTACCATCAACAACCTGCGCAAAGGCCACGAGAAGATCATCACCGTAGTAGGCGCCGGCGGGGACCGTGACACCACCAAAAGGCCGGTGATGGCCCAGGTGGCAGCTGAGCGCAGTGACCGCGTGATCCTTACCTCGGACAATCCCCGTTCTGAAGATCCCGGTGCCATCATTAAAGAGATGGAAACGGGCATCCCGGTAAACCTGCTCCGCAAAACGCTGAGCATCGTGGACCGCAAAGAAGCCATCAAAACAGCCGTAAGCCTGGCCAACCCGGAGGACATCATCCTGGTAGCAGGTAAAGGCCACGAAAAATACCAGGACATCCACGGGGTAAAACATCCCTTTGATGACAAACAAGTGCTGAAAGAAATGCTGGCCCTGTTGGGAAAATAGAAGATTAACAGCGACACCGATCCGAAATATGCTATACTACTTATTCAATTATTTAAAAACAAATTTCAACCTGAGTGGTGCAGGCGCCTTCCAGTACATTACGTTCCGCGTAACACTGGCCCTGCTGCTGTCGCTGGTGATCTCGCTGCTGCTGGGTAAGCGCCTGGTGCAGTACCTGCAGAAAAAGCAGATCGGTGAAGTGATCCGTACACTGGGCCTTGCAGGTGAGAACCTGAAGAAAGGCACGCCTACCATGGGTGGCCTGATCATTCTCTCTGCCATCATCATCCCCACCCTGCTGTTTGCACAGGTAAACAACGTGTATATCTGGCTGATGCTGCTATGTACTGTGTGGTTAGGGCTGATCGGTTTCCTGGACGACTATATCAAAGTATTCAAAAAAAATAAAGAAGGCCTGGCCGGCAAGTTCAAAGTGATGGGCCAGGTAGGCCTGGGCCTCATCATCGGGCTCACACTGTACTTCAATAACGATGTGGTAGTAAGCCGCGAGCTGATGAACGCCAAGCTGTCCACCGGTGAGCATGTGGCCAAGAACCACCAGGAGCGCGTCACCAAGGACGGCCACCGCTTCACGGATGTAAAAACACCGATCACTACCATCCCTTTCGTAAAGAACCATGAGTTCAATTATTCAAAACTGATCTCCTGGATACCGGGTGCTGAAAAATTCACCTGGGTGCTGTACGTGATCGTGGTGATCATCATTATTACCGCGGTGAGTAACGGGGCCAATCTTACAGACGGGCTGGATGGCCTGGCCACGGGGGTTTCGGCGGTCATAGGAATGTGTCTCGGGGTGTTTGCCTATGTATCCGGCAACATCCAGTTTGCAGAATACCTGAACGTGATGTACATCCCCAACCTGGGCGAACTGTCCATCTTCATTGCAGCATTTGTGGGCGCCTGCGTGGGTTTCCTCTGGTACAACGCCTTCCCGGCGCAGGTGTTCATGGGCGATACCGGCTCCCTGGCACTGGGTGGCATCATTGCTTCCCTGGCATTCATTGTAAGAAAGGAATTACTGATACCCATTTTCTGCGGCATTTTCCTGGTGGAAAATCTCTCCGTGGTACTGCAGGTGTCTTACTTCAAATACACGAAGAAAAAATATGGTGAAGGCCGCCGCATCTTCCTGATGTCGCCCCTGCACCACCACTACCAGAAATTGGGGTACCACGAAAGTAAAATAGCCGTGCGCTTCTGGATCGTGACGATCATGTGCGCTGCATTTGCCATCGCCACCCTGAAAATACGCTAAGCGAAAAAGAAACGACAGACTAACTAACGACCATGGCAAAACTCATCATACTTGGAGCCGGTGAAAGCGGTGTAGGGGCTGCCCTGCTGGGCAAACAGCAGGGGTATGAAGTGTTTGTGTCAGACGGGGGGACCATCAAGGATATCTATAAACATGAGCTTGCGCAGCAGGAGATACCCTTTGAAGAAAGCCACCACAGCTGGGATAAGATCCTCGGGGCAGACGAGATCGTGAAAAGCCCGGGCATACCCGAGAAAAGCGAGGTGATGAAAAAGATCCGCGCCGCCGGCATACCGGTGATCTCCGAAATAGAGCTGGCCTGGCGCTACAGCAAGGATGCCAAGATCATTGCCATCACGGGTAGCAACGGTAAAAGCACCACCACCGCGCTGACCTACCATATTTTTCATACTGCCGGCCTGCCGGTGGCCATGGTAGGCAACATCGGTATCAGCTACGCCAAACAGGTAGCTACAGACCCACAGGAATATTACGTGATAGAGATCAGCAGTTTCCAGCTGGACGATATCAGGGATTTCCGCCCGCACGTGGCCATTTTGCTGAATATTACCCCGGACCACCTGGACCGGTATGAATATAAAATGGAGCACTACGTGGCGTCCAAGTTCAGGATCGCTATGAACCAGGCAGCAGATGATTACTTCGTTTACTGCAAGGACGATCCCGAGATCATGCACTATTTACAAACTCATTCAATTCGTTCAACCTTAATACCCTTTACGATTATGGAACCACTGAAAGAAGGCGGATCAATGACAAATGACCAGATTAATATCACGGTGAATGGCGAGACGGATATCGTATCGATGTATGATTTGGCGTTGAAAGGAAAACATAATATTTACAACTCTATGGCAGCAGGAATAGCCGGCCGCACGATGAATATCCGCAAGGAAAAGATCCGCGAGAGCCTTGCCTCTTTCAAGAGCCTGGAGCATCGCATGGAGTTTGTAGCTACCGTGCGCGGGGTAGACTTCATCAATGACAGTAAGGCCACCAACGTAAACTCGGTATGGTTTGCGCTGGAAAGTATAGAAAACCGCCCCATCATCCTCATCATGGGCGGCGTGGATAAAGGCAATGACTACAGCGCCATCCGCGACCTGGTGAAGGAAAGAGTGAAAGCCATCGTGTGCCTGGGGGTAGACAACCACCTGATCCAGGATGCGCTTTCCAACGATGTACCGCAAATGGTAAGCACAGATAATATGGAGGATGCCGTTAGATCTGCCTTCCAGCTGTCTGCCAAGGGAGACGTGGTATTGCTCTCCCCTGCCTGCGCCAGCTTCGACCTGTTTAAGAACTACGAAGACCGCGGCCGCAAGTTCAAGGAAGTAGTGCGCGAGCTTTAAGTGTGAATGGTTAACGAATATAAATAACGAGCACCATGGACGGTTTACTGCAAAGAGCGAAAGGTGATAAAGTGATCTGGACGATAGTGGCTTTCCTATCGGTAGTAAGCCTCCTGGCTGTGTACAGCTCCACCGGCTCGCTGGCATACCGCATGCGGCAGGGGCACACAGAATATTACCTGATCAAACAGCTTACCGTGCTGGGTTTGGGCCTGCTCATCATCTACTTTGCGCATAAGGTGAACTACACGGTGTATTCCCGCATTGCGCAGCTGGGCATGCTCATTTCCATACCACTGCTCTGCTACACGCTGGCATTTGGCCGTAACCTGAACAGCGCCGCGCGCTGGATCAACCTGCCGGTGATCAACCTTACCTTCCAGACATCGGACATCGCCAAGCTGGCCCTGTTCATGTATGTATCCAGGATGTTGTCGCGCAAGCAGGGTGTGATCACCGATTTTAAAACGGGCTTTTTGCCCATCATTTTACCAGTGGGTTTTATTTGCCTGCTGATCATGCCGGCAAATATGAGCACGGCGTTGCTGCTGGGCGCCAGCTGCATGCTGCTTTGCTTCATAGGGCGTGTACCGGTTAAGTTCCTGGCAGCCATGGTGGGTTGTATGGCAGGCATTGTGCTGTTGATGTTCATCTTTGCCAAACTAAGTGGTAATGACCTGCGTACCAAAACGTGGATTGCGCGCGTTGAAAGTTTCATGGGTGGCGGGGATAAAGAACAACCCTACCAGGTGCAGCAGGCTAACATTGCCATTGCAGAAGGAGGCATACTTGGAAAGGGCCCCGGCAACAGCAATCAACGCAACTTTTTGCCGCACCCATATTCTGATTTTATTTATGCGATCATAATCGAAGAGTATGGTATCTTTGGCGCCTTTTTGATCCTGATGGCATACATGCTGTTGCTCTTGCGCAGCATCCGCATTTTCAAAAGGTGCCCGTATGCATTTGGTGCATTCCTGGCGCTGGGCCTCAGTTTTACCCTGGTGATCCAGGCCCTTTGCAATATGGCGGTGAACGTGCACCTGTTCCCGGTTACAGGCGTTACACTGCCTATGGTAAGTATGGGTGGCTCGTCAGTGATCTTTACCAGCCTGGCCATCGGTATTATCCTGAGTGTATCCAGGAACGTGGAAGAAACAGAATTGAAACGTATAGAAAAAGAGCGCATGGAACGGGTGCTGCAGCAGCAACGCGAGGCAGGCCTTAACATGGCAGTATAAAATTGCACAATAAAGATTTATGCAACGCAAAGTAATCATAGCAGGAGGGGGTACCGGGGGACATATCTTCCCGGCCATTGCAATTGCCAATGCGTTGAAAACCCAGGCCAAGGGCGATATCGACATCCTGTTTGTAGGCGCCAAGGGCAAAATGGAAATGGAGAAAGTACCGCAGGCAGGTTACCGCATTGAGGGGCTGGAGATCGTAGGTTTTAACCGCAGCAATATTTTCAAGAACATCCTGCTGCCGTTCAAACTGATCAAAAGCCTGGGCCATGCAAACCGCATCCTGCGCGAGTTTAAGCCGGATGTAGTAGTGGGCGTAGGCGGCTTTGCCAGCTTTCCCATGCTGGACCGCGCACAGCGCCACGGCATTCCTACCCTCATCCAGGAGCAGAACTCCTTTGCAGGCAAGGCCAATAAAGTACTCTCGCACAGGGCGGCCCGCATCTGTACCGGTTATGACGGCATGGAAAAATTTTTCCCTGCTTCCAAAATATTAGTGACGGGCAATCCCGTTCGCAGCAGCATCACCCAAAGCCACGCCACGCGCCATGAAAGCCTGGTACACTTTGGACTGGATGCCAACAAGAAAACCGTGTTCGTGGTAGGCGGCAGCCTCGGGGCCAAGTCTATCAACGAAGCCATTCACGCACTCCTGGCCTCCTTCGTGGAAAAAGACGTGCAGCTGATCTGGCAAACCGGCAAACCTTATTTTGAAACAGCCAAAGCCGCCGCGGCCCCCTTCTCCTCACACGTGAAGGTGCTGGAATTTATCACGAACATGGACCAGGCCTACGCCGCCGCTGATGTAGTGATCTCCCGCGCAGGCGCACTGGCCATCGCAGAGCTCTGCGTGGTGAAAAAGGCAACGGTATTTGTACCCTACCCCTTTGCCGCGGAAGATCATCAGACTTCCAACGCCATGAGCCTCGTGAACAAAAAAGCAGCACTGCTGCTCAAGGATAATGAAGTTGGCGCGCAATTAGGCACTACCCTGTTCAGTCTTTTGCAGAACAAAGCACTGATAGAACAGCTGGAAACCAATATTGCAAGCCTTGCAAACCCGCACGCTGACCAGACGATCGCGGAGGAAGTATTAAAATTGGTTCGTTAGACTTTTACATGGTAGCTATAAAGAACATACAACGTGTTTACTTCATTGGTATAGGCGGCATTGGCATGAGCGCCATTGCCCGCTACTTCAATGAGAACGGCGCGTCCGTAAGTGGTTATGACCGTACTGAAACAAGCCTCACCCAGCAACTGGTAACGGAGGGCATGCACATTCACTACACAGACGATGTGCAGGCCATCGACCGTGAGGCACAGGTAGTCGTGTACACACCGGCCATCCCCGCCAGCCATGCAGAGCTGAACTGGTACCGTGACAATGGCTACACCGTGGTGAAACGCAGTGACATCCTGCAGGCCATCACCAATGAAATGTATGCCATCACCATTGCAGGCACCCACGGCAAGACCACCGTAAGTACCATGACCGCCCACATCCTGCGGCACACGGGCTATGGCTGTAATGCTTTCCTGGGGGGTATCGCTGTAAACTATGACCGTAACTTCTGGAGCAGCGACCGCCAGGTAGCCGTGATAGAAGCCGATGAATATGACCGCTCTTTCCTGAAATTGAACCCGGACATTGCCGTGCTCACGGCCATGGACCCGGATCACCTGGACATCTACGGAACACCGGAAGCGATGGAAGAAGCGTTCATCCAGTACACGCACAACATTAAGCCTAACGGTACTTTGATTGTCAAGTACGGCTTAAAGCGCGATGCAGACCTGGACACCCCCAACAAGATCACGTACAACCTGTACAACGACCAGGCAAATATTTATGCCACCAACGTACAGGGATCTGCAGGCGGCTATCATTTTGATGTGGTGGAAGAATCGTGGAAAATTGAAGATGTGCGCCTGAACATAGGCGGCCTGCATAACGTAGAAAACGCCCTGGTGGCCATTTCCGTGGCGTACCTCCTGGGCATAGACGCGGAGAAGATCAAGGCAGCCGTAGCTGATTTCAAAGGGATACGCCGCCGTTTTGAATACGTGGTGCGCCACGACGATAAAGTGTACATTGATGACTACGCACACCACCCGGAAGAGCTGAGGGCCCTGATCACCAGCGCCAAAGCGCTTTTCCCGGGCATGAAGTGTACGGTGATCTTCCAGCCGCATTTGTTTTCCCGTACCCGGGACCTGGCGGACGGATTTGCCGAAGTACTTTCCCTGGCGGATGAAGTAGTACTGCTACCCATCTACCCCGCCCGCGAACTGCCGATGGAAGGCGTAACCAGCCAGATGATAGCAGACCGGATGACAAATAAAAATGTACGGGTACTGGAAAAAGCAGCGCTGCTGGAATGGCTGCCCGCCCACGCCTCTCCCCTGCTGATCACCGCAGGTGCGGGGGACATAGACTTGCTGAAAGGGCGCATCGCGGAGATCGTTAATGGTTAAGGCAATGGGTTAATCGTGAGCGATTGAAACAGGAGGATACAAAGGGGCGCTCAACGGCGCACCACGATTAACAATGAACATTTAACAATTAACCTTCATTACAATGGAGCCAAGAACAAAAAAAGCACTGCGTCGCATGGGAATTGCTTTCCTGTGGCTGGTGGCGTTCGTAGGTTTCATTGTGCTGGTGGTGGCCGCAAAAAGAGATAAGAAAAGCGCCCGTTGTAAAAGTGTGCAGGTGCAGATCGTTGGAACAGCCAACAATGCGTTCCTCAACGAAAAAGATCTGAAAAACCTGGTAACAGGCAATCCGCATAACAACCCGGTAGGCTTGCTGGTAACGGAAGTGAACCTGGCCGCACTGGAAAAAACAGTGGCCGCCAATCCCTGGGTGAAAGCAGCAGACCTGTACGTGGACGATAATGATGTGGTAAACATCCGCGTATCACTGAAAGAACCGGTGGCCCGTGTGTTTACGGTGAGTGGCAATACCTTTTATCTTGATAAGGACCTGGGACATATCCCGGTGTCTGCCAGGTACGCTGCCAAGGTGCCGGTATTTACCAACTTTCCCACAGCCGCTGCAAAGCTCACGCATGCAGACAGTGTGCTGGCGGCGCAGGTAGTGGCCATTGGCAGTTATATCCAGCAGGATGAGTTCTGGACGGCGCAGATAGCACAGGTGGATATTACGCCGGATTATAAATTTAACATGACGCCTACCCTGGGCGACCAGGTGATCGCACTGGGGGATGGCAACGACATAGAAAAAAAATTTGACAAGCTGCTCGCATTTTACAAGCAGGGGTTGAATAAGGTGGGATGGAACAATTACACCGTGATCAACCTGGCGTTTGAAAATGAAGTAGTGTGCACGCGCAAAGATGGTGGCAGTAATGTGAAGGTACTGGCTCCGCCGGTGTTTGACAGCATCCATGCGGACATATCCGGTGATGACGCCACCAGTGATGATGATGCAGACGACAGCAGCCACGCACCCCCAAATGCTACGGCCAGTGCCGCAGCCGCTCCGGAAAAGCCGAAGCCCGCTGCACACGCACCTGCTGCAGTGCATCATAATGATCCTGGAAAGCCGCAAGGAGGTAAAAGGCCCAAAGCCGTGTACCCCGGCGGCAAATCACATTCTTAAAACGACTTAAAACAACATAACGCCATGAATCAGGAAGCTCCCATCATTGTAGGTCTCGATATTGGAACTACGAAGATTGCTGCCATTGCAGGAAGAAAGAACGAATACGGTAAACTCGAGATCCTCGGTTTCGGGAAAGCTCCGTCGTTCGGCGTGCAGCACGGCATGGTATTGAACATCGACCAAACGATCAAAGCCATCCGCCAGGCTTTGGAAAACTGTATTGCTTCCAACCCCGACCTGGAAATTAACGAAGTATATGTAGGCATTGCCGGCCACCACATCAAAAGCCTGCAAACCCGTGGTGATATAGTGCGTAACGATACCGATGCAGAGATCTCCCAGCTGGATATTGACCAGCTGATCAACGACCAGTACAAAACCGTGATCCCCGCCAGTGACCAGATCATTGACGTGATCCCGCAGCAGTACATCGTAGATAGCCTGCAGAACATCACCTACCCCATCGGTATGTCTGGTGTAAAGGTGGGAGCCAACTTCCATATCATCACCGGCGATAAGAACGCCATCCGCAACATTAACCGCAGCGTGGAAAAGTCCGGCCTGAAGATCCATGACCTGGTACTGCAACCACTGGCCTCTGCTGCTGCCGTGATGTGCGATATGGATTTTGAAGCTGGTGTGGCCATCGTAGACATTGGCGGCGGTACCACAGACCTGGCCGTGTTTTACGAAGGCATCCTGAAAAGCACCGCGGTGATCCCTTACGGTGGTGAAAATATTACCAATGACATCAAGAACGGCCTGGGTGTGCTGAAAACACAGGCAGAGCAGATGAAGGTGCAGTTTGGCTACGCCCTCGCAGATGAAGCCAAGAACAACGCTTTCATCACCATCCCCGGCCTGCGAGGCCAGGCACCAAAGGAGATCTCTGTGCGCAACCTGGCCCACATCATCCAGGCGCGCATGAGCGAGATCATGGACTTTGTGGTGTACCACCTGAAGCAGATCGGTATGGACAACAAAATGCTTAATGGTGGCATTATCCTTACTGGTGGCGGCTCCCAGCTGAAGCACCTCATCCAGCTTACAGAATATACCACGGGTGTAAGTGCACGCATTGGCTATCCCAATGAGCACCTGGCCAGCGGCCACCTGGACGAGCTTACCAAACCAATGTATGCTACCTGTATTGGTCTTATCCTGAAAGGCTATAACGATTATGAAAATGATCGCCGCGCACTGGAGGAGAATTTCATTAAGATCAATACCAGCTATAAAGCCAAGGAACAAGCCGCCGCGGCAGCCGCCATGGCCGAAGCAGCCGCAATCACCAGCACCACCACCGAAGAGCAGGTGACTGAAGAGCAGGTAATGGAGCGCAAAGTGAAAGAACGGAACGCATCCCTCAAATCCTTCCTGGACAAGATGAAAACAAAGATCATCGACATGTTCACCGAAGAAGAGGACGCGAAATTTTAATTAAGAATTGTTGAATTGTTAAAGGGTAAAAAGTAAAGTGTGTAACGTGAAATGTTAAAGTTGAAGACCGCGGAAAACAAGATGCGCGATCTGGCGTTAACACTCAAAGGGAATGGCTTAATTGTTGTGCACTGATCTGATTTTTCAAAGGACAATTTAACAACACTGCTCATTATTCAAATACAGCATCAAAGCCCCTTTGGGCATTAAACACGATACTACTAACAAACCCATAAAAGAGAAAGAGTCATGATACATTTTGATCTTCCAAAAGAAAAGTCTTCCATCATCAAGGTGATCGGCATTGGCGGTGGCGGGAGCAATGCGGTGAATCATATGTACAACCAGCGCATTGAAGGGGTGAACTTTATTATTTGCAACACCGACGCCCAGGCCATCGCAAACAGTCCTGTGCCTAACAAGGTGCAGCTGGGACCGCACCTGACGCAGGGGCTTGGCGCGGGCGCCAATCCCAAGATCGGTGAGCAGGCAACAGAAGAATCTTTTGAGGAGATCAAAAAGATCCTCGAAGTAAATACAAAGATGGCCTTTATTACAGCCGGCATGGGCGGCGGCACCGGTACCGGTGGCGCGCCTATCATTGCCAAGATCTGTAAGGAACTGGGCATCCTCACCGTAGGCATTGTAACCACGCCCTTCTCGTACGAAGGCAAGAAGCGCATGGCACAGGCAGATGACGGTGTGAACCGCCTGAAGGAATATGTGGATACGCTCCTCATCATCTCCAACGATAAACTGCGCCAGAAGTTTGGTGACCTGAAATTCAAGGCCGCTTTTGAAAAGGCAGATAACATCCTGGCCACCGCTGCGAAATGTATCACGGATGTGATCAACTCCACCGGCCAGATCAACGTGGACTTTGCAGACGTTTGCACCGTCATGCGTAACGGGGGCGTGGCCATCCTTGGCGCTGCCACCGCAGAAGGTGAAAACCGTGCCCAGAAAGCGATTGAAGATGCACTGACCTCCCCCCTGCTGAATGATAACGACATCCGTGGTGCCAAGTGGATCCTGCTCAATATCTCTTCTTCCGAAGGTGAATTTGAGCACACCCTTGATGAAATGGACATCATCCAGGCATATGTACAAAGCCAGGCCGGCGAAGACTGCGATGTGATCCTCGGTGTGGGCTATGACGCTACCCTGGACCGCAAACTGGGCGTTACCATCATTGCCACCGGCTTTGAGCAAAATCCCATCAGCCAGCAGTTCCCGCAGCGCAGTAACGACGGACAGCCCGTTACGCCCGTCCACACCGCCGCCACCATACAGGAAGTACAGCCCGAGCCCCAGAAGATCGTAATGACACTGGGTGGCGAAGGGGAAGAACATAAGATGACCCAGAACAAGCAAACACAGATGTTCACCGAGCAGGATGCCATGGCACCCCGCCTGGTAGAGCCCGTGGCGCAGCAGCCTGTGTCCCAGCCTTTCTACCCTGTACAACCGGTAGCGGTAAACCCTGTGCAGCGCTACAACATGGACATTGAGCCCATCCCTAATGTAGTGCCGCCCACGCAGCACGTATCTGTAACACCGCCCACCAGCACCGGCAACGGCGCTTATGTAGGAGGCTTTACACCCAAACCCGGCCATACTTACATTGCCCCCGCGGATGCAAATCCTGCAGACGATGAGCCGCGCATGGAAATGGTGTTCCGCGATGAAACGCCCGCAGCGCCCCAGCAGCCACAGTTTCCCACGCCTCCCGCAGATGACATCCAGGACGAGCAGAAACGCAAACAGGCAGAGCGTGTGGCAAAGCTGCGCAGCATCAGCTTTAATGTAAAGAACATGGAAAACAACCAGGAAATAGAGAACGTACCTGCTTACATCCGCCGCAACGTGGACCTGCAGAACGGCACCGCAAATGCCGGCGATTTCTATTCCAACTATACGGTAAATAACCAGGCCGAGATCAATACCATTAATACTTTTCTCGACGGTAAAAAACCCGATTGATAACAACGCGCAGGCGTAGCATCAATGTTTCTTTTTTGAGTAATTTTTAGTTGTGTTAGTAGTCCCCCTGGTTTACACCGGGGGGATTTTTATTTGTGTAGCATTCCTTACAAGAACCAACCATCCGCGCAGGGAGAAAGGCCAGGGCCCTAAAGTCCCGCCAGGGCTCTATCCGCCCCAAAAAAAGCGGGCCATCTCCGGCCCGCTCTCACGATATCGCTTATACGTTTATTTTTAAATATTATTCCGCACCCGCTTCAGCTGCACATTTGTCACCGGCGCCACCACCAGCGGGTATTTCTCAATGGTTACGTAGCTGGAATCCAATCCAAAGCCACGCTCCTCTGAAAGACTTATTTTCTTCAGGAAGAAATAAGCCCGCATGATCAGCCGCTCATACAGTGGCAGGTCATTATCATGCGACAGGAATTTCTCCATAACGATGAACTGGAAATCCCCCATCACGTTGTTCTTGCTCAGGGACTCATAGCGGCTCACGATGTTCACTTCCTTATTACGTACCATGTCTTCCACCACCATGCGGAACATGAGGTTAATGCGCTGTTCCACGCGGAAGCCCAGGCGGAACTCCACGCGGATCACTTCATTGGGAATGATGGTCTGCACAGAGTATTCACAGAGATAAGGCTCATCCACCACATCCACGTGCACAAACCAGTACAGGTCTGCACGCTTGGGTTTCTTATTGAGGATGGAGTAGATCACCTTATGCTCAATTTCCTTCGGGTTATCGGCGCTACTCATGTACACCAGGTGGGTGGCATATTTGGGGATCGTGGTATCGTTGCTAAGCTCCTGCAAAATGGGCAGGTAATCTTCCAGCTTCACAAACTCCACGTAGCGGTTCTTGATCTTGCGGGAGCGGAACCATACCATCATGACCAGGAACAGGGCGCCGGCAACCACTACGGTTACATAACCACCGTGCATGAATTTCACGAGGTTGGCAAACAGGAAGGAGAATTCTACCACGAAGTAGACCACCAGGTAAAGCCAGATCCAGATCAGGCGCACGCGCCGCGTGTACATATAAAAGGCAAACAGGCAGGAGGTCATCAACATACAGATGGTGATAGACAGGCCATAAGCGGCTTCCATGCGGCCGGATTCCTGGAATATCAGTACAATGGCCACGCAGCCTACAAACAGCATGAGGTTAATGCCGGGGATGTACAGCTGGCCACGCATTTCAGTGGGATAGTTGATCTTAAGCTTGGGCCACAGGTTAAGGCGCATGGCTTCAGAGATCAAAGTAAATGAGCCGGAGATCAGCGCCTGCGATGCGATCACGGAGGCCATGGTGGCAATCACCACGCCGTAGATCACAAACCATCCTGGCATGATCTGGAAGAAAGGATTCGTATCGCTGCCTATCACCTCACCGCGGTGGGTGAGCAACCAGGCACCCTGGCCCAGGTAGTTAAGCAGCAGGCAGGTTTTTACAAATACCCAGGATACGCGGATATTGCCACGGCCACAGTGCCCCAGGTCCGAATACAGCGCTTCCGCACCGGTAGTGCACAGGAACACGGCGCCCAGGATGAGGAACCCTTTGGGATAAGTGGTAAGCAATTCTATTGCGTAGTGCGGGCTGAATGCTTTGAAAATAGACCAGTCGTCTGTAACGTGCGAAAGCCCCAATACCCCCAGCATGGCAAACCAGATGATCATGATAGGACCAAAAAGCTTACCGATGGATTTGGTACCGAATTGCTGCATTACAAAGAGCACGATGATAATGCCCAATACGATCTTTACAATAGTGATCTGGCTGAGGTCTGCAAATACATTGAGTGTACGGAGACCTTCTATTGCAGAAGTAACGGTGATCGGGGGAGTGATAATGCCGTCTGCCAGCAGGGCGGCGCCGCCTATCATACAGAAAATAACCGTCCACTTGGCGTGTCGCCGGACGAGGGCGTACAGGGAAAAGATACCCCCTTCCCCTTTGTTATCTGCCTTCAGGGTCAGTATCACGTACTTGATGGTGGTTTGGAGGGTGAGGGTCCAGAAAATGCAGGACACCCCGCCAATCACCAGCAGGTCGCTAACAGGGTTATTCCCAATAATGGCTTTGAAAACGTAGAGTGGAGAAGTACCGATATCGCCGTAGATAATGCCGAGTGCAATGATAAGGCCGGCGAAGGAGACCTTGTTTAAGTTCTTTACCACGATTTGAAGTATCTAAGAAACGTCAAAATTACAGGTTTTTGCGGAAATACAATGGGGCCTACCATGTTTAGGGTGCGCCATTGCGGCCATTGATCTTATTATAGCCCATTACATGTGTTTTAATTGCCAAAACCCAGCAAATACAAGCGTTCTCCAGTATTTTTTAAGCAGATTTTAAGCTGGTATCACACAAAAATGAGGCCTGGAAACGGCCGGGGGGAAGGGATTTGCACATTCCTGGTCTGCTAATGATTTAGCAAAAATGGCAGTGTTAATTTTTGGAGGCACAATCTCATTTACCTAAAAAAGAAAAGTCCCGCCTTGCGGCAGGACTTTTCAATATGATTAGCTTTCTGCTAAGATTAGTTAGCGGGAGCCAGGTCTACGGTGTTAGAATCACCAGCAGTGTTCTGCTTGATGAAGCGACCGCGGTCGATACCTTGCTTATCAGCCAGGTAGTCGATGATAGCGTCTACACGACGGCTGCTCAGGTCTACACCACCTTTCTTGCCTTTAGCACCAGCGTGGCCGGTAACCAGTACATTACAAGTGGGGTTAGATTTCAGGGTAGCAGCTACGCTGGCCAGGATAGCCTGTGCATCGTTAGATACCTTGGTAGCAGAACCTTTGAAAGATACGGAGGGCAGTACCAGGCTAGAGCAGGTAGCTTTCGGCTGGATGTTCTTGCAGCACTCAGGATCCGGGCATTTACCAACACCATCAGCGTCAACAGGAGCGCAGTAGGTCGGAGTGATCAGTTCCTTGTCTTTGTAGTCAGGAACACCGTCACCGTCAGTATCACGAGCTACACCGTGAACGTCAACAGGAGCACCTGCAGGCGTGTTCGGTTCGCGGTCGAACTGGTCGGTTACGCCGTCACCGTCAGCATCAGGCAGAACGGGAGTAGGCAGTTTCATGTGACGGGGAGCATTCAGCTCGCTGTAAGCGTATTCCAGCGGGTTGATCCACCAGAGGGGCTCAACACGTTTGCTGGGGTTGCCCAGGTTGAAGTTGAAGCGTACGTTGGTGTAAGAATAGAAGTCCTTGGTTGCACCGCCGGGACCAGCATAACCGTCCAGGTAAGCGGTGAAAGGCATGGTAACTTTCTCTTCAATACCGATGTTGAAGCGTTTAGAAACTTTGAAAGCTACACCAGTACCCAGGTCCAGTGCGTGACGCAGCAGTTGGTTGTCGTTATGACGGCCCAGGGACAGACGGTTACCTTCAGAAGGTGCGTTCTGTTCGTAGTCGCCATCACGGATGTCCTTCACAGCTTTACGGATGTCGCTACGCTTGCCGTTGAAGTTAACACCGGAATAATCGTAGATAGCACCGTTACCGTTCAGGGCGTCCACGTCAACGTCTGCAGACAGGATGGAGTAACCAGCCAGTACATACCAGTTGATCTTGGGCTGTGCTCTGTAGAACATAATGTTGTTCAGAGACATCAGCACGTCCAGAGACAGCTGGTGTGTTTGCGTTTTGTAGTTCGGAACGTAGATGTTGTTAGCGCCGTAAGCAGCCCAGGGGTTTGCACCACCACCTGCCGGAACAGGGTTAACAGAGTTTCTGTGTGCTCTGTAATCCTGGCCTTTATCGATAGAACCAGTGTATTCAGCGCGCAGCGAGAAGGTGTGACCCAGTGCTTTTCTGATAGAGATACCACCACCGAAGCCAGGCTGGGGAGGAATAGTACCATCGATCAGGCTCAGACCACCATGCAGACCCAATTCCCATTGGTTTCTGGGCTTAGAGGGGAAATTTGATTCGTGGTTGAGGAAAGAGTTTTCCTGCGCTTGGTTCTTGGAGGATACTTTAGTTGAATCCAGGGGATCATAGCCGGTGGGCTTAACTTGCGCAAAGGCCGAAGAGGCCGCCAGCATAGTGGCCGCTCCCGCCAGTAATAAGTACTTTTTGCTTGCCATAATTGTTTTCTATTTAAAAACTGTTAAAAATTTACTAATAACCCGTTTTTTTTACCCAGCAAAGGTAAAAATCATAAGTGAATATACAAATTTTTATTGCAATATTATTTTCATTGATAAGTGCTTCAATACTAGCCTATAAACACAACGCCACTGCGGTAAAACAAGCACATAACTGCAAATGTGGGGCCAATTTGCCTAAATGTGGCATTTTAAACCTAGCTTAGCATTCCCTTTTCACAAGCATACATGGAAGACATTAAACGATTGATCAGAAAGGAATTGCAAGACTTCGAAGTAAAGTTTGCCGACGCCGTAAAGAGCCACGTGCCCTTACTTGACCGGATCATGCATTACATCGTGAAGCGCAAAGGTAAGCAGATACGGCCGATGTTTGTGCTTTTATCCGCAAAGATGTTTCAACAAGATATCCAGGAAGGTACTTACCGCGCCGCTGCCCTCGTTGAATTACTGCACACCGCCACCCTTGTACATGATGATGTGGTGGACGATGCCAACGAAAGACGCGGATTCTTCTCTATTAACGCTTTATGGAAGAATAAGGTTGCAGTACTGGTAGGAGATTATTTATTATCCAAAGGCCTGCTCCTCTCCCTCAATAACCACGATTACCGCACCTTGCAGATCCTCTCCGAAGCTGTAAAGGAAATGAGCGAAGGGGAACTGCTCCAGTTTGAAAAGACCCGTAAACTGGACATCAAGGAAGATATCTACTTTGAGATCATCCGCCGCAAAACGGCCTCCCTCCTGGCCTCTGCCTGTGCCGCCGGCGCCTGGAGCGCCAGCGGCGATGACACCGTGACGGAGAAAATGCGCCTCTTTGGTGAAAAAGTAGGCATCGCATTCCAGATCAAGGACGACCTGTTTGACTACGGGTCCGATAACGTAGGCAAACCCACCGGCATAGACATCCGCGAAAAGAAAATGACACTGCCGCTCATTTACACCCTGCAACACGCTTCCCAGGAAACCCGCCGCCACATCATTTATATAGTAAAGAACCAAAACACCGACAAAGACAAGGTGAATGAGGTGATCAGCATGGTGAAATCTGCCGGCGGTATTGAATACGCCCACGAACAAATGCTGCGCTACCGCGATGAAGCCCTGGCCATCCTGCATAGCCTCCCAGACAGCGACATCCGGCAAGGACTCGAACAGCTGGTCCGCTTTACCACGGATCGCAAATTCTAGATTTAATTCACTAAATTGTTAGATGGATAAGTTGATAGATGGATAGCCTTATAATAGAGGCTCCTGCCATTTATTTAGTTTAACCGCCGGTAAAAGGCCTGTTTAACAGTAATGGTGCGGTAATCAACGATCTATCAATTTGCGATCTAACTATTTAACAATACGGCAATTTAACAACAACTATTTGATGCAGAAACGGTGGACAGTAAAGCGATATCAGCACAAGGCGGAGCAGGCACTGCAAAACGCCTTGAAGGTCCACCCGCTCCTTTGCAGACTGCTGGTGCAGCGCGGCGTTACTACCTTTGACCAGGCGCGCCTCTTTTTCCGGCCCACCCTGGCCGACCTGCACGATCCATGGCTGATGAAGGACATGGACAAAGCCATTGCCCGTATTGCAGACGCCATCCACCACGGGGAAAAGATCCTGGTGTACGGCGATTATGACGTAGACGGCACCACCGCTGTGGCAACCGTGTACGCATTTCTACAGGACTTCTACAAAAACATAGAATTTTACGTTCCGCACCGCTACCGCGAAGGTTACGGCATTTCCCTCACCGGCGTGGAATACGCCAGGGAAAACGATTTCTCACTGGTGATAGCGCTGGACTGCGGTATTAAATCAGTGGAGCTGATCACCTACGCCAAGGAACATGGCATAGATTTCATCATTTGCGACCACCACCTGCCCGATGCCATCCTGCCCCCGGCGGTGGCCATCCTCAACCCGAAACAGGACGACTGCCCTTATCCTTACAAAGAACTCAGTGGCTGTGGCATTGGCTTTAAACTGATCTGCGCCATGGCACAGCGCCGCCAGATGCCCATGGAAAAGGCCTACGCCTACCTGGACCTGGTGGCCACCAGCATTGCGGCAGATATTGTGCCCATGACCGGCGAGAACAGGGTGCTCACCTTCCATGGCCTGGTGAAAGTGAACACCAACCCGTTACCCGGCATCAAGGCCCTCATTGAATTGAGTAAGCTCAAAGACAAACTGACCATTGCCAACCTGGTATTTGTAATAGCCCCCCGCGTAAATGCGGCAGGCCGCATGGACGATGCCCGTAAAGCGGTAAACCTCTTCATTGAAACCGATGAAGCGGCCGCAGAAGCCATTGCTGCACAACTGCATGCAGACAATGATGACCGCAAAGCACAGGACGACTCTGTGACCCGGGAAGCCGTGGCCCTCATCCAGGATGAGATCCTCCTCAACCAGAAAAAATCAACGGTGCTCTACCAGCCCCACTGGCACAAAGGTGTAGTGGGCATTGTAGCCTCCCGCCTTATTGATAAATATTATTACCGGCCCACCATCATCCTCACGCAAAGCAATGATAAGGTGGCCGGCTCCGCGCGCTCCGTGAGCGGCTTTAATGTATATGAAGCCATCCACCAGTGCAAAGACCTGCTTGAAAATTACGGGGGCCACTTTTACGCCGCCGGCATGACCCTGAAGCCGGAAAACGTGGAAGCCTTCCGCCAGCGCTTTGAAGAAGTGGTATCCAGCAGCATAGACCCGGACCTGCTTACCCCCGAAATAGTGATAGATACGGAACTGAATTTCAGTGACATTACCCCCAAGTTTTTCAATATCCTCGACCAGTTTGAGCCCCTGGGACCAGACAATCTCCGGGCCGTGTTCATGGCCAGGCAGGTGTTTGACACCGGGTATTCCAGGATCGTGAAAGATGAGCATATCAAGTTCTCTGTGCGCCAGGGGCGCAATGGAGTGGTGTTATCCGGCATTGGTTTTTTTATGGCGGAAAAGTTTCCCTGCATTAGTACCACCCGCCCTTTCGACATGGTGTTCACCGTGGAAAAAAACGAGTGGCAGGGCAATACCAGCCTGCAACTCAAAGTGATCGACATCCGTCCCTCCCGTTAATAAAAAACCCACGCTTCCAGGTGGAAACGTGGGCTATGCAATAGGGCCTCTAGTGATTAAGGCTTCTTCTGCGCGAGCATCCAGGTATACAGATCCGCGCTTGCATATGCTTTCGTCCAGGCGTCATGTCCGCCGGTAGGATTTTCCGTGTATTGTACATTGCCCCCGGCGGCCTTCAGCGCAGCCACCATCATGCGGGAGTTTTGCACCGCCACCGTGGGATCATCAGCGTTATGGAAATCCCACACCGGCACATTCTTAAGCACCTTCACCTGCGAGCTGTCGCCACCGCCGGAGATAGGCACAAGGGCTGCAAACCATTTGGGATGGGAAATAGCCAGGGTCCAGGTGCCGTAGCCGCCCATACTTAAACCGGTGAGATAAATACGGGAAGTATCCACATGGTATTGTTTAATGATCTGCTGGTAAAACTGCACCAGGGCATCATTGTTCCACCAGTTTGCATGCGCCTGTGGCGCAATAACGATGAAAGGTTTGCCAGGTGCCACTTTGCACAATCCCACACTTTTCAGGATGCTGGCATCATACCCCATTTCCCCCACGCCATGCAGGAAGAAAACAAGCGGCCATTTATAGGTCTTCTTATCATTATACCCAGCCGGGATATACTGCAGGTATTGACTCATGTTGCCAACAGGCTGCGGCATGGTGATGATGGAGACACCGGTATCGCGCAGCTGGAAGCTGTCTGCCACGGGAGGTGGTGGTGTTACGGGTTTAGTAGTATCGGAGGGTTTGGAAGGTATTACATCCGTGCCTTGCTTGGTGCAGGCCGTGATGGAAACAGATACAAGGATAGCCAGTATTCCCAAAAGCGGGAAAGCTTTTAACGGTTTTATCATACAAAACTATATAGCGGCAGCTTTATCCACAAAGTTGCTGCAGGATGGAAAGATATGGTTCAAGAGCCAAAACGGTAGGGGTTCCTGAATATTGTGCAGCCCGTCAAAAAAAACAAGCCTGGCCAAATCGCTTGAAAACGTTGCCAGGCTTGAATTTAGCTGTATGTAAATTTCCTTACTGTTTGAGTAACTCCACGCTCCGGTTGATGAACGCAGTAAGATCTGCGCCGGTGAGCAGGCCTTGCGACAACAGCGCCAGGTCTGCCAGGTTTTTCACCAGCTTCTCCTGCTTGCCGGCATCCCCCTGGGCCAGGATGTCCTGGTAAATGGGGTGGTTTCCATTCACTGTCATGTTGATCTCATCCGGCATGTTTGCATACCAGCTCATTCCAGCTCCCCCTACGGCCGCCATGTCTTTCATACGGCGCATGAACTCGGGGCGGGTTACGATCACGGGCTGGGCTTCTGCGCTCAGGCCTTTTATTTCCACTTTGATGTGAGCGGGTTTTACCTGCTCTTCAAAGAGGGATTTCAATTTGGTTTCCTGGTCTGCCAGCAGCACACTGTCCGTTTTTTCAGCGGGATCAATGAGGTTATCGGCAATGTCTGCATCCACACGGGTGAACTGTACATTCTCCCACTTCTGCTCCGCCTGGTTAATGAACGCGGCGTCCACCAGGGTATCCAGTTTCACAACCACGTAACCCTTTGCCTGGGCGGCCTGGATGTAAGCATCCTGCTGCACGGGAGCAGTAGCATACAGGATGATAAGTTTCCCTTCCTTGTTAGTTTGCAGTGCTGTAGCAGCCGTGCGGTATTCTTCCAAAGTGAAGAAGGTAGCGCCATTCACATCCTGGAACAGGTGGAACTTATTGGCCTTGTCCAGGAATTTATCATCGGTCATCATGCCATACTTCACAAAGAGGCTGATGAATTCCCATTTCTCTTCAAACGCCTTGCGGTCTGCACGGAACATTTCATCCAGCTTATCAGCCACTTTGCGGGTAATGTAGCCATTGATCTTTTTCACATTGGGATCGCCCTGGAGATAGCTGCGGCTCACGTTCAGCGGGATGTCCGGGGAGTCTATCACCCCATGCAGCAGCATGAGGAATTCCGGCACAATATCATTTACCTGGTCTGTTACAAATACCTGGTTGGAGTACAGATTGATCTTGTCTTTCTGGATCTCAAAAGACTTGGTGATCTTGGGGAAATACAGGATACCGGTGAGATTGAACGGGTAGTCCACGTTGAGGTGGATCCAGAACAGGGGCGGCTCCCCGAAGGGATACAACTCACGGTAGAAATTTTTGTAGTCTTCATCCGTAAGCTCACTGGGCTTGCGGGTCCAGGCGGGGTGGGTGTTGTTCACCTGGCGGTCTTCAAACATAATGGGCACCGGCAGGAAGCGGCAGAATTTTTCCAGCATGCCACGTACGCGGCCTTCATCCAGGAATTCCTCGCTTTCTTCATTGATGTACATCACGATGTCTGTACCACGGCCGGCGGCACGGGTGGTTTCCTCCAGGGTATATTCCGGGCTGCCATCACACTCCCAGCGTACGGCGGGGGCATCCTGGTAGGACTGCGAAATAATTTCCACCTTGTTGCTCACCATGAAAGAAGAATAGAACCCAAGGCCAAAGTGACCAATAATGTTAGTGCCATCGCCCTGGCCTTTGTATTTATCCAGGAATTCTTCCGCACCGGAAAAGGCTACCTGGTTAATGTATTTATCCACTTCCTGTGCGGTCATGCCCACACCCCGGTCGGAGATGGTGAGTGTTTTCTTTTCTTTATCAATCGCCACACGGATCTCAAGCTCGCCCAGTTCGCCTTTAAATTCGCCTGCGCTGGCCAGTGTTTTCAGCTTTTGCGTGGCATCTACAGCGTTACTTACCAATTCACGGATAAAGATCTCGTGATCGGAATAGAGAAATTTCTTAATGATCGGGAAGATGTTCTCGGTTTGTACCCGGATAGCGCCTTTTTGCATATGGTGTTGAGTAGTTTTTAGAACCTTGATTTTTCAAACGTTGTGCCACGGCTTGCGTTGCTGCCACATTGACAAGTAACCAGAATTTTATCCACATCGTCCTGTTTCATTGTATAATTAAAACCAATCATATAAAAAGCAGGCAAACCCTTACGCATTAAGGATTTCAGCTATCTGACCTGTTAACAATAACTTATTACAGGAGGCTGCTGCAAGGCATGTAATTTTCGGTGTAAATTATATTCAAAATAAACCAAATCTGCATGAAGAGACTTTTACTCCTTTTCTTTTCTTCTACATTAACGGCTACCATGGTAAAAGCGCAGAGCAATCCCGCTCCGCAATCGCTTCCTTACCAGCAAACCTTTGATGCATTGCCCGCCACGAGCACCGTATACCCCGACGGCTGGCAGGGCTGGACCCTGGCCGGTTCTCCTTCCGGCAATTTCAACACCGCGGCCCCCGCGGCAGACAAGGCGCTGGCCACCGGCACCGCCTCCAGCACTGCCAATGGCACGTACAACTACAATGGTAAGCTGGGCTTCCTGAACAGCGGATCGGCGGACATTTCCCTGGTGCTGGCCATCAACACTACCGGGCAGTCTAACATCAGCATGCAATATGACGTGGCCACCCTGCGCAACCCGTATGATGGCGGCAGCAATACGCGCGTCAATGAAGTGATCCTGCAATACCGCGTGGGCACTGCCGGCGCCTTTACCAGTATTTCCGGCACGGAATACCAGAATAACACCACCCAACAAACCACTTCCGGCGTAACCACCCCACAACACTCGGCCACCGAGAGCCTCCTGCTGCCGGTTGCCTGTGAGAACCAGCCGGTGGTGCAACTGCGCTGGGTAAACCGCCAGATCAGCGGTGCCGGCTCCCGGCCCAGTTTTATGGTGGACAACATCAGCGTAGGTGGCGGCGCCCGGGATACTACCCGCCCCTCCATCATTGCGCTGCAACCAGCAGCCGGCGATACTGCCCAGCCCACGGCAAAACCAGCAGTGACCTTCTCTGAAAATATCCAATTGGGTACCGGCAATGCCGTGCTGCACAACCTGACCAGCGGCACCACCCAGGTAATAGCCCTGGGCACGGCCACTGCCAGCATTTCCAATAACCTGCTGACCCTGAATGTTAAATTGTCACCCAACCAGTCGTACTTCCTTACACTGGACAGCAACGCGGTGCAGGACATTTTTGGCAATGCCTTCACCGGCCTTACGGACAGTAGCTGGCACTTTGCCACCGGCCCCCAGGTGACCAGTTTTGATTTCAATACCTGCACGCCTGCAGGCAGCAACCAGCTGGCTGGCGGCTTTACCCAATATGCGGTGACCGGCAACCAGCAATGGGCCTGCTCCACCTTTGGCCAGAACGGCACCAATGGTCTAGAGATCAATGGCTACAGCAGCGGCCCGCAAACCAATGAACAGTGGCTCATCTCCCCGGCTTTTGATCTTACCGGCTATACCTATCCCCTGTTGAGCTTCAACAGTGAAGTAGCCTTTACCGGCCCCTCCCTGCAGCTGGTAGTTTCTACGGACTATGATGGCGTGAGCAACCCGCACACCGCCACCTGGACGCCGGTGAACGGCCGCTTCCCCAACGCAGACCAGGCAAACACCTGGGCACTGTCTACCGGCATCAACCTGGCAGCGTTTAAAGACAGCAGCGTGTACGTGGCATTCATTTACACCTCCTCTCCCACGCTGAATGCGGCCCGCTGGGACATTGACAACTTCAATATTGTAAACAGCGCCACCCCGCCCCCGCCCAGCGTGAGCAACACCACGGCAGGCCTGGCGTTTGACTATGTGAAGGCCGGCAGCGTATCTGCCCCGCAGGCCTTCACGTTCTATGGCAACGACTTTACCGGCCCGCTCACCATTACGGCGCCCGCCGGCTTTAAGGTATCTAAAGACAGCACCACCTTCACCTCCAGCATTACTTACACCCTGGACGAAGTGAATGCCGGCCTGCAGACTGCATTTGCCGAGTTTGCCCCTGCCGCTGCCAATACCAATTATGCAGACAGCCTGCGCTTTATCTCCGCGGGCCTTAACCAGGCCATCACCGGCGTGTCCGGCACTTCCCTCCACTCCCTGAAGGTAGTGAACTGGAACATGGAATGGTTTGGCAGCCCGGTACAGGACCCGGCCAATGACAGCCTGCAACAAGCCAATGCCACGGTGGTCATGAGAAACCTGAATGCAGACATCTTTGCCCTGGCGGAAGTGGTGGATACGGCCCGTATCAATGCCATTGCCAGCCAGCTGGGTTATAAAGTGATCGTATCTGATTTTGGCTCTTATACAGACAGCATTACGGATGTGGACTATCCCTCCGCACAGAAGCTGGCATTTATGTACAAGCCGGAGGTGATCCGCGGCATCCGCAGCTATGGCGTAATGCGCTACAATGCCAGCTCCAGCGCGTATAAGAACTGGTCTTCCGGCCGCTTCCCCTTCTATTTTGAAACAATAGCAAAACTGGATAATGACAGTGCCCGCATTGGTTTCTTCGTGATCCATGCCAAGGCCAATACCGGCACCGCTGCGGATAAGATAGATTCCTACAACCGCCGCCTGAATGGTAACAAGGAGTTCAAGGATACCCTGGACGCCGAGTACCACCACACCAACTTCCTGATCCTGGGCGACTTCAATGATGCGCTGAACAAGACCATCACGGCAGAAATGGCCCCGGATACCACTACTTCCTACATTGATTTCATGAACGATTCCGTGGACTACAAGCCCATCACGCTGCCCCTGGCGCTGGCGGGTAAAAAGTCTACCGTAAGCAATGCCAATGTGATCGACAACGTGATTGCTTCAGAGGAAATGGCCATGTCTTACCTGCCCAACTCTGCCCAGGTGGCGGATTATGTGGCCAGGCTGGTAAGCAGCTATGGCACCACCACCACGGACCACTACCCGGTGATGAGCCGCTACAACCTGCACATCCTGGCCAACCCGGCCCCGGTGACGGATTTTGTAGCCAGGGATAACAATGGTACCATTGACCTGGCCTGGAACACCAGCTACGAGATCAATACCCGCCGCTTTATCGTGGAAAAATCTGCCAACAACCGCGATTTCAACCCGGCAGACACGGTGGCGGCACAGGGCACTACCGCCCTGCCCACGGCGTATACCAGCCAGGACAAACATCCTTACCCGGGCACCAGCTATTACCGCCTTAAAACGGTGCTGCGCGACAGCAGCTTCGCTTACAGCAACGTGCAGTCTGTGACCCTGACGCTGAAGGAGTCCATCTTCCAGCTGCTGTGGTGCCTGCTGGGTCATAACCTGCAGGTCTGGATAGACTGGCCCCAGAAGGGCACCTGCCAGGCTAACCTGCAGCTGATAGACCTGTTTGGCCGCATCCGCTATAACGGACCCGTGACCCTGAACCAGGGCCGTAATACTAAAGTGCTGGATGTCAACAATGTACCGAGCGGCATCTACTTCCTGCGGGTGCAGAGTGGCGCCCAGGTGAAGACCAGCACCATCGTGATTGCCAAATAATTTATCTTTGCCGCCCCTGCGGGGGGCGGCCGGAAAGGCCCGGTACACGGGGGTTTCAGGATATGAAAAGGCCGCTTTCCCTGGGGAGCGGCCTTTTTTTGACAAAAAACGGAGGAAATGGCCTGAAACAGGGAATTTAGCGCGGTTGGAATGGAAGAAAAAACCTATCTTTGCACTCCTTAATTTTTTTAACACCTTTTAAAACAGGGAATTTATGAACTACGAATTGATGGTGATTTTTACCCCTGTGCTGTCTGAGGAGGATTACAAAGCCGCCCAGAAGAAGTTCGTCGATCTGATTGCAGAACTCGGCGGTACTCTCCAGCACGAAAATCCCTGGGGCCTGAAATCACTGGCGTATCCCATCCAGAAGAAAACCACGGGCATGTACCTGGTGCTGGAGTACAGTGCGCCATCCGACCTCAATGAGAAGCTGACGATTCAGCTGAACCGCGACGAAAACGTGTTGCGCTACATGATCACTCACCTGGACAAGTACGCTGTTGAGTACAACAACCGTAAGAGACATGGCGCCAATGCTAATTCTAACACCGTAGAAGCTTAATCATCATGGCAGTAAAACAGAAACAAGAAATCAAGTACTTAACTGCGGTTAAGCAAGAGAAACGTGCAAAGAAATATTGCCGTTTCAAGAAAATGGGGATTAAGTATGTGGACTACAAAGACGGTGAGTTTTTGAAGAAGTTCCTTAACGAGCAGGGCAAAATGCTGCCCCGCCGCATTACAGGCAACTCCCTGAAATTCCAGCGCAAGGTAGCTCAGGCTATCAAGAAAGCACGTCAAATGGCACTGTTGCCTTATGTTACTGATCTTTTAAAGTAATCTCCCATGCAAGTAATCTTAATTCAAGACGTAGATAACCTGGGCCAGCGTAATGAGCTCGTGACCGTAAAAAACGGTTATGCGCGTAACTTCCTGATCCCCCAGAAGTTTGCAGTTGAAGCAAGCCCTTCCAACCTGAAACAGCTGGACGAGCGCGTGAAAGTGCAGAAAGTAAAAGAAGAAAAAATGCTGGCTGAAATCGCGAAAGTGGTGGAAGTCCTGAAGGCTGCTCCTGTGAAGATCGGTGCTAAGACCGGTACTTCCGGCAAGATCTTCGGTAGCGTTACCGGTGTTCAGATTGCCCGCGCAATCAAGGAACAGAAAGGTTATGAGATCGACCGCCGTCGTATCCATATCCTGGATGACGTAAAGGAACTCGGTAGCTACAAAGCACGTATCGATTTCGGTAAAGGCAACGAAGCTGAGCTGGAATTTGAAGTGGTGGCTGAATAAGCTATTGAACTACGATAAAAGAAAACGCCTTCAGAGTGATCTGGAGGCGTTTTTGTTTTATAGCGTGTTGCATGAAAGTTCCAGGTTTCATTTTACAGGCCCCTGGGCGCCGGAAAAACCGGTATCCATTTCCCGATACGGACCTCCTTCTTTCCAAAGTACAATTTCCAAGATCAAAAAGTTGTTTTACCGGACGATCAGAAAATACAGCGATCTGATATTGGAAATTGTGAAGTTGGAAGTTCTAAAAGACCGGTAAACACCAGAGAAGGCCATAGCCCCGCCGATACGGGGAAGACGGTTGCAAGCTGCAACCCGGCCATTTTACCGGAACTCCGGGAGCCGCCGGTGGCGGCGGAGGAAGTGGTATTCATATTTCAAATGGCTGTCTGTACATACCTGGTACTCAAAATATCGTGCCAGTAAACCGGGGCCGTACAGCCGTGTACGTTTATTTAGTTAATTCCCGTATCTTTCGCCCCGGCTTACCCGAGACCATTTTTTATATGTTGAAAACCTATATGCATAGCTGTTGGAGTGGTTTACTGATAACAGTACTGCTGGGCGGCTGCGTTCACCGGCATGCTGATGACAATTCGATCCCGGTACAATCCGGCCGCCTGCCGGTAGATACCGTGGTGATCGGTAAACATACCCTGCTGGCATATACGATCGACAAAGCCACCTTTGACCGCTATCCGCTGCGCCAGGCAGACACCAGCGAAGTGCGGCTGCTGGCCCAGGAAAACGGGCGGGTAAAACGTAAAGGCGATACCCTCATCTTCAACGCCGCAAACGGTCACCGCACCCTGCTCATAGACCAGAACACAGCAGAAACCACCGCAGACTATACCTTTGACGGCAACTTCCCCTTCATCCAGTACTGGGGCACTTCCGTGGCCTACGATGAATCCGGCGGTTACATCCTCATCAGCCAGCAAACCGGCGATACGGTGCATTGCTGGGGGCCACCGGCCGTAGCCCCGGATAAAAAACACCTGATCTGCGGCAGCATGGACCTGATGGCGGGCTTTGTAGACAATGGTTTCCAGATCTTCAGCATCCAGAACGGCAAGCTGAAACTGGACGGGCAAACCGAACTGGAAGGCTGGGGTCCTGGCGATATAAAATGGATAGATAAACACACCATCCTGGTGGAATACATTTACCTGGGCGAAAATTCCAACACGGAAAGCAAATACGTGCAAATGCGCTTGCAATAAAACAGTTTTATCATGAAGCAGTTTTTCCTCCTCCTTGCCTTTGTATTCACTGCTGGCGCGCTGCACGCACAAGGCGCCAAAGCCCCGCTGCAGGACGTTTCCGGCATTACCGCTTCTATCGTGAGCAAACTCACGACTAACCTGGGCCTCACAGACACACAAAAGCCCAGGATCACTACCCTGGTGTCCAACTTCCTTACCCAAAAGGCTGAAATTGCGCCACTACAGGAGTCTAACCCTAACGGGTATACGAAGAAACTGGAAAGCATGCAGCACGGGTTGTTCAACCGTTTTAAAACTTCCCTTAACGCGGACCAATACACGAAATTCCTGGCGCTGAAGCCGCCTACCAATGATATCACCAACGTGCTTTGTAAACTTTTTTACTGAACACACTGCTATAAACAAAACGGGTGCATCGTTCGTGGCGATGCACCCGTTTTGTTTTTGATACCCCGGTTATCAGCTGATCTGTCCATTGACGGGGATCACGGTGGCGTTGATATAATCATTGCTGATCACGGCTTTGATCGCAGCCGCCACTTCTGCGGCCCGGCCTACACGGCCCACACTGATCATGCTGCAGAAGTAATCAAACGTCTGGGCTTTTTGTGCTGCGGGCATGGTATCCCACCAGGGTGTGTCTATCACGCCGGGTGACACAGCATTTACACGCAGTGGCTTCAGCTCCTTGGCCAGGATGGGTACCATGAGCTCCAGGGCGCCATTCACGGCTGCAAGGCCGCTGGTGCTAGGCAATTCTATCATGGAAGAAGAAGCGGTAATAAACGTAACGCTGCCTTTGAGGTAGGGCAAAGCGGCCTGCAATGTATCGAGATGGGGGAAAAATTTTTGCTCAAACCCGGCCCTCAATTCGCTGAGCTGCAGGGTGCGGAATTCACCCCCGCCCTTGCTGCCGCTTACCGCCAGCACCAGGTGGCCTATGTGTCCCAGCTTCTGGAAAAAAGTATCCATGGCAGCGCGGTCTGTGCTGTCCAGCACTGCGGTATTTACTGCCGGCAGCGCGGCTTTCAGCGCATCCAATTTGGCGGCATCACGGCCGGTTACGGTTACGTGGGCGTTGTCCTGCACCAGTGCTTCCACTAATGCCTTGCCTATACCGGAAGAACCTCCGGCTACTACGATCTGTTTGTTTGCGAGTGTAGACATATCATCTTTGTTTCCACAAAATTGCAGCGTAATGGCAGGGGCATTGTTAGCCGGTTTATGCCGGGGATAGACCAAAATATGCTTTCTTGTAATCCAGCGGCGTCTGCCCGGTAGCTTTACGGAAAAAGCGGTTGAACGAGGATGGGTCACTGAAGGAAAGGCGGTAACCAATTTCTGCGGCAGACATGTCTGTGTAACGCAGCAGGGAGCGGGCTTCCTGTAGTTGCATAGCGGCAATCAGGTCTGAAGCGGTTTGGCCTGTGTTGTCTTTGATGGTGCGGTTGAGGTGATTAGGGGTAACGTGCAGCATGCCGGCGTAATCTGCCACCTGGTGATGCGATAAAAAATGCTCACTCACCAACTGGCGGAAACGCCGCACCAGGCGCAGGGCTTCAGAGAGGTGTGCCTCATTGCCCAGGCCCTGGCGGTCATAGCTGCGGCGGCATTCCAGCAGGATAAGGTACACATACATTTTAATGGCTTTTTCCCGGCCCGGCTGGTCGCCGTGCAGCTCTTCATTGATCTTGAGGATGAATGCCTCTATTTGCGCCAGTTCCGCGGCATTGAACTTAAAGAAAGGCACGCCGTTAAAACAAAAGAAAGGGAACTCCACGCCTATCTGCATGGCCGGCACCAGTTCATTGAGAAAGTCTGTTTCAAACAGGAGATAGTAACCAAATGCGTCATCACTGAGATTGGCTTTTGAAAATACCTGGTTGGGGAAGGTAAAGTTCACCGTACCATCTTCATGGTGAAAATGTTCCAGGCCCAGTTGCACATCGCAGGTGCCCCGCATGCTAAGGCCCATGCGGTAAAAGGAGGAACGGATGGGCCCAATGGCCGGTAGCATGCCCCGGTTTGAATACAGCTCAAACCCTGCAATACGGCGGGTTTCCGGCAGGCTGGCGTAGCCAAAATCACCCGGTTGCCCCGGGTCGCGATGGGCATGCAGTGCATTGCGCAGGTTATAAACAGGAATAGCTGCTTTTGCCATAAGTAAGTTGATTATTGCCATGCATTGTGCAGGAAACGCAGCCAGTTGCCGTGCATCACGCCTTCAATGTCTGCGGTGCTGTAACCGCGTTTCAACAGCAGCTCCGGGATCTTCTGCAGGTCAGCGATGGTTTCCAGGTCGTACGGGCACTGTTCTTTGCCGAAGGCACCATCCAGGTCGGAGCCAATACCAATGTGCAGGGCATTGCCGGCCAGCTGGCAGATGTGGTCCATGTGGTCTATTACCTTATCCAGGTTGCAGTCCATTGCTTTGGGATCAGAAACACCGCGTTGCCAGTGGGGCACCATCATCCAGGCATCCATGGCACCGCCTATCACGGCACCGCGGGCTACCAGGGCTTTGATCTGCTCATCGCTGAACTGGCGGTTATGATCTACCAGCGCGCGGCAGTTGTTATGGCTGGCCCACACGTGACCGGAAAAGTGGTCCAGGGCTTCCCAGAAGCTGTCGTCGCACAGGTGGGTGGCATCCAGGATAATGTTGAGGCGCTCCATTTCGCGCAGGAGCGCATGGCCTTTGGGGCCCATGAAACCCGTGGCATCCGTGCCCTGTGCATAGCGCCCGGGCCCGTAATGGGCGGGGCCTACCGCGCGCAGGCCTTTGCGGTACGCATGCTCCAGGTAAGAAACATCCACAATAGAATCCGCGCCCTCCAGGCTGAGGATATAGCCAATGGGTTTGGTCTTGTTATCACCGGGTTGTGACCACAGGTTCAGGTGGGCATCCAGGCCTGCCCGGTCTTTGATCTGCACCATTTCACCGGTGGCTTCCATCGTGTTGTACCAGGTAAGCTGGCCCTGGGTCTGTGCCCAGGCCTGTTCCGGTGAGTGCCACCCGGGCAGCGGGTTGTCTGCCGCTACAAACCGGGCGATCTGTGTGGCCACTACCAGGCCTACATTGCCCTGACGCAGCGCCGGCAGGGATACCACCCCTTTGGCACGGTCCGGCTTATCGGTAAGCCCTTTTTCACGGGTGCGGATGGCTTCTACGGAGAGGCGCAGGTCGCGGTTCCATTCCATGGCGTTCATGCTCAGGTCCAGGTGCGCATCTATTGTAAACATGCAATTGAATTTTTAAGAAACGTTAAATGGTAATACGGCGGTTGCGGGCAACAATGGCCCAACTGTCTGTAATAGTATGCTCTGCCACTACCAGGCCCTCGTTGTGGTCTGCAATGGTAGGACAGATGTGGTGCGGCACCCCGTAAAGCACCGTTCCTACCGGGTATTGCGCAGCATCCTTTACTTTACAGACCAGGTGCTCCTCACTTTGCGACACGGGCTCCGCATCTGCAGCATTGAGAAAATAAATACGGGGCAATGGCATTTCTGCCGCCACTGATTTATGGCCAATGTCTATGGTAATAAGCTCGTCATTCACCTGCGAGATCACCCGCCCCGCCAGTAATGCGGCAAAATCAAACTGTTGCTCGGGAAAATTCCTTTTATACCCCATGTCCCAGCATACAAATGTGCCGGGGCTGCATTCAATGCCTTTCCGCTTTGCATGGATGGGAAAGGTAGGTGTGCCGCCGGCCACGATCACCGGCGCCGGCATGCCCTGCGCTTCAATATCCGCGGCCAGTGCAGCCACCGGTGCAAATGCAGCATTTGTGACCTCCGTACGTATTTGCAGGTCTTCTTCATGAATATGCCCGTCGTACGCGTGCAGCCCTACCGGCACCAGGCCCTGTACCTGGCGCAGCATGCCGTACAATTCCAGTGCTGCCGGCCCGGGTACAATGCCCGTACGGTTCATGCCTACATTGAGATCAAGATATACCGCGATGGGATTGCTGGCCGGGAAGTGTGCGCCGATGGCAATGGCGCTATCCTCATTATCCACCAGGCAGGAAAAACTGGTGTCCGGGAATGCTTCCGCCAGCGCCGCCAGCCTGGCCACTTTGGGGCCTACAGGCTGATAGGCCAGCAATACGTCCGGCGCACCGGCCATGGCCATCATCTCTGCTTCCGCAATGGTGGCACACTTGAACTTGCGGATGCCGCTGTTTAACATCAGCTGCGCAATTTCCAGTGTCTTAAACGTTTTTACGTGTACCCGTAACCGTTGTACATCATCAATGGATGCGATGAGGCGGTCAATGTTGGCTGATATGCGCTCCGGGTAAAAAAGCACGGCGGGTGTATCGTATTGCCCGATGTTGGAGATATGGTACCATTCCATGATGGAAGATTTTTGTCCGGCGTCCCAGGTCTTAAGTACGGTACCCCGGCAGCAACAGGCGCTGCATGGATGCGGGCACATTAGACCTAAGCCCTTGTATATTTTTATTCTAATTCAAACAGCGCCTCTATTTCCACCGGGATATTATCCGGCAGGGAACCCATGCCTACAGCGCTTCTTACGCCGATGCCGTTTTCATCGCCCCATACCTGTGCAAACAGTTCGCTGCAGCCATTGATCACATAAGGATGGCGTTCAAAATCGGGCGTACAATTCACCATGCCCAGTACTTTGATCACGCGTTTTACTTTGTTGAGGGAGCCCAGGCTAGTCTTGATAGTGGAAAGGATGGTGAGGCCTACCTGGCGGGCGGCGATCTTACCTTCTTCCATGTTGAAGTCTTTCCCTACGCGGCCAATGATCAGGGACTTGTCCGGCATCACCGGGCCGTGGCCGGATACATAGAGATACTTGCCATCAATGAGGAAAGGCTTGTACACACCCAGGGGCGTGGGAGCCGGTGGTAACGTATCGCCCAGGGCCTGGAATTTTTCGTCTGGTGTCATCATATCTTTTTGTTTTAAGTTTTCATTTTATCAGAACCAGATGCTAAGCAGCAGGCAGCCCAGCAGGCCTACCACAGACACGATGGTTTCCATCAGTGACCAGGTGAGGATGGTTTCCTTTACGGAGAGGTTGAAGTATTCTTTAAACAACCAGAAACCGCTATCGTTCACATGCGAGAACATCAAACTCCCTGCGCCGGTGGCCAGCACCATAAGGCTGGGATTTACCCCCGTACTGGCTACAATGGGCGCTACCAGGCCGGCGGCGGTGATGCCCGCAATGGTGGCAGAACCTATGCATACGCGGATAATGGCCGCCATCAGCCAGGCGAGGATGATGGGCGATACATGCATGCCTTCCATGCGGTGGCCAATGTACTCCGCCAGGCCGCTATCCTTAAGCAGCTGGGTGAGCATCCCTGCACCTGCCAGTACCAATACAATGCCGGCAATATCTTTCACCGCTTCATCCAGCTTGCCCATGGTGGCCTTCATTGTTACGCCCCGGCGCAGGTCCAGCAGCCATATAGCTACCAGCACGGATACGCACATTACAATATTGGCTTCGCCCATCCAGTCTGCCATTACAGACAAAGCCGTGCCGGGCTTAGCCCAGATGCGCATAACAGCGGAGGCGCACAGCAGGAGCACCGGCAGCAAAGCTACAAATACACTTACAGTCATGGAGGGCAATTCCGAATCCGGCAGTGTTTTCAATGCAAAAACCTGTGCCGGTTCTCTTTTCAGTTTGCGGAAAGTGCTGCCAAATAAAGGGCCGGCAATGATCACAGACGGAATGCCCAGCGAAAGCCCCAGCAATAATGTTGGTCCCATGGGCGCATTGAACTTGCCGATCAGCGCACTGGGCGATGGATGGGGCGGCAGGAACCCGTGTGTTACGGAAAGCGCTGCCAGCAAGGAAATACCGAGGAATACGGCCGATTGTTTAGTGCGGGCCGCTACCGCAAAGACCAGGGGCACCAGCAGTACAAAGCCTACTCCATAAAAAAGTGCAATGCCCACTACCAGGCCGGTGGTCATGAGGGCCCACTGTACGTAGCGGGCACCAAAGAGGGTCATCAGGCCATTGGAAATACGCTGTGCCGCTCCACTTTCGGCCACCAGCTTACCTATCATACTGCCCAGTACTACGATGATGAGGAGGCTTCCCATGATACCGCCTATCCCGGTGGTGATGGAAGTAGTGATCTGCTGCAGCGACATTTGCTGTGCAATGCCGATACACACGGACACGATCAGGAAAGCAATGAAAGAATTGAGCTTGGCATAAGTGACCAGGAGTACCAGTAACAAGATGCCTGCAATGACAACAATAAGCGGTAACATGAGCGTGCTTGCGATTTTTTATAACGTGTGACCGGTTTCCGCAACGGCGGGTTTCGTAAATAGCAATAGAAGGTACTTGTAAATATTGGAAAAAATGCGCGGTCTGGCAAGCACAGTGCCGGTTTATTTGGGGAATGCAGTATGTCTGTGATGGTTATTCATAGCGCAGGGCCACGATAGGACTGAGGCGGGCGGCTTTGGCGGCGGGATACACGCCGGATGCCAGGCCCACGATGGCACACAGTGCCATTCCTACAAAGATCCAGAGCCAGGGAATAATGAAGGAGGAATGCAGGAGCAGTGACACCAGGTTGCCGGCTATCATGCCCAGCATGGCGCCCAGCAAGCCTCCGCTGATGCTGATGATGATGGCTTCAAAAATGAATTGCAGGCGCACCACGCGGCTGGTGGCCCCCAGGGCTTTGCTCACCCCTATTTCACGGGTACGCTCGGCTACCGCTACCAGCATGATATTCATTAACCCGATAGCCGAGCCCACGAGGGTGATAAAACCGATCACGATGGCCACGGCGGTAATATTGCCCAGGGTGGAATACAGCATCTGGGCCAGGTCATCACTTTTATTGATCACGAAGTTGTCTGTCTCGTTGAGATTAAGATGGCGCACCTGGCGAAACAGGCCGGTGGCCTCTCCTACGGCAGCATCCATCTGTTTGATGTCGTTCACTTTAATGCTGATCTGGTAGGAAATATCGTCATGTCCAAAAACGCGGCGGGCGTTATTCACCGTGGTGATCACCACATTGTCTGCGCTGAAGGCGCTGCCATTGCCTTTAGTGGCCAGTATACCGATAACGCGGTAGCGTACATCGCCTACGCGGATGGTGTTATCGAGCACATTTTTACTGTTGCCAAAGAGTTTCTTGATCACATCCTGCCCCAGGATGGCCACATTGCGGCCGCTGCTGAGGTCCAGTGCATTAAAATTGCGGCCTTCTGACAACTCGTAATTAGACACGTCCAGGTAATTCTCATCCCCGCCGATCACGCGCACGTTTGGGTTTGTTTTTTTATCGTCTTTATACACGGTGGAGGTGCCGGCGGTGAAGGAGAGGCTCACTACGTCGGGGAAGTTGTTCCTTTCCTTAAAGGCGCGGGCTTCTGAGTAGCGGATAGGCAGGCGCTGGTTGGATTGTTTTACTTTTTTCTTTTTGTTGCCGCTTTGTACATCCCCGTTGCCCATGAAGAACATTTCGCGGTTGCGGATGGAAAAGGTGTTAGCACCCATATTGGAGAAGCTGCTGAACACACTGGCTTTCATGCTGTCTATAGCGGTGAGGATACCCACGAGGGCCATGATACCGAATGCGATGATGGCAACGGTGAGACCGGTGCGGAGACGATTGCCACGCACGGAGCGGCTGGCCATGGAGAATATATCGCGGACGCGCATAAGTGCAGAATAGGAGATTCTGCTTAAAGATAGGGAAATGGTGGGATATCTGGGACGGGGAGTTTTGGGCTGGATAAGTTGGATGCTACCCAAAACAAAACAGCCGCCCCCGTAAGGAGCGGCTGTTTCAAAAACGATAGTTACTTCCGTTTTTTACAGCCATTTTAACAGCAGATTGGGGAAGATGCCCAGCAGGATCACCAGCGCTACGGTGATCACCAGCATGGTCTTGTAAGCATTGCTGGGTGTTGCTACCTCCGGATCGCCTGCCTTGAAATACATGGCAATGATCACTTTGAAATAGTAGTACACAGAGATCGCTGCACACACAATCGCAATGATCACCAGCCAGAGCATACCACCCTGCTGTACCGCCGCAGCCAGTACAAAGTATTTTGCGAAGAAGCCTGCCGTGAGCGGGATACCGGCCAATGAAAACAGGCAGATGGTCATCCCGAAGGCCAGCAGCGGTTCTTTGCGTGCCAGGCCATTGAAGCCATCAAATGTATAATCGTTCATTTTCAATAACACGCTGAAGGCACCAATAGTAGCCAGGCTGTAAGCGGCCGCATACAGCAGGATGCCCTGTTCTGCCCTCATGTTGAACGACAGCAAGGCAAACAGCATAAAGCCTGCCTGTGCAATGCTGGAATAGGATAGCATACGCTTGACGCTCTGCTGGTATACCGCGGTGATGTTACCAATGATCAGCGTTGCAGCAGTGATCACTTCCAGCACCAGTTCCCATTGCGGGCTTACGATACCGCCCTTGAACGCGATCTGGAACAGGCGGATAAATGCAACGAAACCACCGGCTTTAACCACGGTAGCCATAAACGCGGTGAACACGGTGGGAGACCCGTCATACACGTCGGGCGTCCAGAAGTGGAAGGGCGCCGCAGATACCTTGAACGACATGGCAAACACCATCAGCAGGATGCCCACCAGCGTAAGCGGCGACAAGGCCATAGCGCCAATGCCCAGGTGCTCCAGGTCAAAGGAGCCGCTGCCGCCGTAGATCAGCACAATGCCCATGAGCAGGATGCCGGTAGAGAAAGAGCCCATCAAAAAGTATTTCAGGGACGCCTCGTTGCTCTTTAAATTATGCTTATCACTGCCCGCCAGGATGTACTGGGGAATGGACATGATCTCAATTGCCAGGAAGAGGATGAGCAGGTTACTGAAGCTGGTAGCCAGCATAATACCGGCAAGGATGAAGAATTGCAGCGCAAAATATTCCGCTACGTTCTCCCCTACTTTTTCAAACTCGCTGCCGCTCAGCAGGTAGTACACCAGGGTGCTGCCCAGGATCACTGCGTTAAAAACGGTGGTGAACAGGCTCACCGTGATCATGTGCTCATAAGCGGTGTATCCCTGTTTGTGGTGGATGATCCAGGCCACGTCAAAGAGGTTCGCTACAAAGGCCACCAGCAGCGCCGCTATGGCAAAGTATTTAATAGACTGCCTGTTCTTGACGAACAACCCAACGAACATCAGGACCAGGCCCGAGATAGCAGTAGAAAGTAATGCGTTCATATTGCTGTGTTACAAAAAAACCGAAAACGTTTGCTGGTAAAAATCCACGATAGCGTGTGCACAGATCCTGTCTTTTACCTTGAATAAGGATGAAATGCTTAGCGGCCAAAGGCTGCCAGTACCGCCTGGGAAGAGCCTTGCACCAGCTCCAGCAGCGGTTTCGGATACACACCGAGGTATACGATCAGCAGCACGATCAGCGTCAGCGAAAACGTTTCGCCGGCGGTCAGATCGGTCACATTGGAAGTCACCGCATTGCTTTCACCGAAGATCACCCGCTGTATCATGTTGAGCATGTACACGGCAGAAAGGATGATACCCAGGCCGGCTACTGCCATGAACCACACATTCACCTGGAACACGCCACTGAACATGAGGAACTCACCGATAAAACCGTTCGTCAGCGGCAGGGCCACATTGGCCAGGGCGATCACGACCAGGAAGATGGCGATCTTAGGCGCTTTGGAAGCAATGCCTCCCAGCTCTTTCATGTTCCTGATACCCAGCCGCTGCTCTATCACATCCACGATGATCCACAGCCCGATGATATTGATACCATGGTTAAACATCTGTACCATGACACCTTGCAGGCTGGTCTCATTATGCGCAAAGATCGCGGCGCTCATTAACCCGATGTGGGCAATGGAAGAATACGCGATCATTCTTTTCAGGTCACTTTGTACGATGGCAATGCAGGAGGCGTATACAATGCCGATGATAGACAGGATCATCACCAGGTCTGCCCAGCCGGCGGCGGCATGTGGCAGTACCGGGAGCAGCCAGCGCAGCACCCCGAAAAGACCCATTTTCACCATTACACCGGAAAGGATCATGGTCACCGGGGTGGGGCTCTGTTCGTAAGTATCCGGCTGCCAGGTGTGCAGCGGGAAGATCGGCATCTTGATGGCAAAGGCCACGAAGAACAGCCAGAACAACCAGTTCTGGTCGCTGGCAGAAAGACCAGCGGCACCCTTTATGAAATCCTGGTAGCCAAAAGAGCCTGCATGCAGGTAGAGGTAAATAATGCCCACCAGCATGAACAGGGAACCGATGAACGTATAAACAAAGAATTTAAATGTAACGGGAATGCGTCTTTCCCCGCCCCACATGGAGCAGAGGAAATACACGGGGATGAGGGCCAGTTCCCAGAATACGTAGAACAGCATCGCATCGGCAGCTACAAACACACCGGTGAGACCTGCCTGCGACAGCAGCATTAGCCCATAAAAGCTGGCGGAGCGCTCGTATTCCCGGGAAAAGATGCTGACAAACACCAGCACAAACGCCAGGGCGGTGAGCAGGCAAAGCATAGCAGCCATGCCATCCAGGCCTACCTCGAAATTCGCTTTCAGCTGCGGGATCCACTGCGCGCTCACATGCGTGGCGGCGGGGTTTGCCCGGAACTGGAACAGCGCCACCAGTGCTACGCCCAGCGTGGCGATGGAAGAAAGCAAAGCCAGTATTTTGGGACCGGCACCTTTGAGGCCAAATGTGATCACACCGGCAAGCAAAGGAATCAATATTAATAAAACTGTCAACATAATCTATTTCTTGCGCTTGTAACTTCCGCTTTGAGTGTTAGAATAATAAGCCGATCACCAGTAATACGATCATACCCAATACCATGGCAAATATGTAGAAGCCTACCTGGCCGTTCTGGATCACCCGCAGTTGCTGGCCTCCCCACTGTACCGTTTTGCCGATCCCATTTACCAGGCGGTCAATACCCATTTTTTCCATCACTTCGCTGAAGAACTGGCTCAGGGCCATCAGCGGGCGCACGATCACGGCGTCGTACAGTTCATCTACATACCACTTGTTTTCCAGCACCTTGGTCAGGCCGGTGCTTTCTGCACCATTATCTTGGTAGTTGCGGTACCTGCCCCATGCAAAGGCGATCATCACGATCACCAATACAGAGCTGATTACCATCAGGATGATCTCCGTGGAGTGCTCCAGTTCGTGCACGGCTGCAAAGGGAGCGCTGGGTGCAAAGATGGGTGCCAGGTATTCATGGAGCATGTTCTTACCAAATATTTCCGGCAGGCCCACATAACCGCCAAAGATGGACAGCAGGGCCAGGATCACCAGCGGAATGGTCATGGCAGCAGGGCTTTCATGTAAGTGATGTTCCTGCTCATGTGTGCCGCGGAAGCTACCAGTGAATGTAATAAAGTACAGGCGGAACATATAGAAGGCAGTCATTAGAGCGCCCAGCAGTGCCAGTACATAAATGATCTTGTTGGTAGCGAAAGCGCTGGCCAGGATCTCGTCTTTAGAGAAGAAGCCGGACAGGCCGGGAATACCTGCAATGGCCAGACAGCCCACCAGGAAAGTCCAGTTGGTAGTGGGCAGGTATTTTTTCAGCCCCCCCATTTTACGGATATCCTGCTCTCCGCCCATGGCATGGATCACGGAGCCGGAACCCAGGAAAAGCAGGGCTTTGAAGAAGGCGTGTGTCATTACGTGGAATACCGCGGTACCGTAAGCACCTACGCCCAGGGCAATAAACATATAACCCAGCTGGCTCACGGTGGAGTAAGCAAGCACCTTCTTAATATCGTTTTGTGCTATGGCAATGGAAGCTGCCAGCAGCGCGGTGGCCACGCCAATGATGGCAATGAATTGCTGCACGCTGGGGGTCAAAGTATAGATCACGTTACTGCGGGCAATCATGTAGATGCCGGCAGTTACCATCGTAGCCGCGTGGATGAGGGCAGATACCGGGGTAGGACCGGCCATCGCATCGGGCAGCCAGGTGTACAGCGGGATCTGTGCAGATTTACCCATAGCACCTATAAACAACAGCACGGCAATGATCACCAGCGTGTGGTTGCCTGCACCCAGGGTGGCCGCCTGCGGGAATACCGCTGCGTAGCTTACAGAACCAAAGTTGGCAATAATATAAAAGATGCCCAGCAGGAAGCCCAGGTCACCAATGCGGTTCATGATAAAGGCCTTGTTGGCCGCTTTGCTGTAGCTCGGGTTCTTGAACCAAAAGCCGATCAGCAGGTAAGAGCAAAGCCCCACGCCTTCCCAGCCAATGAACATCATCACATAGTTGGCGCCCAGCACCAGCAGCAGCATGGAGAAAACGAAGAGATTGAGATAAGCAAAATAACGCGCAAAGCCTTCGTTGCTTTCCTCGTGCATGTAAGCGACGGAGTAGATGTGAATGAGCGAACCTACCCCGGTAATGATGAGCAGGAACAGGGCACTCAGCTGGTCTACCTGGAAGGCAAACGGGATCTGCAGCTTACCCACGGAAATGAAGTCAAACAGGGAAACCACCTGCGGTGTAAAGCCGGGAGCCTTCACCTGCAGGAATATTCCTACGGCAATAGCAAAAGCGGCAATCACGGAGCCACTCCCCACCACACTTACACCTGCTTTGGGCAGGAATTTTCTTCCTAATCCATTTACCAGAAAACCTATGAATGGTAACAGCGGTACCAGCCAAACTAGATTGCTCATTTAGTATCTATTTGTACGACGATATTTAGATGTTAGACTGCCAAATGGTTGAATTGTTGGACCGTTCTAAAACCATCTAACAATCTTACCATCCAACAATTTAGTTTTTAAGTCTGTTCAATAAATTAATATCCACAGAATGCGTATTGCGGTACATCATAACAATGATGGCCAGGCCTACGGCTACTTCTGCGGCGGCTACCACCATGATGAAAAATACAAAGATCTGTGCAGCGCCCGCATCTGCATGCCCGGCGTCTGCCCACATTTTGGAGAAGGCCACCATCAGCAGGTTCACGGCATTCAGCATCAGCTCCACGCACATAAAAATGATGATCGCATTGCGGCGCATCAATACACCCATCACACCGATGCAGAACAGGGCCACGCTCAAAAAGATATAATACTGTACAGGCATTGTTAGATTGTTGAATTGTTAGGATCGTTGTTTACTTCTTGCCCACTACCACGGCTCCTACCATGGCGCTGAGAAACAGCACGCTGCTGATCTCAAACGGCGCTACATATTTGCTGAACAGCAGGGTGCCCAGGTTGTGGATAAGGCCTACATCCGTAGACTGGGGGGACAGGGCAGGCATGGAAGTGTCGCGGATAGCGGCTACCAGTACCACCAGCAGTGCACCACCACTGATGGCGCCTGCATATTTAAGCCAGTTGCGTTTTTGCGGCTCCCCTTCCGTATTCAGGTTCATGAGCATGATCACGAACAGGAAGAGTACCATGATGGCGCCTGCATACACGATGATGTGCACCACCGCGAGGAACTGTGCGTTCAGCAGGATGTAGTGACCTGCAATGGTAAAAAAGGTCAGGATGAGGCAAAGCACGCTGCTTACAGGGCTTTTGCTCAGTACCACACCCAGCGCCGTGATCAGGGAGATCACAGCCAATACCATGAAAAGAGTTTGTTGAATACCCATTGTTAGTTAGTGACTATTTTCCAATGCCACAGCCCTTTGCGGGCCGCAGTCTTGCGTAAACGTTATTGACCGGTTTTAGGATGCGGGATCAGCAGATCCGGTTTGCCATAAATGAAACCTTCGCGCTTGAAATTTGCCGGCGCAAATGTTTCGGTAAGGTAGATCGCATCTTTAGGGCAGGCTTCTTCACAGAAACCGCAGAAGATGCAACGCAGCATATTGATCTCATAACGCGCTGCGTATTTCTCTTCCCGGTACAGGTGTTCCTCACCTGGCTTACGTTCTGCCGCTTCCATGGTGATGGCTTCCGCCGGGCAGGCTACGGCGCACAAACCGCACGCGGTGCAGTTCTCCCGGCCTTCGCTGTCGCGGTTGAGAATATGCAACCCGCGGAATACCGGGCTGAATTCACGTTTCTGTTCCGGGTATTTCACCGTCACTTTTTTCTTGAACAGGTGGGCAAAGGTGATGATCATCCCTTTGAAGATGTTCCAAAGGTAGAGGCGCTCCACAAAAGTCATGGGCTTGCGGTCTACCAGTTTAGCCCTTTCTGTTAATGCTTGCATAATGCAGAATATTATTGTTGAAATATCGTATTAATGTCCGTGTCCCTGCCAGAGAATGAGGCCGCCGGTGATCAGCATGTTGAAAAGTGCTAGGGGGATCAGCATATTCCAGCCCAGGCGCATCAGCTGGTCATAGCGGAAGCGCGGCAGCGTCCAGCGTACCCACATAAAGAAGAACAGGAAAGCGATGATCTTGATGAACAGTGCCAGGAAACCCAGTACAGTTGTGGCATTCACAGACAGGCCCAGACTATCCATGCCGGGGAAGCTGTAACCGCCAAAGTACAGGCTTGCCATCAGCGCAGAGCTGATGAACATATTGATGTACTCTGCAAACAGGTAAAAGCCCAGCTTCATGGAAGAGTACTCCAGGTGGTAACCACCGTTCAGCTCAGAGTCTGCTTCGGTAAGGTCAAACGGGGTACGGGTACACTCCGCAAAAGAGCAGATCAGGAAGATCAGGAAGCCCAGGGGCTGGTACACAATGTTCCAGAGGCCATGGCGCTGCTGCTCCACGATGTCTTTAATGCTGAGAGAACCGGTGAGCATTACCAGGGAAATCAGGGACAGCCCCATGGCCAGCTCGTAGGAAATGATCTGGGAAGCGCCTCGCAGCGCGGCCAGCAGGGAAAATTTATTGTTAGAGCCCCAGCCGCCCAGCATTACACCATATACACCCAGGCTCACTACGGCAAAGATGTACAGCACACCAATGTTCACATCTGCCACCTGCAGGGAGATCTGGCGGCCGCCTACTTCCAGTACATCGCCCCAGGGGATCACGGCGCTGGTCATACAAGCTACCAGCATAGCCAGGGACGGGCCCAGGATGAAGAGGAAACGGTTAGAGTTTGCCGGAATGATTTCTTCCTTGAAAAACAGCTTACCACCATCCGCCAGGGGTTGCAGGATACCCAGGGGACCCGCACGGTTAGGACCATAGCGGTCCTGGATCCAGCCAGCCACTTTTCTTTCGCCCCAGGTAGAGTACATGGCCACCAGCAGGGAAAGCGCCAGCACGCCCACAATCAACAGTACCTTGTCGAGTAAATAAACTAAGTCAAAAGAGATCTGCATCATCATAGGTTGTCGCTATTGTTGGTGTTGTACGCCGTTTGTTTTAAAATCATCCGAGTGGGCCGGTCCTTCAATTTTGGACAGGTCTATCTCCGGGCGGTTTACCTCGCTCACGCTGTGGATATCCATCAGCAGCTTGGGCGCACGGCCATCCATTACTTTCACGATGGTCTCTTCCGGTTTCACGGTGCCTACGTAGTGGCCCTGTGAAATAACGGAGTGGCGGTCTATCTTACGCGGACCTTCAATCACCCAGTCACTGGCCTCTTTCTTTTCAAAGCGGCAGGTGTCGCAGATGTAGGCTTCCACTTCCCCGTACTGGTCCTTGCGGGCGGTTACGCGGAATACTTCATCACCACGCATCCAGAGCACTGTTTTGCCACAGCATTTCGGGTTCTCACAGTTGCGGTGTGCATCCATCGGTTTCAGGAACCATACACGGTTCTTAAAGCGGAAGGTCTTATCAGTGAGGGCACCTACCGGGCACACGTCAATCACGTTGCCGATAAAGTCGTTGTCCAGGTTCTTTTCAATGTAGGTGCTGATCTCCGAATGGTCACCGCGGCCCAGGATACCATGTTCCCGTTTTTCGGTGAGCTGGTCTGCGGTGAATACGCAGCGGTAGCAGAGAATGCAGCGGGTCATGTGCAGCTTGATCTTGTCGCCCAGGTCTACCTTATCAAACGTGCGGCGTTTGAACTCGTAGCGGGTGGCGCTCACGCCATGCTCATAACTGAGGTCCTGCAGGTGGCATTCACCGGCCTGGTCGCACACGGGGCAGTCCAGGGGGTGGTTGATCAGCAGGAACTCCACGATGCTCTTGCGGGCGTCCACCACTTCCGGGGAGGTGATGTTAGCCACTTCCATCCCGTCCATTACCGTGGTGCGGCAGCTGGCCACCAGCTTGGGCATAGGGCGGGGATCGGCTTCAGAGCCTTTGGTCACTTTCACCAGGCAGGTACGGCACTTACCGCCGCTGCCCTCCAGCTTGGAATAATAACACATGGCCGGCGGTACCACATCGCCCCCAATGAGGCGGGCCGCATTGAGGATGGTAGTGCCCGGAGCCACTTCCACCGTGATATTATCGATCTTTACTTTGAATAATTTTTGTTCGTCTGCCATCGGCTTAGTCTTAATATGTTTACCGTATAACCGTTCCCGTTAGTAAGCCAAAGGCCCTGCCAGCGGGATGTTCCGGCTGCTCATTTCTTTATCAGGCAGGTACTGCTGCTACAGGCAGCGGGTCTGCATAATGCGCCAGGCCAAAGTTGCGTACCTGGGCTTCTTCCGGGTGGGTAATGTGCCACTCAAATTCATCACGGAAATGACGGATGGCGGCAGCTACCGGCCAGGCAGCAGCATCGCCCAGCGGGCAGATGGTGTTACCTTCGATCTTGCGCTGGATGTCCCAGAGCAGGTCTATGTCGGACATTTTACCTTTACCGGTTTCAATATTCTTCAGCACTTTCTCCATCCAGCCGGTACCTTCACGGCAGGGGCTGCACTGGCCGCAGCTTTCATGGCGGTAAAAGCGTGCAAAGGTGAGGGTGTTCTTCACCACGCACTGATCTTCATCCAGCACAATAAAACCGCCGGAGCCCATCATGGTACCGGTGGCAAAGCCGCCATCGCTCAGGCTTTCGTAGGTCATCATGCGGGTGTCACCCTTTGCTGTTTTAAACAGCAGGTTGGCCGGCAGGATGGGTACGGAGGAACCGCCGGGGATGCAGGCCTTCAGGCGTTTGCCATTGGGAATGCCCCCGCAATATTCTTCGGAGTAAATGAATTCTTCTACGGAAATGTTCATCTCTATCTCGTATACCCCCGGCTTATTGATATTGCCGCAGGCGGAGATGAGCTTTGTACCGGTGGATTTTCCGATACCGATCTTGGCGTATTCCTCACCACCAATGTTGAGGATGGGCACTACGGCAGCCAGGGTTTCCACGTTGTTTACCACCGTGGGGCTTTGCCAGAGGCCTTTCACCGCCGGGAAGGGCGGCTTGATGCGGGGATTGCCACGCTTGCCTTCCAGTGATTCGATCAGGGCCGTTTCCTCGCCACAGATGTAAGCGCCGGCGCCGCGTTGTACATAAATTTCCAGGTCAAAACCGCTGCCCTGGATGTTCTTGCCCAGCCAGCCATTCTTTTTGGCGTCGGCAATGGCTTCTTCCAGGATCTCGGGGATCCAGGCGTATTCACCGCGGATGTAGATATAGCAGGTATTTGCACCCAGGGTGTAGCTGGAGATGATCAGCCCTTCAATGAGAATGTGTGGGATAAATTCCATCAGGTAGCGGTCCTTGAAGGTACCCGGTTCCGACTCGTCCGCATTGCACACCAGGTAGCGGGGTACGCCTTCCGGTTTGGCAATGAAGCTCCATTTCATACCGGTGGGAAAGCCCGCACCACCGCGGCCTCTGAGGCCGCTCTTTTTCACTTCGTCCAGTACCTGGTCAGGGGTCATGCCTTTCAGCGCTTTTTCCGCCGCGGCATAGCCACCATTGCCCCGGTAGGTATCGTAGTACCGGATGCCTGGTATATGCGCTTTATCTAACAGTAATTTGCGTCCCATATATTTCAAAGTAGGAAGTTGAATGATCACAGGTTATGAGGCCTGCCTTATCCGCAACTATTTGTCTATTCAATCGATATTAAAGTAAGCTTAGGCGTGCTTGGCGCGGCATTCCGCGATGATCTCATCCACTTTTGCAGGGGTGAGGTGCTCCCGGTAATGCTTGCCCAGCTGCATCATGGGGGCGTAGCCACAGGCGCCCAGGCACTCCACGGTTTTCAGCGTAAACAGGCCATCCGCCGTGGTTTCGCCCACGTTAATGCCCAGTGTCTGCCTGATGTAGGCAATGATGTCGTCTGACCCGCGCAGCATGCAGGGGCCGGTCTGGCATACTTCAAACACGTATTTACCCACGGGCGCCAGGTTGTACATGCTGTAAAAGGTGGCCACCTCGTATACTTCGATGGGCTCCAGGTGCAGCAGGGTGGCAACGTAGTCCATGGTCTCACTGCTCAGCCATCCGTCAAACGTCTCCTGCGCCAGGTGCAACACGGGCAGCAGCGCGCTTTTCTGCTTACCGTCCGGGTAGCGGGCAATGATCTCTTTTACTTTATTCAGCTTCTCTTCAGAAAATTGAACCATATTATTTCATTTAGCCGGCGGCGCCTACCGCCAGCCTGTTGCTTTGATTATTTTGATATACTACGCGTCCAGTTCACCAGCGATCAGGTTCAGGCTACTCATGCAGATCACCGCATCGGCCAGCATAGCGCCCTTGATCAGCTCAGGGTAAGCCTGGTAGTAAATGAAGCAGGGACGGCGGAAATGCAGGCGGTAAGGGCTGCGGCCACCATCACTGATCACGTAGAAACCGAGTTCCCCGTTTGCACCTTCCACTGCGTTATACAGCTCACCGGGCAGCATTTCGGTTTCCCCCATGATGATCTTAAAGTGGTAGATCAATGCTTCCATCTTGGTATATACATCGCTCTTATCCGGCAGGTAGTAAGCGGGAACGTCTGCATGGTATACATCGGCGGGCAGCTCCTGGATCTTTTCCATGGCCTGGCGGATGATGCTGAGGCTTTGCCACATTTCTTCGCCACGCACCAGGAAACGGTCGTAGCAATCGCCGGTGGTACCTACGGGAATATCAAACTTAAAGTCGCCGTAGCTGCTGTAGGGATGTGCCACGCGCACGTCGTAGTCTACCCCGGCTGCACGCAGGTTAGGACCGGTAAAGCCATAGTTCAGCGCACGTTCCGCGGTGATGGCGCCCACGCCCTGGGTTCTTTCAATGAAGATGCGGTTGCGCACCAGCAGTGTTTCAAACTCCTTCAGGGCTTTCGGGAATTCCTTGAGGAAACGTTCGATCTTTTCAAAAGCGGTATTGGTGAAGTTGCGTTCAAAACCACCTACGCGGCCAATGTTGGTCGTGAGGCGGGAGCCGCATACTTCTTCATAAATTTCATACACCAGTTCACGGAACTCCATGATGTAGAGGAAGCCGGTGAAAGCGCCGGTGTCCACCCCCACTACCCCATTACATACAATGTGGTCGGTGATGCGGGCCAGCTCCATGATCACAATGCGCAGGTACTCCACGCGCTTGGGCAGGGTAATACCCAGCAGCCTTTCCGTGGTAAGGTGCCAGCCCATATTGTTGATCGGGGAAGAGCAATAGTTCAGGCGGTCTGTGAGCGGCGCGATCTGGAAGTAAGGGCGGCGCTCAGCGATCTTTTCAAATGCCCGGTGAATATATCCCACGGTAGGCACAGCGCTCACAACGCGCTCCCCATCCATTTCCAGGATATTCTGGAACACCCCGTGCGTAGCCGGGTGCGTAGGCCCCAGGTTCAGCGTGGTGGTCTGCTTCTCCAATGATCCTTGTGGTAATGATATATGCGGATTAGACATAAAATTGTATTAGGTATTAGGTACAAGGTGTTAAGTACCTGTTTGTTGTTTACAGTGTTTTGCCATCAGCGGCAGGTGGAGCCTACCTTCCGAACATTTCGTCATCCTTGTCAATGCGGGTCTGGTCTTCCAGCGGGAATTCCTTGCGCATGGGGAAGTAATCCATCTCGTCCACATTCAGGATGCGGATGAGGTTAGGATGGCCTACAAAATCGATCCCGAAGAAATCATAGGTTTCACGTTCCATCCAGTTAGCGGATTCATATAACCTGGTAGCGGTAAAAACTTTAGGGTCGGCTACGCTGGTGAATACCTTGAAACGGAGCCGGGTGCGGGTACGCAGGTTTTGCAGGTGGTATACCACTGCCAGTTCTGCGCCTGGCTGGGCCGGATAGTGTACGCCGGTGATATCAGTGAGGAAGCGGAATTCGAGCGCTTCATCATCGTAGAGGAATTGCAGGACTTTCAGGTTCATCTCCTTCGGCGCATGGAAGGAAAGCATGCCGTAAGATTCTTCGAAGTCGGTCAGCGCCTCCCCGAATTTTTCGATCAACCGGCTTTTTACTTGCTCGTTTGTCATTAGGTATTAAATGAGCGTTTAATATTGTTGGATTGGCACCGCTACAAAAGCCAAAAGCTAATAGCAGGTGCTAATAGCTTTTTATTCAATGCCGTATGAGTTCATCAGCGCCTTGTACTGGTCGGAGTGGCGGCGGCGCAGGCTTTCCTGCCCTACCAGCTGCTGAATGCGCATAAAACCGTCCAGGATGGCTTCCGGGCGGGGCGGACAGCCGGGCACATACACGTCTACCGGTATCACCTGGTCTATGCCCTGGAGCACGGAGTAAGTATCGAAAATACCACCGCTGCTGGCACAGGCACCTACGGCAATCACCCAGCGGGGCTCCGCCATCTGCAGGTATACCTGGCGCAATACGGGGCCCATTTTTTTAGAGATCGTCCCCATCACCATCAAGAGGTCGCACTGGCGGGGGGTAAAGCCCAAACGTTCTGCACCAAAGCGGCCCAGGTCATAGTGGGCAGACATGGTGGCCATAAATTCGATCCCACAGCAGGAGGTGGCAAAAGGCAGCGGCCAGATAGAGTTAGCGCGGGCCATGCCGATCACCTTGTCAAAGGAAGTGGCAAAAAAGCCTTCACCGGAGTATCCCTCCGGCGCTTCCACCGTTTTGATCTTCGTATTATATTGAACCGGACGAGCCATATCAGTATTTTTTCCAGGTTAAGATAAAAGATAAAGGATGCAGATGCTTACGCACTAGTCTTCCCACTTCAGCGCCCCCTTGCGGATAATGTAAATAAAACCTGCCAGGAACGCTCCCACAAACATCAGCATCGCCCAAAAACCTTCCCAGCCCAGTCCCCGGAAATTCACGGCATAAGGATAGAAAAAGATCACTTCCACATCAAAGAGCACGAAAAGGATGGCAGTCAGGAAGTACTTGATGGCCACAGGCTGGCGGGCATTGCCCTTCTGCTCGATACCGCTCTCAAAGTTGATGAGCTTATCGGAGGTTTTTCTCTTGGGCCCCAGGAAGTGGGTGGCCAACATGGTCAGTGCTACAAAACCCACTGCAGCGCCGAGCTGCAGAACGATGGGAAAATAGCTGAAAGGAGTGTTCGTAGCGGCTAAAAGTGCTGAACTCAAAAACATAAGCTTCCCTTAAAATTGTTCTGTCTAATTCGCAAAAGTAGTTCAACTGATTGCAAAATACAAATCCACCACGGGGTAAAATATTAACTTTTTTACCCATCAGAAACCCGGAACCCCGCGCCCGGCGGCCCGGTTTCTGCCCATTTTGCCAGGGGGCTGTAAAAAAAGGGCCGGAATCTACAAAACCGGGACCCGGCGGGCGCCCCGGCCGGAAAATCCTGCCGGAAAGTGCCCGGAATAAAAAAAGGCTGTCCCGAAGTAACGAGACAGCCCCTTGAATGACGGTGTTACCGTTTTCATTATTTGTGCGGTTTTGCAGCCGGTTTGTTGGCAGCAGCCTTGGATCTTTCTACAGATTCAATGTTGTCCTGGATCTGTTTCACCGTGGCATTGCCCGGATCGATAGACAGTACCTTGTCTTCATACATCTTCAGGTTGTCCTTGTCTTCCTTGTTGTAGTAGTAGATCATCAGGTACTGGTAAGGATACATTTTGTCTTTTGCCTTGGTCTTTTCTTCACCACCGATCTCTGCCCAGTGTTTGAAGATCTCTACCGCCTTACCTTCCTTGGCTTCAGGGTCCTGTGCCATGTTAGCACGGCCCTTCCAGTATGTACCGAGGATCTCCTGCTGGGGATACTTAGCGATGAACTGGGAGAAGGTAGAATCGGCAGCTACATACTGCTGGGAGTACATTTCCATGGTGCCTTTCCAGAAGAAGTCCTGGATCTTGCTGGGGTTCTGCTCGTCGGAGAAGTCGCTTACCAGCTTGCCGTACCATTCAGCGGATTTTTTGTAATCACGCATGTTCTTGAATGCTTCTGCTACAGAACGGTAGCGTTCAGCATCCTTGGTGGTATCAGAGAGGGCGTATTTTTCTTCGTATACAGAGGCCAGGGAGTCAATCTTGGCGTTATCGGCGGAATCAACCCCTTTTACTTTAGCATAGATAGCAGCCAGCAGTTTGAAGTCATTGGGTTCCAGTTTGGAATCACCTCCTACAGACTGTACATACTGGTCCATGGTTTTGCGGGCGGTAGCGGAATCACCTTTCTGCAGGTAGGCGTCCCCCATCAGGCGGGTAAGTTTGCCTTTGTAAGCAGGGTTGGCGTTGGCCAGGCCAGCCTGGGCAGTGGAGATAGCCTGGTCGTAGTTCTTCTGGTAGAAGGCAATAGCGGCCTGGTTGTAAGTAGATTCATTTTTATCAGCGGGATCTGCCACTGCAATATAGGATTGCAGGTATTTTGCAGCATTTTCCCAGGAGAGCTGGTCTTTCTTCGGGGTTACGTAGAACTGGAACAGCTGGTAGAATGCGGGACCATATTTCGGATCCATGTTGGTGGCTTTGGCCCAGTCAGACACCGCTTGTTCTTTCAGGCGGGCGTTGTAGTTCAGCATACCTTCCTTGGTTACCGCTTCTGCATTGTTGGGGTCCAGTTCCAGGGCCTTGTCATATGCAGTGAGGGCCTTACCACCATTCTCACCACCGAGTGCACGGTAAGCGTCACCCAGTTCAATATAGTCAGCCGCGGTGGGCGTAACCATTTCTTTCTTCTTGCGGCCGTCTTCGTTGTTCAGCAGCTTTTCCATTACGGAAGCAGCATAACCGCGGTCGCCACCCTTGATCTCGGAGTTGGCGTCTGCAATGGCGCGGGCTACGTCGGGGTTCAGGCCACGGGTAGCGGCGTTGGCGGCTTCAAATTTTTGCTTGGCAGCATCCACGTTACCGTTCAGCAGGTCTATGCGACCCAGGCCGGCGGTAAGCAGCGGAGAGTTAGGCACGGCGGCCAGGCCTTTCTGGAAGGTGGCAGCGGCGCCGGCGTTGTCGCCGAGGCCCAGTTGGGCAATCCCTTGATAGTAATAGGCTCTTTCTTCCGTGGGCTTAGCTGCAATTACTTTTTGAAAATCCTGGTTGGCAGAGGAATATTTCTGGTAGTACAGGTCTTTCAGGCCGTCTTCTACAGTTTGCGCTTTCACACTGCCTGCTGCGAGCAGCATGGCGGAGGCGGCGATTAAAATGTTCCGTTTGTTCATGAGCAATCCGGGTTTTAGTATTTAGTTGTGTTAGTTTTTTACTGTGTGTGTACGTTGCCGGTAAATGGTTATTTCAGGTTTACGGTCTTAAATAAAATGTTCATACGCGCAGGAAAAAGTTTAAAACGTCCGATCAGCAGCTGGCCTTCCTGGCTGCCGAGGAAGGTGGCAAATCCCGTGCCTAAGCCCTGGTGGGGCTCTTTCAGGTTATACCACAGGCTGCGCTTCAGTGGATAAGCACCGGTTCCGATGTAATACTGGTAAGGTTGCACATATTCAGTATAGCCGTCTGCACGGAGTTTCACTACGTTAACCCGGTTGGTGAAGTCAATGGAAGTGGAATCCGCAGTATCGGAGATCCAGCTTACACCGATCAACCCCATCGCCTTCTTGTTCTTCACAACGTAGTCTATCACCTCCGGGTTGGTTTTAGCGGCCATGGTGCCCGCGGGCAGTGGCTTGCCCTGGTTGATAGAGTCGCGAATATAACGAACGGTGCTGGATTTTTCATTATCAAATACCAGTTGCCAGCTGGAATCCTTACCACTCATGATGTCGTGCAGCTGGTCCATATTAAAGATGGAATCCTTTGCCTGCTTGTTCACCACCAGTGCCACTGCGTCCCAGGCCAGGCGCAAGCCGCTGGGCACAATGTGATCCTTTTGGTCTTTAATGAACTGTGTTTCTTTCTCGCTGAGCTCCCGCGTCACAATGATCATGCGGGTACTGTCGGCCAGCAGGTCTGCAAAACAATCCTGTTCCGGCTTGTAGTCCGCAATGATGTGTGCTTTAGGATATAATGATTCGAAAACCCTGATCTCTGAATCTATCAGTGGCTTATAGGTTTCGTCCACAGATATATGGATAGTACCCGAGGTTTCCGTGTCTGTAAAAGTGGAAGTGGGCCCGGAGTGACAGGCCGCAATAGAGGTCGTTAAACCCAGGGCCAGCGCAACGTGCTTGAACTGTTGTTTCATAAATGCTCGCATTAACGTGTATCGACTTGTTGCTATTTTCTTGTCATTTTCCATACGCCGGAACCTAAGCGGAAAGCACCATAGGCAATGGCCAGATAACCCATGATGGTTTGCACCAGCGGGCTGGCTTTAAGGCCCAGGCCCAGTTTATCTGAAAATAAAATGAACAATCCGACAAACACAAAAAGCAGGCCCCTGACGATCTGACCCAATCCCCTGTAATTGGTACCACGCTGCTGATGCTCCTCTTCCAGATTTTTACGCACTGTTTGATCCTGTTGCATATGTTAGCGAATTACAATTATACAAAAAAATGTTTTCCAATACGCGGAAACTATTATTAAAGACTTGTTAAAGAAACTGCCCTGCGGACACAGGTTCTATTAAAATAAACCTGTAAAACCGCTCGATTGTTTAATGGTTAAATTCCCGCTAAATGGGCCTTTTACCCCTATTATTCTACAGATGCCGGTGCACGTGATTTCCACAAAGGCTGGCAAGATAAGGTAAAATTCTTGTAGGTTTGCGGCGGGAAAAAATTTGTTTCCCGGCCCGTGGCGGCCATTTTGCAGGTCATTTAGCGCCGGCAGAACTGCCATTTGGACCAAATCCTGATCACCATGATAAAGATACTGATGGTCTGCCTGGGCAATATCTGCCGCTCTCCCCTGGCAGAAGGCATTATGCGCGACCTGGCCGCCCGGGCCAGCCTGCCCTGGGAAATAGACAGCGCCGGCACCGGCAACTGGCATGTGGGCGATCCGCCTGATCCCCGCTCCATCCGCGTGGCCAGCCAGCACGGCATTGACATTTCCGGCCTGCGTGGCCGGCAGTTCAGCGTGCACGACTTTGACCGGTTTGACCGTATCTACGCCATGGACCTGGATAATTACCGCGATATCCTCCGGAAGGCCCGCACCCTGCAGGACGAGGCCAAGGTACAGCTGCTGCTGGACAACCAGCAGCCCGTGCCCGATCCCTGGTATGATGACGCCCTCTTTGCACCGGTGTATGAGCTGATCTACAACGCCTGCGAAAAAATAGTACAGAAAGCATAAACATCCGATCACGCAAACACGACGAACCCAATAACAATGGCCAAGATTAAACCTTCACTTCCGCAAGGCACCCGCGACTTTGGGCCCGCTGTGATGCGGAAGCGCAACTACATCATGCAGACCATCCGCGAAGCCTTCCAGCTCTTTGGCTTTCAGCCCCTGGAAACCCCCGCGATGGAACAACTGGACACCCTCACCGGCAAGTACGGTGATGAGGGCGACCAGCTGATGTTCAAGATCCTCAACAACGGTGAATCCCTCAATAAAGCCGCCGCTCCCCTGGCTGCCAGCATCCAGGAGAACATACCGCTGGTGCGCAGTGTGCGCCTCTTCGCAGAAAAGGCGCTGCGCTACGACCTCACCATTCCCTTTGCCCGCTTCGTGTCTATGAACCAGCACGAACTGGCCATGCCCTTTAAGCGCTACCAGATGCAGCCCGTATGGCGGGCAGACCGCCCCCAGAAAGGCCGCTACCGCGAGTTTTACCAGTGCGATGCCGATGTGGTAGGCAGCGATTCCCTGCTGAACGAAATAGAGCTGCTGCTCATCTACGATACTGTATTCAATAAACTGGGCCTGCAAGGCTATGAGTTGCGCGTGAACAACCGCAAGATCCTCAGCGGCCTGGCAGAACTGACCGGCCGCCCGGACCTGCTCACAGACATTACCGTGGCCATTGACAAGCTGGATAAAATAGGCATGGACAAGGTGAAAGAAGAACTGCAGCAGCGGGGCCTGGGTGAAAAAGAGATCAGTGTTATTGAAAATTTCCTGCTGATCAGTGGCAGCAACGATGAAAAGCTAACCCGCCTTTCCGAACTGCTGGCTACCTCCCCCACCGGCATGAAAGGCATTGAAGAGATCAGCTTTGTGCTGAACTCCGGCCTGGCCCAATTCAAGGCCACACCCATCCTGGACGTAACCCTGGCCCGTGGCCTCAATTACTACACCGGCATGATCGTGGAAGTAAAAGCCCCGGCTACCGTGTCTATCGGTAGTATAGGCGGTGGCGGCCGTTATGATGATCTTACCGGCCTGTTTGGCCTGCCCGGCATTTCCGGCGTGGGCATTTCCTTTGGGGTAGACCGCATTTATGATGTGCTGGAACAACTGGAGCTCTTCCCGGAGGCGGCCCAGCAATCCACCAAAGTGATGTTCCTGAACCTGGGTGATGCCAGCGTAAAGGTGGCCTTCCCGCTGGTGATGCAGCTGCGCGGTAAAGGCATTGCCGCGGAGCTGTACCATGAGGCCGCCAAGATGGACAAACAGATGAAATACGCGGACAGGCGCGCTATCCCTTATATCGTGATCCTGGGTGAAAGTGAGCTGGCGGAAAATAAGATGAGCATCAAGCACCTGACGAACCGGGAGCAAAAGACCATCACTATTGCGGAACTGGATGGGTTCTTGTTTGAATAGATTAATAGTACTTTGATAGAATGTAAGCCTGGCGTGCGTTTGCGGCCAGGCTTATTTTTTTGCAAATAAAGAACGGCTGCCCTTTTTTGAAGGCAGCCGTTTTATCACTTATAATCAGCGTTTACTTTATTTTCTGGTATGCCTCCAGCCCCGCTTTCAGCCAGGCGGCATATTCAGCGGCGTTAGGCGTATACCCCACCGGCTTGGTCAGCAGTTGTTCATCAGGGCTGATCAGCACATAGAAAGGCTGTGAGTTATTGATGAAGTTCACTGTCTGCATAGTGGCATATTTATCCCCAATGGTCCGGATCTTTTTCTTGCTGCCATCCGTAGCTGTGAACAGGAACTGCTCTTCTTCCGGCAGTTGCGCGCGGTCATCCACATACAGCGATACCAGGATGTAATCGTTCTTTATGATGGATTTCACCAGTGGGTTAGGCCATACATTTTCTTCCATCTTTCGGCAGTTCACGCACGCCCAGCCGGTAAAGTCTATCAGTAAGGGTTTGTGTTGCTCCTTAGCCAGTGCCAATGCTTTGAAATAATCATTGCGCACATTGGGCTCTACATCGCCGGTATTTTCTTTATACACGCTGTAGCTCAGGGGCGGCGGGAAACCGCTGATCAACTGGCGGTTGGCCGCCTTGGTATTGGTAACACCAGGCGCCAGGTAAGCCGCAAATGCAAAGAAGATCACAGCAAAGATCCAGCGGGTAGCGGAGATCTTTTTCAGCGGGGCATCATGGGCAAAGCGCACCTTACCCAGCATGTACAGGGCTGCGAGCACGCAGATCACGATCCAGATGCCAAAGAACACTTCCCGTTTCAGCAGGCCCCAGTGCATTACCAGGTCCGCGTTGGATAAGAACTTCAGCGCCATAGCCACTTCAATGAAACCCAACACTACTTTTACAGAAGTAAGCCAGCCACCGGATTTGGGCAGTGACTTCAGCAGGTTAGGGAACAGGGCAAAGATAGAGAAAGGCAGCGCCAGGGCCAGGCCAAAGCCTGCCATGCCCATGGTGAGCTGCACCGCACCGCCATCCGTGCTCAGGGCACCTGCCAGCAGGGTACCCAGGATAGGACCGGTACAGGAGAACGATACCAAAGCCAGGGTGAGGGCCATGAAGAAGGTACCTACCAGGCCGCCTACGCTGGCCTTGGAATCCACTTTGGAAGCCAGGCCGCTGGGCAGGGTGATCTCAAAGTAACCGAAGAAAGAAATGGCAAATACCACGAAGATGATGAAGAAGAAAAGATTCAGGTAAACGTTCGTGGAAATATTGTTGAGGATCTCTGAATTGCCACTCCCAATAAAATAAAAAGGAGTGCTAAGCAATACATAGATCAGGAAAATAAAGAACCCATACATGGATGCATTGAAAATGCCGGCACCCCGGCTTTCCGCTTTCTTGGTGAAAAACGACACGGTGAGCGGGATCATCGGGAACACACAAGGCGTGAGCAGGGCAATGAAGCCGCCGGCAAAACCGAGCAGGAAGATAGTCCACAGGCTCTTCTTGCCTTCTGCACCGGTACCACCCACATCAGACAGGGGATGGTTGATATCAATAGCGGTACGCTTCAGTTCCTGTGAATTACCTGCATTTTCCTGCAGGCCGGCGGCCGCGGTGCTGATATTACCCTGGGCGTCCAGTACAAATTTGAAAGCATCGTCATCGGGACCGGTGATCTCCTCTCCCTTCAGCGCCATGTAAGACACAACGCCTTTCAGGTTCTTTGGAGCACCTTTCACATTCAGCGTTGCTACCAGTTCTACATTGTGCTCAAAGTATTTAACGTTGGCATCCAGCAGTTTTTCCTTGCGGGCTTCCAGTTTGCCTTGCTCTGTAATGTTGCTGATGCTGGCCACCGTAGCGGTAGCACTGTCCAGGGTGATGCGGGTATAAGGCAGGTCGTCCGGCATGGTGGTGGAGAACAGGATCCATCCATTTTCGATGCTGGCTTTTGCGTGCAGCAGGTACACCCCTTCGCTTTTCTTTTCCGCGCTGTACGTCCAGTGTACAGCCTTGGCGGTACTATCCTGTGCCCTGGCTGGCAAAGCCGCTATCATGGCCCACGCCAGCAAAGCGTATAAGTATTTCATAGTTGATTATCTTGGTTGGTTGGTTTTTTGCGAGAAAACAACAAACGAGTTCCATAAAGAACTCGTTTGGGTTATCAAAAAAATAAATAGTACGGATTGATATTACTTGGCTGCGCCACCTACTGCAATGGCAAACTCCAGTTCTTTGGGCGGCAGGCATTGGTGATCATCGCAGGTCATGAACTCTACGGAGCCTTTCACCTTGGTAGCGGCTTTACCTTTTACTACCACGGTCTGCACAAAGTCTACCTTGTCTGCGTAGTATTTCAGTTCAGAATTGAAGTTCTTGTCAAACGCCTTGAGCAGCTTACCGTCTTCCTTCACTTTGCCGGAGTTGGCCACCAGCGGGTTCTTGGAGAACTTGAAAGCAGTGGCTACCGGGCCCTCACCAGCTTCCTGTGCATACAGGTGCCAGCCGTGGTCAATGGTAGCGGTCATGTGCAGTTCGTAAGTTGTTTCATTGATCTTTTTGGAAGAGAAATTCCACTTCACGGGATTTTCGATCTGCGCGCTCACCAGCAGGGGCAGGGCGAACAGGGCGATCAGTGTTAACAGTTTTTTCATGTTCTGAATACTTGGTTTGGTTGGCTTAAAATAATTCCCCTAATGTAGTCCATTTGTACCGTCTATCGCGTAACAAATGGTTAAGTGGCTATTTTAAGCGATGAACAGTTGTGGTGAATAGACAGTACAAGCGCAATATTAGGGTTATTCCCTGATATAAAATTGTTAAAAAATCCTGCGCCATGGTCTGTCCTAACCCACGTCCTGTGGGCATTCCAGCCCATTTTTAAACGCAGAAAGCCTTCCACCGGCTGCGGCAGGCCGCGGGCGGTAGAAGGCTTTCCCCTACAGGGTCACCGGCTTAGCCGATCAGGCCCTGGAAGATGAGCTGTCCGTCGGTGTTCAGCAGGTCCCTGCTGGTAGCGCGTTCAGGGTGGGGCATCATCCCAAATACGTTCTTATCCTTGTTAGTAATGCCGGCAATGTTACGGGCAGCACCGTTGAAATTATGGTCATCGTGGATATTGCCAAACTCGTCGCAGTAACGGAAGAGCACCTGGTTGTTGGCAAACAGGCCGTCCAGGGTGGCTTCGTCTGCGTAGTAACGCCCTTCGCCATGTGCTACCGGGATCTTCAGCGGGGTGCCGGCCAGGAAACGGGTGATAGGCGTAGCCGTATTTTCACTTTTCAGGTACACGTTCTTGCACACAAATTGCTGGCGCTGGTTCAGCAGCAGTACGCCTGGCAACAGGCCCGCCTCGCAGAGGATCTGGAAGCCGTTGCACACGCCCAGCACGCGGCCGCCATTGTTGGCAAAGTCGATCACACTCTGCATCATGGGGCTGAAACGGGCAATGGCGCCGCAGCGCAGGTAATCACCGTAGGAAAAACCACCCGGCAGCACGATGCAGTCTTCTGTATTGAAAGCGCTCAGGTCTTTATCCTTATGCCACAGTTCTATTACTTCCTGGCCCATATCATGGCGCAGGGCGTCTATCATATCATGGTCACAATTGGATCCCGGGAAGGTTACTACCCCAAATTTCATATGCAGTCGTATTTAAAAAGAAGTGGCAAAGTTAGGCTAAATTCCCCGGAAAACAGTGCCCGTTATCAGATTGTTAGATGGGCATCTGCCTAGGTGAAATACTGCATCAGCAACACATACCCCAATACCAGGATGTGTACCGCGTTGGCAATGGTGTTATTGCGGATGCTCCAGAATACATTGGCCCCAAACATGGAAATGGGCAGCACCGCCACCAGCCAGTAGGCCGGGTTGAATTTTACGCTGAAGAACGGCACCACCAGCGCCACCAGTACAAACACCAGGGATACGCTCCAGATCTTACGCCCCTGGATGAGCATTTTCTTCAGCGCCCGCTGCAGCAGCGCCCACCCGGCCACCAGGAACAGCACGCACACTACCGTGGCGCCCCATACCTTGTAATCGTTCACAAAAGGATTGGCCAGGCCTATGTTGGGAATGCTGTACAGCATGGACCAGCGGTCTGTAAGGAAAAGATAAGTGCCCAGCAGGTAAATGGGGCAGATCAGCCCCATGAGCCCGATGATCCATTCCGCCAGGCGGAAAGCACGCATAATCAGCAGGCTGATCAGTAATAACAGCAGGAACACCACGGCGGGGAAGTACAGGAGGGCGGCTATGCCAATGGCAAAGCCGGTATTGAACACCACATCCCGCACGGACGTGCGGCTGTACAGGTCTGTAAGACTGGAAAACACCCACAGCATGATCAGGTTCACCAGCAGCACCGGGCTAAAGGCCGACCAGTTGTCCAGCAGGGAAGTGAACAGCAGGTAGGTCATGGCCGGCAGGTAATTCGGCTTGGCAAAGAGGCGGTGGTAGTTGATGATCTTATTGAAAAGCAGTGCCTGTACAAACTGAAGCAGGATGGCCAGGGTGGTAAAGAACAGGGGGCTGTTGCCCACCAGCGCTTTCAGCCAGTTTACCAGCAGTGTATACAGCAGGCCTTCCGACCCACCCATCAGGTAAGTAGACGGGTGGAGCAGGTAATAGAATTTAAGGAAGATCGTATAGATAAGCAGCAACAGTACCGTAAGCGGGTTGCCGGAACGGAAGTATCGTATCACGATGCAAAGGTGTGATTAAAAGTCAATTTTTGCAAAGCAAATATAATTCCGGTACACACAGGGCACCAATACGGTGCGGGCGCCTATCTGCTTGCCAAAACGGGGCATCCAGGTGTAGCCCTTATCCAGGTTGCGCAGGGTGGGCATATGGCTGATCTTACCGTCCGGGGTAATGCTGTTGTCTGTTACCAGCCAGTTACGGCGGTCCGGCTCATTGAAGAGGAAACGCAGTTCGCTGCCCACGTTCACCATCAGGTAGCTGAGGAACATATCGGAACCATCATCATACTGCTGCTTGTTCACGATGTTGCTCCACTGCAGGTTACCTTCTTCATCATAAGAAAGTACGGCTACATTGTCGTAGTGGTAGCGGTAGCCCTGGGGACCATTGTTGTAGTACCAGGGATTATACATGGAAGAATACGGGGAGTAGTAGTAAGGGTACATACCGCCATAAGGGCCATACAGGTAGTTCCAGCGGTTGTAAGGCTGGTAGCGGGAGGTGGTGTAAAAACATTCTGCCGTCACCAGGAAACCACCGCTCTTCAGGTTTACAATGCGGCGCAGGAAGTAGTCGTTAAAGGCGCCCGCAGTGCTGGCATCCCCTTTTGCACTGGCTTTCAGCTCCTGGGAGAAATCCACGAACTTCTCATATACGGATTGTTTCTGGCCAAAGTCAAACTTGTTGATGTAGAGCCCTTCTACATTGCCCCGCTTCTGCTTGTAGTAAAAACCGGTGGTGAGCACCCGTTTGGTGCTGTTATCCAGTTTCACCTTTAACTCATCCACCAGTTGGTCTTTCAATGCAAAGGGATAGGTTGCAAAGGAATCCACGGTAGGTTGCTTGTGGATCAGCTGTCCTCCTATCATCACATCCCGGTTGTTGCTGCGTTCCAGCTTGGTGAAGATAAAATCACCATCATTTCCCAGGCTGAAGTTACCCAGGAAGTGCTTCTTGCTTTCCATGGGCAAAGACACGCGGCTGTTGTTGATCAGCAGCATGGAGCTGTCGTACAGGAAGGTGTAAAAGATATTATCATTCTGGCGGTCCTGGTTGATCTTGTAGAGCATGATCTTGCTCTTGTCTTCTGAGAACTGCACGGAGTATACCTTATTTTCCACAGTGGCGTTGCCAATGCGGGTAGAGTCCAGCAGCAAAGGTGCCTGGTTAAATCCGCCATCCGCCTGCATGGTAGCGCAGAAGGCAAATACAGCATCCTTACGCTGGAACTGGTAGAAGAACAGCACACGGTCCGGGTAGGCCACCAGGTCCATGCTGAGCAGTTTCTTAGGCAGGAAGTCCAGGGGAATACGCTGGAGGGGCTTCAGATCGTTATCATAGGTGGACACGGCAAACTCCCCACGGTCACTTTTGTAGACCATGATCTTGCCACCCACTTTACCGATGATCTCAAACTCCGTGGTCTTGAAATCATCCTTCTCCGGGTCTGTGTAGGTTACTTTCTGGGCCATGGCAGCACTACCCACGAAAAGGAGCAGCACCCAGCAATAAAAACGTAATGGCATCTTGTCTTTATCTAAAAATTGAAGAATAATTATAAATGGTTCCTATTCCAAACCTACAGGAAAAAAACCATAAAGCGAAAACAGGCGTATCCGTGGCTTGTAACGGTTTGGAAAAAGGTATAGACCCACAATTAACACAATAGATTAAATACCAGGGGCATGATTTTTATTGTGTATTTTAGCACAAATATTTTCCACACTTAATAAGCGATCGCCCAACCATGAAAACAGTTATGATTACCGGTGGCACAGGCCTGATTGGTCAGGAACTGACACAGCTGCTTACAGAAGTAGGTTACCAGGTGATCATCATGGGACGGCAACGCCCGCAATACCCTTCCCGGGACCCCAAAGTAAAGTACGCCCAGTGGGACGTGAAGAACCAGACCCTGGATATACAGGCCCTCCAGGAGGCAGACTACATCGTGCACCTGGCCGGGGCCAACGTGGCCGCCCAGCGCTGGACCGCCGCCCGCAAGCAGGAGATCCTCAACAGCCGTACCCGCAGCAGCCAGTTGATCGTGGACATGCTGGGCCGGCATCCCAATAAAGTAACAAAAGTGATCAGCGCCGCAGCCACCGGCTTCTACGGCGAAAGCTATACGAGAACCTTCACCGAAGAAGACGCCCCCGCAGATGATTTCCTGGGCACCACCTGTGTGGCCTGGGAAAACAGCATCAAGCCCGTGCAGGACCTGGGCAAAAAGCTGGTGATCTTCCGTACCGGCATTACCCTGAGCCGCGCCGGCGGCGCCCTGGCAGAATTTTACCGCCCCCTCCGGTTGGGCGTGGCGGCCATCCTGGGCAGCGGGGAGCAATGGGTAAGCTGGATCCATGTGCACGACCTGGTGCGCCTCTATCTCAATGCCATCGTGAATGACAGCCTGGAAGGCATTTTCAACGCGGTAGCCCCCAATCCCGTGACCAATGAACGCCTGGTACTGGCCATGGCGCAGGCTGCGCGTAATAAGAACTTTGTGCCGGTGCATGCGCCGGCCTTTGCCCTGAAACTTATTTTAGGTGAAATGAGTGTGGAAATATTGAAAAGCTGTAAGGTGTCCAGCAGGAAGGTGGAAGATACGGGATTCCAGTTCTCCTACCCCACCATTGACGATGCAATGGACCAGTTGTTTAAGCAGCAGTAGTTACCCTTCCAGTACTTTCTTCATGGCAGACGCTTTCAGCAAACACTCCTCCCACTCCTGCTGGGGGGCACTCCGGAACGTAATGGCAGAGCCGGTGGAGAAGGATAGATATTGCTCTGCGGCGTTGTACAGCATACTGCGTATCACTACGTTAAAATCCATGTCGCCTTCCGGCGTAATGTAGCCGATGCTGCCGGAAAATAATCCCCGTTTACTTCTTTCATATTGCTCTATGAGCTGCATCACGCGCAGCTTGGGCGCGCCGGTCATGCTGCCCATGGGGAACGCATGCCGCAGCACGTCTGCGAAGCCCATCCCCGGTGCCAGTGTAGCCTGCACGGTGGAGATCATATGGTGTACCTGTGCAAAGGTATAGATCCCGCAAAGCTCTGCCACGCTTACGCTGCCGCGGGCAGCCGCCGGCGTAAGGTCATTGCGTACCAGGTCCACCACCATAATGTTTTCCGCACGCTCCTTCGCGCTGTGGCGCAAGAGGTCTTTTAAGCGGGCTTCTTCCGCCGCATCCTGCCCGCGGCGGATGGTGCCTTTAATAGGCTGGGAGATCACCGTACGCCCGCTTTGCTGCACAAAACGCTCGGGGCTTGCGCAGCAGCAGTACTGATCCTGCAGCTTATAAAATGCCGCAAACGGTGCCGGTGACAGGGCATTGAGGCGGGTGAACAAAGCCAGCGGGTCCAGCTCCGTTTCCGGCACAAAGTTCTCCCGGCAAAAGTTGATCTCGTAACAGTCTCCCCGGTGGATGTGGGCCTGCAGGGCTTTCACCGTATCCAGGTAGTCTGCATGCGGGAAGGGGCTTTGCACGGCATGCCGGGGTGGCGTTACGGCACTAACGGTAACGGGCATACGTAAACAGGCTTCATAAACCCTGCGGGCATCCGCCTCGCTGTAATGCCAGCCGCCAATGCGCACCAGTCCTGGCTGTACGAGGATCACCACTTCCGGCTGGAAGAAATAAATATCCGGGAACCCTATCCCGTCGGGGTGGGTGGAGGTTAAGGGGAAAAGTTCGTTTTTGAGGTCGTAGCCCAGGTGGCCAAAAAGCCAGTCGGGGTGCTGTGCGTGGAATGCCTGCAGGCGCTGGAACGCGGTAGTGCCGGGGCCTGGGGCCGCCGGGGCAAGGGAATGCACTACCCCTGCAGCCAGCAGGGCTTCATACCGTGCATACGGCGCGTTGTAACCATTGGCGTCCATAAAACAACAAATGTTGAACTGTTTGGACCAGTTCAACATTTGCAGTTTAAAAGATAGGAGATCCGCCGTCGGAAAATCAAAGAATATCCTGATAGCAGTAATCTTTATTTTTTAGAAATCATCGTCGTCGTCATCAAAGCGGTCGTCAAACAGGCCCATGTCCTTGAACTCTTCATCGATGCCCATGTCATCGTCATCATCTTTCTTGGAGCCGGGGCGGCCACGCTTGGATTTTGATTTTGGCATATCAAACTCCTGGAAGTCAGGATCGAAGTCTTCGTCGGCTTCGCCTTTTTCCCAATCGTCTGCTTCTTCATCGAGGTCCGCATCATCATCGATGTCATCGTCATCATCATCGGCAAAACGGGATTTGCCGGAAGCCTTTTTATCTGATGTTTTCGCGGTAGATTTTGAAGACGTTGTATCATCGTCATCATCCTCATCCTCCTCATCTTCTACAGCTTTCTTTGGCTTGGCAGCGGCTTTGGGCGTAGCTTTGGGGGCCTTTGGAGCAGTAGTTTTTTTGATCTCTTTGTCTTTATCAGATTTTGATTTCATAACTATAACACGCTTATTTCTTTAACGTAAAGTTTTAACAGTTTTTTTTATTCGCCAAATTTTTTTTACGCGTTTTTTTCACTAATTTCTGCACCCTATTTCTTCAAAATCTGATCTCTTTCCGGGCCATTGGAAACATACGCTACGGGGATGCCCATATATTCCTCGATAAATGCCAGGTAGGTCTTCATTTCCTGCGGCAGTGCTGCGTACGCAGTTACACCAGCCGTCTTATCTGTCCATCCTTTAAAGGTCTTGTACAAGGGTTTAATGGCAGCAGTATTGATGTCGTACGGTACCTGGTTTGTTTCCTTGCCATTCACCTCGTACGCTGTCGCTAAAGATACTTCATTAAACGCATCCAATACATCACTTTTTGTCATCACTAACTGGGTCACACCGCTCAGCATGCAGGTATAGTGCAGTGCTACCAGGTCCATCCAACCACAACGGCGCGGACGGCCGGTGGTGGCCCCAAATTCGTTACCGGTTTTGCGCAGCAGCTCACCGGTTTCATCATGCAGTTCCGTGGGGAAAGGACCACTGCCCACGCGGGTGCAGTAAGCCTTGGTCACCCCGATCACTTCCCGGATCCATTTTGGCGCCACCCCCAGGCCGGTACAAACGCCTGCGCTCAGGGTGGTGGAAGAGGTCACAAACGGGTAGGTACCGAAGTCCACATCCAGCATGCTGCCTTGCGCGCCCTCTGCCAGTACGGATTTGCCGGCATTGAGCTTTTCGTTGATAAAATATTCACCGTTCACGATGTTCATGCCACGCAGGAATTCCACCGCGGCAAAGAATTCTTCTTCCCAGGCGGAAATGTCTTCGGTGAAATTATAGTTACCCAGTAATTGTAAATGTTTCTGTTTAAGCTTTTCGTACAGGGCTTTAAAGTCGGGGCTCAGTACATCGCCAATTCTCAGGCCGTTACGGCCGGTCTTGTCCATGTAGGCAGGGCCAATACCTTTGAGGGTGGATCCGATCTTTTCGTGGCCTTTAGAAAGCTCGGAAGCCTTGTCCAGCGCACGGTGTGTCGGTACAATGATATGCGTTTTTTCCGCGATAAACAGATTTTTTTTCAGGTCAATGCCCAGCGCGGAGATCGTATCGTATTCTTTCTTAAAAGTAACCGGGTCCAGCACCACGCCGTTGCCGATCAGGTTGATGCATTTGTTATGGAACACACCGGAAGGAATGGTGTGCAGGACTACTTTGTGACCATTGAGGTACAGGGTGTGGCCGGCGTTCGGACCGCCCTGGAAACGTGCGATCACATCGTATTGGCCCGCAAAATAATCCACGATCTTGCCTTTGCCTTCATCACCCCACTGAAGCCCTAACAGTACATCTACCATGATAAATTAAATTTTTGTTTGACTTAACAGATTTTCAGGCGGCATTTCACCACCTTTTTTAACGAAGTGGCAAAATTAAGGCGATTTAGGTAAACTTTATAAAAAAGTAACAAAGGGTGTCATGGCAGGGAGATAAATTTTTTATTCGTCCTCCAGGCGGTCCACGGTCTGGATGCCATTCAGCTTGCGCAGCCGGTCCACCAGCTCATCCAGCTCCTCCTTATCGTGTACAAACACCTGGATGCGGCCTTCAAAAAGCCCCTCCTTGGATTCGATGGAAAGCCCGCTGATATTGATCTTCAGCTCACCGGAGATAATATTGGTGATCTTGTGGATCACGCCTACGTCGTCCATACCTACAATACGCAGGCCGGTCAGGAAGGATATTTCCCGGTTCTTCACCCACTTGGTCTTTACCACGCGGTGGCCGTAGTGGGCCAGCAGCTGGGCAGCATTGGGGCAATTGGTGCGGTGGATCTTCAACCCTTCGCTGGCGGTCACAAAGCCAAACACGTCGTCGCCCGGGATGGGGCGGCAGCAGTTGGCCAGTTTGTAGGCGATCTTGTCGGAACTTTCCCCGAAAATGATCAGCTCCGCATCTTTCTTGGGCATCTGGGCCGGGCGGGAAAACAGGTTCTCCTCCTGCTGGGGCGTGGGCTCCGGCTTCACCGGCTTGGGTGGTTCCAGCTTGTCGCCCAGGATGGAAAATTCCTTGAGCTCCTTCAGGTCAATGTTCTTCACCGCTATCTGGTAGTACAGGTCCAGCGGGGAAGGCTGGCGGTAGAAAGATACCAGCTCATTGATGTTGTACTGGCTGGCGCTCACTTTCATGTGGCCCAGCTTCCGCTCCAGGGTGTCCTTCCCGTCCATGGCCACGATGCGCTTTTCTTCCTTGAGCGCATCCTTGATCTTGGACTTGGCCTTGGCCGTGAGCACAAAGTTCAGCCAGTCTTCCGAAGGCTTCTGCTTGTTGCTCGTAATGATCTCCACCTGGTCACCGCTGCGCAGCTTGTGGCTCAGGGGCACCAGTTTGTAATTTACCTTGGCTCCTATACACTTGTTGCCGATGGCGGAGTGGATGGAGTAAGCAAAATCCAGCGCCGTGGAGCCTACCGGCAGGATGCGGAGGTCGCCCTTGGGCGTGTACACATATATTTCTTCGGTAAAGAGATTGCTTTTGAAATCGGCCAGGAAGTCCAGCGTGTTGGAGTCCGGGTTGTTCAGGATCTCGCGGATCTGGCTGAACCACTGGTCAAATTTTGACTCCTGCACCGCGCTGGGGTTGTTACCTTCCTTGTAGCGCCAGTGGGCGGCCAGGCCTTTCTCCGCATAGTCGTTCATACGCTTGGTGCGGATCTGCACTTCCACCCATTTACCCTGGGGGCCCATCACGGTTACGTGCAGGGCCTCGTACCCATTGGACTTGGGGTTGCTCAGCCAGTCGCGCGTGCGCTCCGGGCTGGGGTGGTAGAAATCAGTGATGATGGAATACACTTTCCAGCAGTCCGCCTTTTCCTTGTCCAGGGGTGTGTCCAGGATGATGCGGATGGCAAAGAGGTCGTACACTTCTTCAAAGGCCACGTTCTTGCTCTTGATCTTGTTCCAGATAGAGTGGATAGACTTGGGGCGGCCAAAGATATCGAAATGGAAGCCCTCTTCCTGGAGCACTTCCTTGATAGGTTTTATAAACTCGTTCACATAGCGGGTGCGTTCCCGCTTGGTTTCCTTCAGCTTGCGGGCAATGTCCCGGTAGGTTTGCTGCTCCGTGTACTTCATGGCCAGGTCTTCCATCTCCGACTTGATGTTGTACAGGCCCAGGCGGTGCGCCAGGGGAGCGTAGATGAAGACGGTCTCTGAAGCGATCTTCAGCTGCTTTTCCCGGCTCATGCTGTCCAGGGTACGCATATTATGCAGGCGGTCTGCCAGCTTTATGAGGATCACACGGGGATCGTCCGCCAGGGTAAGCAGGATCTTTTTGAAGTTCTCCGCCTGCACCGTACTGTTGGCAGAATCCACGATGGTACTGATCTTGGTGAGGCCGTCCACGATGTGGGCGATCTCGTTCCCGAATTCACGGCCTACGTCTTCCAGGGTGACCTCGGTATCTTCCACGGTATCATGCAGGAGGGCACAGATGGCCGAGCGTACGCCCAGGCCTATTTCTTCCACGCAGATCTGGGCTACGGCCAGGGGATGCAGGATATAGGGCTCGCCGGATTTGCGGCGCATCTCCTTGTGGGCGTCTGCCGCCATTTCAAAGGCGGTACGCACCAGTTCGCGGTCACCCTTTTTGAGGCGGGGCTTCAGCGCACGGAGCAGCGCCCGGTAATGCCGGACGATCTCTTTCTTCTCTTGTTCCTCGTCGAGTTGGTATTTTTGAACAGCCACTTTTTCCATTATTCTAAAGTTACGGATTTTGTGCCAGCAACGGTAATTAGTCACACAAAGTGGTGATAAGGCAAGTTTTATGTATAAAGAAAGGTTGGATTATCAATTGGTTGACCTCTGTGTTGCTGCCAGTAAATGTTAGACCCGGTTTATGGGCAAAGTTACATGAATGGAATGTTAAAGTTATGGGCCGGCGGCCTACCTTCGCAGCATGAAAAGTCTTTGGAACCAGATCCTGCGGTACCTCTATATAAAAAAGAAGGAACCAGGTGAGCACAACAATGTGAACACACGGGTGATGCATGGCATTAACCGCCTATCCATCCTCATGTTCTTAGTAGCGCTGGTGGTGGTGATATGGAGGCTGTTCCACCGGCATTAGGGTTTTCCCGGTGTAAGGCTCCCCTCCGGCGAAATGCGTTTATGGCTGGCCTCTTCCACAATGATCTCCGCGGCGCGGCGGCTGGCGGGCTTCTCGCCCAGTTTGTGCCAGAGCTCCGCGTAGTCTGCCTGCAGGCGCTGGCGGGTGGGCACATCCTTTAGCAACAGGGTCAGTTCACGCAGCAGGTTGGCTTCTGTAAGCTCGTCCTGGATCAGTTCTGTAACCACCAGTTTATCCATCACCAGGTTTACCAGGGAAATGTATTTCACCTTGATCAGGCGCTTGGCAAAGAAATAAGAAATGGGGCTGCCTTTGTAGCACACCACTTCGGGCACGCCAAACAGGGCGGTTTCCAGGGTAGCGGTGCCGGAAGTTACCAGGGCTGCGGCGGCTTGTTTCAGCAGGGTGTAGGTCTGGCCTTTCACCATGGACACATTGGGCTGGTCGCCTATCAGGGATAGCAGGAAGCTGTCTTCCAGGCTGGGAGCCTGTGCAATGATAAACTGGTGGTCCGGGAAATGTTTGGCCTGGGTAAGCATCAGGGGCAGTTTTACACTCACCTCCTGCTTGCGGCTGCCGGGTAGCAGGGCCACGATGGGTTTATTGCTCAGAGGCGCCACCACGGGCTGCGCCTTCGCTTCCTTTATCACTTCAATGAGGGGATGGCCCACATATTCCACCGGGTAGTTCCATTTCTCATAAAAAGCCTGTTCAAACGGCAGGATGCACAGCATTTTGTCCACCGTTTCCCTGATCTGCTTTACGCGGTTTTCCTTCCACGCCCATACCTGGGGTGATATGTAAAAGATGGTCTCATATCCTTCCGCCTTGCCCCATTTGGCAATGCGCATATTAAACCCGGGGTAATCGATCAGCACCAGCACATCCGGCCTGAACGCGGCAATATCCTGTTTACAAAAATCCATGTTGCGCAGGATAGTGCGCAGGTTCATCACTACTTCCACAAATCCCATGAAGGCCAGGTCCCGGTAGTGCTTTACCAGGGTACCGCCGGCTTGCTGCATAAGATCACCACCCCAGCAGCGGATGTCCGCCTCCGGGTCCTGCAATTTGATCTGTTTGATCAGGTTGCTGCCATGCAAATCGCCAGATGCTTCCCCGGCTATCAGGTAATATTTCATTTGTACAACGTACTATGTACAAGGCGCCATGTATTCATCTTTCAATGGAACATGCCCTGGTACAAGGTTTCAGCCAATTAAACCCTCCGCGCAAGATACCTTGTACACTGTACCTGGTACCTTGTACGGTTATTAAAATATCAATTTCAGCAGCAGGATGCTTACTGCCATGAGCATAGTCACCAGGAAAATGCCTTTGGCAGTGATGTCCTTGCGGCTTTGGGTATAAAAATAAAAGATCACGCCGTTGGCCAGCAGGCAAAGGGCAGACACTTTCGGGATGAGGCCCCGGTTATATTTGAACCTCGCCACATATTCCGCAAATGATTCATGGCTGCGGTAAGAGAATACCAGGTAATAAGCCCCGAATGCGAGCAGGGGCGCAATGAAACCCAGTATGATGCCTAAGGCCAGTTTGTCTTGTTTGAACAGTTTGAACATAAATTAGAATTTCCAGGTATCGGACAGTTGTTGTTTAAGGGCATAGTTGGTCAGGTCAAACTGCACGGGCACGATCGAGGCGTAGTTATTATCAAGGGCCCACACATCCGTGTCGGTACCGGTATCGAGGTTTTTAAATTCGCCGGTGAGCCAGTAGTATTTTTTCCCGTGTGGATCGCGGCGTTCGTCAAAGGCTTCCACATACTTGGCGTTTGCCTGGCGGCAAATGCGCACACCCTGGAAGTCTTCTATTTTGCAGAAAGGGATGTTCACGTTCAGCAGGCCGCCTTCGGGCAGGCCTTCCGCAACCATCTTTTCCACTACCTGCCGGGCCACGCGGGCAGGCAGGGTAAAATCAGCTTCGTAACTATAATCCAGGTAAGAGAAGCCGGCAGAAGGAATACCTTCAATAGCCGCTTCCATGGCGGCAGACATGGTGCCCGAATAGATCACGTTGATGGAATGGTTAGCCCCGTGGTTTATGCCACTCACGCAAAAGTCCGGCTTACCATGCAGGATCTTATCGCGGGCCAGCTTCACACAGTCTACCGGTGTGCCGGAGCAGGTCCATGCTTCTACCCCGTCAAAGATATCCACCCGGTTCAGGCGCAGCGGCACACCAATAGTAATGGCATGCCCCATGCCGGACTGGGGACTGTCTGGCGCTACCACCACTACTTTTCCCAAAGGCTTTACTGCTTCCACCAGCTCACGGATGCCGGGCGCTGTAATGCCGTCATCGTTTGTTACCAGGATGATTTTTTCGCTATTGGCCACCGTATGATTTTTAGTCCCTGCAAATGTAGTAAAAGCAAACCACAAGCACCCGGGGGCACTTGTGGTTGAAAGAACGCAGGGGTATTGCATTTATTGCTACAGGTCTGCTTTAGACAGCTTGCGGTTAATAAAGAAATTGAACAGCACAATGTACATTATAGCAAAGCAGATGTACACCACCGGTGCAAAGCCTTTATCGTCCGGCAGCACTTTTTCTACCAGGGGATAGCCCATGAGGCGGTCTGCTGTTTCCAGCGGGAACAGGCGCCCCCAGCTGCCCACAAACCGGTTGATCAGCGATACCGGCAGGTTTTCCATCATCACATACACCATATACACCACGATGCTTACCCCGGCGCGGCGCATCAGCACGGCCAGCAGGCCGGCTACAGACAAAGTAAGCAGTGCCTGCAGCAGCAGGTAAATGAGGTATTGGCCTTCCCGGAGGGAAAAGCCCATCTGCCCGTAAATGGCGCCATATACCAGCGCGGTGATGAAGGTCACGATCACGGCATATACGCTGAGGCCCACTATCCACAGGGTTTTGGAAAAGGCAAACTGCTGGCGGCTCCAGCCGTCAATAATGTTCTGCCGGTGGGTGCGGAAAGTGTATTCATTGCTCACCAGGATGATCACCAGGAAGCCCAGCAGCAGGGTGATGTAGGAATTGAGGAACCCCACCGTGCGCCACACTGTGGGAAAGTCGAACGGCGACAGGTTGAAGATGCCGCTGCTCTTATCCCGCGCTACTTTCATGATCTCAATAGCGGTATAGGTAACCCCCAGCGATGCCAGGAAGAATAAGGCCAGCAGTATCCAAAAGGTGCGGTAATGCTTTACTTTCAGCCATTCTGTTTTTATAATGTTTGCAAACATAGGTCTTAGTTTCTCTCGTTGTGGGTAAGTTCAAGGAATGCGGTTTCGAGGCTCTTGCGGCGGCTTTGCAGGTGGCTGAGCCAAACGCCTTTTTCCGCGCAGAACTGGTTGATCACCGCCGGGGATATTTCATTGCGGAAGATGGCCTGCACGCTGTCACTCACATTGCCGGCAAAGCCTACAAAGTCCGGGTGTTGTGCCAGTACCTTGCGCAGCGCGTCCACATCCGCCGCCCCAAATTCATACACATCTTCCCGCTGTATCACTTCATTCACGGCGCCGGAGAGCAGCAGGTTCCCCTTGCGCAGGATGGCCACATGGGTGCATACTTTTTCCACTTCATCCAGCAGGTGGCTGGCCATGATGATGGTTTTGCCACTCTTTGCCAGGTCGCGGATCAGGTTACGTACTTCTGCAATGCCCACGGGATCCAGGCCATTGGTAGGCTCGTCCAGCAGCAGCACAGTGGGGTCGCCCAGCAGGGCCGCCCCAATGGCCAGGCGCTGTTTCATACCCAGGGAGTAGGTCTTGAACTTGGAATCGCGGCGCTCCCAGAGGCCTACGATCTTCAGTACCCGTTCCATATCGTCTGCGCCATGGCCCTTCACGGAGGCCGTGATAGCCAGGTTATCCACCGCGGAGAGGTAGTGGTAAAAATTAGGCGTTTCCAGCAGGGTACCTACCTGGCGGCGGGCATGCGCCCCCGGAGCCTGGTCAAAGAAAGTAAAGGAGCCGCTATCAGCTTTCAGCACATCGGTTACTATGCCCAGCAGCGTGGTTTTACCGCTGCCATTGGGGCCCAGTATACCAAACACACTGCCCTTGGGCACATCAAACGATACAGCCTGCAAGGCCTGTATACGCCCGTAACGCTTGGAGATTTGTTGCAGGGATAGAATTGACAAAGTAAAATGGTTAAATCGGTGAAAGGAAAGGTTCGGGTAATAATCAGTCAGCTATCACGAATGGGGATGAAACTCAGCCTGGTTGCCGGCAAAGCTGTTGTAAGATAGAGAACTAAAATCCCATTTCCTAACAACAATGTGATGAAAGGCAATTTCCTGGCAACCAGATGTGGGAGCGTAATTTCGAAACTGTGGAGTGATGGCTGGTCTGCTTTTAAAATAACAAAAACCAGTATTCAACCCTGTTGGATTTGAAAACTGGTCTTTTATATTTTTCCGGGAATTTAATTCCTGATAGGCCGTCCTGTTTTTATCACTGCCTGCAGGCGTTCCAGCGTTTTGCGCTCACCGCTCAGGCTCAGGAACGCTTCCCGTTCCAGGTCCAGCAGGTATTGTTCACTTACCAGTGTGGGCTCACTCAGGTCTCCGCCGCACATTACGTAGGCAAGTTTACGCGCTATCTTACCGTCATGTTCGGAAATGTAGTTACCAAAGTGCATGGCATTGATACCGGTAAGCATGGCGCCCAGGGCAGAGCGGCCCAGCACGCGGATATCTTTTCTTTCCGGCGGGCGGGTGTAGCCTTCATCCGCCATAGCTATTACGCTGCTCTTAGCATCTGCTATCACGCGGCTGGGGTTCATGGTAATCTCATCATGTCCTTTGCGCAGGATACCCAATGCATAAGCCTCCTGGGCGGAGGTGGATACCTTGGCCGTAGCCACGGTGAAGAAGCGGGTTTTCAGCCACTCCAGGTCTATCTCGCCTTCTACAAATTCATCGCTGGCGCGCACGGTCATTTCTTTGGTGCCACCACCGCCGGGAATGAGGCCTACGCCCAGTTCCACCAGGCCAATGTAGCTTTCTGCGCTGGCTTGCACCTTGTCTGCATGCAGGCACATTTCACAACCACCGCCCAGGGTCAGCGCATGCGCCGCCACCACCACCGGGATGGAGGAATAGCGCAAACGCATAGTGGTGCGCTGGAACAGGCGCACGGCCATATCCAGTTCATCATACTCCTGCTCTGCCGCCAGCATGAAGATCATACCCACGTTTGCACCGGCAGAGAAGTTAGCCCCGTCATTGCCTACCACCAGGCCACGGAAATCCTTTTCGGCGATGTCCACCGCCTTGTTCACGCCTTCCAGCACTTCACCGCCAATGGTGTTCATCTTGGTTTGCCAGTCAATGCACAGCACTCCATCACCAATGTCGTACAGTTTGCAGGCACTGTTCTTCCACACTACATTACTGCTGTAATTTTCCAGGATGATGAAAGATTCTGTGCCCGGCACCAGCTTGTAGTCCTGTGTGGTGCGGTCGTAGTAATATTTTTTGCCGTTTTCTACTTTGTAAAATTTCGTGATGCCTTTGGCCAGCATTTCCTTTACCCACGCCGCCACTTTCAGTCCTTTGCTTTCCACTACCTTCACAAAGGCATCCACGCCCAGGATATCCCAGGTCTCAAAGGTGCCCAGCTCCCAGCCAAAGCCGGCTTTCATGGCATCGTCCACCTTGTACAGGTCGTCCGCAATTTCAGGAATGCGGTTGCTCACGTAAGAGAATAAATGGGCAAATAGTTGCTGGTAAAACTGGCCCGCTTTGTCGGTACCGGCAGCCAGCATTTTAGTGCGTTGCTTCAGGTCTTCCACGGGTTTGGTGGCTTCCAGCGTAGCAAATTTGGGCTTTTGCTTGGGCACGTATTCCATAGTGTTGAGATCCAGTGTGAGGATCTCCTTGCCCCCTTCTCCTTTTGTTTTTTTGTAGAAGCCCTGGCCGGTTTTATCACCCAACCAGTTGTTGTCCACTACCTTTTGCAGGAAGGGCGGTATTTCAAATATTTTAATGGCTTCATCGTCCTTGCAATTTTCCTGCACACCTTTGGCCACGCGCACCAGGGTATCTATGCCCACTACATCTGCGGTGCGGAAAGTGGCACTCTTGGGATGCCCCATGGCCGGGCCGGTGAGGGCATCAATATCATCAATATTAAGCCCCATTTCCTGCATGATGTGGAAGATGGCCATGATGGAAAATACACCTACCCGGTTAGCAATGAACGCAGGCGTGTCCTTACATAATACGGTGGTCTTACCCAGGAAGCGATCACCATATTGCATGAGAAAACCGATCACTTCAGGGCTGGTGTGCGGTGTGGGGATGATCTCCAGCAAACGCAGGTAGCGTGGGGGATTGAAGAAGTGGGTGCCGCAGAAATGTTGCTGAAAATCTTCACTGCGGCCTTCCGCCATCAGGTGGATGGGGATGCCCGACGTATTGGAAGTAATGAGGGTACCAGGCTTGCGGAATTTTTCCACCTGCTCAAACACAGATTTCTTTACCGCCAGGTTTTCCACCACTACTTCAATGATCCAGTCGCAACTGGCAATGTCTTTCATGTTGTCTGTAAAGTTACCGGTCTTTACATGCTTCACCACCTCGGGTGAATATACCGGCGAAGGGTTGGATTTGATCGCGGCCTGCAGGGCTTCATTTACAATGCGGTTTTTCACAGCAGGGTGGTCCAGGGTCAGTCCTTTGGCGGTTTCCGCGGCATTGGGCTCTTTGGGTACAATGTCCAGCAGGAGCACCTGTACGCCGATGCCGGCAAAATGCAGCGCAATGCGGGAACCCATTACACCGGAACCCAATACTGCTACTTTGTTGATATGTCTTTTCATAAAGCCGTGTACTTTAAGCGATCAGCCGTTAACAAAAATATATCCCTGAATTTAGTGCTTTTTTATACACAAAACTGGCGGACAGAAAAAAGGCCGGCGCTGGATACGCGCCGGCCTGTATACAGTGACGTGAATATTGCTGTTTAACTGATGGAAGATCCCGGTGCTACGGTATCTGCACCGTTCATGAATACCAGCTTGCCATCGTGTGCTGCCATCAGGATCATTCCCTGGCTTTCAATGCCGCGCATTTTGCGGGGGGCCAGGTTGGCCACCACCGTTACCTGCGTGCCTACAATGGATTCCGGTGTAAAATGTTCTGCAATGCCCGATACCACTGTGCGTGTTTCAAAACCCAGGTCTATGGTAAGTTTCAGCAGCTTGTCTGCCTTCGGTACCTTTTCCGCATGGGTAATGGTGCCAATGCGCAGGTCCAGTTTTGCAAAATCATCATACTGGATCTCCGGCTTCAGCGGCTCGTGTGCAGGGGTGGTGGGAACTGTGGATGCTGCGTCACTCACCACACCCGCCATGGAGGCTGCGGCGCGGGTATGCAGTTTTTCTATCTGCTGTGCAATCTGGGCGTCTTCCACTTTGGCAAAGAGCAGCTCCGGTGCACGCAGGGAGTAGCCTACACTTACCAGCTTGGTGCTGCCGGCATTTTCCCAATCCAGCACGCGGTCCACCAGCTTCAGCATGTGCAGGATCTTCCTAGCAGTAGTGGGCAGGAAGGGATTGATGAAGATGGCCAGGTTAGCCGTCAGTTGCAGGCAGATGTGCAGGCAGTTGTCGATCAGCGCCTGGTTTTCTGCTTGCAGTTCCGGTGTCTTGGCCTTTATCCACGGCTCTTTTTCCTGCAGGTATTTGTTGCCTTCGCGGGCCACGTTCATTACCTCGGCCAGCGCATCGCGGAAGTGGAATGTTTCCAGCGCAGTCTCGATCCTGGCCTTGGACTCCTGCAGCATTACACGCATCAGGTCATCGCGGTCATCGCGCACATCTGCATGGAAGGGCGGCACTTTGCCACCGCACAGTTTGTGCATAAGCACCATGGTACGGTTGACAAAATTGCCGAAGATGCTTACCAGCTCACTGTTATTGCGGTCCTGGAACTCTTTCCAGGTAAAATCGTTGTCTTTTGTTTCCGGGGCGTTGGCGGCCAGCACGTAGCGCAGCACGTCCTGCTGCCCGGGGAAGTCTTCCACGTACTCATGCACCCACACGGCCCAGTTGCGGGAGGTGGATACTTTCTGGCCTTCAATGTTGAGGAATTCATTGGCGGGTACATTTTCCGGCACTACAAAGCCACCGTGGCCATGCAGCATGCTGGGGAAAATAATGCAGTGGAATACGATGTTATCCTTACCAATGAAGTGCACCAGTTTGGTGTCTTCCTTGCACCAGTAATCAGCCCATTGTTCGGTCAGTTCCTTGGTGGCGGAGATATAGCCAATAGGTGCATCAAACCACACATACAGCACCTTGCCTGCTGCATCGGGCAGGGGTACTTTAATGCCCCAGTTGCTGTCGCGCGTCATGGCGCGGCTGTGCAAACCATTATCCAGCCAGCTTTTGCACTGGCCATATACGTTGGGCTTCCATTCTTTGTGCCCTTCAATGAGCCATTCTTTTAACCAGGGCTCATAATGCTGCAGCGGCATGTACCAGTGCTTGGTTTTCTTTTTCACCGGCACAGCATCGCTGAGGGACGAGCGGGGATTGATCAGTTCTTCCGGGCTGAGGGAAGTGCCACAACGCTCGCACTGGTCGCCATAAGCGCGCTCATTGCCGCATATGGGGCAGGTACCTACGATGTAACGGTCTGCCAGGAAAGTCTGCTTTTCCGGGTCGTAAAACTGTTCGGTCTCTTTTTCTTCAAACAGGCCTTTGTCGTACATGTTTTTGAAAAAGTCTGCCGCTGTTTTGTGATGCACAGGGCTGGAGGTACGGGCAAAGATGTCGAAGGAAATATCCATGGCGGCAAAGCTGTCGCCGATGATGCGATGGTATTTGTCAACAATATCCTGGGGCGATACATTTTCCTGCATCGCTTTGATGTTAATGGGAACCCCGTGCTCATCGGTGCCGGAAACGAATTTCACATCCGCTTTCCGCGCCCGCAGGTAACGCACGTAAATATCCGCCGGGAGGTAGCAGCCCGCCAGGTGCCCGATGTGAACGGGACCATTGGCGTAAGGCAGGGCGGCGGTCACTAAGTATCTACTGATCTTTTCCATAATGCAACTAAAAATTGTCCGGAGGCAAGGCCGATTTGGAATAAACAAAACTATTCATCAACTTAGCCCGAAGGACAACAAAGATAATCAAAGGACAATGATAAAAATACCAGCATATCTCAAGAAAGGCGACCTGATAGGCATTACCTGCCCGGGTAGCAAGATGGAGCAGGCCGCAGCGGATTATGCAGCTAACGTGTTGACCGGCTGGGGTTACCGCGTGCAAATGGGCATTACCGTGGGCACCGGCTTCCATAATTTCTCCGCTCCGGACGAACTGCGGCAGGAAGAGCTGCAGGACATGCTGGACGACAGGGACATCAAGGCCATCCTGTTTGGACGGGGTGGCTACGGCACCATCTGCATCCTGGACCAGCTGGACTGGACCCGCTTCCGCAAGCACCCCAAGTGGCTCTGCGGTTATAGCGACATCACCGTGCTACATGCCCACGTGCACCAGCGGCTGGGCATCCCCACCCTGCACTCCGTGATGGCAGGCGGCATTACCGAAGAAACCCATGCGAACAAATACGTGCAAAGCCTCCAGCAGGCACTCAAAGGCAAGGCCGGCAAATTTAACTTTGAGCCCCACGCCATGGACCGGGAAGGCGCTGCCACCGGCATCCTGGTGGGCGGTAACCTGAGCATCCTGGCCAACCTGAGTGGTACCAAGTCCCAGATCAATACCAAGGGTAAGATCCTGGTGCTGGAAGACATTGGCGAATACCGCTACCATGTGGACCGCATGATGTACAACCTGAAACGGGCCGGCTGGCTGGAAAAACTGGCGGGCCTGGTAGTAGGCGCTTTTGTGCAGGGCAAGGAAACCACCACGCCGTTTGGCGAAACGGAATACGAGATCATCCACCACATCGTGGAAGACTATGGTTTCCCCGTAGCCTATGGTTTTCCCGTAGGCCACCAGGTGGAAAACTACACGCTGAAACTGGGGGTCCCGTATGAGCTGAAGGTGAATGGGAAACAATCGTCCCTGAAGGAACTTTCCAAATAACAAGTTCCGGCGCCAGGGAATTTCCAGGCTCCGGATTCAATTTCCCGAAAATAACAGAGACCAATTTTCAATCCCTGCCGGATGTGAAAATTGGTCTTTTTGTTTTAATGGGTTCCTTTGTATTAATCCTCCACATCCGGCACGATCTCCAGCCCATAATCTTCCGCTGTAAGCAGCGTGGTTGCGGCCAATACAGCGGCATCCGGCGCGAGTTGCTTTGCTTCGATCGTGTTATGCAGATAATCATGCTTGTACAGCTTTCCGGCCAGGCCCCCGGGCACACCGGCCAGGTATTTGATCACCTCATTCACGATGGCCAGACCGGTGAGGCCATGGGTAGTGCCCAGGGCGCCGGCATCATAGTTCCGGTAACTGTCTATGAGAGCTGCCGCGCAGCGGTAAGAAGCCGTGCGGCCACCCTTGCCATCGGGCAGGTTAAAGCCCCCAAACCATGATACCCAGTTGTGCACTTCGCCGGTAATAAAAGGCACGCCTTGCTGCACGCAGGCATCGTTCACCACCAGGTGGGTGGGGATGTGTTGGGAGCAGTCTATCACCAGGTCAAAGCCCTGCAGCAATTGCAGCACGTTCGCTGGTTTCACCTGCACTAATATCGGGTAATGCTTGGTCCAGGGATTATTGGCCCACAGGCGGCTGGAGGCCATCTTGGCCTTGTGTTTCCGCAGGTCCTGCATCTGGAAAATGGGCTGGCGGTGCATGTCTTCTTCCAGGATCACGCCATAATCGGCAATCCCGATCACGCCTATGCCAGACAGGCTCAGATATTGCAGCACCGGGCATCCCAGGCCACCTGCGCCTACCACGAGTATGTTTGCTTTCTTGAGGGTTTCCTGTACATCCAGGCCCATGCCAGGTACGGCAATGGGATGTTTCAATCTTGCTATTTCTTTTTCGGTCAATGCCATGTGCTTGTTTTATGATCTTGCTAACTCTCCTGCTGGGGAAATTCCATGGTGAACTTACTGCCCTTGCCCAGGGTGCTTTCTACACGGATCTTGCCATGGTGCGCGTCAATGATGGCCTTCACATAAGAAAGGCCCAGGCCAAAGCCTTTTACATTGTGCACGTTGCCGGTGTGGGCGCGGTAGAATTTTTCAAAGATACGGGATACTGTATCGCGGCTCATCCCGATACCATTGTCCGAGATACTGATCACCACGGTTTTGCGGGTATTGAAAGTGCTGATCTTAATATCCAGTTGCTGGCGGGAATACTTGATGGCATTGTCCAGCAGGTTAAAGATCACATTGGAGAAATGCACTTCATCCGCTTTGATCACGGGCTGCACGGCATCCAGTTGCAGTTCTACCTTGGCGTCTTTATTGGCCAGTTGCAGTTGCAGGTTATCCACGGTGGATTGTATTACCTGGTGCACATCAATGGGCTGCAGGTTCAGCGTGATCTCGTTCTTTTCTATCAGTGCAGATTGCAGGATACTTTCCACCTGCTTGTTCATGCGTTTGTTCTCTTCCTTGATAATGCCGGAGAAGTAGCTGATCTTTTCCCGGTTACTCATCACCTTTTCATTACCGATGGCGTCCACCGCCAGGGAAATGGTGGCCAACGGGGTTTTCAGTTCATGCGTCATGTTGTTGATGAAGTCCGATTTGATCTCGGAGATCTTCTTCTGGTTCAACATGGCCTGTATGGTGAGGCCAAACGCAGAGATGATAATGATGGTGAATGCAATGCTGCCAATGATCATCCAGCCCAGTGAACGGAGGATCATGATCTGGTCGTAATGCGCGTTGCTGAAGATGATGAACAACAATTCAGATTGTGCGCCCAGCGCGGTTACATCGGCTGTGAGCGGGCGTATCTGCACATTGTAGTTACCCCGGTTCTGGGAAGAACTGTCCATGGCATCATGCCAGCTGTATTCAAAGTTGAGCGTATGCAGGGAGCTGTAAGCCTCACCGGTAACGGTTTTGCTCATTACATTAAAATCAAAGGACGATGAATCCAGCTTGGCGCGGTCCAGTGCCCGGGCAATGATACCATGTACTTCCCGCGCCGTGAATTTGGCTGTAATGGGCTTAAAGTTCATACTGTTCATCAGGTAGCTGTCCATGGAAAGACCGCTCCGCCCTATCACCGTACGGCTGGAGCCGATGCTGATCTCCGGGAAGTTGTATTGGCGCAGCATCAAAGTGTCCTTTACGTTGTTTGCCACATCTTCATAGCGCTGTTCTATTTTTTCCTTTTGTATGTGGGCCGCATTGGTGATCCAATTCACCTGTATGAGGATAATCCCCAACAGCGACATAGACATCATCACCAGGATGATGGGAAATGTTTTTCTTAATGGTAACATTTATAGATTTTTTTCAGGGCGGCGCCACTTTTTTTTGACGGCCTAATTTAGCGCTAAAACTGCCGTTCGCCATTGTTTCAGGCCATTTGTAATGTAAAATTAAGCATAGCAAAGTGCCTGCAATAGCTATCCCTGCAATAAAGCACCACTTTAACGTAAGTTTAACTTGATGATTTTGTTCTTTGTATTGGTTCTATGCTTAACTTTGTCCCTGTAATCTGGAACGGAATTTGTTTCTTTTTACACAACAAACGATCTTAAAGACTCTACATACATCGATATGGATCACATCCATAAGCGATTTAGATTTTGGTTGATAAAATGGTAAGGAGGTTTTCTAGCCTCCTTTTTTTGTGCCCATTCCGCTCGGGGAGGGCCCGGAAATCTACCACCGGAAAATGCCACCGGACGCCGGTCTCCTTCATCCTCCTTCCAAGATCTCCTTTCTTCCCCTTCCAAAAATTTATCCTTCCCGCATTGCTATCTTTATCTCAATTGGTTATATTTGGTTAAGGCGATAAAACTGTTTGATATGAGTAACCTGATGCCTGGCACCTTGCTGATAGCGGACCCTTTCCTGAAGGACCCTAACTTTGCCCGTTCCGTAGTGCTGTTATGTGAGCACCAGGAAGAACAGGGCAGCTTTGGCTTTGTCATCAACAAGCTCTATGATCAAACACTTAACGACCTGGTACCCGACATTATCCAACCCAATATCCCCGTATATTTTGGCGGCCCTGTGCAGCTGGACACCATTCATTTTGTGCACGAGCTGCCCCATCTCATTGAAGGCAGCATGCAGTTGCTGCCCGGCATTTACTGGGGCGGCCGGTTTGACCAGGTAGTAGCGCTCATGAACAGCGGCCAGCTGGATGTACGCAAGATCAAGTTCTTCATTGGCTATTCCGGCTGGAGCTCCGGCCAGTTGCAGGCGGAGCTGAAGGAAAAATCCTGGATCGTTTCCGAGGCCAGCCCCCGGCTTATTTTTAAGGAGGCAGAGCAGGAAATCTGGAAGTCTTCCCTTCGCAGCCTGGGCCGCGATTTCGCCATAATGGCCAATTTCCCCATAGACCCTTCGCTCAACTAACCCACCCCTTCACATCAAAACATAGATATTATTTTTAATATCTGATTTATTCTCCATATATTGCTGATCGAAATACTGAGGCAGTTCAGGATATCTGTTGTGTTAACCCGGGTGATGTGTGGTCATTGTATTAAACAATGAAATAAGTAATTGTTACTTAAATACCTATGAAAAAAATCGGCTTAAACCATACTAAACACCTATACACCTACTATAAATATGTCCCTCCGATCTACATCCCGTAAACCGAATCTTACTGACATTGCCAAGGCTTGTTCGCTGTCTTTTTCGTATATCCGTAACCGTGAGCAGGTGGTGGTAACTCATTTAATTTTTTAGGAACAGTTGTTCATGCTCCAATGCCGGCCATAAGCCTTGCATCTCTTTTGATGCCGGGTGCTGGCAAAGGAAATGAATTACTAGTTGGTAATCCCGGCCAGTATTCTTACCGGCACCAAACAGGGTCATAGATTGGAATAGTTAGGACAAAAAAAAGGCCGGGTATTCTTACCCGGCCACTTTATTTTATGCCGTTGTTACGGCAGTATATCCTGTTTATTCAGCGCCTTCGATCAGCACCGTGGCAGTGTTGTTAAGCATTTCCACGAAGCCACCGGCGATGGTGAAGAATTCAGCATTGTTCTTATCGGTCAATACTTTCATCTTTCCTTTGCCCAGGGCCGCAATCAGGGGCGCGTGCTTATCGAGGATCTCGAAAGAACCGTCTATACCCGGCAGCTGTACCCCATACACTTCACCAGTGTACAGTTTCTTCTCGGGTGTTAATACTTCTAATTGCATGTATTGAGTTTAGAAAGATGATTATTTAGCTTCAGCCAGCAGACGCTTACCCTTTTCGATCGCATCTTCGATGTTACCTACCAGGTTGAATGCAGCTTCCGGATACTGGTCCACTTCACCGTCCATGATCATGTTAAAGCCACGGATCGTTTCTTCAATGGGTACCAGTACGCCTTTCAGACCGGTGAACTGTTCTGCTACGTGGAAGGGCTGCGACAGGAAGCGCTGTACACGGCGTGCACGCAGTACGGTCATTTTATCTTCGTCGCTCAGTTCATCCATACCGAGGATGGCGATGATGTCCTGCAATTCTTTATAGCGCTGGAGGATCTGCTTAACACGCTGTGCACAGTTGTAGTGCGCCTCGCCCACGATGGTGGGGGTGAGGATACGGGAAGTAGAATCCAGGGGGCTCACCGCGGGATAGATACCCAGGTCGGAGATCTTACGATCCAGTACGGTGGTAGCATCCAGGTGGGCAAAGGTAGTAGCAGGAGCCGGGTCGGTCAAGTCATCCGCAGGTACGTATACCGCCTGTACGGAGGTGATAGAACCGTTTTTGGTGGAAGTGATACGTTCCTGCATCAGGCCCATTTCAGTGGCCAGGGTGGGCTGGTAACCTACCGCGGAGGGCATACGGCCCAGCAGTGCGGATACTTCAGAACCTGCCTGGGTGAAACGGAAGATGTTATCTACGAAGAAGAGGATGTCCTTACCGCCGGAAGCAGAGCCGTCGCCGTCACGGAAGTACTCCGCGATGGTCAGACCGGAGAGGGCCACGCGGGCGCGGGCACCGGGGGGTTCGTTCATCTGGCCGAAGATAAAGGTAGCCTGGGATTTCTTCAGTTCTTCCTTATCTACAGCAGACAGGTCCCAACCACCTTCTTCCATGGAATGGGCGAATTTGGAACCATATTTTACGATACCAGCTTCGATCATTTCGCGCATCAGGTCATTACCTTCACGGGTACGTTCACCCACACCGGCAAACACGGACAAACCTTCGTAACCCTTCGCGATGTTGTTGATCAGTTCCTGGATCAATACTGTTTTACCTACACCTGCACCACCAAACAGGCCGATCTTACCACCTTTTGCGTACGGCTCGATCAGGTCAATTACTTTAATACCGGTGAACAATACTTCCGTATCGGTCGCCAGGTCTTCAAACTTCGGGGGCTGGCGGTGAATAGGGTAACCATTGCTGGTATCGATCTGGCCCAGGCCATCGATCGCTTCACCCACCACGTTAAAGAGGCGGCCCTTGATCTGATCGCCCACCGGCATCTTGATCGGGGCACCCTTATCTACCACTGCCATTCCACGCACCAAACCATCGGTAGAGTCCATTGCCACGCAACGAACACTGTCTTCACCCAGGTGCTGTTGTACTTCCAGTACGAGTTTCTGGCCGTTATCCCTGGTTAATTCCAGCGCGTTATAGATCTCTGGCAAATTTCCCTCAAAATGCACGTCCACAACGGGACCGATGATTTGTTTTATTTTACCTGCGTTAGGCATATTTGTTAGTGATTTATAAATTTAAGTAGCGTTCTAAAATTTGGCGCAAAAGTAAGGCAAAATATCCACAATCAAAAGCCCAACGAAAAGGATTGTGGGCGCTTTGGTACATATATTAATGGTAAGGCCGGGGCTATGGAAAGCCCCGGCCTTATATTTTAAATTCCCTTAATTTATTAACCCATCGGCCTTAATGCTATTTTAATACCTATTCTGCCAGGCAGTAAATATCCAGGTCTATGGCGGCGTTCATTCGCTGCAAAACTTTCAGCGTATCCCGGGTGAGATGAAGGTTGGGATTGTTCCCATCATGGTAATACTGGGTAATGGAAAGGGTCGTTTCCGCATTCACGGAAATGGCCTCCAGCTCGTCCAGGCGGGGCAGGATCACCTCCTTCATAAAGGCATCCAGCAGGTCGCCGATGAAATCATTGGTGCGCACATACCACTCGTATTTCCAGAAAGTAAAGTCCTGCAGTTGCTGGGGGGCGCCGGGCGGCCCGGGAATGGGCTCTCCCGCCACGCCGGTACCCGTAGGCTGCAGGTCCAGTTGCTGGCTGATGAGGTCCGGGTCATAGTCAAAGTCCATAAAGCTCAGCATGATGCGGTTTACATTCACGCCGTCTCCGTTATCCTTGCCCAGCAGGTTCTTTAATTCAGCACGGGATAGTTGTGGCAGCTGCATATAGGATGTTCTTTTTAATGGGTTGCGGGCAAATGTACAATATCTCAGCGTCCCTGTCCGGATTCGTTTTCCCCATTTTCCGGGTAGTGATATTGCGCTTTTATCATTTGCAGCGTAGTATGCATGGCCTCCAGCTGGGCGGCCGTAAAACCCTGGCCGGTATCCAGTATCCGGGGCTGGTGCCCCCCGCCTTCCAGCCACAGTTCATTGCTGGCAGGATTCCAGCGGAACTCCAGTTGGGCAAAATCCACGGCCCACTCCCTGCGCCGCAGCAGCGACTTTTCAGATACCGCCACGATCTCCTGCCCAAAGTCGATATTGACCGCCTCCATAGCCGGTGCCAGCAGGGTATAACGCAGCACCGCCAGCACGGCAAGCCCCATAGACAGAAAGGCCAGCTGCCGGTATACCAGCTGGTTATCCACCATAATGCGCAGCAGTATCAATACTACCAGCAGCGCCAGCACCATTAAAATACGCTTAAAAAAAATGTACCCGGTCATAGGTCGCTCCGGGAGAAACGATAAGTTCGTTGACAAGGAAAGGAATTTAAGGACTAACAAAAACGGCCGGAGGCGTTACCGCTCAACCTGCCAGCCCACGGGCCCGGGATCACAATGCTACGTTTCCAGGGAAATAGCTTTAAGTTAAAATTAAGGTAAAAACCCAAACCGCAAAAAGGCTCCCGGGAATGTGCACACTATTTGCAATATTTGAGATAACGTTAAATGTTGTTAAAACAGGATTAGAAAAAGTAACTTTTATTTCTACTCACTGTCTTTATATTTAAAGGCCTTTAACTGTAAGCAACAACTAACTGTAAGCTACAACCCTTAAACTACTTCGCCATGAAACAATTAGTCATTCTCCTCACCTCATATATCCTGCTGAGCGCCTGCAGTACTACGTACCAGGCCGCAGCAGAACCGGCCTACTACGATGACCAGCCACAGCAGGTAGGCGTTACGATAAACGGTTTTTATGACCAGCTGAGCCCTTACGGCCGCTGGATCAGCTACCCGCAGTACGGCCAGGTATGGATCCCCAACGCGGGCCCGGACTTCCAGCCGTATGCCACTTCCGGCCATTGGGTGTACACCGATTACGGCTGGACCTGGGTGTCTGACTACTCCTGGGGCTGGGCTCCCTTCCACTATGGCCGCTGGTTCATGGACCCGGCTTATGGTTGGGTTTGGATACCTGGTACCGACTGGAGCCCTGCCTGGGTAGACTGGCGCACCGGTGGCGACTACTACGGATGGGCGCCGATGGGCCCTGGCATCACTGTAGGTGTAAGCGTAGGCCTGGAGCCCAATTACTGGCACTTTGTACCCTGCCGGTACATTACATCTCCTAACATCCATAATTATTATGTGGACCGCAGCCGGAACGTGACCATTATCCGTAATACCACGGTGATCAATAACACGACCGTGGTGAACAATAATAATTATTATAACCGTGGACCCCGCGTAAACGACGTACAGCGCTATACCGGCAGCCGGATCACACCGGTGCGCATCAATAATGCTGACCGCCCGGGTGCGCCCACGGTGAACAATAACCGCCTGAACATTTACCGTCCGGCGGTGCGCACTACTGGTACCAACACGCCTGGCCGTACCACCCCGGTTAACAACAACCCGGCTCCCGGCCGTACGGTAACCCAGCCCGGTAACCCGGGCAACCGGACCCCGGTGACCACCCCCGGCAACAATGTACCGGTACGTGGTAATGACAATAACCTGCCCGGCCGTACCAATATACCGGACCGTAACAGCCCGGACAACCGTACCCCTGTGACCACCCCGCCCGCCAATAACAATGCACCGGTGCGCACCCAGCCGGTAACACAGCCAAGGCAGCCGGTAAATAATAACAATAATTACCCGGGGCGTACCCAGCCGGTAACACAGCCCAGCCAGCCGGTGAATAATAACAATAATTACCCTGGCCGTAACAGCAACGTACCTAACCGTACCCAGCCGGAAACACGGCCCAGCCAGCCGGCAAATTATAACCGCGGTAATGATCCCCGGATCATGAATACCCCGCAGCCCAGCCGCCCGGCAAACAACCCGCCGGCCCAAAGCCGCCCGGCGCCTACGCCGCAGCCGGCCAGAACAGCGCCGGTAAGACAGGCCCCGGTACAGCAGTCCCGCCCTGCTCCCGCGCCGGCACCGGCACCCCGTCCCGCACCTACCGGTACAGAACGGACAAGAGGATAATTGATAGTTGAAGATAAGAGACATCCCGGTCGTGCATGCGGCCGGGATTTTTTATGGACGTGGGCGCTGCTCAGTGCTGCCCGATCACCTTATACACTTCCCGGAAAATAGCGGCGCTCACGCTTTCAAACGTAGCACCTTCCGGGAGGCTCCGGTGCAGAAGACGCATGTGCAGGGGCGCATCCCCTTCGCGGTAAGGCGGCTGGCGGTAATCCTGCTTAAAGAGCTGGAAGCCGGCATTCTCGTAAAAGCGCAGGCGGCGCATGGCAGTGCCATCTACCGGTGGCGTGGCTTCCAGTACCAGGGCACCAAAGGTTTCGCCCATCTGGGCAATGACATTGCGGCCGATGTGATTACCCCTCAGTTCGGGGAGTACTGCAAAATGTTCTATAAAATGGAAACCATGCAAGGGCCAGCAGAACAGGAAACCGGCAAAGGCCCCTTCATATTCGATGAGGATGAGTACTAGTTTTCCGGATTCCAGGAGGGTGACTTCTTCTTCCCAATCGCGGCGCTCCTGTTTGGGAAAAGCGGCTTCATAAAGGGTACGTACCGCCGGGTTGATTGCTTGCGGATAGGCAATTTTGAGCGAGACTTTAGCTGGCATTTTTAAATGTAGAAAATTTAACGCGGAATTTAAAACGAAAAAATCACCTCTTCCTCACACGAAACAGGTATGACCTGGCATTATTTTTTCCATCCAACCCTACTATGCGAAACATTATTTATCTCCTGGTCATCTTTGTGCTATGCGGCATACTGGCGCTGAGTTATTGCGGCCAGCAAAAGCGGATTCACCAGCTTTTGAATGAGAACGAACGCCTTAATAATGAGACCCGCCACCTGCGCCAGGAAATGAACCTGTCGTCCAACACGGCCCAGCAGATCGCTGACCGGCGGGATATCCTCCAGCGCGAGCCCACGTTCGTGGACCAGCGGGAATACTACCGCAAGAACTGGCAGCAGTTCATTTCCATCAGCAACAGCGATTACCGGACAGGTTTGCTGGGTGGCATCAAGGATCTTACGATCACGGCCCGCAACCAAACGGAATTCCCGCTGGACAACGTAGTGGTGGCGGTCCAATACCTGCGTGCCAACGGGGATGTGTTCAAAACCGAAACCTATACCATCAATAACGTACCAGCGAAAGGGAGCAATTCCGTAGCCGCTTCCAACAGCCGTAAGGGCAACAAGATCCAGGTGAAACTGATCAGTATCACCAGCCAGGCGCTGAACTTCTGCTGGGCGCATGATAAAACCGCCAGTGCAGGGAACCCGGACCCGTGGAAATGTGCCGGGAATTAAGAATTAGCAGGCACATCGTAGCCCATCTTCTAGATATCCCCTATTTTTGCGCCATGCAGCTCACCATCGTAGACTCACCGCAAAAAGTCCGGCAATTCCTCCACGTGCACGTCGCCATTAACAAAGGCAATCCACAATGGATCCAGCCGCTGGATAAGGACATTGAAGAAGTATTCAACAAAGAAAAGAACAAGGCATTCCGCCACGGAGAAGCCATCCGCTGGCTGCTGCTCGATGACAAAGGCACTCCCATCGGCCGCATTGCGGCATTCGTGAATAAAAAGTATATGAATAAAGGCGACGAACAGCCCACCGGCGGCGTCGGCTTTTTTGAATGCATTAACGACCAGGCAGCGGCGAACCTCCTGTTTGACACCGCAAAAAAATGGTTGCAGGAACGGGGTATGGAAGCCATGGACGGCCCCATTAACTTTGGAGAGCGGGACCGCTGGTGGGGACTGCTGGTAGAAGGATTTCACGAACCGCTCTATTGCATGAACTACAACCCGCCGTACTACAAAGCCCTCCTGGAGAATTACGGCTTCCAGCCTTTTTTCAACCAGGTGTGCCTAAGCCTGGATGTGCATGACCGCCTGCGCGACAAGTTCTACGATCGCCACGCCCAGCTCAAGAAAAATCCCGAATATACCTCCCGCCATATCCGCCTTAATGAACTGGAAAAATTTGCAGACGACTTCACCGTCATTTATAACAAGGCCTGGGCAGGCCATGGCGGCGGCAAGGAAATGGGCCGTGCGCAGGCCCTGAAGATCTTCCAGAGCATGAAGCCCGTGATAGACGAGCATGTGGTGTGGTTCGTGTACCACAAAGGGCAGCCCATTGGATGCTGGCTTAATCTCCCGGAGCTGAACCAGTGGTTCAAATACCTGCACGGCAAATTTGGCCTGCTGCAAAAACTGAAGTTCCTCTGGGTGAAAAAATTCAAGCCTAACCGCAAGCTCACGGGTATCGTATTTGGCCTCATCCCCGAATACCAGGCAAAAGGCCTGGATGCCTTCCTGATCATGGAAGGTGCAGCCGTCATCCAAAAGGAAATGAAGTACCACGAGTATGAAATGCAGTGGATAGGTGACTTTAACCCGAAGATGATCAACATAGCAGCCAACCTGGGCGCGGAACGTTCCCGCACCCTCACTACCTACCGTTACCTGTTTGACCGGGAAAAGCCCTTCAGGCGCCACCCAACACTGGCGTAACAGGACGCTATGCATGTTAAAAATATGCATCCGAATTGCTCACCGAATTTTCCGTTATTTTGTAGCTGACAGACTATGGAGCATTTTATCGTTTCGGCCCGCAAGTACCGTCCGCAGAATTTTTCTACGGTAGTAGGCCAGGCCCACATTACCACTACTTTAAAGAACGCGATCCGCAATAACCAGCTGGCGCACGCATTCCTGTTTTGCGGTCCGCGCGGCGTGGGCAAGACCACCTGCGCCCGTATCCTGGCAAAGACCATCAACTGCGAGAACCTGCAGCCCGATGGGGAAGCCTGTAATACCTGCCATTCCTGCGTTTCCTTCAACGAAGGCGCTTCTTTCAATATTCATGAACTGGATGCCGCGTCTAACAACTCGGTGGATGATATCCGTACCCTCGTGGAGCAGGTGCGCTTTGCGCCGCAGGCGGGTAAGTACAAGATCTACATCATCGATGAGGTGCACATGCTCAGTTCCTCGGCCTTCAACGCATTCCTGAAAACGCTGGAAGAGCCGCCCTCCTACGCCATCTTCATCCTGGCTACCACGGAGAAACACAAGATCCTGCCCACCATTCTCAGTCGTTGCCAGATCTTCGACTTCAAACGCATTACCATCCAGGACACGGTAGACCACCTGGCGGAGATCTGCCAGAAAGAGCATATCCAGGCGGAGCCGGATGCCCTGCACCTGGTAGCCCAGAAAACGGACGGCTGCATGCGCGACTCGCTCAGTACCCTGGACAAGATCGTGAGCTTTACAGGCGGGCATCTTACCTATTCCAACACCCTGGAACACCTGAATATCCTGGATTATGACTACTTCTTCAAAGTGATGGAAGCCGTGCTGAAACAGGACGTGGCCCAGGCCATGCTCATCTTCGACGAGATCCTGCAAAAGGGCTTTGAAGGCGATAACTTCCTGAACGGATGGGCCGAATTCTTACGCAACCTCCTGCTCTGCAAAGAAGATAAAGTACAGCACCTGGTAGAAGTATCGGGCAACCTGCGGGAACGCTACAAACAGCTTTCCGGCCATGTGAGCCCCGCTTACCTCATCACCGCCCTGCACCTGCTCAATGAAACGGAGATCAATTACCGGCTGGCGCGCAACAAGCGCCTGCATGTGGAAATGGCGCTGATCAAGCTTTGCTTCCTCCAGCAGGCCATTACCCTTAGCAGCGACGACAGCGGCGAGGTAGTAAAAAAAAAATTAGTGCCTGACGGCAGCGTGCCACAAAAGCTACGCGCACCCTTTGCCCGGGCAGAATCACCCAAGGCCGGCCAGCCTGCCACTACGCAAACCATTGCGCAGCAGGAAGCCCGCCTGAGCATAGAAGTGCCTAAAACGCCTGCTGGTACTACGCCTGCGGCCAATGCATATGCTGCGCCCGTAGCAAGTGGAGGCATGCCTGCGGCGAATGCATATGCTGCGCCTGCGGCGAATACCCCTGCTACGCCGGCCGCCGCTCCTGCTGCTGCCACACACGCTGCACCCGCATCCACCCGACCCATACCGCAGCCAGCTACCCGCCCGGCACAACCCACGGCCAATGCACCCAAGCTCACCGGCCTGGCCGCCATGAAACAAGCCATGGCAGCTACCCAGAGCACCGCCGCCGCCCAGGAACGCATTCCCCTCACCATGGGCGCCCTCCATGTGTACTGGGAAGAGTTCATTGACCGCTTCCGCCAGGCCAATAAAATGACAGTGGTGAGCAACTTTGCCCTGGCTAAACTGGGACTGAACGTGGAGGCCAATGAGATCACCCTCACCAGCGGCAACATTGTGCAGCTGCGTTTCATGGAAGAAGAGAAACTTTCCATCTCCGAATTCTTCAAAGGCCGCTTCCGCAATCACAGCATCATCGTTACCTTCATACTGGACGAACAGCAGGCACCGGCAGACCTGGGGCCCATCCCCCTGTCCGGCCGCGAGCAACTGGCCAAAATGGTAGAAAAATACCCGCTGGTAAAAGAGCTGAAAGACCGGATGAACCTGGAGCTGGACGTTTAATCCACTCAAAGCGAACCTATTGAAAAGGCAAAAACGATTTTGTTTTTGCCTTTTTTATTTCCTGCTCCCGCCTGCTACGGTTTAAATGCAGACGCAACACACGACGGTTCCGGGCATTCCACCGTCTAATTTCCTTTCACTTTTTGCGCAAAAACATGTAGGTTTGGGCAAAATTTCGATAAAGCACTATGGCAGAAGTTATCAGAATGCCCCTCTTGAGCGATACGATGAAAGAAGGGGTGATTGCAGATTGGCATAAAAAGGTGGGCGATACTGTAAAAGCAGACGACGTAATAGCTGAAGTAGAAACTGATAAGGCTACAATGGAAGTAGTGGGTTATGCCGATGGCACCCTGCTCTACATTTCCGATAAAAAAGCCATCCCGGTGAACGGTATCATGGCCATTGTGGGCAAGCCTGGTGAGGACTTCAAGTCCCTGCTGGGTGGCGATGCTGCCCCTGCTGCCGCACCTGCTGCTGCCCCCGCTCCTGCTGCCACGCCGGCTCCCGCCGCTGCTGCCGCTGCTGCGCCGGCAGATAATGCCGCCGCCCAGGAAGCACTGAAAAACGCCACCGTGATCCGCATGCCGCTCCTGAGCGACACCATGAAAGAAGGCAAGATTGCCTCCTGGCTGAAGAAAGTAGGCGACGTGGTGAAAGCAGACGATGTGCTGGCAGAAGTAGAAACTGATAAAGCCACGATGGAAGTAGTAGGTTATGCCGATGGCACCCTGCTCTACATCTCTGATAAAGACGCTATCCCCGTAAACGGTGTGATGGCCATTGTAGGTAAAGCCGGCACCAATGTAGACGCCATCCTGGGCGCTGAAGGTGCTCCTGCCGCTGCCGGCGCTCCCGCGGCACCTGCAGCCGCTGCCAATGCCGCCGCACCCGCTCCCGTAGCAGAAAGCTCCGCTACCGCCAACGGTCGTGTGAAAGCTTCCCCCCTCGCTAAAAAACTCGCAGAAGAAAAAGGTATTGACCTGAGCAAAGTAGCCGGTTCCGGCGATGCAGGCCGTATCGTAAAACGTGATATCGACAGCTTTGTACCCGGTGCTCCCGCCGCCGCACCTGCCGCCACCACTTCCGGCAAACCCGCCGTGGCAGCCGCTCCTGCAGGCCAGGAAAGCTATACCGACGTACAGCTGACCAACATGCGCAAGGTGATTGCCAAACGCCTCAGCGAAAGCAAGTTCTCCGCACCGCACTTCTACCTGAAGATCGATGTGAACATGGACAAAGCGATCGAAGCGCGCAAGGCGATCAACGAAGTATCTCCCGTGAAGATCTCCTTCAACGACATGGTGATCAAAGCCGCCGCATTGTCCCTCCGCCAGCACCCCGATGTGAACAGCAGCTGGATGGGCGACTTTATCCGCCAGAACCACCACATCAGCATTGGCTCTGCCGTGGCACTGCCGGAAGGCCTGATCGTACCCGTGATCAAATTTACCGATACCAAATCCCTGTCACAGATTGCTGCAGAAGCAAAAGACCTGTACGACAAGGCCAAGAATAAGAAACTGCAACCCAATGATTTCACCGGTAACACCTTTACCGTGTCTAACCTGGGTATGCTGGGCATCGACGAGTTTACTGCCATCATCAATCCCCCGGATTCCGCTATCCTGGCGGTAGGCAATATCAAAGAAACCGTGGTTTCTGAGAAAGGCCAGTTCAAGGCGGTGAATATCATGAAGCTTACGCTGAGCTGCGACCACCGTGCTATTGACGGTGCAGTAGGCGCACGTTTCCTGGCTACGCTGAAGGCTTACCTGGAGAACCCGGTGACGATGCTGGTGTAACAGTGAACTTTTGAAATTTTTTATAGGGAACGGCGTACCGGTGGTGCGCCGTTTTTTTTCATAATATTCCCTCCCGCATTCATTGAAATTCAAACCCTTATTCCTACATTAGCCTCCCGTACCACGGCATCTTTCAAAATGTTTTGAAAGTTCAAAAACTTGATCTATATTTGAAGTATGAAGTTACCAGAAGCTAAAGCGCAGTTCATCCAGGCATGGGGCTCCCTCGGCGCCCAATGGGGTATTAACCGCACCATGGCCCAGGTGCACGCACTCCTGCTCATTATGCCGGAACCACTCAGTGCAGACGAGATCATGGAGGAACTGAACATCTCCCGCGGCAATACCAACATGAACGTGCGGGAACTTATTAACTGGGGCCTGGTGGAAAAGGTGCTCATACCCGGCGAACGCAAAGAGTTTTTCGTAGCGGAAAAAGATATCTGGAAAGTAGCGTCCATGATCACCCGTGAACGGAAGAAACGCGAGCTGGACCCCATCCTCAAAGTCCTCCACCAACTGGCCGAAGTAGAAGGCGATAACAAAGACAAGAACGTAAAAGCATTCCGCGAATCCATCGAAGGCATTAACAAGTTTGCCAAGAGCGCGGATACCGCTTTGAGTGCCCTCATTAAATCAGAAGAAAACTGGTTCTATGGCACGCTGCTTAAAATGCTGAAATAAATTTTTTTATTACAATATTTCAATATTTATTGAAACTTCTGAACAATTGAAATATTTAAAAACATCGGAATGGGCGGACGTGAAGGCTGGGAATGAGCGGACGTGGAGGCTGGGAATGAGCGGACGTAAGGGCTGTGAATGAGCGGACGTGGAAAGCTTGGGATGATGGCGGAGGCAGTCCGGAATTGATTACAGCGCGAAGCCGGGGATGATCGCTATGGCAGACGGGAAGTAATAACTGAGGCGCGGCCAGGAACGATAGCGAAGTAAGGCCCCCGATGGTTGTAAACGTAACACTGAAAATGATCGCAGCCGCAGTACTATGATGATCACAGAACCCGGCTGAAAACAAACAAGCCCAAGATAATTAACCATCTACAAATCATAACGTGATGAAATGGTTAACACAGCTGGAATCTAAATATTTCCTGGCCATCATTGCCCTTTGGATCGTATGGTTACTACCAATACTCAGGCCCTATCAAAATGATGCAGTCGGAGGTGTGATCTTTATTATGACGTTGATAGCCCTTTGCTGGATGCCGCTCAGCTTCCTTATCCACCTGGTGCACGAAGGATTAAACCTGCGCCGGTGGCTCTGGATAGGCGTACTCGTAGCAGAAATACTGGCGCTGATACTGGCAGGCCCACTGAACCTGCCGGATACCATAGTCCGCATTGCTTACGCAGGCATTGCAGCAGCACCTTTCCTCTACATCCTCATCTCCATTAGCGAAGCCTGGATGCCCTGGCTGAACCGGCCCCGTCTCCGTGCCTTTATCACTGATCTTGATCTATAAATCGCTGCAACGCAGGCCCCCGGCCTTTCTCCAGGTTTATTACCCTCACTCCTCAAAAGTTTCTATCATGAAAAACAAGAAGATCATCATTGCCGGCGGCACCGGCTTCATTGGTCAAAGCCTGGTACAATATTTTGGCGCGGAGAACGATATCATCGTGCTGTGCCGCCATCCCAAAGAAAGCCACCACCGCACCACCTACGTGCGCTGGGACGGCCACAGTGCCGGCCCCTGGGTGCCCCTGCTGGAAGGGGCAGACCTGCTCATCAACCTGGCCGGTAAAAGTGTGAACTGCCGCTACACGGCGGCCAATAAACAAGCCATCTTTGACAGCCGCCGGGAAAGCACGCAAGCGCTTGGCAATGCCGTGCAGCAGCTGCAAAACCCGCCGGCAGTTTGGATCAATGCGGCCTCCGCCACCATTTACCGCCATGCCATGGACCGCCCCATGGACGAGGCTTCCGGCGAAATGCACAACGACTTTTCCGTGCAGGTATGCAAGCTGTGGGAACAAACATTTAACGATATAACGGTACCGCATACACGAAAAGTGATCCTGCGCATTGCTATTACCCTGGGTGCGGAGAACGGTGGTGTAATGGGCCCGTATCTTAACCTGGTAAAATGGGCCCTGGGCGGGCACCAGGGTAGCGGCCAGCAAATGTACAGCTGGGTGCACATAGACGATATCTGCCGCATGATAGCCTGGGCATATGAAAACCCGCAGGTGGAGGGCGTGTACAACTGTGCATCTCCCCACCCGGTGACCAACCGCAATTTCATGCAAACCCTGCGGGCAACTACCGGCAATCGCCTTGGCCTCCCCGCGCCAGCCTGGCTGCTCAAAATAGGCGCCGCCCTGATTGGCACAGAAACTGAGCTACTGTTGAAGAGCCGCTGGGTGATCCCGGCCCGGGCGCTGGCCGCCGGGTACCAATTCAAGTACCCCGACCTGAAACCCGCCCTGGTAGACATTATCCGGCAACTGCCCCGGCGGCGCTATCATCTTTTCTAATGACGTAAAAACATTGGTTATGGCAGACCAGCAAGGCAAATTGACAGTAGTACTGGGCGCTTCGCCTAATCCCGGCCGTTATAGCTACCTGGCGGTGGAGCGCCTCGCGGCCCACGGCCACCCGGTAGTGGCCATTGGCCTGCGCAGCGGCAACATCGGCAACACGCCTGTCACCGCAGAGCACCCGGCCCTGGAAAACGTAGATACAGTAACGTTATACATGAATGCGGAAAAGCAAAAACAGTATTACGATTACATCCTGTCCCTGCATCCCAAACGCATTATTTTTAATCCTGGCACGGAAAACCCGGAACTCGTTAAACTAGCCACAGCTGCAGGTATTGAGCACCCATATGCCTGCACGCTGGTGATGCTGAGCACCGGCCAGTATTAAATTGCCTATCACGGCTTTCATACAAAAAGCTCCTGCACTGGCGGTGCGGGAGCTTTGCTTTTATAAACAGGCTGGCCTTAAACCCTCTCCCATTGCGCTTCTCCGTGGTAATCCACATTTAATCAACATTCTTCATTTTAAGAAATTGTTTCCTGCAGGCGGCTGCACGCTTTTTTCGTATATTAGATGAAATTGGTAACAACGACCCAGCAGCCCACCGGCCCAGCATCTGACAGGCAATATTGTGTTTTAGCGATCGCACATTCTCATCACTAAATACAGACAATATGCAATGGAGAAGATTCAATGGTGATCCCATTCACCTGCCCATTAAAGAGGAAGTAAAAGCAGCCATCATCCGTGAAACCGCCCTCAATTACCGGCTCAAAGTGTGCATTGGCACGGACTCCCAGGTAAAAGGACTGGAAACAGAATTTGCTACCGTGATCGTGTTTCTCCGCGAAGGACATGGTGGTTTCATGTTCATCCACAATGAGAAGACCCGCGACGTGTACTCCATCAAGGAGCGCATGCTGGTGGAAGTGGCCCGCAGCATCGAGATCGCGTATGAGCTGTGCGACCTCTTTACGGAGTTTGATGTAGACATGGAAGTACATGCAGACATCAACACCAACCCGCAGTTCAAAAGCAACCTGGCCCTGCGTGAAGCCATGGGTTACATCCTCGGGATGGGTTTTGCTTTCAAGGCCAAGCCGGAAGCTTTTGCCAGCAGCAGCTGCGCTAACAAGATCGTAAATTAAGCGCGGAGGCCTGATACCCCCATTGCCGCTAAACCCGCTCCCACAGCGGCAAAGCTTTTGCCCCCCCCCCAAAACCTGCTGATGCGTCTCCCGCATCACATGCCTTTGTCACCCCTGCTAAAAATGCCTGTACCCTTCTTCTCTGCTGTAACATTTTGTCTTTCCCGGCGAACCAACCTGCCCGTGCCCAAAGGCTAGGCAATAGTCCTGAACATCGCATTGTTTTCGTCAATAAAGCCAAGGATGGCATCCCGGCCCATTTTCTTTACAGTGCTGGTCACAAAGTGCTGGGGCAGGAACTCCCAGTTTTCACGAAGGCGGTTGAGGAAGGCTTTTACATTTTTACTGGTCTCGGCCTGCGTGGTCTTATCCGCCTTGGTAAACACGAGCGTGAAAGGGATCTGCCACTCGCCCAGCTGGTTTACAAACTCCAGGTCAATGGCCTGGGGCGTATGGCGGCTGTCTACCAGCACAAACACATTCACGAGGTTCTCGCGCTTGCGCAGGTAGTGCTCGATCATTTTTTCCCAGGTCTTGCGCTGCGCCATGCTGCGCTTGGCATAACCATACCCGGGAAGGTCCACCAGGTACCAGTCCTTATTGATCACGAAATGGTTGATCAGCGTGGTTTTACCGGGCGTGGCCGAGGTTTTGGCCAGCTTCTCATTATTGGCCAACATATTTATCAGCGATGATTTGCCCACGTTGGAACGGCCGATGAAGGCATATTCCGGCAGGTTGGGCTTGGGGCATTTTTCATAATTCTCATTGCTGATAAGATATTCTGCAGATTTGATGACCATAATGACTGTACTTATTTTTAACTTCGCCGGCTATGGCGGAAAAAGAAATTGCAACAAAGGTAGTGCCGTTCCAGGCGTCAAAATTAAGCAAGAAGGAGCAGATCGCGACGATGTTCAACGATATTGCGTTCCGGTACGACTTCCTGAACCGTTTTATGTCCCTCGGCATAGACATCCACTGGCGGAAAGTAGCCCTGCGCCAGCTTAAAAAACTAAAGCCCAAATATATACTCGACGTGGCCACCGGCACCGGCGACCTGGCCATCATGGCCAATAAGATGCTGCAACCGGACAAGATCCTGGGCATAGACATCTCGGAAGGCATGCTGTCCTTTGGCCGGGAAAAGGTTGCCAAGGCGGGCCTGGCAGACAAAATAACCCTGGAACTGGGTGACAGCGAAACAATAAGCGCCCCGGACACAACGTTTGATGCGATAACTGTCGCCTTTGGCGTACGCAACTTTGAAAACCTGGAAAAAGGCCTGTCCGAAATGCGGCGGGTGCTCAAGCCGGGGGGGAAACTGGTGATCCTGGAATTCTCCAACCCAACTATTTTTCCCATTAAACAATTATACAATACGTACTTTCGTTATATTACACCGCTGATCGGGAAATTCGTGAGCAAAAGCAAAGCTGCTTATGAATATCTTCCCAGCTCAGTGAAGGCTTTTCCCCAGGGCGAAGTGATGGTTAATATTTTAAAAAACACGGGTTTTCAGGACGTTACATGCAAAACGCTCACTTTCGGCATCTGTTCGGTTTACAGCGCGTCGCGCTAATAGTAGGATTGTTGATGGCGCTGTCTTTCCAGGCATCGGCACAACAGAATCTGAACATGCTGGAGCACGACGCCAAGCCATATTACTTCGGCATTACCCTGGCCACCAACCAGTCTTTCTATAAACTCTCCCACTCCAAACGCTTCCTGGCTACAGACACGATCAACGTGGTGGAGCCCCTGAAAACGTTTGGTTTTAACCTGGGCCTGCTGGCAAATGCCCGCCTCTCCGAGCACTTCGACCTCCGCGTGAACCCCCAGCTGGTATTTGCCTCCAAGAACCTTTATTACAACGAAACCTACGGGGAAACGCCCACCACCACGAAGAACATTGAGTCTATCCTGGTAAGTTTTCCCTTCCAGGTGAAGTTTAAATCAGACCGCATTGGCAACCTCCGGGTGTACACCATTGCCGGCCTGAAATATGATTACGACCTGGCCTCCAACGCCCGGGCCCGCCGTGCCGAGGAGCTGGTAAAAGTAAAAGCAGGCGATTACGGCTTTGAGCTGGGTGCCGGCTTCGAGTTCTACTTTGAAAGCTTCATCTTCTCCCCGGAATTTAAGATCAGCAACGGTTTAGGCAATGTACATGCGGTGGATAAAAACCTGCGCTATTCCAACGTGATAGACCAGTTGCATTCCCGCATGATCGTGTTCTCCATTCACCTGGAGGGGTAGCTAACTTGTCTAAGTTGATAGCTTATCAGGTCATTGGAATACCGGCCCGCGGCTCAGTCTGCGGGTTTTGTCTTTAAACCGGTGTTCTCCTGAAACCGGCCCGTCGTTTACACATTTCTATACGGCCACATTTATACTTTTGGTCAATCCGCCCTAACTTTACCTCCATGCAAAACTACCTCATCAAGAACATCACGGTGGTCAATGAAGGCCTGAGCACCGTGCAGGATGTATGGATCAAGAATGGCCGCATTGAGCGCGTGGCGCCACAGATCAGCGTGAACGAGGCCCATACGGAAATAGACGGGGAAGGTAAGCACCTGCTGCCCGGCGTGATCGACGACCAGGTGCACTTCCGGGAACCAGGTCTTACCCACAAGGCCACCATTTACTCCGAGGCCCGTGCTGCCGTGGCCGGGGGCACCACCAGTTTCATGGAAATGCCCAATACCAAACCCGCCGCCCTTACCCAGGAACTGCTGGAAGCCAAATATGACATTGCCGCGCAAAACGCTTTGGCCAACTACTCTTTCTTTATGGGTGTGAGCAATGACAACGTGGAGGAAGTACTGCGCACGAACGAAAAGAAAGACCGTGTATGCGGCGTGAAGATCTTTATGGGCTCTTCCACCGGCAACATGCTGGTGGATAATCATCTTACCCTCAATAAGATCTTTGGCGGCACGGAGCTGCTCATTGCCACGCACTGTGAGGATGAGCGCATCATTAATGCCAACATGGAAAAGTTCAAAGCGGAAAAAGGCGACAACCTTACCGTGGCAGACCATCCCCTAATCCGCAATGAGGAAGCCTGCTTTGAGTCATCACTGGTGGCCATCCAGTTTGCCCAGAAGCATCATGCCCGCCTGCACATCCTGCATATTTCCACGGAGAAGGAACTGCAACTTTTCAGCAACATGCTGCCACTGGCAGAGAAGCGCATCACCGCCGAAGTTTGCGTGCATCACCTGTACTTCACTGCGGATGATTATCCGCGTTATGGCAATAAGATCAAATGCAATCCCGCCATCAAAGCGGAGTTCAATAAACATGCGCTGTGGAAAGCCCTGCTGGACGACCGCCTGGACGTGATAGCCACAGACCATGCCCCCCATACCCGCGAGGAAAAAGCACAACCTTACCTGCAGGCGCCCAGCGGCGTGCCCCTGGTGCAGCACAGTCTTTTGCTCATGCTGCAAAACGCGCAGCAGGGTAATATCTCCATTGAAAAAGTGGTAGAGAAAATGTGCCACGCACCGGCCATCCTGTTCCGCATCCGCGAGCGTGGTTTTATCCGGGAAGGCTACCACGCGGATTGTGTGATCGTGGACCTGCAACAGGCAACCACGGTGAACGCGCCTAACATTTTCTACAAATGCGGCTGGAGCCCGTTTGAAGAACATACTTTCCCGGCGGCCATTACCCATACGTTTGTAAGCGGCCACCTGGCCTGGGAAAACGGTGTGTTCCATGAGCAGCAAAAAGGCCAGCGCCTGTTGTTCGACCTGTAAAAAAATTCAGGGCATCCCTTGGTGAAAAAACAATTTGCTGCATCTATCCATTGAGCAATAGCGGGAAAACGCACAATTTTGTTATACATTGTCAAACGGGCCGCCGGCCAATCCCTGCCATGGTGGCCCGTTTCACACATCAACCCTACGACGTATGCATCTGGATCAAACCACGTATTACGACCTGTCCATCTTTAACCGCGAGGAAGAATTTTCCCTCTTCCACCGCCTGGATTTTACCACCACCGCGGGTGGCAAGGAATACCTGCGCAGGCTGTTCAGCAATCCCCTGACCGATACTGCCTCCATTGCCCGCCGCCAGGAAGCACTGCGTTTCCTGCTGGACCAGGAAGATGCATGGCCTACCATCATTACCAATGGTACGCTGGTGGTAATAGAGAACTACCTCAATGCAGACATTCAACCCATGAGCGCCGGCGCGGGCGCAGTAGGCGCCTATATTTTCCGCACGTTCTACGCCCCTAACTTCGGCTTCATCAAATTTTCCTTTGCGCAGGTAGTAAACATGCTCAAAGGGTTCAAGGAATTTGTAGACGTATTCCTTAAAGAAGAAACGCCGGTGGTGCTCAAGACCATCCTGGCCAGGGCCCATCACCTGCTGCAGCAGCGCGATTTCCAGAACATCATCCAGGCCGCCGCAAAGGGGGAGCTTTCCCTGGTACAGATGCTGGAATTTGACCGCCTGGTGCGCAAACATCAAAACGGCACCCTGCATGAACTGGCAGACCTCTACAAACAGCTGGACGCTTATCATTCCATGGCCCAGGCCATGCGGCATTACCAACTACATTTTCCCACGTTTGTAACCACGCCGGCACCTTATGTGCATTTTGAAAAGCTGTACCACATTATCCTTTCCAATCCTGTTGCTTATGATATTGAACTGAGCCCCGTGCACCACTTCCTGTTCCTTACGGGCGCTAATATGGCCGGCAAGACCACCTTCATCAAAGCCATTGGGGTGGCGGTTTTCCTGGCCCACCTGGGCATGGGCGTACCGGCAGAAAAAATGGAGCTCAGCTTTTTTGACGGCATTCTCAGTAACATACAAGTGCAGGATAATATCTTTAAAGGAGAAAGCTACTTCTACAACGAAGTGCAGCGCATCAAAAAAACGGTGACCCAGATCAGCAATAACAAACGCTGGCTGGTGCTGATAGACGAGATGTTCAAAGGCACTAACGTGGAAGACGCGAAAAACTGCTCCCTGGCCGTGATCCGCGGCCTGCTGCAGAATAAAAGCTCGTTGTATATCCTGTCCACCCACCTTTATGAAATTGCGGAAGACCTGCAAACGGATGACCGCCTGCTCTTTAAATATTTTGCCAGTGATGTGGTGGATGACAACCTGCAATTCTCCTATGAACTGCGGGATGGCATAGCCAAAGAAAAGCTGGGCTATCTCATCCTGAAACGGGAAAAAGTCTTGGACCTGCTGGCCAAACTGGGTACTTATACCGACTAAAATAAACTGGAAAGCGAAGCAGTGACCATGCTTCGCTTTTTTATTGCACCTGACCTAGATTTGCACTCCTTACCAAATATTCCGTATATTCAATTCCTGTAGATGTAAACCCAGCCCCAATTTAGTTACCCGATCATGGTCACCAAAACTTACGGAAGCGCCATCCAGGGCGTGGATGCTATTACCATTGCCATAGAAGTTTCCATCGTAAAGAACGTCAAGTTCCTCCTCGTGGGCCTGCCGGATGATGCGGTAAAGGAAAGCCGTTTCCGCATCCATTCCGCTATGAGCCACATGGGGCACCGCTTTCCGCGCCTGGGCATCGTGGTGAACCTGGCCCCGGCCAATATCCGCAAGGCCGGCTCAGCCTATGACCTGCCCATTGCCATCGGCATTTTGATAGCCTCCGGGCAATTGAAAACCACGCAGCAGGAAAACTATGTCATCATGGGAGAGCTGTCATTGGATGGTACGCTGCGCCCCATCAAAGGCGCACTGGCCATGGCCATGCAGGCGGCAGCGGAAGGCTTTACCGGCATGATCCTCCCCGCACAGAATGCCCGGGAAGCTGCCATGGTGGATGGCCTGCAGGTATATGGCGCCACCTGTCTTAAAGAAGTGGTGCAGTTCTTCAACGCCCCCCAAACGCTGCACGCGGTGCGGGTGAATGCAGATGAGGTGTTTGCAGCGCAACAGGATTTCAACGTAGACTTTGCTGATGTAAAGGGGCAACGCACTATCAAACGTGCATTGGAGATTGCGGCCGCTGGTGGCCACAACGCGTTGCTGATAGGGCCTCCCGGTGCCGGTAAAACCATGCTGGCCCGCAGGCTGCCCACTATCCTGCCACCACTGAGCTTACAGGAAGCATTGGAAACAACGAAGATTCATTCCGTGGCGGGTAAGATGACGGCCCACTCCGCGCTCATTGTACAACGCCCTTTCCGCTCTCCCCATCATACCATCAGTGATACGGCACTGGTAGGCGGTGGCAGCCATCCCCAGCCGGGAGAAATTTCGCTGGCGCATAACGGGGTATTGTTCCTGGATGAACTGCCGGAGTTCAAACGCTCCGCGCTGGAAGTAATGCGCCAGCCCATAGAAGAGCGCAGGGTGGCCATTTCCAGGGCAAAGGTAGCGGTAAACTTTCCCGCGGGTTTTATGCTCATTGCATCCATGAACCCCTGCCCCTGCGGGTATTTTAACCACCCGGTAAAAGAATGCACCTGTGCACCGGGCATGGTACGCAAGTACCTCAACAAAATATCCGGCCCCCTGCTGGACCGGATAGACCTGCATGTAGAAGTAACGCCAGTGCCTACCGCAGCCCTGCTACAGGCGGATGCCGCCGAAGACAGCGCCAGCATCCGCACCCGGGTGATCAAAGCCCGCCAGGTGCAGCAGCAGCGCTTCTTACAGGAACCGGGCACCTACTGTAATGCGCAGATGAACAATAAACTGATGGTACGTTACTGCCGGTTAGATGAAACCTGCGCCAGCCTGCTGCACAAAGCCATTGACAAGCTGAAACTCTCTGCCCGCGCGCACGACCGGATACTTAAAGTAAGCCGCACCATTGCAGACCTGGACGGCAGCGCTGCCATCCAGACCGGGCACATTGCAGAGGCCATCCAGTTCCGCACACTGGACAGGGAAAGCTGGGGGAATGCGTACTAAGCGCCCCGGGGAGGCCTGTTCGTTTTTATTCTTTATTTTTGCCCCTGCTAAAATTATCATTTATGAGCACCGAGGCCACACCGACCATAGAGGAACTGGAAGCATTTTTCAACTCCGTGAAACTGCCCAAGCAGTTGCGTTTACATAAAGCCATCCTGATCTCGGATGTGCAGCTTTTTGTGAAGGGGCATTTGAATGTACTGAAGAGCAAGGGTGTTGAAATGGGCGGCTTTTATGAGCACCTGTTGCAGGCCAGGGAAGCCATTCTGAAGCTGCAGGAAGAAGGAAAGTTACCGCAGTAAAGTGTGTTACCAGGGAAATCACAACATCAACCTCAATCCTCAAGGATATGCAAAGGGGCCGTCTCCAAAAAGACGGCCCCTTTGCCTTATAATGCTACTTTAACATCAATTGTAACTGCCGGCTTCACAAAAGCCACACTTACACCCCATAACGGCGCCCCTTACGGCTGTGGAGGCCCATCAGGCGTTGATGGCAGGCTCCCGGTATTAAACAGGTATTTCACCACCAATAAAAAGAAGCCAAAGAAATTGATGGTGGTGGTGGTGATCAGCGCCACCAGTACGGTGTCTGACAACTCCAGTCTTTTAAACCCGGCGAGGAACAGCATCACGAAGATCACCGCCGCCCAGAGGCAGGTAAATACAAAGATGAGCCTTGCATAGATCTTGCGCTGCCCGTTGTTCTGGCGCAGGGTGCGCAGGTATTCCAGGCGTATACCCGTGCTGATCTGGTCCAGGGTAAAGGCCTCCTCCTGCCCGAACACGTTTGTGTTGGACTGCTTTTCGGCGGCTTTGCGCAGCACTTCCGCCTGGCCGGCTACAAAATCTTCTTCGTCCAGGTGCGGATCGCCGGCATTGCTGGTGATCTCGCGGCCGGCCTGTTTTGCGTTCAGCAGCTCTTCTATTTCCTGAGGGGGTTGGGTTTTCGGCGCCTCCATTATGCTATTGGCTAAAAGGTTTTTAAAACGGGATGGATATGGTAAAACGGGGAAGGGGCTTGCAGCACTAATTCGTTTTCGCTAAAAACTTCCGGAAAAAATCCTGTATGTCTTTATTATCAATGACTTTCCGGTTGCCTTCACCGTCATCTTTGGCGTAATAATATTTCTGCCAGGGGCCGTCCGGCTCGTGCGTCCATTCGGAAAGGCGGCGCGCAGATACGTCCCGGGTTGCTTCCCAGGTGTAATTGATGGCCTGCCAGGCCTGGCTGTCTAAGGTTTTGAGCTTACTGCGGAGCTCCTGGTCATAGGCCAGGATATCGGTCTCTACTATGGGGCTCCTGCCGAAGATGCTGTACTGGATGTAAATATCCGGCACCACCGGGCCAAATTTCCAGGCCTCGATGTCTTCGATGATCAGCGGCCGGCCAAACTGGGAAAGATGGTACCCCTGGGCGAAGTACACCATCTTCTGTAATTTTAGCTGGCTGATATAGTTACGCTCTGCGATCCCTCGCTGTACAAATGCATATGCAATGAGTGAAGCTGGATACATGGCTGGTATTTATACTTGAAATTACGGAATAAATTACCCCGAAGATACTAATTTCCTTAGCAATTTCCAATTCCTTTCTATCTTTGCTTTCTCAATAGATAGTGCACCGGCACCGCAGGGTGCAGCGTATTGCCGTATCTTTGCGTACCTGTAATTATAAACCCGCATGAAATTATTCATACACTATCTCAAAAACTACAAGTGGTTGATCGTCCTGGCCATGCTGCTGGCATCCATCAACCAGATCTTTTCCCTCCTGGACCCGCTGATCTTTGGTAACCTGATCGATAAATTTGGTAACCATCCCCACCATGCCGTCCCTTTCGATTTCTGGCACCTGTTTTCCAAGGTGGACAAGAACCAGGTGGTGGTGGAAGGCGCAGAGCGCCCGCTGGGCAACTACCTCACCGGCGTTATGTGGCTGCTGCTGGCGGCCGTGGGCGTGGCCATGGTGTCCCGTATTGCCAAGGCTTTCCAGGATTATTTCGTGAACGTGATCATCCAGCGCTTTGGCGCCCAGGTGTATACGGACGGTATCAAACACTCCCTGCGCCTGCCTTACCAGAACTTTGAAGACCAGCGCTCCGGTGAAACCCTGGCCGTATTGCAAAAAGTACGTACCGATTCGGAAAAGTTCATTACCAACTTTTTCAATGTGCTCTTTACTTCCGTGATCGGGATCATCTTTGTTACCTTTTACACGGCGGCAATCTCTCCTTTGCTCACGGTATGCTTCTTTGGTGGCTGCCTTATCCTGGGCCTGCTCACTAACTGGCTGAGCCGCAAGATCAAGGTGATCCAGAAGACCATCGTGAAAGAGACCACCATGCTGGCCGGCGCCACCACGGAGTCTTTACGCAATATTGAACTGGTAAAGAGCCTGGGCCTCACCACCCAGGAAATACGGCGCCTCAATTCCACCACCATCAAGATCCTGCTGCTGGAACTCAAAAAAGTACGCAGCGTTCGCTCCATCAGCTTTGTTCAAGGCACCTTCGTAAACGCCCTCCGCCAGGGCCTCCTGTTCTTCATGATGTACCTGATCTTCTGGGACAAAATGAATGTAGGCCAACTGGTGACCGTGCAATTGTACTCTTTCTTCATTTTCGGCCCCCTGCAGGAACTGGGCAATATCATCCTGTCCTACCGCGAGGCACAGGTGTCCCTGCTCAATTTCCAGCAACTGCTGAACATGCCGGTGGAAAAAATGCCCGAACATCCGGTGCGCATCAATAACCTGGAGCACCTGCAGTTCCGCCATGTGCAGTTCCAGCACCTCACCGCCAAGACCAAGGCCCTGGACGATATCACGTTTGACATCAAAACCGGCGAGACCATTGCCTTTGTAGGCCCTTCCGGCTCCGGCAAAACGTCCCTGGTAAAACTGCTGGTAGGCCTTTACAACCCGCAGGAAGGTCATATCCTGTACAACGGTACTGACAGTACGAAAATTGATATGGAAGAGCTGCGTCACCAGATCGGCTTTGTAACGCAGGACACGCAGTTGTTCTCCGGCAGCATCCGCGAAAACCTGCTGTACGTGAACCCGCGCGCTACCGATGCAGAGATTATGGAAGCCCTGCACCAGGCCGCCTGCCAGAACCTGCTGGCACGTAGTGAAAAAGGACTGGACACGGTGATCGGTGAAGGGGGCATGAAGATCTCCGGCGGGGAAAAACAACGTCTTTCCATCGCCCGGGCCTTGTTGCGCAATCCGCGCCTCCTGGTATTTGACGAGGCGACCTCCGCCCTGGACTCCCTCACGGAAGAGGCCATTACCGATACCGTGAAAGAGATCATTGCCGGTGGCCAGCTCATTACGGTGATGATCGCGCACCGCCTGTCCACTATCCTGCATGCAGACCGTATCTACGTGCTGGAAAAAGGCCGCATCATTGAAACCGGCACCCACCACAGCCTGCTGGCTGAAAAAGGGCTGTATTATGCCATGTGGCGCCAGCAGATCGGGGAGCGCAAAGCAGAGCCGGAACCGGCCAAGGGATAATAAACCTGTTTTTTCTGCTAACTTTGCATTTCACCACAGCATCACAACATGGCCACTCCCAAACGTCCGAATTTTTTCCTGAGTATCCTGCAGCTCAAGTGCCCCCGTTGCCGCCGCGGGCACATGTTCCGCAACAACATCTTCTTTCACTGGCGCCTCTCCAGGATTTTTGATATGTATGAGCGCTGCCCCGTATGTGATCAGAAATTTGAACTGGAAACCGGCTTCTGGTTTGGCACCGGGTATGTAAGTTATGCCCTGTCCGTAGCCTTTTCCGTGGCTACCCTGGTTGCTTACGCTGTACTCATCGGCATTACCTGGCGCGATAACAGCATCTTCTACTGGCTCATTGTAAATGCCATATTGCTGGCCATTTGCCAGCCCTGGATAATGCGCCTCTCGCGCACCCTGTACCTTTACTTCTTTGTGTATTATGATGAAGAACTGGTAGCACACCTGGAAAGCAAATAACAATACTTACCATAAAAAACTTAGGGGCTGTAAACACAGCCCCTTTTTCTTTTTCAACCAAAATCTGAACCTTTACGGTCAGACAAAAAATTTTATGGAAAATATTGGAACTACCATGGTTTCTATGATGTACGTCATGAGAATTGGCAGATATATTACGATTTTATGATGCGAAGCTACAAAAAACATTAATATTTCACCAGGGCCAGGATCACCGGTCAAATAAAGGATAAACCAGTATGTCCCTGCAACCCGGGCCTACAGCCTCATTGGCGCCCAAATAATTGGGTATCCTCATGAATATAGAAGCCCATTAATACCAGCCGGGCGCCGCACCTTGTACCCTATTTAAAATCAATTGGCACTACCAGCTTCACACTGAAATTGCGGCCCATGTTAAACACCCCTACCCTTCCGGTCACGGGGTTCACGTCCGCATATTTGAGGCGGCTCAGGTGGTTCTGGTAGGCTATATCCGTCAGGTTGTTAGCACCAAGGTGCAGGGAGAACAATACTTTCTTCTTATCACGGTTCATGAAATCAGCGCCCACCGTGGCATTCAGCAGGGTGTAAGCCGGCGTGGCCGTTTCCGTTTCATAAGCACTGAAGATATCGTTTTGCGCAAAGTTCATATCCATCTGCACCCCTGCATAAAGGTTTTGCACCCTTTTGCCACTTTGTTTGAATTTCCCCTTCAACTCTGACAGCCAATGCGCGGCGGGAATATTGGGCAGATATTTCGTAGAGTCGGTAGCGTTAGACGCCACCCCTTTCACCAGTGACAGGGTGTTTTCAAAGTGCAGCCAGTCAATAGGGTGCGGGTGCACATCAACCAGCAGTTCACCGCCATACAGGTTAGCGCTGGTTTGCTGGTATTTGAAGGCAGCATAACCTTCTTCATTGCCTTCAGCAGGAATGGAGTCACCGCCGTTCACACTGGCCAGCTTGCGGGAGTAGATGAAATTATTGATGTGGTTGAAGAACACGCTTCCCGTTACGGATACATGGGTGGAGTTGAACTCGGCTCCAAAGTCGCCCTGGGTGCTCACTTCCGGCTTCAGGGAGGTGTTGCCATATTCGTATTTGATGGTGCCTTCATGCACACCGTTGGCAGACAGCTCGGCAATGTTGGGTGCACGGAAGCCACGGGCGGCGTTGAGTTTCAGCGTCCACATATCGGATGCTTCGTAGCTGAGGCCCATGCTGGCAGACACGTTGGAAAACTGTTTATGAAAGGCACTGAACTTGGGATCGCCATTATCCACCAGTGATTTTGAATCAATGGAACGGGAGTCAAAACGTGCACCACCACTCACTGTCAGTTTATCAAAGGTCTTGCGGGTAACCACGAAACCACCGATATCAAACAGGTCATAATCCGGGATCAGGAATTCTATGCCTTTATTTTCATTGCGCTGCTGCATGCCGTTCACACCCACGGAAGTTTGCCAGCCTTTGGCTTCCGGCAGGAAATATTTCAGCGCGTAGTTGAGCGTGCGCAGGTGCAGGGAAAGGCCCGGCTGGTCCGGGTTTAGTACATCCCCGTATTCACGGCGCTGGTTCAGCTGATAACCCAGGGTAAGCCCGAGGCGTCCGCCGTTCTTCAGGTACAGGTTATTATCCCATACCAACTTCTGGTGGCCTATTTTCTGGCGGGGCAGGGTCATGCTGTAATCACGGCCATCCCTGGCTGTTACTGTCTGGTCTTCCGCTACACCATCCACGTCTACCTGTTTGGTGAAGTGGCCCAGGCTGTCGCGCGCCCCTTCCACCAGGCCAAGCTGCTGGTTAAAAGAAGAGAAAATAAGGCGGCTGTAGCCCCAGTTCTTATTGAGGCCAATGCTGGCGCCATAGTTCGTATTGTTAAAGCGCGAATCGAACACCGGCCCGTCGTATTTGTTCTTATAGTCGTGTGAATATTTCTGGGTGCCGTAAGCGCTCCAGCTAAAGCCGTTACTATTGCCCGCAATGTTTGCATGGTAGCCCACCAGGCCACTGTTTGTCTGGTAATTGGCCTCCACGTTGCCTTTAATAGTACCCACCGGCACGGGCGGGGGCGCTATGATATTGACCACGCCGGCCAGTGCATCAGAGCCGTACAGCAGCGATGCAGGGCCTTTCAGCACTTCCAGGCGGCTCACATTATAATCGTCCACTTCAATGCCGTGTTCATCCCCCCATTGCTGGCCTTCCTGGCGTACTTCGTCTGCTACCACCACTACCCGGTTATAACCCAGGCCACGGATGTAAGGTTTGGAAATGGCCGGCCCGGTGGTGAGCTGGCTTACGCCGGGCAGTTTGGCAATGGCATCTACAATATTGGTAGATACATTTTCATCCAGGTAATCCTTGCGCACCACGCTGATGGGCACCGGGCTTTTCCGGGTAGACGTGGCCATATTCACCCCGGTTACCACTACTTCATTTTTTTCAATGAGGGTCTCCTTCAGCTCAAAATCATGCACCGTGGCGCCTTTGATGCGTATGCTGGTAGTAAAGGCCGCATAGCCGATGGAATGTACTTCCACGGTGTAGGTACCTGCCGGCAGGTGGTTAATGATGTAATGCCCGCTGGCATCTGCGGCCGCCCCGCTGTGCAGGTCCGGGAAGTAAACAGATGCGCCAATCAGGGGCTGGTGCGTGTTCCCGTCGGTTACGGTGCCAGACAGGGAGTTTTGGTCATCTGCCGCAAAGGCAGTGCCGGCGTATACACACAATATAACGGTTACGATTATACGTCGTAAAAACATAAGCTCAGTTAAAATAAAAATGTCATGAAAACGCGTACGCCACGGCCGGGATCTTAATCCCATCGTGGAAGCAGCAGGCAATAAAAGGTACTGTGTGGATCAGACGGAGCGGGTGGGCGGGCCACGCAGGTCACTAAAGGAGGTAACGGCTGCCGCGCAGGGTTGTAGCGGGGCAGAAAGGTAATGCCAGTCTATGCTGACAGTGAGCGGCAGGTATTCAAAACGGGCCGCTTCGTAAGGCGGCACACCAATGTTCAGGAACCCGCAGTGCTGGTGCACTTTACTGAAGGTGAGGCCATCTGCATGGAGCTGGTCCTGGGTGTCCTCATGATTGGCAAACAGGTGAATGAACTCGCGTGGCGTAGCATTCAGGAAGAATACGCCCAGCAGCCAAAAGGCCAGTATTTTATGCCATTTGCTTGTTTTCACCTGGGTCAAAGGTAAATTACAATTGCAACATTATTGCATTTTTCTTATAAACGGAAAAAGGAGCGGCCTGAACGGACCGCTCCTTTTTAAGCAATAAGTACAGTCAAAATATGGTGTTAACCCTTCACTTTCAGCATTGGCCGAACGTCCTGGGTGGCATTGTTCTGCAGGCGGGCATAGTAGATCCCATTTGCCAGGCGCGATGCGTCAAAGCTCAGGGTATACTGGCCTGCGGGCTGGCTGCCCTGCTGGGGCGTGCCTACCAGGCGGCCCATGGTATCAAAGATCTGCACCATGGTAAAGCCTCCGCGGGTCTTGTAAGTGATCGTGGTCTTGTCGGTGAACGGGTTGGGGTAATTGGTGATCATGTGCTCACCGGCCGCATTTACATCGTCAATACCGGTTACGGTACCACAGGCAATGCCGCTCATCAGGGGCAGGCTTTGGTAGTCGTTGAACAGCAGCTTTTTCAAATCGGTGCTGGGCACACAGAACCATTGCTCCAGGATGGAGGCATACACAGAGCGGAAGTCGTACTGCATGGGCACATTATCCGCCACAGATACCTGGGTGGGCATGGGTGGTGTATTACCCAGTACGCCCTGGTTTACATAATCACCAAAGATGATCATGGGCGCGGCAGCGCCATGGTCCGTACCCATACTGCCATTTGATTTTATGCGGCGGCCAAATTCTGAGAAGGTCATACCTGCCACGCGGCGGGAGGCGCCTATCTTTTTCAGATCGTCCATGAATGCTTTTACGGAGCTGGAAATATCGCCCAGCAATCCTGCGTGCTGGCCCTTAGTGGTATCGCCATCTACCTGGCTGGCGTGGGTGTCAAAGCCGCCCATGCTCACCATGTACATGCGGGTTTTAAGACCACCGGCAATGAGGCGGGCCACGATCTTCAGCTGGGCCGCCAGGTAATTATCCGGGTAGTCGCCCTGTGTGGGCGCTGCCAGCGCAGCCTTTTTGATCACGGTAGAGAAGTGGTCGGCCTGGTTGGCAATGAGGCGGATGTAACTCAGTTCTTTTCCCGCGTAGGTATTAGGCACCGGGTCCTGCACACCGGCTACCAGGTTGTAAAAATCAGTGGCGCTGGAAATGGCAATACCGTTATTGGTATTAGCCCCCTGGAACGCCGGCGATACGATAGAGCCGATCTGGATGGCCAGCGGATCAGGCATATCATCAGAAGGATAGCCCACCGGGTAGTTAGGGTACTTATAGTCGAGGTAGCGACCACCCCAGCCAGTGTACTCAATGGTATCGGCATCAGAGCCGGAGGTCCAGATATCGGTGGCGCGGAAGTGGGAAAAGTTAGGTGAAGGATAGCCCACACTTTGTACAATGCATACTTTTTCTTCATTGTACAACTGCTGCATGCCCGTCATGGAAGGGTGCAAACCGGCCTTCACATTGTTATTCAGTTTCAGTACGCTGCCCTGCGGGATGGCAATATTGGCGCGGGCCTGCACATAGCCGGCATATTGGTCCAGCGGTATTACCATGTTCAATCCATCATTACCACCTACCAACTGTATCATCACCAGCACATGATCATTGTCTGCCGCACGCTCCATCGCCTGCAGCAGAGGTGATTCTCCAAAAGCCTTGATGGAAAAGCCATTGATGAATGCCGGCAGCACGGTGGCGGCGGCTGTATTTCGGAGGAATGCTCTTCTTTCCATTGGTTTTTCAGTGTGATAGGAGGTTTAGGATAATTGGTATTCTGAGAGGTCCATCAGGCCTTTGTACAGAGCCGTTAATTTATCGTTGACAATTTTCTTGGCCATAGCATCACCGGGGTTGCTGGTGTAAGCCGTCCACGCGTTGGTCCAGTAGTTGGGATCTGTCTGCCCCCCCAGCAGGTAAGTGCTGGCCAGGAAGGTCTTCGTGTCGTCAGATACCGGCATGCGGAACAGCACCTCCAGGGAATCTGTGATGAGCTGTGCGGCGTTGCCAGGATCGGATTGCTGCGCGGCAAATGCCAGTGCGTCAATGAAGAGGCCATTGAATTTGCTGATGCTCAGCGTATCACTTAGTTTATTGCGTTTGGGCAGGGTATCATTGTTGATCCAGATCTCGTGGTACTGCGGCTCCTGGTAATAAGCGGCCCAGCCGGCCACCAGCGGGGGCGAGCCAATGTCCTGCAGCATAGTGGCAGCCTGGTCGCGCAGTACGTCCCAGGCGCTGTACAAGTTCGTATAGTCGCTGGCGTTAGGAAACTGGATATTGAATTCGCGGCACATGCCCACTACAAAATCGATGGGGCTTTTGATCAGGCAGGACATATTGCCCGGATCAAAAAAGTGTTCGCTCTTGAAAAGCGCGCTGAGTACGGGTTTGATCTCGTAATTGCTGTTGATGAACAGTGTGGCCAGGGGTGCTATCACATTCTTTTCCGCGGCATCATCAATGATGTAGTAGACGAAGAAGCGATAGAGTTTGCGGCAGATAAACTTCGCGCATTCCACCTGTGCAAAGATGATCTCCAGCAGGGCATCCAGCTCATTCTGGCCACTGGGACCGGTTTGGCCGGAAATGATCTTGGCGCTGTAGAAGTCGGAGAACTGCTTGTTATCAGAATCATGCTCGGTGGTCTGGAAGTAAGTGGTGCAGGTATCAAAGTTCACACGGTAGCCGGTAAGCACACGGGCGGCGGCGCGCACGTCGTCTTCCGTGTAGTGAGAGTCCGGTCCTTTACCTACGGTGAAAAGTTCCTGCAGTTCGCGGGCATAGTTCTCATCGGCGGCTTCTTTGGAGTTCAGGTAGCCGTTGAGGTATACCAGCATGCCGGGGTCCAGGGTAATTTCCCTGGTGAGCGTTTTGAAATTGCCCAGGGCGTTCCTGCGCAGGGTATCGTTGGTTAGCCAGGCCAGGCGCCCGTCTTTTACGGTCATGGTCTCGGTCACAAAGTGGTTATGCCAGAAGAGGGTCATCTTCTCATTGAGGCTGCGGCCCTGGTTTACCATGAGGCCAAACCACCAGGCTTTCCAGGATTTATTGCGCAGGTCATTGAGGGAGTCGCCGGCATCGCCGGTGGGCGGCTGGCTGGAATGTACCCAGGTGGCACCACTGGCAATGTTGGTCACATCGGTGCCGTAGTTATTAACAGGAGGAGCGGGTGCAACGTAAGCCGCATTCACGAGCAGGTCTACCGCGGCATCCATGGAGAGGCCTTTGAAGTAGTTAATATCTGCCCGGGTAGCGCCAAACATGGTCCTTTTCAGGAGGTGGGTCACCTGTTCGGATCCCCAGGGTCCTGCGTATGGGTTGATGCCTCCTCCTACGCGGGCGGCGGGTGCGCTGCTGGCGGGGGAAGCGGCCGGGATAGACTGTGATGGCTGTTGCCGGTCGTTGGACAGCTTTAGAAAAGCTCTGCGATCCATAGGGAGATACGGTTAATGAATGAGGTGACGATATACATGAAAGGCTGTCCTGGTTATAGGGACCGGGAGGGGCCTGGTTTTTCAAGAACCAAATTACTAAAAACTTTAATATAGATTTAAATTATTTGTTAAGTAAAGGTTACGGGATGGAGGGGATTTGACCGGAGGGTGTAAGTGGGGTTCTCGAAAAACAGAAACCGGGTTGCGGAAAAGGTAGGGTGGCGGTTTGGGAAAGGCCAACATGGGGGATTAAGAGCCATGCCTGGGTGAGGTTTGGTACAAGGCAGAAAACCGGATTTGAGAGAAGGGTAGAATTGAGGTTTGGGAGAAAACAAGGAATACAAAAGATGCTTTTGAATTTAAATGCCGCAGAAAATTGGGGAACAAGCCCTAAAATTCAATGGTACCCAGCCAGTGAAACTTGTGTCAAATCACAACGATCACAGGCAATACTTTCCCTAAGCTATCATTTTGATAGCCAAATAATTACCAAATGTTAACGGCCCGTTAGGCGACGAAGGGTTTTATGGGCGATTTAATTTATTTTATAGAAATTAGTTGCGCCGAAAGGGAAGACAGCCGCTGCATTGCTTGCGAGGCCACAGCACTGTTTTCCCGACCGGCCGGATTTAATCACAACCACACCCCGCCCCTATTCGGAGCAGCGGCGATGGTCATTTCATAACCGTAAGGTGGGTCGCCTCTCATTTGCAAAAGTCAAGAGCGCCCCTTCCTTCGCAGAACCATTGATCAAATGGCTCATCTTTTTAAATATCCCAAAAGCGTCAGGATCGCAATCCTGCTGCGGCTTAAAACCCTTATTGAGATCCGCATAACGTACGCCAAGACTTATTGCACCCCGGCAATAGCGTTGACCATAACGCATACACAGCCGCACGGCCCTGTAAATACATGACCACCTTTCACAAAACCATCTCCTGGAAACCCGGAGATACAAGCAGCGGCGACAAGTTTGGCTTGGAATAATAGTAAAAATGTCATTTTGGACACCGGATTAGCCAATCTAACACACGCGCTATCAACTAACAACCAATCAGTTAACTACAAATCAAAGCTAAGCAATTATTTTCAAAAAAAGCTATTCAAATGGCTTTTTTTGAAAAAGTTCTTGGCCCCCGATAAACATGGCGAAGAAAAAGATCAGAACTGAGGAGACGATACAACAAGAAAATGCAAGAAGGGAAGAGAACAAGCAGCTGATAGCCGCGGTACAGGACATCGTAGGCATACGGAATAATGTAGCTTTTTCACGGCGGCTGGGTGTAGACAGAAGAGTAATTGAAGCATGGAAAAACGACGGTGCCCAACCATCAACCGCATCTAACAACGCAGTAATAAAAAGTATTGGCCTGGACCTGTTACATTCGTCTTTTACAAATAAGATACTTGACATAAGACGCCCTTCAGAATTCACCCTGTTCCGTGAAATTGCTATTGCAAAAGAATGGCAGCTCATTGAACACCCTGAATCACCACGGTCCGCGGCAACTGCAACCGGGCAAAACGAGCTGGGCAAAGCCGGTATTAAGGACAAGGAAGGACCAGTGCTTTCATCAATGCCGGAAATAGTAGGAATATTGCTTGGCCAGTCTTTCCCGGACGTTGCGCCCTCGGAAATACACGATGGAAAGGTGTACCTGATACGCGTCACCAACAGGAAACCCGTGCTGGCGGTCTTACGCAAATTTGACGAACAAACCATCCTGATGGGCACCACGCGGGGCGAGGCCCCGGAACAGATAGCGATCAAAGATATTAAGGAACTGCGGTTACCCCCGATCGGTGCTTTACATTGACCGGTACCGTATACCTGTGCCATCACTGGAAACGCTTGCAGCCATCAACGCTGGCCACCCCTCCCCCACTTCGTATTACTTTTTCCCTTAAATTTATAACTGCACCAATAAAAATTTAACCCATGCAAGCAGCATATATCGTAGCAGGTTACCGTACGGCCGTTGGAAAAAGCAAGCGCGGTGGGCTCCGCTTTTACCGTCCGGATGATATGGCCGTGGATGTAATAACCGGTCTCCTGAAAGCCGTGCCACAACTGGATCCCAGCCGGGTAGATGATCTCATTGTAGGAAACGCCGTGCCGGAAGCAGAACAAGGCCTGCAAATGGGCCGCATGATCTCTGTGCGTGCCCTGGGTATAGATGTTCCCGGTGTCACTGTAAACCGCTATTGCGCATCCGGCCTGGAAACCATCGCCATCGCTACCGCCAAGATCCAGGCAGGCCAGGCAGATTGTATCATTGCCGGCGGCACCGAAAGCATGAGCCTTGTGCCCGTGGCGGGCTGGAAAACGGTGCCTAACTACACCGTGGCCTCCACCACACCGGATTACTATTTAAATATGGGCCTCACTGCGGAAGCCGTGGCCCGCGAGTATAACGTATCCCGTGAAGACCAGGACGCCTTCTCCCTGAAATCGCACCAGAAGGCCATCACTGCCATCCAGAACGGCTACTTCAAAGATGGCATCCTGCCCCTCAACGTGGAAGAAGTATACGTGGATCCCAATGGTAAACGCGCCGTGCGCAACTATGTAGTGGATACCGATGAGGGCCCCCGTGCCGATACTTCCATGGAAGCACTGGCAAAGCTGAAACCCGTATTCGCCGCAGGCGGCAGCGTTACTGCCGGCAACTCCTCCCAGACCTCTGATGGCGCCGCCTTTGTGCTGGTCATGAGCGAGTCCATGGTAAAAGAGCTGAACCTTTCGCCCATAGGCCGTTTGGTGGGTTGTACAGCAGTAGGCGTGCACCCGCGCATCATGGGCATAGGCCCCGTGGCAGCGGTGCCCAAAGTGCTCAAACAAACCGGCCTTACCTTAAATGATATTGACCTCATAGAACTCAATGAAGCCTTTGCATCCCAGTCGCTTGCCGTGATCCGCGAACTGGGCCTCAACCCGGATATTGTAAACATCAACGGAGGCGCCATTGCGCTGGGTCACCCACTCGGTTGCACCGGCGCAAAGCTTACAGTGCAACTGCTTAGTGAACTGAAACGCCTGGGCAAAAAACGCGGGCTTGTAACCGCCTGCGTAGGCGGTGGGCAGGGCATTGCAGGGGTCATTGAACGATTGTGAGGAAATTGTCTTAGGTCTTAAGTCTTAGGTAAAAGGTTAAAGTACTTAACGGGCATACACAACAAAAGGCGCGGCTAATAAACCGCGCCTTTATCATATCCAATCATTTCATATTGCTTACCTGCCACCACTTTTCGCCGCCCAAAAAATGGCATTACGGAACATTGTAGTGTAAGCGGTGTTATTGAATAATTCCGGCGCATGCCCCATAAAAATATACACGTTGCGGGCCTTCACATCAGGATTGCTCCACACCACGGGGTGGTCGCCCATCGTGATGGGGGATGCGGGTCTGTAAGACTTTTCATCTACACTGGCCAATACTTTTACATTCGGGCGCGGGCTTTTATCATACGTATACCATTCATCTTTTTCAATTACAAAACTATCCGGTACATTCTTCATCACGGGATGCCTTTTGTTTTCTACATGCACAGTGGCCCGGGCAAACGTGGCAATGTAATTTTTGAAAATAATACCGCCCATGTAATCATGGTACCACGGCCACATTTTATAGCCGTCAAAATCACCCAGCAAAGACGCATGATGAAAACCTATCCACCCGCCCCTGCCCTGCTCAATATATTGTTTAAATGCCTGCTGCGCGGCTGCCGGCCAGGCATAAGGTACATAATCCAGTTGGATAAAGAGTTGGTATTTACGGAGCAAAGCACTGTCCACTACTTTGATATCCTGGATGTAATCGATCGTGAAATTGCTGTCGGTGGCCAGCTTGTCCAGCCACACTTTCGCAGCCTTGGAATAATCCACGTGATGGCCACCATTTTCATAAATAGCCAATGCATGAAAGCGGGGCTGTTGCTGCGCACGCAGGCGGAGCCCGGGGCTAAACAACACACAGCACAAGAGCAGGATATGCAGGCTGTATGGCAGGCTTAATGAGCGGGATGCAGGCTTGTCAGTAAATTCATTCATAAGAAGACATTATTCCTTAAGCCCCTGAAATTCCTAAATATTCCGTTATTTATTTTCTAAAATATACCGCGGCAGGGCAGCCTGGGAACAGTTTTTTACAACGATGGGGTCACGAAAACGTTTTCGGCCGGCGTCCCCGTACATATTAGGCAATTGCGCTTTAATGCCTATCTTAACAATATGGATACTGAATACCAGAAACTCAGGCAGGAAAACGTTTTCCTCCGTCTTACGCCTGTTTCCCGCTTTGTCACAAGCCTGGTGGCAGGGCTTACTACTTTTTTTTGTTTGCCGGCAAGCCGGTTGCCCTTGTTGTTGCGTGGCATGCTTTCGTGGAATGCATTTGCCTACATGCTCATTATTCTTTGCTGGCTGGTGATCGCAGCCAGGTCCACCCCGCGCATCCGTGAATTTGCAAGGAGGGAAGACGGCAGCAGGGCTTATGTATTCCTGATCGTACTGCTAGGTTGCTTTGCCAGCATGGTGCTCGTGGCATCCATGATCCTCAGCAAGGCCGCCAGCGGGCCTTTGCAAAGCATCTATCTTATTACCACGGTGGCAGGTATGCTGGGCGCCTGGGTGATGGTGCATACCACCTTTACCTTTCACTACGCGCACATGTATTACGACCATGACGGCCAGGACCCGCACAAGCATGCAGAGGGCCTGGAGTTCCCCTCAGAAAAGAAGCCGGACTACCTTGATTTTGCATATTTCTCCTTCGTGATCGGCATGACCTTCCAGGTGTCCGATGTAGAGATCAGCGCCCGCAAGATCAGGCGCATGGTACTTTTGCACGGGTTGCTGGCATTTATACTGAACACCTTTGTAGTAGCGTTAACGGTGAATATCATTGCGGGGTTGAAGGGATGAAGACACCACCCGCACGTGGCCTTTGTGCACATAAAAAAGCCTTTTCTATCCGCGATAGAAAAGGCTTTTTATCGAAAATGAAGGTATTAGTTATTCCACCTCTATATTCATTTTTTCCAGTTGCTGGTATACTGCGGCACGTACCTCGCCGGCCACCACATTCACACGGGCAAAATCCTTGCACCAGAAGTAGATGCGGAGCTCTACCGTCTTGGCGGTGATGGCGCCCAGCACTATTTCCGGCTCCTTGCGCTCCACCACATCATGATTGGCCTTTACCACCTGTACCAGTGCTGGGCGCAGCTGGTCCATATCTGCATTTTTCCTGATCACAAAAGGCAACGACACGCGTGCATAGTTGTTGCTCAGCGTCCAGTTTACGATGTTGTGCGAAAGCACATCCCCGTTGGGCATGATCACCTCTGCGCCTTCTTCTGTCAGCAAGGTGCTGGAGCGGATACCAATTTCTTTTACCCGACCTTTTTTATCTCCTATTTCCACGGTATCGCCTATACGCAGCGGGCGGTCAAAGATGAGGATAATGCCGCTCACAAAGTTGTTCACAATAGATTGCAGGCCCAGGCCAATGCCCACGGAGAGGGCGCCCAGTACCACGGTGATCTTGTCAATGGGCAGGCCGGAAGCGGCGATGGCCAGCAGGAAGCCCAGGATGAGCAATACCAGGCGCGTTACCAGCAGGCGACTGCGCTGTCCTTTATCATCAAAGGCGGCGTCGTCGCCCGTATCGCCAAAGAAGTAAGCAATGTATTTCTGCAGGAAGTTGGCCACCCAGATAATACCCAGGAACAATACCAGTCCACGCAGGGTGAAGTTGATGCTGCCTACCGAGTAAGGCTGGCTGAACACTATGCCCAGTATGTCATTGAGCGCATCATAAATATTCAGGTTGGTAGTAAATACAATGACCCACAGGATAATGGCCAGCACCATGGCAAAGCGGCGCAGGGAGCGGGAAATATCTGCTATTTCAAACGCTTCCGGGTAGTGCTTGCGCATACGGCTGCTCTGGATCTGCAGCAGGAAAGCCTCCACTACCACGCTTACAAACACGCCCAGGCTCACGGTTTGCGCCAGCGCATACACCGCGGTAGCGCCCAGGATCTGCGACAGGGTAACACGGCCAAATACATTGCAAAGCAGCGCCAGTGCATTGAATACAACGTACAGCCCCACTACCCAACGGAAAAGCTTATACGCCTTCAGGTGGGATGCATCGCGCGACAGGAAATACCAGCCCAGCAGAATAGAAGCAATATTGATCACAAAATTATACCAGCGGCTCAGGAACATGGGCAGCCCCAGGATGCGGATAATGGGCAGCAGCAGGAAAAGCAGCAGGAACACGCACCAGCCGTAGAACAGCGTTCGGCTCAGGCGTTTGTAGATCACCACGCTGACAATGAGCATGAGCAGGAACTGCGTGGTCTCAATATAAATAGCCGGTGCATGCAGGTCAAACAAAGGCGCCAGGCTCAGTGCCAGCACCAGCGTAGCCGTATAGGGGCGTGGGTTCAGGTAGCGCAGGCCCAGCATGTTCAGGGAGGCCATGCGGTCCAGCTTTTTGGTGCTGCGGTAGTTGTACCACACCCAGAAATAGAATACCAGGCCGGTGATATAGAGCCACACCCGCTTGTTGCGGGTAATGGCAAAATAGTACTGCGCCAGGCGCTGCTCTGCATCTACTGACTTGCGGAAACCCGCCTGCATAGCGGCGGTGGGCGTATTGCCCCCGGACCGGGGCTCCCAGATGAAGCGCCTTTCTTTACCAAAAACCTGCACGCCCACGGTGCGCAGCAGGCCGTCTGTTTGATACAGCAGTTCTTCCACAATGATGGAATTGCCCGCCACATGGGCTTTCAGCGTATTAAAGCGTGCAGTGGAAACCTTCATAAGACTATCCGCACGTTTCCACTTGCTGCGCAGCTGCACCAGCTGGGGCATAAACTGCGCACGCAAAGCCGTATCGCGAAACACCTTTATGATGAGGGTATCCTTGCGCATATCGCGGATCTCCTTTTTAATGCCCAGCAATTTGGAAGCATAGCCCTGCAGCGAGGTGTTGTAGTCGGCCATACTTTTATCCAGGGCATCCAGCAGGGTGTTGTACATCTGCAGGTTGCGGATGTTCTGGCCACGGTCGCCGGCATTGAGGCGATCTTTCAGGATAGCGATGGCAGAATCGCTCTCGTTGAGCTTCTCCTGCATCTGGTCTATGCCTATCAGTGAGCCGGTAACCAGGGGCACCTTGTTCAGGGTCTGGAAGGCTTCTTCAAACTGGTCGAGATAATCACTGCGGGTGGGGACGGTACTGTTACCAAACAGCGTGGTATCAGCATTCCTGCGCCAGCGCGCAGAATCTTGTGCGCGCACCTGCAAGCCGCAGCAAGCGAGTAACAAAAATAAAAGACAGTTCCTCATAAAAAGATCGGTGAAAGGGCTTGGACCCTGAAAATAACAGACGGTTTAATAACGCAAAGTTGGCCGGAAAAATACGACTTCCCTTTGCATTTATAAAAAAACAATATGTTATCTCCCCCAACTTACAATACGTCTTTCAGGTGCTTATAGTTAGACTTCACCGTGTCCAGCACATCGTCCATACGCCCGCCCAGTATGAGTTTGGTCATGGAAAGGGCGTAGCCTTTCATTTGCTTCCACTCCACGGTGGGCGGCATGGCCAGGGCGTCGCTGTTGGTAAAGATGTTGACCAGTGCCGGGCCGCTGTGCAGGAAAGCCTCTTCCAGGGCCTGTTTCACCTGCCCGGGCTCATGCACATTCACCCCGCGGATGCCCATGGCCTGGGCCACCAGGGCAAAGTCGGGATTCACCATATCCGTTTCATTGTCCGGCAGCCCCTGTACCTGCATTTCCAGCTTTACCATCCCCAGTGCCCGGTTATTGAACACCACGATCTTTACCGGCAGTTGATACTGTTTAATGGTGGCCAGGTCGCCCAGGAGCATAGACAGGCCCCCATCCCCGCACAAGGCAATGACGGGTTGTTGCGGGCGGGCTAAGGCTGCACCAATGGCCATGGGCATGGCATTGGCCATGGAACCATGGTTAAAGGAGCCCAGCATTTTGCGCTCCCCGGTGCTTTCAATATAACGCGCGCCCCATACGCAGCACATGCCGGTATCTACCGTAAACACCGCGTTGTGGGCCGCCAGCTCATTGATGGTAGCGGCTACAAACTCCGGCTGTATGGCATCGCTGCTGCCATTGTCTTTCACATAGGTCTGCAAATGGGATTTTACTTTTTCATATACCTGCAGCTGTGCATCCAGGAAAGTGCTGTCTGTTTTCTTTTCTATCAGGGGCATCAATGCTTTTACGGTGTCGTTGATATTGCCGCAAAGGCCCATGGTCAGTTTGGCGCGCCGCCCCAGGCGTTCCGGCTTCAGGTCCACCTGCACGATCCTGGCACCGGTGGGCATAAAAGGGTCGTAGGGAAAGTCGGTGCCCAGCAGCAATACCAGGTCTGCTTCATGCATGGCATGATAGGCAGAAGGCAGGCCCAATAAACCGGTCATGCCTACTTCATAGGGATTGTTATGCTGCATGCCCATTTTGCCACGGAAAGAATAGCCCACCGGTGCCTTAAGCAGGCCGGCCAGGGCCACCACTGCATCGTGGGCTTCTTCCGCACCAATGCCGCAATAGATGACTATTTTAGGTGCCTGGTTAAGCAGGCGGGCCAGCTCCTGCAGTTCTTCATCAGCGGGCCGCACCACGGGTTTGTTGCGGTATACCTGCATGGCAGTAGGACTTTCTTCGGCAGGCAATGCGGTAAGATCACCAGGCAGTCCCACCACGGCCACACCTTTGCGGTGAATGGCGTGCTGGATGGCGGTTTGCAGCATGCGGGCCGCCTGCACGGGCGTAGCTGCCACCTGGTTGTACACACTGCAATCGTCAAACAATTTAATGGTGTTGGTTTCCTGGAAATAGTCCGTACCAAATTCCGGTGTGTTGATGGTAGTGGCCAGTACAATAACGGGAACGCCTGTACGGTTTGCGTCATACATACCATTGATCAGGTGCACGTGCCCCGGGCCGCAGCTGCCCGCACAGCAGGCCAGCCCGTCCAGCTCCGCTTCGGCGGCGGCGGCAAAGGCGCCCGCTTCTTCATGGCGCACGTGGATCCATTTGATCTTACCGCTGCGCCTTACCGCATCGTTGATCTCGTTCACACTGTCGCCGGTTACGGCATAGATGCGTTTTACACCGGCCTCGATCAGGGTTTCTACGATCTGGTCGGCTACTTTCTTGCTCATATGGGATGGTTTTGCCATCATCCAACAATAATTCTACCGTTTTGTTGGCCGGGGATAATATGTACCTCATTTAGTTGGGCCTGCCAGTGTTTTTCCACATGAAGGGCGTGGTTTTATACGGGGATCACTTTCTGCAACCTGGTAAGGCCTGTCGCAACCCTGTAGCGGGCACCGGCAGCAGGGTAAGCCTGCCACTGTGCAGGTCTTCCCCGAGTTGTGCATACAATACCTGGATGCACGCGGCAGGCTGCAGCGATATCCAGCGGCCCATCCAAAGTGCGTCCGAAGTGGCGTGGGCCGCCGGAGCAGTTTTCAAGACGAGGGCAGCATACAATATCTTAACCGCATTGGCGGGCCATTGCATCGCCCAACACGCATGCAAGAAGGTGCCTGTGCGCACTGGATAATTTGCCCAAATTCCCCTGCAAATTGGCACAGGCAACCCGCCTGCCGCTGTTTCCTATATGCTATCTTTGTGACCTTACCACAACCTGTTCCACTCACCTTTAAAATTTTCAGGCTATGTACACCACTGTTTTCCCGCCGGTTACTGTATCGCATTTTATCACTTACCACTTTACTTTTTTAACAAATGACAACTCCTGCTACGCGCCATTCCATCCGTAATATTTTTTCCATCATCCGCCAGTCATTGAATGGGGAGGAGCAGGATTATACCCAGGGCAGCATACGGCGGGCCGTGTTCCTGCTGGCCATTCCCATGATCCTGGAGCTAAGCATGGAAAGCGTGTTTGCCATCGTAGACATGTTCTTTGTAGGCAAGCTGGGGCCCGATGCCATTGCCACCGTGGGCCTCACAGAATCTGTAGTGGCTATCGTGTATTCCATTGCCATAGGCCTCAGCACCGGCGCAGGCGCCATTGTGGCGCGGCGCATCGGTGAAAAAAATCCGGTGGCCGCGGCGCATGCGGGTGCGCAGTCCCTGTTGATTGCCGGTGTATGTACTATTTTGATCAGTGTAGCCGGTGTGTGGCTGGCCCCGGAGATCCTGCATTTCATGGGAGGCAGCCCGGCCGTGGTGCAGGAGGGTGCTATTTTCACGCGCATCATTTTTGGCGGCAGCCTGGTGATCATTCTGCTGTTCCTGATCAATGGTATTTTCAGGGGCGCGGGCAATGCGGCCATGGCCATGAAAAGCCTGTGGATAGCCAGTTTTACGAACATCATCCTCTGCCCCATCTTCATTCATTTCATGGGCCTGAAGGGCGCGGCAATGGCCACTGTAATAGGCCGCACCACCGGTGTGTTGTACCAGCTCTATCACCTGGTAACGGGCAAGGGCAGCAGCCTGCGTTTTACCTGGGCCCACTTTGACATCGACAAACCCCAGATCGCCGCTATTTTTAAAGTAGCCTGGCCGGCCACATTGCAGTTTCTCATCGGCAGTGGCAGTTGGATCTTCCTGGCCCGCCTGGTGGCGGAAACCGGCGGCACAGACGCATCTGCAGGTTACCAGATCGCCATCCGCAACATGGTGTTTTTCATTTTGCCCGCCTGGGGCCTGAGCAATGCAGCCGCTACACTGGTTGGGCAAAACCTGGGCGCACAACAGGTAGCGCGCGCGGAAAAAAGTGTAATGCTCACGGCCCGCTACAATGCGGTGTTCATGGGCTGCGTCATGTTGTTGTTCCTGTTCGGCTCCCAGTTCATCATCCGTTTCTTCACCGGCGATGCGGCCGTGCAGGCTTACGGTGCCAGGGCACTGCGCATCATGGGTGCCGGCTATATTTTTTATGGCATTGGTATGGTGATGAGCCAGGCGCTGAACGGAGCCGGCGATACCCGTACTCCTACCATCATTAATTTCTGCTGCTTCTGGCTGTTCCAGATCCCCTTTGCCTACACGATGGCAACCGGCGCCCACCTGCGTGCCACCGGTGCGTTCATTGCCATCCCGGTGGCAGAGACCATGATAGCCCTGATAGCCTGGTATGTGTTCAGTAAAGGAAAATGGAAGACGGTGAAAGTGTAATGCCTGGTAAAGCGCAGGCTATACATTAATTCTAGATCCTTTTAAACCAGCCATTTAGGCGGTAAATTATTCAACTGGCATAATTTTAGAACAGGAAGGTTGCGAGATTATTCTAAAAACATTTGGCCATGAAACAGATATTGATAGCAATGACAACAGCCGTGGTTTTCTTCTCCTGTAAGGGTAACTCCGGCGATAATACTGCCTCCTCCGTTGGCGAGGAAAAACAGGCAACGATCGATTCCATGAACGCGATCAATGCAGCAAAGGCTGCCACGATTGATTCTATGAATGCAGTGCGCGCTGAACATCACCATTCTTATAACAGCGCCCCCGCATATAGCAGCAATGCTGCCCCCGCGGCCGCTCCTGCTACCACTTCCGCCCCGGCAACCGCCCCGGCCAAAAAGGGCTGGAGCCACACCGCTAAAGGCGCTGTAGTAGGTGCCGGTGCGGGCGCCATCACGGGTGCCATTGTAAACCCGGACCACCTTAAAGGTGCAGCCATCGGTACATTGATCGGTGGTGGTATTGGTGCCGGTACCGGTGCTATCGTGGACCACAGCAAAAAGAAAAAAGCGCAGCAGCAACAGCAGCAGTAAGTACTTTTATCTCCAGCCATCATTTCGCAACATAGGCGCCTCCGGGAAGGGGGCGCTTTTTTTGCGCTGGTGCATGGTTGCAGGCGGCCATTAAGGCCGGGGATGAAAAGGAAACAATGGCGACTCCACATGCGAGGCTGCCATCAAACCGGACAAACGCTGCGCAATATCCGGGTGGGTGGCGGCGATATTCTTTTTCTCCCCAGGATCATTTTGCAGGTCATAAAGCTCCACCGGGTTATCCGGGTGCGCAATAGCATCCAGGCGCACGGCCTTCCAGCGGCCCTGCCGTACCGCCTGGCGGCCGCCATCTTCATGAAACTCCCAATACAGGAAATCATGCACGGGCTGCCGGCCTTTCCCCAAAAGTGACGGCACAATAGAAATACCATCCGTGTGTGCGGGCGGCGCTGCACCGGCCAGCTGGGCCAGGGTAGGCATCACATCCCAGAAGCCGCCCACAAAATCACTTTGGCGGTGTGCTGCCACGTGGCCCGGCCAGCGTACAAAGAAAGGCTCGCGGATGCCGCCTTCATACAGATCACGTTTTACACCGCGGAACGGGCCGGCACTGTGAAAGAAAGCCGGGTCTGCACCCCCTTCCACGTGCGGGCCATTGTCACTGCTGAAGATCACGATGGTGTTTTTATCCAGGCCCAATGCCTTTAACTGATCCATTACCTGGCCCACAAACAGGTCCAGACGGGTGATCATGGCCGCAAAGGTGGCGCGCGGGTAGGCCTGCGATGTATAGCCAGCCACAGTGGCACCTTTCCCATAATCATTACCTTTGTAAGGGTGCTCAGGATAACGGCCTTTGAAGCGCTGGAAAATGCTGTCGTCCGGCACCAGCAACTCTGCATGGGGCAAGGTATACGTAAGGAACACGGCAAAGGGCTGGTTCCGGTGGGCCTGCATGAAGGCGAGGGCTTTGGCATGGATGAGATCCGGGGAATAGGTGCCGGTAGCCGAAAGCGCTGCATTGCCCGGCAACTCCACTTTTACATCGTTTTGCCATAAGTGCGTGGGATAATAGCGGTGGGCCTGGCGCTGGCAATTGTACCCGTAGAACTCATTTACGCCTTGTCTCAGGGGATCGCCCTCGGAACCTGGCGGACCTAGTGCCCACTTGCCAAACACGCCGGTAGTGTAGCCGGCCTGTTGCAACACTTCCAGGACGGTAAGCACGGAATCGGCAATGGGTTGCTGGCCCTCAGGTGCTATTTCCTTATTGCCCCGGATAAAAGTATGCCCGGTATGAAAGCCGGTCATCAGCGAGGCGCGGGAAGGTGCACACACGGAGGTGCCGGCGTAAAACTGGGTAAAGCGCATGCCCTCCGCCGCCAGTTGGTCAATATGCGGGGTGGTGAAACGGGTTTGCCCGTTCACACTCACATCCCCATATCCCAGGTCATCTGCCAGGATAAAAACAATATTGGGCCGCTGCTGGGCAGACAGCAGTTGGGCACATAACATGGCGGCCAACAGGAATATTTTGCGCATCGTTTTTCTAAGTTAAAAATTCTTCCCCTGCATTTTTTAAAATGAGTAATATTGATGCCGCATTTTATGAAGATCGTTTATCGCATTATACTGGCTGTCTTAGGGTTATTCGGCATATTCCTGTGCGGCACAGGCGTGTACCTGGCCCTGAAGGCCATTGGCCAGGGGCAGCTGGCGGCGGGCAACAAGCACCGTGTACTGACCATCATTACCTGTATACAGCCTTTTGCCATGCTGCTGGTGGCCATTTGCGCGGCACTGGCCCTGCGCCGGGAACTGAAAACAGCGCCACATCCCCCACGATGAACCGGAAAATGTTACTCACCTTTTTATTTACCGCCTGCTTTGTGGGTTGCTGTGCCGGGGCGGCCTGGCTTTACCTGCACCCCCAACTGCCGGAAGCAGGGTCGTTTTTCCGCCTGCTCCTGGGCATGGCGCTCTTTTTCGGCATACCTGCGGCGATATTGTGGAGCCGTTTTCGGCGGAGATGAGATTTCCTGGATACCTATTCCCCTGTGCAATATTTAACTGCGTTGCCCCTTGGGAGGAGTATTTATCGTACCTATGCCAGTAAACAATATTGACCTGGCCTGTTCCCCGAACCGTCCCCTGGATATTTATCAAGTACCCATTCACCCAAACAATATTTACCTGAACCGCCCACAGTAATAAAAGTTTTTTATTTTTTCAAGTACCCGGCTAATTATACTTTTGTTACTAATTTTAAAGTGGTTCCTAAATTTCTAACGGATTGTCAAACGTGTCACTAGCAGACGAGCATTACTTGCTGAAGCAGGTAGCCACCGGCGACGCGGAGGCTTACACCCGGCTTTTCCATCATTACGGCCCGCATGTACATGCCGTGGCGCTGATGTATGTGAAAGACGCAAGCCTGGCGCGGGAGATCGTGCAGGAGGTGTTCCTGAAGATCTGGCTGCGCAAGGAAGAAATGGAAACCGTGCTCCGTTTTGACGATTATCTTTTTATACTAACCCGTAATCACATTTACGACAGCTTTAAAAAAAAGCTGGTCCGCCTGAAGGCCCAGGACCTGCTCCTGCAGCAACAACCGGCTGCCAGCAACGATACTGACCAGCGCCTGCTCCGCCACGAATACGAAAAACTCCTGGACACCGCCATTTCCCAACTCCCCCCCGCCCGCAAGAAGGTTTACCAGGAACGCGCCCAGGGTTACAGCAACGAAGAGATCTCCCAACGCCTGAATATTTCCATCCACACCGTAAAAAAACAATGGCAACTGGCCGCGCATTTTGTGCGTGCATTTGTGAAAGCGCAGATGCTGCCGGCGGTAATGGTAATGGTGCACTTTTTTTTGAAGTAGCAGCTAAAACGATTTAATGTCCTGGGGATCGCCCCCTGTTTCCCCCGGGAAATGACCTGTTCCCCCTTTCCCTGCAGGCAGCTCTTACCCATTCCGCCAGCCAAACTTCCCCCTCGTCAAAAAAAATTTTAAATTTTTTAACATTGGATACTCCTTTCCCTTTCCAGCGTCGTCTTTAATACTATTATACCATTTGCCTTCTATGACCACTGCCACTTTAAAGGAATTGCTCGACAAGTTTAAACAGGACCGGATCTCGGCGGAGGAGCTGGAGCTACTGCAAGCCGCAGTAGCTACCGGCGCCTACCGGGAGCTGGTGGAGGCCGACATCCTGGAGGCCCTGCGCCAGGCGCCGGTGCCCTCCGAGTGGGACAGGACGGAGGCCGAGGCCGTGCTGCAGCATATCCTGCAAACGCCTCCCCGGCGCCTGCGTAAGGGCTGGTACTGGGCCGCAGCGGCACTCACGGGCGCCTGCCTGCTGGCAGGAGACTGGTGGCTCCAGGGGCATAAAACGCCTACCACTGCCCAGGTGGTACCTGCAAAGCCCCACGCCATCACCCCCGGGACTAACCGGGCCATGCTAACCCTGGCAGATGGCAGCCGCATTCCGCTGGACAGCTTGCACAGCGGGGCTTTGGGACAGCAGGGCAATGCCATCATCAGTAATAACGGGCAGGGACTTACCTACCATACAACCGGAAGCACCGAGGCAGTGTTATACAATACGGTGGCCACCCCCCGGGGCGGCCAATACCAGCTTACCCTGGCAGACGGCAGCAAAGTGTGGCTCAATGCCGCCAGCAGCATCCGTTTCCCCACGGCCTTCAACGGCAATGAACGCCTGGTGGAGATCAGCGGGGAAGCTTACTTCCAGGTGGCCCCCAAGGCCAGCCAGCCTTTCCGCGTAAACATTGCCGGCAGGCCAGACCTGCAGGTGCATGTGCTGGGCACCAGCTTCAATGTAATGGCTTACACGGATGAAAAAGCCATCACTACCACCCTGGAATCGGGCGCGGTACAGGTGCAGCATAATGCCCGCACCCAGGTACTGCAACCTGGCTACAACGCCAGTGTAAGCTCCAATGCGGACCAGATCACAGTGGCAAAGGCAGACCTGGACCAGGCCCTGGCCTGGAAAGATGGGAAGTTCCGCTTCCGCGACACCAACATACAGACCATCATGCGCCAGGTGGCACGCTGGTACGATGTGGAAGTGCAATACCAGGGCGACGTTTCCAACCTGGCTTTCTCCGGGCTGATCTCCCGGCGCCAGAACGCACCGGAACTGTTGCGCATCCTGGAAGCCACGCACAGCGTACGTTTTGAGATTGCCAATAACACCATTACCGTAATACCGGTAAACGCACTATAACAACGCTGATACGCTATTACCAATACACATAAAAGGTTACAACAACACTAAACCAGTCTTTAAAAAAAAAAGTAAAAAGAGTCAACAACCGGTAATTAAGAAAAGGTCAAAAGAAGAAAAGGTCTGAACAGATCAAATCCACAAATAAGAACTGCTTCCGCCGCCGTGTATACCACCACGGCCCGGAAGGACATTACTCACCCTAAACAACGGTTATGAAAACGTAATTCCACTCAGGGGTACATAAAAAAGCCGGAAGTGCTGGAACACTCCCGGCGGACCGTTAGCGTACCCAATTCCCTTGACTAGACAGAAAATTGAATTATTAAGCCAACATGAACAAAAGTATGGAACTACTTGATACCCGCAAAGCCCGGGGTAACGCCCGCCGTATGCCCGGAAAATTATTGTTGATTATGCGATTAACTGCAGTATTGACTTTGGTATTCTCCCTGAACCTGAGCGCCAAGACATTCTCCCAAACCGTGACCCTCAAGGCGCAGCGCCTGTCGCTGTACGAGGCGTTTAACAACATCAGCCGCCAGACCGGCTATGAATTTGTGTACGATGCACAGGTGGTGAAGCACGCTGCCCCCATCAATATTGATGTGAAAGCCGCTCCCCTGGCCCAGGTGCTCAATGCCTGCCTGGCCGGCAACAACGCCCTTACCTACAGCATTGTGGATAAGACCATCGTCATCAGTGTGCGCCCACAGCCTAAGGCCGCGGCGGCAAACACGGTTGCTCCGGCACTTACCATCACCGGCAAGGTAGTGGACGGCCAGGGCAATCCCCTGATCGGCGTAGCCGTACAGGTGAAAGGCACTACCCGCGGCCTGCTGACTAACGAAACCGGCGCCTTCTCCATCCAGGCCAATGCCGGCGACGTGCTCACCTTCAGCTACCTGGGCTACGATCCGCAGTCTGTGACCATCACCGGCGATGCGCCGCTGACCATCACCATGAAGCAGTCTGACAACCAGCTTACCGCCGTAGTGGTAACGGCGCTGGGTGTACGCCGCCAGGAAAAGACCATCACCTATGCCACCCAGCAGCTGGGCGGTGAAGAACTGGTAAAGGCCAAGGACCCGAACCTGATCAACACCCTGAATGGCAAAGTGGCCGGTCTGACCATTTCCACCAGCGGTTCCGGCGTAGGCGGTTCTGCCAAGGTAGTACTGCGTGGCTCCAAATCCGGCCTGGGCTCCAACCAGGCGCTGTACGTGATAGACGGGGTGCCGATGAACAACCTTACCAGCTCCCAGCCCACACAGCCCGGCAGCATTTACGGTGGCAGCACCGCATACGATGGCGGAGACCCGATCTCCAACCTGAACCCGGACGATATTGAAAGCATTTCCGTACTGAAAGGCGCCTCTGCCTCTGCCCTCTACGGCAGCCAGGGTGCAAACGGGGTGATCATCATCACCACCAAGAGCGGTAAAGCCGGCAAATCTACCGTGAACCTGTCTTCCGGCTTCCAGCTTAGCTCTGTGGCCATGAAGCCCAAGTTCCAGAACAACTATGGCATGTCTGCCCCCACCGATCCCTCCAGCGATTACAACACCCAGAGCTGGGGCAGCAAGATCAATGGTGCGCATGACAACCTGGACGACTTTTACCGCACCGGTTACAACTGGACCAACTCCATCAGCCTCTCCGGCGGTAATGAAAAGAACCAGACTTATTTTTCTTATGCCAATACCAGTGCAAACGGTATTGAGCCCACCAATAAACTGGGCCGCAACAACATCACCTTCAAGGAAACCGGTCACTTCCTCAATGATAAGCTGACCGCCACCGGCGATGTGAACTACATGACCCAGACCATTGACAACACGCCGCTGGCGGGCTTCTACTACAATGCCCTCACCGGTTTGTACCTCTTCCCCCGCGGACAGAACCTGCTGCAGTTCAAAGACAAATTTGAACTGCCCGACGCTACCCGCAACAACCTGATGGTGCAGAACTGGCCTTTCAATGAAGACATCCAGCAGAACCCCTGGTGGATCGTGAACCGCAACATCAACAGCCTGACCCGCAACCGCGTGCTGGCCAATGCCAACCTGAAATATGATGTGAACAAGTGGCTGAACTTCTCTGCCCGTGGAAGCATTGACCGCATTGCGGATAAATACGAGCAGGATGTATACGCAGGTACCATCGCCGTGCTCTCACACCGCAACGGTACTTTCAACGTGAACAACCAGACCTCTACCCAGATGTACGGCGACTTCCTCGCCAACATCAACCTCCCGATCGGCAAGGACTTTAAGCTGACCGGTGTAGCCGGTACCAGTATCCTGGATACCAAGTATGATGGCTTTAAGCTGGGCAGCACCGGCATTGACAGCCTGAAATACCCGAACATCTTTACCCTGCAGAACATGAGCGGCCTGGACCCGAATGTGTCTGCCACTTTACCGGAACAGCACGTACAGACACAGTCTGTATTTGCCAGCGTAAACCTTTCCTTCCGTGACTGGTTGTTCCTGGACCTCACCGGCCGCCAGGACTGGTCTTCCGCACTGGCTTACACCAGCCATGAGCACTACTTCTACCCTTCTGTAGGTTTGAACGCCATCCTCTCCCAGGTATTTAAGCTGCCGGAAGTGATCACCTTTGCAAAGGTGCGTGGTTCTTATGCTGTAGTGGGTAATGCGCCCCTGGCCTACCAGAGCAATGCGGCCCAGAACTACTGGACCAACAGCCTCACGGTAAACACTACCGCGCCTTTCAATGAACTGGTGCCGGAAAAAACAAAGTCACTGGAATTTGGTACAGAATGGCGCTTCTTCGACAGCCGCCTGAGTGCTGATGTGACTTACTACAAGACCAACACCACGAACCAGACCATCAAGATCCAGGCAAGCCAGGCCACTTATTACGACAACTATTTCATCAACGCCGGCAACATCCAGAACCAGGGTATAGAAGCGGTAGTGAAATACGATGTGATCCGCGACAAGGCCTTCACCTGGAACACTGGTTTCAACTTCTCTACCAACCAGAATAAGATCATCTCCCTGTCTCCCAAAGTAGACCTGTTCGTACTGAGCGGCCAGTCTGGCGCTAACTACGCATCCCAGTTCAAGGTGGGTGGCTCTTATGGCGATATCTACGGCGTGGGCGTCCAGAAAGATGCGCAGGGCCGCGTAATGCTGAAAGGCGGTGCGCCCCAGCTCACCAGCGGTGACCTGATCAAGATCGGCAACTCCAACACGAAATGGCAACTGGGCTGGAACAACAACTTTGTATACAAGAACTTCAACCTCTCCCTGCTGGTAGACGGTAAGTTTGGTGGCCAGGTACTTTCCCTCACCCAGTCCATCATGGACCAATACGGCGTATCTGCCGCCTCCGGTGCTGCGCGTGACGCGGGTGGCGTGAAGATCAATGGCGTGGATGAAAACAACAATGCAGTGACCAGCGTAGATCCGCAGACCTGGTATAACACGGTAGGCGGCCGTAACGGTGCTTCTTCCCAATACATTTACAGCGCTACCACGGTGCGCCTGCGCGAAGCATCCCTGGGTTACTCCGTTCCCTTCCAGCACAGTTTTGTAAAAGCCCTGAAGGTATCTGCCATTGGCCGCAACCTGCTGTACTTCTACAAGAAAGCGCCGTTTGATCCTGAAATGACCATGAGCACTGCCAACGGACTGGGAGGGGTAGACGTATTCATGCAGCCTGCTGTACGTAACTACGGTCTCTCTGTGAATGCCACTTTCTAATCTTTACTGACAAAAATGATCGCCATGAAAATTTTCCATAAAGCAATGAACCGGGCCAGCCTGATAGGACTTACGGCACTGACACTGGGCCTGGGCGCATGCACGAAGAACTTTGATCTTTACAACACTGACAATACCGGCGTATCCAACGGACAACTGGACCCGGACTTCAACAAACTGACCCTGCTGCGTTATGCACAGCGTTCTATTTATAACTTTGCCGGCGGTGGAGACCCCAACTCTTTCCAGCTGCAGCAAAACCTGGCGGCAGACTGCTTTTCCGGCTACCTGATGTCTGCCACACCGTTTAACGGTGGCCAGAATAACCTGAACTATTTCCTGGTGACCGGCTGGAACGGGGAAGCTTTTAAAGTAGGCTACCTGAACGTGATGTCCAACATCGCTACCCTGCGCAGCCTGGGCGTGGACAAACAATACCCCGCGGTATGGGCCATTGCGCTCACTACGCAGGTAGAAGCCATGAGCCGCATCACAGATATTTACGGGCCCATTCCTTACAGCAAGGCTGGTACCGCTAAAACCGGCATCCCTTACGATTCACAACAGGATGTATACAACCTGTTCTTCCGCCAGCTGGACACCGCTACTGCCGCATTCCGCGACTTCATTGCCAGCAACGGTTCTTACCCATTCTCTTCCACAAAGTATGACGCTACGAACTACAATGGTAACATGACGCAGTGGCTGCACTTTGCCAACTCCCTGCGCCTGCGCCTGGCTATCCACATTTCCAACGTGGATCCTGTCACCGCCAAGCAACAGGGTGAACTGGCCATGGCGCCTGCCAGCGGCGGTCTGATCACCACCAATGCGGACAATTTCAGCCTGCCCACCACGGATGGCGGCCTGTCCAATCCCCTGGCCTTCATCTCCATCAACTGGGCGGATATCCGCATCAACGCGGCCATTGCCACTTACATGACCGGTTACAAGGACCCGCGCATTTCCCGTTATATGGACAAGAGCACTGACGGTTCTTTTGCACCGGCCTATGAAGGTATCCGCATTGGCTCCATCACTTCTGCCAATGTGAAAGGAGACTACCAGAACTACGCTTCTGTGAGTGCATCCAGCTTTGGCCTGAAATCCAATGTGACGCTGATGACCGCTGCGGAAGTATACTTCCTGCGTGCAGAAGCTGCGCTGAAAAACTGGTCCAATGTCAATGGCAGCGCACAGTCGCTCTATGAAGCAGGCATCACTACGTCCATGTCCCAGTGGAATGTAGCACCCGGCGCTTACATCACCGATGCCTCCAGCAAACCCGCTTCTTATCACGATCCGAAGAACAAGAAAAATGATCACGACAGCCTGACCAACACCACCATCGCCTGGAGTGATGCTGCAACAGATGCGGTGAAACTGGAACGCGTGATCACGCAGAAATGGATCGCCATGTTCCCCGAAGGACAGGAAGCGTGGACAGAGTTCCGCCGCACGGGCTACCCGAAACTGTTCCCCGTGGTGAACAATAACAGCGGTGGTACGATAGACGGTACCATCCAGATCCGTCGCCTGCCCTTCCCGCAACAGGAATACAACACCAATGGCGCGGAAGTACAGAAAGCCATTACCCTGCTTGGCAACGGTAAGCCCGACAATGGCGGTACCCGCCTGTGGTGGGATACCGGGAAATAATGATAATGGAACCTGCTATATGGAGAGGCTGCCTTTGGGCGGCCTCTTTTTTTTGGGGGTAACTGTTTTGGCATTCAATGGCAAGGCGTTTCAATTTCCCTGAACCCGGAAAATTGAAACGCCCTTGATGTTGGAAATTGAAAATGCTTTTACGCCAGTGACTTCTTCTTCCACGCCAGGTATTGCGGCAGCTCCCAAAGCTCAAACAGGCCTTCCCCTTCGGGGTCTTCTGGCAGTGCGGCGGCGTCTACGTACTGGATGTCCAGGGCAAAGGATCTTTCACCGATCACGGTGTCCAGCATTTTGTACACCGCGGAGAGCAGGTTCTCTTTGTCGCGCACTTCATCATAATTAGGCAGGTACACGCGGATGCCGGTGTGGTTAATATTTTCTGTATGGGTCAATGGCAGGAACCAGACGGATTTAGGCTCCAGCGTTACATCATCCCACTGCATGGTAAACTCCACGCCCTGGGGCTGGATGAAGGCCGTAAATTTCCAGTTGGCTATTTTGGGCGCACGGGCCACCAGGTATTCCACATCTTCAAAATAGTCACTCTTGCCCTCTGCAGTGATGATCAGCTCCGGCACATCATTTTCCCTTATCCCGGTTTCAAAATATAGTTTGGGATGGTAGCGATGCAATTCCGCCATCAGCTCATCCATCAGTTTTTCCTTTACATACGGCTCCACGTCACTCAGGAAGAGGTAGCCGCTGTGATGCGCCTCAAACCATTGCCAGAAGCGGATCGCGCTGTTTTCCATTGTAAATGGTTTAGGGTCAAATGTAGTGAAATTGTACAATGTACAGCGTACAACGTACAACGTACCATTTTTTTAAAAAGCACGCTGGCGGTAACATGTCATACGATACGCGATACATTGTACGCTGTACGTTGTACGCTGTACGTTGTACGTTGTACGTTGTACGCTGTACGCCGTACGTTGTATAAAACAAAAAGCCGGTCCTCCCATCGGAGGTCCGGCTCTTGTGAAACCGGGGAATGAAAATTCCCGGTTGTCGCTTATTGCATGTTATGAAGCGATGTACATCGACTTATTGGGTGATCTGGTCATCTGCGGGGATGTTGGTTTCTGATCCCGCATAGCCCAGGTTCTGGTTCATGTGCCATTCGATGTTCAGCTTGATATCCGCGTCAGGGATAGGCCACAGTACGTGATAGGGCGACATGGTAAAGTAGTTGCCGGAGTTGGTGATCACACCCTTGTTGTAGAAGTCATTCTTCTCCATGATGCGATCGTAGAAATAGTTATTGGTGGAGAAATTGGCCAGGGAATAAGTCTTGCCATTGGGTGCAGCTTTACCGGTTTGCGCAAAGATGTAAGCAATACGGGTCAATTCTGTCTTGCGGGCTTCTTCCCAATACAGCTCGCGGGCACGTTCGTCCAGTACGGTGCCGATATCCACCTGCGAAGCATCTTTCAGCAACTCCGCCTGGGCGCGGGCGCGTACCTGGTTGATGTCTGCCATAGCCAGGGCCTGCTGGCCTTTCCACACGTATGCCTCTGCACGGATCAGGTAAGTTTCTGCCAGGCGGAATACATACCAGTCCGTGTTAGTACCTCTGGGAGGTGACCACCACTTGTCTGCAGCAGTTTTACCGTTGCCGATAAACACTTTGTAATGCGGCCAGCCAAACCAGCAGCGGATGGTATCACGTGCACCGTTGAGGAAGCGGGAGGTTACGTTGTCTTTCGTAAACTGTTCCAGGTTCTTGCCATACCAGTCCGGATCACCTTTGGTAGCGTCTTTCAGGCCGGGGTTGTTATACACCAGGTCTGTCATATTCATCCAGTTGCCCGGTGCATGACGCAGGTCTGTATTGTCTGTCCAGATGTCATGGGTAGAATACCAGGTACCGCGGTAGCGGCCAATGCCACGGCCATACCAGAGGGTAAGCGGGAACTCCGCGGATACGGCATCCGTGATACCGGTCTTTCTTTTACCGGGTGTAAGGATGGTGTTTGCCAGGGCGTAGAAAGGCGTGCAGTTACGCATCAGTTGGGAGCCATATTGTACTGCGCTGGAAAGGCTTTCCCGGTCCAGTACCAGGTACAGTACTTCCGTATTGTTACCGGCAGCTTTGGAGTCCGGGCGGTGCAGGTCCCAGATCACATTCCTGGTGGCATCGCCGGCGGTGCTGCCAAAGCGCTGGGTCATCAGTTTAAAGGGGCTGCCGTCAATAGCGTGGCTGGCTGCGGCGATGGCATCATCAAACAGACCCAGGGCCAGGTCTACCTTGGCCAGCAGGTGGCTGACAGCGCCACTGGTCACTTCACCTTTTGCCACGGTGTTGGAGGTCATCTTTTCCGCCTGCTCCAGGTCAGCTTTCATTTGCTTCAGGATCACTTCACGCTTTACGGTGTGATAAGCCACGTTCGGCGCGGTTTCTTCTTTCAGGATGCAGGGCACATCACCAAATTCATGCACCAGGCGGTAGTAGCGGTAGGCACGGTGAAAATAAGCAGCACCCAGCACCTGGTTCTTTTGTGCATCGCTGTCCCATTTCACGTTGTTAATACGTGCAATGATGGTATTGGCATACCGGATACCCTTGTACCACTGGATCCAGTACCAGCGTACTTTCGTATAGTCGTTATTGTTAAGCTCTGCGGTGGGCGTGATGCGCACGTTGAGGTCCTGCGCCGGCGTGGTCTTGTCCGTTGTACCTTCCACGGCCACATCGGAAAAGATGGATTCTGTCAGCATCGGGGCAGAGTCGCCAAAGAACTCGTCGCGCAGGTTGGCGTTGAGGGTCTCCAGGGCAGACTGCATACCTGCCGGTGAGTTATACGTCTGGTCTGGCGTAAAGAACGACAGCGGCTTGGGCGCCAGGAATTCCTTTTTACAGCTGGATGTCACCATCACAGCGGATGCTGCGGTACACCAGAAAAGGGAAATATATCTAAAGTTTCTTGTCTTCATATGCTCTTACTTGTTACGGGAATTAAAAGGTTACGTTCAGGCCTGCGGTGATATAACGCGGTGTAGGTCCATCATTCTGCGGATCCCAGAAATTCCAGGTGGGGGCATACACGTAAGCATTGGTCATGTTCACGTACACTTTCACGTTCTGGATCCTGGCGCTTTGCAGCAGGTATTTTGGCAGGTTGTAACCCAGTGAGATAGAGCTGAGGCGCACGAAAGAATTCTTACGGTACACCGTGAAGCTGGTGCCGCTGAAACCGGAATTCAGGCGGGCGTAATCATTGATCGGGTTATTAGGTGTCCAGTAAGGCATTACATAAGAAGTGGAACGGCCAAAACCCACGCTGCCCGGGCTGTTCTTCGCCTGGTTGAAAGCCTTCAACTGGCCCACGTTGGAGGTAAGCAGGAAAGAGAAATCAAAGTTGTTGTAAATATTGAATTCATTGCGCAGTGACCAGGTAAAGCGGGGTGCTTTAGAGCCCAGGAACTGCTTGTCAGCGTCGGTGTACTTGTACTGGTTGGGGCCATCGTTCACCATTTTCTCCAGCTTAAAGTCGCCGGGAGCTGCATTGTACAGCTTTGCAGTAGCCGCTTCGTCGCTCTGCCATACGCCCTTGATCCTGTAATCCCAAACGGCATCAATGTCTTTACCAATGAACCAGCCGTTCTTGGTATCGTTATTTTCCTTCATCACGATATTACCCTTGTCATCCATGGTGGGAGCAAGACCGTAAAGGTGTTTGATCTCGTTGCGGTTCAGCGCAAAGGTCACACCGGTGTTCCACTTAATAGGTCCATCCACGATATTGCGGCTGGACAGGCTGATCTCAAAGCCTTTGTTATCTACCTCGCCAATGTTGGTCATTACGTTATCAAAACCAGACATAGCAGGCAGGTTGCGGCTTACCAGCAGGTCGTTGGTCTTCTTGGAATACGCATCAAACGATGCATCCAGCCTGTTACCAAACAGGCTCAGGTCCAGGCCGATGTTGTAGGATTCTGTCTGTTCCCATTTCAGGTCCTTGTTTGCCATTACGCTCACCCACAGCTGGCTGCCGGCGGTCACAGAACCATCGGGGGCAATCACCGGGTATTTGTCCGTAGCTACCGTGGCTACTGCTGCGTAAGGATTCACGGTACCACCGCTGTTACGGAGGTCGCGGTTACCGTTCACGCCATAAGAAAGACGCAGTTTACCATAGTTCAGCCAGTCCAGGTTCAGTTTCTTCACAAACTGTTCTTCGGTGAATATCCAGCCCAGTGCCAGTGCCGGGAAAGTAGCACGGGGATAACGCTGGCCAAATGCGGAGTAACCATCGCGGCGTACGGAAGCCGTGAGCAGGTAGCGGTCTTTGTAAGAATAGTTCAAACGGCCCATCAGCGCATCGCCGGTATAGTAGCGGTCATCACTGCTTTCAGAGGGGTTGTTACCGGCACCGATGTTGTGCCAGCCCAGCTGGTCGTTGGGGTTGAAACCTTCATTGTACATGTAGGAATACCAGCTCTGGTATTTTTCAGCGTTGGCCAGCAGCGTGATGTCTACATTATGCACTTTGGCAAAGGTGTGGTTCCATTTCAGCAGGTTATCCACCTGCCAGGTGTAACGCTCTTCCATTTCACGGGTAGCGGTACCACCGGGGATGGTTACGTTCGGGTTGGCATCAGAGCCATGGTTGAAGATGCGGTATGCATCAAAGCCCGGTGTAAAGTTTACCTGGTAGGTGATACCAAAGGGCAGGGTCACTTTGCCAAACAGGTTGGTGAAGATCGTGGTCTGGATATTCATACGGTCGTTGTAATGATTATCCAGGAAGGGGTTGCGTGCGTTCAGACCCGCGTCATCCGTGGGAATCCTGCGCAGCGCGCCCGTGGTATCATAAAAATCACCGTAAGGAGAGTTGTTCGTGATCTGGGTCCAATCCGCTTCAATAGCACCTTCGTCGCGGCGGGCAAACTGCACGTTCATGCCCACGGTCAGCCACTTGGTAGCAGCCGATTCCAGGTTCAGGCGTGCACGTACGTTCTTGTATTCACCGCCTTCGATCAGGTTCTGATTATCCGTGAAGTTCAGTGACATGTAGTACACGGTTTCATCTTTACGGCCGGAAAGGCTGATCGTGTGGTCCTGGCGCAGGCCCTTGCGGAACACGGCATTTGCCCAGTCAATGGTTTTGCCGGCTTTGTAATTGGCAATTTCATTGGCTACCAGGCCCAAACGGCTCAGCCATTGTTCCACCGGGTCGCCGGAGGCATTGGTGCGGGCCATCCACTCGTCTACAGAAACGCTGTCCGGCAGGTGGCGTGGGTCGGAGTATTGCCAGTAAGGGTTGTTCGTGTTGGTGCTGCGCATTACATCTGCGCGCCAGTCCAGGAAGCCCTGCGGGCCATACACGCGCTGGTTGCTTTCCAGTTCTGCTATGCCCCAGTTGGTGTTCAGGGAGATAGTGGGCTTACCGCTTTTACCTCTCTTGGTAGTGATAGCTACTACGCCGGTAGCTGCTTTGGCGCCGTACACTGCCAGTGCACTCGCGTCTTTCAGTACGTCGATAGACTGGATGTCATTGGGGTTGATGTCCTGCAGCTGTCCGTAATAGATCACACCATCCAGTACGATCAGAGGGCTGGTGTTGGCCGTGAGCGTGGTTTTGCCACGTACCAGCATGTCACCGGTGCCACCGCCTTTTGCGGAAGTGTTCATAGATACGGAGATGCCGGGAATGTTACCGCGGATCTGGTCCGTAACGCTGGTGGGATGTTCCATTTCCAGCTGTGCTGTTTTTACGCTGCTTACCGCGCCAGTTACATCTTTTTTCTGGCGGGTGCCGTAACCTACGACTACCACATCCGTAAGTTGACGGCTATCTTCCGCCAGTGTAACATCGATCATAGTGCGGCTGCCTACCAGCTGCTCTTGCGGCAGATAACCGATGCTACTGAATACCAGGGTGGCATTTGCGCCCACTTCGATGGCAAAGTGGCCATCCTTGTCGGCCACTACCCCTTTGTTGCTGCCCTTCACTTTAATGGAAGCGCCGGGAATGCCCGAACCCTTATTGTCTTTCACCAAGCCTGCTACCCGCCGGTCCTGCCCGAAGGTCAGTACGCTCACCAGTAAGCAGGTGATGAGTAAAGTAATGTGTTTTGTCATAATCGGGAATTGGTATTTAACTGTTAGCTTTGTATGTTGTGTGTTAAGAAATAGCATGACATAGTTAGCCCGCACACCCCGGAAGGCGCGCAAGAGCGGGTTAGACAGCAACAGCCATGGACAAGGGTTTCCCGGGACCATTCCTTGCAAGGCAATAAAGGTCCTGTACGCCTCCAAGGGCGCATTGTCTAGTAAAATGGTCTGTTCTACTTGTTGTTTTTAGCTAAGGAATTGATAGCAGAAAAAATAGTAACGAACATGCATGCGCTACTATTAGTTGGTAGTTTGCTGAACTATGAAAGCCTTACTGCGTTGGTTTAAATTTTCATATACGTGAGCACAAAATACAAAAACGTGAGTGGAATTTCTGCGGGCGATACTTCAGTACGGGACAATGCCTTTTCTTTGCTAAAACGTCACAGTGCTTACTCCCAGGCAAAAGCTTATACAGTACGACATCCGTTAATGCCAGTTCAGTTTTAGACAGTCTTCTTGCGATTTTTTAGCGAACCCAATTTTGATTGATAGTTTTTTCCACAACCGGAATCAGATCAAAAATATGGCTATTACGCTTTACCGCTAATACTTTCCATGACTTTATTTACGAAATCGTTTTCGGAAAACCGGTAGTTTTTAAGCGTATTTACAGGGCCTTGCCGTTAAATTTCCACCATCACTTCACGGAATAATTTCTTGAGCACGTTTATTTCCTGGGGATAAGCCGGCTTCTTGCGGGTGCCAAAATAAAGGGTGTTCTTCAGGGGTGTACGGCCTTCCCAAATCACTTTCACCTGCCCGGCCTCTACTTCCTTGCGGCACAGGAAATCCGGCACCACGGCCAGTCCTACGCCACTGCACAGGCAACGTACAATGGAGTTCAGGTTCGGTACAATATAGTTAGGCCGGAAATTGGGACGGTTACCAAAATTCAGTTGCCAGAAGCGCATCAGGTGTTCCATATCACCGGTAGTACCATACCACTTCTGCTCCTTCAGCCACTGCTCCGCCAGGTACAGGTCTTTGCGGCGCACCAGCTTGCGGAAAGCCATATCATCCACTTTAGTGCCCCCCACCAGCACAATGGTCTCTGACGAAAAGGGCTCGTGGTCCAGGTTAGGCGAGCTGCTTTTTTGCGGCGTGATGATCAGGTCCAGGATACCTTTGTCCAGGTTCTCTATCATTTCCGGGTATTCGCCGAAAGAAATGATCATATTAAAAGGCAGCTCCGCTACATACTGCTCCAGGGTATACTGGAAAGTTTCAAAACACATGCCCACACTGATAGTAGGCGTATGCTGCTCCGTGCTGCGCTGGAAGCTGGTTTCCGCATCTTCCAGCTTGGACAGGGGATCAATGATGGCATTGTACAATACCTTGCCTTTTTCCGTGGGCACCATCTTGCGGCCCGTGCGGTCAAAGAGTTTATAACCCACATAATTTTCCAGTGAACTTAAATGCAGGCTGATGCCAGGCTGCGATACGAACAACATCTCCGCAGCACCCGTGATCGTGCCGGTCTTGTAAATAGCCTTAAAGCTGCGATACCATTCCAGGTTGACCATAACTGTAACTATTATTATTCTGATACAAAGCTATGAATTATGTTGTTTCTCTGATACCTTCGGCGGGAGTAATTTTGTCATCGTAAAAACAAAAAAAACTATGACAAACATATTTATTATCAACGGGGCCCAGCCTTTCGGACACAGCGGCGGCCGTTTCAATAATACACTCACCGAGGCCGCAGTAGCCTATTTTGAATCGCAACCGGGCTTTGCCATAAAGGTGGGTAATACCGCGCATTATGTTCCGGAAGAAGAGGTGGCTAAATATGTGTGGGCGGATATCGTTATCTACAACTTTCCGGTGTGGTGGTTCCAGGTGCCACACAAATTAAAACAGTACATTGACGAGGTGTTCACCGCCGGCCATAACCGGGGCATCTATCATAGTGATGGCCGCCACCGCAGCAACCCTGCCATCAACTACGGCACCGGCGGGCAACTGCACGGGCGCAAATACATGGTAAATTCAACCTGGAATGCACCGGAAGAAGCCTTCACCCTGCCGGGCGAATTCTTTGGAGAGACCTCCGTGGACAAAGGCGTGCTCTTTGGCTTCCACCGCATGAATGCCTTTACCGGTATGCAACCCCTGGAAGGTATCCACTTCCATGATGTGGAAAAGAACGCGCAGGTGGAACGCGACGTGGCCCGCTACCTGGCACACCTTCAAAAAGTAATCCTGCCGCAACCTGTTGCGCAGGCATCATGATCATATTTAAAACTTACCCTTATGCGCATTTATCTGACCGCTGTTGTAAAAAGCAAACCGGAACACGTTGCCGAAGTAAAAACCATCCTGCAGGACATGGTGGTGCAAAGCCGCAAAGAACCGGCCTGCCTGCAGTACATCCTGCACCAGGGCAGCGAAGATCCCTCCCTGTTTGTCTTTCACGAGATCTGGGAAAACCGTGCAGGGTTGGATGCTCACAATGCACAGCCTTATCTTCAAAACTTTGGCAGCAAAGCCGCCGCTTTATTGCAGGAGCCGGTAGCGCTCTATTTTACAGATCTGATCTAACCTGAAATACGGTATAAAAATAAAAAGGGCCCCTGCATGGGGCCCCTCTGCCATACGGGCACCAGCGGACAACAGCTGTATCAAAAGCGGACACAGGACCGGCGGCCTGTAAGTATAAACTATTGAAGTACAATCTGCTTCAAAACAGGCATTACCTTCGCGGTAAGCGCGGTAATCCAGTCTGCTATGTTTAAACTTACCCTCCGGAACATGTGGCGCAACCTGCTCAGGGACCGCCAGTTCACCCTCCTCAATATCATTGGCCTTTCTACCGGCCTCTGTTGCGCCCTGCTCATTTATCTCTGGGTACATGACGAGAAACGCATTGATAAGTTCCATGCAAACGATGCACGGCTCTACCAGGTAATGGAACGCCGCGTAAAGTCCAACGGGATCTGGACAGCTAAAAGCAATTCCGGCCCCATGGAAGATGCACTGCGCAAGGAAATGCCGGAGATAGACAAAGCGGTGAGCACCATTCCCGCGGATGAAAACATTCTTTCCGTAGACGAAGCAAAACCTGTGAGGGCCAATGGCAAACAAGCCGGCAATGATTTCTTCAACATCTTCTCTTATGAATTGCTGCGGGGCGATGCACCGCATGTGCTGGCAGATAAACAAAGCATTGTGCTCTCCGACGAACTCGCGGCCAAACTCTTTGGCAACCCCGCACAAGCCGTGGGCAAGACCTTGCGGCTGAACCGCAATGAGAACATGCTGGTGACCGGTGTGTTCAAAAATCATAATGAAATTTCATCAGACAAATTTGATTTTGTAATCTCCATAGACCGGTCACGGGATAAGGATGGTTCCCTGGGCGCCTGGGGCAGCACTTACCTCAATGTGTTTGTAACGCTGAAACCCGGTACTGATGTAGCAAAGTTCAATGCCAAGTTTGCCAACTTTGTGAAGCAACATACAGAAGGCAAGGTAACCCACCGCACACCCTTCCTGGCCCATTACTCAGACCTGTATCTTTTTGGCCACTTTACAGATGGCAAACAGGATGGTGGCCGCATTGATTACGTGCGGCTGTTTTCTATTATCGCTATTTTTATATTGCTGATCGCGTGCATTAATTTCATGAACCTGGCCACTGCCAAGGCTGCAGGCCGCGCCAGGGAAGTGGGTATTAAAAAAGCAGTGGGCGCCAGCCGTGGTGTGCTGATCCTGCAATACCTGGGAGAATCTACCCTGATGGCCTTCCTCTCCCTGGCCGTAGCGCTGGTAATGGCGGCGGCACTGCTGCCCCTGTTTAACCAGGTAACCGGCAAAACACTGTCCCTGCTGCAGGTAGGACCTGGCTTTGCACAGGTAACCCTGCTGATCACGGTGCTCACCGGCTTACTGGCCGGCAGCTATCCTGCCCTGTACCTGGCCCGCTACAAACCTGCCATTGTATTGAAAGGAGAGCCCCGCAGTGCCAAGGGAGAAACCTTTGTGCGCAAAGGACTGGTGATCTTCCAGTTCAGTCTTTCTGTGATCCTCATCATTTCCGTGCTGGTGGTATACCAGCAGTTACATTACCTGCAAACCCGCAACCTGGGCTATGACCGTACCCGCGTGATCACTTTCTTCAAAGAAGGCAAGCTCCGGGACCTGGCCACCCAGCAAGCCTTTGAAGCCGCCGCTGCGGACCTGCCGGGTGTGGCACATATCTCCAGCATGTCTCACAATCTTACCGGCCATACCGGCGGCACTTACGGGGTGCAATGGCCTGGCCGCGATCCGAACGACAAAACAGAATTTGAGATCCTGCAGGCTGATTATGACCTGCCGGAAACACTTGGCATGCAGGTAAAAGAAGGCCGCACTTTTTCCCGCGCATTTGCAGGCGATACGGCCAGGCTGGTATTCAACGAAGCGGCCATCCGTTACATGGGCCTCCAGGACCCGGTGGGTAAAACGGTAAAGCTCTGGGACCAGGAGGTGCAGATCATTGGGGTACTGAAGGATTTCAATTTTGAATCCATGCATGAGAAGATCAATCCGTTGTTTATGATGCTCTCACCAGGCAGTACCTACCGCTTCCTGGTGCAGCTGGAGCCAGGTCACGAACAACAGGCCATTGAAGGCATACAGCAATTGTATACGAAGTTCAACCCGGGTTTTCCGTTTGAATTTAAATACATGGATGACAACTTCCAGGTGCTGTACAAATCAGAACAACAGGTGTCTACCCTCTCCCGCTATTTCGCAGGCCTGGCTATCCTCATCTCCTGCCTGGGATTGTTTGGGCTGGCGGCTTTCACGGCACAGAAACGTAATAAGGAAATTGGCATCCGCAAAGTACTGGGGGCAACCGTAAGTGGTGTAGTGATGTTGTTGTCCAAAGATTTCCTGCGCCTGGTGCTGATCTCCGTGCTGATCGCTTCACCGCTGGCCTGGTGGATGATGAACAAATGGCTGAATGGGTTTGCTTTCCGCATTGACGTAAGCCCCGCCGTGTTCCTGCTGGCAGCCGGTGGCATTATCGTGATCACGCTTATCACTGTAAGTTTCCAGAGCATCCGCGCAGCCATGATCAATCCCGTGAAGAGCCTGAAAGCAGACTAAATAATTGCGCCCCTGTTCCGGTATAGCAGCTGCAGGTACAGCCTCGCCTCTTTGTGACCGGCGCGCATAGCCTTTTCAAAGTAATAACGCGCCCAGCGTTTTGAGGGCGTTACGCCGGCGCCATCACGGTAGCAGAGGCCCAGGTTGCACAGGGCTTTTTCATTACCCTGGGCGGCGGCGCGGCGGTACCATTCCACGGCGGCGATCCTGTCCTGGGGAATGCCTTCGCCGTAAAAACAGGCGTAGCCCATATTTAGCTGTGCATCAGACACTCCTTGGGTGGCGGCACGGCAAAACCAGCGTACAGCGGCTTTCATGTTCACCCGCACGGGACCATCTCCATCGCGGTAGTACATGGCCACATTGTATTGTGCATCGCGATGCCCGGCCCTCGCGGCTTTGAAGAACCAGCGGTAGGCCTGTGCAGCGTCCTGCGATACATAATACCCGTTATCATAACAAGTGCCCAGGTAAAACTGTGCCCGCACGTGTCCCGCATTGGCAGCAGCTTTCCAGAGCGGGACTACCCGGTCCCAGCGGGGGCGTTTGGTCGTGGTGTCAAAGGCAATCTGGTAGCCTTCTTCAAAACGCTGCTCCTGTTCCTGCTTACTCAGTTGTTGCATTGGCGATAAGGTATATGTGGGATACCCGGCAAAGCAGAGCCCACTAGGGGTTTGCGCTGCCGGATTTTTGTCAAAGAAATAAAATTTCCGGCAACTTTTGAAGATTATCCTTTAGGTGTGACCGTGCCCAGCTTTTGCGCCACTGTGGCTGCTATCCGGAATGTACGACCTGTACTGCATTGCAATTATTCAGCCCGGCAAAGTGCCTTGTGTTAAATTTTTATAGTGTTAAACCAGCGCTTGCGAGATAAGCAGTATTTCATGGAGGTTCCTTAGCTTTAAGTAAAACTATTCCGCCATGCCCCCCACCCCAGCTCAACTGAAAAAAGCCGAAACTTTCAAAGCATTGCACGAAGCCCCCGGCACCTTCATCATACCTAACGCCTGGGATGCCGGCTCTGCCAGGATCCTTACCAGCCTTGGGTTTGCCGCCATTGCCGGCAGCAGTGCCGGTTTTGCTTTTTCGCAGGGTAAGCCGGATGGGACAGGCCTGCTGCTGCTCGAAGACGTGCTGCAAAATGCCCGGGACATGGTGCAAGCCACGCATCTTCCCGTGGCTGCCGACCTGGAAAACGGTTATGGCGATACACCGGATGCCTGTGCCCGGACCATCCAGCAGGCGGCAGCGGCCGGCCTGGTGGGTGGTTCCATTGAAGATGCCACCGGTCATGCCGGGCAACCCCTTTATGATTTTGACACAGCAGTGGCGCGCATGCAGGCTGCCGTGAAAGCCGCCCACAGTCTGGGTTTCCCGTTCGTATTGGCAGGGCGTGCAGAGAACTACCTGCATGACCGGCCCGACCTGGATGATACCATCCGCCGCCTGGTAGCGTATGCGGAAGCAGGTGCGGATGTGTTGTTTGCCCAGGGATTAAAAACGGCAGCAGAGATCAGCGCCGTGGTGAAAGCGGTGGCGCCAAAGCCCGTGAATGTGCTGGTGAATGCACTTACCCCACCACTACCCGAGTTGAGCGCCCTGGGCGTAAAACGCATTAGCCTGGGAAGCACACTGGCGCGTGTGGCCTACACCGGGTTACTGGATGCAGGCAAAGAAATACTGGACCGGGGCTCTTTCAATTTTATCAACAACGCCATCACGTATGCAAACCTGAATGAAATGATGCGGTCTTAAAAAATAAAGGCCTCCGCCATAATAGCGAAAGCCTTTTTATAGTAGTGCAAATATTAGTAACGGTAATAGTACCCGCCCCCGTGATGGTAGTGATGCGGATGATGGTAATAACCGCCTCTTTCTTCTACCATGCAACTGCTGAAGCCTGCAGCAAAAACTGCAGCGAGCAATAAAAGTTTAATCGTTTTCATGATTGCTGATTTGATTGTGATAAAAATGGTGCAACGGGAACCCTCTGCAGCCGGGCATTGTTGCCTGTTCACTACCTGTAATGATAAAAGTATGCCAAACCCCGCAGCGAATGTTATGTAGTGTTAATGCAAGTGTTAAAGTATCTTAAAAGCCCGCCGGGCGCAATGTTGCCGCACCTCCAGCCGTTTGTGTAAGCCCTGGCGCACCTTTCATGCAGCACTTCGTTTTAAACAATTCGACATTTTTTGAAAAACTGTCGAAAACAATTTATCTTTGTACCCATGACAAGCCAATCCTCCACCAAAGACCCCTCCATACAGCAGCAGATCATCCTGGCCGCCCAGCAGCTTTTCCGGCTGTATGGGCTGCAAAAAGTGACCATGGATGACGTGGCCAGGGAGATCGGGAAAGGGCGCAGCTCTCTCTACTATTACTACAAAAGCAAGGAAGAATTGCTGGATGCCGCCATCGACATTGAGATGCGGGAGATCCTGGCGGACCTTTCCGCCGCAGCAGACAAGGCTCCCGGCTTTGAAGAAAAGCTCAGTGCCTACTGCATGGCACGCCTGAAACGCTCCGAAAAAAGAAAGGCATTTTACAGCACCCTGGATGAACATATCCAAAATGCGGGCGAAATGACGGAGTACATGAAAATGCGGGAAACCATCCACCTGCGCTTCCGCCAGCTGGAAATACCGCTGATCAAAAGCATCCTGCAACATGGGGTAAAAGAAGGCAAGCTGCGCAAACTCTCCACCAAAGAGCAGGACACCCTGGCCTTTTTACTCCTCAGTGCTTTGCAGGGCTTTAAGAAAGAGATCAACCTGAAGAACAGCTACCAGGGCATTGGCCCGGCCATTGAAATGCTTACCGCCATGGTGCTGCAAGGCTTCCGCCCTTAAAAAAATTTACCCGTTTTTCGACACTTTATTTAAATGTGTCGAATTATCTGACCTGATACGCAACGAATGAACAATACTTTCCGTGCTTTCCGCAACCGTAACTATGCTTTGTTTTTCTGCGGGCAATCCATTTCCCAGATAGGCACCTGGATGCAACGTACCGCCATCAGCTGGGTGATCTACTCGCTCACAGATTCCAAGGCCATGCTGGGCCTGTCTGTGTTTGCCCAGCAGTTCCCTTCTTTTCTCTTATCCCTCTTTGGTGGCGTGGTGGCAGACCGCCACAGCCGTTACCGCATTGTGCTGATCACGCAAACGGCTTCCATGATCCAGGCACTGACCCTGGCCACACTGGTGCTTACCAATCATTACAACGCATGGAGCATCCTGGCGCTTGGCGTGATGCTGGGCATTATCAACGCCTTTGATGTACCGGCCCGCCAGCCCATGATCCTGGAAATGATCACCAATAAAGAGGACATTCCCAATGCCGTGGCCCTCAACTCCACCATGGTAAACATTGCACGTATACTGGGCCCCGGCCTTTCCGGGCTGGTGCTGCACAACCTGGGTGCGGGTATCTGTTTTTCGCTGAATGCGCTCAGCTTTGTAGCGGTGATCGGCTCCCTCCTGCTCATGAAAATGCCAGCCTTTACACCGCCCCCCGTGCGGAAGCAGATCTTCACCGAACTACGGGAAGGTTTTAAATACATCCGCGAAGTGCGCATCATCCGCATGGTGTTATTGCTGCTGCTTTGCCTCAGTTTCCTGGTGATCCCTTATGATACATTGGAAGCCGTATTTGCACGGGATATTTTTAAAGGTAATGCAGAGACCCTGGGCGCCATTGGCAGCTTTGCAGGCATTGGCTCCATCCTGGGCAGCTTGTTCCTGGCTTCTGCCAAGAAGATAGACCTGAGGGTTGTGTTGCTCTCCGCCATCGCGGTGCTGGGTGTAGGGTTGATGGTATTTTCCCGGATGACAAACCTGCACGTGGCACTGGGCGTAGCGTTGCTGATGGGCTTTGGCACCCTGATGCCCATGACGGTGAGCATCACCATTGTGCAGATGGAAGCGGCCCAGCATATGCGCAGCCGCGTGATGAGCTATATGGCCCTGTGCCTCTTTGGAATGCTGCCGCTGGGTAGCCTGATGGTAGGTGCTATTTCAGAGCATGTGGGCGCCAGGGCCACGATGTTTGGGCAAGGGGTGATGGCGTTGGTGATTGCGGGTGTGTTCTGGGGATTGATGGTGGGAAGGAAGAAGGCATAGAAATGAAAAAGCGGAGAGCCTTAACTGGTAAGACTTTCCGCTTAGTGACCCCGCACAGGCTCGAACTGTGGACCCGCTGATTAAGAGTCAGCTGCTCTACCAACTGAGCTACGGAGTCGTTTGATTTGGGAATGCAAATGTAAGGCCTCCCGTGGAATAACAGAAATTTAATTTTAAAAATCGCGCAAAAAAGTATTCACATTAGGATTATTCTAAATGAAAAATCCTTCCTGCAATGGTTGCGGGAAGGAGCTTGGTACAATTACAGCCGGCACGCTGTTGCAGGGCGGATCCCTTATGCAGTAGGCATTATGGTTCGTCCACTGTAAAGAAGGTATCTGTGCCTTCCAGCCTTTCCAGTTCCGTGCCTACGGGCATGTCCAGGTAAGGAATGATAGCGCGGTCATAGTTGGCCAGTGTATTGAGATCATGTACGTCAAAGTTCTCAGGGTGCTCCATGTACGAATCTGTTTCAGTGCCGGAAAAAAAGCGCCAGCCACTGTCCGTTTCGTTGTGTGGATCTTCGCGGAACATATAGCGCACCGGTTCTCCGTCCACCGTGATCAAATCTGTTGCTATACATCCGCCACCGGGGGGAATCAGGTCTTCCAGTTCGTCCTCGGAGAGTTTAAAAATTTTCGACATCGTTCCTTATCTGTTTTAGTGCGCCTGCATGGCTAGCGGTCCGGGCGGCCCGTTCAACAAAGTAACGATTTTTGTCGTTACGCTTTCTATGCCTAAACAAAATAAATGCCGCAGGGACCGCACCCTGCCTGCAATGGCGGGCCAGCCGGCGGGATCAGGCCTGCTCATCGGCGTTGTAGAAGTAACTCAGTGCGCCGCTGGGGCAGCGCTCCACCTGGGCTACAATCTGCTCCGTGGTGGCGCCTTCCGGCCTTATCCAGGGCTTCTCCCGGGGATCAAAGACTTCCGGCAGCCCATGGAAGCACTTAGCGGAATGGATGCATACATCCGGCTGCCATACAATGGTAACCTCCCCGTTCGTATAATGTTTGATGATGTTCATGGCCTGTGTTTTAGTGGGTGTAACGGCTATCTACCTGCGCCTGGTATTCGGGATGGCGCTTGATGAACGCGGCCACATATGGACAATATACCATCACCGGCAGCTTGTGCTCCGCGGCATAGGCAAATGCGTACTTGGCCAGCGCAGACGCCACGCCCTGGCCTTCCAGCGCGGGTGGCACTTCGGTGTGCATCAGTGCAATATCCCCTTTATACATCCGGTAGTCCAGGTGTGCCACCTCACCGTTTTCGGCAACTTCAAAGCGCATGTTCTTTTCATTATTGGTAACCTGGTGCGGAATTTCCTTCATGATAAAAGCAGTATACTTGGTCAATAATCGGCCGGGCGCATGGAGGCCCCCGGCCCTTACAAGGTACAAAATAAACACAGCTCCCGGCACCCGCGCCAGGCACAAATAAAACCTACCCGGTAAAGGCCGGATTGTACAACCCGGAAAGGCGTTGCGACATGAAACAGGGCAGGGCCTGTAAATTTTTACAAGCACAAAAAATAGTCTATCTTTCTTACGGAGATATGCTTAACCGTCTCCTTTTATATGTCTAAATACGGACCAATTGTAATTGTAGAGGATGATCCTGATGACCAGTTAATTTACAAGGAGATCGTGGAATCACTGCACCCCAAAAACGAGGTGACAATTTTTGACAATGGCGAGGACGTGCTGCACTACCTGCAAAGCACCCGGGAACAACCTTTTATCATCCTTTCCGACATTAACCTGCCCCGCATGAACGGGCTGGAACTGAGACGGCAGATAGATGCCAATGAAGTCCTTCGCAAAAAAAGCATTCCATTTGTATTTCTTTCCACCACCGATGCGGGCCATATCGTGGAAGAAGCCTTCAACCTTACCATCCAGGGATTTTTCGTAAAAGCCCATTCCTATGCCGAAATAGCCCAGCAGCTCAAGTGTATTTTTGAATACTGGAAAGCCTGCCGGCACCCGAACAGCAGCAAGTAAAATTGCAACTGCTTCCCATTTATGAACAACCATGAAGATCACCCGCAGGCGCAACCTGCACAGGATGCCGGCTGTGATACGCTTTGACAGCAAGGCAGGGATGCGGCCATCTTACTTATTGATGGCAATGATGCGGTACTGCCCATCCAGTTCATTCCACCACAACTGCCCGTTGCCCAGCATGGCGCCCTGGTAGTTGCGGAAAATACTGTTCAGCGGCTGCTGTATCACCACGGCTTTCATCGTGCTGTCAAACACTTCATTGTATTTCGCTTTCAGCTCCGCGGCGGTCTTGTAATGCGCCAGCGGGAACTTTACGTGCGCAATCACACTGTCCACCTGGTCATGCGCTACCCAGTCTTTGAACAGGGCAATGAATTTTTTGAAAGCAACGGGGTCACTGAAGCCGGCAATATCCCAGGTAGAGGGGCGGCTCCCGTCTGCAAATACCGTATCGGGACTGCTGATCTGCCGCAGGCTGGAATCCGGTATGGTAAAGGATCTCAAAGCACCCGCACTGGTCTCCACCTGCGTGGAGTCCGCGCCTTGTTTGGCCACAGGCGAATGGCAGGCGGTACCTAACAGGCAGGCCATAAGCCCCAGGGAAAGCAGACGGTTCATGGAACGTGGTTTTAGCATGTGCCGGCAAATTATAAATTTCCCTGCACAAGCAACGCACCATTTTACCAACGCCCTTCCCGGCCTCTGCCCGGCCTCTTCCCCCACCGGTACGCTATTGAACACTATTAGCCGCAGGCTATTTCCTGCCCGCCCCTGCCCGGTATACCATTGGCCGCAGGCCATCCCCGGCCCTTCCCGGTCCCAGCAAACCGCCCTCCGTACGCAGTAAGCCGCCATCCGGAAGTTTTTCAGCCGGGGCCAGCGGTTTTTTCCGATTTTTATGCCGGATGAAACGCATTCTCCTTCATATATTATTCTGGACCGTATACCTCCTGCAGGATTCCATCATGCAGTTTACCTGGACGGTGGCGCCCCTGCCCCGGATATCAGATGCGGAGCGCATGCGCCTGGCTATCATAGCTGCCACAGTAGTGGCTATTCCCAAGGCTATCTTCTCCTACTTCGTGATCTATTTTATCTTCCCACAGGCATTAAAGTACCCCGGCCGGCGCTGGCAGCTGGCCGCGTTAACCACGGTGGTGCTGGCAGTGCTCATCCTCATTCACCGGTATATCAACTATTACCTTGTGGGCCCTGTGATCTACGGCGGCGCCATTCGCTCCATCCCGGTGCTGAACCTGGCCTACCTGCTGCTCACCGTCATGGATTTCGGCTTCGTGTCCGGCTTTGCATTTACCTTTAAACTGCTGCGCATGCAACTCACCGGTAAAGAACGGGAAAAGGCCCTGGTGCAGGACAAGCTGCAAACGGAGCTGAAGTTTCTCCGCAACCAGACCAACCCGCATTTTCTCTTCAATACGCTCAACAATATTTATGCGCTGGCCCGCAAGCGTTCGGAAAAAACGCCGGAGATGATCCTGAAACTCTCCAAGCTGCTGCGTTTTATGTTGTATGAATCGGGCAAGGGGTCCATTTGTATTGCAGAAGAGATCCGCATCATTGAAGATTACCTGGAGCTGCAGAAACTGCGTTTCAATGAGCGCCTGCGCATCCACTTCCACAAGCAGGCAGATGAGGAAGGTACCCGCCTGGCGCCCTTGCTACTGCTACCTTTCGTGGAAAATGCATTTAAGCACGGCGTGAGCGAGACCCGCTTTAATTCGTTTGTGAACATAGACCTCCGCCTGGAAAATAATGTCCTGTACTTTGTGATCTCCAATAATACGGATGAAGGCCAGATGCAGCCGGAACAGATTGGCCTGGGCAATGTGCGCCGCCAGCTGGAGCTTATGTACCAGGATTACCAACTGCAGGTAACCAATGCCGCGCAGGTATTTACCGTAAACCTTACTATCAATTTGCTCAGCCATGCAAAAATATAATTGCATTATCGTGGAAGACGAGCCACTGGCCGCAGAAGTGCTCAGTGATTACGTAAAGCAGATCCCCTTCCTGGAGCTGAAAGGCATCTGCACGGATGCGATTTACGCTATGGAAAAATTACAGCAGGAGCCGGTGGACCTGATCTTCCTGGACATCCACCTTCCCAAGCTCAAGGGCCTGGATTTTCTCCGTTCCTTACCACATCCGCCCCAGGTGATCATCACCACCGCCTACCAGGAATATGCACTGCAGGGCTATGAATTCAATGTGCTGGACTACCTGCTGAAGCCCATAGAATTCAGCCGCTTCCTCATGGCGGTAAATAAGCTAAAGCAGGCTACCACCGCCACTTCCGTAAGCATGGCGCCCCTGCCACAGCGCATGCATTTGTTCTTCAACGTGAATAAAAAGAAGATCAAAATTTACCTGGATGAGATCCTTTACATAGAAAGCCTCAAAGAATACATCCGCATTATCACCAAAGACAAAAGCATCCTCACCAAGTTCCAGCTGGGCCAAATAGAGGAGCTGCTGGCCCGCAATAATTTCCTGCGCATCCATCGCAGCTTTATCGTGGCGCAGGACAAGATAGAGGCTATCTCCGCTACAGACGTGGAGATCAACGGGCAAAGCCTGCCCATTGGCCGCAGCTATAAGGAGCTGGTGATGAACATCCTGATGCGGTAACCTACCAACAGCGTTTTGCCATGGCCCAATGTCGTTCCGGCGCCCCTCCCTGCTGTCTGTAGCCCCAGGCCTGCATTCCGTGGAATAATGAACCGGCGCGCGTGTACACGTGTTACCTTGCCGGTATCATTTTATCAACCCTCTTTCCGTATGTCTAAAACCACGATGCGCTGGCTTACCAGCCGCCGTGCGTGGCCGGTTTTCCCGGAAGCCTGGCTGCTTTGCGGCTCTTTGGATCTGTTATCCGCTGTTGTTATTAATTGCCTGTTATTGAAAAAAGTCACGGTGCTACAGCTGCTGCAATATATCAGCAGCGGGGCTTATGGCAGCGCCGCCTTCCAGGGCGGCTGGTACACGGGCATCGCCGGGTTGGTGTTCCATTACCTTATTGCAGGTTTTTTTACGGGCGCTTACTGCCTGTACGCGATGTACTACCCGGCCCGTGGTAAAACCCTGGTGCTGCACGGGGTAGGATATGGCTTACTGGTATGGAGTGTAATGAACCTGGCAGTGCTGCCGCTGAGCAGGCTGCACACCTGGCCACAATGGCCGGGGGCCATCACCGGCATCCTGGTGCTCATATTCCTGTTTGCCCTGCCCATGGCGGCTTACACCTGGCGCAAGTTGCCGCTGGCCAGCCGGCAGCACAACGGGATTTGATACACACGCCTGTAATAGCAAACAAAAGGGGCGCTTCTCCGGGAGCGTCTCCTTTGTGTTTTTAAGCCCGGCTTGCATTTTTGGTAGCGCCGAGTGTTAAACAGTTTTAAAATCCGCGAAACTTAACATCATCTTGTAGATTGGTTTTCATCCAGTTATACCCGGGCTGCACCTATGATATTTAAAACCGGTTTAAACGCTTTGGCCAGAGCGCGGTCAAAGTCTTATTTTGTGACAAAATTCGACCGGATTTGCAGAAGTTATTGATGCTCATAGTGATGAGCTTGGCTATAAGACTCCCAACTTTCGCCCAAACACAGACTGATACCGTTGCCAACGTAAAGCCAGCCGGCCCGCTTGCGGATACCGTGCTCAGATCCAGGGACCCGCGCAAGCGCTCCCTGATCGCTTTCCCGGTGGTAGCACGCTCCATAGAAACAGACTGGAGCATAGGCGCCGTAGTGTCTTACACGTTTCATATCTCCAAGGACACGGCCACCCGCACTTCAAACCTGCAGGGGCTGATCCTGTACTCCCTCAATAAACAGCTGGTAACGGCAGCTACCGGCACCACTTATTTTCCCAAAGAGAAATACATTCTCAACTACCAGTTCTCCTACAGCTACTTTCCCGATAGCTTCTGGGGCCTGGGTAAGAATACCCCGGATTCTGCCAAAACGCCTTACACCTTCCAGCAGTATTTTGCCTACCTCCACCTCATGCGCAGCCTGGGGCACAACCTGTTTGTAGGCGTGATGTACGAACAGCAAAACCTGCTGCGTGTAAAGCATACCCCTGGCGACCTGCTGGACCAGGAGCAGGTGGTGGGCCGTAATGGCTACCTGGTGTCCGGCCTGGGTGCCAGCTTTACGTACGATAGCCGCAACAACGCCTTTGCACCGGATAAAGGCTACTTTGCGCAGATCTTCTTCAACCACTTCGATAAAATATTCGGCTCCGATTATAACTACACCAACTTTGTGGTAGACCTGCGCATGTTCAAGCGCATTTACAAAGACCAGGTGCTGGCCGTGCAGTTGTATGATTTCAACAACTTTGGCAAGGAAGTGCCGTTGCGCAGCCTGGCATCCTTTGGCGGGGCAAACAGTATGCGCGGCTATTATGATGGGCGCTACCGCGATAAAGAACAATTGGTGCTGCAGGCAGAATACCGCGTGCCTCTCTTCTGGCGCTTTGGCGCCGTGGGCTTTGCAGACTGTGGAGATGTGGGCCATACCATGCTGGACTACCAGCTAAAAAACCTGAAGTACTCATTTGGCGCGGGTTTGCGCCTGGCGTTGGATAGAAAAGAGAAGCTGAACCTGAGAGTGGATTATGGTATAGGGCAAGGCAGCAACCACGGGTTATACTTCCAATTGGGAGAAGCGTTTTAAAATATTCCGGCATACAGCCTGGTGCAGGAAAGATCCCGCATCCGCGAAGAAAAAGCACGCCGGGCTGGCGTCATAAAAAAGGCCGCAAGCATTTCACTTGCGGCCTTTTCGTTTATACCTTTCCGTTAGCGCTTGCGGTTTTTCCTCATCTGCACCTTTTTCCCGGCACTTACCGCTTCTCTTCGTGTATGCCTTCCCGTTAGCCCTTACTGCTTTGCGGCGGCTTCGGCTTTCTTTTCTGCTTTTGCTTTTTTCTTGAAATAACCTCTCAGCAGGAAGTTGTGCTGGGCGGCCTGCAGGTCTTCATCCAGCTTACCAGTGCTGGTCTGCAGGTTGTAGATGATCTGGCGCAGGTTTGCTGCGGCGGCGGTGTCATGGAGCAGTACGCCTACGGCGGAGCTATCGTTGCTCAGGGCACCATTTACGCTGCTGCTGGCGCCTTTCAGGTCGGTTACCACGCCATTGGCAGTAGAAGCTACCTGGTTCAGTTGTTTTACAGTACTGCGCAGCTGGGCAAAGACCACGGTATCGCTTACCAGGTCATTGGCCAGGGTACCGGGTTTGTGCAGCTGGGCGGTGTAGTTGTTCAGGTTTGCCGTGATCTGCTGCGTGTTGGCAGAGGCCTGGCGCAGGGCCTGTGATACGGCTTCCAGCGCATTGTAAAGCGATTCATCATTCAGCAGCTTGCCAATAGAGCCTTCGCCGGCGGCCAGCTTGCTGCTGATCACCTTCAGGTTGCCGGTAATGTCCACCAGGTTCTTATTGTTCACCTGCAGGGTGTTCATGATATCGTCTGTGCTGATGCCATTGTCTACCCCGATCACATCGCCGGATTCGAGGGTGGGCGCGGCGGGGGTACCGCCAAACAGCACCACGATGCGGTTACCGATCAGCCCGTCAGAACCGATCTTGGCCTTACAATCCTTGTGGATATACTGGGTATAATCTTCCTGTACATTCAGGAGCACTTTTACGGTTTCGGAGCCGGTAAATTCAATTCTTTTCACGGTACCGATCTTTACACCGGAGTACCAGATATTGTTGCCCGCCTGCAGGCCGTTAATGTCTTTGAAAAGCGCGCTCACCTGTACGGAGCGCACAAAGGTTTTCTTTTGTCCGCCCAGGGTGAGTACCGCTATCAGCATAATGAGGATGCCGATAAAAATGAAAATGCCAACGGTAACCGCGCGTTTGTTCGATGCGTTCATATGCTACTGAATAAAGTTATAGTCGTAAAAGCTCTGGATCACTGGATCTTTGGTATTGAAAATATCATCGAAGCTGCCTTGCTTCACAAACTTGCCATTGAGCAGCATCGCGATCTTATCGCCGGTGGTCTTGGCACAGGTAAGATCGTGCGTAATGATGATGGCGCTGGTGCGGTAGCGTTCCTGCACTTCGTTAATGAGGCCATTGATCTCCGTACTGGTAATGGGGTCCAGGCCGGCGGTGGGCTCATCGTACAGCATGATCTTGGGCGTCATGATGAGGGTGCGGGCAATACCGATGCGTTTGCGCTGGCCGCCGGATAGTTCCGAGGGCAGCTGGTGCAGGGCCTGGGACAAGCCCACGGCATCCAGCACCGTTTCCACCGCCTTGCGTACTTCCGCGTTGGAAAGATGGCGCACATTGCGTTTCAGCGGGAAGGCCAGGTTCTCCCCCACGGTCATACTATCATACAAGGCACTGTTCTGGAAGGAAAAACCGATCTGGCGGCGCAGGTCGCGCAGCGCATGCTCATCCAGCAAGGGCACTTCCTTACCCAGTACATTTACCGTGCCTGCATCGGGGTAGAGCAGGCCGGAGATGATCTTGATCAATACGGACTTACCGGTACCGGAGCGGCCCAGTACCACCACGTTCTCGCCCTGGTGCACCTGGAGGTCCACCCCTTGCAGTACCTGGTTGCTCCCAAAGGATTTGTACAATCCCTTGATGTCGATCACCACCTCGTTATAGTTAATATTTGGTTTGTTCTCTTTCATTACTAACGGATGAAGTTAATGATCTGTACAATGAACATCTCTTCAATGAAGATGAGGAACATGGATACCACTACCGCCACGTTGGCCGCTTTACCCACACCCTGTGTACCCTGGCTGGCATTCCAGCCCTGATAGCAACCCACCATCCCGATGGTGAAGCCATAGCAGATGGCCTTGATCATGGAAGAGCCAAAATCCAGGAAAGAGATTTTGTCGAAGGCAGACTGGAAGAAGGTGAGCATGCTGGTAGCCTCGTTGAGATGCACATCCAGGAAAGACCCCATCATGCCCACAAAACCGGTATAGGCCATCAGGATGGGTACCACCACAGTGGTAGCCAGCACGCGGGTCACTACCAGGAATTTAAAAGGATTGATGGCAGAGACTTCCATTGCATCTATCTGCTCGGTCACACGCATGGAGCCCAGTTCCGCACCAATGCTGGAACCCACCTTACCGGCGCAGATCAGCGCCGTAACCAGGGGCGCCAGGGCGCGCACAATAGCAATACTCACCAGGGAGGGCAGCCAGGAAGTGGCCCCGAACTCCGCCAGGGAAGGGCGCGATTGTTTTGTAAATACCATACCGGTGATAAACCCTGTAAGCGTGATCAGGGCCAGTGAGCGGTACCCAATCTGGTAGCATTGGCGAATAAATTCCCCACGTTCAAAAGGCAGCCTGAAAGCTTCCCGGAAGAATTTACGGACGAACAGGAATACCTGGTAAATGGTAATGAAGATCTGATCTATCTTCCTTGATATGACTGGTTTTTCCGGTTGCCAGTTCGATGAATCCATGGGCGTTATTATTATTTATTTCCGCGGCCGCAAACATATCACATTTAGTTAGCATGCAATAATTTATGTTTGGGTTAATTGTGGACATACAATTATTGTTCCCTAACCCGTATGGCCGGCGAACGGGACGGCGCTGCGAAGTTAATCCTCTCCCGGAATTTACCCATTTGAATTTTGAGCAAGCGCTACCCTAATTTCTTATTTATTTGTTAAAATAAAGTCATAATGGTTAAAAAAACGATAAAATAATTGGGTTTTTCAGTATTTTCAATCAAATCGAACCTGCAACTACAGATTTTGACCAGATTTCGACGAGAATTTAGATTATGCACCAAACATTAAAGCAACTCCCTATGCGGGTTGGCCTGTTGTCCGCGCTGGCATTCTGTACGGCGGACTGCCTGGCCCAGGCCCCTGGAACCACTACTGCCACTGTTAGCAACGGTACGCCCGCCTTTGCCACAGTCGCCGTCAGCAATGCACCTTCCTTTAATACCGGTGCCGGGATAGCCGGGCTTCCCTCCTTTTCCAGCATGACCGGCAGTGGCTCTGGGCACGCCGGCCTGCCACAGCTGAATGGACTGCAGGATACCAGCCTGCCGCGCACGGAGGGTTTGCTGCAAAGCATCCCCATGAGCAGGGAGCCGGTGAGATCATTCCATCTTACTACCGCCGGCGTTACGGTGCCGCTGGTCCTTATCGGCATTGGTGCCGCGGGGCTCAGCACCAATTCTCTTATTTATAAGCTCAATCATAATACCGCCCACGAGCTCCGTGAAGATTATCCACGCTTCCATACCTCGCTGGACGACTACCTGAAATTTGCGCCGGCCGTAGCCACCGTGGGCCTGGAAGCTGCGGGCGTAAAAGGCCGCCATACCGCCGCGCAAACAGCTGTGATCTCCGCTATCAGCCTATCCATTGCCTTTGGCAGCACGGAAGTGGTAAAACGCATTACCAAGGAAACCCGCCCGGATGGCAGTGATAACCTGTCTTTCCCTTCCGGCCATACGGCTGCAGCCTTTGCATCGGCAGAGTTGATGCGCCTGGAGTTTAAAGATACCCACCCGGTGCTGGCATGGAGCGGGTATATGGCCGCCGTGGCCACCGGCGCCATGCGTATGCTGAAGCAGCGCCACTTTACCGGCGATGTGGCCGCGGGCGCAGGCTTTGGCATACTAAGCACGGAAGCGGCTTACCTGGTATACCCGGTGGTGCAGCGCGTGTTCTCCCCTAAAAAGGATGCCGCACCTAAAATGACGCTGCTGCCGCAATACAACACACAGTGGAAAACAGCCGGCCTGGCTTTCTCTTACCACTTCTGATCTCCTTACCATTTACATAATTCATCAACCAGGGTCCGGGCCCCGTGCAGCTGCGCGGGGCTTTGCTATGAAATGCAGTTTATTTTCAGCATCTTTAACGCACTTTTTCAGACAACAGGAAATCATTCAAACGTTATGCACTATCTCGCTCACTCCTTACGCTACCAGGATATGCAATACCGCCGCTGCGGCAGGAGCGGTATCCAGTTGCCCGCCGTATCGCTGGGCCTCTGGCACAACTTCGGCGGCACGGATGTTTTTGAAAATGGCCGCGCCATCCTGCGCACAGCATTTGACAATGGCATCACCCACTTTGACCTGGCCAATAACTATGGTCCTCCTCCCGGCTCCGCCGAAGAGAATTTTGGCCGCATCATGCAAACGGATTTCAAACCCTACCGCGATGAGATGATCATCTCCAGTAAGGCCGGCTACTACATGTGGGAAGGACCTTACGGCGAATGGGGCTCTAAAAAATACCTGGTATCCAGCCTGGACCAGAGCCTGAAGCGCATGCAGCTGGACTATGTGGACATCTTCTACCATCACCGCCCCGATCCCAACACGCCCCTGGAAGAAACCATGAGCGCGCTGGACCTGATCGTGCGCCAGGGAAAGGCCCTGTACGTAGGCATTTCCAACTACCAGGCCGATGATGCCCGCAAGGCCATTGACATCCTGCAACAACTGGGTACACCCTGCCTCATCCACCAGCCTAAATATTCCATGTTTGAACGCTGGGTAGAAGGCGGCCTGCTGGACGTGCTGGAAGAAAAAGGGGTGGGCTGCATTCCCTTCTCCCCGCTGGCACAGGGCCTGCTCACAGACCGCTACCTGCACGGCATCCCGGCAGATTCCCGCGCGGCGCTGGGGCATTTCCTCAAAGCAGAGAACATCACGGAACAGCGCCTGTCACAGATCAAACGGCTCAATGATATAGCTACCGCCCGTGGCCAGCAACTGGCCCACATGGCACTGGCCTGGATCCTGAAAGACCAACGGATCACTTCTGTGCTGATAGGCGCCAGCAAGGTGTCACAGCTGCAGGACTCCCTGAAGTGCCTGGAGCATACGCAATTCAGCCCGGAAGAACTGGCGAAGATAGATGCGATCCTGAAAGAGGCGTAATGCATTCAAACATAAAAGAAAGCCGCTGGCATTTATCACACCAGCGGCTTAGAAAACAGATTATAACGGTTAAGCTTATACGAAATTACAAAAAACCTACAATGCTTTAAATACGGCAATACCATTGTGACCCCCAAAACCAAACGTATTACTCATTGCTACCTTTACTTTTTTCTGCAGGGCTTCTTTCAGCACGATCTGCAGGCTGGAAGGAATAGCAGGATCAATCACCTCCGTGTTGATGGTGGGTGGCACCACGCCATCCACGATGGCCATAATACTGGCAATGGCTTCCACGGCACCGGCAGCGCCCAGCAGGTGGCCGGTCATGGACTTGGTAGCACTGATGTGCAGGTGTGTTGCATCGTCCCCGAAAAGGCGGTGCACCGCGGTGGTTTCACTCAAATCGCCCACAGGAGTGGAAGTGGCGTGCACGTTGAGGTAATCCACATCACCGGGCGTAAGGCCGGCATCCTGCAGGGCCAGCTGCATGCCTTTCAGCGCACCCAGGCCTTCCGGATGGGTGGCCGTCATATGATAAGCATCCGCGGTCATGGCAGCACCCGCGACCTCGCAATAGATCTTAGCGCCGCGGGCTTTGGCGTGCTCGTATTCTTCCAGGATCAGCGTGCCGGAGCCTTCCCCCATTACAAAACCATCGCGGTCCACATCAAAGGGACGGGAGGCATGTGCAGGATCATCATTGCGGCTGCTCATGGCTTTCATGGAACTGAAGCCTCCCACGGATGCACGGGTAATAGGTGATTCAGAACCACCGGTGATGATCACCTTGGCCTTACCCCAGCGGATGTAATTGAAGGCATCCATGATGGCGGTATTGGAAGTGGCACAGGCAGACACGGTGGTGTAGTTGATGCCCATGAGGCCATATTTAATGGAGATCATGCCGGAGGCCATGTTGGCAATGAGCTTGGGCACAAAGTACGGGCTGAAACGTGGCCGGGACGGGTCTTGCGCGTACTCCAGCAGCTGGTCTTCAAAGGTGGTGAGCCCGCCTTCACCGGTGCCCCAGATCACGCCCGTATCAAACGGGTCCATCTTTGAAAAATCCAGGCCGGAATCTTTCACGGCCTGTTCGGTAGATACCAGCGCGTACTGGGTAAAGGGGTCCAGCCTGCGCACATCTGCCTTATCCAGAAGGGCGTTTACATCAAAGTTTTTCAACTCACAGGCAAAGCGGGTGCGGAAAGGCGTGGCATCAAAATGCGTGATGGCGGCAGCGCCGCTGGTGCCTTTTACCAAGGCATCCCAGAAACTGGCCACATCATTTCCCAATGGTGTAAGTGCGCCTAAACCTGTTACAACTACTCTTTTCATATGTTTTAAAAGTATGTTTAAATATAATGGCTGCAAGCCGCTATGGGCGCAGGTCTTGCAGCAGCTGCCCGCTGATGGCGCCGAAGGCCTGTGGCCCTATCACCCGCGCCAGCAGCAGCGACGACTGCAAACTGGTAATGGTCACCAATGCCCGGTCGTACGGCTCGCCGGTAAAATGGAGCAGCTTTTTTTCCCGGCCGCTTTTCAGCAGGGCGGTGAGCCAGGTGGTGATGGCCGTGGCCATTTCCTGCACCTTTTCCTGCATGGCAGGCGTGAATGTAATATAATCCGGGGTAAGCGATCCCATTAAACAGATCTGGCCACGCTTGCTTTTGATGCCAAAGGTCTGGGTGAACTTTTGCAGCTGCTGGTCTTCCGGCAGCTTTGCCCATTTTTCCCAGGCGGCATGCATCAGTTCCATTTCATGCGCCAGCACCGCTATGCCCAGGTCTGGTTTAGTGGGAAAATGATAATGTACGGCTGCATTGCGGATCTGCAACTGTTGCGCAATATCGGCATAACTGAACGCATTGAACCCGCGGGTACGGATCAGTTCATCCGCCAGTAAAATGATCTGCTGCCTGGTGTCGTTCATGCCCGCAAATTTACTTACTAATCAGTAAGTATCCAAATTAAAAAGGAGGACGGCCATAATGCCGTCCTCCTTTAAATGATATGCCATCTCCTATGCTGCCTGCACAAAAAGCTGGTGCAGGAAAATGTAGGCTACGGAGAAGTAAATGATGAGGCCCGTTACGTCCACCAGGGTAGATACAAACGGGGCCGAAGACACGGCAGGGTCCGCACCCAGCTTCTTCAGCACCATGGGCAGCATAGACCCGGAGAAAGTGCCCCAGAGCACCACCCCTACCAGCGTGAAGCCCACAGCCAGGCCCAGTTCTATCCAGTGCTCCCCATACACGTCCTGCATGATGCCGTGCGCCATCATGTAGTGCCAGAAGGCAATACGCACAAAGCCAATGAAGCCCAGGATGCCGCCCAGCGTAAGACCGCTGAGTATCTCTCGCCGCATGACCCGCCACCAGTCAGACAGGCGCACCTCGCCCACCGTCATGGCCTGGATAATGAGCGTGCTGGCCTGTGAACCGCTATTACCACCGCTGGACATGATCAGTGGCACAAAGAAAGACAGCATGATGGCTGCTTCCAGCTCCTTGGCAAAGAACTGCATGGCCGATGAAGTGAGCATTTCACTCAGGAAAAGGATCACCAGCCAGCCTACACGTTTCTGTATCAGTTTGGGAAAAGAAATATTAAGGTAAGGCTCATTCAGGGCCTCGGTACCCCCTATCTTCTGCATATCCTCGCTGTACTCTTCATCTGCCACCCAGAGGATGTCATCTATCGTTACAATGCCCAGCAGGATGTTATAATCATCCGTTACAGGCAGCGCCACGCGGTTGTTCATCTTAAACACCTGGCTGGCGTGCTCCTGGTCGTCATGCACGTTGAGGGCGATCACGCGGTCGTCTGTGATCTGGTCCATGCGGGCGTGCGGTTCGGCCAGGATGAGGTCTTTGATCCGGATGTCATCTACCAGTTCCCCATGCTCATTCACCACGTATACCACATCAATGGTTTCCATGTGTACGCCAACTTTCCGGATGATCTCGAAGGCCTGGGCCACGGTGTTGTGGATGGAGAGGTACACGTATTCAGGCGTCATCAGGCGGCCTACACTGTCTTCCGGGTAGCCCAGCAGGGAAAGCGTGATCTTGCGTTCCTCGGGGTCCAGCAGTTTAATGAGATCGCGGATCACTTTCTTGGGCAGCTCTTCCAGGAAATCGGTACGGTCGTCCGCGGGCAGTTCATTGAGCAGGGCTGCGGTGCGGGAAGAGTGCAGCTCCCGTACGATGGTTTTCTGGGCATTGATGTCGAGGATCTTGAATACGCTGGCGGCGCGGTGCACGGCCAGGGTAGACATCACCTGGGAAGTGTATTCCGGGTATTCGTCTATCAGCGCGGCAATGTCGCTGATGTTCTGGCTATTCAGCAATTCCTGCAGGGCTGCTTCATCACCGGTGTTCAGGGTTTGTTTTAACGCGTCGCGTAGCCATTTCAGTTCTTGTTCCATACTGCAGGGATTTACAGCCGGATGCCGGCACTTTTACAGCGCGGGCAAATATAGCCAGGTGAAAAAAGTGGTTACTTTCTGGAAAAATTTCACAAAGCAACCAAAAAATAGGGGCACGGGCAAACTTTTTAGGAAAGGCACAGAAAATTAATAAAGGCGGAAAGACAAAGAACCGGCACGCTTTGGGGCGTGCCGGTCCAGGTTTATATCAAACTGTTATTAAGCGATCTTCAGTTGCGGCTGGCCAGGCACCACCTGTCCTCTCAAACTCAGGCCGGGCAAGGCTTCCTGGCCCCGGGCCTCCAGGATGCAAAGCTGCATCATCAGCTCGTCCATGGCGTTCACCGCCTTGGTCCGGCAGGTGACAAACAATACGGCGTCGTCTTCCCGGGCCGATTCTATTGTTTTATAGTTAAACAGCATTACGCGGAAGGCGTCTTTATAGATCGTGCGCTGGCGCGCATCGGGGCAGGTTATGTGCAAACGCATGATGTGGTTCAGGGCTGACAACACCAGCAAACGCAATTCCATCACACGGTTGCTTTCAAACTCCAGGCGCTGCAATCTATCCCTGGCTGCTAATAACTGTTCCATTGTCCTATGTCTTTGAGTGTGTATGAGCCAAAAACCAAAAAGCATTCCATTTAAAACATGCTTGTAAATCAGCATGGGTATTCAGTTCATTTTCAGCTCACACAACAATTCACGCGTCACAGGCACCCCTGGAATAAATGGGGATATTTATCATCATTCCACCGGCAGGGCCGCCTGTTTGAAGAGGCCCAGGTCACTGATGGCCAGGCAAACCGGGGCCTGCGTAAAGCGGAAACGTACTTTGGCAGCGGTTACTGGCTGGTCTAAGCGCAACAGGCGTTGCGACCCGATGCTGGTGCCTTTGGCCACTTCCTTCCATTGCCCGTCTACCCACGCATCTACCGCGAAGGCCTCTACGCGCTGGCCCAGCTTAATGTTCTCCCGCAGGCGCACCACGTCAAAGGTCTGGGGCTTGTGCAGGTCTGCTTCCAGGGAAGCCGTGTGCACACTGTCGTCTGTAGCCCAGTAGGAGTATGCATCGGCGTCTGTGAGGAAGGCGGTGCCAAACTTCGCGTTGTGCTGGCGCACGTTGGAAGCCTTGAGGGTGGCGCCTTTCAGCAGGTTGCTGGCAAAGGTGCCCCTCAGGTAGGTGCCAAAGGCGGCCAGGGCTTTCACATCATTGGGATGCAGCTGCCCGTGGCGGTTGGGTGAGAGGCCCAGGTCCCAGCCGGCGCCACGGCCCACGCTTTTATAGTAAATGTCTGCCAGCTTTGCCGGGGATTTTACTTTTTCATCTTCTTCGGGGTGGTACATCCAGCCCGGCCGCAGTGCCACATCACATTCTGCGGGCATCCAGTACCTGCCGTCCCGTTGGCCTTCAATGCCTTCTTTGTCTTTGGTAAAACCATTGCCCGGCTCCTTGCCTTCTACCGGGGCATGGGGCGTGTAGGTGGCCCAGCAGGTTTCGCCAGCTTCGCCTTTTTCATTGCCTACCCAGCGCACATCAGGGCCTACATCACCAAAGATGGCGGCCATGGGTTGCAGCTTGCGCACCAGGGCCCAGGTGGTATCCCATCCGTAATAGGTGCTGCGGTCTATTTCCCTTTTTTCACGGGCGCCGCCATAGTAACCGTCTCCCCCGTTGGCACCATCATGCCAGGAGAGGAAAAGCGGGCCGTAACGGGTATAGAGCTCCCTGATCTGTCCGCGGTATATTTTCAGGTACTCCGGCTGGCCGTAGGCCGCGTTGTTGCGGTCCCAGGGCGAGCAGTAGATGCCCATTTTCATGTTCAGCTGCTTGCACGCGTTGGAAAATTCGCGCACCATATCGCCTTTGCCATTCTTCCATGGGCTTTTGGAAATGTTATGTCCCGTGGTGGCGGTAGGCCAGAGGCAGAAGCCGTCGTGGTGCTTGGCCACCAGCACAATGCCTTTGAAGCCGCCGGCTTTGGCCGCTCCTACGATCTGGCTGGCGTTAAACGCATCGGGATTTACAATGGCGGGATCTTCATCGCCATAGCCCCATTCTTTGTTCGTGTAAGTATCCGGACCGTAGTGGATGATGCAGTACATGCCTGTTTCATGCCATTGCAGCTGGGCTTTGGAAGGCAGTGGTCCGTAAGGCTTAGGCGCCTGCGCACGCGCCAGGGAGGCTGCGGCGAGTAGAAAATAGCAACACAGTAATTTCTTCATAAGTGAATACGTAAGTCGTTAAACTAGCGACAAAGCGCGACATATACACGTATTTTTTGGGGTACGGGGCAATCTGGTGCCAGGAATGGATAAGAAAGTATTACTACGCAACTTCCCGCTCCTTATCCTGCACATACATCACGGAGAGGGCCGCCAGCAGCATGAACACGCCCGCCATTACCACCGCGTAAACCGGCTGCCCTCCATACAGATACTTCTCGATCATGCCACCAAAAATGCCGTTCACGATCTGCGGAAAGGTGATGAAGAAGTTGAAGATCCCCATATACACACCCATCTTGCGCGGGGGCAAGGTACTGGAAAGAATGGCATACGGCATAGCCAGGATACTGCCCCAGGCCAGGCCCACACCGATCATGGGAATAACAAGAAATGCCGGGTGCTGTATAAAATAAATGCTGATCAATCCGATGCCCCCCGCAACGAGGGAAAGTGCATGTGTCAATTTACGGCTGGTCTTACTGACTATCACGGGTAACAGTAACGCATATACGGCGCTTACGCCGTTGTACACACCGAACATCACATTCACCTGGTTACTGGCATCTGCATACGTGGAAGAACTGGTATCGCCCGGTAAGGTATGGTATACAAATTGCGCAATGGCCGGCGTGGTGAACACCCACATGGAAAACAAGGCAAACCAGGAAAAGAATTGCACCAGCCCCAGTTGGCGCATGGCCTTGGGCATGTTCGCAAAGTCGCTGAAAATAGTACTCAGACCACGTTTAGCCTCCAGTGGTGCTTCCTGTAAAGTCACAGATGTAGCATTACCGGTTGCAGTTGCATCGCCTTCAAAGCTCCGCATTTCTTCCGGTGAATATTCTTTCGTAGAAAGGATGGTCCACAAAATAGTAGCGGTCAGTACAAATGCCCCGATGTAAAAAGAATAGACCACATTCCTGGGTACCACGCCCGGGTCATCCGTCTTGGCCACGCCGAGGTAATGATCCAGCCAGTAAGGCATGGCAGAACCCATCACGGCCCCCAGGCCTATTAAAAATGTTTGTACAGAAAAGCCCGCACTGCGTTGCGCATCCGGCAGCTTATCCCCCACCAGCGCGCGGAAAGGCTCCATGGCCACATTGATAGAAGCATCCATGATCATAAGCATGCCGGCACCAATGGCAATGGGTGGCAGCAAAGCCGCCATCACACCGGCATTGGGCAGCAGCACCAGCGCCAGTGCGGTGAGGATGGCCCCTGCCAGGAAGTAAGGTTTACGCCGCCCCAGCCTGTTCCATGTACGGTCACTATAATGCCCGATGATGGGCTGTACAATAATGCCGGTAAGCGGTGCCGCCAGCCAGAATAAAGGAAGGTGCGCCACGTCTGCTCCAAAGGTTTGCAAAATGCGGGACGCATTCCCATTCTGCAGGGCAAACCCAAACTGGATCCCTAAAAACCCCATGCTCATATTCCAGATCGCTGCTTTAGACAGCCGTGGCTTATCCTGTTTCATGACGTGCATTAAAATGTGATATACAAAAGTCGGCAGTTAGGAGGTGGTAAAATTTTTAACGCCCTATCTCATAAATGGCCGCATCATACGGCCCCACCTTTACCGGGATATTGTTAGCCTGCCCCGCCACCAGGGAGTGGCCAGACAGCAGGTCCTTAATGGTTTTGCCTGACACACCGGGCAGGGTAAGCTGCGCATCCAGCGCCTGGTTGTGGTCAAAGTTGAGGACTACCAGTAACTGCTGTGTGCTGCTGGTACGCAGGAATGCATATTGTTTGTTACTGAAACCGGGACAGTCCTTGATCTCCTGGAACACGCCATTTTGCAATGCAGGGCTTTGCGCCGTGATGTTCAATAAGGTGGCATAGAAATTACGCAAATTCCGCTGGTCATCCGTAAGCTGGCCACCATCAAAGGCGCCGTTGTTCATCCAGGCCTGATGGGCGGCTACCCCCCAGTAGTCAAAAATGGTGGTGCGGCCATCTTCTCCGCCAAAGCCTTCCACACCGGCTGCGCGCTCCCCTTCTTCCTGGCCAAAGTAAACCATCACCGGGCCGCTGCCCAGTGTAGCACAGGCTACCATGGCGGGCCTTGCATACCACGCGTTGCCCGCAAAGCCGGGCGATGCCACACGCTCCTCATCATGATTCTCCAGGAAGCGCACCAGGCGGGAAGGGTCCAGCTGTGATTGGGTTTGCAGGACGTGATCTATATCACTTACCTCCGCACCGGGTTCATTGCGGATAAGGCGTTTCAGTGCATCGTACATACCTACCTTGTCATAGAGATAGTCAAAGCGGGCTTCGTTCAAGTACTTCGTATAGTCGTTCGGGTTATATGACTCAGCCACGAATATAATACCGGGATTCACCTGCTTTACCTGGGGGATCACCCAGCGCCAGAAGGCTACGGGTACCATTTCTGCCATGTCGCAGCGGAAGCCGTCCACATGCTTGTAGGTCCAGTACAGCAGGATGTCGCGCATCTTTTGCCACACGGGAGGGATGGGATCAAAATGATCTTGATTGGCCTGGTAGTCTATGCCGTAGTTGAGTTTCACGGTTTCATACCAGTCATCCACGGAAGGCGTGGCACTGAAAACATTGTTGCCAGTGGCCTTCGCGGGATTTTCCACGTAAGGTTTATAAGGCAGGTCGCTGAGCATGGCCTTCAGCTGCGGGTTCAGCATACCGGGTACCACCAGTGTTTGCCCGGGCACATAGTAAAAATCATTATGGGGGCTGAATACAACACTGGTATTGTCGGCTGCGCCGAAATCCGCCACCCCGGCTGGTTTCGCATCGGAGTGGTAATTACGTGCCACATGGTTGGGCACAAAGTCCATTACCACTTTAAGGCCATGGGCGTGGGTGCGGTCTATGAGCGCCTCCCATTCCGCCATGCGGTTGGGCACAGACACGGCCAGGTCCGGGTCCACATCATAATAGTCCCGCACTGCATACGGCGATCCTGCGCGGCCTTTCACAATAATGGGATCATCCGCGGGAATGCCATAGGCGCTGTAATCCGCCATGCTGGCGTGTTCCAGCACACCGGTAAACCACACGTGCGATGCGCCCAGTTGCTTCATGCCTTCCAGGGCCTTGTCCGTAATGTCGTTGAACTTACCTACGCCGTTCTGCTCCGCGCTGCCGTAAAATTGCTGGTGCGTTTGTTTGTTACCATACAGGCGGACCATCAGTTGATAGATGACCAGCTTGTGGTGGGTATGACCTGCTTCGTTTTCCATAGTCTCCTGGGCATGGGCAGCCCCGCTGCTTAGGAGCCACAGCGCAGCCACCATTAAAAGTGTGTATTGTTTTTTCACCTTCAATTTACGCTTTTATTAATTCCTGGCTGAGGCCTACGGTAGCACCTGCGGCGGCGGTAAGCGCCGCCCCGTGAATGAACACGGTGATCTCATGGCTGGAAGCATTGGTGATTTGTACCTGGCGTTGATCAATTTGTACGTGTAAAATAGCCCCGCGGAAACGGATCTTGAACGCAAAAGACGTCCATTTGGAAGGCAGGAAGGGTGCAAAGTGCAGCTGCCCGTTGCGCACGCGCATGCCGGCAAAACCCTCTACCACGCTCATCCAGGTACCTGCCATGGACGTGATGTGCAGGCCATCTTCCGTATCGTTGTTATAATCATCCAGGTCCAGGCGGGAAGTGCGCAGGTAAAATTCATAAGCACGTTGCTCATCCCCGAGCTTTGCCGCTACAATGGCATGTACACAGGGAGAAAGCGAACTTTCATGCACCGTACGCGGCTCATAGAAATCATAGTTGCGGCGGATGGTGTCAAGATCATAGCGGTCTTCCAGGAAGTAAAGTCCCTGTAATACGTCTGCCTGTTTAATGAAGCAGGAGCGCAGGATGCGGTCCCAGCTCCATTTTTGGTTCAGCGGGCGCTCACTGGCCGGCAGGTCCTTTACCAGGATCTGTTCTTTATCCAGGTAACCATCCTGCTGCAGGAAAATGCCCAGCTCCTTTGATGCGGGATAGTACATATTGTCTATCACGTGCTGCCATTGCGTGGCTTCTTCTGCTTTGAAGCGGGTGAGCTGCAACAACTCATTGTAACGCGCGGCCTCCTGCTGCTGCACATACTGCAATGATTGCAGGGTATACTCCAGGCACCAGGTAGCCATGGTGCTGGTGTACCAGTTATTATTCACATTGTTCTCATATTCATTGGGGCCGGTAACGCCCAGCATCACGTACTGATGGCGGTCATTGCTCCAGCTTACGCGCTGTGCCCAGAAGCGGGCAATGCCGATGAGCACTTCCAGGCCATACTCCGCCAGGTAAGCCGCATCGCCGGTATAGCGGATGTAGTTGTAAATAGCAAATGCAATGGCGGCGTTGCGGTGGATCTCTTCAAAGGTGATCTCCCATTCGTTATGGCATTCTTCCCCGTTCATTGTCACCATGGGATATAAGGCGGCGCCATCTTTGAAGCCCAGCTTCTGTGCATTCTCAATAGCCTTTTGCAGGTGGCGGTGACGGTACACCAGCAGGTTACGGGCCACTTGCGGCCCTGCGGTAGCCAGGTAAAAAGGAATGCAGTACGCTTCCGTATCCCAATAAGTAGATCCCCCATATTTCTCTCCGGTAAAGCCTTTGGGACCAATGTTCAGGCGCGCGTCTTCACCGGTGTAAGTTTGATTGAGCTGGAAAATGTTGAAGCGGATGCCCTGCTGTGCGGCTACATCGCCCTCAATGACAATGTCGCTCTCTTCCCACTTGCTGGCCCAGGCAGCCGCCTGCTCCTGCTTCATCACGTCAAAGCCTTTCGTCACCACATCGGCCATTATATTTTTTGCATGCGCCACCAGCTGGTCTTTCGGGTGGTTTTCAGAAGAGAGGTTCACCGCGTATTTATACACCACAACTTCCTCACCGGCATTGGCCTCCGTGTGGTAAGTGGCGGCAATATATTTGGCCTCCGCGGTGGTCACCTGGGGAGCCAGTGCAGCACCGGCGCGCTCCACCACGCAGTGCATGCCGGTGGTTACCTGGAACGCCGTTTTGCGGGTTTCCAGGGTAAGGTAACCTTCATGGTTCACCAGTTCATGGGCAATGGGGTTCCAGAACTTTTCGTCATAGTTGGCGTCCTGGTTGCGCACATCCCCATCCACGTAAGGTGTTATTTCCAGGCGGGCGGATGCATCCAGCGGGGTAATGCTGTAGCGTACGGCCCCGGCCTCATCATCCACGATGCTGCAAAACCTGACCGCGTGTATGCGTACCCGTGTACCATTTTGCAGGGTAGCCGTGAAGCTGCGTTCCAGGTAGCCTTCCTGCATGTTCAGCACCCGGCGGAAACCTTCCGTTTTGCAGGTAGCCAGGTCCAGCACCTCCTCATTTATTTTCAGGTGAATGCCTATCCAGTTGGCTGCATTCAGCACCTTGGCAAAGTATTCCGGGTAGCCGTTCTTCCACCAGCCCACGCGGGTCTTGTCCGGGTAGTACACGCCGGCTACGTAGCTGCCTTGCAGGCTTTCACCGGTGTAGTCCTCTTCAAAGTTAGCGCGCTGGCCCATGCGGCCGTTGCCAATGCTGAAAATGCTTTCAGAGATTTTATGCAGGTGTGGTTCAAATCCTTCTTCAATAATGTTCCAGGCATCCTGGAGAATATAATGCTTCATGCACGCAGTTTTCAGTTCAGTTTAAAGTGTATCCAGGTCTTGTGGGGTGATCTCACGCAGGTCACTCACCACGCGGTCTGCCAGCTGCAGCACGCTGGCGCTGCCTATGCCCACACATTTCATTTGCGCCGCTTTGGCCGCCTGTACGCCGGCTTCCGCGTCTTCAAACACTACACAGTGTATATTGTCTACCCCCAGTTGCTGTGCACAAGTCACGAACACTTCGGGATCTGGTTTTGATTTAGTTACATGGTTGCCATCCACCAGCACATCAAAGTAGGGCAGCAGCCCGGTGTTCTGCAGGATGATGGCGGAGTTCTTGCTGGCAGAGCCCAGGCCTGTCTTCAAACCTGCTGCCTTGGCCGCTTTCAGGAAGTCCAGTGCACCGGGCAGTATTTCCGCGGGTGTCATTTTGCTGATCATCTCCACGTACCATTCATTCTTGCGGGTGGCCAGCATTTCCTTTTCCGCAGGGGTTTTCTGCTGGTGGCCCCAGCCCAGTATTTTGTCCAGTGAGTCCATGCGGCTGATGCCTTTCAGTTGCTCATTCTGCTGCTCGGTAAAATCAAATCCCATTTCGTTGGCCAGCCTTTTCCAGGCTTTGTAGTGGTACACCGCGGTGTCTACCAGTACGCCATCCAGGTCAAATATGCACGCTTGTATCATTCGCAAAAATTAGGGTATGCTAACCAGGTTTACAATAGTGGTTCGTTATGAATCTGTTGTCATTTTTTCAACTCCAGCACCAGGGTGGTAAAGGCGGGCACCGCCACGGTGCTGATAGATGGCAGTACTTCCTTATTCACCACATTTACCGCGCGGGTGTAGCCCTGGGTCCTTTCGGCAAAGCGGTCTGTACGCACCGTGGTATCCTTGTCGGTACCGTTCATGATCATCATGAGGGTCTTGTTGTTATCGTAACGGAAGTAGGTGTAAATGCCTGCTTCCGGCACAAACTGCATGAGCTTACCCGTTTGCAGCACCGGGTTTTCCTTCCGGTAATTAGCCAGGGTACGCAGGTAGTTGAACAGGTCATTCTCTGCCGCGGTGCGGCCCTGGGCGGTGAATTTGTCCACACTGTCCTTTGGCCAGCCACCTTTAAAGTCTTCCCGCACCAGTCCATCCGGGTTGCTGAAATTTTTCATCATGATCTCTGCACCGTAGTACAGTTGCGGCACACCACGGGTGGTAAGCAGCCAGGCAAGGGCGGCCTTGTACTTCGCTGTGTTCTCCCCTATCACGGAGTAAAAGCGGCTCAGGTCATGGTTATCCAGGAACACCACGTTGCGGGTGGGATCCTGGTATTGGTAGTCACTGGCCAGGGTATTGTAAAGGCGGATCACACCGTCGTCCCAGGTATTGGATTTGGCATTGAGCGCATCGCCAATGGCCCAGAGCAACTGGAAGTCCGTAACGCCAGGCAGCTCCGTGTTGATACCACGGTTCACCGTATTACCTGCTGTAAAGGCCACCTGGTTGGGTACTCCATGCACAAAAGTTTCTCCAAACACGCTAAGCCGGGGATATTCCGCTTTGATGATCTTACCCCAGACGGCCATATAATCTGCATCGTTATAAGCATAGGTGTCCAGCCGGAAGCCATCCACCCCGGCATATTCCACCCACCACAGGTGGCTTTGGGTGATGTAGTTGCACAGGTAAGGATTGTTTTCGTTCATGTCCGGCATGTGGGTATCAAACCAGCCATCGGTCATGAGTTTTTTATCTGCTTTGGATGCGTAAGGATCGTAAACGGGTTGCTCGCGGAAATTAGAGCGGGTAAACGTGGGCCATTGGTGCACCCAGTCTTTCATGGGCAGGTCCTTCACGGTCCAGTGGTTCAGCCCCATATGGTTGTGCACCAGGTCTTGAATGAGTTTCATGCCGCGCTGGTGCAGTGCGTCGGCCAGTTTTTTATATAAGGCATTGGTTCCGTAGCGGGGATCTATCTGGTAGTTTTCCGTATTGGCGTAGCCGTGGTACGATGCATGCGCCTCATCATTGGTGAGCACGGGGTTCAGCCACACGGCCGTTACTCCCAGGTCTTTCAGGTAGTCCAGGTGGTCTATCACACCCTGGATGTCGCCCCCATGGCGGTAATACATGGAGTCGCGGTTCAACGTGGTCTCTGCCATTCCCTTCACCACATCGTTGGTCACATCGCCATTTGCAAAGCGGTCCGGCATGATCAGGTAGATAAGGTCTTTACTGGTTACCCCCTGTGCTTTCACGCCATTATTGCGTGCATGGAGCGTGTAAGTGTATTTCAGATCCTTCTCTCCTGCCTTGCTAAAAACAATCGGGAACGTTCCCGGTAATGCATCTTTTGTGATGTCAATATCTACGAATACATAATTAGGATTTTCCACCTTGTGCACCTCCAGCAGTTGCACTCCGGGATAGCTGAAATGTACGCTGCGTGTAGCAATATTGGCTCCATGCACAATGAGCTGGATCTTGTGGTATTGCATTCCGGTCCACCAGCTGGCAGGTTCTACCCGCTCCAGTTTGGGCAGTTGCTGTGCCCCGGCCTCCAGGCCGCCTATCATGGCTAAAAGTAAAAAGATCCGTTTCATGAATTCCGTGCTGCTGTTTGAAGAGAAAGCATGGATGAGCCATGCCCATCCATGCTGCTATAAATTTATTGCTTTTCTATCGTATAGATGTAATTACCCGGCAGGCTCAGATCCAGGGTGATCTTGTAAGTGCCGGCTTCCGCAATGTTAATGGCATTGCCGGTGGCAGCCGGGTCCAGCAGGGCATCTCCATCCGTATCGCCATACGTCCATTTGGCATCATGGTTCACGCGGAAATCCAGGGTACCGGCGCCCAGGGTCACCGTGGCGCTCCACAGGCTTTTCACGGCATTGGTGGCGGTAAGGTCCTTGTCTGCATTGCCGGTGGCAGCGCCATACAGGGAGAAGCTGGTTACAGCCACGTGGGTCCAGGTAAGGGCATCCATATTAGCATTGATGTAATACAGGCCGGCATCCGCCAGGGTGAGGTTAGGCCCGGAGGTAGACAGTGTGCTGCTGGTGCCTCCGTAGTTCTTATCATCCCAGTTGCGGGCCACGTTGATCTTGAACTGGGAGCCGGCGCGGAACACCAGGAAGCCCTGGTAATAGGCATCGCCGGTACGCTTGGCCAGGGAAGGCGCGGTGCCGGGGTCCCAGGTGGGCAGACCGTAGGCATCGGAATAATCGCCCGGTACATATACCAGCGGGTATTTCGGGATCACGCGGTAAGGATTGATCACCAGGCTCACAGAGTCTGAGATGCTGGCGGCATCTGCCAGGTAATTGGTGGTGCCCACCTTGGCGCGCATGCGCGCTACCATATCATTATCCTGCCCAAAAGTGAGGCCCAGTGCGGCCGCCACATCATTGAGCGCTGCTACCGTCATCGTGGTGGAAGTACCAGTTACGGTTACATTATAAGGGCTGGCAAAGCCATTGCCTTTCTTGTCAAACTGCAGGGTGTAGGTCACCACGCCCTTGTAACCAAAATTCACCGGCGCCCAGGAGATCTGTTCGATCACGGAGTCCTGGTAGCTTTCCTGCATCACCAGTTTATTGGTGTTGGAAAAAGTAAGGGAAGGCTTGCCCGAAGGGGTAGCCACCTGGCCCGCATCTTTCTTGCAGCCCGTCATAACGGCTACGGCTACACTGAGCGCCAGGATCATTCTTTTATTAAATATCGTTAGCATTTTTTATCAGTATTTGCTGTGGAGAAAAAAGCAGCGCCGGCAGGAACGCCGGCGCGGCGATCGTCTTTATTTGTAGCCGTCGTTTTGCACGAGGTTGGGATTGGCGATCAGGTCTGCACTTGGGATGGGCAGGATGTTGTAGGCATCTTTTACGCCGGCGCCATTCATGGTGCCACCTTTCCATGCCCACAGGTAAGCGGCGGAAGTCTGCTTGCCAAAACGGATCAGGTCTGTTCTGCGGGTAGCTTCCCAATACAGCTCACGGCTTCTTTCGGCCAGGATAAAGTCCAGGGTAAGCTGGCCTGCTGTAATGTTGCCGGACGTGCCGTGATAGGCGCGCTGGCGCAAGGTGTTCACGTATTGGAGGGCTGTGGCCGCATTGCCACCGCCGCCACCGCGCAGCACCGCTTCTGCATACATCAGGTATACATCTGCCAGGCGGAACATGGGGAAGTCTGTATCCACAAAGTTGCCGGTAGCATCATGTCCCTGATGGCCCGCGCGGTCTACGTTGCGGAACTTGGTGAGCGCATAGCCCTGTTTGAAATCCTTGGTCGGATCGTTCGGGATCTCGCGGGACTGTCCATCGGTCCAGAACATGGCGCGGCGGTCTGTAGCGCCGGTGATGTCGGTGAACTGGCTTACGAAGGTAGGCGTAACACGCATGCCGCCCCAGCCGCCATTCACACCAAATGCAGCAGAAGGCATGCTACCCCCGATCATACCATGGATAATGAAGTTCATGCCACCGTATGATTTGGTTTCAAGGCCATCAAACGTAATGGGAAGGATCACTTCATTGTTCATGGTGTTATTGTCTGCCAGGAACAGGTTCTTGTAGGAGTTCACAGAATCCAGGTTGATGGAGTAACCTGCTGCGATCACCTTGTTGCAATAGGTGATCACATCCGTGGAATGGTCTTCCCCAATGTACACAGAAGCGTTCAGGTACAACTTGGCCAGCAGGGTCCAGGCGCAGGCCTGGTCCACACGGGCATACTCATTGCCACGGGCGGCCACCAGTGTACCTTCTATGGCTTTCAGCTCACTCTCCACATAGGCATACACTTCTTTGCGGGAGGCCTGTTTGGGCGTAAATGCGCCCACCGGGTCTTTCTCCGTTACAAAAGGCACATTGCCGTACAGGTCCATGGCATGCCAGTAGCTCAGGGCGCGCAGGAAGCGGGCTTCTGCCACGTACACGTGCGCGGTAGCCAGGTTATCACCGGTAATGTTATTGCCAGCCAGCTTATCGTCTGTGGTCTCCCGGATAAATTCATTGCACAGTGAGATCTGGTAGTAGATACGCTGGTACATCGTACGTACAAAAGGGTTGTCTGCTGTCCAGTCCAGATTATGCAGGTCTTGCAAACCCGCGTCTGTCCAGGTGATCAGGGCTTCATCCGTGGGCAGCTCTTCCCACTGCCAGTACTGGCGCAGGTAGTTAGAGGTACCTTCATCAATGCCGGAAATATCAGGTTTGCCGGCAGGGCCGGTCTGGCCACTGATCGCAAAACCTGCATACAGTTTTGCCAGCACACTTTTATAGTTGTTGAAATCTGCATACACACTGGCGGAGGTAGAACCTACCAGGGGCGTACGGTTCAGGTCTTTGGTGCAGGCACCCAGCGTGAGCGCTATCATGCCTCCTACCAACCAGTTCTTCATCCGTTTATTATTCGTTTTCATGACTGTCTTTTTGTTTGATTAGAAACCCAGGTTAATGCCCAAAGAGAACGTGCGCGGACGCTGGTAGAATTTGTCATCAATACCGTTGTAGATCTCAGGATCCACGCCGGAATACTTCGTGATCACAAACAGGTTCTGGGCGCTGGCGGTGGCACGCAGGTCCACTTTCTTGCCGATCAGTTTACCAAAGTCGTAGCCAATGCTCAGGTTATCCATGCGCAGGAAAGACGCATTTTCCAGGTAGTAGTCAGACATGCGCTGTGACTGGGTGAACTGGGTGTGCAGTACATCCGATGTAGCGTTGGTCAGGTACAGCGGCGCTGCAATGTTTGCGTAAGTACCAAAGTTGGAATTGATGTTATTGTACAGGTAGTTACCCAGGTTTGCGCGTACGGAAAATGCCAGGCTCCAGGCTTTGTAGCTAAAGCTGGAATTGAAGCCCATGGTCACTTTCGGGTTAGGAGATTTATTGGGCACCAGGTCAGAAGCAGTGATGGAGCTATCGCCGTTATGATCAATGTAAGCACCTTCAATGGGCTTGCCGTTCTTGTCATACACCTGGTTGTACAGGAAGAAAGTAAAAGGCGCGTAGCCTACTTTATGTACCTGCACCATATCACCGGTACCACCGGAAATACCACCCACCTGGATGATGGGGTTATTACCCTTTACCAGGGCCAGGTTCGTGATCTCTACTTTGTTGTAGCTCACGTTGAAACCGGCGTTCCAGGTGAAGTCCTTAGTGGTTACCACACCTGCATTCACGGTAAATTCAAGCCCCTTGGTGGTAATGTTACCTACGTTGGTGTAGATCTGGTTCGTCAGGTTAGAACCGGAAGCCACCGTTACCTGGCTGATCAGGTCACTGGTCTTTTTGGTATAGTAATCAATCGCACCGGCAATGCGGCCATTCAGGAAACCGAAATCCAGGCCGGCATTGTAAGTAGTAGTTTGCTCCCACTTGATGTTCGCATCATACCCTTCTGGGCGCAGGGTAGTGATGAAGTCCTTGCCAAACTGGTATGCAGCAGTGTTATCGCCCGGCGTGTACACCGGCAGGGAAGGATAGTCATTACCCAGGATGTCCTGCTGGCCGGTGATACCATAACCCAGGCGCAGTTTCAGGTCGGACAATACTTTTGAATCTTTCAGGAAACCTTCCTGGGCAATGCGCCATGCAAAAGCCACAGACGGGAAAGTACCCCAGTGCTGGCGGAAGCGGGAAGAGCCATCGCGGCGCACCGTTCCGGTCAGTAAATATTTATCGTTATAGGAATAAGTAACACGGCCAAAGTACGACAGCAAAGTGTTCTGTGTTTTTACCGGCTGCGGGGTAGTGGAAACGGTATCGCCCTTGGCATTCAGCGTAGGATAACCGGGTTGTGACAACCAGAAGTCCTGGTAAGAGTAACCGGCGGTGGCGTCAATGTGGCTGCGGATGCCTTTCAGGTCTTTTACATAGTTGAAGTAAAAGTCCAGCAGCTGGTTCTGTTTGGCCTGGCTGTAGGCAATGTACTGGCCACCATTGATCACCGCGTTACCAGCGTATGCAGGGTAGGTGTTGGTGCCTTTACTTTCAGAATAATCAGCGCCCAGGTTCAGTACTGCATGCAGTTCCGGCAGGAAGTGCATGCTGTAGTCCAGTTTCACGTTGCCAATAGCGCGGTTCACGCGGGCCTGGTTGTGCTGCAGTTCCAGCATACTCACGGGGTTGCGCGTAGCGAGGCTGGAAATGCCGGACGCAGCGCTGGTATCCACCCACTCAAAGTAGCCACCAAAGGGGCTTCCAGCCTTATACACCGGTTGCGTGGGATCAAAGGTCACCGCGGCATTCACAGCGCCCTGGTCTGCAAAACGGGTCTTTTGTGTAGCACCTTTAAAGCTTACATCTACAGACAGGTGATTGTCCAGGAATTTGGGATTCAGGTTTAGCGTGACGGACTGGCGGTCCAGGTTAGATGTTCTGAGAATACCATTCTGGTTGGTATAGCCCAGTGCCAGGCGGTAAGGCAGGTTTTTGATGCCGCCGCTCAGGCTCAGGTTATTATCCGTCGCAAAAGCGTTCTGGTAAATCTCGTCCTGCCAGTTGGTGTTGGCATCGCCCAGCAGGTAAGCCTGGTTGGGATTGTGCGCTTTGATCGCCGTGCGGAACTGGTCTGCGCTCAGCACTTTCACTTCCCCTTCTTTTACAGACAGGGAGTTTACGGTGTTGAAGTTTACATTGAGCTTTTTGCTGGCGATGCCCTTCTTGGTGGTGATGAGGATCACACCGTTAGATGCACGGGAACCGAAGATAGCAGTAGCCGATGCATCCTTGAGTATATTGAAGGATTCGATATCATTCGGGTTGATGAAAGACAGGATATTGGAAGCCCCTACGATCTGATTATTATCGATAGGCACCCCATCTACTACGATCAGCGGATCGTTGGACGCATTGAGGGACGCGCCCCCGCGGATGCGGATGGTGCTGCCGGCGCCTGGCGCGCCACCATTGCTGGTAAGCACCACACCTGCCACTTTACCCACGATCAGCTGATCCGGGGTGGTCACCGTTCCTTTATTAAAATCCTTGGTGCTGATGGTGGTGATGGAGCCCGTTACGTCCGATTTCTTGGCCGCACCGTAACCAATTACCACTACCTCATTGAGGCCCTGCTGGTCTGTCTGCATTTTCAGATCCAGGGTTTGCGCGCCGCCTGTAACAGTTACCGGTTGTTGCAGGGTATGATAGCCAATGTAATGTACTTCCAGGGTGAAGTTGCCCACAGCCAGGCCAGAGAGCTTATAGCTGCCGGTACCGTCTGTCTGGGTATTTTTCATGGTACCTGCTACCACGATGGTAGCGCCGGGAAGGGGCTGGCCGGTGTCGTCGGTCACACGCCCGCTGATGCTGCCCGATTGCGCATAGGTGAACAGGGACATCAGCATAAAACATAGTAGCCATCCGTGTTTGAACAGGATACTTCTTTTCATGAACAAAGTCTTTAAGTTGGTAAAAATTTACAGGCGCAGGGCAGGAACGGGAATAGCTACGCTAATCCCAGGAATACCCTGAGACGCTGGCACGTGGTAAAACATTGAAGTTTAAAAAGACGAAAGTGGGCAGCGGAAGGCGGATAGCACTTCGCTACATCGTGGTCGTGGAAAACGGTGAACCGCTGTTTTAGATTTTTGAAACTGCTGTTTTAGATTTTAGAATACTGTTTTATTACGGTCGTTGATCTGCATCTCCACAGGCGCAGGAAGATGACTGCCTGAAGCCCGGGAACGTTGCCGGTATCGTTCCCGAATTTTCATAACGTTTTGCTAAAGTAGCCAAAAATCCGGTTTTGGCAACAGGATAAATGATATTTTTTTTAAATAGATAAGCGTTGAAAATACGCTTTATATTTTGAAGGGATCTTTTTAAGGGATTGGTACAGAGGAGTAAATCGTTTTATCTAAAACAGGGAGCACGCCCCTAACGGGGTATTGGCCGTAACGCCCTACCCTCCTGTATTCCGTGGTATATTCCGTGCAGTTTTAAGTGATGGGCCTGCGGCTAATGGCTTTCCTTTCCCGGAAACTTCAGAACTGTAGGAGAAGTCTTTGTATTTGATATTTTCTAAAATCAATGTTCAAAATGAATCAGCCATTAGACATTTTCTAACGACTAATTAGCGTACCATGAACATGTATTTAGTTCCGGGAACGATTCCGGGCGTGCGGCAGCTGCATTTCATTGCGTCAGGGTAACACGCCGCGTAAAATAAGGTGTCAGATAGTAGCGAATGTGGGTAGTATCGCTAACAAAAAAAGCCCTACCAAACCGGCAGGACTTCTTCCAATATTTTTTTTCCACCCATTCAACTTTTTTCCGTAGATCTGCGTTGTATAATCCGGGAATGCAATACTAAATGATCCTGCACCTGTGCCGGCTCCGCTGCATCCAGCGTCTTGAACAGCAGGCGGGCTGCCTCGGTACCCATATCGCCGGCGGGCTGCGTGATCGTAGTGAGAGACGGGTTCAGCAAAGGCGCTATTTCCAGGCTGGAATAACTGATCACTTTCACCTGCTCCGGGATCTTTACTCCCAGCTGGTGACAGGCATAGTAAGACGCCATGGCCAGGCGCTCCACCGCCGCAAATAATCCGTCCGGCCGCAGCGTATCCAGTACTTTGGTAATGATGTCAATGCTTTCCTCGCGGTCATTGCTGCAATCTATCACCCAGTCTGGCTGGAAAGGAATGCCGGCTTCTTTCAGCGCATCCACGTAGCCTTGCATGCGCATTTTGCCAATAGAGAGACTCTTATTGATCACCAAAAAAGCGATCTTTTTACAACCGGCTTCCACCAGGTGCCGGGTAGCTTCAAAACTACTGGTATAATCGTCTGTCGTCACTTTGGCCACGTCTACGTCATCGTACACGCGATCAAAAAATACCAGGGGGATCTTTTTCTTTTTAAGCTTGCCCAGGTAAGCGTGGTCGTTGGCCTCCCCGGAGGCAGACATAATAATGCCATCCACCCGCCCGTTGGACAGGTCGTCGATAATGCCCACTTCTTTCTGGTAATCATCGTCCGTTACGTACAATAAGGTATGATAGCCATTGTCGCGCGCCACACGTTCAATGCCTTTTACTGCCTGGGAGAAAAAGTTATTGGCCAGTTCCGGCATGATTACTGCAATGGTCTTGCTTTTCTTTTCCCGCAGGTTGCTGGCGTAGAGGTTTGGCTGATAATTAAGTTCCTTGGCCTTGGCCAGGATGCGTTCCTTGGTGGCCTGGCTAATATCGCTATTACCCCGGAAAGCCCTGGAAATAGTGGAAGTTGACAGGTTCAGGTCTTTGGCAAGCTTTTTTATATTGACATCATCCATTCTTGGCAGGTTATTTTGTTCGGCGCTTGCGCCACGGTCAATATTACAACAATTTTCTTTACAGCACCGCGGTGGCAGCGTCCTGCAGAATGCCTGTCAGGTGGTCCACAAACACCGATGCATAGCGCCCATCAGGGTCCAGCGTAGGATCCAGGATGGTAATGTCTATACCCTTACAGGCCGGTGCGGACAATAAAGGTAACAACACCGACCGCAGTTCCGCATACGACAGGCCGCCGGGTTGTGGGGAGTCCACACAAGGCATCAGGTCATTGTGCAGCACATCCACATCCAGGTGCACCCAGAAGCCATCCAGGCCGCGGGTTTCCACCAATTGGAGAAACTGTACTGCGGTAGCAGGGAGCCCAAACCGGCGCAGCGCATCCAGGTCGTAATAATTGATCTGGCTCTGGCGGATAAGCTGTACATAACTTTCATCCGGCACCCGGTTGCCGCAGCAAAACACCTGCTGCTCCGGCACATAAGGCCTGCAATGGTGAATGTCTGTTAGCTTCTCATGCCCATTGCCCGTCACCAGGGCCAGGTCCATGCCCGCTACCCCGCCAGTGGCAGAGTGTTCCGGCCACATATAGTCCGTGTGGCCATCCAGGAAAAAGAGGCCATAGTTACCCTGGGAGCGCAACCCCAGCATACATCCCAGCAGGATGCTGCAATCCCCGCCCAACACAATGGCCTGTCGCCCGGCACGCACGGTGTCCTGCACCTGCTCTGCCAGCACGATGCTGTAACCACGGATGGCGTCTGCATTGCGCATGCGCGTTTCAGGATCTATATCGCCATGGTAGGTGGGTGGTTCCAGGTAAATGGTTTGCACCGCGCCGGCCCGGCTGGCAAAGGAAAACTGCTGCAGGTGTTCCGGCAGGTGACGCACCCCGGGCGCTACGCCGGGTGCAGGTGGTTTCAGGCCCAGGTTACTGGGAGCAGCAATGAACGTGCGGATGGGTGCCAAGGCAGATAAACATTAGGTAAGCTGAAAATACAACTTCATCCGGGCAGATGCAAGCAGAAATAATGCAACCTGCACACGCATATTCACCGCGTACCGGTTATTTACATTTATAAAAAAGGAAGACATGGAAACACGTGAAAAATTTGAAGGCATGAGCGATGAGATCCTGGTCCTGCTCTCCGGGGCCAGCCGCTAAGGGGCGATCAACTATGCGGAGTTAATAACATACACAGACAGGGAAGCATTGCCAGGCCCCAAAGGCAATTGCAAAAGAACGGAAACACGCACCGGAACGGTGCCAGGGAAGCTTTGTACCAGTGGCAGCGATGTACACCGGAACATTGTCGGGAGGCCCTTGCGTTAGTAACATCCGGTGTATGCCGGAACAGTGGATGGAGCGCACATTGCCAGTGCAGGAAGAACTTTGCAGGGCAGCAAGCAGCGCATATCAGGCAGGCCCGGAAGACTTCCTGCCAGCATCAGTGCACGCCCGCCAGTTTCTTCATAGCGTTGTAAATGCTCCAGAGGCTCACCAGGATCACAATGATGCCCACCGCTACCATGATGGTCTTTGCAGAGATCCTGTTAGACACGCGCGCTGCAATGGGCGATGCTACTGCGCTGCCTATGACCAGGCCCATGACGGCGCTCCAGGGAATGCTTTTATTCAGCGCCAGGATAAAAGTGGCAGAGGAGAGAATGGCGATGAAAAAACGGCTGGCCTTCACGGTGCCAAGCGCCGTACGGGGATTGCGCCCTCCTGCTATCAGGGCAGAAAGTACGATGGAGCCCCATCCCCCACCACCTACGGCGTCTATAAAACCGCCGCCCAGGCCCAACAGCCTTACCTGCCGGATCTTCTTGAGCCGTTTCTTACGCCGGATGTTAAAAGATTTAGTGAGGATCAGCACACCGAGGAACAAGGTATATGCCGACACGAAAGGCTTCATGTACATGCTGTAATGTTCCAGGTTAGAAAGGATATAGGCCCCGGTTACCGCGCCTATGCTACCAGGGACCACCAGCAGCACAAACAGGCGCTTGTTAATGTTATGCATGCGCCAGTGCATCCAGCCGGCTATCCCATTGCTCAGGATCTCTGACAGGTGCACGCCCGTACTGGCGGCTGCCTGGCTGATACCCATAAACTGCGAAAAAGCAATGGAAGTAACCCCGTAAGACATGCCAATAGCCCCGTCTATCATTGCAAATACAAAACCCGCTGCCAGGAAATAATAAAATTGCGGCTGGATATTTTCTACCTCATCACGGAACCCTTCTACATTGAACCAGGCCAGCACACCGGCTATCACGGCCACGCCCAGGAGGATGAACCATGCCAGGCGGATGCGTTTCTTCACGGCGGGCGGTGGCCCCGGTATGATCACCGGGCCTGTTACACTTTCTGTTGCAGTATCTGTTGCTGAAGCCATTCCGTTAGCGGTGGGATTATGGGAAACAGTTGCTGCATCTACCGCCGGTGCTCCATTGGCAACTGCGGAAGTGCTGCCTGCACCGGGTGCGCCGGGGGTGCCGGTCAATGCGTCCTTTTCGATGGCTGTTTCCATAATCTGATTTAAATATTTGGGCAATATTTACCCTATAAACCCTGTAGACTATGTAAAAATGAAGATTAATTACCGGAAAACCAAATGCCAGGGCAAAAAAACTGTTTGGGCTGCAGGGAATTGTAAGGGAATGACGGTCAAGGCTGTGGGGAATGGCAGCTACGGGTACACCAGTACCGCCTTTTCTCCGTTCGTTCCTTTAAATGCAAGGGCTCCATGGATCTCCTCCAGTGTAAAACGCCCACCCAGCCTGGTTTTGAAGTGAGGCTGCCCTATGATCCTGCTGATGGCTTCCAGCGCATTGCCGAGTTGTACGGGGTCTTTTACCGTATCTGTCAGGAAGTTGGAAAATGGCCGGATGCTGATAAACTTCAGTGCCAGCATGCTCATGGCCACGGTGAGGGGTTCTGTGTCGCCCAGGTAGCCATAAGAATACACCACAGTGCCGTAGGGCAGCAAAGGGATCAGTACATTCAGCAGCTGCCCGCCCACGCCTTCAAACACGGCCGTAGCCTGCATTGCAGCGGCCAGGCTGGTAAATTGTGCTGCAAAATCCGCATCATCCTGCACCAGTACATGCTGTGCGTCCAGGGGCGCCAGGGCCGCCTTGCCCGCGGCATTCCGCACAAGGGTGATATAAGGGAAATGCAGGGCATTGCAAATGCCGATCATGGCGCGGCCTGTAGCAGCATTGCCCGCCGTGATAATAACGGCCTTGTGCCCTTCCTGCATTGCCTGCCGGAGAAAGGCGTATGGGGTAATGATGTTTACCAGGGAGCCCGCGTAATCTTCGGCCGCCGCGTTTTCCGGCAGGATGGCACAGTCCAGGTAGGGCACCTGCACATATGCCGACCATGTGCCCACCGCGTATTCGCTGTAATGCAGCTGCCGGTACAACGTTACCTGCCGGTCCTGGTAGCGGGCGGGCACGCCTTCACCCGTTGCTATCACCCGCCCTGCGCCGGACACACCGCGTATGTTGTACAAACTCCGTGTGGCCCCTGGCAGCGGGGGGCGGTAAAGGAAAAATTTATCTCCGTTGTTGATGGCAGATGCCGTCATTTTAATGATCACGTGGCCGGGAGCCGGTTCTTCCGGTCTTTCCACGTCAGCTATTACCAGGTCCTGGCCTGCTATTACTGCTGCCTGCATACTTGCTTTCATATCCTGTGATTTCAATTGTGACAGATCCGCTGCGCGGGTAAGCGCTTTGTTTTTACGGCACAAAGGTGCATCACAGCACAGGCTCCCGCCCATGAAGTATTGTAAGAAATAGGCTTAAAGTAGATTAAGCCCGGGAAAGGTCTTTCCGGATCTTGCTCAGGAATTCGGGGGTAATGCCCAGGTAAGAAGCAATCTGGGTATTGGGCAGGCGCCTCACCAGGTGGGGATATTGCTGCAGGAACAGCTGGTACCGTTCTTCTGCGGTAGCGCTGATGGTTTGTAGCAGGCGGTTTTGCAGTTCAATGTATTTGCGCTCCGTGATCACCCGGAAGCCGGTGTTAAACCTGGGGTAATGGCCGTAAAGGTAAATGAGGTCCGGACGGGCTATTTGCAGTACCGTGGCGGCTTCTATGGCTTCTATGTACACATCGGAGGGCTTTTTGGCATAGAAGCCACCCAGGTCGCACAACCAGTCATTTTCTGCGCCAAACTCCAGGTTATGTTCCTTGCCGCCAGGGTCTGTGGCATACATTTTAAAGCACCCGGACACTACAAAGCTAAAATGCCGGCACACCTCCCCCTGGTGAAGAAGGAAGCCACGGCGTTTTACCTGGCGGGCAGTAAAGCGCGTTGCCAGTTCCGCTTTTTCCTTTGGCCCCAGGCGGCCCTCAAAGAAGGCTTCCAGTTGTGCAATATGCGAAGGTTCGGTTGTCAAGGATTTTTAAAATTAAGTCAAAAGCATTGCCGGTTGCCAAGGGCTTTACATCAGATCAAAAACCACTGCACCGTGGGAAGTCCCGCGGCCCTGGCCATCAGGGGCTTAAAATTAACTCAAAACCACTGCCCCCCAGGCAAAAAAAAGCTTCGCTGAAGTTTTCTCCAACGAAGCTGCTACCATAGAGGCTATCAATGTCTTATTTGATCCGGTAGGATTGTCCATCTACCTTTTCCAACTGGGTGTTGGTCATGGTAGATACGGATTCCATTACATTATCCACGGTTTCATCTGTGAATGTTGCCGTAACCGGTGTATTCAGGCGGGAAGAGTCCTTCACGGCCACCTGTATGTCATACATGGTTTCTACGGTGCTCAGTACGGATGATAAGGGAATATCTTTAAATACCAGTTTGCGGTGGTCCATATCGGCCACGTGCTCGCCTACACGGTATTTGTCGGTCAGGGTATTGTACGCCAGCAGCATGCCATCGGAGAGCATTACGCTGTCGTTATTATCGCGGTCTACTACCATCACCTGCCCGTTGCGCACATGCACGCGAAGGCCGGCTACCTGGGGCTCATAATCCACCACGAAGTGGGAGCTTACAGAATGCAGTTCCATTTTACCCAGGCGCACAATGAAGGGCTCGGGGCGTTTCACCACGTTGAACGATCCTTTACCCTGGAAATGTACGTTACGGCCCTGTTTAATATCATCGGCGGTAACCTCCAGGGAGGCACTGGAATCGAGCTGTACCTGGCTGCCGTCTTTCAGCTTGGTAAGACGGGGGCCGGAAATAGGACCGGTGTGCAGCGCGCGGGCCAGCCAGATGCCGGAACCCAGCACCACGGCTATCATCGCAGCCCACTGCCAGCGGAATGACTGGCGGCGGGGCGTCATGGGTACAACAGAAGCAGTATGTTTTGATTCAGAAGATGTTTGGGAAATGGCTGCAGAGAGACGGCTCCAGGCAGCATCGGTATCGGCTACGGTCACTGCTTCCACCGGGAGTGGGCGCAGGAGGGCTTCCAGGGATTTTAGCACGGCCGCGTGTGCCGGGTCTGCGGCCAGCCATTCGGCTACGCGACGGTCTGTTTCCGGGCTTGCTGTTTCCAGCAGGTACTCGGCCAGCAGATCGTACGGTATGTCTTGGTAACCCATGTCCATTAAAATCCTGTTTACAATTTTGAAGACGCATTAACAGTCCCCATCCCCCTATGCGGGTTGGGCGCTGATTTGTTAACGGGCGGTATTTAATAAGCAAATCCCTTGCCCGGCGGGCCTTTCAGCCTATGTTATTTTTAATCCTCCGGGCGCTCCCCCCTTTCCGGCCGCTGCGGTACGGTACCGGAGCGTTCGGCAGGCAGGTAGTCCCGCAGTTCGTTGTGCAAAATTTTAAGCGCTTTGCCCATCTGGTTTTCCACGGTTTTGATGGCAATGCCCATGACATCGGCAATTTCAGCGTATTTGAGTTGCTGCTGGCGGCTCAGGATAAACACTTCACGGCAGCGCTCGGGCAGCTTTTCCAGGGCTTTGTACAGGGAAGCTTCCAGTTCTTTACCGGGCAGCACCGCATCAGTGACCATGGGTTGCAGCTGGCCAAAGGCGGCTTCACGGGTGGCCTGCGCGCTTTGCTTGCGCCAGCGGGATATGGCTACGTTGCGTATAGCGGTAAAAAGATAGGATTTCTCGGAACCTGAGATCTCGATGTTATCCCGCTTCTCCCAAATGTTTAAAAACACCTGCTGCACTACCTCTTCCGCCTCGTACCGGCTCCCTGTATATTGGGCGGCAAAGGCCAGGCAATGTGCATGGTGTGTTTTAAAGATGGTTTCGAAAGCAGTAAGCGATAACATAAAAATCCCCGCTAAATTAAATGGCTCGTTGGCAAAAGCCAAGCACATGTTTAAAATTGTGAATAAAACTGTTGGGCACAAGGGAGGGATGCTTGTTGCCATTTTCTATCTTTGCACCCGCATGTATCCGCTGATTAAAAACTTACTCTTCCGTTTTCCCCCGGAGAACATTCACTACCGGGTGATGAAAGGTTTGCGCCTCCTGCACAAGCTGCCGCTGGGCGGTAGCCTGCTCCGGGCCGCGTTTGATAACAAGACCCCCGGGCTGGAACGCCAGGTCTTTGGCCTGACCTTCAAAAACCCCGTAGGCCTGGCCGCCGGGTTCGACAAAGACGCCAAATATATTAAGGAGCTGTCTTCCCTGGGCTTTGGTTTCGTGGAGATCGGTACGCTGACTCCCCTGGCACAGCCGGGAAATGACAAGCCCCGCCTGTTCCGCTTGCCGGCCGACAAGGCACTGATCAACCGTATGGGCTTCAATAACGAAGGTGTGGCCGCGGCCGCAACCCGTTTGAAACAGCGCCCTTCCGGCCTCATTATCGGTGGCAATATAGGGAAGAATAAGGTAACGCCCAATGAATCTGCCACGGATGACTACGAAAAATGTTTTCACGCCCTGTACGACGGGGTGGATTATTTCGTGGTGAACGTGAGCTCACCCAATACGCCCAACCTGCGCGCCCTCCAGGAAAAAGAGCCGCTGCGCCAGCTGCTCCAGCACCTGCAGGACCTCAACGCACAAAAACCGGCGCCCAAACCCATTCTCCTGAAAATAGCCCCCGACCTCACGGATGAGCAACTGGACGACATCATCGAGATTGTCCAGTCTACCCACCTGGCAGGCATCGTGGCTACTAATACCACCATCCGCCGCGAGGGCCTCCGCACCCCCACGGATGAAATAGCCGCCATTGGCGCAGGAGGCCTCAGCGGCCTGCCTGTGAGAGAGCGCTCCACGGAGGTGGTCCGGTACATTCATAAAAATTCAGGTGGCAAGATCCCCATCATCGCGGTGGGGGGCATTTTCACTGCTGCGGATGCACAGGAAAAGCTGGATGCCGGCGCCTCCCTGGTACAGGTGTACACCGGGTTTGTTTATGAAGGGCCGTCTATTGTGAGGAATATCTGCAAGGGATTGAGACGATAAATTATAGTTCGGGTTAAGCATTCAAACAAAACTCAATTGTAACTGGAATTATAACGGTTTAAAGATCGTTTCCGCATTTTCAGACTTCAATCTTGCATAGAACTCAATGGCATATCGGTCTGTCATACCCGCTACGAAATCACATACTATCCTTTTTTTATCAGCGTTGACACTTTCATAATAGTTTCTAAAGTCATGGGGAAGCAACTCACATCCACCATCAGCAGATACCGTTTTGAAAATTTCTCGAACAATTTCCCTTCCGCGAAATTCAGCTACTTTCAATCGTGATGATAACACCTGTGATATATATGTAAATTTTTTCAGGACCTCTACCTGTCCTAAAATGTCATCAGTAAGAACAACTCTACTTTGAGCAGGAAATTTTTTATTGGGGATGAATTTGACCCCTTCAATAAATCTATTAACCAGTGAGGATGACAAAAAGTTTCTCTGATATCCGTTATGTGAATATGAATTTATAATCGAGTACTGCCTATTCAGATAGCTAAATGCAGAGTCAAGATCCTTTATATGTGTCCCCTGAAAATCTTGGAATAAAAATTCAGAAAAGAGATTTTGCAATATCTCTCCAACTGCTTCGGGAGAGGGTTTAAAAATATCTCCGTTAGGTAATTCTAGTTGTATCTGCTCTGAAATTTCTTTAAGTAGTTTTTGCTTTGGAAACACAATATCTTGTAGCGTATAAAATCCTGCCTTTAGACCATCTTCTAAGTCATATGTCGAATATGAGATGTCATCTGCAACATCCATGATTTGGCATTCAATGGTCTTAAATTTACTATCTAGCTCATTGCCACCACAATCCGATTTTATTTTTTTTACAAGGCCATCATCAAAATGATAATAACCTTTAACCGGCTTAATTTTCTTCCCTTGCTTGACGGCGTCCTCATCCGTTAGCCTTTTCTCATCTATGATATTGTCATACTTAAGGATACTAGCAAGCACCCTTGCTGTCAGGTTTAAACCTTTTCTTTGATCGCCATTTCCATTAAATTGGCTGTCATCAACGTCCACAAAACCCTTTTTCTCAATTTTGGTTAACAGCCTCAAAGTTTGTGCATTACCTTCATATCCACCGTGTTGTCGCATCAGTGAATCCAATTCATATTCTCCTTGATGTCCGAACGGAGGATGCCCTAGGTCATGGGCCAATCCCGCAAATTCAACTATATCAAGATTAATTGGCATATTAGCAAGGAATTTTTCCCGGCTATTAAGTTTACTGGCTATTGAACGTGCAACAGATGCAACTTCGAGCGAATGAGTCAATCGATTCCTAAAAAAATCCGATTCAAATCCCGGGTAAAGCTGGGTTTTACCCTGCAATCTTCTAAAACAAGTCGCATGAATAAGCCTATCCATATCCCGTCGAGCAGGTTCGCGATAATTACCAAGAGCATTCTTACCTTCAGCGTAATATCGCTTAAAATCATTCTTCGTGTAGAGGGATATAGATCTACCAGTGGAATTTTGGGACAATGATTTGAGGTTTAGCTTTAAACGTGGATTAAAATAAGAGGTCGTGCGACGTAATCACACGACCTAAAAAGTCAATAAGCCGGTTTAATGATTCTTTTTTGCGACTGACGCCTTGCCATTTACGTCGTTCTTGCTGATCATGCTAGCTCTAACAATATCAGCAGTAGAATGTCCCGATCTGTGTACAATGTTTTCGGTAGCTTTCTTTGCATAGGCAGCAGCGGTCGCATTAGGGGTTACGACTTGTTTCTTTACCTTTTCCATGTGCGATAGTTGAAAGGTGATAACTACGGGTTTACTTCTACGTGGTATTTTCTCAGAAATACCTAAACGGTCCGCAAAAGTAATAACTTTTTAAACAATCCACTTACAACTTTCATGCAAATCTTTGCAAATTTTCTGCTTTGAAGATAAGGATATTATAAAGATTATAAAAAAATAATCTTTATAATATATTTAATCAGTTGAATTTATTAGCCATACAATGCAAATCGGCCTCATTTATTAAAACAATACATTGGACATCTTACGTACCCCCTACGCCCTGTCCATCTCCACGATCTTCCGGATAAACGCAGTGCGGCTTTGCAACACGTGCGACTGCATGAGCGTGTAAAACTGGTCGTGCGTCATATGAAAGCCCATATAAAACATCCAGAAGCCCAGGCCCAGCCAAGGAATGGCTTTCAGCGCTTCGTCACCCAACGGGCGCACGGCCGTATAAGCGCTGATAAATTGATCGTAAGCTGCTGTAAACTGCTCCGCGGTGAGCCGCCCCATCAGCCGGTCCAGCAACAACTGCTGGCGGAAGGTCATGATGTCCTGTATGAGCCAGCCTCTCCCGAAAAAGTCAAAGTCAAAAAAAGTAAGGTGGTCCTTTTCATCAAAATGAAAGTTCTTGGGCAAGAGATCAAAGTGGCAGTAACCACTGGCAAAAGCCGCGGTATCCATGACCGCCAGGTGTCCCTGTACTTCGCGGGCCGCCTGTTGCAGCCACGCATAGCCTGCGGCATCTTCCCCGAAATGATCACGGGCATTGGCAAGCGGGATGAATAAAGTAGTGTCCAGGTCAAAGGCCCAGCGGGGATCACTCAGCTGCAACGTGGCAGACACATTATGAAAGCGGGCCATCTGTGTGCCCAACACCTGCAACTGGTTTGGCGAAAGCAGGTTCACCGCATGGCCTTCCGCAAAGGAGAACAGCATGGCGTAGCGCGTACCTTCCGCGGCCGGCAATGCCTGCAAATACTGCCCATCCTTATCTGCCAGCGGATAAGAAACGGGCACGCCTGCTGCATGCAATGCCAGCAGCAATTCGGCCTCCGCGGCAATGTTTCCCTGCGTCCTGTGCGAAGGCCGGTAAATGCGCAGGATGTAACGCGCATTGCGCGCCTGTACGCGGTAGGTGTCTCCCACCCCGCGCACCAGGAACTGGCACAAGACGTCCTGTAATTGATATTGCCGGCCTATATAAGTGGCCAGGGCCGCGGGATCCAGCGTGGAGTACACTGTGGGGAAAACCGTTTGCATCTATCTTACTTCATTTACGCGCTGCATGATCACACACGCTACCATGCCTGCCGTTTCCGTGCGCAGGCGGGTGCTGCCCAGTGATACCGGCTTGTAGCCGTTTTCCAGGGCCAGGTCTATTTCTTCGGGTGCAAAATCGCCTTCCGGGCCGATGAGGATCAGCGCATCCTGCCCTTTCACCAGGGCGTCGCCAAAGTATTCTTTTTCTTCGGGCAGGCAGTGGGCGATGAAACGTTGGGTAGTGGTATCTTCTTTTACCAGCGTATCAAAAGCTACCGGCTCCTGCAGCACCGGCAGGTAATATTGCTGGCTTTGCATCATGGCAGCTACCAGGATGTTTTCCAGCCTTTCCATTTTAAATTTCTCTTTCTCTGTGCGCTTGCTCAGCAAAGGGATGATGCGCTGGATGCCGATCTCCATGGCCTTTTCCAGGAACCATTCATTGCGTGATGCATTCTTGGTAAAGGCAATGCCAATGGCACAATGAGGCCGGGGCGCCGGCATCTTTGTTACCTCCTCCACGTGCACACCGCAGCGCTTGCGGTTATCATCCACAATGGTGCAGCGGTAGCGGTTTCCCCGGCCATCGGCCAGCAGGATGGTATCGCCATTCTTGTGGCGCAATACCATGATCACATGCTTGGAAGTATCTTCATCCAGGGTAAATGTTTGGGAGGATGGCGAAATGGTTTTCGCAAAAAAAATGGGCAGGTCCATGCGGGCAAAGATAAATGATTAAACCTGTGCTGCCGCCAGCCTGCGCGTGCGGAAGTGAAAGCGGATAAACACCAGCACCGACGATGCCAGTAACCCGAGCAACAACCCCCACCAGATGCCGCCCACGCCCCAGCCCAGTTGTATACCCAGCCAGTAGCCCACCGGCAGCGCAAAGCCCCAGTAGGCAAACAATGTGATCACCGTAGGCACCTTCACATCGCCCATGCCGCGCAGGATGCCCAGGCCCACTACCTGCGTACCGTCAAACAACTGGAAGAAGGCCGCAATGAGCAGCAGATGTGCCGCAATAGGCTCCACGACCGGATCCTGGATGTAGAAGCCCGGCAATACATGCCGCAGCAGCATAAATAAAATAGCCGTGCACCCCATGAACAACAGCACCATGTGATAACTGGCAATGGCAGAGCGGCGCAGTTCCGGGAAATTGCGCCGGCCCAGGAAATTACCGCTCTTGATACCCGCTGCCGCGGAGATACCGCTGGCCGCCATAAATGTCATGGATGCCAGGCTGATGGCGATCTGGTGGGCCGCCAGGTCTGCCACGCCTATCCAGCCCACCATGATAGCAGCCCCGCTGAACGCACTCACCTCAAACACAGATTGCAGGCCTACGGGCGCGCCTATACCGAGAATGCGCCAGGCCACCTTCCGCGAAAAGTTCTTGAGCTGTACGCCCACCAGGTAAGGTTTGAAGCGCTGGTTGCGCAGCACGTAATAACACATGGCCACGCCCATTAATACACGGTCTGTAAACGTGGCAATACCTACCCCCACTACCCCCAGCTTAAATCCATACACCAGCGTTACGCCCAGCACAATATTGATCACGTTGCCCACAATGGTAATGTTCATCGCCTGGCGGGTAAAGCCCAGCCCTTCGGTGAACTGCCGGAAGGTCTGGAAAAACATCAGCGGGATCATGGACGCCCCCAGCAAACGCAGGAAGGGCGCGGCTTCTGTGGCCACAATGGGCGGCTCGTGCAGGAAGCCCATGTTGTAGCTCAGCACCATCAGCACCCCGCAAAGCAACAACCCGGTAAGCAGGTTGATAACCAGGCTGTGTTGCAGGAAATAACCGCACGCCGGCCTGTCTCCCCCGCCATCTGCCTGCGCGATCAACGGTGTAAGGCCATAGGAAATACCCAGTCCGCCCACCAGGAACACGGTGAAAATGCTCACCCCGAGTGACACCGCGGCCAGTGGCACATCGCCGGTATGGCCAATAATAATACTGTCTGACAGCTGTACCAGTGTGTGACCCAGCTGGGAGATCACCACCGGGTAAGCCAGGCGGAAATTTTCTTTATAATGATGACGGTAGTTTGCGTACAGTTGTTTCATAACACGATAAAAGCGGGAGGGCGAAGCTACATAAACCGCACAGGTTTGAAACGGCAGGTGCATGAAGCTTTGCACAATTTTTCACGGATAAAAATAAAAAAGCCGGCGAGCGGTGACGCTGCCGGCTTTTACGATTCGTTTATACTCCTAGAACGGAGCGTCTTCAAAGCCTTCGTCGCCGAAGTCCATATCATTCATTTTAGACCCTTTCTGGATATAGAGCTTTGCCTCGTCGTTGTCGCCGGAACCGGGGCGCATGCCGGCAAAGCTGTTGCCGCCACCGCCGGGGAAGGACGGGCCACCGGGGTTTTCCAGGGAGCCATCATCTTCAAAACGCTGGTATTCCAGCACCGCGCGCAGCTTGATGGTGTCCAGCTGGCCATTACGGTGTTTGGCAATACGCACGTGGGTTTCACCCTTATTGGATTCGCCCATTTCGTTCTGGTTAATATCGTAGTATTCCGGGCGGTAGAGGAACAGTACCATGTCCGCATCCTGTTCAATGGCGCCGGATTCACGGAGGTCACTCAACTGGGGCATCTTGTTACCATCCTTACGTTTTTCCACGTCACGGCTTAGCTGGGACAGGGCGATCACCGGCACCTGGAGCTCTTTTGCCAGGCCTTTCAACTCACGGGATATCTTGGATATCTCCTGTTCACGGTTGGTATTCTTGCCGTCTGCACTGCCGCTCATCAGCTGCAGGTAGTCGATGATGATGATGCCCACTCCGTTGTTATGCACCAGGCGGCGGCACTTGGCCCGCAGCTCAAAGATGTTCAACGCCGGCGTATCGTCCACGAAAATGGGGGCCTTGGCCAGGCGTTCCACCCCGTGGGTCATCAGCTTTTTCATTTCATATTCTTCCAGCTTGCCACGTGTGATCTTTTCCAGTTTGATCTCGGCCTCCGCGGCGAGGATACGCGCTACCAGCTGGCCGGACGACATTTCCAGGCTGAAGATGGCCGCACCTTTGGGGAAGCGGGGATGCAGGGCTGCGTTGCGCACCAGGTTCAGGGCGAACGCGGTTTTACCCACCGCCGGACGGGCGGCCAGGATGATAAGGTCTGTGGGCTGCCAGCCATAGGTTACTTTGTCCAGGGAGGGGAAGCCGCTGGGCACCCCGGTAATATCATCGCCTTTATTGCGCAGGTCCTCGATGCGTTTCATGGTGTTTACCAGCACGCGGTCAATGGAGTCATAGTTCTTGCGCAGGTGGTTGTTGGTGATCTCAAACAACTTGGATTCCGCACTGTCCAGCAGGTCAAACACGTCGGCGGTGTCTTCGTAAGATTCACTGAGGATCTCGCCGGAAATGCGGATCAGTTCCCGTTGGATGAATTTCTGGAGGATGATGCGGGCGTGGGCTTCCACGTTGGCGGAAGATACCACGGAGTTGGTCAGCTGGCTCACATAAAAAGGGCCACCCACCAGGTCCAGTTCTCCCATGAAGCGGAGCTCTTCCACCACGGTGAGAATGTCTACCGGCATGGATTTGCCGGCCAGGCGTATCATTGCGAGGAAGATCTTTTTGTGGGCCTCTACATAAAAACAGTCTGATTTCAGGATCTCGACCACCGTATCGAAAGCGCCCTTTTCCAGCATAATGGCACCCAGCACGGCTTCTTCCAGCTCTTTGGACTGGGGCGGTACTTTCCCGTAAATCTGGGTGGACACGTCTACAGCGGGTTTCCTGCGCACATTGCGGTCTTTCTTAAGATTCAGATCCATTTATGTTAAAGGCGTTAAATGTTAAATAAAATGAGGCAAATTCTCCGTGTTCCAGCGGTTTTTCTAATGTTGCAATTCTTAGTTTTTGACGTGGTGGCTAACAGTCCGTTTCTGTCTGAATTCAAACTTTTGAGTGCTGTACAAATGAAGGTAACCGCATTTTCCGATTATTCATCTTTACCGGTGCGCTATAATTCTTCGCATGTCATGCACACCTTTTCCACCCGCAATTTGTCAGTTATCTACTGACGAAGCACCACTTATTAAGATACGCCACATTTAATTCACAACAAAACACCATTTATGCACATTTCAAGGGGAAAAAGATTTTCTCCCGCAGGTGCCGCATCGTTTCATTGTTTCGTTATGAGGCTGGTTGCCGGAAAAGCCGGGGCGCGAATTTATTTCAATAAAAGTTACCGGCAAACGGGCGATTTGGCAGCCCTGTCAGGTACGGGTATGCCAGCCCGGGAAGACCCGCGTAAAAGCGTGGTTTAATGGCAAAATCGATTAACTTTACCCGGTATTTTTTATTTGATTTAGCAAAATGACGATCTCGTATAACTGGTTATGTGATTACCTGCCGGTACAGCCCACGCCGGAGCAACTTTCTGTAATACTGACCCGCATAGGGCTGGAAGTGGAAAGCCTGGAAAAGAAGGAAACGGTAAAAGGCAGCCTGGAAGGCCTGGTGATCGGCGAAGTGCTGACCACCGCGCAGCACCCCAATGCAGATAAACTGAAACTCACCACGGTAAGCATTGGCGGCGCGGAGCCCCTTAATATCGTGTGCGGCGCGCCTAACGTGGCTCCCGGCCAGAAGGTGATCGTGGCTACCATTGGCACTACCATCTACCCCATTGAAGGGGAGCCCATGACCATGAAAAAAGCCAAGATCCGTGGGGAAGAAAGCCAGGGCATGCTCTGTGCGGAAGATGAAATAGGCCTGGGCCGCGGCCATGCCGGCATCCTGGTGCTGGACGCCTCCCTGGAACCGGGCACCCCCGCCCGCCAGGTATTCAACGTATCCGAAGATTATGTATATGAAATAGGCCTCACGCCCAACCGTATGGATGCCATGAGCCACCTGGGCGTGGCCCGCGACGTGTGCGCTTACCTGAATAACGAAAATAACAACCAGGATTACAGCGCCAAAGTGCCCGCCATCCCGGCACTGCCAAAAGCCGCTGTCAGCCTGCCCATCAGCGTAAGCATTGAAAATACCCTGGCCAATCCCCGTTATGCCGGCCTTTCCATCACCGGCGTTAAAGTGGGCCCCTCGCCAGACTGGTTGAAAAACCGCCTGCAGACCATTGGCGTACGGCCCATCAGCAACATTGTAGACATTACCAACTTTGTATTGCATGAAACCGGCCAGCCCCTGCATGCCTTCGATGCCACTGCCATCAAAGGCGCCAGCATCGTGGTAAAGAACCTGCCCCAGGATACGCCTTTTGTAACCCTGGATGAGAAGGAACGTAAGCTGGACGCGGCAGACCTCATCATCACCAATGGCGCCGGCGAGCCGATGGCCATTGCCGGTGTATTTGGAGGCGCTCACTCCGGGGTAAAAGACGACACGACCAGCATTTTCCTGGAAAGTGCTGCCTTTGCCTCTGCCAGCATACGCCCTACCTCCTTCCGCCATGGCCTGCGCACAGACGCGGCCACCCGCTTTGAAAAAGGCGTGGACATTGCCCAGGTGCCCTATGCCCTGCAGCGTGCAGCCGCCCTGATCTGCGAACTGGCCGGGGGCCAGGTGGCATCAGACATCGTGGATGTGTATCCCGATCCCAAACCCAAAGCACAGGTAACCGTTAGTTATACTTACATTCACCGCCTGAGCGGCAAGGCCTACCCCGTTACCAGGATCCACAACATCCTGGTGAGCCTGGGCTTTGAGATCCTTTCCCAAACGGCGGAAAGCCTCACCGTGGCAGTGCCTTACAGCAAACCGGATATCAGCCTGCCCGCCGACATCGTGGAGGAAGTGATGCGCATAGACGGGCTGGATAATATTGAAATACCCGCCACCATCAGCATAGCGCCTTCTTTAAGCGCGCAGCCGGATAAAGAGCGGATCAAGGAAAAGATCGCAGATTACCTGGCGGCCAATGGCTTCCACGAAATATTCACCAACTCTATTACCAACAGCAAGTACTATCCCGAGGAGCAACAAGCTTCCCTGGTGCACATGCTGAACAGCCTGAGTGCGGACCTGGACGTGATGCGCCCCTCCATGCTGGAAAGTGGCCTGGAAAGCGTAGCCCACAACCTGAACCGCAAGAACGAAGACCTGCTCTTCTTTGAATTTGGCAAGACCTACGGTGTATCCGACAAAGGCTATACGGAGCACGACCACCTTTGCCTGTACCTCACCGGCCACAAAACACCGGAACACTGGCAGCAAAAGCCGGAACTGGTAGACTTCTACTACCTGAAAGGCTTTGTGATCAACATCTTTGCACAACTGGGCATTAAAGGCCTGGAGTGGGAAGAGGCCACAGACGGGGGATTGCAGCCGGCATACACCCTCAAGGCACAGAAAAAGGCAGTAGCCGTGCTGGGCGCCGTAAGCGGCGCCAAGCTGAAACGCTTTGACGTAAAACAAGCAGTGTGGTATGCAGACATGGACTGGCAACGGATCATAAAACTGGTAGGCCAGAAGTCAGATAAGTTCTTTACGGAAATCCCGAAGTTCCCCGCCGTGCGCCGCGACCTGGCCCTGGTGCTGGACAAGCAGGTAAAATTTGCCGCGGTGGCACAAGCCGCTGCCGGCGTAAAAAGCCCGCTGCTGCAACAAATGAACCTGTTTGACGTATTTGAAAGCGAAAAACTGGGCGCCAATAAAAAATCCTACGCGGTAAGCTTCACTTTCCAGGATGCGCAGAAAACGCTCACGGATAAGGAAATTGACAGCGTAATGGAAAAACTGGTGAACACATTTACCTCCCAATTACAGGCGGAAATCCGCAAATAATGGCACTGGAACAACACATACAACGGATTGAAGACAAACTGCAACTGCTGCTCCGCAAGCTGCAACAGGTGCAGGGCGAGAACGCCCAGCTGAAAGCGGACCTCCGGGAGCAACAGCAGGCCATCGCCCGGCAGGAGCAAACCATTGCCGGGCTGGAAGAAAAGCTACAGCTCATGAAACTGGCCAACGTACAGCAGGGCAACGGCATGCACGCGCAGGCCGCTGAAGAGCAGGAAGCATTCCGCCGCGACATCCGAAACAAGATCAACGAATACATCCGGGAAATAGACCGCTGCGTAGCACTGCTCAACGGTTAAATGCCCGCAGCTTTAAAGCAAAGCCCATGGAAGAACTGATCCCAATGAACATCGTGGTGGCCGACCGCAGCTACCGCATCAAAATGCGGCCGGAAGAAGAAGAAGCCGTGCGCCGTGTGATGAAAGAAGTGAACGAGAAGATCGTGGAGTTTCGCCAGGCCTACGCCGGCAAGGATTTCCAGGACTATATTTCCATGGCACTGATCATGTATGCCACGCATCCCTTCACCAGCGGGGGCATTGCCCAGGGCAATGCATCGCCTTACCTGGCGGAGAAGCTGCAGCACATAGAGCAGCTGATCGATGAGCAATTGAACGCACAGTAGTTGTTCCGGCCTGCGGCCCATGAAAATATAAAATGCCCCAAAGCGGCCATCCTAGCACGCTTTGGGGCATTTCCGTTTTTCTGCTTAATGCTTATTTTTTAAACTGGGCAGCGTGCTGCAAGTCCTCGATAAGGCCCGGGTGCACGGGCTTCCAGCCCAGCCACGCCTGCGTAAGCTTGCTGGAGGCGGGGAGATCTGCCCCGGCAAAAAAGCCAAACCAGCCAAAGTGGGCATTGGCCTCCTCCTGCGTCATGGACTTTACGGGGAGGCCCAGCCCCTGCCCTACCAGTTCCGCTACCTGGCGCACCGGAATGCCTTCATCCCCCACCGCCTGGTAAGACACGCCTTTGGCGGCTTTTTCAAAGGCCAGGGCAAACACTTTTGCCGCATCCAGCCGGTGTACGGCCGGCCAGCGGTTCTGCCCATCGCCCACGTAGGCGGAAACACCTGTCTGGCGGGCATGTTCAATCAATACGGACACAAATCCCAGGCGCTCCGTATTATGCACCGCGGGTGGCAGGCGCACAATAGACGCCTTTACCCCCTTCGCTGCCACGGCATCCGCCGCTTCGTCTGAAGCCATGCGGGGCATCACAGCAGATGGGGCGCGGAAAGGATCGTCCTCTACGCGGATCTGCCCGCGCTGGGCAGATGCACCGGTGCCGGAAGTTACCACCAGCGGGCGGTCTGTGCCGGCCAGGACCTGGCCCATCGCCTCAATGAGGCGGCGGTCTGCCTCGGAATTTTCCTTGTATTTAGAAAAATCGTGGTTAAAGGCACAGTGGATCACCCCGTCTGACGCCGCTACTGCTTCCAGCACAGAGGCATGGTTATCAATATCACCGCGGTGCACCTGGCCTCCCAGGCGGGTGATGATGGCAGCCCCTTCTTCAGAACGGGCCAGGCCTGTTACCGTATGGCCGGCGCGGACCATTTCGTCCACAACGGCGGAGCCTATAAAACCGGAAGCTCCTGTAATAAAAACGCGCATGGTAGTTTATTTTTGAAGTGAAATGAATGACCATCCTGGAGATGATGGCGCAAAGGTCCGGCAGATGCGGCCCCGAAAACAAGGTCATTTGACACAATTATGAATTACGCTAAATTTATATAGTATGTTCAAAGCGTTTGAAGATTTTATGGCCACGGAAGTGAAGCTGCGGCCGGAAGAGATCAGCCAGCTCCTGGCACTGGCCACTGTGCGCAAACTGAAGCGCCGGGAAGTGCTGCTGCAGGAGGGCCACATCTGCCAGTACAAGGCTTTTATACTGGACGGCCTGCTGAAGACCGGCTCCGTGAATGACAGCGGGCAGGAATATGTGCTGCGCTTCAATCCGGAAAACAGCTGGGCGGTGGATCCGCTGAGCTTCAGTAAAAAGGTGCCCGCCCGCTTCAGCATAGACGCGGTAGAGCGCACCACCGTACTGCTGTGGACACCATCCGCCTTTGAGGAGCTGATGACCGGTATCCCGGCTTTCAAAACCTATATGAGCAGGCTGCTGATGGACACCTTTTATGACACCCACGAGCGGGTGAAATCCAATATCAGCTACACCTCGGAGGAAAAATACCTGGATTTTGTAAATACCTTCCCCCACCTGCTGCCCCGCCTGCCCCTGCACCTGGTAGCCGCTTACCTGGGCATTTCCCGGGAAACCCTGAGCCGCATCCGCCACCTGCAGATGAAACGGGGGTAGACTGCGATGCAATTGCTTCACCTTTAAGCATTTACCGGGATATTTTACCCACGGCGCCTGGCCCTCCGAAGGGCACGGCCTGCTAAAACAAGGCTGGTTTGCAACTTAATTAATTCATTATCACGCCCCGCTCGTGGTTTGCTGCTAATTTTTTGTATTTTCGCCCGTCTATATCCCGTCCACACCGTTCATACATCCACGGATGGCGGGGTTGCACTATAAATCGTTAAACAAGAAATAATGGACTTAATAACCGTGATAGCGGCTGTCGTTGCACTGGGAGTAGGGATCCTGCTGGGCAAGATCATCTTTAACAAGAATACCCAACAGAAAATAGCCGATGCCGAAGCGCAGGCACAGAAACTCCTCTCCGAAGCACAATTACAGGCAGAGGCCGCCAAGAAAGACCGCATGCTGGAAGCGAAAGAAAAATTCCTGCAACTGAAATCCGAGCACGAAAAAGAAGTGCTGCTACGCAACCAGAAAGTACTTGAAGCGGAGAACCGCGTTAAACAAAAGGAACAAAGCATCACCAGCAAGACCGAGCAACTGGAAAAGAAACTTGCTGAAAATGAAACGATCAAGGAAAACCTGAACCGCCAGATCGAAGTAGTGAATATCAAGCGTTCCGAATTGGAAAAACACCAGGAAGAGCACATCCGCCGCCTGGAAAAAGTAGCCGGCCTCACCGCCGAAGAAGCCCGTCACCAACTGGTGGAAAGCCTCAAGGAAGAAGCCCGCAGCCAGGCCCTCTCCCACATCCAGGAGATCATTGAGGATGCCAAGCTGAAAGCCAACAAGGAAGCCAAAAAGATCATTATACAATCCATCCAGCGCACCGCCGCCGAGCAGACCATTGAGAACGCCATCACCGTGTTCAACCTGGAAAGTGACGAGATCAAGGGCCAGATCATTGGCCGTGAAGGCCGTAACATCCGCGCCATTGAAGCGGCTACCGGTGTAGACCTGATCGTGGATGACACCCCCGAAGCAATTGTACTTTCCTCCTTTGACCCGCTGCGCCGTGAAATAGCCCGCCTGTCCCTGCAACGCCTGGTACAGGATGGCCGTATACACCCTGCCCGTATTGAAGAAGTGGTAGAAAAGACCAAGAAACAACTGGAAGAACAGGTAATGGACATTGGTGAGCGCACCGTGATAGAACTGGGTATCCATGGCCTGCACAAGGAGCTGGTACGCCTGGTAGGTAAGATGCGTTTCCGCTCTTCCTACGGCCAGAACCTGCTCATGCACTCCAAAGAAACCGCTAACCTGTGCGGCATCATGGCGGCAGAACTTGGACTGAACCCCAAGCTGGCCAAACGCGCCGGCCTGCTGCACGATATTGGTAAAGTACCCGATGAAGAAACAGAACTGAGCCACGCCCTGCTGGGTGCCAAGCTGGCGGAGAAATATGGCGAGCACGCCGCCGTAGTGAACGCCATTGGCGCGCACCACGATGAAATGGAAATGGCCTACGTGATCTCCCCCATTGTACAGGCTTGTGACGCCATCAGCGGCGCCCGTCCCGGTGCACGCCGTGAGATCATGCAGAGCTACCTGCAGCGCATCAAGGACCTGGAAAACCTGGCCGTTGCGTACGATGGTGTGGAAAAAGCCTATGCGATCCAGGCCGGCCGTGAACTGCGCGTGATCGTAGAAAGCGACAAGGTGACCGACAATGATGCGGACCGCCTGAGCTTTGAAATTGCCACCAAGATCCAGACGGAAATGCAATACCCCGGCCAGATCAAGGTAACCGTGATCCGCGAAAAGAGAGCGGTGAACATTGCGAGATAATTGAACGTCGCTTTATAAGGAAACGCCCTGCAGGTCATACTTGCAGGGCGTTTTTGTTTGGGGTGGGATTATGTAGGCTTGTTTGCGGGTCATCGTTACAAAGGTTGTAAAACACCCTACCCGCCAATATACGATACCTGGTTTATTCTGCTTTGATATTGTTGATCGGGTTGGCCAGCGCGCCCTTAATAGCCTGGAAACTGATAGTGCCAAACGCAATGAGCAAGGCACCAGCGCCCGCCAGCGCAAACATCCACCAGCTAAGGCTTACCCGGTACGGGAACGCATCCAGCCACCTGCTCATGATCCACCAGGCAAAGGGCAGCGCTATGACAAAGGAAATACCGATCAGTTTTAAAAAGTCTTTGGATAATAACATCACCAGCCCCGACATACTTGCACCCAGCACTTTCCTGATCCCGATCTCTTTGCGGCGTTGTTCCGTATCAAACACAGACAACCCAAACAATCCAAGGCAGGAAAGGAAGATAGCAATGAAGGTGAACAGGTTGATGATGCCAGACAGGGTGGTTTCTGTTTCATACTGGCGCTGCACATCTTCGTCGAGGAATGAATAGGTGAACGGTACGGTGGGAAAATCGCGCTGCCAGATGGCGGCTACCTTGTCCAGCAGGCCACTGTAATCAACGCTGCTGGTACTCACCACCACGATATCTTTCCCGTATTCCGGCTGGTATCGCAGCATAAAAGGTTTTACCTCCGTGTGCAGGGAGGTGTAATTGAAGTCTTTCAACACGCCGGCTATTTCCAGGAAGTTGCCCGGTTCGCCCTGGTAATCTTTCGGGTACAGGCGTTTTCCCACCGCTGTCAACGGGTCCAGGCCCAGCACTTTGCAGAACGCTTCATTGACCAGCGCCCTGCCGGAATCACCCGCCCGGAAATCACGCCCGGAGAGCAGGCGGATGCCCATGGTCTTTGCAAAGTTCTCATCGGAAAAGATGAAGGCTACGTCGTTGCTGCTTGCAGGGTCTTTGCCTTCCAGGTAGTAAGGCCAGTCCTTGCTGATCACCTGCCCCGGATAATTATCCGCCATGGTAGCAGATTTCACTTCAGACAGTTGCTGAAGGTCATTCATAAAGGCCGGAATCCTACCCTTTGAATCGTCCGTATAAAAATTGAACACCAGCCGCTGCTGCTTTTCAAAACCGAGGTCCTTGTGCCGGATATAACTGAGCTGGAAATAGATCACTACAATGGCGGAAATAAACACAATGGACAGCACAAACTGGAACACCACCAGCAGGCGGCGGATGCCGGCGGCAGAAATATGATTATTAAGCTGTCCTTTGATGGTATTGATCGGCTTGAAGGCAGATAAATAAAATGCGGGATAACTGCCCGCCAGCAAACCCGTAATGATGGTAATACCCAGCAGCAGCAACACAAAGCGGTAGTCTGCCATGAAGGACATGCTGATGTCTGCCCGGGTCACAGCATTGAGGAAAGGCCGCACCAGCGCCAATACCGGCAGCGCCAGCAACATGGCGACCAGCGATAGCAGCAATGATTCTCCCAGGAATTGTTTTACCAGGTCGTTCATACCGGCGCCAATGATCTTGCGCACGCCTACTTCCTTGGCCCTGCGGGATGCACGGGCGGTAGTAAGGTTCATGAAGTTAATGCAGGCAATCACCTGTATCAGCACGGCGATGAGCAACAACATTTTGAGGAAAGTGCTACTCACCGTCTTACTCAGTTCATTGTCGTAGCCTCCGGTGGTATGGATACTGGTAACCGGCTGCAGGTGCAACTCTTTTTTCATGCCCATCTCCTTCAGCTGCGCGGCGCCATGGAGCTGTAAGAATGCCGGCAGCTTCCTTTCCAGCGCAGCCGCAGCTGCACCGTGGTGTAGCTTCACATACGTGGCCACGTAGTTGTAAGCCGCCCAGGAGGTGCTGTTGTAGGTAACGCTGCCCATGCCCCCACTGTTCATGGCCATGAAAATGGCGGACTGGATATGTGACTTTCCCAGCCGGTCGTCCACTACGCCCGTCACCTTAAACCCATGACGGCCGTAGGCATTGTCAATTTCAATGACCTTGCCCACGGGGTTGGTTTCGCCAAACAGCTTGTCTGACAAGGATTTCTTGAGCACCACGGTATAAGGTGCGTCCAGTGCGTGTCGGTTGTCGCCGTATACAAAATGATAAGTGAAAACATTGAAGAAAGTGGAATCGGCATAAACGGCCGCCTTTTCGTACAGGCTTTTATCCTGGTAGTGCAGCAGGTGCTGCTTGGCTCCCAGTCGTTCTGTGGGCACTACGCGCGTGTATTCCAGCACTTCGGGCAGCTCCAGTTTCATGGCAGGGCCTATGGGCGGAGAACAAGACGCCTTTTCCGATTCACCGGACGTGATGCCCAGTAAAGAATTTACGCGGTAAATGTCTGCTACCTGCCGGTGGTGCCGGTCGTAACTATATTGATCGGTCACATAGGCAATTATGTAAAGGCAACAAATGGTACCGATAGCCAGGCCAGCGATGTTGATCAGGCTGAATACTTTATTGTTCAACAAACTCCGCAAGGCCGTCTTGAAATAGTTTTTGATCATAGAGGCAGGATTTGATGCAGAGCCGGATTCCAATAGGGTGCCAATTACAATGCCTCTGAAAATGAATTGGATACAAAGACATTTATCCAAACATGTCCGTTTTCGTTACAGGACGTTCCGGTTTTAGTACAGTGCCCATAAAAAAACCGGGGCATCTGGCCCCGGCTTTTACGCTTAAATCTTTGGAGGATGGCCTGCTTGCCATCAACTGCTATACTTCATGTTTATCGTTGTCTTCATCCCCGTTCTCATCATCCTCATCCTCTTCTTCGTCGTCTTCATCATCCTCAAAATCATCTTCGTTTATATCGTCTTCCGCATCATCATCTGCATCATCTTCGTCGTCTTCATCCTCTTCCGCGTCAAGGTCTTCATCATCTTCAACAAAGTCGTCATCTTCAGCACTGCCACCCCTTACGGCGTCTTCACCGGCTTCCTGGGCAGTTATGTCGGCATCGGCATCGTATTCGGCTTCTTCGCTCATTTCCGGCGTTTCTTCTACCGGTTCCTCTGCTTCCGGCTCTTCTGCACTTATATCTTCGATCACGTCTTCATTGGCGGATGGCGTTTCTTCTTCTGTTGCCACCTGCTCGCTGAGGCCTTCAATGTTTTGTCCTTCCAGCAGGCTGGTATCTATTTCCAGTTTGGCCTGGTGTTCATGCAGGTAGGCTTCGGGGATCTCCGGGATCTCTTCGGTCAGCTCCCCGTTTTCTGATACAGCCAGGAAGCCCGCTGCGGCTTCTTCCAGCGCAGCGCGTTCTTCTTCATTGTTTACCAGGGTAGGTTGCAGGATCTCTTCGTCAAAGACCTCGCGCAGCTTGGGTAGGTCTTTGGGCGAGTTGATCCCGAAATAGTCCATAAAGGCTTTGGAAGTGGTGTAGAGCAGCGGTTTGCCGGGCAGGTCTTCACTGCGGCCGGCTATGGAAATAAGTTCTTTCTCCAGTAGTTTTTGCAGGGAATAGTCGGAGCTCACCCCACGGATATATTCAATCTCGCCTTTGGATACCGGCTGGCGGTAAGCGATGATGGCCAGTGTTTCCAACGCAGCGGTGGACAAGCGTTTCAGGAACTTGTCCCCATTCAGCTGGGCCACGGTCTGGTAATAATCTTTCTTGGTCAGGAACTGGTACCCTCCCCCGCTTTGCCGCACTTCAAATGCGTAAAACTCAGCACTGTATTTCTCCACGATGGCTTCAATGGCGGCATCCACCGCCTCGGGCGTGGCGCGGTCTTCCAGGAAAGCAATGGCATTGTTCAGCAGTTCCAGGATATCGGACGCCTGCAAAGGCCGGTCTGCCGCAAAGATCAGCGCCTCAATGTGGGGAATGATTTTGGAAATTTCCATAGTGAAAATTGTACAGCGTGCAATGTACAACGTACAGCGACCGGTGTGACGGGATCGTAACCTACCGATACTTTGTGCGTCCTGCATTACATCATACCATTAAAAAAGTCAAAGGCCGAAAATAAGGCCTTTGACTTTTTAAAAGAAATCGAAATATTTTGCTGTTGATTACTTGTGCATAACTGGCACTCCTTAGCTTACCAGGGCGGCGGCACCGCTTACGATCTCCGTAAGTTCCGTGGTGATGGCGGCCTGGCGGGCACGGTTGTAAGACAGTTTAAGGCTGCGCAGCAGTTCGTTGGCGTTTTCAGTGGCTTTGTCCATGGCCGTCATGCGGGCGCCATGTTCAGAAGCGTTGGCATCCAGCATGGCCTTGAAGAACTGGGTGTTCAGGATCATGGGCATCAGCTCGGCTACCAGGGTATCCTTGGCAGGTTCAAAGATGAAGTCTGCCTTGATGGCTTTCTTTTTGCCGGCAGGTGCTTGTGTATTTTCCACTTTGGCAATGGGCAGGAACTGTTCTGCCATAAAGATCTGGGTACCAGCATTCTTGAAGTGGCTGTATACGATCTCCACGGCGTCAAATTCACCTTTCATGAAGCCTTCCATAGCCACTGCGGCGGCCTGTTTTACATTTTCAAAGCTAAAGCTGGAGAAAAGGTGCCAGTAGTTGTCGATGGTCTTGTAACCGCCGTTCTTCTGGAAGAACTCATACCCTTTCTTACCGATGGGCATTATGGTTACCTGGCCTTTGGCAAATTGTTCTGCGTATTTCTCGCGGATGGTGGTTCGGGCCAGTTTGATCAGGTTGGAGTTATAAGCACCGCAGGCGCCACGGTCGGAAGTGATCAGCACGATCAGGACCTTTTCGACAGGGCGGTTTGCAGCCAGTGCCAGGTCAATATCACCTTCGCTGTTGCTTACAATGTTTTGGAGCATTTCCTGCAGCTTCAGCGCATAGGGCCGCATCTGGATGATGGCATCCTGGGCGCGGCGCAATTTGGCCACGCTCACCATTTTCATGGCTTTGGTGATCTGCTGGGTAGATGTTACAGATTTTATACGGTTACGAACTTCTTTCAGTTGTCCGGACATAATATAAGGCCCTTTTATTTAGGCCGCAAAAGTACTAAAAAACGGCAATTATTTTTGTTTTCACCCCGATTTATTCTGATTTATGCCCCTTAGCCGGCAAAAACATCAAAAAAATCCCGATCTGCTGCTTATTTTTAGCGTATTAACCATGCTTTTTACCCAAACATGCCACGATTTATGAAGAAACATCTCCTCCTGGCGGCCCTGCTCCTGGCAGGCGTATCCGCTGCATTTGCGCAAAACAAACTGACCGCACAGGAAAAAAAAGAAGGCTTTAAACTGCTGTGGGACGGCAAGACCAGCAATGGCTGGCGGGGCGCCTTCCGGCAAGACTTTCCCACCCACGGCTGGGAAATGAAAGACGGCATCCTCACCGTGTTGCCCAGCAATGGCGGCGAAGAAGGTGGCGGGGGCGACATTGTAACCGTAGATACCTACAGCGCCTTTGAGCTTCGCTTCCAGTTCCGCCTTACTCCCGGGGCCAATAGTGGTGTCAAGTATTTTGTGACCGAAGCTGAAGCTACCGGTGGCAAATCTGCCATAGGCCTGGAATACCAGGTGCTGGACGACGAACGCCACCCGGATGCCAAGCTGGGCCGTGATGGCGACCGCACCCTGAGCTCCCTGTACGACCTCATTCCCCGTAAAAACATTCCCGCGGCCATGAAGCCCATCGGCGAATGGAACGAAGGCCGCATCATTGTGCGCCCGGACAACCACGTTGAGCACTGGCTGAACGGCTACAAAATGGTGGAATACGAGCGCGGCTCCGAAGCCTACCGCCAGCTCGTGGCCATCAGCAAGTACAAGAACTGGAAAGACTTTGGTGAAGCCAAGGCCGGCCACATCCTCCTGCAGGATCATGGCAACAAGGTGTCTTTCCGTGACATCCGCATTAAAACGCTGTAGCAGCAGACAGGGCTCCCCGTAAAACAGCTATAGCCAGGGTATATTTCGTGCCAGGCCTGTATCAGTGCCTGTTTGCCCTCACTGGATAAGATAAAAAAATAGCGGCGCCCCCCCGGTGCCGCTGTTTCATTTTAGTGATTCCCCGTTCCTGCCCGTACAATGCCGGATAAACGTTAAATTGTGCAGGTCAACCGCGAACCTGCAATTACATTCTCCACCCCCACATCTAACGTTTATGCACGTACGAAATTTATGCTTCTCGCTTTTCGGCACCATTGCTTTATTTGCCTGCAATGGCCCGGCCAGACACGAGGCGGTGAACACACAGGCCACGGCCGATTCACTGAACAAGATCCTGGACGATTATTACGAAGATGAAATGCGCATGGTGCCGGTAGTAGCCACCTTCCTGGGCGATAACCGCTACAACGACCAGCTGCCGGTAGACATAGGCCAGGCCTGGCGCAATGAACTGGACAGCCTTTGTGCCGGCTACCAGGTAAAGCTCAAAGCCCTGGATACATCGGCCCTTACACCCAATGACCGCATTAGCCGGGATATGCTGCTGCGGGAAGTAACGCTCTTCCGCAAAGGGCTCACCTTCCATGATGAGCTGACGCCCGTTAACCAGTTCAGCTGCATTACGCTCATGCTGGCCCAGCTGGGCTCCGGCCAGAGCGCACAGCCTTTTGCCAACCAGCGGGATTATGAGAACTTCATGAGCCGCATGCGCCACTTTGCCGAGTGGTCTGATACCGCCATTGCCAACATGCGGCGGGGCATGGCGCAAAACTATGTGCTGCCCAAAGCATTGGTGGTAAAGATCATTCCCCAGCTCAAAGACCTTTCCTCCCCCGATACCGCGAAGAACGTTTTCTTTGCCCCGCTGAAAAAAATGCCGGACAGCATTGCCCCGGTAAGCCAGGCCGCCCTGCGCAAGGCGTATGACAGCAGCATCCGTGCTTACATCCTGCCTTCTTATGCAAAGCTGGCCAGGTTCCTGCAGGAGGAGTACCTGCCCAAAGCACGCACCAGCAGCGGTGTGGGCGCCCTGCCTGATGGCGCCGGTTATTACGCTTACCAGATCCAGAACTACACCACTACCGATAAGACCCCGGAAGAGATCTTCAACCTGGGACAAAGCGAAGTGGCCCGCATCCGCAAGGAAATGGAAGCCGTGAAAGACAGTGTAGGCTTTAAAGGTGACCTGAAGGCCTTCTTTACTTTCATGCGCACGGACAAGCAGTTCAATATTTTCAAGGACGATAAGTCCGTGATCGATTCCTTCCAGGCCATTTACCAGCGCATTAAACCCAAGGTGGATGAGCTGTACGGGCACCAGCCCAAGACGCCCTTCGAGATCCGGCAAACGGAGGCTTTCCGCGCCGCATCTGCCAGTGCGGAATACAATCCCGGCAGCCCGGATGGCAAGCGTCCCGGCATTTTCTATGTGCCCATCCTGGATGCAAAAAAATTCAGCTACGTGGGCATGGAATCCCTGTTCCTGCACGAAGCCATTCCCGGCCATCACTTCCAGATCTCCCTGCAACAGGAAGACACGTTGCTACCCAAATACCGCCGCTTTAACGGCAACAGCGCTTACCAGGAAGGCTATGCCCTGTACTGCGAAAGCCTGGGCAAACAACTGGGCCTGTACACCAACCCCTACCAGTATTTTGGCCGCCTGTCTGATGAAATGCTGCGCGCCGTGCGGCTGGTGGTAGATGCCGGCATGCACTCCAAAGGCTGGACCCGCGAACAGGCCATCCAGTTTATGGAAGACAACCTTTCCACCCCGGAACATGAGATCGTGTCCGAAGTGGAACGTTACATGGCCATTCCCGGCCAGGCGCTGGCTTACAAGGTGGGCGAGCTGAAAATTGAAGAGCTGCGGGATAAGTATAAAAAACAACTGGGCAGTAAGTTCAGCCTGCGCGATTTCCATGATGAACTGCTGAAAGATGGTGCGCTGCCGCTTTCCATCCTGGAAGAAAAAATGGACCGCTGGGCGGCCTCGCGCTAGTCTGCAGCAGGTGCGGCAGGCCCCGGCTATGAGGCAGGCATTCTCCCATAAAAGGGCCGCCTTTTCAACGGGAGCGCCTGTTTCGTATTCCCCGTAAAAAAATCCACTTTTTTAAGTATAAACGCTGCATTTTCCGCGGGTGTTCCCTGGAATGCAGCGTTTTTCTTTGCGGGGAGCCGTTTTTTGCGTGCTGATCGTTGAAAAGTGATACCTATGTTAAATTTTTGCAGATTTTATCGTTAAAATGCCCGCCAATGCTTAAATGTAGCCAATACGCTTATCACAAACCCTTTACTATGGCTGGTTTCATGGACCCAGCGGGTATTTAGTCCCCATCACGCAGGCGTATTAATATTACCGCCGCGCTTGCGCAGGCGATGCGGTTTATTCTGTACCTTTACGTAACACCTTCTAAAAACCCGCAGCATGTTTGAACTCATCAAAGAATACTGCCTTTCCCTGCCGGCAGTTGCTGTAAAAGAAAAGAGGAACGGAGGGCTTTATTTCTCCGTGTACGACAGGTTGTTTTGCATTCTTTACCAGGATGCACCGCAGCAGGTGGCCTTCAAATGTACACCCGAGGTGTTCCATTTCCTGATCAGCCGCCCGGCCATTGTACCTGCGCCCCAACTGGCGCGTTACCACTGGGTGCAGCTGGAACGCAGTGATGTATTCCCTTTCAGCGACCTGGCCATGCAGATCCATGCCGCTTATGATATGGAACGCAAAGCCGGCGAGCCCCAGGTAAATGTGATCCCCGTGCCGCGCAGCGCGCCTGCCATTTATTTTCCTACGCGGTAAGTGATACTGCGCTACTGCTTATTTCCCTATCTTGGTTGATACTGCTACTGGTTAACCTTTTTAATAAAACGATTTACTGGAGATAATGAAAGCGCATGGGCGAATGCCCGCGCCGGCAGCCTGTGGAGGGTAATCAGCGCAAACACCGCGCTGTTAAGATCATTCCGCTACAGTGTTCTATTTTACCGCAAGCGTGTATACGATATCAAACACCCCAAACCCGATCAACGTAAACGCAAACAGCCTTTCCAGCCTGGCAGTGTTCATCCGCACGGAAGTCCGTGCCCCCAGCCAGGAAAACGGCAATGCCGTTACCGCCAGCACAAGTGCAATAGACCAGTCGATATGGCCCAGGTGCCAGTGCCAGATAGTGCCGGGTATGGAAAGTAAAGCGGAGAGTACTACAGAGCAAGCTAACGCCCGCTTGATAGGCATATGTAGTTTTTTGATGAAGAAGGTGCTGAAAAGCACGCCTCCCGCATTAGCTAGCAGGCCGGATAAGAGCCCGATTGCAAAGGCAGCAACAATAATGTAGATGTTTACTGCGGAAGCCTGCTGGCCGGCGGTATTACTGGTGGTGTTGTAATTTTCTTTATCATGTTTCCGGAGAAAAGTAACGGCCAATGATACCCCCAGACCGATGATGAACAACGCGGTGAGCACCATGAGCGTTTTGCCTTTCAGGTAATCCGAGACCTGCGCTCCCATTACCGTAGCCGGTATGCCTACTACCGCACAAAGCAGGATCACTCTCTTGTCGAACAAATGTTCTTTCCGGTACACTGTGGACGCGGAAATAGTGCTGGTGATAGCAGCAGGGAGCGGAGACGCCAACGCATAAAATGGATTTATTCCTGCAAATATCTGTAGGGCTGGTGTACTGATGGCGCTACCGCCTTTTCCTAATAAGCCTGACAAATAACCTACTACCACCCCGATCGCAATTACGACCAGGTAGTTGTTTTGTTGTACTAAATCCATCATGGTCGGCGGCCCCCTCGTGCCGGGAATTACAGGTTGGAAGCAAACGGGTGTACAAAAAGCGATCGCCTTTTGCGTGTCATACTTCTCTCTAAACAGGTTGGTTTCAAAGCGGCTGCATTGCTGTAGCCACTGTGGCAAAGGTACAGTGAAACGGAAGCGTGATGGAATAACTATATGTAATGCCCAATAACTTGTAGTTATGAAAAAACGGGTGCATCTTTATCCTAAAAAGGCACCCGTTTACATTGATAATCAAATTAATATGCCAGATAAAATTTAGCGCGGCCGCCCTTCTTCATTTAGCCTATAAAAACGCTATACTACCGGTTTCCAGCCATCTTCGTAGCTGCGGCCCCAGCGTGCCATGGCGTCTTTATCGTTGAGGATATGGCCGTTTTCAGGATTGCAGTGCAGGGTATGGCCGGTGCGCTGCGCAATGTTGCCCAGCTGGCAAAGCAGTACGCTGCGGAAGCCGGTATTGATCTCCGCATGGAGGGACGCTGTGCCCCTTATGCTTTCCAGGAAATTATTGAGATGTACTGCATCGAGGAACTCACCGGCGGGGCTTACTACGTTGGTCACATCGTGGTGGGTTTCTTTCACTTCCTTGACCAGCTTTCCTTTTGCATCCAGGATCTTATAGCTATCGCCACCGCTGTTGTACAAGCTGCCGTGCTCCCCAAAGATGGCGAAGCCGCGGCCTGCGCCTTCCAGCTCGTAGTTATTGCAGCTGCGGCCTTCCCAGGTAATGGCCTTGCCTTGTGCAAATTCAAAGGTGATGGATTGTGTATCGGGGGTTTCCCAATCATCTTTGGGAAAGGCAAAACGGCCACCGCCGCTGCTTACTTTTTCCGGGTGCTCCACGCCCAGGAACCAGCGCATGCAATCTATTTCATGGGTGCCGTTGTTGCAGGCCTCCCCGGTGCCCCAATGCCAGCGCCAGTGCCAGTTGTAATGCACAATATTATCCAGGTATTCCTTGCGGGGCGCTGGCCCCTGCCACAAGTCCCAGTTCAGCGTGGAAGGCACGGGGATCACCTTGCCTGTACCAATGGGTGCACGGTTATTGACATACCAGCCACGCGCATAATACACGTTACCGATCACTTTATCTTCCCGGATCTCTTTTACGGCTTGTTGCATATTAGGCCAGGAGCGGCGCTGGCTGCCCATTTGCACCAGGCGGCCATACTTTTTGGCGGCGGCTATGAGCCACTCTCCTTCCTGTGGATTATGGCTGCAGGGCTTTTCCACGTACACATGTTTGCCGGCAGCGCAGGCCATGATGGCGGCGGGTGCATGCCAGTGGTCTGGTGCGGCAATGATGAGGGCATCAAAGTCCTTGCGCTCCAGCAGTTTGCGGATGTCGCGGATCACTTCCGGTTTGCGCTCCTGCACTTTGGCTACTGCGTCCAGGCCCTTTTTAATGGCGCCATCCTCTACATCACAAATGTAGGCGATCTCGGCGCCGGGCAGTTTTGCCACTACCTGGGCCAGCCAGTTGCCGCGGGAGTTTACGCCCATTACGGCGAGGATTATTTTGTTGGAAGGTGCTGCTTTGCCCAGCAGCGGGAAATTAAGCAGGGTAAGGCCCAGGCCGGCCAGGGTTCCGTTTTTCAGGAAGGTTCGTCTTTGCATGGTGGAATTTATTGTACCGGAAAATACAAAGACGGGAGCGGATTTCAAAACGTATACCGCATACTCACGCCGCCCGGCCCCGCTCCAATGTCCATCCGGTTAAAGCGGCTGAATAACTGGTGCCCGTGCTTATAATGGATCGCGTAATTCACCACATCAAACAACAACAAAAATCCGCCCTGGAAAATGATGGAATTGCCATACCCATGCAGGCGGTCTGCTTTCCCGGCATCCAGCGTATTATCGCCCCGGCTGCGGAGGTAAAGCCCCGTGGCAATGTAAGTAAGATCCAATGCGCCGTTGATGAGATAGATCTTTTCAATGCGGTTCTGTGCATCAATGCTTTGCTGCCAGTTATTGCTGCTGTCGGCAGCCTTGCGGGCGTGGATGTAACCGGCAATGGCGATGCCCAGGTTTGCCGTGTTCCAGATGGCATTCATCTGGTGGAAGTATTTCGTTTGCCCGTCCGTATTGCTGCTCACAATGAGGCCCACGCCAATATTCAGCACAGACCAGCTGCCCAATGCCACCATGCTGTTTTGGGTATAACGTACCCGGTCTGCATTGTATTGCGGAAGGGAAAAGGTCTGCTGGGCCACGGTGTGCAGGGGCCATAAGCAACACAGTAGCGCCAGTAACAGGCGTTGGGGACCGTTCATATACAGGGCTTTTAGGTGCATGCGGAAATTGCCTACTCCCTTACCAATTGCTGCCAGATCACATCATACACGCCGGTGGCGGGAATAGCGGCTGCCTGTGGCTTACCGGTAATGAGCACCGGCTGCCAGGCGGGATCTTCGGTGAGGCGACCGTGCGAGCCTTTAATGAGCGTAGCATCCAGCGGGATCACGTCCATCAGGTAGCGGAAGCCCAGTTTCTTCTTTATCAATTTTCCTACCACTTTTAGCTTCACCAGCGGGTCTGCGGGGTTCAGGAACATCTCCACGGGATCATAGCCCGGTTTGCGGTGAATGTCTACAATGCGGGCAAAATCCGGCGCCCTGGCATCGTCCTCCCAATAGTAGTACGTGAACCAACTGTTCCTGTCTGCCACGGCAACCAGGTCACCAGCGCGTTCATGATACAGCTCGTGGGTTTGCTTACCTTCCCGGTCCAGCACTTTTTCTATGCCAGGTGTGGCCTCCAGCAGTTCGCATATTTTACGGTAGGTAGCGCGGTCTTTGTCATTGATGTACACATGCGCCACCTGGTGGTCTGCCACGGCAAATGCCCGCGAGGCACCTGCATCCAGCAGTTCTGTGCCCCGCTCCACCCGCACGTTTATCAGGCCTTCTTTGCGCAGCAGGCGGTTAATGTGAATGGGATTATTGACCGGCGTAATGCCATACTCGGAGAGCACAATGATTGCAGCGCCCTTGCTTTCGTAGTAACGGATCAATTGCTCCACCACCTTGTCCACCGCCTGTAGCTCCGGGCCCACCTTGCTCATATCGTGCCCGAACTTCTGCAGGCAATAATCCAGGTGGGGCAGGTAGATCAGCGTCAGCGTAGGATCGTGCCACTGGTCTGTAAGAATGGAGGCATCTGCTATCCATTGGGTGGATTTGATATTGGCTCCCGGGCCCCAGAACTGGAACAGGGGAAAGGTGCCCAGCTTGTCCTGCAGCCGGTCCCGCAGGTCGGCCGGGTGCGAGTAGCAATCCGGCAGCTTACGGCCGTCTGAAAGGTACTGTGGGCGGGGTGTTACCGAAAAGTCCACGCTGGCGTACATGTTGTACCACCAGCACATTTGTGAAACGGTAAAGGAAGGGTCTATGCTGCGGGCGTGGTCCCAGATCTTGGGAGCATCCACCAGGTGATTGGATTGTTTCCAGAACTTGATCTCCGCATCGGTCTTATCATACCAGCCATTGCCTACAATGCCATGCTCACTGGGCCAGCGGCCGGTGAGATAGGTGCTCTGCACCGCAGTAGTTACCGCGGGCAGCATGGGCTGTATCTGTGATACGTGGTGCTTGCGCGCATATTGCTCCAGGAAGGGCGTGTGAGGCCCAATGAGCCCGGACGACAATCCTACCACATCAATAACAACCGTTTTTTTCATAGACATGTAAAGTTGACACCAAGAAGAGGTTCCGTTAGTAAAAGGCCGTTCCATGTGCCTTGTCAGCACAAAACTAGCCTCCGGGCTCCACAATTCCAATTTAACCTACCGGGCGTTCCCGGCTCACACTACGGGCGCTTTGCACGGTTTCAAATGTATCCTTAACCCATTGAAGCTCACGGATAATACCTTCCGTCATGTCAGTGCGGAGGTCTTCGGGCAGCACGTCCCAGGTGTAGGTTTCCACTTCCATATGCCGCGTAAAAGGCTGGCGGGCCTGTAGTTGCAGGATCTCGGAAATATCCGGCTGCGTAGAAGCAAGCACGCCGTAGTGGTCCAGGAAAATGGGCACGTGGAAATGGGCACGCCACTCGCTCACCCAGGGATTGTCTGCATCTTCCAGTGCGTTTGGCAGATCCGGATAGTGGATGAGCGTATCGCCTTTCCTGGCAATGACCTGGTGCAGGTAAATAGGTTCGTCAAACTGGCGGAAAGCATCCACCACCGCGGCCCTTGCGGGGCCAGGGGCCGGCAGGACTGCGCGCAGTGCAGCACTGATCTGCAGTTTGCCTACTTTGAGCTGGTGTGTTTTCAACAAAGAAAGTACGCCCTGCGGCGGCTCATAGGCTACCGCAAAATGACATACATCGTAGCACAACTGCACATGGTCCTTGAGCATCTTTTCTGCTTCCTGCTCGTCTATCCTATACTTGTCTGTAAGAATGGAGATGCCTACCGGCACCAGGGTTTGCTCATACCAGTCTATGTAACCGGCAATGTCTTCCAGCATACCATCCGGTTCCGGTTCAATATCAATGTGCACAAACGGGCCGCCGGTAATGCGCATGCGTGCCAGTTGCACCACTACCTCCACGATGTTGAGCGTGGCAGATGCAATGACATCATTCCACTTATCTTTTGCGTGCCAATGTTTGTAGGATAAAGGTGAAGTGGAGATCCCCCCTTCCATGCCCCTGGGGAGCAGGTTTGCCAGGATGCGCGCCAGGCGCAGGGTGTAGGCCACGCGGTCATACTCCGACCAATCCGGCACATGTACTTTGTCTTTCACTGTAGCTTCGTGAAAATCACCATAAGGGAAACCATTCATGGTAAACACGTAGCAATGTTCCGCATCCAGCCACGCTTTAAACGCAGTGAGATTTTCTTCTTTAGACAGCTGCAGGCTGGCCAGGTTGCTTAGGCGCAGCCCAATGCCAAAGGGTGCATTGGGAGATAGCGCCTGCTTCACGGCAGGTATATGTTTTTTCAGCTGGAAGAAATGATCTTCCCAGCTTTCGCCACTGTGAATGTTGGAACAATACGTTAAATGACCGTAGGAAGTTTCCATATCAAAAGTACCTCTCGGAAAGTTTGTTGCATTGAAATTGGTAATCAACAAAGATAAGCCCTTTATGCCACATGCAGGCCGGGGCTGCTAGGGCACCAGCGCATGCAGGGAAGCGGCAATGGATTTAAGCAACGCGGCTGCCTGTTTTAATTTTTCCAGGTCCATCTGGTGCACTTCTTCTCCCCTGCCCACCGCCCGCAGCAGCGTGATGGTGAGGCGGCCGCCCAGGTGCTCCCGGAATTCTTCCAGTCCTTTGATCACCGGGCTTTCCCCGCCTTCCTGAGCATCCAGCAAGGGGTGCCATACCGGTAGCCCCAGGCCGGCCAGCAGGTGCACAATGCGCAGCATATCCGCTTCGGAGATCCATCCTAACGTATATGAATACACGCTATCCAATGCTATGCCAATAGATACGGCTTCTCCATGTCTTAGTTCAAAGCGGGTAAGCGGCTCCAGTTTGTGCGCGCTCCAGTGCCCAAAGTCCAGCGGGCGGGAAGAGCCGCTTTCAAACGGGTCGCCCCCGCGGCCGATGTGCGCCATGTGCAGGGCCGCACACTGGTAAATGAGCTCCTGCATGGGCGCCATATCCCTGGCTGCCAGCGCACTGGCCGCCCTTTCCATCCAGGCAAAGAAACCGGCGTCCTTGATGAGGGCCACTTTCACAGCTTCCGCCATCCCCGCGGCCCAATCCCGGTCGTGCAGGGTAAGCAGGAAATCACTATCGTTAAACACCGCCGCCGGTGGCGCAAAGGTGCCGAGGAAGTTCTTCTTGCCCTGATAATTGATGCCGTTCTTCACCCCCACACCGGAATCATTCTGCGAGAGCACCGTGGTAGGGATGCGGATATGCCTTACCCCGCGATGGGCCACCGCAGCGGCATAGCCGGCCAGGTCCAGGAGGGACCCACCGCCGATGGCCACCAGGTAAGAATGACGGTCGATGCCGTATTGCTCCACCGCCCGGATCAGTTGGTCAAATAATGCAGTATTGTTCTTGGATGCTTCCCCACCCGGCAGCACCAGGATGGGTGCCAGGCTGAAATCTGCCAGGGTGGCGGCATAGGCCGTGACCTGGGCAACGAGTTGCGGATGATGAACGGCTACGCCTTCATCGATCACGAATAATAATTGCTGTTGCAAGCCTTCACTGCGGCGGGATGCGAGGAATTCTGCAAAAACCGGGTTGGCTGTATCAAAAAGACCTGTCGTAAAAAATACCTGGTAATGGTACGAAACCTGGAAAGCCTGTTCTAAAGATGATCGCATGGTAAAAATGTCAAAGTCACAATGCTAAAAGTACGCCTTTTGAAGCACAATGAACGTTGCATTTTTGCAGGATAAAAACCCACGGAAACCCGCGCGTATCCTGCATTGCAAAAGCATTGCGCGCAGCGCGGCGCCACAAGATCAGGTTACGGAAAAAGCACGTGCCAGGAGCATAGACACCGGCAGCAGGACCAGGATGATCAGCGCGTATTGCCAGTCTGCAAAGGCAGCTGCCCACGCGGCATTGATGACGATAAGGGCCAGGATGCCACCTTTTACGGCCTTGCCGATATTGGGCCCAATGGGCTCCCTTATGGCTACCATGAGTGGGCGGAAAATGATGAAAGCGGTGAGGGCCACAAAAGGCAGCGTGGGCAGCAAATGCCCGTTGCGCCAGGAAATAAGGAGAATAGTGCTCAGCACCAGGGCGTATAACAGTACCGCCAAACGCAGGGCCCTGTTGCTGCCTCCGTGCACTTCGCCGCGGCTGATCATGGTAATGGCGGCAATATAAATAACGGGCACGGCGCTGAGCCACCAGAAGCTTTGCAATACCCCGGGCAGGATGCTGATGCCCAGCAGGAGGTTCAGGCCGCGGCACAGGCCCATATTCAGCGGGCCCCAGAAATCGTGGTGCTTGCCCCAGCGGTCGTACCCGAGGGCAGACAACGCAATGGCGATGCCCAGTATGCCAGACGCCATGCTTACGGTAAATGCCGCCAGGATGCCCACCAGCAGCAGGTATACCCCTAATATCACGGCTTGTGTACGGGAAATAACGCCGCTTGGGATGGGGCGTTCCGGGCGCTCTGCGGCATCCAGCCGGGCGTCCATCACATCGTTAAATACAACGCCGCCCCCATACAGCCCCAGGGTGGCCAGGCAAAGGCAGGCCAGGGGCAGCATATCCAGGTAGCTGCTGAATTGGGTTTTAAGGTAACCCGCCACGGCTACACCGGCCAGGATATCTGCCACTGCGGTAAGAAGATTGGCGGGGCGCATAAGGCGCAGGTAACCCACCAGTTTGAGTACAATGTAATTCACGGATTTGGTTTGTGGAGCACCACGGCCTTGCCCATACGGCAGCCGCCCGCTCATGGCACTTGGTGAAATGCCTTTCTAAATCAATTTTACAGGTGCCGGGGATGCTTACGGTATAGATCCTTTTTTACTGCGCATCTCAACGGATAATTTTATTGTGCTTGTCTATGCGCGGTTGCTGGCCGCCACGCAGGATGGAGCTCCCGTTGAATTTCGCCGTCTGATCCACAACCGGCGCGGTTTCCCAGTCGGCCTCGTTGATCTGGCCACTCTGTGCGAACGCAGTGATCGCATTGCGGTAAGTTACCAAATGAATGTCATTCAAGTCAATACCACTTTCGTGCATCAGCGCTGCGGTCTTAGGCACGGCCAGCGGATCACTGATGCCCCAGTCTGCGGCGGAGTTCACCATAATGCGTTCGGCTCCGTATTGTTTCACCACTTCCACCATGCGCTCATTGCCCATTTTGGTAAAAGGATAGATGGTGAAGGCCGCCCAGAAACCGCGGTCCAGTACTTCCTTTACCGTTTCTTCATTATTATGATCCACGATCACCATTTTGGGATCCAGCCCGTGCTCTATCGCGATGTCCATGCTGCGCTGGGTGCCGCGTTTCTTATCGCGGTGCGGGGTATGGATCTGCACCGGCAAACCCGCTTCCTTAGCCAGTTCCAGCTGGGCGCGATAATATTTTTCCTCCAGGGCGGTCTGGTCGTCAAAGCCTATTTCACCAATGCCTACCACGCCTTCCTTGTACATGAAAAGCGGCAGTATTTCCATCACCTGTTCTGCCAGTGCTTCGTTGTTGGCTTCCTTGGAATTGAGGCCAATGGTGCAGTAATGTTTAATGCCAAACTGGGAAGAGCGGAAACGCTCCCAGCCTACCAGGCTGCTGTAATAATCCTTAAAGGTATCCACGCCCGTGCGGGGCTGGCCCAGCCAGAAAGAAGGCTCAATGAGGGCCACCACGCCGGCATCGGCCATGGCCTGGTAGTCGTCTGTGGTGCGGGAGGTCATATGCACATGCGGGTCAAAGAAGCGCATGCCTTTGATCTTGTCAAGGTAAATGGGCTCCTGGGCCTGGGGCTGGAGCGCCTTATCAGAAAGTGGATTACAACACATGATCCGTCTTTTTTGTGTGGTGATGGGTAAAAATAATACCGGCTAGCCAGCCAGCACCTGCGCTGCCAGCGGGGGCAGTTGCGGGTCTACGCTGCGGCCGGCAGCCCGGCGCTCCGCGGCATAATCGCGCAGCATTTGCTGTAGTGTTTTATTGTTGCGGGCCTGCAGGCCGGTAACCAGCCGCACGTCCTTACTGGTAAAAAACGCCTTGAGTACCAACTGGTTCCAGGCGGCTTCCGGCAGGTAGCGGGCGGGGTAGGGATTTTGCAGCATGATAGCGTCCAGCACGTTGCCAATATTGCTGCGGATGCCTTCGGCCGTTTGTGCCACCCAGCTTTCCGGCCAGGCCAGCAGGGGCAGGCAGGCGTACAGGGCGGTAAGCTCTTCCATGCTGCCGGTCTGGAAAAGGGTGCTGATGCTGCGCACGTAGGTGGCCGCATCGGCCGCGGGCCATTGGGCCAGCCACCAGGCGCGGGCCAGGCGGTCTGCCGGCCAGGCCTGTGGCGTAAAACCAGGCACCAGGGCATTTAACTGGTCCAGGGTTTCGGGGGAAAATTGGACAGGCTGTTTGCCGGTAAAACGGGGCAGCGCCACAAACGTGGTGTTCCAGGCCTGGAAGCCGCTGCTGGACTGGGCTTTAACCAGTTGCTGCTGCAGCCAGTCGCGGCCTTTTTCCGGCAGTTGTGCCCATAAAAGCGGTGTCAGTTGCGCTAACAAGGCCTGCTGGTCATAAACATAAGGCTGTTGAGTCATGGTATCCTGTTGAAAAGCCGCTAAAAATACGGAAATGCGCCCACAAAATTAAACGGCAAAAAGGGACGGCACCTGCAATAAAAATAATGGAATGGGTGTAAGGGGCACCGGGTGGGAGGTGTGTTTTCGGGGAGGGTAGCCGGAAAGCCGTGCCGGCATTGGGTTATAGCCAAAATAAAAGAGAGGCAACTAGTGCCTCTCCTTCCGCCATTCTAAAACCTGATTAATAACCAGGAGTATCGTTTAAAACTGTTTTGAAGACAGTAATTATTCATTTGTTTGCACCCTTAATATAAAACTTTTTCCTGCTAAAAAGCAAATAAATTTTTCAGGGGATTGATTGCAATATAGCCAATAAATTTGTTTTAGCCTCTATTTTTAACACTATTTAAGAAATGTGTAACCCATGGAAAACCCAACGGGCGGGCGGGCTACACAAGATTAGATTACCTGGTGCGGTTTTCCAGCACAATGAAAGGGATATGACGGTTCCAGGAAGGGGTTACCCCGTTTTCCAGCAGGCCTTTGGACATATTACCAAGGAAGATGTCGGGGTCCCCGTCGTGATCATAATCAGCTACCTCCATGCAGATCCAGCGCCCCATATTATGAACGGGAATAGCATGGGGAATAAATTGCATGGACTTGTCCTGTTCAAAATAAACCATTTCTTCCTCCGGCCGGTTAATGTGATCTGCAAAGAAAGCAATCGTGGCAATATCCACGTCCCCATCGCCGTCAAAATCCGCAGCCACAGCTTTATAGCAACCATGGATCGGGAAGAACCAGCGCTGTTCAAATTTCATATCTCCCTTGTTCAGGAATATATATACCCCATGGAATGGTTTCAGCACATTTGAGTAGTCCCCGTTATCCCCGCAGGTATAGACAATATCAGGCAGGCCATCATGATCCACGTCTGTATACTGGAAACTGGAGGACCCCCATACTGGTAAAAAGTCGAGCAACCGCTTCTCGGTAAAGCCTCCGTGCTGGTTATTATAAAACACCGAGATGCCTTCCTGTGCGTGGGCAAACAACACCATCACATCCAACCAGCCATCTTTATTAAAATCACCTGTTTGGGCTTGTATAGCTCCGGGAATGGCTTTGATCGTATCTATATTAAACTTACGGTCCGGTGTTTGGCGCATTAACAATAATGCACCCTGCTCATGTCCAAAACCACATACAACGTAGTCGGTCAGTTTGTCCTTGTTAAAGTCGCCGGCCACTGTAAACACAGGGCGGGGCTGAAAGGCGGCTACAATATTGTAATCCGGATCAGCATCTTTCTCCGGGTTAAAGCGGAGTTGTTCCCCACGCGCTTCATCTGTGGCTATCATCTGGCCGATGGTGGTGAATAAGCGCTGCACGGTGTCTGTACCCGGATCGCGGAACTGGCTGTAATGGACCACGGGAGAATGTGTCTGGAAAGTGTGCAACAGTTTACCACCAGGTTCATACACGTTGAGGCTACTTGTTTCTTCCGAAGCAACATAGAGATGCCCGGACGCGCTATCCCAGCCCAGCATGCAGGTGGTAGCTTCCAGGGCGGTATCTTTTACAGCCGGCACCTGAAGCTTGAACACGGCCCAGTCACTCACAAAAGGTTGCGGCAGGCGGGAGGTGTCCATTTTCTTCGGAGCCGTATGGAGATAGAACTTCACGATATCCATCCAATCTTCAAATTTCAACAAAGGATGATCACCGGGATTAGGCTGGAAGTATTCATCCTGGCCCCACACACGGATGCCAAGACGGCTGGCCATATTGGGCAATACGCCACGCTTCCAGGTGGCGCTGTCAAGTGCGGAAGGCGGCACGTATTTGTGGCAACTGGCGCAATATTGTTCGGCCAGTTCCTGGCCGTGGGAAATACCTTGTTTTTTTTCTTTGGGTTGTTTACAGCTGCTTACGAGGGCAGCTGTTAACCAGGCTACGCCTACCAGTGCGATAGCCGCTTTCAGGAACTTTTGTAGTTGCATAATGTAAAAAAAAGAAGAGGTAGTGAATGTACTACCTCTTCCATAGAAAACAAGTTAAATTATTTACGAACCTTAGTAACCACTGTTCTGGGTCAGGGTGGGCTGGCCACCTTTCAGGCCCAGGTCGATCTGGCGTTGCGGGATCGGGTATGCAGTATCCCTTGCAACGAAGTTTGCGCCAGTGAGGTCAGTGGTGATCTTACCTTCATACTGGTAGTAAGCATTCATCACTGCCGGTGCAACACCCCAACGAACCAGGTCAAAATAGCGCTGGCCTTCCATTGCCAACTCCAGTTTTCTTTCCAGCCGCACAGCAGCACGAGCGGAGGCCTGATCAGCGAAGGTGCCATAATCACCAGCTTTATAGGCCGGCAATTTGTACGCATTCCAGGAAGTAGGATGACCGTTTGCATCAGCGGTAAGTACTACCCAGGTTTCACCTTTGTCTTTACGTACTACCCAGTCACCAGCGCCCATCTTGATGGTGGTGCTGGCGGTATTGAATTCCGCATCGCTGTTGGTAGTTGCTTTTGCAAAGGCGATGTTATCATTAATGCTTACAAAACCAGCGGGTCTGTTAGCACGCTCTCTTACCATGTTGATATAAGTGGTAGCCTTAGCGAGAGAACCTGCTTCAATTTCAGCTTCAGCAGCCAGCAGCAGCACATCCGCAAAACGGATAATGTGCACGTTGATCGCGGAGCCCGGAGCCCAGGAGTGCGCGTCATAATACAGGCTCTGTGTTGCTTTGTAGTAAACGTTCTTCTTGGGAGCGTAGGGACCAGCATAGTCCTGCTGGCGGATCCAGTTTGCACCGGGGTGCGGACCCCAGTCCAGGTAGGGAACACCACGGCGGCCTACCGTCCAGTCCAGGCGGGGATCCACGGTTTTGGTATCCAGCGTGAAGGCGGTTGAACTGCTTTTACCCATATCGCTGATCACTTCAGTGGCGTTATTGTCGTTCAAAGGCAGCCCGGTAGTGGCATTCACCAGGTAAGAGTTTACCAGGTCCTGGGAGGGCTGGTAGAAACCGCAGCAGCCAAAGGGGCTGTTATACGGGAAGTTCAGCATATCACCCTGGTTAGCGTGGGTGATCTGGTTGGTTCCGTTATTTGCGGTCATCTGGATATCAAACACGGTTTCTGAATTGTTCTTCTTAGCCGGGTTGAAGTTATCCTCAAAGTTTACATTATCCAGGGAGTAGTGCAGGCCAGTGGCAGTTACACCTTGCGTGATCACGGCGTCAAACTGGGTCTTTGCCGCAGCGTAGTTGTGCTCATACATGTAAACCTTACCGAGATAAGCTTTAGCAGCCCATTTGTTTGCACGGCCGGCATCCCCATTGAAAGCGAGGTCAGTCAGGCTGTCTGCGGCAAACTTCAGGTCGTCCTCGATATGGGACCAGGAGTCATCCGCCGGTTGCTGGAAGTCGGTGGTAGTTTCGTCGATCCAGGGTACGCGCTTGAACATTTTCTTCAGTTCAAAGTAGTAGTGGGCACGCAGGAAACGGGCTTCCGCCTTGATGCTGGTTGCTTCCGCAGACTCCAGGCCAACGGTCTGGGAGAGGGACTTCAGCGTGGTATTGCAACGGGTGATACCATCAAATATTGCTTTCCACTTGGTATTAAAGAACCCATTGGCAGGATCAAACACACCAGTCATGATCTGGTTGATCGGCGGCTGGTCAATCGGGTTAGAGCCTTTGTGGGCATCGCCACCGGCCACGCTACCATAGATCCAGTTAGAGGGAGCTGCTTCCCAGGGACCGCCACCACCGATGGCGGCTACGTTTGCCTGCTGGCCATCCAGTGCGGCATAAGCGCCTATCAGGAAGCCACGGGTACCTTCAGGAGTAGCGATCAGGTCAAGGGGTAAAGCGCCATAGGGCGGTTTATCCAGGTAAGACTTGCTACAAGAGAATAGTGTCATGCCGGCTGCAAGCGCGGTTACACCTAGTATAAAGAATGATTTTTTCATTGTTTGCTTAGTTTAAAATTCAAAGACTCAGTACCATTCGCTGCTTAGAAAGTTACGTTTACACCCACCAGGAAGTTACGGGTATTGGGATAACCACCTGTATCGATACCGAAGTTAGTAGAACCGTAGTTGGAGCTGCCGCTACCGGTTTGCGGGTTCTGTGCAGTACCGATTTCCGGATCAATACCAGAGTATTTGGTGATGGTGAACAGGTTTGCAGCCTGTACATATACACGCAGTCTGTCGATGTGTGCGCGTTTGGTCATGTCAGCAGGCAGGGTGTAACCCAGTACCATGTTGCGGCAACGCAGGAAAGAACCGTTTTCTACATAGTAAGAGTTGGGTGCATTCACCGTAGAGGTGTAAGCAGTGGTTTCCTGGATAGGCGCTTTGGCGTTGTGATTGGTCGGAGTCCAGGAATTGTACACAGCGGTCTTGCTCTTCTGGCTTACGAAAGAAGAATAAAAGTCTGTCCACCACAGCACGTCGTTCCAGATCTTACCACCCTGGCTGCCATAGAGGAACATGCTCCAGTCAAAGCCTTTGTAAGTCAGGCCCAGGTTCAAACCGTAAGTGAATTTCGGGTTCGGGCTGCCCAGGAATTGTTTGTCATCCGCAGTGATGATGCCATCGCCATTGGTGTCAGCATATTTAAAGCGGCCTACACCGATACCGTCTTCGTAAACGGCTTCGGGGTTGTTGGTAGCTTTCTGTGCTGCGGCGTTAGCTGCACTTACTTCTTCTGCGCTGTTCCAGAAACCTACGATCTTGTAACCGTAGAAGGAAGATACGGGATGACCTACCGCGTTACGGATGATGTACTGTCCGTTGAAGCGGCGGGATTCCTGGTCGAAGTAAGTTGCATCAGATATCTTGGTGATGGTGTTCTTGTAGGTAGTGATGGTGGCAGTACCCGTGAAATGAAGATCGGGGGTAATGTCAAAGTTGCCCGTCACGCCTGCATCAAAACCAGTGTTCTTCATGCTGGAAATGTTCACATAAGGAGCAGTGGCGCGGCCCTGGGTACCGGGTACTTCCACCTGGTACAGCAGGTCCTTGATGTCTTTGCGATAGTAGTCGGCTGTAATTTCCAGTTTACCTTTGAACAGGCTTGCATCGATACCGATGTTGCTGTTCGCATCGCTTTCCCATTTAGCGTTCGGGTTACCGATCTGTGTCTGGTAGTAACCGAGGGTAGAGCCGCCGGCTGCACCGGTAATGTTGTAATAAGAGTTGTTCTTATCGGGACCGTACAGGGTGAAGGCGTTAGAGGGCGATACGTTGATCTGGTTACCCATTACACCATAACCACCACGGATCTTCAGGTCGCTGATCCAGGTAATATTCTTCATGAAAGATTCCTGGGAGATACGCCATGCAGCGCTCACCGCGGGGAAGTTACCATAACGGTTGTTGGAACCGAAGCGGCTGGAACCATCACGGCGGATCACACCACCGATCAGGTATTTATCGTGGAATGCATAGTCAACACGGGCAAACAGGGAATACAACGCGTCGTTGTAGTTGTTGCTGTAGTTGGTAGGCGTACCGGAACCGGTGGAGAGGGTTACGTAAGAAGGATCGAAGGAGAAATAACCGTTATTGGAACCGCCCACATTACGGCCAAACTCATTGAAAGCTTCAGAACCGATCAGCACCTTCACATCGTGGTATTTACCAAATGTCTGGTGGTAGTTCAGGGTATTGGTCCAGGTGTAATCAAAACCATTACCAGCGTTTTCTGTATAGCTGTTCACTTTATTGTTTTCAGAGTTTTCATACTCAGGGAAAGTGAACTGGTGGTTGTTGAAGGCGAAGGCCTGGCCACCAAAGCTGGTGCGCACGGTAAAGTATTTCAGGAAGTCCACTTCACCGTAAACGTTACCCAGCAGGCGGGTTCCGGTGGTTTTATTGTTGCGGGTACGTTCCTGGATAGCTACCGGGTTTCTGGCGTTACCGAGGCTCGGTGCTTGGGTACCGGCGTAATTGCCCATGATATCGTATACGGGGATGATGTTGGGTTCGCGGAAAGCCATGCCAATACCGCTACCTTCTGCCAGGATACCGATCTGCGGGTTGTCAATGACAGAATATGCAAGGTTTTCACCGATACGGATGCTATGGCTTACATTGTAAACACTGTTGGCACGAACGGTATAACGCTTTTCATATGTCCTGTCGAGGATACCTTGCTGGTTGAAGTAGTTGGCAGAGAAGAAATAGCTACCCTGGTCGCTACCGCCTGCAGCAGAGATATTATGGCTGGTGATGGGGGCCGGTTTGAAGATCTCGTGGAACCAGTCGGTACCTTGCTTGTTAGCTTTCATGATCTGTTTTGCACCGGGACCGCCTACCTGGGTAGGATCAGTATAGTTGGGATTCAGCTTGTAGGTGGCAGGATCTACCGCAGGATCGCCTTCCATTTTACCGGCGGGCAGGATATAATCGGGCAGTACGGGTGTAGAGCCGGTACCATACTGGGTAGGATCAGGAGTTTTGCCGGAGTTTGCATAAGCAGTCCACATCAGGTTTGCACTTTCTGTGGGGGTTGCCAGGTTCCAAACGTTACCGGAGGGTACGCGCTGGGTACCTACATAACCGTCGTAGTTCACACGGATCTTACCGGCGGTACCGCGGCGGGTGGAAACGATGATCACACCGTTTGCGGCGCGGGCACCGTAGATGGTAGCAGAGCTGGCATCTTTCAGTACCTGCATGTTCGCGATGTCGTTCGGGTTCAGGTCGTCAATGTTCTGGGTGGGTACACCGTCCACAACGTAGAGGGGGGTGTTGTTACCGAAGGTATTGATACCGCGGATCTTTACCTGGGGCGCCTGGCCGGGCTGGCCGCTACCTACTACGGTAACACCGGATACCTGGCCTTGCAGCTGGCTGTTAACGTTGGCCACCGGCTGTGTTTTGAGGTTGTCTACGTTTACAACGGCTACTGCACCAGTGAGGTCCTTTTTACGTTGCGCGGAATAACCGGTTACTACTACTTCATCCAGGGAGCCTACTTTTTCTTCCAATGTAACCATCACCGGGCCGGAGCCGATAACCTGTTCAACATTGTTGTAGCCTACGAAGGAGAAGACCAGCACCTGGCCTTTGTTTGCGGAAACGGAGAAACTACCGTCTGCTCCGGTAGCTGTTCCCTTTGTTGTGCCTTTAACGGCTACAGATACACCGGGCAGTCCAGCTCCGGACGCCTTGTCTGTAACCCTTCCCGTGATCTGTTGTTGAGCGAATGCACTGCTGCCGAGTAGCAACAAGAACGCACAGCAGCATAGCGCCAACATGTGGTAGAAGTGTTTTTTCATAACGTGGTATTTAAAAAATTAAAATGTGTGCAATCGAATGAAAAATTGGTACAAACAACTTAACTGCACCTGCGAAACCGGCAGGTCACAGTCGAGAGATTTTTTATGTTTTAGTAATGTTAGTTTGAAACGTGTTGTTATGAGGAATAGGCGATGCTCACAATGAAAAGCGATTTTGGCACCCTTGCTTTGTTCATAACGTGGTACTTTAAAAGTATTAAATTGGTTGACCTGTTTTTATAACGTGTAATGGAATGACCTTTTCATATAAATTCGGGTTCAATTTATAACATAAAATTAACAGATACAAGTATTCTTTTCACTTTTCTCAAAAAAAAATTCAAGCCGCTGCTGTGGCCCGCCTGCGCGGATTGCCCTGCTTAATTAGTATGTTTAGTCTTTTAAACTTATCTTCTTATCAACTGCAATATCATGAAAGTTTTTAACATCGTATGGTGCGTGCTGTTTATCGTGTTTGCCGCCCTTCAGTACAACGATCCTGATCCCTACATCTGGATGCCCATTTACTTATATGGCGCCTATTTCTGCTGGCAGGCCGCCCGTAGACGTTTTTATTTTACCGCCTACTGGATCGGCATTGCCGTGTACCTGGCCTACGCCCTCTTCCTCATCTTTACGGCCAACGGGGTGATAGACTGGGTGACCGTACACCATGAGGAAAGCATTGTACAGACCATGAAGGCGGAAAAACCCTGGATAGAGCAAACCCGTGAGTGCGGTGGCCTGCTCATCCTTATCGCCGTATTCCTGGTCAATTATTTTTATGGTAAGCGCCTGCGGCGCAATGCCAGGGCCTGACGCCCAATGACCCTACATAAAAAATCCCGCCAGGCATTGCACCTGGCGGGATTTCTATTTAAATACGGTGTACCGCTTAGCGGGCAAGCTGGAACCCGGTAATACCTACATACCCCTTCTCCCCTTCTGCCGCATGGATGCGGAACACCAGCTGGTGCGGCGTACTGCTCACCGGGCTGGCAAAGTGGATAAAGGCCTTGTTAGGCGCAGTAGTGCCGGCCCCGGGGCCAATGTGGGCCTCGCCAAGCTTGGTACCGCTTGGGCTATCCAGGAAGGCCTCCACCGTGTAACCATTAGCACTGATATCTTTTGCATAATAAATCACCTGCACACCACTGATACTACGCAGGTCCAGGTTGGCAAACGTAGCCGTGCTGGCACCTGCACCGGGCAGCAGCAGTTTCAGGCCATTTACTTCCACTACGGAGGCGCCTTCCATCTGGTCGGGGCTTACGGCATCCAGGGTGGCATTGCGCAGCGCCACGGTGCTGGAGCCGGTGATGGGCTTAATGCCGGGGCCTCCTTTGTCTGTGTAGCTGGCCGTGAGGTACAGCACACCGTTGGGTTTCACCGGCTGGCCCAGGCCAGGGTCCAGGCTGCCCGTAAAGGCCAGCGACGGGTGCTGGGCGGCGCTGCCGTTCAATGTCATAATATACTGTACCACTTCTTTGGCTTCGTTCAGGTTCAGGCCGGGGTGAGCAGGCATATTGGTTTCTCCCCAAACGCCACCACCACCTTTGATGATCTTATTGGCCAGGCGGTCTTCCGCGGTCTTGTCATCCTTGTATTTCTCTGATACCAGTTTAAAGGCAGGGCCAATGGATTTTTCGTCCAGCTTGTGGCACGACTTACAATCATTGGCTTCCATGATGCTCTTACCGGCCAGGGCGCCGGTGATCACCTGGTGGCCCTGGGGCAGGGCTGCCTTGTCTTTTCCTTCCATGTAATTAGCAGAGATGTAGGCATTCTCATTGCCACTGGTGATGGCGCCATCTTCTGCGTCGGTGATCTTTACATCGTAGCTCACTTTTTCACCGGGGAAATAGAACATCTGGTTACCTGCAATGCTGATCTGCACTTTGGGCATTTCATTACCGGCGTAGAGATTCACCGCGGCACTGCGGGTGCTGGCGCCTTTGTCATCCACCACTTCCACGTAGGCATTGTATTCACCGGCCATTTCATACGTGTACTGCAGTTCCGGTTTCGTGGTCTCTTTCTTATGGCCATCGCCGGTGTACCAGAGGTAAGTGAGCTTGTCACCATCCGCATCGTAACTGCCTTCTGCACTCAGCTTCACGGTGAGGGGCAGCTTGCCGGTGGTCTTGTCTGCCTTGATCATGGCTACCGGCGCCCGGTTGCCGCCATTATAATCTATGCGCGACAGGGCGGCATCTGCATTCTTGCTAAACCATCCGCTGCCATATTCCAGTACATACAGGCGGCCATCGGGGCCCATTTCCATGTCGATCATGGAATTGAACTTCATGTGCGGCACCACGCGTTCCATCTTGCTGAAGTGGCCTTCTTTGTCCATGGTCACGGCCATGATCCAACCGCGGATGAAGTCATAGATGAACAGCTTGCCGTTGTAATATGTTGGGAAGCGCGTAGCAGCGGGATAGTCTTCTGCATAGAACACCGGGCCGGCGCTGGCGCTGCGGCCACCACTGCCCACCTGCGGGAAGTCTACAGAAGGCCCGTACGGGTACCAGATAAAGGCCGGTTGCGCAGGCGGCAGCTCCCTTAAACCGGTATTGTTGCGGGAATCATTGACCGGGTGTTGGGGATCAAAGTAATCCCCGCTCTTACCGGTGGCATAATCATAACGCCGGTAAGGTTTATTATCCGCAATGAACAGCGGGTAGCCAAAGTAGCCGGGCTTTTGCGCCTGGTTGATCTCATCGTACCCTCTTGGTCCGCGCAGGGAATCATCATTGTTGGCGTCCGGGCCTACATCCCCCCAGTATACAAAGCCGGTGTGCTTATCCACTGAAATGCGGTAAGGATTGCGCGTACCCATCGCGTAAATTTCCGGGCGGGTCTTGGGGGTACCGGGTTTGAACAGGTTGCCCTCCGGTATGCTGTAAGAGCCGTCTTCATTGATCTTAATGCGGAGGATCTTTCCACGCAGGTCGTTGGTATTGGAAGAGCCACGGCGGTCGTCATAATGATCGTGCCCGGGGCGGTCGTCCATGGGGCCATAACCTTTGCTCACGTAAGGCTGCCCCGGCTCGTCAAACGGGGTGGTGTTATCACCTGTGGAAAGGTAGAGGATATTATCGTTGCCAAAGGCCAGGGAGCCGCCGGTGTGGCAGCACATATCGCGCTGCTCCTTCAGTTCCAGGATCACCTTTTCACTTTCCTTTTTCAGTTCATCCTGTTCAAAAATGAAGCGGGACAAGCGGTTGATGGCACTGTCCGGGCGGGCATAGTACAGGTACACGTAGTGGTTCTTTGCATAGTTGGGATCTGCGGTAATACCCAGCAGGCCTTCTTCAGAGTTCACGTTTGGCGTATCTGTATGAAAGTAAACTTTCAGGTCTGCCACCTGTTTCAGGCTGTGGTCCTGGTCTTTGTACAGCATCAGTTGCCCGCGGCGCTGTGCGATGAGCACATCCAGATTAGGCAGGATGGTCATTTCCGTGGGCTCAAAGAAACCGCCGCTGGTGAGCACCGTTTTGGAGAAGCGATCCTCGTCCGGTACACGCAGCGTGGTACAGCGGCTGTAGTCCAGCAGGGAGTTATTGCCCATGGCATATTGAATACCACCCAGCAACAGTTTTATCACGTTAGGCTCCTGGTACGATTCATCGGTGTGGCCCAGCTCCATGTAAAAAGCGCGGCCGCCGTCGTATTCATGGTACCAGCTGATGGGATGGTCTTCTCCCATCTTACCGCCCTGGTACGACTTTTCATCCACCTTCAGGATCACCTTTATGTCCTTGCTCACTTTCTTGAAATTATACCATTCGTCGGTATGCTCCCAGGTGCCCGGCAGGCCAGCGGTAGCGGGAAAGCTTTTGTCTGTTACCAGCAGTTTTGCCTGGTACGTACCGGCCGGGTGGTCCTGGAAATAGGCGCCCACCAGGCCACCATACCAGCCCCAGTCGTACTCCGTATCCGTAGCGGCATGCACGCCTACGTAGCCGCCGCCCGCCTGGATATAGCGTTCAAAGTCGGCCTCCTGGTAGTTGTTCAGTACATCGCCGGTGGTGTTGAGGAAGATCACTGCTGCATACTTTTGCAGGCTGTCTTCTGTAAAATAATCCGCGTTGGTGGTAGTGTCCACCAGGAACCCGTTAGCGGTGCCCATTTGTTGGAGGGCTTTTACGCCGGCGGGAATAGCGTTGTGGTGAAAGCCCATGGTTTTGGAAAACACCAGGACCCGGGGCTGCCCTTCGCGCTTTTGCTTGCAGCCCGTTACCAGGGCCAGCACCAGCAGGGTGCCAAGTAAGTAATGAATGTATTTCATGTGCAGTTTATAGCGATGGATAATTGCGCGTGTAATGTAATTTTAACTCAAAAATGCCAACGTTGGCATTAAAACAGGAAATAACACCCGTTTATCAGTGGGTGTCAGACAAGGTTACCACGCCGATGTTCTTCGATCCTTTTTTGCGGCCCAGTGCATAGTCTATGCCGCCCAGCAGGTGCCCGAGGTAAAGCGGGTCGTAGTAAGATTCTTTGGTATGTCCGAGTTCTGTGTAGAAAGCGCGGCCGCCATCATAATCGTGCCACCAGGCCATGGGGTGTACGTCACCATTTTTGCCACCGGTATAGGTCTTTTCATCGATGGTGAGCACTACGTGCAGGTCTGGTTGTATGTCGCGGAAGTTGTACCATTCATCCCTGCGCTTCCATTCATCGGGCAGGGCCTGGGTGGAGAAGCTGCGGTGACGGTCTGCCACGTGCAGCACGGCTTCCTGCTGGGCGGGGTGGCTTACAAAATAAGCGCCGGCCAGCTTGCCATACCAGGGCCAGTCGTACTCCGTATCGGTGGCTGCGTGAATGCCCACGTAGCCGCCTCCATGCTCAATAAAATGCTGGAATGCCACCTGCTGGGCACTGTCCAGCACATCGCCGGTGGTGTGCAGGAAGATCACCACTTTATACTGTTTCAGGTTTGCTTCCGTAAATACACTGGCATCTTCCGTGGTATCTACTGCAAAGTTGTTATCCTGGCCCAGTTTCATGATGGCCAGCTTTCCCACGGGAATCGCATCATGCCGGAAACCTTTTGTTTTGGAAAATACCAGCACTTTAGGCTGCGCTGCAAAAGCAAGCGAAATGGTGCAGCAGAGCAGCAGGGTGGTGAGGATGTGTTTCATATAACGGGAATAATTGTAAAGGATGTTTAGGTCCTAGGTCGCGCTTGTAAGCGATGTCTTTTGCGGTAACCGGTACCTAAGACCCAGGACCTAAGACCTGGGACAATTTTTTACAGCTGCTTCAACTTAAGATCCCGGTACCAAACCTGGTTACCATGATCCTGCAAGGCAATGCCGCCCTGGGGATAGGCTGCAAAACCTTTCCAGTTCTTGAATTTGCTGTTGTTCAGCATGGCTTGCCATTCGGGGGTACCGATGGTCACGTCAGCGGTTTTAAGACCGTTCAGGAACAGCTGGATGTGGCCATTCTTTTTAACGATCCTGGCGGTATTCCATTCACCTACGGGCTTGGCGTTCAGCTTGGGGGCTTTTTCCAGGTCGTAGAGGTCACCGGAGTTATGTTTGGGATTTTTGCCGTCGGGGTGTTTGGCATCGTCCAGTACCTGCATTTCAATGCCGGTGAGGTACGGTGCGTCAAACTGCGGGTCTTCGTGCACGCCGAAGATCAGGCCACTGTTGCCGCCTTCGGAGATCTTCCACTGGTAGCTCAGTTCAAAGTTTTCGTATTGATCGTTGGTCACCAGGTCCACGTGGTCACCGCCGGGTGTCAGTTGCAGGGCGCCATCCACCACGCTCCAGTGGGAGGCGGCGTCTTTACCGTTGTAACCATGCCAGCCGTTGAGGGATTTGCCGTCAAACAGCAGCTTCCAGCCTTGTTTCTGTTCTTTGCCGGAAAGGGTGTTCTGTGCGCTGGCGCTGCCCATGAGTGCAGCTGCGGCGAACAGGGTAAGGAAAGTCTTTTTCATAATTAGGTTCCGCTTTGTTTGATTGTTAAAATGGTTACAGGGTTAAATGGATGAACGCTTGGTGTGCAGGCGCTCATCCATTTTTCAGGCAACATTTATTTCTGCGCCAGTATATATTTTACGATCTCCTTGGCATCATCTTTCGCCAGGTCGGGGTGCGGGGTCATGGGTGTAGTGCCCCAGTGGCCGCTGCCACCGCTGATGATCTTGCTTGCCAGCATGTCGATGTTCTCATCGGTTGCAGGATACTTGTTTGCAATTTCCTTGAAAGAGGGCCCTACCACTTTCATATCCACTTTATGGCAGGTTTTGCAATCCAGGCTTGCTTCGAGGGTCTCGCCTTTGGATGCCGGAGCTCCTGCGCCCGGCGCTACCATTGAATTATCGGCCGCAGCCGGAGTTTCTGATTTAGCGCCTTCGGTAGCCTTATCATTCTTGCTACCACCACCACAAGCTGCCATAAAAACGGCGATCATCACCACAGACGCCAGCATTCCTTTTTTCATTAGTTTGACTTTTATTGGATTGAAAAATTGTTAGATTGATGTATTGCCAGGTTGTTTAAATCCCCAGGATCTTCCTGTTCAGCGCATCATTGGCACCGGTGCCGGCAAAGTCATCAAATGCGCGGTCGGTTACGCGGATGATGTGGGATGCAATGAAGGGGGCTCCTTCCCTGGCACCCTGTTCGGGATGTTTCAGTGCACACTCCCATTCCATGACGGCCCATCCTGCAAAATCGTACTGCGCCATTTTGCTGAAGATGCTCTTGAAATCCACCTGTCCATCGCCCAGGGAGCGGAAACGGCCCGGCCTTTCCACCCAGCCCTGGTAACCGCCGTACACGCCGGAACGGCCGGTGGGATTGAATTCTGCGTCTTTCACATGAAACATCTTGATGCGCTCATGGTAAATATCGATAAACTCCAGGTAGTTCAGGCATTGCAGCACAAAATGGCTGGGATCGTACAAGATATTCGCGCGTTTGTGACCGCCTACGGCTTCCAGGAAGCGCTCAAACGTAACGCCGTCGTGCAGGTCTTCACCGGGATGCAGTTCGTAGCACAGGTCCACCCCACATTCCTCATACACATCCAGGATGGGTTTCCAGCGCTTGGCCAGTTCGGCAAAGCCGGTTTCCACCAGGCCGGCGGGGCGCTGGGGCCAGGGATATACCGTGGGCCAGAGCAGGGCGCCGCTGAAGGTTACGGATGCATGGAGGCCCAGGTGCTGGCTGGCCTTTGCGGCATATTTCACCTGCTGTACCGCCCATTCCGTGCGGGCGGCAAAATTACCCCGCAGGTTTTCCGGCGCGAAGCCGTCAAACAGGTCGTTGTAGGCCGGGTGTACGGCCACCAGCTGGCCCTGCAGGTGGGTGGAAAGCTCGGTGATCTCCACACCGGCGGCATTCACCAGTCCTTTTACCTCGTCTGCGTAGGTCTTGCTTTCTGCTACCTTTTTCAGGTCAAAGATATTCGGATCGTTCGTGGGGAGCTGTACGCCCTTAAAACCAAGGCTGGCCGCCCATTCACAAATAGATTTCAGGCTATTGAAAGGGGCTTTGTCGCCCAGGAATTGCGCCAGGAAAATACCAGGTCCTTTGATCGTTTTCATGCAAAGAATTTTATCGTATAACCATTAACGTTAGATTTCAAATTTTGTCCATTTCTGCTCGCTGGCGGATGATTTCACCACGTTGTCGATGAAGGCCATGCCACGTACGCCGTCTGCCACGCTGGGATAGTCCAGGGTTTCAGGGGAAGGCGTGGTGCCATCTGCGATGGCCATGAGGTGGTGGGCAAAATTGCGGTACAGGTTACCGAATGCCTCCAGGTAGCCTTCCGGATGGCCGCCGGGCGTACGGGTATTTTTGTACATGAAGGGGCTTTGGAAATGGTATCCGGCGCCTGCACGGTAGATCTCCGTGGGCTTATCCAGCCATTTTACCAGCAGGGTATTAGGCTCCATCTGGTGCCATTCCAGGCCGCCTTTTTCACCATACACGCGGATGTTGAGGGCGTTCTCTTCGCCGGCTGCAATCTGTGAAGCCGTGAGCACGCCACTGGCGCCGTTATTGAACTTGAGCAGCACGGCACCATCATCGTCCAGGCGGCGTCCGGGTACTACGATATTGAGGTCGGCGCAGAGCTTATCGATCTGCAGGCCGGAAATGTATTCTGCCAGGTTGGCGGCGTGGGTACCAATATCGCCCATGCAGCCGGCCTTGCCGGATTTGCTGGGGTCTGTACGCCAGGCGGCCTGCTGGTTATCCTTTTCACCGGCGGTGCTCAGCCATCCCTGCGGGTATTCTACATACACCTTGCGGATCTGGCCCAGGGCGCCTGCTTTCACCATGGCGCGGGCCTGTTTTACCATCGGGTAGCCGGTGTAAGTGTGGGTGAGCAGCAGTTTGAGGCCAGTGGCTTCCACCTTGGCCTGCAGTTGTTTGGCCTCGTCCAGGGTGAAGGTGATGGGTTTGTCTATTGCCACGTGGAAACCTTTTTCCAGCGCCAGCATGGCGGGCTCAAAGTGCACATGGTTGGGTGTTACGATCACAATAAAATCCAGTCGCTGGTCGGCCGGTTTAGCGGCTTCCGTTTCCAGCATGGTCTTATAATCGGTATAGATGCGGTCGTCTGGCAGGAAAAGCTCCCGGCCAGATTCCAGGGCGCGCTGCGGGTCAGAACTGAGGGCGGCGGCGCTGAGGGTGATAAGGCCGTCCATATTGGCTGCAATACGATGTACAGCACCGATAAAGGCGTTCTTACCGCCTCCGATCATGCCCATTCTTAACTTACGGTTCATTGGTAAATCGTTTTATGCTATCTGATAACTGTTGTTCAAAATCCTGTTGTTCGTGGTCCGCTGTCAATAACGTGCTGTTTGTGCCGGTGGCATGTTCCCTTTTGCTGCATGGTTCCGTAGGAAGGGCCGTTCCGGCGGCCTTAAATTTATAAAAAGTATTTTCATATTTCCGGTCTTTTTCGGCGGGTTATGGGCGCATGGCGGGCGGGCCCGCCTGCCGTTTTGCCCGGGCCTACCAGCCTTTGGGCCGTAACCCGCTGTGGAGGCGGCTTTATGATATTGGGATTTTTATTATTCAAACTCATGCTAATATTTCTTTTTTAGCTACGCCCGTCGGTAAAATATTCCTACATTTACGCCCCAGCCAGCGCCCATGGCGCCGGCAATTTCCAAGTACACAATTTCCAACCACAGGTTTTGATGTAGAAAAATCCATGCAGCATATTGGAAATTGTTAACCGGGGACTGGAATTTACAGCACTGCTGCCAAGGTGGCATAAGCAACCAGTTAAGCATAATATTTGACTGCTGCTGTTGTAGCGTGTTCCAGCTGCCTGCTGCAACCAACTTAAATCCGATAATTCTTATAATAACATGTTAGGTTTTTTAACGAAGCTTTTTGGTGGTCATAAATCCGAGCGGGATATAAAATCCGTTATGCCGGTTGTGGCGCAGATCAATGAGGAATATGCCAAACTGCAATCCTTGTCTATTGATGAACTGCGCAACAAAACGCAGGAGTTCCGTACCCGCATCCAGGAGTACCTGACGGACATTGACACTGAAATAGCGAGCCGCAAGGCTACCGCCGATGAGGCCGAAAACATAGCCGATAAAGACGCGGTATACCAGGAAATTGACAAGCTCCGGAAAGACCGCGATAAAAAAATTGAAGAGGTGCTCAATGAGCTCCTGCCCCAGGCCTTTGCCGTGGTAAAGGAAACCAGCCGCCGCTTCAAGGAAAATACCCAGCTCACCGCCACCGCTACAGAACTGGACCGGGCCCTGGCAGTGAATAAAGATTATATCAACGTGGTAGGTGACAAAGTGACCTACAACAACAGCTGGAAAGCCGCCGGCCAGGATGTAACCTGGAACATGGTACACTATGATGTACAGCTGATAGGCGGTATCACCCTGCACCAGGGTAAGATCTCCGAAATGGCCACGGGTGAAGGTAAAACCCTGGTATCCACCCTCCCGGCTTACCTGAATGCACTGGCCGGTGAAGGCGTGCACATCGTAACGGTGAACGATTACCTGGCCCGCCGTGACTCTGAATGGAACGGCCCCATCTTCGAATTCCTCGGTATTACCGTAGATTGTATAGATAAACATCCCTCCAACTCCACGGAACGCCGCAATGCTTACCTGGCGGATATCACCTACGGTACCAATAACGAATTTGGTTTTGACTACCTCCGTGATAACATGGTGCACAACCCGGATGAAATGGTGCAGCGCAAGCACCACTTTGCCATGGTGGATGAAGTGGATAGCGTATTGATCGATGATGCGCGTACCCCCCTCATTATTTCCGGCCCTATTCCCAAAGGCGATGAACAGGAGTTCCATGAACTGAAGCCCCGCATCCAGCGCCTGGTGGATGCACAGAAACGCGTAACACAGCAGTTCCTGGTAGAAGCCAAAAAACTGATCAGCGAAGGCAAGGACGACCCCAAGACCGGCGGCCTGGCACTGATGCGCGCCTGGAGAGGCCTGCCCAAGAACAGCGCCCTGATCAAATACCTCAGTGAGCCCGGTATCAAAGTACTGCTGCAAAAAGCAGAGAACTACTACATTGCCGACCAGCAACGTGAAATGCCCAAAGTTGATGCGGAACTTTATTTCCACATCGATGAAAAAAATAACAGCGTAGACCTTACCGAAAAAGGCCTGGCCCTCATTACCCAATCTGGTGAAGACGCCAACTTCTTCATTATGCCGGACGTAGGTTTCGAGATCGCAGAGATTGAGAAACTGGACATCAGCGCGGAAGAAAAACTGCAACGCAAGGATACCCTCCTGCAGGACTTTGCCCAGAAATCCGACCGCATCCACTCTATCCAGCAATTGCTGAAAGCGTACACTCTGTTTGAAAAAGACGTGGAGTACGTAGTGATGGATGGTAAAGTGAAGATCGTGGATGAGCAGACCGGCCGTATCCTGGACGGACGCCGCTATTCTGATGGCCTGCACCAGGCCATTGAAGCCAAGGAAAATGTGAAAGTGGAAGCTGCCACCCAAACATTTGCCACCATTACCCTGCAGAACTTTTTCCGTATGTACCACAAGCTGGGCGGTATGACCGGTACGGCTACCACGGAAGCGGGCGAATTCTGGGAGATCTACAAGCTGGATGTGGTAACCATTCCCACTAACCTGCCTGTTTCCCGTATAGATGCAGAAGACCTGGTATACAAAACCAAGCGCGATAAATACCGGGCAGTAATTGAAGAAATAAAACAACTGCAGGCCAAAGGCCGCCCGGTGCTGGTAGGTACCACCTCCGTGGAAGTATCCGAGTTACTGAGCAGGATGCTGCAGCTGGAAAAAATACCCCACAACGTACTGAATGCCAAACAGCATGCCCGTGAAGCACAGATCGTATCTGAAGCGGGGCTGGCCGGCGCGGTGACCATCGCTACCAATATGGCGGGTCGTGGTACGGATATCAAGCTGGGGCCCGGCGTAAAAGAAGCGGGTGGCCTGGCCATCATTGGTACGGAACGGCATGAAAGCCGCCGTGTAGACCGTCAGTTGCGTGGCCGTGCCGGCCGCCAGGGCGATCCCGGTACCTCCCAGTTCTTCGTATCACTGGAAGATGACCTGATGCGCATGTTTGGCTCTGACCGCATAGCCGGTATGATGGACCGCATGGGCTACAAAGAAGGAGAAGTGATCCAGCACAGCATGATCAGTAAGTCTATTGAACGTGCGCAGAAGAAAGTGGAAGAAAACAACTTCGGCATCCGTAAGCGCCTGCTGGAGTATGACGACGTGATGAACAAGCAGCGCACCGTGATCTACGCCAAGCGTAACCACGCCCTGTTTGGAGAGCGCCTGGCCATTGATATTGACAATGCGTTCTACAGCGTAGCAGAGAACCTGGTGGTGATGCATAAAGACACCGGCGATTTTGACGCCTTTAAACGTGATGTGATCATCAACTTCTCCCTGGACACTACTATTACCCAGGAAGAACTGTCAAGAACAGATGCCCCGTCCCTCGCCACCAGGCTGTATAACGAAGCTACGGAGCAATACGAACGCAAGTCCAATAACATGGTGGAATACATGTGGCCCACGCTGGAAGCAGTGGCCCATGATAAAGGCCACCGTGCTACCAATATCGCCATCGAATTTACAGACGGCCGGAAAGGCATGGGTGTAGTGGCAAACATAGCCCGCGTGGTAGAGACCAAAGGACAGGAAGTAAGAGCAGCCCTGGAGCGCTCCATCACCCTGGCCCTGATAGATGAGTCCTGGAAAGAGCACCTGCGCGCCATGGATGACCTGAAACAATCCGTACAAAGTGCCGTATACGAACAGCGTGACCCGCTGCTGGTTTATAAACTGGAAGCGTTTGAACTGTTCAAACAGATGAACGTGGAGACCAATGGCCAGATCGTATCCTTCCTGACCCGTTGTGAACTGCACCACCGCCGTCACCAACAGGAAGAAGAAGCGGTAATGCAGGCAGAAGCCGTAAAGGAAGCTCGCCCTGAAAAGCGTACGGATATGAGCAAGATGAGAACTTCACACGAAGAGCTGAATGCGGCCGGTACTGCCAGCGTAGCAGCACCTGCGTATCACAACCCCGAGCCGGAAAGAACAGAGCCGGTAAAAGCGGGCCCTCGCATCGGCCGTAATGATCCCTGCCCTTGCGGTAGTGGTAAGAAGTACAAGCAATGCCATGGAAAGGATGCATGATCCTGCACCCTGGATGAAATAAATGAAAAAGAGCAAACACTGCGAGGTGTTTGCTCTTTTTTTACGCCACCCACTTACATTACCAATTTTTTTAACGCTTTCATTATGACACGCCATCTCCCTGCCAGTCACGAAATATCCATCCCTCCATTCCTGCAAAACACCCTCCCATTCCTGCACCCTCAAAATTGCCCTCCTCCTTTCCCTTCTTTAGGCTAAATTTGCGCTATGCAAGTCAACAGATACATTGACCATACCATCTTAAAACCTACCACCACCCGCGATGAGATCGTGAAGCTCTGCGGTGATGCCGCTGCGTACAACTTTGCAGCCGTATGCGTGCCCCCGCCCTTTGTGCGCCTGTCTAAACAACTGCTGGAGCAAACCCGCGTAAAAACCGCCACTGTACTGGGTTTCCCATTCGGATACTCCGCCATTGAAGCCAAAGTGGCCGAAGCCGTACTGGCCATTGTAGACGGCGCCGATGAACTGGATATGGTGGCCAATCTTATTGCCATCCGCAATGCCGACTGGGCCTATCTTGAAAAAGAGATCCAGGCGCTCACAGCCCTCATCCATGCCAAACAAAAAGTGATCAAGGTGATCATAGAAAGCGGCATACTCTCTGATGAAGAGATCATCAAATGCTGTGAGATCTGTGCCCGCTACCAGGTGGATTTTGTAAAAACCTCCACCGGCTATGCCGAAAAAGGTGCATCTGTGGAAGCGGTACAACTCATGCGTGCCCACCTGCCTGCCAATATCCAGATCAAGGCTTCCGGCGGCATCCGCACGTATGAATTTGTACAGCAACTCATTGCCGCAGGCGCCACCCGTATTGGAGCCAGCAGCAGCGTAGCCATCGTGGAGCAGCAGCCCGCCGGCAATAACAGCAGCTACTAACCTACACCCGCATCTTTTGCGCTACTTCAAAATGTAACCATCATGATGATAAAATGTTTTGCGATCCTCGGTTTACTCATGGGCGCCACCCTGGTGGCCGCCGCACAGGACAATACCACCCCGGTGATCGCTGCCAACCCACCCGTTGTGAAAGACGCCCGCATTGATATAATGATCCGCAAGCAGATCTACATCAATAACCTTGCTATCCGTAACCAGCCTGGTTTCCGGGTGCAGGTGCTCTCTACCAACAAACGCGGGGAGGCCAATGATATGAAAGCGAAAATAATGCAGCAGTTTCCCCAATACCGCACCTACCTGGATTATAACGCACCCTATTTTAAAGTGCGTGTCGGGGATTTCAAAAGCCGCGATGAAGCCACAGACCTCCGTGATAAGATCAGCAGCAGCGTAGGTGGCAGCGTATTCGTGGTACCCACCCTGATCAACCTGACCGCCGATAAAGAACCTACGACCAATGAAGAATAAGATACAGGCACTCGCAAAACAATACGCCCCTGCCTTCATCGACATACGCCGCCACATCCACGCCCACCCGGAGCTGTCGTTCCAGGAATATCAAACCGCCGCTTTCGTACGCGGGAAGCTGGATGAATATGGGGTGTCCTATACAGCAAACGTAGCCGGTACGGGCATCGTAGCTACGATCGAAGGCCGCAATCCGGGGTCCAGGACCATTGCCATCCGTGCAGACATGGATGCGCTTCCCATCACGGAAGCCAATGATGTGCCCTACAGATCACTCAATCCCGGCGTGATGCACGCCTGTGGCCATGATGTGCATACTACCTGCATCCTGGGCGCCACCCGCATTTTGCAGGAACTGCGCCAGGAGTTTGAAGGTACGGTGCGCGTGATCTTCCAGCCCGGTGAAGAAAAACATCCCGGAGGGGCCAGCCTCATGATAGCAGAAGGTGTGCTCGAAAACCCGCGCCCGGACGCGATCCTGGGCATGCACGTGCAGCCCAGCATGGAAACCGGCCTGCTCGGCTTCCGCGATGGTAAATACATGGCCAGCGCAGATGAAATCTACATCACCATCAAAGGAAAAGGCGGCCACGCGGCACAGCCCCACCTCACGGTAGACACTATCCTCGTGGCATCCCACCTGGTAGTAAGCCTGCAGCAGATCATCAGTCGCAATAACAACCCCTTCTCCCCGTCCGTGCTTTCCATCTGCGCGTTCAACGGTGGCTACACTACAAACGTGATCCCCTCGGAAGTGAAGCTGATGGGCACTTTCAGGGCGATGGATGAAACCTGGCGCTTCAAGGCACATGAACTGATCCGCAAACAGGCAATAGAACTAGTGCACGCCATGGGCGCTGAAATTGACATTGACATCCTGGTAGGCTATCCCTGCCTGTACAATAATGAAGCAGTAACGGCCCGCGCCCGTGCACTGGCATCGGATTACATGGGAGCAGACCATGTGCAGGACACAGAGCTGCGCATGGGAGCGGAAGACTTTGCCTTTTACTCCCAGGAAATCCCTGCCTGCTTCTTCCGCCTGGGTACCGGCAATGTGGCCCGTGGCATCCACTCTGGCGTGCACACGCCCACATTCGACATTGATGAAAATGCCATTGAATACGGCATGGGTACCATGGCTTTCCTGGCTGCCAGCTTTTAAAATCATATTGGCTTTACTTACTGCAAAATGCTGCCGGTACCCACTGGCAGCTTTTTTTTGGGGCCTGCGGCCAATGGCATGCATAAAAAAACGGCCTGCGCAAAGGCAGGCCGCTTCCAATATGTAGCATCCACTGCATTACATTTCAGGATACAGCGGGAACTGTTTCATAAACGCATTCACATCACCGCGTACTTTGGCGATGGTGGTTTCGTTATCACTGTCCATGATCAGCTGGTCTATCCAGGTTACGATCTGGCCCATGTGCTCTTCTTTCAGGCCACGGGTGGTGATAGCCGGGACGCCAATACGGATACCGGAAGTAACGAAGGGAGACTTGTCATCAAAAGGCACCATGTTCTTGTTGATGGTGATGTCTGCTTTTACCAGCGTTTGCTCCGCTTTCTTACCGGAGATGTTCTTGTTGCGCAGGTCTATCAGCATCAGGTGGTTGTCTGTACCGCCGGATACGATCTGGTAGCCCTTGTCCAGGAAGTGTTTGGACATGGCCTGTGCATTTTTCAGGATCTGTTTTGCGTAAACAGTATAATCGTCGGAGAGGATCTCGAAGAAAGATACGGCCTTGGCAGCAATTACGTGCTCCAGCGGGCCGCCCTGTATGCCGGGGAATACGGCCATATCCAGCAGGTTGCTCATCATGCGCACTTCGCCTTTGGGTGTTTTGAGGCCAAAGGGATTTTCAAAATCCTTGCCCATCATGATCATACCGCCACGGGGCCCGCGCAGTGTCTTGTGGGTGGTGGTGGTTACAAAATGGCAATGCTCAAACGGGGAGTTCAGCAGGCCTTTTGCGATCAGCCCTGCAGGGTGTGCAATGTCTGCCATTACAAAAGCGCCTACGCTGTCTGCAATTTCGCGGATGCGTTTATAATCCCAATCGCGGCTGTAAGCGGAAGCACCACAGATGATCACCTTTGGCTTTTCACGCTTGGCCACTTCTTCCATTTTATCGTATTCAACCAGGCCGGTTTCTTTGTTCACGCCGTAGAAGTGAGGCTCATACAGCTTACCGGAGAAGTTTACCGCGGAACCGTGGGTGAGATGGCCCCCCATGCTGAGGTCCAGGCCCAGGATCTTATCGCCTGCATTGAGGATGGCCAGCAGCACGGCCGCATTGGCCTGTGCGCCGGAGTGGGGCTGCACGTTAGCATACTCCACACCAAATATTTGTTTGGCGCGATCGATGGCCAGCTGCTCGCTGAGGTCCACCACTTCGCAACCACCATAATACCTTCTGCCGGGATAGCCTTCAGCATATTTATTGGTCATCACATTACCCATAGCCTGCATAACCTGGCTGCTGGTGAAGTTTTCTGATGCGATCAATTCAATGCCGTGGCGCTGGCGCTCCAGTTCCTGACGGATGATATCAAATATTTGCGTATCTCTTTGCATGATGAAAATTTGTGCAAATTTACAGTAATGGTGGGTCAAATGCAAGGTCCTGGCAAATCTGTCCGGTCCTATATCACTAAAACGTTGTATCTGCCCTGTTCACCAGCCCCGCAATCGTTGGCATTCATAAAATATTAGTAATTTTGCCGCATTGTCATTGAGAGGTCATCTGCACTTCTTCACGAAATCATATCGACTAAATGAAGGCGATCATACCCGTAGCCGGGGCTGGCACCAAGCTGCGGCCACATACATATACACAGCCTAAAGCGCTGATTCCCCTGGCCGGAAAAACCATTCTCAGTATCATCATAGACCAGCTGGTAGAAGCCGGGATCACGGAATTTGTGTTCGTGGTAGGCTACCTCGGTGAAAAAATACAGCACTACGTAGAGCAGAAATACCCGCAACTCACCTGTCACTTTGTGCAGCAGACCAGCCGCGAAGGCACGGGTCATGCCATCCTGCTTACCCGCAGTATTGTACAGGACGACGAAGTGCTGATCGTGCTGGGTGATACCATCGTGGAGTCCAATATCAAGGAAGTGATCGCTGCACCCCATTCCCTGCTGGGCGTAAAGAAAGTGGACGATCCCCGTAATTTCGGGGTGGGCGAAATGGATGAGAACCACATCTTCACCCGCGTGGTGGAAAAGCCGCAGATCCCCAAATCGAATATGGCGCTGGTGGGCCTGTATAAGATCCGTGAAACCGTGCAGCTGTTTGACTGCCTCCAGGACAACGTGAACAACAAGATCAAATCGCACGATGAATACCAGCTCACCGACGCCCTGGAATGCATGATCCGCCATGGCGTAAAAATGCAGGCGTATAAAGTGAGCAACTGGTTTGACTGTGGCCGCAAGGAAACCCTGCTGGAAACCAATGCCATCCTGCTCAAAAAGCAGAAACCCGCGGAACTGCCGGCTTTTGAAAACACCATCATCATTCCCCCGGTAAGCATTGGTGAAAATTGCAATATTAAAAATACCATCATCGGCCCTAACGTGGCCATCGGCGATAACACCACCGTTAATTACTCCATTGTAAAAGACTCCATCGTAGGCTCTTACAGCAACCTGCACGAGGTGGTGCTCAAATCTTCCCTCATTGGTTCGGATGCCAATATCCGCGGGCTTTCCCAGAGTTTGAACATCGGGGATAATACGGAGATTGACCTGGGGTAAGTTGTACAGCGTGTACTTTCCCGGTTGATGCCTGCGCACTGCCGTACATCGCCATACCCGGGCTCATTTGTGTAACAAACTTTAAGTACCTTGTATACTGTACCTTGTACCTTGTACAATGAAAAATCGCATCACCGAATTATTCCATATCCAATACCCCATTATCCAGGCAGGGATGATCTGGGCCAGCGGCTGGAGGCTGGCAGCGGCGGTCAGCAATGCCGGCGGGCTGGGGATCATTGGCGCAGGCAGCATGTACCCGGATGTACTGCGGGCGCACATACAAGCCTGCAAAGGCGCCACCAGTAAGCCCTTTGGCGTAAATGTGCCACTACTCTACCCGGATACGGAACAGCTGATCGGCATCATTGTGGAAGAAAAAGTTCCCATCGTATTTACTTCCGCAGGCAATCCCAAAACCTGGACACCGGTGCTGAAAGCAGCGGGCATCACCGTGGTGCACGTGGTATCCAGTACGGCGTTTGCCCTGAAAAGCGAGGCTGCCGGCGTGGATGCCGTGGTAGCGGAAGGCTTTGAAGCCGGCGGGCATAACGGGCGCGAGGAAACCACCACCCTGGTGCTGATCCCCGGCGTGGCCGCACAGTTAAAGATCCCGCTGATTGCCGCAGGCGGCATTGGCTCGGGAAAAGCTATGGCAGCGGCTTTTGCACTGGGGGCAGAAGGCGTGCAGGTGGGCAGCCGCTTTGTAGCCACACCGGAAGCATCATCGCATGAGCACTTCAAACAGGCGGTGGTGGCGGCCAAGGAAGGTGATACCATGGTGGCGCTGAAAAAACTGACACCGGTGCGCCTGCTCAAAAATCATTTTTACGACGCCGTAAAAACGGCTGAAGATGCAGGGGCCAGCCCCGAAGCACTCAAAAACCTGCTGGGCCGCGCACGCGCCAAAGCCGGCATGTTTGAAGGCAACCTGGAAGAAGGGGAACTGGAAATAGGACAGGTATGTGCGCTCATCGGGCAGATAAAACCGGCCGCCGAAGTGGTGCAGGAGATCTGGGATGAATTTGCAGCGACTACCCGGCGCATAGGTAGCCTGCTGGTATAAAAAGGCGGCGGGAGGTTTCCCGCCGCCTCCGTTTTATTTCTTAGCCTCCGTTACGGGCAATATCTGATTCTTTTCCATCTGCGCCAGCAACGCGTCAGTCACCTTCCGGTATGATTTCTCATTGAGCTCCATCACCCGGGTGGTCATATCCGCGGCCCATACCACCGCAGCATCCGGCCCTGGTGTATATACCGTCAGCATCCAGCGCTGCTCGTTGAGCAGGTTATCGCCCCTTTCTCCATTCAAGGCCAGGGAGGAATCCTGGTCTGTAGCCGGGCGCTTTATCGTGCCACCGCCCCAGGCATTGCCGTAGGCATCCATATACGAAGGCTGGTGCAGCAGTTCACTCAGGTGGGCCTGCCCATCGCAGGCAAACCATACTACCGCGTCAAATTTATTTTCCTGCATAAGCTGCGCATATTGGCGTTTGGCCTCCATGGAATCGCGGCTCAGGTATTGATAGCGGGCTGCAATATGATAAGCCTTCAGCCGGTCCTGCAATTGCATGCAGATATGCTGCCAGGTATTGCGGCTGAAATAGTTGCCCGTGCCAATGAGCAGCACATTAGCAAAGCTGCGCTGCTGGCGGTTCTCCACGGTAGTGGAAATGTCCACGGACGTATTCCGCCTGGCCATCCGGCCCATAGACTGGGCCATTGCCTGGCCAGCACCACAAAGCAACAGGCATAACACAATTAATCGTTTCATCGGTACTAACTTTTCCGGAAGATCCATTTCACCGCCTCGCCCCAGGTGATCTTTTTACCGTACATCAAAATGCCGGTGCGGTAGATCTTGCCCGCCACCCAGGTAGTACCCAGGAAACCCAGTATCAGTAACAGCATGGATAAGATCAATTGTACCCACGTTACCGTACCAGGCATGCCATAAGGCAGCCTGGCCATCATCACCACCGGTGAGGTGAAGGGAATAATACTGCCCCAAACCGCCAGTGCACTGGTAGGTTTGCTGACTGCTTTGAACATGATAAACAATGCCACGATCACTGGCATGGTCACCGGCAATGTCATGGACTGGGCCTCGTTTGCATCTTCGTTTACAAGGCTTCCCACGGCCGCAAACAAGGCTGCATAAAACAAGTAACCGCCCAGGAAATAGAACACAAAGCAAACAATGAGCAGGGGCGCATTCACAGCCTTCATGCCATCGCCAATGTGGTGCATCATCTGCTGCATATTAGCCATTTGCGGGGAGCTGGCCACCGCTGCATCTGCAGCGGCATGACCTAAGATGGCCGGCAGCGCCAGGGTCCAGAAGAACGTGGTGAGGCCTATCCAGATGAGGAACTGCGTGAGGCCTACTGCACCCACGCCCAGGATCTTGCCCATCATCAACTGGAAAGGTTTTACACTGGAGATCATCACTTCCGCTATGCGGCTGGTCTTTTCTTCAGACACCCCCCGCATTACCTGCATGCCAAAGAGGATGAGCACCATGTAGATCAGGAACCCGCTGCCATAGCCCACGCCAAAGGCTACGCCTGCGCTGCCCTGCTGGCCGGCGGCGTTTACCGGTGTTACCCGGATATCTGTGCGGATGCTGTTGAGCTTTTCTTTGTCAATGCCAGCTTTTTCCATGCGCAGGTCTTCCACGGCGTTTGTCACATCGCTATTCAGCTTTGCCTGCAGGGTAAGGCCGGGCTGCCCCTGGGAGTAGTATTGCACATTGAGGGTACTGATGCGGTCCATTTCAAAAGCAGGCAGGTACAGCACACCGGTAAACCCTTTTTCCTTGAAATGCACGCGGATGGAGTCTATGCGGGTATCCTGCTGGTATTTGTAATACACGCCATCCGCATCGCGCAGGCGGTCTTTGAACAGGCCACTTTCATCTACCACGGCAATGCGCTCATCGTTACTCTTATCCATCATCATGAGGCCAGGTGTTACGATCAGCGCGGCAAAGAAAACGGGCACCAGGAAAGTGGTGACCAGGAAGGACTTCTTACGTACACGGGTAAGGTATTCCCGCTTTATGATGAGCCATATTTTATTCATGGGTGCTTAAGTTTGGAGGGTTAATAAATGCTTACGCCATGTCCGGAACCGGCATGTCCATGGCTTTTACCTGGCGAATGAAAATATCATTAAGGCTGGGCAGGATCTCTTCAAAATGATTTACCTGTACATCCTGGCGGATGAAATGGTTCAGGATCTCATTGGTAGTACTGTCGCGGTTTTTACGGACAATATATTCATTGCCCTGCTGGCGTACCAGTTCAAAATGATAGGTGGCCATGTGTGCAAAATTTACCGGGCCATTGAAGCCGATCTTGTAAAGCCCTTCCTTGAAGTCCTGCTTGATCTGGTTTACCGCGCCATCCAGGATCTTCTTCCCCTGGTTGATCAGCACAATACTGCTGCAGATCTCTTCCACCTCGCCCATGCGGTGCGTGGAGAAAATGATAGTGGTGCCATCCTTTGCCAGTTGGAAGATCTCGTCCTTGATAAGATTAGCATTGATGGGGTCCAGGCCGGAGAAGGGCTCATCAAGGATGAGCAGTTTGGGCTTGTGCACAATAGTGGAGATAAACTGTACTTTCTGGTGCATGCCCTTGCTCAGTTCTTCAATCTTCTTGTGCCGCCAGTTGTTGATGTCAAATTTATTGAACCAATAGTTTATCTGCGCGTTGGCTTCGCCGCTGCTCAGCCCTTTTAACCGGGCCAGGTATTGCACCTGCTCTTCTACCTTCATTTTCTTGTACAGCCCCCGTTCTTCGGGCATGTAACCAATGCTGCCACTGTTTTCCAGGGCATGGTAAGGATGCCCATCAAATGTGATCCGGCCCTCATCCGGGAAGATGATGCCGGTGATCATGCGCAGCAATGTCGTTTTCCCGGCACCGTTAGGGCCCAGTAATCCAAAGATGCTACCGGAAGGAATGTCAAAGCTGATATCGTCTACTGCCTTATGGGTTGCGTAGTATTTTTTGAGGTGGGATACCTGGAGCAAATGCATAGTCGTGGCTTTGTGGATATAAAAGGGAAGATAATACAAAGCCCCGACATTTTATAATGCTGCAATGGCCACTGCCACGCGTTCCCCGTCCATGGCGGCGCTCACAATGCCACCGGCATAGCCTGCGCCTTCCCCACAGGGGTATAAGCCTTTGATCTGGGGATGCATGAGTGTATCGCCATCCCGCGGGATACGCACGGGTGAAGAGGTACGTGATTCCGTAGCTACCAGGATGGCATCGGCCGTGTAGTAGCCACGCATCTTTTTACCAAAAGCCACAAAGGCCGTTGCCAGGCGCTGGGCCACAGCGGCGGGCAATACCTGGAAAAGGTCCGTGGCATGCACGCCGGGTACGTAAGAGCATTCCGGCAGGGTGGCAGACACCTTGCGCTGCACAAAATCCGTCATGCGCTGCGCCGGCGCTACAAACCGGCCACCACCGGCGCTGAAGGCCCTGCGCTCCACCATTTGCTGGTAGTACATAGCCGCCAGCGGGCCTTTATCCGCAAAGGGTACAAAGTCTGTTTCATCTACGGTTACCACCATGCCGGAATTGGCAAAAGGGTTATTCCGTTTTGAGGGCGACCATCCATTCACCACCAGTTCTTCCGGGCTGGTAGCAGCGGGTGCAATGATACCACCGGGGCACATGCAGAAAGAAAACACCCCACGGCCTTCCACCTGTTCCACCAGGCTGTAAGAGGCGGGGGGCAGGTATTCTCCGCGCACTGCGCTGTGGTACTGCACACTGTCTATGAGTGCCTGCGGGTGTTCCACGCGCACGCCCAGGGCAAATGGCTTGGCCTGTATCAGTATTTCCTGGCGGTGCAGGAGCTCAAAGATATCACGGGCGGAGTGGCCGGTGGCCAGGATGGCATGCTTAGCGTTGAAAGTGGCGCCCGTGGCGGTTTTCACACCCTGCAGCTGCTCATTGTTTATAATAAATTCCGTGACCTTCTGTTCAAAATGTACTGCGCCCCCGCTGGCAATGATCTGCTCCCGCATGGCTGTGATGATATGGGGCAGTTTATTGGTACCAATGTGAGGGTGTGCTTCGTACAGTATCTTCTCATCGGCACCAAACTGTACAAAGATCTGCAGGATCTTGTTGATATCGCCCCGCTTGCCGGAGCGTGTGTACAGCTTACCGTCAGAGTAGGTGCCGGCGCCACCTTCTCCAAAGCAATAGTTGGATTCGGGGTTTACCACGCCGGAGCGGTTGAGCAGCGCCAGGTCGCGGCGGCGGGTGCGCACGTCCCGTCCTCTTTCCAGCACGATGGGTTTAAGGCCCGCTTCAATGAGGCGCAGCGCCGCAAAGAGGCCGGCGGGCCCTGCACCGATCACGATCACCGGGGTGGCCGTAGCGGGCAGTGAAGGATATGCTATGGGTGTAAATGACTGGTGATAATAAGGTTCATCCACAAACACCTGGAGGGTAAGCAGGTACCATACCTGGCGGGAACGCGCATCAATACTGCGTTTCAGGATATTATACCCGGTGATGCGGGTAGTTGCTACACCAAGTGCGGAGGCCGCGGCCTGCAAAATGTCGGGATGACTGGCAGCTGCGTATGGGAGCAGCTTTACGGAGATCTGTTGTTGCATGTGTTAAACGAGGTTAGGTGTTTATCCTAAAACTGTGAGCACTTTGAGTGCTGCCGGTAGCAAAATTAGCATTTCTCCCGTGTACCTGCTTGGGTTTTAAAAACTGGCAATGCTTTTGCAGGATGTAGGGGCCGCTTGCTGTATGGAAAATTTGTTTGTCTAAAAAACAAATTCCAAAGATCAAGCGTTGTACAACAACAATTGATCTTTGGAATACTATGTTCTTAAGCGGCCGGGGAAGGAGCTGCTTAGAAGGGTAAATCGTCTACGCTGCTGGTTGCTGCTGCACCACCGCCTGTACCACCGGTGAACTCCTGGGAACCACCGTAGTTAGGCTGGGGATCAGCGCCGGGCGCACCTGCCATCATGGATTCCATGCGCCAGGCATCGAGATTGGTGATATAGTTCACCTTACCGTCTTTTTCCCAGCGGGTGCCTTTGATGTTGAAATACACTTTCACGTTTTCACCTTCCTGGAAACGGTCCACGATTGCGGTGCGGTCCTGTACTGCCTGGAACTTGATGTAATTGGTGATAATACGACCATTGATATCGTCGGATTTTTCAATTACGAACTCCCTGGTCTTAAACGTCTCGCTGCGCTGCATGGTGTTGTATTTCACAACCAGTTTACCTGTAATTTCAAAACTCATATATTATAGTATTTTTTTCGGTGTTGAATCGCCAAAGATACGGCAAAAGATAAGGGAAAGCATAATTAGTTCCTAAATTTATTTTTCCTCATAGTATGTGGATAATCTCATTCAATCCCCTAAATTTGCACCCCGGTTTGCACCAACCGAAGGCAAACCGTGAAGCAGGCAAAACCTGCTTCTCTTATCAAACACGCTACTGTAAAGGATATGAGGCAAGCATGTCTTTACCGGTGTTTCTATTACCCCTGGTTTGTACTATATTATTTTCGCCGGGATTATTATTTTATTGAAGAAAAACAGTGAACAGGAAATGGGAAATTATTGTATATCAACTCAGTTTTTCCAATGGGGACCGGCAGGTATAAATAGCAGTAAAAATCATATATAGCGGCGGCTAAAACAACGCAATAAACGGGAGTCTGACTGCTGTAAACAAGGCTATAAAAACAAGGTTAGATTAATTTTTTTTTCTAGTTTTTTCTATAGATATTCGTCTCCCTGTCCAAAAAAAGTTGTTGAGTCCCAGTTAGCAACTTATCATTTCGAGAACACCTTAATTACTAAACAAATAATTATTTCTAGCTCAATGAACAGAACTTGCGAACAAGTTTGGGAAAGGTGTCTGAATATAATTAGGGATATCGTGGAGTGGCAGCCGTTTAAGACCTGGTTTGAACCTATTAAACCGATCGGGCTTGAAAACAATGTTTTAACTATTCAGGTACCCAGCCAGTTCTTTTATGAATACCTGGAAGAACATTATGTAGGATTACTGGGCAAGACCATCAAACGTGAGCTGGGCAAAGAAGCTAGACTGGAATATCGTATTGTAGTAGAGAATGGTACACCGCATCAACACCCTAAAACGGTGAACATGCCTACCCAGTTTGCGAAACAAGTAAAGGACAGTGAAGTAGATTTTCCACTAACGATTCAAAACCCGGTAAAGAACCCTTTTGTCATCCCCGGCATCAAACGGGTGCAGATCGATTCTCAGCTTAATCCTAATTACACCTTCGACGCATTTATTGAAGGGGATTGTAACCGTGTGGCACGCCGCGCCGGTAAAACCGTATCTGAAAAGCCCGGTGGTACCTCGTTCAACCCCCTCGTGATCTACGGCGGTGTAGGCCTCGGTAAAACACACCTGGCACAGGCCATCGGCAACGAGGTGAAGACCATTCACCCCAACAAGGCTGTATTGTACGTAAGCGCCGAGAAATTCATTAACCAGTTCATCGATCACTCCAAGAATAATATCATCAACGACTTCATCCACTTCTATCAACTCATAGACGTGCTGATCCTCGACGATATTCAATTCTTTGCACGCGCAGAAAAGTCGCAGGACGCTTTCTTTGCCATTTTCAACCACCTGCACCAATCCGGCAAGCAGCTCATCCTCACGTCGGATAAGCCACCCAAAGACCTGGACGGTGTACAGGAACGCCTGCTGAGCCGCTTCCGTTGGGGCCTCAGTGCAGACATGCAGGTGCCCGACTTTGAAGTACGCATGGAGATCCTGGAAATGAAGATGCGCAATGACGGGCTGGAAATGCCCAAGGAAGTGATCAAGTACGTTGCCTATAATATCCAGAGCAACGTACGCGAACTGGAAGGAGCCCTGATCTCCCTGCTGGCACAGTCTTCCCTGAACCGCAAGGAAATAGACCTGGAACTGGCCAAACGTGTATTGAAATCCTTCGTAAAAACATCTTCCAAGGAGATCACCATCGAAAGCATCCAGAAAATGGTGTGCGATTACTTTGAGGTGCCTTACGACAAGCTGCTGCAGAAAACCCGCAAACGCGAGATCGTACAGGCCCGCCAGATCACCATGTACCTGGCCAAGTCCTTTACCAAAAACTCACTCAAAACCATCGGTGAGCACTTTGGCGGCAGGGACCACACCACGGTGATCCACTCCTGCCAAACCGTGAAAGACCTGATGGATACTGATATTACGTTCCGCGATAACGTGATGGAGCTGCAACAGAAAGTACAGCTGGCTTCCATGTAAAATTATGCTCCCGTAGCGCTGTAAAAAAATACAGCAGGTTCTCATGTGAAATGCTTTAGCGGAGCTCCAGAAAATACTGCTGGCTCCCATGCGAAATTCTTTTTGATTCCCCCCTCTTTGAAACACCAGTCGCAATGGCTGGTGTTTTTTTGTACCTGCGGGCCAGTCCACCAGCCCTTTGAAGATATTACAGTGATACGCAGCACGAAAGCCAGTACATGAAAAAACGCGCCTCCCCGTGGAAGAAGCGCGCTGTAATTTGTCCAGGATGCTGTGCTATTGCTCCCGCAGAGCCAGGATGGGCAGCTTATTCAGCCTTGCCAGCCCTTTGGTGTTGCTCCGGGAAAAGAGGCTGTTCCAGATACCGTGGCGGCGGGGCACCATGATCATCAGGTCTATCTTTTCATCCTCCACAAACTGCGCGATGGCATCTATCACGTGGCTGTCCTGTATCCGGTAATAGGCAGGCGATGCTGGAGCCAATGCCTCACGGATCAGGGCTTCCCCCTTCTCTTCTTCAATGTGGTCATCCAGTACGGGCGTATCCACATACACCACCTTCAGCTGTGCGCCGGGTGCAAGTTTCACGGTTTCCAGGATGTCTGCGAAAGGCATGCCCGGCGTGATATTCTTATAATTGCAGGCGTAGCCCACGTTTTGCAATGGTTTAAAAGTAACATGTGGCGGCACCAGCAGCACGGGAGCCTTCAGGTGACGCAGGGAGTTGATGATCTCATTGTCCCACGACAGGAGATCATCATAGCGGCCGGCGGCGCCCATAAACACCATCACCTCTTTGCCGGTGTCCACCAGTGATACCAGTTCTTCATGGATGTTACCGGGTACCAGTAATGACCGCACTTTCAGCTGGGGATAATGGGCCTTGATCCAGTCCAGTTCCGCTTCCAGCTCGCGTTCCGCATGTGCGTAGTCTTCATTCACGGAAGCCAGCGCCACGCCCTCGCCGGCCATGCCGGTGGATAGCTCATAAATGTGCAACAGTACATATTCCAGGTCAAGAGCGGCTGCTTGCTGATGTGTGAATGCCAGGGCATACCGCGTAGCATTTTTTGCGGAAGCGCCAAAGTCTGTGGGCATCATAATCGTGTAAGCCATGGTATAAGATTTAGTTTTTTAAAAAAATTCCGAACTATTGTTTAATGCGCCTTCACCAGGCGCTCCGATCATTTGCCTTGCTACTAAATCATTATTAGTTAAGTGCTTAACCAATAAACAAATCAAAAAAGATCAATCGCTGCGTTTCAGGTTCTGGTACATCCGTTCCAGCACATCCAGGCAGCTGGCAATATCATCCATGGGGATATTGCGGCTGGCCTGGGCGTACATTTCTTCCACCCAGGGCCGGATGGTTTGCCGCAGCTGGCGCCCGTCCGGGGTGAGGTAGACCAGGCGGTTGCGCCGGTCGTTCCCGTCTTCCTGGCGGAACACCAGGCCGCGCCTGGACAGGTTGTCCACCAGGTACGTGATGCTCACCTTGTCTTTTACCGACTGGGCTGATATTTCCTGCTGGTTAATCCCGTCCTGCTCCCAGAGAATGCCCATCACCTGCAGCATTTCAAAGGTGAGGTCCATGCCATGTTGCTTTACTTTCTGCTGTATGAACTGGCGGAAGGCCGTGTTCATGCGCGTCAGCTCCCTGGCGAACACCGTGGTAATATCAATTTTGGTTTTGCCCATGCTGTTATAAAGTTAAGTATTTAACTAATTCCTTCCTGCTGATTTTTGTCATAAAAAACCCTGCCAGGAAAACCGGCAGGGTTTTTATAGGCGATTGCATTTTCGTATAATTTGGACTGGTAGCTGCCAAACAGCTTTAACAGCGTAGCCGGATCATTGGTGATAATGCCGTCTGTTCCCCAGGCTGGCCCGGGCCTGTATATCCTGCGCGGTATTCCAAAGCATACCACCTTGAAGGGTGAGATGTGATCAGAGATAGGGTGTTAAGCCAGCCACCAGTTCCTGTTGGAAAGTGCGGCCTGCATCGCGGTTGTACCACTTCTGTATTTCCACCTTCACGGTTTCAAAAGGTGCTTTTTCTGCGGCCAGCTTAAGATACAAAGCCTGGCATTCCGCGGGACGCGGGCCCCATACCAACAGGTCTTCCTCTTCCCGGTTGCGGATAATGAGCTTGGGAATGGATTTACTGGTACCGGTAAGGTAATTGTTGATGCGGTAAGGCGGGCTATCGCGCAGTTCATATGTAACGGTGACATGCTCACTCAGTTGTGCGATCATGCGCAGGAAGGGAATGGTATTGGCCGCATCGGCACACCAGGCCTCCGTGATCACGATCCAGTGCTGTGGTGCGGTGATCTTTGCCGCCATTTCCTTTGCTTCCGGCAGCAGTACCCCGCTGCGCATCCAGCGGTTCATGTGCGTGAGGTTCAGTTTTGTAAAGTCAATGTATTTGGGATCGTTGTAAGGCGCGGGCGGGTTAGGGTCGTGTAAAAGTTGATCATAATATTCCACATACCATTGAAAATTCATTGTCTGTTCCATGACACAGCTACATTTTAATCCTCCCGGAAGTTACGATAAAAAATGACATTGCCGGTCTTTTGAGGGACCGGCAATGCTCACACACAGTTGCTCTTTTCCTAGAAGTTAGTATTCTTGATCAAAGTAGCCTTGGTAGAATCGGCAAAGTCGCACAGCACCATGCCATAACGGCCATGGGTGTTTGCCGTGAAGTAGCTCACCACCTGCGGGTTGATGGCATTAGACACCGTAGTGATGCTGGGAATACCGAAGATGAGTGATTTGTAACCGCTGCAGAAATTGATATACAGTGTGGAAGCCGCGCCATTCCTGGCTTCTGTAAGCAGGTTGGTAATGTTGGTCCACTTAGCGTTATTATCCGGCACCACGTAGTTGTCCTGCACGCGCGCGGTCACTGCATTGCTGATGGTGAAGGTGGTGTTATCCGCCCAGTTGGTAGCATCAATGCCTTTAGGTGTGCCGGTGGCACTGAAACGGCGCAGCAGCACGATCTTGCCACGGGCATCGCCCAGGGTGGGCATGGTAGCGGTCAGGGAAAACAGGCCGGGGTAGCGGGCCACATAGCTGTCGAACGTAGCCTCGAAGGTGCGGGTGGTGTTAGAAGCGTCGTATTCTTCCTTTACGCTCATGATGATGGCCTCCGTAGGATGCGCCTGCATAAAGGTTTGACAGGCGGTGAGCACGTCGTCAAAATTCATGTTCTGGTAAATGGAACCGTGATGAATGGCAAATGCATCATCAATGTGGCGGCAGCGGATATCCAGGAAGCGGATGCCGTTGTTCAGCTGGTCCGCAATGGTGAGGTTCTGGCACTTTGCCGTACCGCCGATGGGCTCAAAGCGCGCACCACTGTCGTGCGTACCGGGAATGCTCAGGGAGGACAGGTTGCGGCTGTCATCGATGGCGCTCATCCAGTTGTTAAGGTACACGGTGCCGGCAGCCTGCAATGCAGTGCCGGATTGGGTTACAGCCAGTTCATTTGCGGGCAGCACATCTCCAGATGACTGTTTGGAGCAGCTAACAAATGCAGTGGAGGACAGCAACGCAGCCGCAGCCAGGAGAACATGATGTTTCATGGAATTGATTTGGTTTATGGTGAAAGTTGAACAAGCAAACAATGGCCACCGGTGGTTACCAGGCACACGTTTTCCCTGCGGTTTGGGACCGATATGGCGCAATAAGATCTGTTGGAATCCACTTGCAGTACACGCGTAAAAAGCGGCGCAACTATTGCAACAAAGGAGTTAACAATTCCGTAATACAAGTTTATCCGCTATCGTGCGTTTATAATAAAAACACCCACGCAGATAGCCTGCGCGATGCCAGCTTACTTTTGAGCGTACTTATGTTAATGACTATGCGACCCGGACGCCCACTGCTTTTCAGCCTGCTCTGCTGCACCCTCCTGCTCACCGCGTGTAACAAGCACATACGCCGTGCACAGGGCAGCCGCCCCCAGCCTTTCTTTACGCCTGCCCCGGCAGACAATGACAACATGCTGATGGGCAATCCCAGCAAGGCCACCCCAGACACAGCCAGTGCCAATAACTACCTGATGCAGAAACCTTACTACACGCTGTGCTATAACCGCAGCACAGGCAAACCCAATTGGGTGAGCTGGCATATTAGCAAGGATGATCTTGGCTCACAGAGCCGGGCCAATAATTTCCGGCCAGACAGCGCCCTGCCTGCGGGCTGGTATCATGTATCTGACAGGAGCTATGTGGGCAGCGGCTTTGACCGGGGGCACAACTGCCCATCCGCCGACCGCACCGCTACCAGCGCGGCCAATTCTGCTACATTCCTCATGAGCAACATGATGCCCCAGGCACCCAATAACAACCAGCATACCTGGGCCAGTTTTGAAAACTATATCCGTAGCCTGGTAAAGGCCGGTAATGAAGTGTACGTGATCATGGGCAGCTATGGGAGTACCGGCACCGGCAGCAAGGGCACCCTCACCGCTATTGACAACGGGCACGTAATGGTGCCATCACAGATCTGGAAAGTAGTGATCGTGCTGCCCGATGGTGACCATGACCTGGCCCGCATGAACAGCAGTACCCGCGTCATTGCGGTGAACACCCCCAATATCAATACCCTCAACAGCGATTGGACACAATACCTCACCACCGTAGACGCGATTGAAGCTGCCACGGGTTATGATCTGTTGTCCAATGTGGCGGATAGTATACAACAGGTGATTGAAGCCCGGACAGATGCGGGGAAATAGGGGGTTATGTGAAGGAGGCTGTAACAACTACGATGCCCATGCCACGGTGTTCAACTGGCGTTATAAATCATTGGCACCAAAGGACGCTAACACAAATGTGTTATCCTGCCAGCTCCCATTTTTTATTATTTTTAATTGATTGTTAGTCCCTCCTACTCCGCGTTCTAACACCCTATCATTATTATTTTTTACCCCACAATTTATCTCATGGATTTCAAAGACATCATCAAACAACTTGCTGACAGGATCATCAAGAACAAAGAACTCGTACAAACAGAAGAAGCAACTAAACATTCGTTCGTAATGCCTTTTATACAGGCATTGGGTTACGATGTGTTCAATCCTATGGAAGTAGTACCTGAATTTGTGGCAGACCTGGGCATTAAAAAAGGAGAGAAAGTTGATTATGCGATCGTAAAGGATGGCCAGCCCATGATCCTGATCGAATGTAAACACTGGTCATCCAACCTTGATCCGCACAACAGCCAGCTTTTCCGTTATTTCCACACCACCAAGGCTAAGTTCTCCATACTGACAAATGGCTTTGAATCCAGGTTTTATACGGATCTGGAAGAGGCAAATAAAATGGATGAAAAGCCATTTTTTATATTTGATCTCCAGGATATCAAGGACAACCAAATAGAAGAGTTGAAAAAGTTCCACAAGAACTATTTCAACACGGAGACCATTGTATCCACAGCCAGTGAGTTGAAATATCTTGGCTTATTGAAAAACCTGTTGCACGGAGAATTAAATAACCCCTCCAGTGACTTTGTGAGACACTTTGCCAAGCAGGTATATACCGGCGGCATCCTGACTCAAAAGGTGCTGGACCAATTCAGCAGCCTCACTAAAAAGGCCTTCCAGATCTACATTAACGACATCATTACCGAAAGGCTTAAACAAGCGTTAAAAACGCAGGAAACCGATGAACAGCAAACCACAGAGACAAAGGAACCAGTAGCTGATACGGAGCCAAAGATCGTCACTACACAAGACGAACTGGATGCATACCAGATCGTCCGCTCTATCCTGAGAAAGGTAGTTCCGGTATCGCAGGTCACGTACCGTGATTCCCAGTCCTACTTTGCCGTCCTGTTTGACGATAACAATAGAAAGCCGATCTGCCGTATGCACTTTAACGCCAGTAAAAAATATATCGGACTTTTTGATAGTGAAAAAAGTGAAACTAAAAAAGAGATGAAGTCACTCGATGATATCTTTCTGTATGCAGACGAGTTGACTGCAACAGCGCTCTCTTACATTAAGGCTCCCGCTGCTACCGCATAACTGCACATTCATGCCCATAAAGCGCGAAGGCCTCCCAATGAATGGCAGGCCTTCGCGCTCTTTATTTCTTCTTCTTTTTCTTTTTCAGTTTCTCCAGCTCCTCATTGTGCTGGTCTATCAGCAGCTGCCAGTTATCATTGGGTGTTTCTTCAGAAAATACGATCGTTTCCCGGTAATCATCCTTATCGATCTTCATTTCATGAACGTCTTTACCCAGGTACTTCTGGATCTCCGTAAGAATAGGTTTCTCCTCCTCGCTGCAAAATGAAATGGCCTGCCCTTTTTGTACCCCGCGCCCGGTACGGCCTACACGGTGCACATAATTTTCCGGGTCTTCCGGCAGGTCATAGTTCACTACATAATCCACGTTGGGGATGTCAATACCACGCGCATTGACATCGGTGGTGATCAGTACTTTTATATCGCCTTGCTTGAATTCTTCCATCACTTTCAGGCGGTCCTGCTGCTCTTTACCGCCGTGCATCACCAGGGTTTTAATGCCCACGCGGTCCATGGCGGCGGCTACACGCTCTGCCCTCACCTTCGTGCGTACAAACACCAGTATTTTCTTCTCCGGGAATTCTTTTACAATGCGTTCCAGGAAAAAGCGCTTGTCATCCATGGCAATGTAAGACACGGCATGCGTTACGTTCTTGGATACCGGGTCCTGCGGCGAGATCTGGATACGGATCGCGTTGCGTACAATGGAGTATGCCAGGTCCTTGATCTCTTCATCAATGGTGGCGGAGAAGAACAAGGTCTGGTGGCGGCGCGGCAGGTGCTTCAGCACATCGCGGATATCACGGATAAAACCCAGGTCCAGCATATGGTCTGCCTCATCGAGGATGAGGATCTGCACCTGGCTTAGGTCAATATGTTCCTGGTTGATCAGGTCGAACATGCGGCCGGGGGTGGCAATGAGCACATCCACGCCTTTCTTCAGCTGGGCCACCTGGGCAGCCTGCTCTACGCCACCAAACAATCCCAGGATGCTCAGTTCCGTATACTGCCCCAATTGCTGGAATACACCAGATATCTGCACGGCCAGTTCCCGCGTGGGCACCATCACCAGGCAACGCACCTCGTTGCGCCCGGTGGGGCGGCGTTGCTGTTGCAGCATGTGCAGCACCGGGATGGCAAACGCGGCGGTCTTGCCGGTACCTGTCTGGGCAATGGCCAGCACGTCATCGCCTTTTAAAATAGAGGGAATAGCCTTGTACTGAATGTCGGTAGGCCGGCGAAATCCAAGTTCCGCCAGGCTTTTCTTCACATCCGGGGAAATGTGGTACTGTTCAAATTTCATATGGGGCAAAGGTAAGGAATTGTGGGTGGTCTTGGCTTTAGGTTCCAGGTCTCAGGACTTAAGTCCTAGGTCTTAAGTACTTCCCCCTGCTAAGCAGGGCCTGGTACCTGGGGCCTAAGACTTAAGACCCAGGACAATTATTCCCTACCTTTGCAAAAAATTTTCCCTTAGTGGTCAAGATCGCAAATATTGAGCTGCCGGACTTTCCCTTGCTGCTGGCACCCATGGAAGATGTTACGGATCCGCCTTTCCGGGCGGTATGCAAGGAGAATGGGGCCGACCTGCTCTACACGGAGTTTATTTCCAGTGCAGGGCTCATCCGCGATGCCATCAAATGCAAGCGCAAGCTCGATATCTTTGACCAGGAACGCCCTGTAGGCATCCAGATCTTTGGCGGCGACGAGGAAAGCCTCTCTCTTGCTTCCAGGATCGTAGACATTACCAATCCGGACTTACTGGACATCAACTTTGGCTGCCCCGTCAAGGGCGTCGTGGCCCAGGGCGCCGGGTCCGGCGTGCTGCGCGACATTGACCTCATGGTGCGCCTCACAGCCGCATGCGTAAAGTCCACTTCCCTGCCCGTGACGGTAAAGACCCGCCTGGGCTGGGATGAAGACAGCATGAACATCGAAGAAGTGGCGGAGCGCCTGCAGGATGTGGGCATTGCCGCCCTTTCCATCCATGGCCGCACGCGCATGCAGATGTACAAAGGCGAAGCCGACTGGACCCTTATCGGTAAAGTGAAAAACAACCCCCGTATTAAAATCCCCATCTTTGGCAACGGCGATATCAACACGCCGCAGAAAGCATTGGAATACAAGAACCGCTATGGGGTAGACGGCATCATGATAGGCCGCGCCGCTATTGGTTATCCCTGGATATTCCGGGAAGTGGCACACTATGTTAAAACCGGCGAAACCCTGGCCCCGCCCACCCTGGCGGAGCGTGTAGCCGTTTGCAAATACCACCTGCAAAAATCTGTGGCCTGGAAAGGCCCTAAAGCGGGCATCTATGATATGCGCAAGCATTATTTCCAATACCTCAAAGGCTTACCCAATATCAAAACCTACCGCAGCCGCCTGGTGCTTTCTACAGACCCGGCGGAGATTGAAGGCGTGCTGGATGAGATACTGCTGGCTTATGCAGATTACGAGATCCCGCATGCCCCCATTGAACTGGTGAACTACCATGAGAACTGTCCCATGTGATCAGGGCAATACTTCAAACAGCAGGAGCTGCGGCTTTTCCAGGAAATTAAAATTATTGTCGGCCACACAGATCAGCGTAGTATGCCCGTTGCGCAGTTTAGGGCCAAAGGTCATACCTTCTATGTTGTCAATGTAGACAGGTAGCTTGTCCATGTCCAGCAGGAGGCGCTTTGCCGCGGGATGCGCCGTGGGCTTATCTTTCAGGGAAGGATTGTCGATGATGTTCTCCGCCTTGCTGATGTCTGCCAGGAAAATGCGCACCGTAAAGGCCAGGCGGCCTTCGGAGAAAGAGCGCTCCAGCACCAGCAGGTGATTGCTGTCTATGGCCAGGATGTCTGATACCCCGTTCATCTGGATACCATTTGGATCTTTGGCCGGGCGGGCCACGGGCTGTAGTTTGTAGGCATATTCACCGGTATGCGCATGGGTAACTGCATCAAATTTATAAAGGCGGATAAATGCTTTATTATCCGTAAGCCCGGCCCTTGGCCCGTCTTCATACAAGGGCTCTTCCACATTGGTGAAAAGCAGTTTATAACCAGGGGTGAATGAAAGCCCTTCCAGCACTGCATTCTGGCGCGGGCCTTTTTCTATGGATTGCATGTACAGGTTGTGGGGCAATGCAAAAGTATCCTGCAGGCGGCCCGTGGAATCCATGATAAAGATGCCGGGATTTGTAAGCACAGCATAAGCACCGCCCACAATGCGCTCTCCCTCACTGGTCCATACCAGCTGCTGCTGGAGCGGGTTGTAGCGGATAGCCTCCGGGTCTGGCGTCTTCGATGCGTCTTTGGCAAAGGATGGATAAGTGCTGCCACCGGCTTGTTTGAGGGTGGTCACCCGGGTAAAGATCACGGTGTCTATGCCTTTGGCGGAAAGCAGGATGTTCGCAGTATAAAAACGTGCGGCGCTTCTCGCGGAGCGGTCGTCGGAGATGAGATAATATTGCTGGCGGGCGGAGTCGTAATCTATGCCGGACAGGCCGCCTACCGGTGTGCCCTCGAATTTCCAGGCGCGGGGCAGGCTGTATTCCGACAGGAAACGCAGGCCGGAGATCTTCTGCTGGGCGGAGGCCGCGAGGGAGATGCAGCAACTTAAAAACAGGGGAATGCAGCGCATTTTCATGGGCAACAAATTACTACAATTATCGGCACTGTTCCTTATCCGTGTTGTGCATTGAATGGTCTATCTGCCCAGGCCTGCAGCTTGCTGCCAGGCGACTGCAACCGCCGCCGGCCCACAAAGAAGATACTTACCAGGCCCAGCTGCTAAAAACCTTTCCTGCAAGAGGTTACGGGGACAATTGGTGAACTACAGGGTGTTTGCAGAAGTGTTAACGGTTGTTAAACCCCTGCCCTGGCCATATTACTTTCACAAGGATTTATTTATTTTAGCCGCTACGAATGGCTAACCAACATCTGTACCGCCCTTTACTTTAATAACACATCAGACAATAAGAACCGTTACCTGCAGCAATTACACCGACTACTCCACTACAGATGAATGGCCAATCGCTTTGTTTTTCCTGAATCACTATTTGCCTTATGTATTACACGTCCAATATTCCAGCATCCCTGCTCCCGGACAATGAAAAAGAAAGGTTGCAACACCTGCATCGATACAAGATCCTGAATACCGCACCAGAAGAGGACTATGATAATATTGCGCGCGAAGCCATGGCGATCTTTAATACGCCATCCGCCGCAATTACTTTCATAGACCGTGACACGGCGTATCCTAAAAGTTATGTGGGCGCCGGTGGTTGCAGCCACCTGCCGCGCTATGCCTGCTTTTGCGCCATCGCCATCCATAACAGCAAGGTGACGGTTTTCCCCGACACACAGCAGGTTCCCGAACTGCGCGCCAATCCTTACAGCAATGGCCTCAACCCGGCAACACCGCCTATCCGCTTTTATGCTGGCGCACCACTGCGCACGCCTGAAGGCACACATATCGGTACCATCTGCGCATTGGACAATAAGCCGCACGCAACGATCACGGATGAACAGGCGCTGAAACTACGTGCCCTGGCACGCCAGGTAATGCAACACCTGCATATGCGCCTGCACCTGCAGAACGCATTGAAAGGACAGCGACCCAATTGACCCTTCCATTATTTTTTTCATAAGCCGCTTCCCCCACCGGAAGCGGCCTTTTATTTTCATAACTTTTGTAAATTCGGTAAACGCCCGTCTTGCATGTCCATCGCTCGTCAATGTTTGTTGTTGCTCCTGCTTGCCCCTTTGATTTCCTTTGCGCAGGATGCCCATTACTGGTCTTCTGAATACAATGCCGGCGGCTTTTTTGCACCGGGGGCTGTTATTGCCAATAACCGCGATAGTGGGGTACTGTTCTACAATCCTGCCCTGCTGGCGGTTTCGCAACGCAATGCGGCAGCCATTGGTGGTAACATTTACCAGGTAAACCAGATCAGGATAAAAGACGGCACGGGCAGTGGTAAGAACCTGGTATCCAATAACGCATCCGTGGTACCGCAGATGATCTCCGGCAGTTACACCCTGAAAACCCCGCGGGCACTTACTTTCGCCTATGCACTCATTAACACGCCGCTGTTGTATTACCAAACCTCCCAGCGGGCAGATACCAAACAAAATGTGCTGGACGATAGCTACAGTCCCGGGAATGAAGTATACGTGGGCCAGTATACGGCGCAGAACAATGTGTATGAATCCGGCGCTGTGCTGAGCACCGGCTTTAAATTATCCTCCCGCTTCGCGATAGGCTTTAAGCTGGAAGGCCTGGTACACAACCAACGCTACAACACCAGCTACACTTCCCGTGCCCTGCTCAATACCGGTCCTGACACCCTGCTGCCGCCTATTGTGAACAGCGAAGCCATGTACAACGTCAGCTACTACAGTGCGGGGGCGCGGCTGAGCGCAGGCCTGGCCTATGAAGCCGGCCCACACCACCTGGGCCTGCTCATTACCTCACCCCTGCTGCATGTAATGGGTAGTGGTACCATCGTAAGCGACAACCTGCTCTCCAACATACAACTGACGCCCGGCGAGCCATTCAACCTCCTTGCCAATACCCGGCAGACGGGCCTCCACGCCAATTATAAACAACCCTTCAACGTCTCCGCCGGCTATCATTATGATTACGGCAAAGGCCAGCTGGCCATTACTGCCGCATGGTTTGCAGCCATGAAAGAATACAATATCATCACCCCCCATGCGGGTTTCTTCATACGCCCGGACACCGGCAGCAACAATGCCACGCCAGACCTGCTGCGCCTGCGCGATGCCCGCAGAAGCCTGCTGAATATAAGCCTGGGCCTTACCTACCAGTTACAACCTGCTGTGGCAGGGTATGTGGCTTTCCGCACGGACTTTGCCTACAATGGCACCCAGGTGCCGGACAATACCAAATCCGGCTATACAGCAAACATCAGCAGCTGGAACCTTTACCACCTGCAACTGGGCGCTAATCTGAAGAAGAAACAATACAACCTGCGCGCTGGATTATTGTTATCTTATGGTCAAACCCAGCATTACCCGCAACCGCTCAACTTTGACGATCCCCATGAAGATAACCTGCTGGTGGGCAAGAGCGGCCTGGTAAAAGGGCACTCCATCACTGCTGGTATCATGCTGGCATTTATCCACAATCTTTAAGCGCTTATGCGACTTTCGCCTCGACAAAGGAGATGGTTGAAACGCTTTGCCATCCTGTTACTGTTGCGTGTAGTGATAGGCGTGGTATTGTATTACATTATCACCTACAAGTTCCGGGAAGTGACCCAATACGTGGTCCGCAAAGAAAGCAAAGGGCTATATTGCGTTTGACGCAGGCAGCATTGACATGCACCTCTTCAAAGGCACGCTGGTGCTGAATCATGTGTCACTGCACTGTAGGGACACGATGCACACGTCCGCTCATTTTTCCGTAGATGTACCACAGGTCTATCTTTCCATTGCCTCCTTCAAAGACCTGGTGCTGCATCAAAAACTATCAATAGACAGTATGTCCATTTTGCAGCCCCATGTAACAGCGCATGTGCGCGGGGGACCGGGAAAAATTTGTATTCAACTACTGGGTAAAAACCTTGCTACGCGGCCTGATGACCGTGCCGGCGTGAAAAAAGATAAAAAATACCGGCAGCAATACGAAGCAGACAAAGGGCGCTATTTCTTAGGCAATACTCCTCCTTAAAACAGGAAAGGCGATCCATACGCGGACCGCCTTTCCTGTTTATGCCTTTTGCCTCAACGAAGGATGCTCTGGTGGCAGCGGCACAATATCCGGCTCATTGGGAAGCAGTGGAAAACGCCGGGCTACCCAGTCTTCCTTGGCCTTTTCAATGAGGGCCATGTCACTGGCTACAAAGTTCCAGTAGATGTGGCGCGGCTCCGGGAAGGGCTCCCCGCCAAAGATGTACACAGTGGTATGCTCTCCCATCACAAAATCGCATAACTGGCTGTTCTTGGCCACCAGTATACGCCGCGGCTCATACACGTTGCCTTCGCTTTCTACACTGCCTTCTAAAATGTACATCCCCACATCACCATAGAGATCCTTACCCAGTGAAATAGTCTGGCGCTCTTTATTTTTCAGTTCCAGCAAATATAACCTGCTGTATACCGGCACAGGAGAGCGGTGCCCTTTTACCTCACCGGCCACCAGCTTGTAATGCACTCCGCCTTCTTCCCAGGAAGGAATCGTATCACCTTCCGCGTGGAAAAAAGTGGGGTCCATCTGTTCCAATTCCCTGGGTAGCGCCACCCAGATCTGTAATCCATGCAGCACTTTATCGGAATGGCGGAAGCGCTCGGGCGTGCGCTCAGAATGCACAATGCCTTTGCCAGCCGTCATCCAGTTTACCTGCCCTGGCTGGATCTCCACATTGGTGCCCAGCGTATCATGATGGGTAACATTGCCTTCAAACAGGTAGGTGAGCGTAGACAACCCTATGTGCGGGTGCGGGCCTACATCCAGGTTCTGGTGATCGCTCATTTGCGCGGGGCCCATGTGATCAATGAAGATAAAAGGCCCTACCATGCGCCGTTCGCGGAATGGCAGCAGGCGCCCCACCAGGAAATGCCCAATGTCTGCAGGACGTTCTTCTATGATAAGCTGGATGTTAGACATGTCAGATGATTGAATTGTTATTTACTGCTGATGGTTTTTAAAGATCAAATGGCCAAACTGTCAGGCTGTTGCAGTACAAAGTTCTGTACAATACAGCAATCTAACAATTTGGCCATTTAACAATTTGGCAATCCGGCAATTTAACTATTTCAAATTGCTGGTATGTTCGTCAAAGTATTTTTTGATCTCAATCACGTCGCCCAGGTTGTGCATCCAGTTGGATTCGTGCTCAATAGATACCATACCGGTGAAGTGCTGGCGTTTCAGCTCTGCAAAGATGGGCGGGAAGTTGATCACCCCTTTACCTACTACTGTGTCAGCAGCCTGGGTATCGTTGAATTTCACGATGTCTTTCAGGTGGGCACCGTAAATGTGGCCGTCCAGTTTTTTCAGGCATTCCACGGGATCCAGGCCGTTACGTGCCCAGTGGCCTACGTCTGCGCAGGCGCCAATGTTGGGGTGGCCCTGGATGGCAGCCAGTACGGAATCAGGGTGCCAGTATACGTTGGGTTTGGGGTGATCGTGGATGGCCACTTTAATGCCATACACACCTGCCAGGCTGTCTACCATACCCCATTGGGATTTGATTGGCTCTGAAGTGATGTAGCTCAGGCCAAAATATTTTGCCAGTTCAAATGCCTTGATCCATTCAGCTTTGTCTTTGGGAACGATAACGCCCATGGCCACAATACTGATGCCTTTCCTGGCCAGCAGGTCCTTTACCTTGGATTTTTCGTCCGCGGTCATGTCACCGCCAAATTTGCCTTTCATGCCGCCGCCCAGGTCCTGGCCCCAGAAAGCTTCAATGTTCTTGATGCCGGCGCTATCTACCTTGTCCAGTGCATCTGTAAAAGAAAATTTCATGAAGGTCCACATCTGGATGCCCAGCTTGTACGGTACGCCTGCAGTGGCGCTGGAAGAATCTGTGGCAGTGCTGGTGGAGTCCGTAGCAGTCTTAGTGCTGTTGCCATTATTGCAGGCGGGCAGCGACACGCTCACGGATGCAGCGCATAACACGCCCAGTAAATAACGTGAAACTTTGTGCATGGTAATAACGTTGTTTGATTGATGAAAACTACCACCCAAGATAACAAATTGTTGGTTTGCGGCACATTTTTAAATGATAAATGGTCGGTGATGGCATCACCGCCGTATTGCTTTGCGCGGGGCGTCCTGTTCTGCTACTTCCTGTGCGTGAGGCTTACTGCCACGCTCCATTCTGCGCCGCTGCCTATGTGGTGGACAGCCGCAAAACTGCCCTGGTTCAGCGCAAAGGCCAGGTCCAGCAGGCTGTTTACATAACAGAGGGGCTTTCCTTTTGCTACGGCGCCAAAGGTCTGGCAGTAAGGTGCATCGCCTTTGTATACCTGCTTACCCTTGTGGAAAATGGTGAAGTGTACGACATCGCCAAACTGCGGGTTTAGCTGGTTAAAGAGGTCCCCGCTGATGTTGGTCCAGAGATTGCCATACTGCACGTCCAGGATGGCAATGCTGCCTTTGATCACGGAACCTTCCCGCACCGCGGGCTGATAAGGGATGGTCACTACTTCAGCCGGCAGTTTAGGCCCCACCTGCTCAAAGCTGATCGTGCCGGAAGCCAGCCTGGCGCCGGTGTAGGCATATACGTCGCGGCCGTGGAAGGTGTAAGATTGCCGGGAATCCCGGCGGCGGTTCACCGCTTCGTCTATTTCCCTTACTTCTGCAATGCCCAACGACTGCGCCACCAGCGTAAGCGTGCCATTGTCCGGCGTTACAATGAACTGGCCGGTCTTTGTTTTCAGCACCACGGACTTGCGGGAGGTGCCCACGCCTGGATCTACCACAGACACAAACACGGTACCCGCGGGCCAGTAAGGCACCGTTTGTTCCAGGCGGTACGCCGCTTCCCAGATGTTATAAGGCGGTATCTCGTGCGTAAGGTCATACAGTTTCAGGTCGGGCGATACGCCATTGGCCACGCCTTTCATGGCGGCTACCGCGCCATCCTTCAGCCCGAAGTCTGATTGGAACACGACGATCTTATTCTGCGCCCATGCGCCCAAACCCGCCAGCAGCAGGGACACAAAGGCAATGAACGTTATACATTTACGTATCATGACAGCTGATTTTTTACCGTCTATAAGTTAGTAGATTATTGCCAGATTGTTGCAGGGTCTGTTGCGGCCGCGCTGCGCGCAAAAACTGTGCTGCGCATGACCGCCACCAGAATTCATCCCGGCAAAATTGGGCTTCATCACATTTATTTTCCCGCCAGGGGAGATGCCTGTAACTTATAGCAGCATTCATTTCCCCCATGAAGACACTTACTTTCCTCCTGCTGTTTGCCTTGTGTGGTGGCCGCCTGCCGGCGCAGGATGCGGGTACCATCCGGTTCACGGATGCTTCCGGCCAGTACCTGGAGCGCGTTGTGTACAGCGATACCGCGAACCTGAATGTGCAGGCCCATTTTGAAAGATCGCTCATTGCCTACTGGCAGGCCATGCGGCCGGGTGGTGATGTGCAAACGTTCCTGCAACATGGCAACTGGCAGTTCCGCTTTTTCGTGGATGATAAGCTGGTGTACACGGAAAACCTGCACCATGGCGCTGGCTTACCGCCCTCCAAACAAGTTCCTGCTCTTTCCGCGCCGCTTATCAGCAGCAAGCCCCGCGACCATTGGGGCTGTTATCTCTGGGGGCGTTTCCTCCTGCAGGGCGGGGAATCCGCGCTGGGCACCGGCGTTACCCACCAATTGAAAATAGAACTACGCCCTTACCTGCAGCTGGACAGCCTGCAACTGGGCCCACTGGCGGCCAGTGGCAGCGTGGCTGTCACCGTGCCCCCGATCCACATAGATCCTGCGGCGTCGGCCATACAAACCATCCGGCCAGGCAGCGGCTGGCGCACCAGCCCATCATCTTATGACACGGCTCTGATACGGCAACTCAATGAGCAGATCCTTGCCCGCCGCTTCAAAGAGATCACCAGCATTATTGTGATCCGCAACGGACAATTGCTGCTGGAAGAATATTTCAATGGCAGTGACCGGGATTCCCTGCAGGACACGCGTTCCGTGGGCAAGTCCTTCACGTCTGCGTTAATGGGCATTGCCATTCAGGAACACCTGGTCAAAGATGAAAAGCAGCCACTGGGTACCTTCTACAAACTTTCCCAATTTGATCATTACACACCGCAAAAAGACAGCATTACGCTGGAGCAACTGCTCACGATGAGCAGCCCGTTTTATGGCAATGATGACCTCAGTGACTCCCCGGGTAATGAAGAAAATATGTACCCTACGTCCAACTGGGTAAAGTTTGTGCTGGACCTTCCGCTGGATAGCAGCCGTCCGCAGGGGAAGCCATGGAATTACTTCACTGCCGGTGTAGTGTTGCTGGGTGATATATTGCAACAAAGCACCCCGCAGGGGCTGGAGCAATATGCTGCCACAAAACTCTTCACACCACTGGGCATTCATCACTACCAGTGGCAGTACACGCCCCAGCATGTGCCCAGCACCGCCGGTGGCCTGGGCCTGCGCAGCCTGGACCTGGCCCGGTTTGGCCAATTGTATAAAAATAGAGGCAACTGGCAGGGCCGGCAGATCATTCCTGCCAGCTGGGTAAAGGCAAGTTTTCAAAAACGCGCAGTGCTGCCCACCGGACCCCAGGAATATTACGGTTACCTGTTTTGGAACAAGACCTTCCGTGTTAATGGCAAGGACGCGGAAACCTTTTACAGTAGCGGCAATGGCGGTAATAAGATCTTTGTGTTCACGAACCAGCCGCTTGTGATCGTGATCACAGCTACGGCTTATGGCCGGCCGTATGCGCATCCGCAGGTGGATAGGATGATGCGGGAGTATTTGTTGCCGGCGGTGTTGCCGTGAGTAAACGCGGTAGGTGGAAGGGCTGCATCAATGACACAGCCCTGCTTTTCTATTTTGGTCTTTACTTTATTCTGATTGTTGCTTGTGTTTTAACTGCCAGTTGATGCACTGGTACCACGCAATGCCTTCACGGGAAAAACCTGCGTCCTGCGGCAACAGGGATGCGTTGCCACTATTGAAATCCGGCTGGTAAGTACGCACCTTGCGCACCGGCGATTGTACCAGCAGCTTACCATTGCGCAGGTACCCCAGGCCCTGGTAAGTACTGATGAAGGCCCGCTCCTGGCCAGGCGCTTCATTAAGCACATCCTGCCCGAAGAACTTGGAACGGTAATGAAAATTGAGCAACCCTAAAATAGTAGGCGCCACGTCTATCTGGGCTGTGAGTGTGCTCACTTCCCGAGGTTGCAGTATCCTGGGTGCATAGATCATCATGGGAATATGATAACCCGTAACCGGCAGTTCCATGTGGCCGGCCGCGCTGGCGCAATGGTCTGCCACGATCACGAAGACAGTGCTGTCGAACCAGGGCTTGGAGGCGGCTTCCTGCAGGAACTTATGAATGCTGTAGTCCGTGTATTTCACCGCACCTTCCCGGCACTGTGCAGACGGCGGGATGTCTATGCGGCCTTCGGGATAGGTGAACGGACGGTGGTTGGAAACCGTCATGATATGCGAGAAGAAAGGCTTCCCGGCCAGGTAGTTGGAATCCAGTGTATGCAGGGCCAGTGTGAACAGATCTTCGTCTGCCACGCCCCAGATATTTTCATAATGTACCTGCGATGCGGGAATGGCGGAGCGGTCTATCACCGTATAACCATTGTTACTAAAAAAGGCCTTCATGTTATCAAAATAGCTGTAGCCCCCATAAATGTATTGGGTGGTATAGCCTTTGGAGCGGAACACGCTGCCCAAGGAAAACAGGTGCGCATTGTCCGGCCGCTTTACAATACTTTGCCCGGGCGTGGGTGGAATGGAGAGCGACAATGACTCCAGGCCACGTACCGTGCGGGTGCCGGTGGCATAAAGATTGGTGAAGAACAGGCTTTGCCCGGCCAGGGTGTCGAGGTAAGGCGTGATGTTCTTATCAGAGCCAAACGCTTTCATGAAGCTGGCGCTGAAGCTCTCCACGCTGATGAGCACCACGTTCAGGTGGCGCTCCGCCTGCGGGTAAGTGATCTCCCGTTCTATGCTGTAAGGGCCCTGGTTTACAAAATGGCTATTGGGCGTTTGTAATCCCGCCCGCACAATGCGGAAAGCAGCTTCATCCGGGATGGTCTGGTAGAATTTGTAAAAGTCGAGCTCATTCTGGAAAAAGGCAGATGCAAACTGGTAAGGGCCATTGCCGGCCAGTTCATTGGCGTACTGGTTATTACTGAAATCCTTCCATTTTTCCTGCACACCATAATAAGCGATCGCCGGCAGCAGCAGGAGCAAAACTGCTACAGCCGTACGTTTGCCGAAGGCCATAGATTTATACACGCTGTTGCGGATATACTGCCGCTTCCATACCACGATGGTAATGGCCAGTAATAACACCACGCTCACGATAGGCACGATGGGGTAAGACTCCCCGATATTACCCAGCACTTCCGTGGTGTACACGAGATAGTCTACCGCAATAAAATTATACCGGGTGCTGAACTCCTGCCAGAAGAACCATTCGCTGACACTGTTGAACAACAGCAGGAAAGTGACCAGCACCGTGAAAAAATACAGTACCCCCGTTCTCCACCGCAGGCGGAATGATGGCGGCATAAAATACAGGAATACGTAAATGGCAAAGCGCAAGGCAATATAAAGGATCACACCCCGTGACAGGTCTTTATTATAATCTGTAGGCACCACGTGCGTAAAAAGCAGCAGGGAAAGCAGGCCAGCAAAGCCGGCCACTACCCAGGGCATCACTTTCCGGCGGTACATAAAGTCGTTTTGCAGCCAAAGCTGCAGCACAAAGGGGATAATGACGAAGCTCGCAACAGCGCAGTCGTACACAAAGCCTAGTAACATGGCACCGAGCCATTGGCCAAAATGCATGCCCGTGGAGGGCGTAGCCGCAAACAGTACAACACGGGTGATCGTGGAAATACACAATACGAGGATAAGGATCATTCCCACTACGGAGAATCTGGTCTTGAACATGCTAATGATTTAATTCCACTGCAAAATTCTGTAGTAAATCTGTAGTAAATTTAAAGATGAGCCACAGCAGCAGGTTGCAGCGGACAGACGGAATTTGTTTTTTTAATGTTGTTTTAATACCAGCCCGAGGGATAGAACTCAGCCGGGAAATTGGTAATGCACCAGTAAAGGTAATTATTGGCAGGATAGCAGGGTACAAGTATTTGTTAGTGGCACCTGGCAGTTATGAACGGCGTATAGCTTTAAACTTTATCTTCATAGGGCAAATTTCTGTTACATGGAAATCAAAGTCATCATAACCGGTGCCACCGGCCTGGTAGGGGAAGGTGTGTTACTGGAATGCCTGCAAAACCCGGCCGTGAGCCAGGTACTGCTGGTAAGCAGGAAGCACTATCCCCTGGAACATCCCAAGCTGAAGGAGGCGCTGGTACAGGACTTCTTTCACCTGGACACGGTGAAAGATCAACTGAAAGGATACGACGCCTGCTTTTACTGCGCCGGCGTAAGTTCCAACGGTATGACAGAGGCGGATTACAGCTACATCACCTACGACACTATGCTGCACTTTGCCGGCCGGCTGGCCAGCATGAACCCGCAGATGGTTTTCTGCCACATTTCCGGCAGCGGTACAGATACCACGGGAAAAAGCAAAATGATGTGGGCCAGGGTAAAAGGCAAAGCCGAGAACGCGGTACTGAAACTGCCCTTCAAGCAAACCTACAACCTGCGGCCCGGTGCCATGAAGCCCAGTGTAGGGCAACGCAATGTGAAAGGCTATTACAAGATCATTAATGCGCTGTTTCCCCTGCTGCGCGGGCTGTTTCCCGGCAGTACCAGTACCGTGCGGGCGGTGGCGCTGGCCATGATCAACTGTGTATTACAAGGTTATCACAAGCACACGCTGGAAGTAAACGATATCAAAGCATTGGCCGGCATTAAGTAAATGACCATGGAAGTATTCAGCCTGCAGAAACGCATTGCCATCAACGCATCTCCGGCCGTGATCTGGGAAGCGCTCACCGTGCCGGCGGTCATGCAGCGCTGGATCGTTGATGTGCCTGTACAGATCATCATTACGCCCCGGTGTGGCGGCCAGTTGCAGTTTTCCGGCGACCTGCATGGCATTCCCTTTAACAACCATGGGGAGATCCTGCACTGGAAGCCGGAACAATTCGTACAGTATACCTACTGGAGCTCTTTATCACAACAGGCAGATGTACCGGAGCATTATGCCCGCATCAGCTTCCGGCTGGATGAGCCGGGGCATTTGCATTTTGCGCAGGAAAATATTTTAACCGCCCCCACTTATCACCACTTTAACTACTACTGGAATACGGCGCTGGGGCTGATCAAGAAGGTGTGTGAGGAGCCGGTGCAATAGCTTTCTCCCTGCTTAATGAGCAGCACCGGCCATCTTCCGTTGGATGATCGCCTGGGCCAGCCGCAGGTCCATATCACGACCCGCCACTATATCGGCAGGCGTGTATTCCACCACGGAATCCGGCATATTGCCCCTGCCCTTTTGCGCAGGTGTGCTCATAGACACTACCCGCAGCCACGGAAATTCCACTTTTATCCCGGTTGCCGGTAAGGTGAGCTCCTGCATGGCAAAGCCGTTGCAACCTTCCGCAGTACCCGCCGTTTCCCGTCCTGCAAAAATGGTGTGGGCCCGCTGGGCTTTCAATGCGGATATGAACAAGGCGCCGGACGAAAATGTACCTCCATCCGTAAGTACGATCAGCTCACCGCGGTAACGGTCTTTCTTTGCCACCGGCAGCGGGCCATATCCCTGTCCGAATGCAGGTAATATATTCATGTGATAATGCCCGTCTACTAACGCCCCCGGGGTGCAACTGGCTTTGAAATTCTCCGTAAGTGCACTATCAAAGTCTGCACCCAGCCTATGCTTGGAAGGATCCGGCAGGCGACAGTAAAGGTCTTTGATGATACGAAAATCTGTATCTGCCAGGTAAGACAGGAGGCGCATGGCAATACGCAGGTCGCCGCCGCCGTTGTGCCGCATATCCAGCACCAGATATTTTGTATTGGCTTTCGCTATTTGCGCAAAGCTTTTTTGCATTGCCAGGGTATCGGTATAAGCCAACACAGGGACTTCCAGCAATGCGGTATGCGCAGCCGGGGCAAAATAAAGTCCCAGGTAGCCGGTGCTATCCACCTTTCTCCAACCCGCATATTTATCTTCCGGTATCACCATTTCTTTCAACGCGGTATCTGCAGCATTCAGGGTTACTTCCTTCAGGGCCCCATCTGCACCTTTCACCGTCAGCTGATAAGGTGGTTGCCAGTGATACACGGTGTTGCAGGCATCTTCAAAACCATCGTATTCAGAAAGGTAAAGCTCTTTGAATGAAGGTACATATCCATCCCCGCAATACAGCTGCGATCCATGCGCAATGATCGCTGCAACCGGTACGCCGTTCATGCGGATAATCTCATCGCCGGTAGCAAGTTTTGTAGTGCGGCGCGTAGTGATCCATGCACGTTGTTGCTGCACGAGCACTTCAAACGGCAGACGAAATACGTTGGTGGCAGGATGGTAATGGACAGAGTGTCTTACCTGGGTATGCCCGCATCCCAGGTAGCAGAGGAAAGGATATAATTTGGCCACGAAGGCATCTTCCGTCATGGGTGCCGTAAGGGAAGCCCGCAGCTGCCGGTACTGCCGCTCCATACTATCGGGCGCCGTATAGATCCCAAACCCGGGATGGATCTCGCTGAGAGCCGTCCATAACACATCCGCATCTGATTGCATGGCTTCAACCGGCAACAGGCTGTCCTGTAGTGGGGTGGTGTGTTTAACGCCGCGGGTACAGGCGAAGAGCAAACAGGTAACGATGTAAAGGATCGGTAAAGGGCTGAGCATTGGCTTTCTCATATCCCCAAGATACGGTTTAACAATCCCTTGCGCAAAAAAAGCCCGCAATGATACGGGCTTTTCAAAAGTAGGTTGGTTTGAGATCACTCCGCGCGTAATGATTTTGCAGGGTTGGCCATCGCTGCTTTTATCACCTGGAAACTAATGGTAACGCCCGATAACAAGAGCATTCCCACTGCCGCTATCACAAACAGCTGGATGCCCACGGATGTGCTGTAGGCAAAAGATGCCAGCCATTCATTCACCACCCAGTAAGCAAGCGGAAAAGCAATGACCATTGCAATAACGATGGTCCTCAATGATTCCAGGGAAAGCAGTCCTACGATGCTGACAACGGAAGACCCCAGTACTTTCCGGATACCGATTTCCTTGGTCCGTCTTTCAGCGGTAAAAGAGATCATGCCAAACAGGCCGAGGCACGATATAACCACTGCCAGTACACCAAAGTATTTTACCAGGGCATTTACCTGCATTTCACTCCGGTACATCTGCTCAAAGGTTTCATCGGCAAAATGATATTCAAAAGGATAGGCCGGGTTGAAATCACGGGTAAGCTTATTAACGGCGGCAATTGCTTCCTTTATTTGACCTGGGCGTAAACGGATCATCAGGTAACTGGTATTCCCCGGCGTCAGGCATAAGATCAGTGGTTTAATGGGCGTATGCAAGGAAGCGATATGAAAATCTTTCATCACCCCGATGATCCTGCCGGGGCCATTCCAGAATTTCACCTGCCGGCCCACTGCATCCTGCTGCATGTTCATCATCTTCGCAGCGGCTTCATTGATCACGTAGCTTGAAGAATCAGCAGGATAGTCCCTGGAAAAATCGCGCCCGTCCATCATCTTTATACCCAGTGTCTGCGCAAAGCCGTACCCGGTAGCCGTTGCAACTACCTCTGTTTGCAGGTCTGCCGGCTTGCCCTCCCATGACAGGTCGCCCGAGGTGGAATTTAAATCCATCGGGAGCTGGTTCACGGGAACGGAAGACTCCACGTAAGGCAGTTTACCCAACTCACCCTGGTAAGTGTCCAGTTTGTTATATAGGTCGCCGGCCAGTGGCAGGTAAATAATATGCTCTTTGTCGAAACCAAGATTTTTATGCTGGATGTAATCCACTTGTTTGGATACCGCCAGCATGCCTACAATTAAAAATGCAGACAAAGCAAACTGCAAAGTAACGAGGCCTTTGCGTATGGAGGTTACACTGCCAACCTGTGTACGGATGTTGCCTTTTAAGATGCGCACCGGGTTGAAAGAAGCTAAAAACAAGGCGGGGTAACTTCCTGCAACGATGGTGGTCACGACCACCAGCACCGCGAGTGTGTACCATAATTGTGGCTGGAGGAAGTTGAGTTGGATCTGTTTTTCAAAGAGCTGGTTAAACACGGGCAGTATGAGCCACGTGAGGACAATGGCAAACAGCGTGGCCAGTACGCAGGTAAAGAACGATTCCGTCATGAACTGCCCCACCAGGGATGCTTTCCCGGCGCCGGTCACCTTGCGGATGCCTATTTCCCTGGCCCGCAGGGATGCCCTTGCGGTGGCCAGGTTCATGAAGTTCATACAGGCGATCAGCAGGATGAAAATGGCCACCACGGAGAAGATCTTCACGTATTCAATACGGCCGCCCGCCGGCTTTCCTTTAGCGTAATCACCGTACAGGTACACATCAGTGATGGGTTGTAGCGTGGGATAATTCGACCAGAAGCCTTTCGGTGCGAAGTTTTTGTAGATGGAGTGCATCACCGTTTCCGTGTGCTGCAGGTCTGCCCGGGGCCTTAACCGCACGTAGGTAAAAAAGGAAAGATTACCCCAGGTTTTCATCCAGTCTTCTTCCTGTACTTTGAAATTGATCATCCAATCAAACTGCAGGGTACTGTTATGCGGCAGGTTCTCTATTACTGCACCCACCGTATAATTCCTTTTGTTATCGATCAGGATTGTTTTGCCTACAGCATGCGTAGTGTTAAAATACTTTTCCGCAATTTTCCGGGTAATGATCACCTGGTCAATGGAGGCGAGGGCCTGGTTTACATTGCCATCAATGGCAGGGAGTGGGAATACTTTGAAAAAATCATCCGTGGCATAGGTCCCTTTTTCGTTCAACGCCTTATCGCCCACGGTGAACAACGCATCGCGCCAATAGGTCATTTTGGTAGCGTATGCTGCCTGGGGGATATTCTGCTGGATGGCTTCATACAAGGGGCCGGGGGTAACGGTGGCCGTCCTGATGTCGCCGTTAAAAGCGGCGTTGATGTGCACTTCATAGACGTCTTTGGTCCCGGGGATAAAACGGTTATAGCTTAGTTCATCACTTACCCAGAGCCAGATCAGCAAGCTGCATGACAACCCGATTGCCAGCCCGAAGACGTTGATAAACGCGGTGAGTTTATTCTTGGATATATTCCGCCATGCGGTTTTGAAAAAGCTCTTGATCATAGGGCATCCTCATTTGGTTTTGAGGCTGGGATGGGGATCTAAAGAACCATGCCAAGAGACCAGTTGATTGGTTTTCAATGCGCAAGGGTGTAGGAAAATTAGTGAACTGTACGGAACTGTACAATAGGCGTCCGGTAACGGGAGGGGGATAGGCTACCTGCCTATGGCAAATTTTTATAACTAAAATCAGTGTAGCATTAGATGGGAAATTATTGTAACTATGCATTTTATAACCCAGAATTCACCTAAAAGCTTTCATGAAAAACAGACTGCTTGCAATTATATTTTTATTTATATGCACAACACTGCACGCACAAACAAGTGATAATTTAATAACTGTTGGCAAAAAGTATTCGATCTATTCCAATACATTAAAAGAGACGCGCACCTATTCTGTCTATTTGCCGCCTTCCTACCAGAGCAATCCAACTAAAAAGTACTTTGTGGCTTATGTCTTAGATGGAGGGAGGAACAAATTTCTTGAAGTGACCGGAATAGCACAGTCAATGAACTCTACAGCGGATTTAAAAATGCAAATCCCTGAATTGATAATTGTATCAATAGAAAACACAGACAGGACAAGGGATTTTACGCCTACACATTCCCTGAATTATTTAGATGCGGAAAACATCGCCGCTTTTAACAGCAGCGGTGGAGCGAACGCATTTATGCAGTTCATTGGAAAAGAACTGATGCCGCAGATAGACAGTTCATACAGGACCCTTTCCAAAAACCTCATCATCGGGCATTCACTGGGAGGCCTCTTCGCTATTCACTGTCTATTGGAATCGCCTGGGTTGTTTAATTATTATATCCTTATAGATCCTTCATGGTTTTGGGATCACAATTATATTGGAAAAAGGACCAGGGAAGTTTTAAAAGCAAAACCTGATCTGAAAGCACGCGTGTACATCGCATTGGCTAATAACTTCCAGGAAGATAACAGGCATTATAAATGGGGACATGAATTTTACGATTTGCTGAAAGACAGTGCATCTTCCAATATAAATGTAAAACTGCGATATTTTGAAGACGAAAAACACCTGACGGTTCCGGTGCCGGCTACTTACTATGGACTTCGTTATATTTTTGATGGTTTTGAACTGGATATAAACGAAGTATGTAAAAATCCCGATCTGATCAACAAGCATGATCTGGAAATGTCCCAAAAGATGGGCGTAACAATTAAATCGGACGAGCGCTTTGTAAATACGCTTGGTTACATTGCATTATACGACAGGAATATTCCTGATATTGCCATTGGTATCTTTGAAATAAATGCAAAAAACTACCCTTCTTCAGTTAATGTCTGGGACAGTTTGGCGGACGCCTACCTGGTAAAAGGTCTCAAAGAAAAAGCTAAAGTATGCTACGAAAAGATATTATCGCTGCAACCTGGTAATATGGATGCTAAAAAGAAACTGGAAAAAATTAAGTAATGAGTCGAAAGGGGGCTATTTCAGGTGTCCCCCATCGTACCGGCGCGTTACCCCACACTTCTGAACTCCACCGGCGTTTTGCCCGTTTTTTGTTTGAAGAGCTTATTAAAATATTGAGGGTATTCAAAACCCAGTGAGTAGGCTATTTCTCCAACCGATCTGTTGGTGCTTAACAGGATATTCTTGGCTTCCTCTATTAAATAAAAATGAATATGGTCCTGGGTGTTTTTGCCGGTTTCTTTTTTCAGCAGATCGCTTAAATAACTGGGAGACAAATGCACCTGTTCTGCCAAATATTTTACGGAGGGTAGTCCGGCTTCCGTCAGATCGCTTTTTTTGAAATATTCTTTCAGCAGCTTTTCTATTTGAACCACCACTGCGTTGTTGGAATTTTTGCGGGTTATAAATTGCCGGCCATAAAAACGGGTACAATAATTCAGTAACAATTCAATATTGGAAACAATGATGGCTTGGCTATGCATATCTATGTTCTCCTGTAGCTCAGACTGAATTTTTAGTATACAATCACCTAAGATCTGCTTTTCTTTTTCCGACAAGTGAAGCGCTTCAGTGCTCTCATAAGAAAAAAAGCTGTACGCTTCCATTTTCGCATGCAGCGTGCTGCCCCTGATCAGATCGGTATGAAAACACAGCGCCCAACCCGCCATGTTCTCCATGGCTTCTGTATCACTATCCATTTCAATAGCCTGGTTAGGCGCCAGGCAAATAAGGCTGCCATCCTGAAAATCTACAATTTTACGCCCGTACTTAACCGTATTACTTTGATAATTCTTGAACATCACCGTGTAGAAATCGGTCGTTATGGTTGTCTCCTCGCTGACATGGTCGTTTTTAACCTGGCTAAAATCCATCACAGCCACCAGGGGGTGATGGATGTTAGTGAGACCAAAAAATTTGTACAGGTCTGCAATGGTTTGCAGGTGAAGAAATATGCTCATGATGATAAAAGTAACTTTTTTACCGGTTAAAGTCCAAACTGGCTCTTCACGCCCTTAATAATAGCAGCATCATCCAGTTGCTTACGGTTTGCAATAATTGCTTTAGCGTCTTCACCGGCGGTATATCTTAACTGATCGCTGCCGTCTGTAGCGGCTTCATAAATTACCTGGGCTACTACACTTCCAGGTGAAGCGTTCTGGTACATGGTTGGGACAGATGACATCAGTTTTTGCACGAGCGGCTGATATTCAGTAAGCGTTTCATCATTGCTGAAGTCAAATGAACGACCGCCAAAATCGGTGGCAATAGCACCTGGTTCAACGATTTTTACCTGGCCGCCAAATTGTGACACTTCATAGCTCAACGATTCCGAAATACCTTCAACGGCGAACTTGGTGCCATGATATAGGGCCCCTAATGGGAAAGTTATTTTACCGCCAATGGATGAGACGTTAATGATAATGCCACTTCTGTTTTGTCGAAAATGAGGAAGCAGCGCGCGGGTAACATCCAGCAGTCCGATCACGTTGGTATCGAACTGGCGAACGATCTTTTCGCGGGAGAAAGATTCCAGCGGCCCGTAAGCGCCATACCCGGCATTATTCAGCAGTACATCAATTTTGCCAAATTTTCGAATGCCTTCCTGCACGGCTTTGTTGATTGAATTTGTATCCAGCACATCAAGTGCTGTTACATATACATTTGGCAAGGCCGTTAGTTCGGTCTCATTTTCAGGTTTACGCATGGTTGCGATCACGTTCCAGCCTTTTGATTGAAACAGTAATGCGGTTGCTTTTCCTATGCCGCTGCTGGCGCCTGTAATAAAGATTGTCTTATTCATTTTAGTAAGATTTAATTGATGCTGTAAAGGTCTTACTAAAGGCCGCCAGTTGCATAATACTAATTCCGGGTAGTTGTATGCTTTTTACGGATTTATTCAGTTCTAAGGCCTTTAACGGGGTTTGCCAGGACCGCTTTGACGGGGGCCAGTACACGCATCGTAAAGACAGCAATTAAAAGAACCGCTGCTCCCGCCAGCGGAAACGTCCACCAGGATATGGGACTGCGATAGGCGAAATCCTGCCATTAGTGGTCTATAAAAATACCAGCTTATGGGTCGGGGCGACCATTATAGCCAGTAACAATGAATCAGATTGAAAAATTGGGAAATTCAGCGTGAGATTAGACACTGCTCTGTAATATCGAAAAGAACAGTTCCAGTCTTGTCTTTTGCCGGGGAAATAGATCTGTATGAAGATCCGATTGAACAAGAATGTTTCGAACCAAAAAGCCCCTTCAAATTCAATGATCTGAAGGGGCTCTGAATTTTAGTCGGGATGGCAAGATTCGAACTTGCGACCTCCTGGTCCCAAACCAGGCGCGATAACCGGGCTACGCTACATCCCGTCCCGTTCTCTGCAAAACCCCGGAACATACTCCCGGAACCCGCAGAAGGAGTGCAAAGGTAACCAATAGTTTTAATAAAACAAATTCACCCCGGCAAAAATTCACCTAAGGTGGCCCTCAGCGCAGCGTTTCTCGAGCCGGAAGACGGTGTCAACAGTTACTGTTGCTCAAGAATGGCAACACCCTGTACTTTCACTTTACGCCCAGCGATGGCATCCGCGCAATAGTGTACGATGCCAACCACAAGCAAAAAGCCTCAGACCACCCTTACAGGCAAAACCTGGGAAGACCATGACATGAAACGCTCAAAGTTGAAAGACCTCCACGAGACCAACGGGCAAGTGGTCATTTTCCTGTAGCAGTGTATACTTGGGGTATACCCGATGCATACATACTGATAGTTCGATGTGAGTATACTATTCATTTTGTTCAGTGGAGGGTTGGAATACCTGGCTTCGTTAACGTGTTGGCCTTTTAACAGTACAACACGTTAAAAAATAACACAATGCATTATCTTTATAGTTCAATATCCCGATCCTATGTTTAAATCCTTCCTATCCCTGGCAGCCATAGTGCTGGTTACCACGGTAAACTGCCTGGGCCAAACGCCCAAAGTAGCCCTCAGTGCATCTTTTCCCGAGCCCGAGGATGGCGCCAGCCGCCTGCTTTCCATGAAAAACGGTAACACGCTCTACCTTCACTTTACACTAAAGGACGGGATAATCGTAACGGTGTACAACCCGCAACACCAACAGCAAGCAACGGCTACTGTAACCAGCAAAGACTGGAACAATGACGACATGAAACATTCTGAACTGAGGGGCCTGTACGAGATCAATGGGCAGGCCGTGATCTTCCTGCTGCAGGTTGCCAACAGAAGGCCCAGCTTTTACCGCATCATCGTGGATGGTGAAACGGGCAAGTTGGTAAAGGAAGACAAACTGGTGGAACTGCATAAGAATGATTATGTACCCATTGGATCTACCTCTCGCTGGGGCGACATCGACCCTAGTAATTTCCATGTAGAGAAAGACCCTGCATCTGATTATTATGCGGTGATCCTGGATACGTACCTGGAAGATAACAAGGATGTCCGGATGACGGTAACCCTTTACGCTCCTGATCATTCAGCAGTAAACCAGGCTTACTTCGAGGTTCCCAGAACCACCTTTAAGACCGTGGATTATCAGGCTGCTTATGTACATGGGGACGAATACATTTTCCTGGCTGCGCTGGGCAAGAACGAATGGAGAGATAAAGATGCCCAACTCATGACGGCTGTACTTAAAAAAGGCGATAACCATTTCCAGGTGCAAACACTGAAAGAGACACGTGGCTTTTGCAATCCCGTTTCCGGCGTGCAATATGACGCAGGTAGCCAGACCTTGGCCCTGTTAACCACCACAGAAAGCCGCAACCTCAATCTTGTTGAAGACCCTAAACACAGTGACAACGGGCATGTCACAGCACTCATTTATGTTAATCCCAGCGAACTGACCGTAAAACACTTTGGATTTATCAAATACAGTTATATCAGCGACTATGCAAAACGCAACATGGATTACAAGGACGATTACAAGGGGCTTCCCCAGGACTTCCGGATGAATGCTGATGGTACACTGAGTGTAATGCTGGAAGAAGTGAATCCGCAAGACCTTACCGCCAGCGGGGGCTTTTCCGCCGGCTCGCTCACCCAGTTTTTCAACATTGGGATCGCCAGTTTTGACAAGGGCGGGAAAGAAATTAACGGATACGGAATAGCCAAGCACCAGCAAACGGATGGCTTTTTCCCCTTCTGGCGCAATTACCGCCGCGACAAGGGCTCATGGTCTTTCCATAGCTTTGGCGCCATGGGCAACCATGCCACTACCTCTTTTTACTCCTACCAGTACCTGCATCCTGCCAATGCTGAATACGTGCTGTTTAATGACTACAACAAAAACATCCGTAGCAGCAGTGAAAGTCCGCGCGACCGCGCAGAACTGGTAGCCGCATCGGAAAGCAGCACAGTATGTTACCGTATCACAAATGGGAAGATGGAAAAATTCTTCCTCTATGGAGATCCGGGAGACGAGGATATTCATCGTTATAGCATCATGGAATCTACCATCCACGATGTAACCCAACAAAAAATAGTGACCATCATGGTTGAAAAAACAGGCCGTAAAGACCCCAAAGCCCATATAGCCTGGATAGACTTCGAATAATCAAACCCATTCCCAAAAATAAAAAGGTACGGCCCTCACAGCGCCGTACCTTTTTCATCTCCTAATACTGGTACTTCACCAGCGGGCACACCTTGCAGGCATTTGCCCCTTCCTGGCCGTACCAGCGGCAGCTGCTGCGGATCCCGCAGGCCACCAGTTCTTCTTTCCAAAAAGTGGATTCAATTTTATCCAGCACGGTTTTGATCACCGAGCAGGATTGGGAGGCCCCATCCCATTGCTGGCAGGCACTCTTCACGCATTTGTTCACAAAGCGGAAGCGCTGCCCCACGGGACTGCCCACCTGTGCAGCCGCTACAAAGCCTTCATTGAGCTCCAGGGGCTGGGCCAGGATATCCACTTCGCCGGCTTCATTGGCAATGCCCAGCAGGCGCGATCCCTGGTACAGGGGCGCACTGGGGCATAGCGAACGGGGTGCCTCCATAGCTTAATGCGCCAGGATAATAGCGCCGCCTACCGTGGGTTGTTTAAACGTTTCCTTCAGCAGCCCTTGCAGCGCAGCCGCTTGTACATTGTACAAAATACCGCCGTTGATAATGCCCTGGTACACCAGGGAATGGCCGGCGGCCTTGCTGGAGGCCATTTCCAGGCTGCCCAGCTTAGCGATCACTAACTGGTTGATCGCCGCGGCGATCTCTTTTTGTTTGTCTTCGGGAAGGGAAATACCGTCAAGTTTCACGGTGAATTCGGTGGACTTTGTGCTCATGATAAAAACTTTTTTGGGGATGCCTACTCTAACGCGTTCGGCGTTGCGCCCTACTCTGATGCGGGTTTTCGGGTACGCCCGTAAAAACGTTTGACCGTGGAAAATGCATGGGTAACATGCACAAGCTGTTGATTAAATATAACCGGGGAACAATAAAAACGGGCTGTTGATCCGTGTATGCTGGGGTATTGTAAAACGTAAGAACAAAGAGAAGGTAGCTAAAAAAAGCGGCACAGCCAAAAATTTGAAAACGTCAAACACACAAACGTTTGCATTATTACCATCTTTTTAAGTTTCGCCGCCGGCTGGTTTATTTGGATGATTGCTGCTATTTTTAGCCCTATGGACACCAGAAGAGAATTTTTAAAGAAAGCGGCCCTGCTCTCCGGAAGCGCAGGCCTGGCAGGCATTCTGCCCCCCTCCATCCAGAAGGCCCTGGCCATAGATCCCGCCCCGGGCACCACCTTCCTGGATGCCGAACATGTGGTACTGCTCATGCAGGAGAACCGCTCCTTTGACCATGCCTATGGCAGCCTGCGCGGTGTACGCGGCTTCAATGATCCCCGCGCCATCCGCCTGCCCAACGGCAACCCCGTGTGGCTGCAAACAGACGCCAAAGGCCGTACCTATGCGCCTTTCCGCCTGGATATCAAGGGCACCAAGGCTACCTGGATGCACTCCCTCCCCCACTCCTGGGAAAACCAGGTGGATGCCCGCAACAATGGCCATTACAACCGCTGGCTGGAAGCCAAACACTCCGGCAATAAAGCCTACTATGATATGCCCCTCACCCTGGGCTACCACACCCGGGAGGATATTCCTTTTTATTACGCGCTGGCAGACGCCTTCACCATCTGTGACCAGCATTTCTGCTCTTCCCTCACCGGCACCACACCTAACCGCCTCTATTTCTGGACCGGCACCATCCGCCCGGAACCCAAGCCCGACGCACAAGCCAAGGTTTGGAACAGTGATGCAGACGACCAGACCATGGTGAGCTGGCCCACCTTCCCCGAAAAACTGGAAGCGGCAGGCATCTCCTGGAAAGTATACCAGAACGAGATCAGCGTGGGCGTAGGCTTTAAAGACGAAGAAGATTCCTGGCTGGCCAATTTTGGGGACAACCCGCTGGAGTATTTCACCCAGTACAATGCCCGCCTCTCCGCCAATCATATTGCCTTCCTGCAAAAGGAGGCCAATGCCCTGCAGGTACAGTTGGACCAGAACACGGATGGCAACAAGACCGCTACCATCCAGCAGGCACTGGAACAGGTGCATGCCGCGCAAAAGCTCTACACGGCCGAAGCATACAATGCCCTGTCGCAAACGGAAAAGAACCTGCACGAAAAGGCGTTCAGCACCAACAGGAATGATCCGCATTACCACGAGATCACGAAGCTGCAATACGATGATAACGGCACGCCCCGCGAACTCATGATCCCCAAAGGTGATATCCTGCACCAGTTCCGCGAAGATGTGAAAAACGACCAGCTGCCCACCGTGTCCTGGATCGTGGCGCCGGAGAATTTTTCCGACCACCCCTCCGCACCCTGGTATGGCTCCTGGTACCTGAGCGAGGTAATGGACATCCTCACCCAGAACCCGGAAGTATGGAAGAAGACCATCTTTGTATTGACGTATGATGAGAATGACGGCTACTTTGATCACGTGCCACCCTTTGTAGCCGCACGTCCCAATGCGCCGGAAACAGGCTACGCTTCTGCCGGCATCAACACCGCGGTGGAATACGTGATGAAAGACCAGCAATCCAGCTCCCCGGCAGATACCCGCGAGCACGCCATCGGCCTGGGTTACCGCGTACCGCTGGTGATCGCCTCGCCCTGGAGCCGTGGCGGGTACGTGAACTCACAGGTATTTGACCACACCTCCTCTTTACAGTTCCTGGAAAAATTCCTGCTGCATAAAACCGGAAAGTCCGTAGTAGAAAATAACATCTCTACCTGGCGCCGTACCGTGGCCGGTGATCTTACTTCCACCTTCCGTCCTTACAACGGCGAGAAGATCCCCGCGCTGCAATACCTGGAAAAGAACACTTTCATAGAAGGCATTCACAAGGCCCAGTTCAAAGACCTGCCGCATGATTATGTAGCACTGGATGAAAAACAGGTGGCCAGTATTCAACAGGCACCCGCCTTCCATGCCTTACTGCCCCGCCAGGAAAAAGGAACCCGCCCTGCCTGTGCACTGCCTTACCACATCTTTGCAGATGGTAATTACAATGCAGCCCGGCAGCAGTTCGAGATCACCTTCCAGGCTGGCAAATCCTCTGTGGGGGCACCTTTCAATGTGTATGCCTACAACGTAAAAACAGGCACGCTCCAGGTGCGCGACTACGCCGTAACGCCTGGTGACGCCCTGCCCGACAACTGGAAGCGCTCCCTGTTTGACAACGGTGCTTACCTGCTGCACGTGCACGGGCCCAATGGTTTCTTCCGCGCTTATGAAGGGGGGAACGATATTCCTGCACTGAAGATCACCACTGCCTACCAGACCAATGGCAATATTGTGCTCCAGTTTACCAACAATGGCAACAAAGCCCTGCAGCTCACGGTGACAGACAAGAGCTACCATGGTGGCCAGAAACATACCACCCTGGCAGCGGGCGCGCATTCACAACTGGTGTGGGAGCTGGCGCAAACCCATGGCTGGTACGACCTGGCAGTTACCGCGGCGGGCTTCAACGGCTTTGCGCAGCGCTACGCCGGCCACGTGGAAAACGGTAAGCCTTCCAGCAGCGACCCGCTGATGGGTGGCCTTTATCCCACCGCATAACAATCCGTGAAAACACATACTGGAAAAGGCGCTGCAGTGATTGCGGCGCTTTTTTATATTGCCACCATCTCCTCCACAGGTTCCTGGCTGTCGATGAATTTGATCTCCATGATCTTTTGCTCAAAATCATTGGCGGGCACCAGGGCCCTGGATTTAATGCGCGCTTTGTAGGTATACACCGTACTTACGCTGTAATCCAGGATCCTGGCCACTGTTTCAACATCGCTGACACCCAGGCGCATGAGGGCAAAGATGCGCAGCGTGGCATTCAGGGTCTCGCCAGACTTGGGCCACACCTGGTCTTCTTTTTTGAGCAGGGCGTTGAAAGCAGTAATAAAGTTGGGGAAGATGGTCAGGAATACGCTGTCCAGCATGGTATACAACTGCCCTTTTTCTTTATCAATATGCACGTTGTTCAACAGGCGGGTCACTTCATTGTACTTGCCCAGTTTAATATTATGCTGGATAGTGATCTTCAACCGGTCCAGGGTTTCAATATAAGAAGAGCAGGTGTTGAAGAACAACCCGATCAGTTCTTCCTTGATGCGGGAAGACTCCCATAGTTTGTTATTTACATGTTCCAGCTCCGCATTTTTTTCTCTGATCATCCGTTCATTGGCCTTGATGCGGAGAAATTGTTTGCGGTAAATGACCAGCGCAAAGAACAAGCTCACCGCGGTGATCAGGAACACCAGGAAGCCGATCAGGAGCTTGTCCCGTTCATGCTGCTTTTCGTTTATCACCTTGCCGGCGATCAGCGGCAGCATACGCTCTATCTGCACCGCGCGGTTGCGGGCACCATAGAACTTAGCATTGTGGGCCGCCTCCTCCATGAAGGCATAGGCATCGCCGGTCCGGTTTTGCTTAAACAGCTCTTCCCCCAGCAGGAATACCGCCAGTGTTTCTTTGGTGGAAGAACGGACATCACACAGCGTGGCCAATGCCAGGAAAAAAATACGGTCCTGTCCCGTATAGGCAAAGCTCAGGCGTGTGGCCACCATGGCCATGCCGTGTTTATCCAGGTTGCGTCCCAGGATCAGTCGGTAAAAATAACCAGGGGTGAGGCTGCGTGCTTTTACGGAATCGGGGATAAAGGCCAGGTCAATGGTCTTTTCAAAATCGTTGGAGGGCGTCACATTTTCCAGGCGCCGGAAATCGGCCTTCGATTGCCGGAGGTATTGTTTGGAGAAATAGGCATCGCTGTCGTAATCCGCTATACCCTCGTTCAGCCTGGCCCGGAGGATGAGGTAATCCGTTTTCTGGGCAGCCGGCAGTGTGTCCGGATCTATTTTATTGATAATATCAAACGCTTCCTTATAAAAGCCGGATCCCAGGCAAATGCTTCCCATCATGATCTCACTCCGGGTCAGCTCCTGGGCTTTCCCAAACCGGGCGGCCAGGTCAGCCATGGCTTTTACATAGACAAAAGCGGAATCGAACTTATAGGCGCGGTACTCCTCGAACAACTGCTCATAAAGCCGCGACTGGGTATAGTAGGGGCTGCCGGAGGCAAACTGCAATTGGCCGCGCAGCCCGGCTATCCGCTTTTCCTTTTGCTGGTCGTACACCTGTGTCCGGCCTAGCTCCGACCGTAATACCTTTAATAAACTGTCTGTATTTACGTCCTGGGCATACAACTGCAAGCTGACCAGGCAGCAGCATAGTACTGTTAAAAGTTTCCTCATTGTGGAAAGGAATCTGTTTTAGATGGTAAACATTCCATACCGGATCTCCGCTCCGGTGAATGCATCGCTTCCGTTAAAAAAATAGTTAACTCCTGAACATGCAGCATGATAATTTCCGCTATCTGAAACGGCCTCTTCCCGGCCGGCGGTGTGTTTCCTGTGTGCCTTAAATGTACTCCTTTTACTGGTTTGTTCCTACATATGTTGTTAGGAAGGCTTAGATTTTTCCGGGTCGCCATCGACATAACAAATTGTCTGTCAAGTATTTATTTTTTGAAGGCCTTAGATTTTCCGTTGGGCACACTTCTGTCCGGCCGTACGCGCCGGCATCGTGAATTAACTTGGTCTGCCCGTCCGCACTGCCCGGACCGGCATTGGTTACTTCATCCCGCTGCAGCAATGAAGGGCCTGCCACCACGTATGAACCAATAACTAAAACAGCTATGCTAAGAATTCTGCGATTATGGAGCCTCCTGGCTTTGATCCTTGCCGGCGCGTTCCCGGCGATGGCACAAAACAGGCCCATCACCGGGAAAGTGGTAGATGCTACTACTTCCCAGCCTTTGCCCGGCGTGAGCATCCGCATTGCGGGTACCGCTTCCGGGGCCGCCACGGATGTGAACGGCGCATTCCAACTGTCCGTACCGGCCAATGCCAAACAACTCATTTTTTCGTCTATTGACTACACCACCCAAACGGTGGACATCGGTACCGCTACCACCCTCACGGTGAAATTACAGCCTTCGTCTACCCAACTTTCCGGCGTAGAGGTGGTGAGTGTAGGGTACGGCACTATTTCCAAGAAAGAGGTATCCAGCGCCATTACCCACGTGTCTGCCAGTGAGCTGAAGTCCGTGGCCAGCAACAGCCCCCTCATGTCTTTGCAGGGCAAGGTGGCTGGCCTCACGGTGTCCAACACCTCCACCGCCGACCCCAATTCCACCCCCAGCGTACAGATGCGCGGTGTATCCTCCCGCAATGCCGGCCTGGGACCGCTGTACATCATCAACGGTATTCCCGGCGGGAACATCGACAACATCAACCAGAACGATATTGAATCTATCGACGTGCTGAAAGGCGGGGCGGCTTCCGCCATTTACGGTACCCGGGGTAGCAATGGGGTGATCATCATCACGACCAAGAAAGGAACCAGTGATTCAAAAATGATCTATAACGGGTATGTGAGCCTGGATTATCTTACCCAGAAACCGGACGTACTGAGCGCTGCCGATTTCCGCAAGTACCGCGTGGCCTCCGGCAAAGGCCAGGACTACGGGGCTAACACAGACTGGATGAAATCCGTGACCCGCGAGCCTGCCATTGGCCAGAAACATACCCTGCAACTCTCCGGTGGCAATACCCAGACGAATTACTTTGCCTCTGCAGACTACCGCAATGCCGATGGTATAGACCTCCGGGCCTATAAAAAAGAATACGGCGCCCGTGTGAATATCAACCACACCACGAAAGACAACCTCTTCACCGTAACACTGGGCATTGCCCCTCGTTACATGCATACCAGCAATTCCGACCAGGCGAACTTTAACAACGCTATCACGCTCAATCCTACTTACCACATTTACGACAGCACCGGTGCGTATAATTACATCAACACCGGCTTTTTCTCCAACAACCCGGTGGAAAACGCAAAGCTGATCAAAAGTGAAGCGGAGATCCATGAGCTGGACATCAACGGTTCTGTGAAGATGAACATCCTCCCGAACCTGAATACGATGGTGACCGTGTCTGACATTACCGCGAACTACAAGAACATGTTCTTCTCACCGTCAACACTGAGCTCCATCCGGCATAATGGTTCTATCACCAAAACAAATTATGCTTCGCAGGAAGAACAGGACCATGACCAGCGCAACCTGGACTGGACCATCAATTATTCCCTGAACGCCAGTAAGCACCATGTGCGCCTGCTGGGTGGCTACTCCTACAGCTATTTCAATTACCAGCAGTTCAGCGCCAATAACTACGATTTCCCGTTTGATACCTTCCTGTGGAACAACCTGCAGTCCGGCACCTGGAACGCCGGCGCAGCGGGCAACGCGCAAACCGCGGTAGCCTCTACCCAGAACGATTCCAAGCTGGTGGCCTTCTTTGGCAGGGTGAATTACGATTTTGATGGCAAATACATCTTCACGGCCAGCTTACGCCGGGAAGGTTCTTCCAAGTTCGGCTCCGACCATAAGTGGGGTAACTTCCCCGCCGTATCCGCCGCCTGGCGCCTCACAGACGAAAATTTCCTGAAGAACAAGCTCTCCTGGCTGAACGACTTGAAACTGCGTGCCGACTATGGGGTAACGGGTAACCAGGATTTTGATCCTTACAAATCCCTGCTGCTGTATGGCGGTGCCGGTTACTTCACCTACAATGGTACCGTGTACCAGGTGTACGGCCCCTCTCAGAATATCAACCCGCTCCTGGGTTGGGAAAAGGCGATCAACTTCAACGTGGGCCTCGACTTTGACCTGTTCAACGGCCGCCTGGGCGGTTCACTGAACTACTACGTCCGTAAGAACAAGGACCTGCTGGGCGACTACACGGTGCCCGTGCCGCCTAACCCGCAATCCACCACCTACGCCAACGTAGGTACCATGAGCAATTCCGGCATCGAGGTCCAGCTGAACGGCGAAGCAGTGCATACCAGCAATTTCAGCTACAACATTTCACTGACCGTTGCTACCAACAACAACAAACTGGTATCCTTCTCCAATAAATTATACGAAGGCAATCCCTACCAGGATGTGGCAGGCCTGCCCGCTCCCGGCTCTCCCGGCAACATCCAGCGCCTGCAGGAAGGCCACCGCATCGGTGAGTTTTATATGTGGCGGTCTGCCGGTGTAGACAAAGACGGGCAATTGCTGGTGTATAAAAAAGACGGTACCGTGGTAACGGGCAATGCTGCCAGTGTGGACGACAAGCAATTTGTAGGTAATGGCCTGCCGAAAGTGACCGGCTCCATGGGCAATATGCTCAGGTACAAAAACTGGGACCTCAATATTTTCCTGCGTGGCAATTTTGGTTATAAACTGTTTAACATGCAGGCATTCTACCTGGGTACCCCCGCTACACAATCGGATGCCAACACCCTGCGCTCCGCTTATGATCCGGGCAGCAGGTATTCCAAGCTGACAAACACCAGCACGTCCCAGATCCCCTCTGATTACTTCCTGGAATCCGGTTCTTTCGTGAAGATCGATAACGTAACACTGGGATATACCCGCCACCTTGATTTCAAGTACCTGCATGGCGTGCGCGTGTATGCTACCGCTACTAACCTGCATACGTTTACCGGCTTTAAAGGAGGAGATCCTGACCTGTACCCTGTGAATGGTCTCACACCTGGCGTGCAAGGCAGCATTGCCAACGGTTTTGGCCTGAACTTCTACCCCGCCACCATGCAATTCCTGGCCGGCGTACAGCTCACATTCTAAACGATCAACTGTGCCACATGAAAAACACTTATAAAAAATATATACTGCCCGCGGTGCTGACCATCAGCCTCACCATGGGTGCATGTACCAACCTGGATGAAAAGGTGTACGATAAGGTAGATGCAGGAAGCTTTCTGACCCGCCGGGATGACGTGATCCGCGATTTCCTGCGCCCGTTTGAGCACGCCTACTGGAGCATACAAGGCAATGACCTCTATGCCGCGGGTGAAGATGCTACCGACGAAATAGGCACCTACAACCGCCAGGGCGACTGGCAGGATGGTAACTATTACCAGCGCATGCACTACCACACCTGGACCACCCAGGATAACTTTACCAGCGGCGCCTGGACGGCCTTCTACCAGGGCATTACACTTGCCACCAATTCCCTGCAGGACATGGAAGGCATCACTGATCCCCGGAAGCTCAATGTAACGCCGGAAGAACTGGCGGATTTTAAAGCAGAACTCCGCACCCTGCGCGCCTGGTTCTATCTCCGGGCCTTTGACTACTACCGCAATATTGAGATTGTGACGGATGTAAAGAACAGTACCAAAGGCAATCCACAATCCACACCGGATGAGACCTTCAAGTACATTGAGTCAGAACTGCAGGCCGCCATACCGGACCTTTTCCAGCGCGAAGCACTGGGCAACAACAGCATTGGCCGCTGGACACAAGCCGGCGCCGCCTCATTGCTGGCGCGCCTTTACCTGAATGCGAAAGTGTATATCAAGCAGGACAAATTCAGCGAGTGCGCCACCATCTGCCAGGATATTATCAACGGCAAATATGGGAAATACCAGTTGGATACCCGCTGGGACGCACCCTTCGATTACACGAACAACCTGCCAAATTCTGAAGTGATCTATGGCTTCCCCTGCACCCTGGGCCGTACCCACTGGCAGTATGATGGCGGCATGTTCTTCTGGGGCATGACCTACGATGCAGCCCCCTTGTATTGCGGTTTCACAGATTTTGGACAATCCAATCCCAAATATGCGCTGCAACCCGGCAGGGACGTGGATAGCGTGGAATACACCTTTGCACTGGGCAAGCCCTTTGTGAAGTTCCAGCACTACCCGGACGATTACCGTTTAAAGCTGTATAAAAACCTGGGCAACAGTACCCGCGAAGGCATGTTCCTCTATGGCTACCTGCCTTACAAACACAATGTGAATGGGGTAACGGTAACAGATACGGTGCGTGGCAACAAAGGTCCCTACCCCCTTTTCATCCGCGACCAGGTGGGCATGTTCCTGGATGCCAAACCCGGCACCCGCATTGCTGACAAGGAATCCGATATGAACCACGCAGACCACAACTCCGGCGTGTTCCTGGTGAAATATCCCGTGTATCCCACACCGGATCCTAACCGCATTACCTCTGCCTATGCAGAAGTGCGCCTGTCTGAGATCTACTACACCCTGGCGGAATGTAAATACCGTGCAGGTGATAAAGCCGGTGCCGCGGTGCTGCTGAATGCCGTGCGCCAGCGCAACTACCCGGCCGGCTCTCCCAGCCTGTATAAAGCAGATGGCAGCCAGCTCACCGACCAGGAAATGCTGGACGAGTGGGGCCGGGAATTCATTGGCGAGAACCGCCGTCGCACAGACCTGATCCGCTGGGGCGTATTCAACACCGGCACCTGGTGGGATAAAAAACCAGACGCGGATGATCACACAGCGATCTTCCCCATCGGCATCACGATCATGGGCGCCAATCCACAATTTGTACAAAATCCAGGTTACTGATTTTAATTCCACTGCCGCTCCACCTTCCGGGGCGGCAGTTTTTATGTATTCAACATTATCAATTGCATCTATTCATGAGCTTTTCGCCGAAGCATTTTCTTTTTATTCTTTGCATCGCTTGCGGGGCGGCCGCCACGGCACAAAACATCCCGGTACAACGCGCGGGCCTTATCAGCCCTTCCATCGCTGAATTTATTCCCAGGGGTTTTGACCCTTCCAAAACACCATCCCTGATCCTGCAAAAAGAGCCCTCTATACAAAGCGCGCTGCCCGCCACCTGGAACGTGCAGCCGGAGTTTGCGGTTGAAAATGGGAAAGCCATTGCTACCGTGCATTTAAAAGGAAACATCAGCCTGTATGGCGGAGGTGAAGTGACCGGCCCTCTTTTGCGGAACGGCAAAACCATCAGGCTTTGGAACACAGACAACGGCGCCTATGGCACAGACGGGGGCAGGCGGCTTTATCAAACACACCCGTGGGTACTGGGCGTCCGTGAAGATGGCAGCGCATTCGGTGTGCTGTTTGACAGCCCCTGGAAAGCCGAACTGACCACAGACCCGGACAAGATTGAACTGCGTACGGAAAGCACGGTTTTATTCCGGGTGTTTATCATCAACCGCTCCTCTCCGCAGGAAGTGGTGAAAGGACTGGCAGCACTTACCGGTACCATGGAAATGCCGCCCAGATGGGCTTTGGGCTACCAGCAATGCCGCTTCTCCTATGGCACTGAAAAAAGAGTGCGCGAAATAGCAGATACGTTCCGCGCCAAACAAATACCCTGCGATGCCATCTGGATGGATATTGATTATATGGATGGCTATCGCGTATTCACGTTCAACAAAACTAATTTTCCCAACCCCGCCAAACTTAATGCAGACCTGCATGCACAGGGCTACCACACTGTGTTTATGATAGACCCTGGTGTGAAAGTAGATAACAACTATACGGTGTATGCATCCGGCAAGGCAAATGATGTATGGGTGAAAGACCCTGCCGGCAAGGAATACCACGGCAAGGTATGGCCGGGCGATTGTGCGTTCCCGGATTTTACCCGGCCGCAAACCCGCCAATGGTGGGCCAGTCTTTATAGCGATTTTCTAAAGAACGGCATGGACGGTATCTGGAACGATATGAATGAACCTGCCGTTAACGACAATGATTTTCCCGACAGCCTGCGGCTGGGCACCATGCCTTATAACACACCGCACCGCGGCGGTGGTGGCCTGCCTGCAGGGCCTCACCTGCTGTATCATAATGCTTTTGGCAGGTTGATGGTACAGGCTACGCGCGAAGGGGTGATGGCAGCAAAGCCGGACAAACGCCCCTTCATTTTAACCCGCGCCAACCTGCTGGGTGGCCAGCGCTTTGCCGCCACCTGGACGGGTGATAATTATGCCAGCGAGGAATTCATGAAAGTATCCGTACCCATGTCCATTACACTGGGCCTTTCCGGCCAGCCTTTCAGCGGCCCGGACATAGGCGGTTTCCTGGGTAACACCTCCGGCGACCTGTGGGCAAACTGGCTGGGCTTTGGCGTTTTCATGCCCTTTGCAAGAGGCCATGCCTGCGCCGGTACGAATAACAAAGAGCCCTGGGCGTATGGCGCCGCTATTGAAAGCACATCACGCATTGCACTGGAACGGCGCTATCGCATGCTGCCGTATTTATACAGCCTGGTGCACGAAGCCCATACCAATGGCCTGCCCTTAATGCGCCCTGTCTTCTTCGATGATCCCGCAGACCAGCGCCTGCGCGCGGAAGACCAGGCATTCCTGCTGGGTAAGGACCTCCTGGTGATCCCTGCCTTTGCAAAGGAGCCCCAGTTGCCCAAAGGCATATGGGAACCGTTAAGCCTTGTAACCGGTGATACCGCAGATGCTTACCAGGCAAAGCTGCTGATCAAAGGTGGCAGCATTATTCCTGCCGGCACGGCCATCCAGCACACCAATGAAAATGCACTGGCAACACTCACCCTGTACATCTGCCTGGATGCACAGGGAATGGCCAATGGCACGCTGTACTGGGATGCCGGCGAAGGCTGGGGATTTAAAACCGGCGCTTACAGGCTGCTGAAATTCCAGGCCACGGAAAAAAATGGAAAGACCCTTATCCGGCTGGCATCGCGGAGCGGGAAATATAATATCGGTAAAGACATTCACCAGGTTCTGGCCGTGGTTATCAAAAATGGCCACACGTTTACCGGCCGGGTGTCCCTGGAAAACGGTGTATTGAATACAGGTGGCTGATGCCATCACCAACGGAAACCATGCACGGAAAAGGTCAGCGATCTGCTGGCCTTTTTCATTTGTAAGAAGGCTGGCTCGCGCAATTACAATATTATAAGGATTCCAAATAAATTAAAAAAACAGGGCGCCAGCAAGGTAGGCCTCAGTGAATATGTGCTCCGGGGCAACTCAGGGTGCTGGGTGGCGCAGACCACCACCGCGGCAGGCTTCTTTAAACAATTGCAGGGGCATGTAAGCACCTGTACATTTTATGCGTCAGGCACGGCTCACTAAAGCGGGGGGCAGGCATCACGTGCCCGGGTGAGCCGTTTAACAAACAAAACTGAGCTTTCTAACAAAATTCTGCGGCCGCAAGTGGCCTTACTTTGCACGTATAAAAACGAACATTATGAGCAAAGTTTGGTTTATCACCGGTGCCTCCAAAGGCCTGGGCCGCAGCCTCACCCAGGCTGCCCTGAAAGCAGGCCACCAGGTGGCCGCCACCGTACGTAATCTCACCCAGCTGGACGAACTGGCTGCGCAATACCCGGAACAACTGCTGCCCCTGGAGCTGGACGTAACGGACCATACCCGCGCCAAGGCCGGTATTACCGCTACCATTACCCGTTTTGGCCGTATAGATGTGCTGGTGAACAATGCCGGTTTTGGCATTACCGGCGCCACGGAGGCTTATTCCGAAGAACAGGTACAAAGCCAGCTGGCCACTAACCTGTACGCCCCCATTGACATTACCCGCCTGGTGCTGCCATACATGCGCCAGCAGCGGAGTGGCCGCATCCTGCAGATCAGCTCCATTGGGGGCCGCCAGGGCAATCCCGGCCTATCCATTTACCAGGCAGCCAAGTTTGGCCTGGCCGGCTTCTCCGAGGCGCTGGCCAAGGAAGTAGCCCCCCTGGGCATTTTTGTGACCAGTATAGAGCCCGGCGGTTTCCGCACAGAATGGGCCACCGGCTCCATGAGCTTCGCCCCTGAAATTCCTGGTTATGAAAGCACGGTGGGCGTAATGATCAACGTGCTGCGCAATAATCTCTTCACTCCCCAGGGCGATCCCGACAAAGCCGCCAAAGTAATGCTGGACCTCGTGGAAAACCCGGAGCCTCCTGTACACCTGGTGTTGGGCAGTGACGCCCTGACCATGCTCAGGCAAGCCAATAACACCCGCGATACAGAGATGGAAAAATGGGCCGCTGTGAGTCTCACTACTGACCACGACGATGCCGGCAACTTTTCCGAGAGCACCATTTTTAAAGCCTTGCAGGATAAGATCTAGTTGGGTAGAAGCGGAAGGATCCGCAGGATATGATATTGGCAGATGGTTAGGTTGTTGTACAATTTAACCGTCTGCCAATTTAACCATGCAGGAATGCTTAAATTTGAGATCATGGGGGAGAACACAATACCTGAATATTTACCGCATATTTTTTATAACTGCTACTACCAGAAAGTGCGGGAAGGAGAGAGCTTTGCGCCCAGCCATGTGCTTAGCTACACCATAGCCGGCCAGTCTGATATTACGGTGGGTGATAAGACCTTCACCATGAAAGCGGGCGACCTTTTCCTGTACCGCAGGAACCAACTGGGCCGATATACCAAAACCCCGCCCCCGGACGGCGTGTATGAATCCGTATCCATTTCACTGGACGAACAAACCCTGCGTAGCCTGGCGGCAGAATTGCACCAGGAAATGGACCAGCCCTGGACCGGCGATACTATGCTGCGCCTGCCGGTAAATGCCATGCTCAGTAACTACATTGAATCGCTGAAGCCTTACCTGAACCGCAATGGCGACATCAACCCCACGCTGGCCGCCATCAAGGTAAAGGAAGCCGCTATGATACTGCTGCAATTAAATCCTTCCCTGAAAAATTTCCTGTTTGATTTCAGTCCGCCCGGTAAGCTGGACCTGGAAGGTTTTATGAATACCCACTACAAATACAATGTAGACCTGAACCGCTTTGCTTACCTCACCGGCCGGAGCCTGGCATCGTTCAAGCGGGATTTTGAAAAGATCTTTCATGCATCGCCTAACAAATGGCTGCAGCAAAAACGCCTGCAGGATGCTTATTACCTGCTGAAAGAAAAAGGCTGGCGCTCTTCCGACGTATACCTGGAAGTAGGCTTCAAAGACCTGTCGCATTTCTCCTTTGCCTTTAAGAAAGCGTTTGGCATTACGCCTTCACATGTAGGGGCTTCCAGGGCGTAATGTTTATTACAGTGGCAATGCCCAGTTGCGATAACATTTCCTTACGCCCCTTTGCCGTGACTACCAGTTCCCTTGAAAACTGCACACGGCGGAACTATTGTTTATGCACCCATTCCTCCAGCAGCCTCGCGCCCAGTTTGCCAGACTGCCCAGCGATTCCAGGACATAGGCCACCACGGGATGCGCCAATGCATCATAGCGGTGCCGGCCTTGTTGCGCCACTTTTGCCATATCGGCTTCCGGATAAAGGTAGGGCATCCTACTTTGTGCATGGTTCATTATAAAATGAAGTGTGGGTGGTAAAAATATTTTTGGAGGATTGCATTCTTTCATCGTAATATTGCGATATAATTCTCAGCAAGTTGGGTGTTACTCACCAGACAGTAGCTGGTAGCAGTACCGGCCCTCATTGTGCATGGTATGTAGCCATGCGGCTGCGGTGGAAAATATTACAAGGATAACCCTATTGCTGCTGAAGTATAAAACGATTGCTATGACCACTCCCCTTTTTCCGAAGCTGGCCCACTATCTTGCGGATGCAGCCAACGATTTTGAACAGATTTCCCTGCAGCGCAAAGCGTTGCTCCGCCAGATTGCAGATGGTGTTATTGATGCGCTGGATAAAACCGGGCACGCAGCACTGATCTATGTATGTACCCATAACTCCCGCAGGAGCCACATGGGCCAGTTGTGGGCCGCCGCTGCTGCCGCTTATTACAATATACCGGGCGTTGCCACTTACTCCGGCGGCACAGCAATCACCGCGTTCAATCCCAATGCCATCCAAGCGCTGGCAGATGCAGGTTTTAAGATAACAGGCCCGGAGGTATCACCCAACCCACATTATTCCGTTGCCTACTCCGCCGAAGAAGCGCCTGTGGAGGCGTTTTCAAAAAGATACATGGACCCGCCCAACCCGGCAGATCATTTTATTGCAGTGATGACGTGCGCACATGCAGATGATAACTGCCCGTTTGTAGCCGGGGCCAGCCTGCGGGTGGCAACGCCATATGAGGACCCCAAAGAGGCAGATGGGAAACCTAATCAGGCGCAGGTGTACAGCCAGCGTTGTAAAGAGATCGCGACAGAGGTGCTGTACACCTTTTCGTTGGTGGCAGAGAAAGTTGCTAACGGGTAGGGGGCTTTTAGTATTTAACGCCAGCCCAAGCCGGGTGCCACATGCTCCAGGATAGCCGAAAGGATATGGACATTATATTCCACTCCCAGCGTATTGGGTATCGTTAACAACAGGGTGTCTGCTTCCTGGATGGCCTCATCCTTTGCCAGTTCCTTAATAAGCTGGTCGGGTTCTCCGGCATAGCTCCTTCCAAAAATGGCGCGTTGATCACTGTCAAGAAAACCAATTTTATCAACGCTGTTACTATCCCGTCCAAATAGATACCGGTCCTGTTCAGTCATCAGCGGAAAGATGGACCGGCTTACGGAAACCCTTGGCTCCCGCTGATGCCCGGCTGTTTTCCATGCCTGCTTATACAACCTGATCTGCTCCGCCTGTTGAACATGAAATGGCTTACCGCTTTCGTCCATCTTCAGCGTGGAGCTTTGCAGGTGCATCCCGTTTTCGGCGGCCCAGATGGCGGTCGCATTGGTACCCGCGCCCCACCAGATGCGTTCCCGCAATCCCGGGGAATGCGGTTCTAACCGTAATAAGCCCGGTGGATTGGGAAACATGGGATTGGGATTGGGTTTTGCAAATCCAACGCCACGGAGCTTATCCAGGAATTGCAATGCTTTCCTGCGGCCCATGTCTGCATCCGTTTCTCCTTCGGCGGGTTCATAACCAAAATAACGCCACCCGTCAATTACCTGTTCGGGCGACCCTCTGCTGATGCCCAGTTGCAACCGCCCGCCAGAAATGAGGTCGGCCGCACCGGCGTCTTCCACCATGTAAAGTGGATTTTCATACCGCATGTCAATCACACCCGTTCCGATCTCTATCTTGTTTGTCCTGGCGCCGATGGCGGATAGCAAAGGAAAGGGGGATGCTAATTGTGCCGCGAAATGGTGCACCCGGAAATAGGCACCATCCAAGCCTATTGCTTCCGCCGCCACGGCCAGGTCGATGGACTGTAACAGGGTATCGGCCGCCGTACGGGTTTGATAGGCGGGGTGATTGGACCAATGCCCGAACGATAAGAATCCTATTTTCTTCATGTGGTCTCTTTGTAGTTACAAAAATAGGGACATTATTGATGGTATGAGGGTCATGTTGGTTGAAATACCCTAATCTTTCATGTAAAAACCATTTGCATTATTTAAGCTTGCAGCGTGGGAAGCAACAGCTTTTAAATGGAAGGCTGATGGTGTTCTTTCCAAACATACCCGTTTGCTGCGGCCACTGATGGAACGATTTATGACATCAAGCATTGGCTAGAGATAACGTGAACGCCACCTTAACTGAAAAGATCTATTGAAAATCAATTCGTTTTCAAATTCGGTATCCTTTATACTTTATACCGATTCGAAGGAGCAAACAAGTCGAAAGAAAATCACTTTAAATATATTTCAAGACGCCAGTTTACCTTAAATGCTTTAATTCAAATGGAACAGCCTTTTTAAAGGCTGCAAACACATCTACAAATCCTCTAGCATTAGGTTTGGATCGAAGTATTCCATTCGTATCCAAAGTACAACAAAATGAACTTATAAGTTCCATATCACTATCAGAACTAACGGACGTCAAATCAGTCTTATACTCATATTTTTTTTCACTTGCTTTAACAGTACCATCTGTTAAAAATTTATACTCAATAAATAGTTGGCCCGTTTCCCCAAAAATACTCCACTTGGCAGTGCTTATTCTTCCATTAACATAATGTACGCTAGCTTCACTTCCTTCCGAACTAAGGCCATCGATAGAAAAAGAAACAGTCGTATCAGTTGATCTAATGTTCGCTTGTGTTGTCTGTAAATGATCCTTCGTTTTCATTGAACTCCGCTGTTTTAAACCATTTTTCTCATTTACATTGTTCTTCTGAACACATGCATTAAACGATAAAAAGCAAACACTTACTAAAAAGACCTTCATAATGTATTATTGGATAATTGGCAATCCATTTTTATCTTTCGGAAGCTCTCGAAGTTGGCCAAACATGCATTGGCCTTTTAATAGCAAAACGCGTAATATTAGGCAGTACTTTCAAGATATCAAAGAAGAAAAAATGCGATGATACCTATCAAGTGTGGATCACGCAAGAATCTTAAATTAGCTTAAAAGAACAGAATAATAATTAGGGCCCAAAACCTTCTTCAATTCTACCGGCAACGTATTAAAGAAATCCTCAACATCATCAGTTGATAGATTTTGGCTAAAATTAGGGGTCGGATTGTTAACACTTTGGCAGTGTAGTAACGGGTTATGGTCAATATGCCCACCGAGCAAAAAACACTGTCATCACTTGCGCCTACAACATACATCAAAATTTCGAACTATTTCTAGCACAAAAAAGCCTTCAAATCCAAAGACTTGAAGGCTTAATTTAAAGCTTGCGGGCCAGAGGGGCCAACTTTCGAACTTTTTAAAGGAGGATTTATTGAAAATCAATACGCTATTACCTATACCGTAAGCCTTTTAGTTCGGATGTAGTCGTGAGATCAACCGATTATGTTAAGTCCTTTTCATAAAATTGGACGCAGGCGAGCTATTTCTTAAACAGGTTCTTAAATGACAACCACCATAACTTCCGAAAAGATAATGCCATAGCTCCTAGACCAGGCCATCAGTTTCTATAAGATACTATGTGCAGATTGAGCGGCACCAGTATTTGACAAACTAAAAAGACCTCCCAACCTCAGTGACCTCAGGGCTTTCTGTAACGCATACAGTTCGGGCAAGGAGCGTTTGAATTTCACAAAAGAATACTTATTAAAAATTAACCATTCTAACTCATTCAATTTAAGCGTCACCTTCACTTTAATATCATTACTTGTTTCCTTAAATTAACGTACCAAATACCCCCATAACGCTGAATTGTGTATAAAGGATATCCTGGCTGTAAGTTGAATTTAATGTATTTTTTTTGATTCACTAGCCTAATTGTAATAACATCGCTCTCCATAAATTGACTAATTCCAATGTCATTTCCGGAATATCCAGTACTGGTATATTTCCTGTTTTCATCATTAATATTCCAACTCGCAATCTTTTTCTTATTAAGATAGACTTCAACGATATCATTAAACTCCTCAAAAAAAGATAAAACAGCCAATTCCCGAGCCCCTTGTACAATCATACTTGCACTATCTGTTACTCGCTCATACCCCAATTTAATACGCTCCTCCTGATAACCATCCAAGTTTACTCCCACTTTATTTCCAGAGGTACAATTCACGGAAAACATTGAAGTAAACAAAAACAAAATTGCCAAACGAATAACTTTCATGAGTTACTATTGTTTAGGTGCTTTATCAGCCTCGTTATTATTAGGAGATCTCAGATCGGCTCCTGAAAATGGTGAGACTTTTTTGATCTTCAAAAACATTGCATTTATTTGTTCTTTTAATATTTCATCACGGCTCTTTTTAGTCGGAAGTAACGAAAGGTCTGGATTTTCAGCAGAGTTCATAAAATTATTTAGTACTTTGTCACGATCGAATGGAGCTATAGTCTGATCCAGCATTTGCAAATTAATCTTTTCTATTCCCTTTAAATTCCAGGGGTGGTTTACCCCCCCAGAATGTGCCCCCTCGTGCCGTGTAGTTGAAACAAAGTCAGTTACCGGCGTCAACTTTCCATCCATTGTAATTGCTAAATTAAGTGTAAAGTCTCTTATGGCACCAGTCGTCTCCCCTGGAGTACTGCTTGTCAAGGTCGTTGTAGTCGTTGTATTTCCTACTGTATTAACTGTAACCTTATTGGTACTTACACGGTCATCAAAATTCAGAATTCCTATGTTACCATCATCCGGACTCACAGGGCTATAGTCTAAAATAACTTCCGTTTTAGTTATAACTTTAAATGGAATATCGAACAGGTATATTAACTCTTCATTTTTAAACGATTGCTCTAATGTGGTCTTTACTAATTCTGCCCTAGATTTGATCACGTTAGGATCTGTTACAATTTTAGAACTATTGGTAACCTTCATTCTTACGGTCATTACATTTTCAATTGCTAAATTAGGCGTACCTGTATTAACGAATCTGGAATCTGCCCCCCACTCCTTTCCATCTATATCAACCCCATCAATAGGTCGATTGCTGGCAAATTGATACGGTGTCAACTCTGGATAGGATTTGGCAATTGGATCTGTACTAAGGAATCTAGCAATTCTCGGGTCATACACTCTCATTCCATAATCCTGATGATTCCCGTCTCCCTTCACCTCATTATCATTCTCCTTCCCATTAAATCCATAACGGTATTTTTCACTTTTACTATATGACCGACCAGGCATCAAAGACCCAAATGGGTAATAATCGTTCGAATTTACAACATCCACATTATAGTACGTGATGGTTCCGTTACCACCATCTATCCCCAACTTTCTATCCCTCACAGTAGCCATTACATTCCCAAGGTGATTTGATAGTTCATACTCCTTTTCTCCACGACTATTGCTCGCGGTATAGGCAAACCCCATCCCTGCAGCCAAATAGGTAATTTGCGTCCCCCCGCTTGAATAATTACTCCGAAGCATATGACCCACCATCTCCTCATCAGGCAACGTCAAGGCTAAAATTTTACGCTCGATGTCCTGTTGCTCCGTTTTGAATTGTGCAACCGCCAATAACAATTCCCTTCTATTATCCGAACGATAAGCCTGAACATATAATCCCGTATCCTGCCGATCAAGCAGCGCTGTTGTCTGACTTATCGCCTCCTTTATCTGTTGGCTTTGTAATTCCAACCAGCCCCGGTAAAGCAAAAACACATCATCCTTTGATCTTAACAAAGAAGTATATTTCCCTGGCCTCAGCGGCATACTGTCTACAACTTTATCCTGGCCGTCGTAAACAAACATCTTTAACGAATCAGACGGCACAAGGAAATCTTGGCAATAAATCCTAATGGTGAAGTAGCATAATAAATAGTAGTATCTGGCCTACTCATTGTTTTCCCTGCGAGAGACTTACGAAACAGAAACGCATCATCCCTCGATAAAGACGATGGAGATGGGCAATTAAATAAACACAGCTTTATACACTGCTTTTTAAAAAGACCTTCTAAGGCCATCAGTTGCTGCAATGTACTATTGGCAGCTTTTACCGTACTGGAATTATAAACAATCCGACGATTATAACTCGTATCCTTTAAAGCCAGTTTACCCAACCGCCTGTATTCCGCCACTGCATCGTCCAGATACACCTCATTTTCAAGGCATAATGCCCTGTAAAAACTAAAAGGATCAATAGCATTTGAGGAAATCTGCATAAAGGCTGTTTCCTGTAATTGCACAGAATCATAAGCAGTTCCATAACAGGTAAACCAGTAAAGCCGCTTATTCGTCTTATCCAGCACCGCCATGTTCACATACATATTAGACGCCGGCTTCCTTCCAAATATCACCAGGTCCTGCTGGCCATTTGCAGCTTGTCTTAAAAGCGGAGCAATACGCGGATCAGTTCTTACATCTATTTGTGCCTGTACATTTTGACAGACAACCAGGCAAAACAATGCAATAAAAAGGGACAACCATTTCATGATACAGGAAACACTTCGGGATTTATACGCGGGTTAAATTCGCAAGCAATCCTTTTGCTTACACTTCAAATATATAGTACAATCCTATATTTTCCCAAACACAAAAACGCCTCCAAATCTCTCGACTTGAAGGCGTTTTACTCCGCGGGGCAGGCGGGACAACTTTCGAACTTCTTAAAGGAGGATTTATTGAAAATGAATAATTTAAAAATCTCTTCTAGCCCCGTGGTTTGAAAGCCCCACTCAGTTTTCGCAAAAAATGTCCTCCCCGTTTTCTTAGAATTGAAGGACGACTTGAATGCCACTTACTTTCATCCATTCTACTAGATCATACATCTATTTAATTTTAAAATTACTAAAAAGAATATCTCCTTTTTTGAACTCCACGAATAATTTTCCGTCACCTGTGACTGCTTCCACGTGACCAGTTGGCGCGGACGAGCAAGTTGCCGCTGAATGGGCAGCATTGGTTTACCTGGATATTGATTTTGAGGATCCTTTTCAATTTTCATTTGGCTTTAAAAACAATATGGGTATTCACCGAGCCAGCTTTCGGGGTTATAAACTGTAGTTAGTTTCACCTTAAATATCGTATCGGGCCTTGGAGGGAAGATAGATTATGTGACTAATTTCTTCCCCAAAACTGGCTACAGAATGCATTCTAGTGACAGAAAATACACAAAACGGTGTTTTTCTGCTGAAAAGGAATGTATCGAACCGAATTAATTAAGCCGATTAGCCGAGCAGCCTTCCTCAATTTCACTCATTCCTGTCATCAAAATACTTAACGACATGATCCCTAAATTCAACGGATTCCGCAATTACATATAACTCCAATTCGTCCTCATTCATAAGCTGGAAGATTGAATAACCAACTTCGACTCCATACTGTACATTTAAATCATATGCTTCTGTTGAATCGACAACTTTAATTACGTCTTTCTGTGTATCCACACTCCAAAGTGTATTGCATATCACGGAAAAAACATTCTTGAATCTTATTTCAAAAAGGTGATAATAAGTGAAATCAGTGCTAATCGCTATAACAAGTTCATTATGACGGTATTCAAAAATCGAAAAATCTAAAAATGCGAACTCCTTCACTTTCTGATTTATTAGTGTAAGTGTGTTTTCATTCATAAAGTCAATTATTTACTGGTATATGAGTATCATTTGCTGCCTGCGGGTTATTGCCAGATTTCAATTGAGTTTCTGAATACCAGTTATTGTTATCATCTGCATATTCCCACCCGTTTCCCTGGCCATTTTCATTCTTTCCTTGAAGTCTTCTTGCCACTCTAAAAGTCTGCCCATGTGCTGAATTAGAGCCGGCCGGTGCTTTATTGTCTGCCCCACGCGACCGGACTTCATAATCATACCCATTTTCCGCCCATTTCTCCTTAAAATTACCTGGAAGCTTAGGCAATCCCTGTCTTTTTAGTGCTCTAGCTAGAATCGAGCGCGCGGTAGAGTACTGGCCGGGCTTCATATTTACCTCAGGTAAAATACCACGTTTCTCAGCCTCTTCTTTATATTTCCAATCTGATGGCTTTGCGGTTCCATCCAGTATTCTACTTTTAACAGTATTCAGATAATAATCAGTTAACGTGGAAGGGTCATCCGTAAATATTTCCATTTTGTCTGGGGTAGATGCAGAAGATCCCTTGTCATCATCATTAGCCGGTTGAAGCATCAACCATACAAATAATGTAGCTCCGCCAGCTATTGGTCCTAACGAAGAAGAACTTTCTATCAACTCTCCGGCAGCATTCATCGACAACCTTGTACTCAATTCTATAGCTCCTCTTTCTATAACTTTAGCACCTACCACCGGCAAGACTAATACACCATTGTTGAGCCTAGCAAACTGAGTAGAATTATTACTATTAACTAATTCTTCACCATCTAGATCTATTCCTTGGACAGGACTATTACTGGCAAACTGAAAAGGTGTAAGTTCCGGATATTTTGAATGTAATGGATCTATACTCAAAAATCTGCCCAACCTCGGATCATATACCCTCATCCCATAATCCTGTTGATCCCCTTCCCCTTTAACTTCATTATCATTCTCCTTCCCATTAAACCCATAACGATACGCTTTGTCTGAATCATATGACCTCCCCGGCATTAATGAACCAAATGGGTAATAATCGCTGGAATTCACAGCATCAGCATTATAATATGCAACCGTTCCATCGCCATCGTCTACGCTCATCTTTTTGTCACTCACTGTAGCCACCACATTTCCAAGATGATTTGTAAGTTCATATGTCTTACCCCCTCGCTTATAACCCGTAACATAGGCAAAACCCATTCCTCCCGACAAGTAGCTTATTTCTGTAGCATCACTCGGATAATTACTTCGAAGCATTTGGTCTACCATTTCTTCATCAGGCAGCCTCAGCGATAATATTTTACGCTCAATATCTTGCTGTTGGTTCTTGAATTGCGTCAGTGCTATCAACAACTGCTTTCTATTCTCCACGCGATAAGCTTGGATATACAATCCCGTATCTTGCCGATCAAGCAACGCTATCGTTTGACGCATTGCTTCACTTACTTGCTGGCTTTGCAACTCCAGCCAGCCTCTGTAAAGCAAGAACACATCATCTCTTGACTTTAACAAATAGGCATACTTCCCTGGTTTCAGCGGCATACTGTCCACAACATGATCGTGCCCATCATAAACGAACGCCTTTAACGAATCTTGGCTGCGTAAGGAAATTTTAGCAATAAACCCTAATGGCGAGGTAGCATAATAAATGGTGGTATCTGGTTTATTTACAGATTTTCCTGCAAGAGACTTACGAAGCAGAAATCCATCACCCTTTGATGCCGAAGGAGATGGACGGTTAAACAAACACAATTTTAAACACTGCTTTTTAAAAAGTCCCTCTATAGCCATCAATTGCAGCAGTGTACTATGTGCAGATTTTACCGGAGTAGAATTGTAAATCATCCTGCGGGTATAACTCGTATCATTCAAGGCCAATTTACCTAACCGCCGGAACTCCCCTGTTGCATCATCGAAATACGCCTCGTTTTCCTGGCATAACGCTTTGTAGAAATTAAAAGGATCAACAATATTGGACGCTATTTGAGCATATTCAGCTTCATGTAATTGTACCGAATCATAAACCGCCCCATAACAAGTAAACCAGTAAAGCCGCTTACCTGTCTTATCCAGCACCGCCATGTTCACATACATATTAGACGCTGGCTTTCGCCCAAATATCACCAGGTCAGCTTGCCCATTTGCAGCTTGTCTTAAAAGAGGAGCAATTCACGGATCAGTTTTAACATCCATCTGCGCCTGCCCGTCATTACAAACAAACAGGCAGATCAAGCCAAACAAAAGGGATAACCATTTCATGATACTGGGAATACTATGCGATTATACTCGGGTTAAAATCAGCAAGCAATCATCGCTTGTGCTCACAACATACATCAAAATTTCGAACTTTTCCAAACACAAAAAAGCCTTCAAATCCAAAGACTTGAAGGCTTCATTTTAACTCTGCGGTGAGGGAGGGATTCGAACCCTCGGTACAGGTTTAAGCCCGTACGACGGTTTAGCAAACCGTTCCTTTCGGCCACTCAGGCACCTCACCGTTTCCCCGTGAAGGGAGCGCAAAAATAGGAAATATTTATAAATCACAAAATAATTTGCTCATTTCTCCTCAAAACACGCAAAAATCAAACTTTACATAAACATTAACACGCTCCATAACCGCCACCACAGCCATATTATACCTACACACCCGGTAGCTGCTTTTTTATACCGCTTATTGCGCCTATCTTACCCCACGTACTATAGCTGAAGATTCTTACGCGACCGGTACATTCACCGGCACAGCCGTCACCACTTTACAACGCACACTATGAAATCATTTACCCACACCACCGATCCGGTGTTTGATGCAAACCGCACCTATACCGCCATCGACCGGTTTTTATTACGTTTTATCCGTGACCAACGGGATCTGCCCTTCATCCACCTTACGCTGAAGATCACGTTCACCTTATGGCCACTGGCCATCCTCCTGTTCATCCCCGGCCTTAATAATGTCGCCTGGTGGACCGCCGCCGCCGCTTACACCTTCTTTAATAATTTTGTATTCAAAGGCCCCTTTGGCCTCATGCTGCACTGCACCAGCCACCGCAAGTTGTTCATACAGCGATACGACTTCATGAACCACTACCTGCCCTGGGCCCTGGGGCCCCTCTTTGGACAGACACCGGAAACCTACTTTGCCCACCACATTGGTATGCACCACGTGGAAGACAATATGCCGGAAGATGAAAGCAGCACTATGGACTTTCAGCGCGATAGCCTGAGCCACTTTGGCCGCTATTTTGGACGCTTTTTTATAGCCGGCGTAATTGACCTGGTCTATTACCTGGGCCGCAAAAAACGCAAATCACTGGCGCGCCGTGCCATCCGCGGCGAGTCCCTCTTCATCCTGGCCTGCATCGGCCTGTGCTTCGTAAACGCACCAGCCACCATTGCGGTGTTCATCCTCCCCTTCCTCATCTCCCGCGTGATCATGATGGTAGGCAACTGGGCACAGCATGCCTTCATCAACCCCGAAGCGCCGGATAATGCTTATACCAACAGCATTACCTGCATCAATACCAAATACAATTACAAGTGCTGGAACGATGGTTACCACATCAGTCACCACCTGAAACATAATATGCACTGGACAGAGCACCCCGCTTATTTCCAGAAGACCCTGCAGGAATACGCCGATCATAACGCTATCGTATTTGATGGCATCCACTTCCTGCACGTGTTTGTCTGGCTCATGCGCAAGCGGTACGACCTCCTGGCAAAGCATTTTGTAAACATTGGCAACCGCTTCCAGACAGACGAAGAGGTGGCCGCATTCCTGCGGGAACGCACCCGCCGCATCCCCATCGCATTGCCGGTGGCGGCTTAGTACCGGGTACGTCCCACGGGATTGCCCCCCGAAACCGTTTAGCTGCGACCCAAATACTTCCCGGGTCGCAGCCTTTTTTTTGGCCCGGCCGCAGAAGATATAAGGTATTATCATTATGAATATGCATAATGATAAGATAAAGTGTAAATTTGCGGCTCAAACTTTTTTTAAAGGAACATTTAATTATGCGAACTGTTACACTGAGAAGAGTAGTGATAACCGGACTGGGAGCACTGACGCCGATCGGGAATGATGTAAATACTTTCTGGGAAAACCTGAAGGCTGGCAAGAGTGGAGCCGGCCCTATCACCAAATTCGATACCACCGAATTTAAGACCAAATTCGCCTGTGAGCTGAAAGACTTCGATATTGAAAAGTTCATCGAAAAGAAGGAAGCCCGCAAGATGGACCAGTTCACTCAATACGCCATGGTGGCCGCTTCCGAAGCAGTGGAAGATGCCGGTCTTAATAGCGGGGGCATTGACAAGACCAAAGTCGGTGTGATCTGGGCCTCCGGCAACGGCGGTATGCAGACCTTTGAAGACCAGATCCTCGAATTCCAGCAGGCCAACTTCGTTCCGAAGTTCTCCCCCTTCTTTATTATTAAGCTGATCTCTGACATCGCCGCCGGCCAGATCGCGCTCAAATACGGTTTCATGGGTATTAACTTCTGTACCGTATCTGCCTGCGCCTCTTCCAGCAGCGCCCTGGTAGACGCTTTTAACTATATCCGCCTGGGCAAGGCCAAGGCCATCATTGCCGGCGGCTCTGAAGCCCCCATTACCCGCGCAGGTATTGCCGGTTTCAATGCTATCAAGGCCCTTTCTACCCGGAACGAAGATCCTTCCCACGCTTCCCGCCCCTTTGATACAGACCGCGATGGGTTTGTAATGGGTGAAGGCGCCGGTGCCCTCGTGCTGGAAGAATATGAGCACGCGGTAGCCCGTGGTGCAAAGATCTATGGTGAAATGGTAGGCGGCGCCATGACCGCCGATGCGTACCACCTCACTGCCACCCACCCCGAAGGCCTGGGCGCACGCCTCGGCATGCAGGAAGCCATTGAAGACGCCGGCCTTACCCTGGCAGAGGTAGACTACATCAACGGCCACTGTACTTCCACTCCCGTAGGTGACGTATCTGAGCTGAAGGCCATTACCACCCTCTTTGGCGACCTGGCTCCCAAACTCAATATCTCCGCTACCAAATCCATGACCGGCCACCTGCTGGGTGCCGCCGGCGCCATTGAAGCCATCGCCTGCGTGAAAGCTACCCAGGAAGATATCATACCGCCCACCATCAACACCACCACCATTGGCGACGATATCCCCTCAGGCCTCAACCTGACCCTGGGCCAGGCGCAAAAACGCACCGTGAATGTGGCCATGAGCAACACGTTCGGCTTCGGCGGGCACAATGCGATCGCGGTGTTTAAGAAGTATAAATAATTGTACAACGTACGCAGTATCAAGGGCACAAGACAAGTCTGTCTTGTGCCCTTTTTTTGAGCGCTGCCACCGGGCTTACCCACCTCATCGGGAACCGTACGTTATACGTTGTACATTGTACGTTGTACGCTAAAAATTCGTTACTTTCGATACTCGATTTTAACAGAGAATGGCAAAACAAAACAAGCAACGGAACGCTGTTCCCGCCGCTATCCAGGAGGAGCAGATTGAGATCATTGGCGCACGCGAGCATAACCTGAAAAACCTGGACCTGCAGCTGCCTAAAAACAAACTGGTGGTGATCACCGGTATCAGCGGCAGCGGAAAGTCATCCCTCGCATTTGATACTATCTATGCTGAAGGCCAACGCCGCTACATGGAAAGCTTTTCCGCCTACGCCCGCCAGTTTATCGGCGACATGGAAAGGCCCGATGTAGACAAGATCACCGGCCTGAGCCCCGTAATTTCCATAGAACAGAAAACCACGAATAAGAACCCGCGCTCTACCGTAGGCACCATCACGGAGATCTACGACTTTATGCGCCTGCTCTATGCCCGTATTGCAGATGCTTATTCCTATAACACCGGCAAGCGCATGACCCGCTTCTCCGAAGAGGAGATCATTGCCCACATCTTCAAAAACTACCCGAAGAAAAAACTGGTGGTACTGGCGCCCCTGGTACGCGGCCGCAAAGGCCACTACCGCGAGCTGTTTGAGCAACTGCGCAAACAGGGCTACCTCAAAGTGCGGGTGGATGGGGAGATCCTGGACATGAAGGAGCGCATGCAGGTGGACCGCTATAAGATCCACGACATAGAACTGGTGGTAGACCGGGTACAGGTGACAGACGATGCGCGCGTGCGCATTACCCAGAGCGTGCAGAAAGCCCTGACCATGGGCAAGGGCCTGCTCTTTGTGCTGGATGCAGACACCAATAAGCTAAGCCAGTACAGCAAACAGCTGATGTGTGAAGACACAGGCATTTCCTACGAGGAGCCTTCGCCCAACACCTTCTCCTTCAACTCGCCCTACGGCGCCTGCCCCCGCTGCAAAGGCCTGGGCACCATTTACCAGATCAATATGGACGCCATCATCCCGGACAGGAGCATTTCTATCAACGACGGCGCCCTCGCACCACTGGGCGAAGCCAAGGATACCTTCACCTTTAAACAAGTGGCAGCCCTGGCCCGCAAGCATAAGTTCTCCCTCACCGCACCGGTAGAGAAGCTCAATGAAAAAGCACTCAACCTCCTGCTCTTTGGTGACGAAAACGGGTCGCTGGATATGGAGATCGAATTTGATGATAATACCACCGGCACCACCACCTACGCCACGGAGTACGAAGGCGTGGTGAACATGGTACGCCGGTATTTCAACGATACCTCTTCCGAGCAGGTACGCAGCTGGGCCGAAGGCTTTATGCAGCTGGATACCTGCCCGGTGTGCAATGGTACCCGCCTGCGCAAGGAAAGCCTCTACTTTAAAGTGGATGGCAAGCACATTGCCGAAGTAGGCAAGATGAACCTGGACAAACTGGCCGCCTGGTTTAAGGATATTGAAACCCGCCTCACTAACCAGCAGAACCTTATTGCCAAGGATATCCTCAAGGAGATCCGCGAGCGTACCGGCTTCCTGCTGAATGTAGGCCTGGCCTACCTCACCCTGAACCGGCCCACCCGCACCCTGAGCGGGGGCGAAAGCCAGCGCATCCGCCTGGCCACCCAGATAGGCTCCCAGCTCATGGGCATCACCTACATCCTGGATGAGCCCTCCATTGGCCTGCACCAGCGCGACAATATGCAACTCATTGACGCCCTGCGCAACCTGAAGGAAATGGGCAACACCGTGATCGTGGTGGAGCACGACAAGGACATCATGCTGCATGCAGATCACCTGGTGGATATAGGCCCCGGCGCCGGCAAGCATGGCGGCACCGTGATAGGCCAGGGCACCCCGGCAGAAGTACAAATGCTGGACACCCCCACCGCCGGCTACCTCAATGGCAAACGATCCGGCCATGTACCAGACACCCGCCGCAAGGGTAACGGTACTTTCCTGGAGGTAAAAGGTGCCTCCGGCAATAATCTGAAGAATGTAAACCTGAAACTGCCCCTGGGCACTTTCATCTGCATAACCGGCGTATCCGGCAGTGGCAAATCCACCCTGATCAATGAAACGCTGTACCCCATTCTTTCCCAGCACTGTTACGATTCCAAGACGCCGCCCATGCCCTACAAAAGCGTGAAAGGCCTGGAACATATAGACAAGGTAATTGAGATAGACCAATCGCCCATAGGCCGCACGCCCCGCAGCAACCCGGCCACCTATTGCGGCTTTTTCACAGACATCCGCACCCTCTTTGCCTCCGTACCGGAAGCCAAGATCCGCGGCTACAACGCCGGGCGCTTCTCCTTCAACGTGAAAAGCGGCCGCTGCGACGTGTGTGAAGGCGGCGGCATGCGCGTGATAGAAATGAACTTCCTGCCGGACGTATATGTGCACTGCGAAAAATGCAACGGCCGCCGCTACAACCGGGAAACCCTGGAGATCCGCTACAAAGGCAAATCCATCTCCGATGTGCTGGACATGACGGTGGACGAAGCCGTGGAATTTTTCCAACCGGTGCCCTACATCTACCGCAAGGTAAAAACCCTGCAGGACGTAGGCCTGGGCTACATTACCCTGGGCCAGAGCGCTGTAACCCTCAGTGGTGGCGAGGCGCAGCGCGTAAAGCTGGCCACGGAGCTTTCCAAGAAAGACACCGGCAAAACCATCTACATCCTGGACGAGCCCACCACGGGCCTGCATTTCCAGGACATACAACTGCTCCTGGGCGTACTCAATAAACTGGTGGAACGTGGCAACACCGTGCTGGTGATTGAACACAACCTGGACGTGATCAAAATGGCTGACTACATTGTAGACCTGGGCCCTGAAGGCGGAGACGGTGGCGGCACCATCCTCTGCACCGGTACCCCCGAAGCGGTAGCCCGGTGCCCGGAAAGCCACACCGCCATTTTTCTGAAGAAAGAGTTGAATTAAAGTCATAGGTTTGCCGGGCAAATCGACAGGTAAAGGGGCACTGCCCTTTTACCTGTTGTGCTTAATAGTTTATACCCATGCGTTGTATAACATACATCAGATCATTTTGGTACATATTGCTGCTGCCAGTGTTCCTTTGGGCCTGTGAAGACCAGACTAAGGTGTGCGACCAGACAGTGCGCAGTGATTTCAAAATGTCCTTCCTTCACCATAATACTTTCAAGAACCTGGACCAGGACACGGCCCTGCCGGCAGTGACCATCAAGGCGCTGGACAAGGATGTGATCTATGAGCCACGCCAGTCCGTCAACCTTACTTATGTTTCTCTGACCCTGGACCCGCTGCACGATACTTCCAAGTTTTTTATCCTGCCGGATACCATCGCCTCCCGGTCAGATACGATCACACTCATTTACTCCCGCGAGCCGCACTTTGTATCCGCCGGCTGTGGCTTTACTACTTATTACAGCCTGAAGTCAGTGACCAGTACTAATCACTCCATTGACTCCCTGCATATCTTACAACCAAAGATCACTACTACGAATGACACGCACGTTACGCTTTACTTTTAGCATGCTCCTTTGCCTGCTGGTGGCCGTAACGGTGCATGCCCAGGTAAATAAATCGCAGTATAAGCCGCCCGTAAGCCTGGACTCCACCCGGCGCACGCAGCAACTGCACCAACGCGACAGCCTGGAGGCCCTGCGTCCCAAAGTAGTGCCGGACACCAGTCACCACCCGCTCACAGACACCACCCGCCGCCTGCGCGCAGACAGCACCAGGCGCATACAGCCCCGCGATTCCCTGCACAGGCCACAGCCGCATAACCCGGCAGACAGCATGGTGATCGTGGATAACGGCCTTCGCCTGGGCATAGACATCAGCCGCTTTGTAGTGAAATATTTCCAGCCTTACCGCACAGACATTACTTTCACCGCAGACTACCGCTGGAAGCCAGACCTCTACCTGGCTGCGGAATTTGGCTACAACAACACCCAGCACAGTGATACCAATTATACCTACAAGGGCAATGGTATGTTCATCAGCGTGGGCGTGGATAAGAACTTCCTGAAGCGCAATAATGGTTTTGAAAGACACATGTTCTACGGCGGCGCACGTTATGGCTTTGCCCACATGAGCTACGAAATACCTGCCTACACTATTTACGGCAACTACTGGGCACAACCCGGTGAGAACGGCGTAACCGGCAGTTATCCCAAGACCAGCGTAAACGTGCACTGGATAGAGCTGCTGCTGGGCTTCAAGGCAGAGATCTTCCATAACTTCTTCCTGGGTTGGAGCATTCACGACCGCATTATGATCAACAATGTGGCTGGCAGCGCCTTCCCCCCGCTGGTAGTACCAGGCTACGGTACGGGCAACAAACGCAACCAGTTTGACATGCAGTACACCATCTCTTACCTTATACCACTGAACAAAATAGCGGTACCGGCATTTCCAAAAAAGAAAAAACCGAAGCCCGAACCGAAACGATAATAAAAAAGCGGCATCCCTTACCGGTGCCGCTTTTTAGTTATGTTCAACCTGGTTGAGGACCGCCTATGGCCTCACCATTTCAATATGCGGAATACCATCTTCCAGGTACACGTCACTGCTTTGTTCAAAACCCAGGGAGGTATAAAATCTTTGCAGGTATTGCTGGGCACCGATCTTGATGGGCCCTTTACCAAAGCGGGCCTCCACTTCCTCGATAGATTTTTCCATCAGCGCCCGGCCGGCACCCTTTCCCCTTACACTGGCGGCATTCACCACCCGCCCTATGCTGGCCTTGCCGGGATATTTTACACCCGGGGCAAACAGGCGCGTGTAGGCCACCAATTCTCCTTCAATGGTACCCATGAGGTGCAGGGCCTGCTGGTCTGAATAGTCGAGGTCCTGGTAAGGGCAATTCTGCTCCACTACAAACACTGCTGCGCGCAGGTGCAGGATGTGATATAGTTCCGCTGTGGTCAGTTCTTCAAACGCCTTCACCGTCCAGTTCATGTTCCGATATTTTTAGAGAAGCCCAAATGTAATGAAAAGCCCCGTGCGTAAGGGGCAGGGGCAAGGTATTTTTACCGATAAAAGCCAGCACTAGCGGCCTACTTCGGGGAATACAGCCAGGCTCTCCTGCCCACCTTCTCCCACCGCCTGCACGGCAAAGTAGTAGTTGTCTTTAGAGTAAGGCAGGCGCATGCTGGTTTCCGTGGTATAGAACTTTTTCTCCCACACCGGGCTGGATGTTTCCCGCATCAGCACATAATAACCTTTTGCTTTGCCGTATTTGGGCGGCGCCCAACTGAGGCTGCTATAGTTCGTCAGTTCTTTCACATCGATCTTTACGGCTTCTGGTTCAGCAGGCGCACTGGCCAGGTTTGCCAGCACAGAAAGGTTCATGGCTGCGTTCTTGCGCAGGTACTCAAAATCCATGTACTCCGGCAGGTCACCGTATTGAATGCCATTCTCTGTGCGCAGGTCCTGGTGCTGGCGGTCAAAGTTTTCATTCATTTCCGTAATGCGCACCGCGGTGAAGCCCTGCTGCTGGAATGGTGAGTGGTCGCCGCCGCGCAGGAAACGGTCTGCCCGGTATTCCAGTTTTACTTCCAGCTGGTCTACATAGCGTTCCCCCGTTTCCTTGATGTAGCGGGCCAATTGACGGCTCCTGCTGTCGTTTTCCATTCCCATGCTTTTAATGCGTTTGATCATGGCTTCATCTGCCGTGGCGGGAATACCTTCGCTGAACACGCGCACTTTCGTGTTGTCATTCAGCAAAGTCTGGCTGGAAGTGCTCTGGCCTATGATATCATTATTCAGCATGGCATCTATCTGCCAGTTTTCCTGCTTTGCTTTCTTTGCCATGTAAGTGGCGCCCAGCAGGCCTTGTTCTTCCCCGCTCACCGTTACAAAAATGATGGTAGCCGGAAAGGACTGCTGGCTCATCACCCGTGCCAGCTCTATTACCGCGGCGCTACCACTGCCATCGTCATTAGCGCCCGGTGCGGTGTGCACGCGGTCCATTACATCGGTAACGCGGCTGTCCAGGTGGCCGCTGATGATGTACACGCGGGGATCGTTGGGGTCTGTACCTTTCAGCGTGGCCACCACATTGCCCAGGTTAATATCTTTATCCACCCGCTTACCATCTGCCGCGTAAGCAGTGGTGTCCAGCTTCACGGTGAGGCGGCCGCCGCTGGCAGGGGCAAAGGATTCCATTTTATGCAGTACCCAATTGCGCGCAGCGCCAATACCTTTCTTCACATCTGTAGTACTGCTGATGGTACTGCGGGTATCAAACTTTACGAGCTGCAGGATGTAGCTGTGCAGGCTGTCTGCATTTACCGTTGCTACCATTTTCCCAATCACGGGATCGCGCTGCACGATGGTTTGCGCGCGCAGCAACGCGGGGCAGGCCAGCAGGCCACAGATCACCCATTTCTTCATCATAAGCCAATTCAGTTTTTGGTGGAGGCCCCTAAATTAAGGGCATAGGCCCATTTCCCCAACTTTTAGGGATGGGAGGATACAGATTTTGAACAACGGATTTTAGCCTGCGGCAAATGGGCCACCGGTGGGCATTTTGCCCACTTCCCCCCGGGTTTGACCATCGGCTGCCGCGGCAAATAGGTGGCCTTTCTTCCGGCCACAGGCCCTATTTTTAAGGCCGGCAGCTGATTAAAATATGATTGTATGACGACCAACGCTTTCCTGGCACTTGAACACATTACGGTACGCCACCTGGACAACACCCTCTTCCGCGAGCTAAGCTGGCAGGTGGAAAACGGCCAGCACTGGGCCATCATTGGCCCCAGCGGCTCGGGTAAGAGCGCCCTGCTCAATACCCTGGCCGGCAAATTTAACGTGATCAACGGCGCCATCCGCCACCACTTTTACGATGCCTTCATTGCCGCCCACCCACAGGATGATCCTTACTTCAATTACCGCCGCCTCATGGCCACGGTAAGCCACCACCACCAGTTTAAGAACCATTCCAACACCACTGATTTTTATTACCAGCAACGTTTCAATAGCTCCGACAGTGACGACGCACCCACCGTGCAAAGCTATCTTTTTGGCGATGCACCCGTAGATGCAAAGACCATGGAATGGCTTACGCCCCTGCGCATCCCTTCCCTGCTGCACAAAGAACTGATCAAACTGTCTAACGGTGAAACCCGCCGCACCATGATAGCCCATGCCCTGCTGCAGCAACCCAAACTGCTCATGCTGGACAATCCCTTCATAGGCCTGGACGTGCAGGCACGTAAGGATTTCCAGGAAATGATCAACCACATCATCTCCAGCCTGGGCACCACTGTGCTGCTGGTCACCAGCCCCCACGAGATCCCGGACATGATCACCCATGTGCTTACGCTGGATGAAGGCCGTATAACGGGAACGTATACACGCGAAGCATTCATGGCATTGCCACAAGCAGCGGTAAAGGAAACTGCACTCCCCGCATTTGACAAGGATCTCATCACCAAACTGACAGCCCACGCGCCACGGGAGCATTTTGATGTGATTGTGGGCATGCAGGATGTGAACGTGAAATATGGGGACGCCCGGATCCTGCAAAACATTCACTGGACCATCAGACCCAATGACAAATGGGCGCTGCTGGGCCCCAACGGCGCGGGAAAGTCTACCCTGCTCAGTCTTATCAACGCAGACAATCCACAGGCTTATGCCAACCGGATCGTGCTCTTTGACCGCAGGCGCGGCAGCGGGGAAAGCATCTGGGATATCAAGCGCCGCATCGGCTTCGTGTCGCCGGAACTGCACCAGTACTTTGCCACCCAGGCCAATTGCCTGCAGATCGTAGGCTCCGGCTTTCATGACACTATAGGCCCCATCCGCAGCAACACGCCGGAGCAACTGGAAATAGCCCGCGGCTGGATGCAGGTATTGGGAATAGATAGCTATGCCAACCAGCCATTTAAACAGGTGCCGGAAAGCATACAGCGCATTGCCCTGCTGGCGCGTGCACTGGTGAAAAACCCGCCCCTCCTCATTTTTGACGAGCCTTGCCAGGGCCTGGACGCCCGCCAGAAAGAACATTTCAAACAGGTGATAGAAGCCCTGTGCGCCGCCCTGCCGGTAACACTGGTATTTGTAACACACTACGTGGAAGAACTGCCAGCCAGCGTGGATAAATTTATCCGCCTGGATAAAGGCAGGCAGGTGGAATAAACAGCCTTGAGGGTTAACCGTTGATCGTGAACGGCTACGGATCAAAGCCAGCCCGCGATGAACGGTTAACCATTAGCCATAAACAATTAGGCATTTAATAATTTAACCATTTAACCACCCACAATTAACATTTAACCCTTAACGATTAACCATTTACCCTTAACTTTACCCCAATCCTTTTTTAAAACCTCCATTCGCTTATGCGCGCACCCAAAAGCCTGCTCCTCCTGACTGTATGCATACTGGCAGGACTGGCCACTATCTTCCACGGTTGTAAACGTGCCCGGAAGACCATCAATCCCGAATTTGCCAAGTATATTGAAGCCTACACCACCGGCGTGATCTCCAAACAAAGCACCATCCGCGTCCAGCTGGCCAATGCGGTGAATGTGACCCATGCTGATAATGAACCGGTAGACAAATCCCTCTTCGATTTTTCGCCGGGCATCAAAGGCAAGGCGTACTGGGTAGATGCCACCACCATTGAATTCCGCCCGGATGAAAACCTGCAGCCAGGCAAGGACTACGATGCCACGTTCAAACTTTCCAAAGTGGCAGACGTACCCGCCCAGCTGAAAGACTTCGACTTCAGCTTCCGTGTCATTAAACCGGCATATGCCGTAGAAGCGCACGGGCTCAAAGCGGCAGACAATAACTCCCTTGAAAACATGACCTACACCGGTGTGGTGAACACCGCCGATGTGGAAGACCCACAGAAAATAGAGCAACTGCTCAAGGTGAACTATGATGGCGCCAAACCGGTGACCACCTGGCAGCACAACCCTACAGCACGCACTTCCTCCTTTACTATTTCCGGCCTGGCCCGCGGCAACACCGCCCGCCTTCTGGGCCTCACCTGGGATGGTACGCCACTCAACGTGAACAAGCAGGATAAAAAAACGGTAGAAGTGCCCGCCATCGGTGATTTTAAGGTACTGGAGGTGCGCGCGGAGTCAGACCCTGAGCAGCACCTGCTGGTCCAATTCTCCGATCCCATCAGCCCCGCCCAGAGCCTGGAAGGCATGATCGGCATCAGCAACGCCAGCGACCTGCGTTACACCATCAGCGGCAGTGAAGTAAGTGTGTATGCGCCGGAACGCCTGGAAGGCAACTACCAGGTAAATATTGCCGAAGGCATTCTCAATATCACTGATAAAAAACTGGAAAAGGCGTGGAGCGCCAACGTGAATTTTGAGAATACCCTGCCTGCCGTCACCATCCCCGGCAAAGGCGTGATCCTGCCCCAGAGCAGCAAACTGGTAATGCCCTTTGAAGCCGTGAACCTCAAGGCGGTAGACGTTACCATCATCAAGATCTACGAAAACAACATTCCCCAATACCTGCAACGCAACACACTGGACGGCGCAGAAGACCTGCGGCGTGTAGCCAAACCCGTAGTGGAGAAAACCGTGCGGCTGGACACAGACCACTCCCTGAACCTGCACAAGAAAAACCGCTTCTACCTGGACCTGGAAAAACTGCTGCAAACTGAACCTGGCGCCATTTACCGCGTTACCATCGGCTTCCGTAAGTCCTACGCCATTACCAGCTGCACCGCGGCCGATTCTACCGGTAACAACACCGCCAGCAACGGGGATGAATACGATGAAAGTGAATACTACGGTGATAAAATAGACGAGGACGATGGCTTCTGGAGCCGGTACGACAGCTATTATCCTTACGGCTACAACTGGCAGGAGAAAGACGAGCCCTGCTCCAGCTCTTACTACAACAAGAGCCGCTGGGCATCGCGCAATATCATTGCGTCCAACATTGGCCTCATTACCAAACGGGGGAATGATAACAGCATGCTGGTGGCCGTAACAGACATCCGCGATACCAAGCCCCTGATCGGCGTGGAACTGGAACTGCTGGACTACCAGAACCAGGTGATCTTTAAAACCAAAAGCGACGGGGATGGCCTGGCCACCTTTGACCTGAAACGTACCCCCTACCTGCTCATTGCCAAAAAAGACAATGAACGCGGCTACCTCAAACTGGACGATGGCAGCTCCCTGCCCCTGAGCCGTTTTGACGTAAAAGGGGAAGAGATCCAAAGCGGCATCAAAGGCTTCCTGTACGGGGAGCGCGGCGTATGGCGCCCCGGCGACTCCCTCTTCCTCACCTTTGTGCTGGAAGACAAGGATAAAAAACTGCCGGATAACCACCCGGTAACCCTGGAACTCTTCAATCCCAAAGGCCAGTTGTACAAGCGCATTACCCAAAACAACGGGCTCAATGGCTTCTACAGCTTTGCTACCGCCACCGCCCCGGACGATCCCACGGGCAACTGGACGGCGAAAGTGCAGGTGGGCGGAGCCGCCTTCACCAAGAACCTGAAGATTGAAACGGTAAAACCCAACCGCTTAAAAATAAACCTGGACTTTGGCGCTAAAAATGTACTGACCAAAACAGCCGGCGGCACCACCGGTACGCTGAATGCACAATGGCTCTTTGGCGCTACCGCGCAAAGCCTGAAAGCCAAGGTGGACGTGGCCCTGAGCGCACAAACCACCACCTTTAAGAAATGGGAAGGCTATAGCTTTGACGATCCCGTAGGCCATTTTGAAACGGAGAACAAGACCATCTTTGAAGGGCCGCTCAATGAATCCGGCAGCGCACCGGTGAAAGCAGATTTCCCGCTGGGCAATCCTGCACCCGGCATGCTGAAAGCCAACTTCGAGATCAAGGTATTTGAGCCGGGCGGCGACTTCAGCATCGATCATTTTTCCCTGCCCTACCATCCCTTTACTTCCTACGTAGGCGTAAAAATACCGGATGGGGATCGCATGACCGGCATGCTGCTTACAGACCAGGACCACCCTGTGAGCATTGTGAATGTGGATGATGACGGCAACCTGGTAAGCGGCACCCGCACGGCGGAAGTGTACCTTTACAAGCTGCGCTGGCGCTGGTGGTGGGATGATACCGGCGACGACTATACGAACTTTACTTCCGACAAGTACAACCAGTTCATAGGAAAACAGGAAGTAACCCTGGTGAATGGTAAAGGCACGTATAAGCTGCGCGTCAACAGCCCTGAGTGGGGCCGCTACCTGGTGCGTGTAAAAGACCCGCAAAGTGGCCATATGACCGGCCAGTCTGTGTACATCGACTACCCCGGCTGGGCAGAGCGTGTACAGCAGGAAAACCCCGAAGAGGCTTCCATGCTGGTATTCACGGCGGATAAACCTGCCTACAAAGTGGGCGATCCTGTAACGCTCACCATCCCGAGCAGCAAGGGCGGGCGCGCGCTGATCAGCATTGAATCGGGTAGTAAAGTGATCAAAACCGCGTGGGTGAATACCGACGACAAACAAACCGTATACAAGTTCAAGGCGGAAAGCGGCATGTCGCCCAATGTGTATGTGAACGTAAGCCTGCTGCAGCCCCACGCACAAACGGTGAATGACCTGCCCATCCGCATGTATGGCACCATTCCTATCAGCGTGGAAGATCCCAACACCATCCTGAAACCGGTGATCAACATGCCGGAAAAATTCCGCCCGGAAGACAATGCCACCATTAAAGTGACGGAGGCAAACGGCAAGGCCATGACCTATACTGTAGCCGTGGTGGATGAAGGCCTGCTGGACCTTACCCGCTTCCAGACACCAGACCCGCACAGCGTGTTCTATGCCCGCGAAGCGCTGGGCGTAAGGACGTGGGATATTTATGACTACGTGATAGGCGCATGGGGCGGCGACCTGGAACGCATCCTGAGCATAGGCGGCGACCAGGGACTGAACCGCAACGCCAGCGCTGCTAAGGCCAACCGCTTTAAACCAGTGGTAAAATACATGGGCCCCTTCTACCTGAAGAAAGGACAAACCGCTACCCACTCCTTTAAACTGCCGCCCTACATTGGCGCTGTGAAAGTGATGGTGGTGGCCGGCCAGGAGGGCGCTTACGGCAGTGCGGAAAAAACTGCCGCCGTGAAAAAGCCACTCATGCTGCTCACCTCCGCGCCCCGCGTACTGGGCCCCGGTGAAACCATACAACTGCCGGTAACAGTATTTGGCCTGGAAAAAAATATCCATAATGCCAATGTGACCCTGGCCACCAACAACCTGCTGGAAGTTGTGGGCGACCGCACCCGTACCGTTACCTTCACCCAGCCCGGTGAGCAGCTCGTGTACTTTGATGTGCGCGTGAAAAATGCTACCGGCGTGGCCAAATTCAAGGTGACCGCCAGCAGCGGCGCAGAAAGCGCCACGGATGAACAGGAACTGAATGTGCGCAACCCTAACCCGGTAATGACCAACATCCTGCAGAACGACCTGCAGCCGCATGCTGCGTGGAACACGGCGTTTAGCCCCGTGGGCATGGCCGGCACCAACAAAGGTGTGCTGGAGATCTCCACCATTCCACCGTTGAACCTGGGCAAGCGCCTCAATTATCTCATTGAATACCCCTACGGCTGCGTAGAGCAAACCACATCGGCCGTATTCCCGCAACTGTCGCTGCCCGCGCTCATGGAAGTGAAGGAAAGCCAGAAGGCGGAAATAGACCGCAACATCAAGGCAGGCATTAACCGCCTTAAAGGTTTCCAGACCAGTGATGGAGGCCTGAGCTACTGGCCGGGCAATAATACTGCTGATGAATGGGGGACCAACTATGCCGGCCACTTCCTGCTGGAAGCACAGGACAAGGGCTACACCCTGCCCCCCGGCATGCTGGACCAGTGGAAGAAATACCAGCGCAATAAGGCCGTAACCTGGGCACCTAACAGCTATAACTTCTATGGCGGAGACCTGATGCAGGCATACCGCCTGTACCTGCTGGCCATGGCCAAAGCACCTGAACTGGGCGCTATGAACCGCCTCAAGGAATTTAAATACATCTCCGTGCCGGCAAGATGGCAACTGGCCGCCGCCTATAAACTGGCGGGCCAGCCGGAAGCCGCAAACGCCCTGGTGGCAGGCCTCTCCACGGACGTAAAACCTTACACACAACTGGGTGGCACCTTCGGGTCCGACCTGCGCGATAAGGCCATGATCCTGGAAACACTAACGCTCATGGGTAAACGAAGCCAGGCATCTACCCTGGTTACACAAATAGCTGCCAGCCTTTCACAGGACTATTGGTACAGCACGCAGACCACGGCCTACAGCCTCATCGCCATTGCCCGTTACTGCGGCGCTAACAGTGGCGGCAGTGTAATGAACTGCAGCTACACGCTCAATGGCGTGAAGGGCAGCATCAACAGCCAGCACACCTACGTGGCCCAGGTGCCGGTAACCTTCAATGGCGCCGCAGGCAATGTGAGCCTGCAGAACAATGGCGGTAACCTGCTCTACGCACGCCTCATCCTGCAGGGCCAGCCCGAAGCAGGCCAGGAACCGGTGATCCCGGCTAACCCGGAGATCCTCACCATGGAGGTGCGCTACAGTACCCGCGACGGCAAGCCGCTGGATCCTGTATCCCTGAAGCAGGGATCGGATTTCATGGCCACCGTTACCATCCACAATCCCGGCAAACGTGGGTATTATGAACAGATGGCGCTGAACCAGGTGTTTCCCTCCGGCTGGGAAATTCTCAATACCCGCCTGCTGGAAAATGACAGCGCTTTCCATAACTCACCTTCCAATTACCAGGATATCCGCGATGACCGGGTGTATACGTTCTTCAACCTTGAAGAAAATAAAACACATACGTACAATGTGCTGCTCAATGCCGCATACCTGGGCCGCTACTACCTCCCGGCCACCAGCTGTGAGGCCATGTACGACAATTCCATCCGCGCTTACGCTACCGGTAAGTGGGTGGAAGTAGTGAAATAAAAGTGATCTTTCTGCTCATGCAAAAACTCCTGGCCTGGGGTCAACGAAGAAAATGGTGGCTGGTGTGCATTGCCGTACTGCTCCTCCTGTACGGCTTTGCCCTCCCCGCAAAACTCTTTACTGACCCCACTTCCTACGTGATAGAAGACAGTCACGGAGACCTGCTCAGCGCCACTATCGCGGCAGACGGGCAATGGCGTTTTCCCGTGGCGAAAAAGGTCCCGGAAAAATTTGCCCAGTGCATCACCACGTATGAAGACAAACGCTTTTACCATCACTGGGGTGTGGATCCCCTGGCCCTGGGGCGCGCCACCCTGCAGAATTTCCGCAGCCGCCATGTAGTGAGCGGGGGCAGCACCCTCACCATGCAGGTGATCCGCCTTTCCCGCAACAAGCCCCGCAATCTCTGGCAAAAACTGGTGGAAATAACCCTGGCCACCCGCCTGGAATTTTCCTACTCCAAAAAGTCTATCCTGGCGCTGTATGCAGGCCATGCACCCTTTGGGGGCAACGTGGTAGGCCTGGATGCGGCGGCCTGGCGCTATTACGGCCGCAGCCCGGAAGCCCTTTCCTGGGGCGAGATGGCGGCACTGGCAGTATTGCCCAACAGCCCTGCCCTGGTGCACCCCGGCCGTAACCGGCAGGAACTGCTGCGCAAGCGCAATGCTCTCCTGGAGGAACTGTGCACCGCTAAAAAAATAGACAGCAGCACCTGTGCGCTCTCCAAGCTGGAGCCCCTGCCAGACCAACCTTTGGCCCTGCCACAGCTGGCACCCCACCTGCTGGAGCATTTCCGCCAGGAAGCCATGGCACACCATGATCCTGACACCCGCATCAAAACCACGATAGACGGGCCCTTACAACGGAATGTAAACGACATTCTGCAGCGCTATCATACTATTTACCGGGCCAATGGTATTAACAACGCCGCCGCCCTGGTGCTGGATGTGGAAACAGGCAATGCACTCGCTTACGTGGGCAATATCTACAACCCTGCGGATTCTGCCCTGCAAAGCCACGTGGATATCATTCAAAGCCCCCGCAGCCCGGGCAGCACGCTGAAGCCCATCCTGTACGCAGCCCTCCTGGGCGATGGGCAGATCCTGCCCAATACCCTGATCCCGGACATTCCCACCCAGATAGCCGGCTACACACCGCAGAACTTTGACCTGGGGTTTGATGGCGCCGTACCCGCATCCCGCGCCCTTTCCCGCTCCCTGAACGTGCCCGCGGTGCGTATGCTGCAATTGTACCGTTATGAAAGGTTCCACGCATTGCTACGCCAGCTGGGCGTTACCACGCTCAAACAAAATGCGGATCACTATGGCCTTTCATTGATCTTGGGAGGGGGGGAGAACACGCTGTGGGAGCTGTGTGGCGTGTATGGCAGCATGGCCCGCACCCTGCTGCACCTGCAGCAAAATAAGGGCGGCTATGATCTGGACGATATTCACGGGCCGGGCTACCGCATGGATGAGCGCCGCGTATCCCGCTACCAGCCCGGCCCCAATGGCCTGCTGGATGCCGGCGCCATCTGGCATGCCTTCAATGCCATGGAAGAAGTAATGCGCCCCGGCGAGGAAATGCTGTGGCAACAGTTCTCCTCCAGCCAGCGGGTAGCCTGGAAAACCGGTACCAGCTTTGGTTTCCGTGATGGATGGGCCATTGGCGTTACCCCCGGCTATGTTGTAGGCGTATGGGTGGGCAATGCAGATGGCGAAGGCCGCCCCGGCCTCATTGGTGTATCTACCGCGGCCCCCGTGCTGTTTGATATCTTTAAACTGCTGCCCGCGGGCGCCTGGTTCCCCACCCCGTATGATAAATTAAAAAAGGTGGAAGTATGCCGCCAGAGCGGCTTCCGCGCAGGGGAAAACTGCCCGGACCGGGATTCGCTGTGGGTACCCGCCGCCGGCCTCCGTTCCGGCACCTGCCCCTATCACCAGCTGGTCCACCTGGATCACACGGGCCAGTACCGCGTTACCGAAGCATGTGAGCCGCCTTACCTCATGCAGCACAAGCCCTGGTTTGTACTGCCACCCGCCATGGAATTTTATTACAAGCAAAAGAACAGCTACCTGCCCCTGCCACCCTACCGGCAGGACTGCTTATCATCTGTAGACCAGGACAAGCCGGCCATGGAGCTGATCTACCCCCGCGCCGGCGCCCGCATTTACGTGCCCGTGGAAATAGACGGCAGCCCGGGGGAAGCTGTGTTCACCGCCGCACACCGCACGCCCGGCACAAAGATATTCTGGCATATCGACAACCAGTTTGTGGGCACCACTATGGACATGCATCAACTGGCCGTGCACCCGCCACCCGGTAAACACACGCTGACATTAGTAGATGAAAATGGGGAAGAAGTAAGAATAAATTTTGAGATACTGGACAAAGAGAAGAAGTCCTGATCAATACCCATATTTCTCTTTCCAGAGCGCCCTCAGGTACTTGCGCAGCTCATCTTCCCGCGGGTTGTGGGCAGGATCATACAGGCGGGTATTGGTAATGGCATCCGGCAGGTATTCCTGCGGGGCAAAATGGTGCTCAAAATCGTGCGAGTACTTGTAGTCTTTGCCATAACCCTGCTGCTTCATCAGCTTTGTAGGTGCGTTGCGGATGTGCAGGGGCACAGGCAGGTCGCCGGTTTGGGCCACCAGGCTTTGTGCCTGGTTAATGGCCATATAGGCCGCATTGCTTTTGGGGCTGGCAGCAAGGTAGGTGGCGCATTGCGAAAGAATGATGCGGGCCTCCGGGTAGCCGATCATGGTCACCGCCTGGAAGCAATTAGTGGCCATCAGCAGCGCATTGGGATTGGCATTGCCAATGTCTTCCGAAGCCAGGATCACCATGCGCCGGGCAATGAACTTCACATCCTCACCACCGGCTATCATGCGGGCCAGCCAGTACACGGCGCCATTAGGATCGCTGCCGCGGATGCTTTTGATGAAAGCAGAAATAATATCGTAGTGCTGCTCTCCCTGCTTATCGTAAATGGCTACACGCTGCTGCGCAATGTCCATCACCACCTGGTCTGTGATCACCACGGGAGGCTCGTTCATGGTATCTACCACCAGCTCAAAAAGATTGAGCAGCTTGCGGGCATCGCCCCCGGAAATGTTGAACAAAGCAGCGGTTTCTTTCAGCTCCACCTGCTTGCTTTGCAGCCACTTGTCCTTGAGCAATGCCTGCTGCAGTAATTGCAGCAATTCCTCCGGCCCCAGGGGCTTCAGCACGTATACCTGGCTGCGGGAGAGCAGGGCCGCGTTCACTTCAAAAGAAGGATTTTCCGTGGTGGCGCCTATCAGTGTGATGATGCCTTTTTCCACGGCGCCCAGGAAGGCGTCCTGCTGTGCCTTATTGAAACGGTGTATTTCGTCTATGAACAATACCGCCCCCTGTTGCAGGCGGGCCGCTTCTATCACTTCCCGCACTTCCTTTACGCCGGAAGAAATGGCGCTGAGGGTGTAAAAAGGAACATCCAGGGTGTGGGCAATGATGTTGGCAATGGTGGTTTTGCCCACACCAGGAGGGCCCCACAATATCATGGAGGGCACCTTGCCCTGCTGGAGTGATTTCCGTAAAATGCTGCCCGGCCCCGTCAAATGGGCCTGCCCCACCAGGTCGTCCAGGGTTTGTGGACGCAGCCGCTCTGCTAAAGGAACCTTGGCCATACTCAACTTGATTAAATACTAAACAACGCCGCCAATACCGGGCCTAAAACAAACTGTCCCCGTTATCCTGTCCGCCCTGGCGCCGGTGCAGGTACACCTGCAGGAAGTTCATGGACATAATATAGTTCACCATCAGGGAAATAGCGTAGATCAGCATTGCCACTGCCATACCGCGCACCAGCTGCTCCAGCTGGCCCAGGGTAAAGGCGCCGGGGCCTTTGGGCTGCTGGTCCAGCATAGGTTGTACCGCTTCCCGCACCAGGCTTTCCGGCGCACGCAGGAAAGTGATACAGCTGGCCATGCACATGAAGGCGGCAAAGGCCGTGATAAAACCGATCACCCGCAGGCCGGTAGGCTTCTGCTCATCCAGTGGCTCGCCGGTACGCAGGCTACGGTGCAGGGAAAGCCCCAGCCAGCTGTGAATGGCAGCCGCACCCATGAAGAATATCAGTACCAGGCCGGTAGGGCTTACAGACATCAGCAGGCTGAGGGCAGCCAGCAGTACCAGGCCGGAAGACACTACCAGGTTAATAATGCTCAATACTTTCAACAAGCCGAACTTAAACGTCATATCCACATTTTAATACAGTTGCAAACCTAGCAATTTTGTTCCACTGTATCTATTCCGGGATGAGCGGTGGCCCGGCAATTCCCCAAATGCAATACCTTTAGCGCCTAAACCACTTAACTTATGAGCATTAAAAAAGCCGGACTGCTGGCCCTGCCGGTATTGCTGGTCGGGGCAGCTGCATTCGTGCAGGGGCCTCCCACCAAAAAAGCACCCGCCAAGGTACCCGCTTTCGATCTGTCTTCCCTGGACCGTACCGCGGACCCCTGTACCGACTTCGACCAGTTTGCCAACGGTAACTGGAAAAAGAAGAACCCCATCCCCGGTACAGAAAGCGCCTGGGGCTCCTTTAACGTACTGGATAAGGAAAACAAGGAAGTACGCCTGAAAGGCATCATCGAAGAGATCTCCCGCAAATCCAATCTCGCCAAAGGCTCCGAAGAACAGCAGATCGCTGATTTCTACCGCTCCTTTACGGATACCGTTACCATCGCCAAGCGCGGCGTAAGCCCCCTGGCCCCCTGGTTCGACAAGATCAACGCTGTACAGAGCCTGTCTGACTGGGCCAAGGTGACCGGCGAACTGCAGGTGTACAACGTGCCCACCGTATGGGGCTTTGGCGTGGAAGCCGATGCGCAGAACAGCAAATGGAACGCCCTGTACGAAGGCCAGGATGGCCTTACCCTGGGCGACCGGAGCTACTATGAGCGTACAGATTCCGTGACCGCCAATGTGCGCGCGGAACTGGTAAAGACCATTGACCAGCTGCTGCAGCTGGCCGGCTTCAACGACCCGCATCCCGGCCAGACCATCATGGATTTTGAAACCAAACTGGCCAAACTCCAGCTCACCCGTGTACAGCTCCGCGATCCGCAGAAAACGTACAACAAGAGCAACTATGCAGCGCTGAAAACCCTGGCCCCCACTTATGATTGGGACGCCTTCACTGCTGCACAGGGCCTGAAACCGGATACCATCATCCTGCAGAACAAGGAATATATCTCCGGCACGGATGCCCTGCTGAAAAGCACCCCGCTGGAAACCCTGAAGCTCTACACCCGCTGGCACCTGCTCAGCCACTACGCTTCCCTGCTCAGCAAACCCTTTGACGACGCCAACTTCCATTTCTTTGGCACCGTGATGACCGGCCGTAAAGAACAGAAGGACCGCCTCACCCGCGGCATCCGCGCTACAGATGGCTACCTGGGTATGCCCCTGGGCAAGCTGTTTGCCAAGCAATATTTCCCGGAAAGCTCCAAGCAGAAAGTATCTGAGATGATAGAGAACGTGCGCACCGTATTTGGCCAGCGCATTGACCAGCTCTCCTGGATGAGCGATACCACCAAGAAAATGGCCCACGCCAAGCTGGCTTCCTTCACCTACAAGATCGGCTACCCCGATAAGTGGAAAGATTACTCCAGCATTGACATCCGCCCCAACACCCTGGTGGAAAACGTGATGAATGCAGAGAAATGGCGTTCCGAGGATAACCTGGCCAAACTGGGCAAACCGGTAGACAAATCCGATTGGGGCATGACGCCGCAAACGGTGAATGCTTACTACAACCCGCTGAACAATGAAGTGGTATTCCCCGCAGGCATCCTGCAACCGCCCTTCTTCAACCCCGATGCAGATGACGCGATCAACTACGGTGGCATCATCGCGGTGATCGGTCACGAATTCACCCACGGGTTTGATGATGAAGGCTCCCAGTTTGATGCAGACGGTAACCTGAAAAACTGGTGGACCGCTACGGATCGCGCTAACTTTGACAAGCTGACCGGTCGCTATGCAGACTACTTCAGCCGCATTGAAGTACTGCCCGGCTTTAACATCAACGGCCGTCTCACCCTCGGTGAAAACACCGCCGACCTGGGTGGCCTTACCCTGGCCTACTACGCGCTGAAAAATTCTTTCAAAGGCAAAGGCGAGCCCAAACCGATTGACGGCTTCACCTGGCAGCAGCGCTTCTTCCTGGGCTGGGCACAGGTATGGCACGGCAACATAACGGAAGCCGCCCTGCGCAACCAGGTGCAGACCAACCCGCACTCCCCCGCGCGTGACCGTATAAACGGGCCCCTTCCCCACCTGAAAGAATTTGCAGATGCATGGCATTGCAAAACCAGCAAGATGGCACTGGGTGATACTTCCAGGGTAGTGATCTGGTAAAAGAAATTGTCTTAGGTCCTAAGTCCTAGGTCTTAAGTACAAGGCATTAAAACAAAGGCCGTCCCGGTTAAACCAGGACGGCCTTTTGCGTTCATACAACCCAATTAGATCGACCACCGAAAAGTAGTTCGTAATATCAGGCGCCTCATACCTGAGACTTAGGACCTAGGACTTAAGACTTAAGACCCAGGACCTAAACCCCCATCCAACCTACGCCTGCAGCGCTTCCTGCAGATCCGCCGGCATGCTTACACCCGTTGTTTGGGAAGGATAGGCTTCCGTACCGTGTTCAAACATATCCAGGCCACCGGGACCAGTTTCGCCATGCGGCTCCACGCGCAGTTTCCAGGGATAAGGCAGTTTGCTGATAATGCCAAACAGGGCGAAGGATACCGCCAGTGTAGCTACGGTAACGGTAAGGCTGCCAATGGCCTGCGCCTCCAGCACACCAAAGCCGCCACCGTAAAAGAGCCCTGTCACCGGGGCGGAGTTATCTGCGCCCAGCGGGCCGGTAACGCCGTACTGGCCGGATGCAAAGAGGCCGAGGGATAAAGTACCAAAGATGCCACAACCACCATGCACCGCTACCGCGCCAATGGGATCATCCACGCGCCAGTGCTCCAGTAAATTCAATACAGCCCATGCCACGAAGCCAGCCAGGAACCCGATCAGGATAGCACCCAGAGGAGATACCCAATAACAGGGGCAGGTAATGGCCACCAGGCCGCCCAGGAAACCATTGGTGGTATAAGCCAGGTCAAATTTCCCTTTCGTATCGCCAATATAAAATGCAATGGCCATGGCAGAAATACCGGCAGCGCAGGCAGCCAGCGTAGTATTTGCCGCTACGCGGCCAATGCCCTGCATGTCTACGGCAGACAACGTGGAGCCGGGGTTAAAACCATACCAGCCAAACCACAGGATAAACCCGCCTACCGCGGCCACGGTAAGATTATGCGGCGCGGGCATACCGCCCCCGTCGCGCTTGAATACGCGGCCTAAGCGGGGCCCCAGTACAATGGCACCCGCCAGCGATACCATGCCACCAATGGTGTGCACCACGGTGCTGCCGGCAAAGTCGCGGAAGCCCTGGCCCAGGCCCGGCAGGAAGTGGCCGGGAGTACCCATCAGCGCCAGGAAACCATCCGGCCCCCAGGCCCAGTGGCCTATAATGGGATAAATAAAACCGGTAACGCCAATGCTGTACAGGATATCGCCCCGGAAACTGGTACGGCCAATCATAGCACCGGATGTTACCGTAGAAGTAGTATCCGCAAAAGCAAACTGGAAGATCCAGTGCGCCAGGATGGGAATACCAGTGGCTCCATAGGTTTCAGGCGCCCCGTTCAAAAAGAACCAATGATACCCGATGAAACCATTGCCTTCGCTGAACATAAAGGCATAGCCAACAGCCCAGAACAGGATACCACAAAGGCAGGTATCAAAAATACATTCCATCAGCACATTCACCGTTTCGCGCTTGCGGGCAAAGCCGGCTTCCAGGAATACAAAGCCCGGCTGCATGCCAAATACCAGGAAGGCCGCCAGCAGCGTCCAGATAGTGTTGGCCGTGTTGATCAAAGTGGTTTCATGTGCGGTGTAAGCATCCGCTGCTGCAGCCTGTGCGTGGGCAGGCATACCCAGGAAACCGGGCAGCAGGCCCATGGCAATGATCACGGCAAAAAGGCCCAGCATCTTGCCTGCCATCATAGCTCCGGCGATGCGCCATTTGTCGCGGCGGCTCAGTTTTTCCAATACCGGCGGCTGTTGCGCGGCGCCGCCCGGTAAAATTCTGTTCATGATAAAATTGGTTGCTCCCATTTCTTATAGATTTAGTGATGAAAACTAAAGGGGGTTACATATACAGTTCAGGTTAAATGGAGCATTGTCTTTTTATAAATTATCAGAACGCATAGATGGCTGCAAAGAGCAGGCTGGGGCCCGATTGCGTTACCGTGCCGTCTTTTTTGGTAAAGAGCGGCTCGGAGCCGTGATCATAGCGGAATTCAGGAATGAAGGTGAAGCCGCTCACTTTGAAATTGGCGGACAAAGTGTTGGCAAAAACGGCGGCTCCCAACGGTGCTACGCCACCGGCGCGTGCATAGGGATGCATCTTCACCCCATCATTATCGCTGAAATATTCTGTGCGCAGGGTAAGGCCCAGCCAGGGTTTGGGGTCCAGGTTAAAGTAAGCCGCGGTACCCCACCAGGTGCGGTGCGTATCATACTTACCTTCATTGCTGGCGGTAGAAGTATTCACCGTAGCGTTAAAACCGATACCAAACTTGCTGGACTCCCTGGAGTTGATCACCAGGTCATACTGGTGCACCTTGGTATCCGTTACATCGCGGCCACCCACGTAGTTGAGAAAGAGTTTGAAATTATCGCTGGCAGTGTAGCTATACTGCGCAATGAGGTTTTTATTATTCGAACCGTCGGCGGGCACCGAACGGAAGTCTGTTGGCTGGGAAACACCGATCATGATCCCGCTTTTGCCCACCGTGAAGTCGGCCCGAACCCCGGTGTGGGAAAAAGGTCCATTGGTGAACATATAAGACATGCTGTAATTACGGTTGGCATACGCGTCCAGCACCTCGTACCCCACGTGGGTAGCCCAGGTACCGGCGGTGAACTTCACCCATGCAGTGGGGGAATAGCTGATGTACAGTTGTTTAATGGCTTGTACAATACCGTTGTCGTTGTAGACAAATTCCTGTGCACGGGAACCAAAACCCAGGTCGGCCACCATGTCCACTTTATCTGTTTTATGTTCCAGTTTCACACTGGCCATGCCCAGCCTGAACTGGTCATGAGAGCTGGTGAAGCTGGTAAGGTCTGTGTTTGTCTTATTAAAATCGTAACGGTAATACACATCCACGGAGCCGGTGATGAGCAGGGCCGGTGGAGGCGGCGCAGGCGCAGGGGCCTGTGCGGGAGCGGGGGCCGTAGTGGCCTTGGCCGCAGTGGTGTCAGGGCCTTGCGCCCATACCGAGAAGGGAAGGGTAGCGGTTATCAGGAGGAGTAAAGCTGTTTTACGCATCACAAAAATTTTGTGGGTGGAATAATGGGAGGATGTGCCGAGATAGTAGATACACGAGGGGCCTTGCCGCTATTCCGGGTAGCAGCTGTGGGGGTAAGGCCTGGCTCAGTATTAATTTTTTGGCGTACGATGCCCCGCGCCGGCCCTTGCACTCCGGCGGGGTAACCCGCTTGCATAAGCAAAGCGGCTGGAAGTTTCTCAGATGAAAATAAAAGACTGGTCCCCCTTATGCAGGGAGATGAAACAGTAACAGACTATAAAGCTATCTGTGAGCGCGATTACAGGACCACTCTGTGCGGAGCCACCGGTGGGCGACATCCTTCGCTACTACTTGGTTGAAAAAAACGGTTAAACTTTCTATTCGCTGATTTACTAAAACTGGAACGCTGTTTACATTTCCGGCCCCGGAGCCGTGGTTTCGTTTTTCACTACTACGTAAGCCGGCAGACTCCCACTTGCTGGCCGTTACTTACATTAATAAATCCAGTCACGTGATTATTACAATACTAAAATATCAAAAAGCGCTGTGTTTTAAAAGCATCTTATTATATATAATATATTATAATGTGATAAAAATGACCCCTGATTTTCGCCGTAAATGCAGAATACACAATCGTTTACGCGCCTGCTGACAGATTTAACAGGAAAATCACACTCTTCAAAAAATTGAAGTTTTTAAAAAAAGAAGGCCGTTTTCCGGGGTTTATTCAAGGAATTTCCTGCTTTTTTCCGCCCTCCGGCCCATTTCCATGCGGTAATATGGCAATGCCTGGCGCCTTTGGGCCGCCCCAGGATAATTGCACCATAACCTTCCGCCATCCAGCCCATTTCCATACCGCGGTGCCCCCATCTCCCAGGTCCGTTTCGCCCAGCTTTCCTTACCTGCCAGCCATATACCGTGGCACCCCATAAAAAAACCGTCCCGTGGAGACGGGACGGTATGCTGATAGATAAATTTTACGCATCACTGCCTTACGACAGTGAGTATCTTATTTGACTGGATTAAAGACCCCATTTGGTCCATCCGGCGGTCCAGTCATTGCTGGCGTCCATGGCACCTACGAAATTGGTCTTGTCAAAGAAAGCATTGTCAAAGCTGCCAGTGAATTTACCAGTGGTGCTCAGTGCAGGAGAACCGGTAGCAGGTTTCACATTGGGAGCGGCAGTATTAAAGGCGTCTGTCAGTTTCACATCAGCAGCAGTGGTGAACACCTGGCTGCCGCCATCTGTGGTAACCAGGGCTTTCAGGTCATCCGCGGTGATCACGGTGATGGAAGAAACCTGGAACTGGTTAGCAGCTGCCTGCAGCAGGGAGTTGGTAACACCAGCTGTTTTAGCCACAAAGAAATTGGCAGTAGCCTCGTCATCCAGGTGCAGGCCGGCTTTCTGGCCACCCAACACGATGGAGTTGTTCAGTTCTACGGAAGAACCTCTTCTGAAGCGCATGTTATAACCATAATCCACAGAAGTTCCGGCAACATTGTTGGGACCTATTGCAGTAAAGTTAGACAGCAGCGGGTGTGTGATCGGGGTGGTGGTCACCGGCTTGTTAGACGGGTTGGTATTATCCACTTCAAAATTGTTGGATACGTCGCCGCTGGAGCCTTTCGGGTCGGTGAACTTCGGGTCCTTGATAGAGATCGCATACTGGATCTTGCCGCGGTAACCATCGTCCATATCAAAGTCGTCGTCAGCGCAGTTATAAGCGATCAGGTATTTGGCATTCACCGTGCCGCCAAAGAATTCAAAGGCATCGTCCAGGCCACGGGATACCTGGATGTGATCCAGGGTAGTGCCGTCACCTACTGCATAGAGAGAGAGGCCGTTCACTTCATCGCCGTCGGCTACTGCTTTACCAGCGTATTCAATACGAACATATTTCAGGCTGCCGGAATTATCGTGATCATCTGTGCCACCAAACAGTTTGTGGGTCTGGTTCACACCACCTTCCAGGGTACCGTGGTTACCGTTACCGGTGGCCAGGCCTACCAGTACTAAACCACCCAGGTCACCAGGGGTCTTTGTTTTCTCACCGGAGGTAAAGATAATGGGTGCTGCTGCGGTACCATTAGCTATCAGCTTGGAACCTTTGTACACGATCAGTACACCAGCAGAGTCTTTTTTGCTGATGATAGTAGTACCCGCTTCAATGGTCAGGGTAGCATTGTCAACATACACATAACCACGCAGGCGGTATACCTTGTCTTTACTCCAGGTAGTGCTGGTGCTGATGCTGCCACGCACGTCAATGGTATCGGAGTTTCCACCGCCGTTACCAGGTTTCGGGTTGTCGTCTTTGCCTTTGCAAGCCGCAAAAGTTGCCGCAGCAAGGAAGAACCATGCATACTTCTTCATGCAGTTTCAGTTTGATGATATTAGAGAATTGAGTTCCTAAAAGCTGTACCGGAGCGCCAGCGTAAAGGTGGTACCGGGTTTAAATGAGTTGATGATCTTGTCGTCTTTGCTTTTATACGCCGTATTGCCACTGCCAAATTTGTAGTACCAGGCTATGGGCTGCGAGAGGATGTCCGAGATATTCAGTTTGATCTCCCCTTTATTGCGGATCACTTTTTTTGTTACCTGGAAGTCCAGCAGGTCGCGTGGCTTCTCATAAGTATCAGCACCGGCAGCCGTACCGCGGAAGCGCAGGCGCTGCCCGATACGGTTGTACAGCAGGTTTGCAGAGAACCCATTATCCGCAGAAACATAGGTGAGGCCTCCGTTTACCAGGTAAGGGCTTTGTCCCTGCAGCGGTGTTTTCTTAGACACACCATCCAGCGTCACCTGGGAGTTGATCACCGCGGCATTGGCGTAGAACACCAGGTGCTCAAACACCTTACCGGGTACAAAGCTGAGGCGCTTGCGCACTTCCACTTCCGCGCCATAGTCCCGCGCTTTGCTGGCATTGCTGTAGCTCAGTACATTATTACCTTCATTCAGCTGTTCTATCGGGTCTTTAAACTGTTTGTAGAATACGGAGGCAGAGATAATTTCACCGGCACCGGTGAAGTGCTCAAAACGCAGGTCTGCATTGGAAATGCTGGCGCGCTTCAAGGTCGGGTTCCCGATCACGTTGTATTCATTCTCGTAATCATAATAGCGGAAATCCGCCAGCTCCCTGAATTCCGGACGGTTCACAGACCGGAAGTAAGAAGCACGGATATTGGTTTTCTCCGTGAGTAGATAAGTGAAGTTGGCAGAAGGCAGCACATCTGTGTTGTTATGCTTGTTCTGCGCCTGGTTCAGTGATTTCAGTTCCTGTGAATAAGATTCCAGTCTTGCACCCCATGCCAGGCGTACTTTTTCTCCAAACTTGTTATCCAGCATCACATACCCTGCGCCCAGCGTGGCCAGGCCCTGGTAGTCTTTTGAGTTCAGGTCTATCTTGGCCAGGAACAACTGGCGCTGGTCCAGGCTTTCATTGGAGAAAATATTTTCCGGTGCCACGGTCTTTCCATCCAGGTGGATGGTTTCTCCATAAATATTGCTCGTTGAGTAGCCCAGTGCAATAGCAGAGAAGTGCCGGTCCCGGTGCGATACCAGGCCACCAAATTTCACCTGTTGATCCTGCCCAAACAGTTGGAAGGGCGCTGCCAGGTTTACACCTCCCCCAAAGATATTTTCATACAGGCGGGTGTAAATGCGGCCGGCATCGTGAATGGCCGGACTGTTCTCCACCGGCACTTTCAGCCGGTACACAGTATCCCCGGTGGGATTGGAATCCGGGTCATCCCTTACAAATGCCAGGATGCGCTGGTCCGGCTGGTTGCGGTAAGAATAACCATAAGATGCATTCCATGTGATCTGCAGCTTGTCATGCTTCAGCGCGTGCGAACCTTCCACTACAGAATTGAACAGTCCATTTTGCGTGGCTTCATTATCGTAGCTCAGGATCTGCTTTACGCCGGATTCATAGTTGGCGCCATTGCGCACAGAAAAGTCGGTGTTGAAAGTATTGCTGAAAAAGTTCTTCCATGCAATCTTACTGCGGCCATAGGAATAAGCCATGTTCAGCACACTGCCCTCCTGGTGGGTAGCTACAGAGAGGTAGTCGCGGTAACCGAAGAACAGCTCTTTGGTACCGGGCAGGTATTCATTGCGGATACGCTCCGTGGCGCGGCGGCTGGTGCCGTAATTTACAGAGAAGATATACCCGAAGCGGCGGTTGCGGCTCAGGCGGAAACTATTGCCCATGGCGTATTGCACACCCAGTGAAGGCAGGCTCTGGTCTGTTTTGCCACTGGTAAACGTGTTAGAAAATTGTTTGCTGACCGCGATCTTATCCGCCGTTTCCAGTTCTGTGTAATTGCCGGCCACACTGGTGTAGGCGCCGGGCAGCGCACGGCCGCCATTGTCCCAACCCAGGAAATCCGTTTTCCCGTCGGGCAGGCCTTTGATAAAATCCTTACCGGTGGTCTTCGTGTTGTAGGCAGTGGCTACCTGCAGTTCCATGAATGGCTGGTCAGGAAAATCCTTGGTCAGCACTTTCACCGCGCCGCCGGCAAAGTCACCCGGCAGGTCGGGTGATGCCGTTTTGTAAATAGTAATGTTATCAATGAGGGTAGACGGGATAATGTCAAAAGAGAAAGCTTTTTTATCAGGCTCTGTGCTGGGCAGCAGTGCGCTGTTCATCAGCGTAGCGTTGTAACGGTCTCCCAGGCCACGTACTACTACAAAGCGGTTGTCCTGGATGCTGGTACCGCTTACACGCTTCAACACCTCGCCGGTATTGCGGTCTGGCGAGCGACGGATAGCTTCCGCGGAAATACCATCAGATACTACTGCATTGTTTTTCTGCGCAGTGTACAGGGCATTGATGCTTTCCTGTTTGTAAGAGGCGGTCACCACTACTTCCTGCAGGGATTTGGAGGAAGGTTCATCAAGGATGACGTCAAGGCTGGTGGTGGCGGCAGCTTTCACAACTACGCCGGTAATGGATTTAGTGTTGTAGCCAATGTATTTGAAGTTCACGGTGTAGGTGCCGGGCGCTATGCTCAGTTGATAATGACCATCTACATCGGTTACCGCTCCGGCATTGGTGCCGGAGGCCAGCACCGTTACGCCAATGAGGGCATCTCCATGGCTTTTGTCGGTCACTTTGCCCGCAATTTTACCGGTGGTCTGGGCTGATAAGGAAAGAGATGGCACAAGCAATACTATCACCAGTTGCAGGAACCGGCGCACGCTACAGGTAAGAATCAAGGTCAGATAATTTTCGACAAAACTATCCGGCCAATGTTAAGCGATCATTACCGGCGTGTTAAATTAAAATAATATTAGAATGAAATTAAAACTACATTATGAACTAATGTTGTTCTAATATATATGGTACTAAATAAATTGATAAAGATATACGGGCACCCACGCCGGGCATAAATAAAAAGCCCGGGCACGTACCCGGGCAAATAGTTAAACAACAAAGATGGCTAATATGCTATCAGCAAGCCAGGGGTGGCTGCTGCCGGTTATTCATTTTAAGTAGCTTATCCAGGCCGGAATCCAGCTGCTGGTTACGCTGTTCGCTGTCGTCCGTGAGGCTGCACACGGAGAACAGTTGGAACAGGCGCAGGCTTTTATTGGTAAAGGGCTTTGAGTCTTTATTGCAAAGTTCCAGGGAGAAGTGAAAGCGTTCTTCCAGTTCTTCTTCAAATTCACGCAGGCTCAGTGTTTCGTCGATGGGATAGTCCACGAGTATTTCTTCTTCAAAGCCCGCGTCTTTCAAGGTATCAAAACCATTGGCAAGGGAATAGTGTGCGTACACCGCGCAATTACAACTGAGCAACCGCTGAAACTGCATTTGCAGCAGCGATATGGTCATTAATGGGTGTAGTTTGAGGATTTTCATTGCTTACAAATGCTTGGTATTTCTCACGATGCAAACGTCGTGCTGCTATGTAAATTGAATATTAACTACTTGTTATAATAATGTGAAAATACCATGCATCTTCACCGGATAGTTTAGGACGGTAGCAAGGGGTAGTAGTCGGTACAGGAAGCAGGAAAGAGGCGACTAGTGGCAAGGGCAGGCCGCCTCCGGGTTTTATGTGTCGGATTACTTGTTCACTGCTGCAAAGGAAGCCAGGCTGGCTTCCCAGTCCAGGCCGGGTTCTTCGTCTTCAAGGCTTTCATCTTCCTGGGCCCGCAGCGCGGCTTGTTCAGCGCGGCTTTGGGGATGGGTGTACAACGTCCATTGGCCGCCTGCGTACTCCAGGGAGGTGAGGCTTTCCACCCAGTCGCCGGAGTTGAGGTAGGTCACGGTTTTACCATTGTGCTCCATGGTGGAGATCACCGGCTGGTGGATGTGGCCACAACATACTACGTCAATGCCTTTGTCAATGGCAATTTCCGCCACGGTTTGTTCAAAGTCGGAAATAAATTTCACGGCCTGTTTCACCCCGTGCTTCACTTTTTTGGAGAAGGACATCTTTTCGCGGCCCATTTTCTCCATCAGGTTATTCACCAGGCGGTTCAGGATAATGAGGATATCATAGCCCTTCCCTCCCAGCTTGGCCAGCCACTTGGAGTTTTTCATGGTAATGTCGTATACATCGCCATGGAAGAACCAGTGTTTTTTGCCATCCACGTCGAGGATCAGCTTATTGTCAATAGAAAAATTGCTGAGGCCAAAGCCGGCAAACTTGCGCAGGGCCTCGTCATGGTTGCCCGTCAGGTAGTACACTTCCGTGCCTTTCCCTATGAATTTCAGCAACCTGCGGATGACTTTGGTATGGGACTTCGGGAAATAGCGCTTGCTAAACTGCCAGATGTCGATAATATCTCCGTTGAGAATCAGTATCTTTGGGTCGATACTGTCGAGGTACTGAACCAGCTCTTTCGCATGGCAACCATAAATTCCCAGGTGCACGTCAGAAATTACGGCGATGTCTAATGGGCGTTTCTCAGGCATTTGCTTAGTAACTAGGTATAAACCAGGCGGCTGGTTCGGGTGTTATGAGTAAATATTTAAATGCAAAAGTCTACCGCACATATTACTTTTATATTAACTGCACATTAAGGAATTATTAAATCGGGAAATTTCTTGGCATCTATAGTTGTGCCGGGCTATTTTTGCCGCAAATTCAAACTTGAGATTTATGGGAGGTTTTAACTCTTTTGTGAAATTATTTGTACCGAAAGACCGTGTTTTTTACTCATTATTCGAAGATGTAGCCGCCACCCTGGTGGAAATGGCTACCGTGCTGGTGGAACTCGTGGAGACTAAAGACGCTTCCGTACGTAAAGACAAAGTAAACCTCATTGAACGCCTGGAGCACAAGAATGACGACCTTACCCACCGCATTCTCGTGGAACTGAGCCAGAACTTCATCACTCCCTTTGACCGGGAAGATATCCACTACCTGGCCTCCACCCTGGACGACGTGGCAGATTACATCCACGGCTCCTCCAAGAGAATAGACCTGTACAAGGTACATGAGCTGAACGATCATATCCGCAAGCTGGCAGACCTGATCTACCAGGGTTGCGTAGAACTGTCCCGCGCCATTCCCGAGCTGCGTAACATGCAGAACATGCGGGTGATCACCGAAGCCTGTGTAAAGATCAACAGCCTGGAAAACCATGCAGATGATATTTATGACCGCGCCGTAGCAGACCTGTTTGACGAGCATTCCAACAATGCCGGGGAGCTGATCAAAATGCGCGAGATCTACCAGGCCCTGGAACTGGCCACGGACAAATGCGAGGATTGCGCCAATGTGATCGAGACCATTATCATTAAGTACGCCTAAGCCTGATCCGGCAGGCAGCTGCATTTTTTTCTCTAACCATTTGCAACATGGCGCTACTAGTAATCATCTTTATACTGGCTTTTGTTTTCGACTTTATCAACGGCTTCCACGATGCGGCAAACTCCATTGCCACGATCGTTTCCACCAAGGTACTTACCCCCTTCCAGGCAGTGATATGGGCCGCTATCTTCAACTTTGCGGCATTCTTCGTGGCCAAATACGTCATACACGAATTCAAGGTGGGTAACTCTATTGCCAATTCTATCTTTGAACAATACATTACCCTCAAAGTGATCCTCAGTGGGCTCATTGCAGCTATCAGCTGGAACCTGCTCACCTGGTGGTATGGTATTCCCTCCTCCTCTTCCCACACCCTGATCGGGGGCTTTATCGGGGCGGCGGTAATGAACGCCGGCGGCGATTACCACGTGATCAACTTTGCCAAAGTAATGCCCACCGTGTACTTTATTGTACTGGCACCGTTCATCGGTATGGCGGTTTCTTTTGTGATCACCATCCTCATCCTCAATATTTGCCGCAGGGCTAATCCCTTCCGCGCAGAAAGCTGGTTCAAGCGCCTGCAGCTGGTATCTTCCGCTGCCCTGAGCCTTGGCCACGGCAGTAACGATGCCCAGAAGGTAATGGGCATCCTGGCCGTATCCATGGTGGCCTCCGGTCACCTGGACAATATCAGGAATGTGCCGGACTGGATCCCCCTCTGCTGCTTTACCGCCATTGCGGCGGGCACCATGAGCGGTGGCTGGAAGATCGTAAAAACGATGGGTACCCGCATTACCAAGGTAACCCCGCTGGAAGGGGTAAGTGCGGAAACTGCCGGTGCCTTCACCCTGTTCCTCACCGAGCACCTGGGCATCCCGGTAAGTACCACCCACACCCTCACCGGTTCCATCATTGGCGTGGGCGCCGTAAAACGCCTGAGCGCCGTACGTTGGGGCGTTACCGTAAGCCTGCTCTGGGCCTGGATACTGACCATCCCCATCAGCGCCTTACTGGCGGCAGGGATCATGTTTATCGTAAACCTGGTGTCATAACCACACAACATTATATGCAGGAAAGAGGGTGTACCGCCAATGGCTACACCCTCTTTTTTTATGCCATGCGCAACCGCATGCGTAGTGGTTTTTCATGTAAATAAAGTTATTTTTGTCAGCCACTTGCCCCGGCCGGGTGCAGCACAGGCATACAGGAAAAATCAATTGAAAAACGGAACGGCCGGGTAGCAGCGAAATTACCAGTTCAAAAAACATCCAGCCTTTTAACAGGTACTTATTTTAACTATTCTCATGAAAGGAATTATCCTGGCCGGCGGTTCCGGCACACGCTTACATCCCATTACATATGCCATCAGCAAGCAGATCATGCCGGTGTATGACAAGCCCATGATCTACTACCCGCTGTCTACCCTTATGCTGGCGGGCATCCGCGACATCCTGATCATTTCCACCCCGCATGACCTGCCGGGCTTCCGCCGCCTGTTTGGCGATGGCTCCCAGCTGGGCCTTCACCTCAGCTATGCAGAGCAGCCCACACCCAACGGGCTGGCACAGGCCTTTGTGATCGGGAAGTCCTTCATTGGCAAAGACCCGGTAGCACTGGTACTGGGTGATAATATATTTTACGGCGCAGGCCTGGGCACCCAGCTGCAGAAGAACACCACCCCGGAAGGCGGCATTGTGTACGCCTACCATGTGAGCGATCCTGAGCGCTACGGGGTAGTGGAATTTGATGAGCAGATGCAGGCAAAGTCCATCGAGGAAAAGCCCCTGCAGCCCAAGTCGAACTATGCAGTGCCCGGCCTCTATTTCTACGATAATGATGTAGTGGAAATTGCCGGTAACCTGCAGCCCAGTCCCCGCGGGGAATACGAGATCACCGATGTGAACAAGGCCTACCTGGAGCGGGGCAAACTCAAAGTATCCATCCTGCCCAGGGGTACTGCCTGGCTGGATACCGGCACCTTTGACTCCCTCATGCAGGCATCACAGTTTGTGCAGGTGATAGAACAGCGCCAGGGCATTAAGGTGGCCTGTATTGAAGAAATAGCATACCGCCAGGGCTTTATTAACGCAGCCCAGCTGGAAGTACTGGCAAAACCTTTGCTGAAAAGCGGCTATGGCACTTACCTGAAAGAAGTGCTGGAAGGCAATATCTGATCGGCTCTGTTTTAACTTATCATATAAATTTCACTTACAATGAAGGTGCTTGTTACGGGCGGCTGTGGTTACATTGGCTCCCATACGATAGTAGATTTGATCAACAACGGGTTTGACGTAGTTTCTGTAGACAGTAACATTCGCAGCTCCACCCAGCTGCTGGAAGGTGTGGAACGCATCACCGGCAAAAAGATCCACAACTACAAGGTGGACCTCTGCAACCTGGAAGATACCAATGCGGTGTTCCACGAAAACCGCGACATCGTGGGGGTGATCCACTTTGCAGCCCTCAAAACGGTACCCGAATCCGTGGCTAACCCACTGCTGTATTTCCAGAATAACCTGGACTCCCTCATTAACGTGCTGAAATGTGTAAAGGAGTATAACATTCCCAACTTCGTATTCTCCTCTTCCTGCTCTGTGTATGGCAATGCGACCGAACTGCCGGTGGTGGAAAGCTCTCCCCTCCTGGAAGCCCAGAGCCCCTATGCCCGTACCAAGCAGATGGGCGAACAGATCATCCGCGATTACAGCAAGGTGCACGATACCCAGAGCATCCTGCTGCGGTACTTTAACCCCGTAGGCGCCCACCCCTCCGGCCTTATTGGCGAACTGCCCCTGGGCAAACCGGACAACCTGGTGCCCGTGATCACCCAGACCGCCATTGGCAAGATCCCGAAAATGGTGGTGATGGGCCACGACTACGATACCCGCGACGGTAGCTGCGTGCGCGACTACATCCATGTGATGGACATTGCCAATGCACACACCCGGGCCCTGCAATACCTCATTGACAAAAAGAATAAGACCAACTGTGAAGTGTTCAACCTGGGTACCGGCAACGGCGTAACCGTGCTGGAAGCCATCAAGGCATTTGAAAAAGTGTCCGGGGTGAAACTGAACTATGAGCTGGGCCCCCGCCGCCCGGGAGACGTGATCGCCATTTATGCCAACAACGCCCATGCCCGCAAAGAACTGGGCTGGAGCCCCGAAACCGGCATAGACGAGATGATGCGTACCGCCTGGCAGTGGGAGCTGAACCTGCGCGATAAAGTAAGGGCCAATTAACAACGGCGGTTCCCCAACCGGCAATTTCCAGCTTCAGCAATGTGTTAGGGCCTGGTATACAGCACCCGCGCGCATTTCCAGGGGTTGGAAATTGGAATTTGATGTCTCCCGGTAAGGGACCCTTTTGAGGGGAAATTTAGCATTTCCCTGGTTTAAACTTCGTTGCTTTAATACCGTCTTAATACCGGCGCCTGTGAGAAAGAACAGTACCTCCCGATCCAACAATAGCATTTCCGGCTATTGCCATTTAACCGAAACATGGCCGTAACATCAGACGATAAAGAACTTTTAGCACTTTACCGGCAGCCTGCCACCAGAGAAAAGGGATTTACGCGCATCATTGAAAAATACCAGGAAAAGCTTTACTGGCATATCCGCCGCCTGGTGATTGATCATGAAGATGCAAACGACGTCCTGCAGAACATGCTGATAAAGGTTTGGAAGAACCTGGAAGGTTTCCGGGAAGATTCCCAGCTTTACACCTGGCTTTACAAGATTGCTACCAACGAAAGCCTGACTTTCCTGGAGCAGCAGAAGCGCCGTGGTGGAGCGGTATCCTTGTCTGATGTGGAAACGGGGCTGAGCAACAAACTGAAGGCCGATGCCCAGTTTGATGCCAACAGGCTGGAATGGCGCCTGCAAAATGCCATCCTGGCCCTGCCGGAAAAACAGCGCATCGTGTTCAACCTCCGTTATTACGACGAGATGCCATACGAGGAGATGAGCCGGGTGCTGGACACCTCGGAAGGAGCACTGAAAGCCTCTTACCACCACGCGGTGAAAAAAATAGAGGACTTCATTAAGAAAGGCGCCGAAGAATAAGAACTGTAAACCAACGGAAGCAGGACAACCTGCGCAACAATATCATGAAAAAGGGGAAAGATATAGCAGCTGAGTGGGAGCAGATAGCCCCAGGTCTTCATCTACCGGATGAAGCGCCTTTCCGCGTGCCGGAAGGGTATTTTGCCGCATTACCGGACCAGGTGATGCAGCGCATCCGGGCAGCGGAGGATGCGGAGGTGGCGGACATCCTGGGCACCCTGCCCAAGATAAGCCCGCTCACTGCGCCCGCACCCGGATATTTCAGCCAGCTGGGCTCCCAGGTGATGCAACGCATTCACCACGAAGAAGCCAGCACCTCCCTGGAAGAGGCCCGGGAAATAGACGGCATCCTGGCCGGCCTTCCACGGAATCATCCTTTTACCCCGGCCCCACCCGCTTATTTTGAAACACTGGGCAGCCAGGTAATGGGCCGCATCCAGCAGGAAGAAGAAGGCGCCGGAGTGGTACCGATGAAGCAGCCCCACCGCACCTGGGTAAAATGGGCCGTAGCCGCCTGCACCGCCGGTATACTGGCCACTGCGGGCATCCTGCGCTACAGCGCCGGCAGCGATAATGCCGGACCGCTGGCCAAGGTAAGTGACCAGGAACTGGTGGATTACCTGCAAAGCCATAATGACGAATTTGATAACGACGCGATCTACGCGAGCGTGAGCAATACAACAGCCACCCCGGAACAACAAAAAACCCAACCCGGTGTGCAACTGGACGATGTGTCCACAGACGACCTGAACCAATACATTGAAACAACGAACACAAACGACCTTTAACAGCCGTTTGCCAAGAGCGACATGAAATCTATACGCATTATATTATTCATCCTTTGCGGCCTGATCGGGAGCACCGTTGCAGTAAGGGCGCAAGACGAGGCACAAAACCCGGGTCTTGAGCGCATCCGTGCGGCACAGATCGCCTACCTCAGTAAAGAGCTGGACCTGAGCCCGGAAGAGGCCCAGAAGTTCTGGCCCGTGTACAACCAGTACTCCAAGGAAGTGGAAACACTGATCGAGGAACGCAAACGGACCATGAAGGACCTGCGTCAAAACCCGGATCCTGCTGATCCTACAGCCCAGGCCACCCAGGACCTGAAGTACCAACAGCGCATGCTGGACATCAAAACCCGGTACAAGGACCAGTTTGTGAAGGTACTGCCCGCACAAAAGGTAAACACCCTGTACCGCGCCGAACGGGATTTCCGCCAGGCATTGCTCCGCGAATACAAAATGCGGCAGGAGCAGCGCGGCGTGCCCCTGCGCAGGATGCGGCAATAAACACGATCATCTCTTATCCTATATAAAGAGGAAAGGCGTCTCCCAGGTGGGGACGCCTTTTTATTTGCTGCGGGTGCATTTTATTTTTTACGCGAGGATGCCTGCGCGAAGAGGGCCCTCCGGGATTTTGAGGGCGGTTTATTCGCATTCAAATGAACACCTGCGTAAGTATTCCAGTGACCGCTTATTGTTCCGTGTAATGCGCTCTTACTTCAATCACTTTACCCCGCTCATTGAGCACCATCAGCTCTGCGGACAGGCGGTTGTTCACGCTTTTGTAGTAGAGCACCACGGAGTTTACCCCTTCCAGCACGTGGTAAAGGTCAAAATGCAGGTCGGGGAAGGCGGCAAGGCCCTTGGTGAAATACGCTTCCAGGGCGGCTTTGCCGCGCAGGCCGCCACTGGGGTCATTGTTCAGTTTTTTAACCAGGGGAGAATAAAATACCACGTCATCATCGTAGTGGGAAAGGATGTCCGGGAGGGAATGGCTGTTCCACGCGGCTATCCATTCATGTGCAAATTCCAGCATAGCGTTTTTTTATAACAAGGTACGCCTCCCGGCGCTGCAACTATTTGCTGAAATGCTCATTTTTTAAAGGGCATGCATAACGCCAAACTGGCGGCGAAATACAACACAGTAAAGGTTGATTTAGGCCGTTCGCCAGGTGGCGGCGTGGTTCCAAACTGGCGGCGAAACGTTTGATAAAGATTGATTTAAGTGGTCCGCCACCTCGCCGGCGTAGTTCCAAACTGGCGGCGAAAGGCCCGGTAAAAGTGGGTAAGGTCTTCAAACCCGCTGCTGTAGGCTATTTCACGGATAGGCAGCCGGGTAGTGCGCAGCAGGAAGCCCGCACGGCCCAGGCGTTGCTCCTGCAGCCAGGCCATGGGAGACACCTGGTAACGCTGACGAAAGTGGCGCTGCAGGCTGGCCCTGCTCATGCAACTGCGCCCGGCCAGTGCCTCCAGGTGGCGCAGCTCCTCCAGGTGCTCCCCCACCGCACGGATAGCCAGCCCCAATGCCGGCGGCTGCGCGGCCCGCAACATACTGAATACCATGGTGGCTTCCGGCTGCTGGCGCAGTAAGGCCAGCAAGGCGTCCTCCAGCGCAGCTACATCCAGGGCCGTGCTAGTTTGCGTGCAGTGCAACAGGGTTTGGGTATAACGGTCCCAGTCGCGGGGCATTTGCAGCGGAAGGGAGCGGGTCCTGGCCTTACCTGCCGGTGCAGGACCTGCATGCAGCAGGCCCGCCACCAGGGCATCCGGCAGCTGCAGGTTCAGACTCTCGAACCCACCGGGCAGGATCTCGGAACAAAGGAGTGTATCGCGGGGAATGAGAAAAATATCGCCGGCACGGAGGTGGTGCACGGCGTTGCCGTCATACATGCGCTTCTGCCCATGAAGTATTATGTTTATAATGGTGCGGGGTACATGCAGCATATGGCAGGCATCTTCACGGAAACGGCTATACGCTGCAGAAACATCTGCACATTGTGCGGTGTACATGGCAGTACAGCCGGGCACGGGGCGGTTTGTATAAGCAGCGTACATTAAAATGGCGATTCATTGGCCGGAGGCGGGAAATTGTAACCCATTACCCTACATCCTGGCAAAAGGCGTCCGCACATCATGGTAGAACAGAAAGGTCCAGTCTTCCGCGCGGCCCTGCTCCAGGTACTGCTGGCGCAGCTCCATGCAGCGCTTACCGTCGTAATCATATTTTGCTACAAAGCGGCTCTTCATCTGTGAGATCTGCGGGGCCACATCGCCGCCATAGAAGATCTTTTCTGCACCGTCTTCGATCAGGAACACCTGGTGATAAGGGCAATGCCCGCCGGTAAGCGTATAATGGATATAACCATCAATGATACCATCCCCGTCTACAAACACCACGTTGTCCCGCTGGCGCAGGATGGCTATATCTTCCGCCAGGTAAGACTTCCCGTCATTATCCAGCGCGTATTGCATCTCCCTTTCGTTCACGTAATAAGTTGCGTGCGGGAAGGTTAGGGCCCGCTCCCCGCTCACGGGATCTTTGTAAGACACGCCACCAGCGTGGTCTTTATGCAGGTGGCTCATGAGCACCTTGGAAATATCCATGGGATTCACGCCATGGTCTATGAGATGCTGGTGCAGTTGCAATACCCCGTCCTTATTGCGGAAGCCCAGCCCTGCATCCAGCAGGATATAATCGTGATCGGTAATAACAAGGAAGGGCTGGATCTCCACCAGCAAAGAGCCACCACCGCGCTCTTCCAACGTATCCCTGCCTACCGCAAATGGTACAAACTGCTTGGTCTTGTCTACCGTAAAAGCTCCTTCCGACAGTGGTATGATGCGCATTAGAATCAAATTTGTCCCAGGTTTCAGGCCCTAAGTCTTAGGGCCAGGGTACCCGTATCGTTAATAAAAATCAAGGCACAAGGTACGAAGATCCATTTGCTTGACCTTGCACCTTGTGCCCTGGAAGAGCGGTACCTAAGACTTAGGGCCTGAGACCTGATGCAATTTTTATCTCAACACCATTTGCCGGTCTGCATCCAAACGGAGCATGATGAAAATGAGGATAGTGAACGTCATCATGGAAGAGCCGCCGTAGCTCACCAGCGGGAGCGGAATACCGATCACGGGCGCCAGGCCTATGGTCATGGCCACGTTGATGAAAAGGTGGAAGAAGATAATACTGGCCACCCCATACGCGTATACCCTGCTGAATGTCGATCGCTGTCGCTCCGCCACCTGGATGATCCGTAAGAGCAGGGCCACGTAAATGGCCAGGAAAATAATGCTGCCTACAAAACCAAAGTCTTCCCCGATGGTGCAGAAAATGAAGTCCGTGCTTTGCTCCGGCACAAAGTCATAGCGGGTTTGGGTGCCTTTAAGGTATCCCTTCCCCAGCAAGCCCCCGGAGCCAATGGCGATCATACTCTGGCGGGTATTGTAGGTGGCCTTCGGATCATCGTCCTTGCCCAGCATTACATAAATACGTTTTACCTGGTAATCCTTTAACACCTTGGTAAAGGCAAAGGGTACCACCACCATCACGAAGGCGGAGCAGAAGGCCCAGATGGCCACAATGAGCACCAGGATGGAGCGCTTGCGCCGGATCTGCCGCCGCATGAAATATCCTACCAGCAAGGCGATCACGGTAAATACGATGAAAAGTATTTTCTTATTGTCAACCAGCAGCGCACTCAATACCAGCACTGCGGCAGAGAAGGCGATCACCAGCAGCACGCCGGGCAGCCCCTCGCGGTACATTACCAGGAAGAAGCTGAAATACACCAGGGCCAGGCCGGTTTCCTGCTGGGCAATGATGATCACCGCCGGCACCAGCGCAATGGCTGCTGCTATCAGACGGGGGCGCAGCTTTTTAAAATCCGTTTCCAGCATGGACAGGTACTTGGCCAGCGCCAGGTTGGTACACACTTTCGTAAACTCTGCCGGCTGGAACTGGAAGCCTCCTATCACCAGCCAGGAGTGGGAACCATTTACATCGCGCCCCAGGCCTATTACCAGGATGAGGAGGAAAATACCGAATGCGTAAAAGAGATTGGCGGTAGCCGTAAAAAATTTAGAATCTGTAAGCCAGATGCCGGTAGCCAGTATCATGGAGATGCCGAACCACATCATCTGCTTGGAAAAGCTCTTGTTTACATGAATGATGTTATACCACAGCGGATCACCCTCGCGGTGCTCCGCGGCAAAGATGCACAGGATGCCTATGATCACCAGCGCCAAGTACAGGCCTACAATAGGCCAGTCTATGCCAGAAGTAAGTTTTGCGTTTTGACGGTTCATGGGCGGTTAGATCGTTTTAGGACGGTTCTTATCGTCGTTTGCTGCAGCAGGTGGTTTAATATGATTCAGGGAGTCCAGCTTGGACTTGGCCAGCATGGCCGGTGAAATGGTCACGGTGTTGATCATCTTGTCCACCAGCGGCTGACGCTTGGCGGCAATGGTGTCATTCAGGTATTTTTCTATCATGAAGCTGGCAATAGGCGCTGCGTAGGTAGCACCAAAGCCGGCGTTTTCCACCACCACGGCAATGCAGATCTTCGGGTTCTCCACCGGGGCAAAGGCCACGAAGATAGAGTGGTTCTTCAACTTGGTACGCTCCCCGTTTACGATCGCGTAGTTCTCTGCTGTACCGGTCTTACCACCCATGGTTACACCGTCAATGCGGGCGCCCATGGCCGTACCGGCTTCCACCACATCCTGCATACCACGTATTACAGAACCGAAAATGGTATCCTGGATGTGGGCTACTACGTGCTTCTCTTTGTATTTGGCCAGTACATCGGAATTATCGCCATCGATCTTTTCTACAAAGTGGGGGATGTAAAAATAACCACGGTTAGAGATGATGCACATTTCATTGGCCATCTGCAGGGGCGTGAGGGTCAGCTCACCCTGGCCTATGCCGAGGAACACGTTGGTACAGGAGTTCCAGCTGCCGTTGTAGCGTTTATTAAAGTAAGCTGTATCCGGCAGGGTGCCTTTGGATTCACTGGGAATATCTACCCCGATGCGGTGGCCGAGGCCAAAGGAGGTCATGTAATCCCACCACTTCTGCATACCACCGGTCTTAATGCCACCCAGCTTGGGATTATCCACCGTGAGGCGGTATACGTGCGAGAAATAAGAGTTGCAGGAGTGGGCCAATGCCAGGCGCAGGTTTGCAGCGTGCCCGGCATCATGGTGCTCGCATTTGATAGGGCGGTTACAGCCGTAATACGCACCGCCGCAGGGATACCCGAAGCTGGGCGAGATCACGCCTTCATCCAGCGCCACAGTAGCGATCATGGGTTTGAAGGTGGAGCCCGGCGGGTAAGTAGCCTGGATGGCACGGTTCAGCAGAGGCTTGGTCGTATCGGTAAAGAGGCGGCTGAAGTTCGCATTCCGGAAAGGCCCTGTAAGCAGGTTGGGATCAAAAGAGGGGCCGCTCACCATGGCCAGGATGCCGCCGGTACGCGGGTCTATGGCCACCACGCTGCCTATCTTGCCGCGCATGAGTTTTTCGCCCAGTTGCTGCAGGTCTATATCCAGGGAAAGGCGCAGGTTCTTGCCGGCAATGGCAGCCGTGTCAAACTCGCCGTTCTCATAAGAGCCTTGTGTCCTGTTCAGGTTATCTTTCACCAGGTACTGGATGCCGCGCTGGCCCATCAACTGGGGCTGGTAGGTGCGTTCCAGGCCGGTGAGGCCAATGTAGTCACCCTGGTTGTAATCCGCGTACTCCGGGCGTTTCAGCAGGTCTGGCGGAATTTCCGCGATATACCCCAGAAAGTTTGCCGCCACCCCGTAAGGATAGGAGCGGATCTGGCGTTGCACCAGTTCAAAGCCGGGCTGGAAAAGGAACATGCTTTCCTGCAGGCGGCCAAAGATGGCGGGCGGCAGCAGCGGGGCAAATACGGAAGGGCGTACGCGGCCATTTTTTATAATGGCGGCGTTAAACCGTTTGTTATACTCCGCGTTATCGATCTCCAGGATCTTGCAGAGGTAAGCGGTATCAATTTTTTTCGCATTGGCCGGTGTTACCACCAGGTCGTACAGCGCGTCATTACTGAGGATGCTCCGGCCCTTGCGGTCCAGGATGATGCCACGGCTGGGATACACCACCTTGCGCAGCACCGCGTTGGCATCGGCCAGCTTTGCATATTTCTTTTCCACTACCTGTAAAAAGAACAGGCGCGTACCAATGATGAGGATCATTCCGAGGAAGATCATCTGGATCACTCTTCTTCTGGGCTGATTGTAAACTGACATGGGATATTGTGAGTAATGAGCTGTAAGTTTTAATAGGAACGGGACACAGCGCTATGATGTTGCGTACGGCATCCCGCAGCAGGCAAAATTAGCGCATCGCACCGTAAGGTTGCGCAAAAGACAGCAGCCCTGCACCGGGCAGGGGTACTACTGTTTCTTGGAATAGAATAACAGCTCGTACAGCAGGATCAGCACCAGGCTGGCGGCGGTACCAAGCACTATTTTCAGCAACAGGTACAAAGGGTTGGCCATGTTGAACACGCCCAGGCTGAAGTACACCACGTGGTGCAGGAACACCAGGATAGCGGCATACACGAAGAACTGGGTGGTGCCCATGCTGCTCATGGAAGGCGATTTCTGGGTGGTTTCAAAACCGCCCTGGGGCGACAGGATGTTGATGATGAACGGGCGCAGGTAAGCGATGAACACGCAGGCGGCGGCATGCTCGCCCATGGTGTTCATGAACATATCCAGCGACAGGCCGGTGAAAAGCCCCAGCAGCATAAGGCCGGGCCGGGGGAGGTTAAATGGCAGCAGCAGGATGAAGAGCATGTAAATATACAATGACACCATCTGCCCTACCTGTATCTTGTTGAGCACAAAAACCTGCAGCAACAGCAGCAGGATGAAGCGGATTATATTTCTTAAGAGTACACTCATTTGATAGCCCTCGTTGAATCTTCCAGGTTTTCCTGTTCGTCTTTCAACAGGTTTTCTGTCACATACACGTATTCCAGGTTGTAAAAGTTGGTAGCCAGCCGTAAGCGGATGCTGTAAGAGGTGCTGGCTTTATCCTCCACGGTCACGCTATCCACGTAGCCGATGGGAATGTAAGGCGGGAAGAAGGAGGAATAGCCGCTGGTTACCACGGTATCGCCTTTATGCACGGTGGCGCTGCGGGGAATGTCGCGCAGGGTGGCGTACATGCCGGAGCCACCGTCCCACTGCACTTTGCCGGCCTCGCCGGTGCGGTACAGCTTACCAGAGAAGCTCAGGCTGCGCACTTTACTGAGCAGGGAGAGCACCACGGCGTAGTTGTCACTCACACTGCGCACCACGCCCACGATGCCGGAACTGGAAATAACGCCCATATTGGGCTGCACGCCCTGGAGGCGGCCGCGGTGGATGGTAATGTAATTGACTTCGTGCTGGTTAATATCGTTGTTAACAACTTTGGCTTCGCGGTAAAAATATTTGCGCACTTTGCTTTCCACCAGTTTGTGCAGGGTATCATCACTGTAGCGGCGCAGGGTATCGGAGTGGATGCCGCTGGTGGTATCGAGCAGGTCGTAGGTAGTGGCCAGGTAGTTGCGCAGGCGGGCGTTTTCCCGTACCAGGCTGTCATTGGTGGCGGTGAGGTGCAGGTAATATTCCACCTGGTTGTACTGGTCGTACATTTTGCCAGAGATCCTGTTGGCCGAGTTGACGTAAGCGGTATGCTGGAAATCGTTTTTCTGAAAAACCAGCACAATACAGATCACTTCCAGCAGCAGAAATAAAAAGAAGTTGAAATAACGCCTGAAGAAGATGATGAGATTACGCACCTGGTAAAGTATAAATTTCCAAAACACAATTTCCAACCTCAAAAGCCGGTAAAGTATGCCCTGGAAAAGGTTTTGCTGGTTTAGGTTTTATAAATCCAGGTTTCAACTTCAACCCGGATGGTATTGGAAATTGAAACCTGGAATCGGAGCTTGTGCAGCTGTTATTGCATGAGGAAGGGGTATTTACCCACGTGTTTCAGGGCAATGCCGGTACCTCTTACCACGGCGCGCAGCGGATCGTCTGCTACATGTACGGGCAGCTTGATCTTCTGGGACAGGCGTTTGTCCAGGCCACGCAGCAGTGCACCACCACCGGTAAGGTAAAGGCCACGGCGGTAAATATCGGCCGCCAGCTCGGGGGGCGTGGTTTCCAGCGCCTTGAGGATGGCCTCTTCAATCTTGAAAATGGATTTATCCAGTGCTTCCGCAATTTCCTGGTAAGATACCTGGATCTGCTTGGGAATACCGGTTACCAGGTCACGGCCATTCACCGCAATGTCATCAGGCGGGTTGTCCAGCTCTTTCAGGGCAGAACCTACCTGGATCTTGATCTGCTCCGCGGTACGTTCACCGATGAGCAGGGAGTGGTAGCGGCGCAGGGCTTCCATGATGTCTGCGGTGAACTCATCACCCGCAATACGGATACTCTGGTCACACACAATACCGGCCAGGGCGATCACGGAAATACCGGTGGTCCCCCCCCCGATATCAATGATCATATTACCTACCGGCTCTTCTACGTCTATACCGATACCAAGGGCGGCTGCCATTGGCTCATGGATCAGGAATACTTCTTTGGCGCCCGCTTGCTCTGCAGAGTCGCGCACCGCACGTTTCTCTACTTCCGTGATGCTGGACGGGATGCAGATCACCATACGCCAGCTCGGGGCAAACAACGGCTTTTTGGGGTACACCATCTTGATCATTTCACGCAGCATGCCTTCAGCTGCGTTGAAATCCGCGATCACACCGTCTTTCAACGGGCGGATGGTACGCAGGTATTCATGTGTCTTTTCATGCATCATCATAGCCTTTTTACCTACGGCCACAATTTTGCCCCCTGCTCTTTCAATGGCCACGATGGATGGCTCGTCCACCACCACCTGGTCATTATGAATGATAAGCGTATTCGCTGTACCCAAGTCGATCGCTATCTCCTGCGTTAAAAAATTAAAAAAGCCCATTGTTGATACGGTCAAAAATTTGAATGCAAAATTGGATAATTCTCACGAATATACGATAACAAAAATGTTAAGTTACCCGAAATATTTTTTTGATTTAAAACGCTGTCAGCACCGGCATTTTCACGGATGATGATGCTTCCCTCACAGGCATAAACTGTACCAGCATTTTATACCTGCTCCCTTCAAATATATATTAAAATTAAATTTTATACAAATTCAAAGCCGATATCTTTTCTGAAATATTTTCCCTCAAATTGTATTTGGGCAGCGGTTGCCTTGGACGCCGCCAGGGCGGAGGCCAGGTCCGGTGCCAGGGTGGTTACCGTGAGCACGCGCCCGCCATTGGTCACAACGTCTGCGCCCACCTGTTTAGTACCGGCATGTAGTACCAGCTGTGTGGCCGTGGCCGCGGGAATGCCGGTGATCACCTTCCCTTTCTCATAGTCCCCTGGATAGCCGCCGGCTACCAGCATAACGGTGGCGGCTGTACGCGGATCGGCCTGGATGGCTTGCTGCGCAAGGGTTCCGTTGGCCACGGCCTTAAACAGTTCCAACAGGTCGTTCTGCAGGCGTGGCATTACCACCTCGGTTTCAGGGTCGCCCATGCGGCAGTTATATTCAATCACAAAAGGCTCGTCCCCTACTTTGATCAGCCCAAAGAACACAAAGCCGTTGTAAGCGATGTTCTCTTTGGAAAGCCCGTCAATTGTGGGTTTCACTACCTGTTGTTCTACTTTTTCCATGAAGGTGGCATCTGCAAAAGGCACCGGGGATACGGCGCCCATACCGCCGGTATTGAGGCCGGTATCGCCTTCGCCAATGCGCTTATAATCCTTGGCAGAAGGCAGGATCACGTAGCTTTTGCCATCCGTGAGGGCAAACACAGACATTTCAATGCCGGTGAGGAACTGCTCTATCACTACTTTTTTACCGGCATCGCCAAACTTGGCGTCACGGATCATTTGCTGGAAGGCATCCTGCGCTTCCGCCGTGGTGGCGGCTATCACCACCCCTTTGCCGGCGGCCAGGCCATCGGCCTTGATCACTACGGGCAGGGGATGCTGGGCCAGGTAAGCCATGCCTTCTTCAAAAGTAGCTTCGGTAAACTCGCGGTAAGATGCAGTGGGAATATGATGACGGCCCATGAACTGCTTGGCAAAGGCCTTGCTGCCTTCCAGCTGGGCACCATATTGCGAGGGGCCCATTACCGGGATGTGTTGCAGTTGTTCGTCTTGCAGGAAGAAGTCGTAGATGCCTTTTACCAGCGGCTCTTCCGGGCCAGGCACCACCATGTCAATGGCATGCTCCAGGCAGAATGCCCGGATCGCGGGAAAATCTGCTACCGCGATGTCCACATTCTGGCCATACTGTGGCGTACCGGCATTGCCCGGTGCAATGAAAAGTTGAGTACAGAGAGGGCTTTGTGCCATTTTCCAGGCCAGCGCGTGTTCGCGGCCTCCACTACCAAGCAATAATATTTTCATAGCTATGTATTCCTGAATGCCCTGCCTTTTCCGGGGAAAAATTAGCCGGAATAGCTCTTTTTGGGCCGTATTTTACGATTTGAGTGCAAAGAACGTTTAAAAAAACGGCAGTATCGTTTTTTTCATCGAAAAGGCCGGAATTATTTATCTTGCCGGTTTGGAGTACCAAAATTTACACTAAAACAACATTAAATAAACCAACCGATCTATGCAATCAACTGTTGCTGAATCAGGGGCCATCACCGAATCTTCGGCAAAAAAATCATGGCATCCGAAAGGGTTGTTTGTGCTCTCCTCCACGGAAATGTGGGAGCGATTCAACTTCTATGGCATGCGCGCCCTGCTTACCCTGTTCCTGTCCACTGCACTTGCTTTCAGCGATGCCCGCGCTACCATCGTATACGGTGGATACCTGGGGCTCTGCTTCCTCACTCCCATGCTGGGCGGCTATATCTCTGACCGCTACCTGGGCAACCGTTACAGCATCATGCTGGGCGGCCTTATCCTCGCTATTGGCCAGCTGTTCATGTTCTTCAGCGGCAGCGTTTTCTCTACCAACCTGGACCTTGCTACCACGCTCATGTGGGTAGGCCTGGGCGTACAGATCCTGGGCAATGGTTTCTTTAAACCTAATATCTCTTCCATGGTAGGCCAGTTGTACCCGAAAGGGGACAACCGTATGGACAGCGCCTTTACCATCTTTTATATGGGCATCAACATGGGCTCCACGCTGGGCATGGCGATCTGCCCCCTGCTGGGCGACCATGTGGATGCAAACGACCACCAGATCCCCGGTGTGTTCAAATGGGGCTTCCTGGCAGCCGGTTTAGCCATCATCATCGGTACCGTTTTCTTCTGGTTCATGAAGGATAAATACGTGGTAGGGCCAGATGGCAGGCCAGTGGGTACTAAACCCCGGTTTGACAAAAACAAGGTGCACGTAGCGGGTGAAGAGGCGGACAAAGCACATTTTAAGCCCGCCTCCGTGCTGGGCTGCCTGGTGCTGGGTATCGCCGTATACCTGGGCCTGCACTTCCTCATGGCCGGTGACGATCCCATTGAATCCTGGCTGTATCCTTTTATATATGCATCCGGTATCACGCTGGCAGTGCTGATCCTTTCTGATAAATCCGTCACCAAAGTAGAGCGGGACCGTATCCTGGTGATCTACGCCGTATCCTTCTTCGTGATCTTTTTCTGGGCTTGTTTTGAGCAGGCGGGATCATCCCTGACGTTTATTGCGGCCAACCAGACGGACCGTCATTTCCTGGGCTGGAACATGCCGGCCAGCTTTGTACAAAATGCCAATTCTATTTTCATAATTGTGCTGGCCATTCCTTTCAGCCTGTGGTGGGGCTGGCTGCAAAAAATGAAAGCGGAGCCCATCTCCCCCGTGAAACAGGCCGCAGGATTGGGTTTCCTGGCCCTGGGCTATTTCATTATCGCGCAGAAAGTAAATGGCCTGGGCGATGGTAAACTGGGCGTGATCTGGCTGATCGTGATGTACCTGTTCCATACCATTGGTGAGTTGTGGGTATCCCCCATTGGCTTGTCGCTGGTGGCCAAACTGGCGCCCAAGCGTTTCAGTTCCCTGCTCATGGGTGTGTTCTTCCTCTCCAATGCCTCCGGCTATGCATTGTCCGGCACCCTGGGTGCCCTGCTGCCGCCCAAGCCGCAGATGTACCACGATGCAGCCAAGGCCAACATCAACCTCCAGGGCATCCTGGATGGTACTACGGCCCTTACAGCCGGCATTAAACAGCAGCTGCATGACCTGAAGATCCCCGACCACTATCCCAGCTTTGCAGGCTTTACGATCCACAATCTCTACGAGTTTTTCATGGTGTTTGTGATCCTGCCCGGCAGCGCAGCCATACTGCTTTTCTTCCTGTCCTTCCTGCTGAAACGCATGATGCACGGGGTGAGATAAATTTCGGGGGGATTAACTATTTTTATTCCGGCTAACCCGCAACATTATATCGTCGTTACAATCTTAATCTATTCTTATTCTTATGGCAGAATTTAAGCCTTTCGTGGCGCCGGAGAGTAACATGAAGGAGTTTACCTTCAAGAGCATCCTGCTGGGCGCCTTGTTTGGTATCATCTTCGGTGCTTCTACCGTGTACCTGGCCCTGAAAGCGGGCCTCACCGTTTCCGCGTCCATCCCTATCGCCGTAATTGCTATCACGCTGGGCCGGCGTTTTTTCAAAACCACCATCCTGGAGAATAACATCATCCAGACCACCGGTTCCGCCGGTGAAACCATTGCCGGGGGCGTGGCCTTTACCCTGCCGGGCTTCCTCTTCCTGTCTACCGGCGGCGATGGCGACAAATATTTTAATTACCTCACGATCCTCACCCTTTCCATCCTGGGCGGTTTCCTGGGCACACTGATGATGGTGCCCCTGCGCAGATCCCTGATCGTGAAGGAGCATGATAACCTGCCCTACCCGGAAGGCACTGCCTGCGCGGCGGTGCTGAAAGCCGGTGAAAAAGGTGGCAACTTTGCACGCACCGCCTTCTGGGGCCTGGGTTTCTCCGTGGTATATGCCGTTTTCCAGCACGTATTCCATATTATTGCAGAAGTACCCAGTTGGATAGCCAAGCAAACCAATAAGTACTCCCCTTCCATGAAGATCGGCGCGGAAATAACCCCGGAATACCTGGGTGTGGGTTATATCATTGGCCCCCGCATTTCCGGCGTACTGGTGGCGGGTGGCGTACTGGCCTGGTGCGCACTTATTCCCCTGCTGGCTACATTGGTACCGCCAGACATGATTGCCGCGCAGCTGTCTAAGCTGGGCTACCTGGCAGACATCCATACTGCCGGCGGCCGCAACGGCTGGGACCCGCTGAACCATACTTTCAGTGATTATTCCGGCGCTGTGTATAACGCTTATATCCGCCAGATCGGCGCGGGCGCTGTTGCAGCGGGAGGCTTTATCACCCTGCTCAAAACCATTCCCACCATCATTACCTCCTTCCGTGAGAGCATAAAATCCCTGCGCGACAAGGATGAATCCGTATCTGTAGCCCGTACAGAGCGCGACCTGAGCCTGAAATTTGTAGGCATTGGCGTACTGATCTTACTGGTGCTGATGTCCGCAATCCCACTGATCCCCGGCGACAACTGGTGGACCCGCGGTATCATCGGTGTACTGGTGATCATCTTCGGAGCCTTCTTCGTAACGGTGTCCAGCCGCATTGTAGGCCTGATCGGTACTTCCAATAACCCTATTTCCGGTATGACCATTGCCACTATTATGGCCACCAGCCTGGTGTTTATCAGCGTGGGATGGAGCGGCCGTGTGTACGAGCCCATGGTGCTGGTAGTAGGGGGCATGATCTGTATTGCCGCGGCAAATGCTGGCGGTACATCACAGGACCTTAAAACGGGCTACATCGTAGGCGCAACGCCGATTTACCAGCAAATTGCACTGCTGATCGGCGCTATCGTTTCCTCTATCGTGATCGGTTATACCGTGAAAGTACTGGATACCCCCACCGGGGATATGCTGGCACGTGGTATCACGCATGCCATTGGCACGGAGAAATTCCCTGGCCCGCAAGCCACGCTGATGGCCACTTTGATCAAAGGCATCCAGGCGAATAACCTGGACTGGCAATTCATTGCAGCCGGCGTGTTCATTGCCATTACGATTGAACTTTGCGGCCTCAACGCATTGTCCTTTGCCGTAGGCTTATACCTCCCGCTGACCACTACCCTGCCCATCGCGGTAGGAGGCGGCATCAAAGGCATTGTAAACTATCTCTCTAAAAAAGAAGGCAAAAAGAAAGAAGACGATGACCTGGGACAGGGCAACCTGTTTGCGACCGGCCTTGTAGCCGGGGGCGCTATTACAGGTGTGATCGTAGCCTTCCTGAGTGTAGGAAAATCTACCGGCGAGATGATGGATAAGCTAAACATGGAAGCATCCCTGTCCAACGGACTGGGCATAGGCCTTTACGATGTGGTGGGCGCCCTGTTCTTCCTGGCCATGGGCTTTACCCTGTACCGCATAGCGCGCAGTCGCAAACTGGCGGCCAGCCTGGAAACCATCGAGGAATAATCTTTCCTTCCAACTTATAAAAACACCGGCTGCATTTGTCTTGCAGCCGGTGTTTTTTTATACAATTTTAGCAGACAGGTCTGCGTTATTGTGCTATCTTAGTACCATCCCCTGGAAAAAAATACTCCCTAGATGAAAAAACTGCTACTGCTTTTAGCGCTATCAACAACCCTGCTTGCTTCCTGTAGCAAAAATGATGACGACAACCAGCGTCGCAAGTTTGTGAGCATGAAGCTGGATGATGGCTATGAGATCGGGGAAGACCCCAAAGGCGTGGTAACTTTTTCAGACCAGAGCACAGACAATCCCACCGGCTTCCCCACCCTGGTGGTGAGTGGCTTCAGCTACAATAAACTGTATTTCACCTTTTCCATTACTTCCACTACCGGTGCGCTGCACACCGGTGTTTACACCTCCGCCATGTCAAACAACAGCCTTACCATGCTGGATGTGAATGCCAATGTGATGGAGGCCAATGTAGACCAGGGCCAGTTTACCCTCAATATTATCAGTGTGCAGGACAGCACCGTACAGGGCACCTTCACCGCCACGCTGGTCAACGATGTTACCGGCGAGATCCACACTGTTTCCAATGGCGCATTCCGCACCAACTTCAGCAAATCCAACTAAGCGTTATACAAAATCCAGGTGAGGATATTGTTGTTGTAAGATCGCCCGATCGTCCGCCCCCAGCCACTTGTTCAGCAAGGTGGCATACACGCTTTTGAAATCCACTTGGTATTGCAGGTCTCCTTCCAGCAGGTTCACCAGGTCGGGGCCGGGATTGAGCAGGCCTTTTTGCCGCAGCGCCCCGCTGATCAGGAACATGTTATTGGCCGTGCCATGATCCGTGCCACCACTGGCGTTCTGCGCTACCCGCCGGCCAAATTCGGAGAAGGTCATGATCACTACATCCTGGAAACGGTTGTTTGCTTTCAGGTCCTGCACAAAAACATCCAGCGCATCGTCCAGCTGCCCGAAAAGCCGCTGCTGCTGGCCCTGCTGGCCCACGTGCGTATCAAAGCTCCCATGCGATACGTAATACACTTTCGTATTGATATCACTCATCACCAGGTTTGCAATGGTGCGCATATGCTTGCCCAGTTCCGTATTGGGATAGGCCGCCTTGCTTTGGTAGGTTTTGAATTGCTGTGAAATATAGGAAGCACTGGAAATGGTTTCGCCCATGGTCTTATAGAGGTACTCCACGTTGTGGTGCCCGTCTTCGGTGTGATGCTGCGCCTGCAGCGCTTTGAAGAAAGGATCATTGCTGGTACCCATAAGACGGTTAGGATCTGTAAAGGCCAACCCATTGTTGCTGGCGCCTTTCAGGGCAAGGCTCAGGGTATCATCCATTTCCAGCGCCTGCGTGGGATGATCACAGCCATTGCACTGTGCATCCAGGTAACGGCCTATCCAGCCATTGCTCCAGCTATCACTGCTGCTGCTGGCAGTTTGCCAGATATCCATGGAACGGAAGTGGGAGCGGTCGGGATTGGGATAGCCTACATTTTGCAGCAATGCCATGTCCCCGTTATCATACAATGCTTTCAATGATCTCAATGCGGGGTGTATGCCTTCTTCATCCGTGAGCGACAGGGCATCTTCCCTTTTGATGCTCAGCGAAGGGCGCAGGCGGTAGTAAATATCATTGCGGTAAGGAATGATGGTATTGAGCCCGTCATTGCCCCCCGAAAGCTGTACCACCACCAGCACCTTATTGCCCGCACCCGCCAGGGGCCTGCGTTCCAGTGCTTTCAGGAATTGCGGCATCAGCGTGGCAGCGGAGGCCAGGGAGCCTAACTGGAGGAAGCGTCTTCTGTTAAGGATCAGCATAGTTAAAGATTGTCAGGGTACATAACACACCTCCTAGCACAACTGGTACTCGGGTGTGCTCATCACATCGATGGTCACTGTTTTGATGTAGGACTCACGGGTGGCAGCGTCTGCGTATTTGTCCAGCAGGGCGGACGGCAGGTTGTTAGCGCCTAAAAGATGCTGGGCAATGGCGGGAGCCAGTGATTCCCGCGGGATGGCGGAAAGGGCCGACAGGTAAGGCTCCCAGTTGATGCGGGCATTGATCTTTTTAGCATACTGGCGTTTCAGGAAATCATTGATGGCCAGTGTTGCTTTATAGTGCTGCCCTTCTCCCATTTCCGGCACCAGCTCCTTGGGCATTACGCTGAGTGTTTGCGAGTAGAGGATCACCTGGGGTACCCGCATGCGGAACATCAGGCTGGAACTGTCTATCCACGCGCGCCCGCCGGGCCAGCCGGCTACGTTGGGCGGATAAAAAAGTAACTGGCCCATGATGCGCTGGAACAGCAGCATTACCTCTTCCTGGTCAAACAGCATGGGGATAGTGCGGCGTATGCCCACCAGCAGTTCCACCGGCGATTTGATGCGGTTGCCCACATTGGCATTGTCATAGAAAAAGTCGCTGGTGAAGATATGCTGCATCAGCCCATGGATATCGTAACTGCTGGTGTAAAACTTATGCGCCAGTTTGTTTACCTGGTCTTCATCCACCTGATCATTTACAAAGTAGGCGTATATTTTCCGGGTAATGAAGCGGGCGGTCTGTTCCTGTTCGCAAAGTATTTTCAGCACATCATCCCCATCAAAATTGCCGGTCTTTCCCAGCACGGTTTTACGGCCTTCATCATGCGCGTTTTTCCGGAATACAAAGGTACCCGTGTCGTCAAAGCCCCAGCCGGTAAAGGCCCTGGCGGCTTCTTTCACATCCTGTTCCGAGTAGTGGCCGCGGCCCATGGTAAACAGTTCCATCACCTCGCGTGCAAAGTTCTCGTTAGGGTGTTGCTTCCGGTTCTGCTGGTTATTGAGAAACTGCAGCATGGCCGCACTTTTTGACACGGCGGTGAGCAGGTCTGCAAAATTGCCAAGGGCATTTTCACGGATCACCTGCAGCAGCTGCTGGTTGAAGAAGACATTCTGGGTGCGGCAGGCAAAGTGGCCGTGCCAGAACAGGGCCATTTTTTCCCGGAGTGCGTTGGGGCTGCCTATCATTTCCAGCATCCAGGATACGTTGAGGTCGCGGATAGCCTGTTCATTCATCTGCCTTATTTCCTTGCGCTGGTCGGTGCTCATGTCCTTGTTGCGGCTGTAATCCGGCATATCGGTATCATGGATCACATACAGGGGCTCCAGGGGCGCTTTTGCGGGGCCCATTACTATTTTGTTGACCAGCTCATTGCGGCGCTTGTTCTGCCAGTCTGTGATAACGGGCATCGTTTCGCCAAACCCGGCCCTCCAGGCCAGGTGTTGCAAGCGCAGGCGATCGTTGTCTTTCACAAACGCCATAGGATATTTTTGTAGTAAGACGGAATCTTTGTGGAAGGGTTTAAAAAAAGGTCTTAAGTCCCAGGTCTTAAGTCTTAGGTACCTGTTCTTGTAGCAGTACGACCTAAGACCTAAAGATCTAGGACAACTGCTTCACCCTCCTGCACATTGTCACCAGGTCTATGCGGCGTCCGTCTTTCTGGCGGATACCACCGGGCAGGCGACCGCACTCCTGGAAATCGAAATTGCGGTAGAGCTGGATAGCTTTTTCATTGTGGGCAAACACCTGGAAATAGATAAGCTCCAGGAGGGGATGGTCTTCGGCCCAGCGTACCATGGCCGTCATGAGGCGGCGGCCAATGCCCAGGTTCCAGTAGTTGCGGAGAATGGCAATGCCCATTTCGCCGGTGTGGGCCTGTTTATAAAAGCGGCCCTGGGTTACGGTAAGATAGCCTACAATGAAGCCATCCACCACTGCTACCAGCAGCAGGTGGTTAGGCTGGTCCCGGAAAGATTTGATAAAAGCCCGTTCCCCGGGAATGTCCATTCCCAGGGCTTCTTCCGGCGTGTGCAGGAGAAAATCGGATTCGCGGGTCATTTGCTGCAGGCAGTGCATCAGGGCCGCAGCTTCGTCCAGTTCAGGCAAGCGGATGACCAGGGATTGTCCGTTAGGGAGGAAATGATGCATGCTGCAATGTAACAAAAAACCGGCGCCCTTGTGAGGCGCCGGTCCGTTGTGCTTTATTTTTTGGCATTGGCCTGTACAAAGGCCAGCACCGCTGATTTCTGGTCATCACTCAATTTGGCTTTAACGGCCATCTTGTTGATAATGCCTACCCATTGATCCGCCGTATGGTATTCCGGCAATTGGTATTTGTGGCAATGCGCGCAGTGCGATACATAAATGGGCTTCCCCGGCGTATCAGGGTATTTGGCCATGGCAGCATCCACTTTGGCAGTGTCAGTGGGCGAAATGCCTTTCATACAGGCGCCCAGCGCAAACGTGAGCAATAATAAGCTTCCAGCGATTTTTTTCATAGTAAGTGCTTTGTGGTAAGGTAATATACAAAGAAATGCTTGTTTAAACACCTATCTACTCCCTCATTGCGGAAGCTTAACACATATCGCTTACCCGATCTTATTGCTGCCAAAGTAGGGCTGCACCGCGGCCGGGATAGCAATACCTTCCGCTGTCTGATGATTCTCCAAAAGACAGGCCAGAATACGGGGAAGCGCCAGGGAGCTGCCATTGAGGCTGTGCACCAGTTGGGACTTACCATTGCCATCCTTGAAACGGGCCTTCAGGCGGTTAGTCTGGTATCCTTCAAAATTAGATACGGAACTAACTTCCAGCCAGCGGCCCTGTGCGGCGGAATATACCTCAAAATCGTAGGTAAGTGCAGATGTAAAGCCCATATCGCCCCCGCAAAGGCGCAGGATGCGGTAAGGCAGTTCCAGTGACTGGATCAGCTTTTCCACGTGGCCCACCATTTCCTCCAGCACATGGTAAGAGGTGTCCGGGTGCACCAGCTGCACGATCTCCACTTTGTCAAACTGGTGCAGGCGGTTGAGGCCACGCACGTCCTTGCCGTAAGAACCAGCCTCGCGGCGGAAGCAGGGTGTGTAAGCCGTCATTTTAATGGGCAGCTCACTTTCCTTGATAATGGTATCGCGGTAAATATTGGTTACCGGTACTTCTGCCGTGGGAATGAGGTAAAAGCCGTCTTCCGTTACGTGGTACATCTGGCCTTCTTTATCGGGCAGCTGGCCGGTGCCGGTGGCAGATTCCGCATTCACCATGTAAGGCGGCTGGAACTCCGTATAGCCGTTGCCGGTATTATAGTCCAGGAAGTACTGGATAAGCGCGCGTTGCAGGCGGGCCCCTTTATTTTTATAAACGGGAAATCCGCTGCCGGTAATGCGGGTGCCCAGTTCAAAGTCGATCAGGTCATACTGTGTAGCCAGCTCCCAGTGGGGCTTGGCGCCTTCCTGCAGGGTGGGCATGTTGCCTCCGGTACGCACCACTTCATTGTCTTCCGGGGTTTTGCCGGCAGGCACTGATTTATGGGGCAGGTTGGGTATTTTATACAGCGCCAGGGTAAGGGCTTCCTCCACCTGTTTCAGTTCGTCATTGATGGGCTGCAGGCGCTCCTTCAGTGTAGCCACTGCGGCTTTGCGGGCTTCCGCACCGGCCTTGTCGCCGCTGGCCATGAGCTTCCCGATCTCCTTGGACGAAGCGTTGACCTGAGCTTGGGTTTCATCATACTCCAGGGTCAGTTTCTTGCGGCGGTCATCGAGCGACAACACTTCCTCTACCACACTGATCTCCTTGAAATTCCTGAGCGCCAGGCGCTCCAGCACCAATTCCTTGTTCTGGCGAATAAATTGAACCTGTAACATGATGTGTTTTAAATAAATTTTCTCAAATATATAAAAATAGCAACTCCCGGCAGTGCAGTACCACCGGGAGCGCCTGTATTTTCCTGTGATCACTAGCTCAGATATTTTCCCACGATGGGCACGCGCCGCCCTACGCCAAAGGCTTTTGACGACACACGGATGATGGGGCAGAACTGGTTACGCTTGTATTCATTATTGTTCACCAGCTTCAGGGTACGGGCCACCAGCGCGGCATCAAAGCCCTGGGCCTCAATTTCCCGGGGGCCCTGGCGGCGCTCAATGTACTGGTACAGGATCTTATCCAGCACTGCGTAGTCCGGCAGGCTGTCGCTGTCCTTCTGTCCCGGCCGCAGTTCTGCGCTGGGCGCCTTGTCAATAATGTTTTGCGGGATGATCTCCCCGTTCCGGTTAATGTAGCGGGCCAGCGCGTACACCTGCATTTTATACAGGTCTCCTATCACAGACAGGCCGCCGGCCATATCGCCATACAGGGTACCGTAGCCGGTGGAGAGCTCGCTTTTATTGGACGTGTTCAGCAGGATGTAGCCAAACTTATTGGAAAGCCCCATCAGCAGGTTGCCTCTTATGCGGGACTGTGTGTTTTCCTCTGCCACGTTAAACGGCAAGCCGTTGAAAAGCGGGTTCAGTGTGTTTAAGAACGATTCGTAGATATCGTGGATGCGCACAATATCATAGGGATTGCCCAGGTTTTTGGACAATGCGACCGCATCATCCACGGAATGTTCGGAAGAATAAGGAGAAGGCATGAGTACCGCGCGTACATTTTCCTTACCCAGCGCTTCACAGGCCAGGGCCAGTACCACTGCGCTGTCTATGCCGCCACTGCTGCCCAGGATGGCTTTGGTAAAGCCCATCTTCCCGAAATAATCGCGTATCCCCAGGATCAGTGCCTGGTAAATGCGGTCAATATTATAATCAAATACCAGCCCGGTAACGTCTGGCACTACTTCCACCGGTGGGGCAGGGCTGCCGTTGTACAGGCTTTCCAGCTCCACGGTGTAAGTGGCTTCTTCAAAATAAGGCAGTTCTTTTACCACGTTGCCACCGGCATCAAACACCAGGGAGCCGCCGTCAAACACGATCTCCGTTTGGGAGCCCACGGTATTGTTATACAGCATGGGGAGCTTGTACTTGCGCACATTGGCCCGTATAATTTCCTTGCGTTCATGTGCATGGTCATAATCAAAAGGCGATGCACTGATGTTGATCATCACATCCGGCTGCTGGGTGATGAGGTGGTCCATGGGACAGTCGCGGTACAACGGGTTATCGCCCAGGTTCCAGATGTCTTCACATACCGTGATGGCCAGTTTTTTTCCCTTGAAAGGCACTACCGCCCACTCATAAGCAGGCTCAAAATAGCGGTATTCATCAAAGATATCATAAGTGGGCAGCAGGGTTTTGTGTACCACTTGCTTTACCTCGCCTTCATACAGGAACCAGGCTGCATTGAAGAGGTCTTTACCATTCACCTGGGGGTTGCGCGCGGGGCTGCCCACGATCACGGCAATGTCTGTGGCATGCGCCCTGATCTGGTCAATGGCGGCATAGCACTTGGCAATAAAATCCTCGAACTCCAGGAAATCGCGGGGCGGGTAGCCACATACGCATAGCTCGGAGAAGACCACCAGGTCTGCTTTCTGCGCCTTTGCATCCGCAATGGCGGCAATGATCCTGGCTGTATTTTTTTCAAAATTACCGATGTGGTAATTCTGTTGGGCCATTACAATTTTCATGAGCCTACCTTATTTTTCATCAGAAGAACAATCCCAGCTTCAGCACAAAGTTATTGCGCACCACGCGGCCGTCGTCCCACCTGGAATTGCGGGTTACGTCTATGAGGCCGGCTTTGTACTGCAACCCGGCCACCAGGCTAAGGCGCCCATCCAGCGGGTATTCTATGCCACCACCCAGGGCCAGGCCGGTGTTGATGGGTGCAATATCTTTCATCACATTCACTTTATCAAACGCGTGGTCCTGTGCGTCTGTAATATCTGCACGGGCCTTGATATTGAAATCTAAGAAAGTACCAAATTCACCGTAAATATCTATCCCATCCTGGCGCACGGTTTTCAGTTTAATGGCCAGGGGAATATCGATATAAGAAAGGTGCAGGTCGTACTCCGCCGGCGTAAGGCGGTAATCGCTGAGGCCTTTATTGGCAGCGTATTTCATGGTAGACCCGCCGGTATTTACCGTAAAGCCGGTAGAGAAGGCATAGCGGCCATAGGTATCAAGGATAAAGTCTGCCATGAGACCATACGTGATACTGCCGTGCATGGACTCACGGTCTGCACCGGCATCCTGCGGGCCAAGGCTGGCCAGGCCAGGACTGATGGTAAAACCCAGGCGCAGGTAACGGTCTACCGGCACGCGGCGTTTCACCACATAACTTTGGGCAAAGGTGGAATAGGAGGCAGCAAGGAAAAACAAAAATAGCAGGACGCGTTTCATGTATTTATTTTTATTAAATACTTTTAGGAGATCATTTCTCAAAAAAGCGATGCAAAGGTACACTATTAAAAAGACAAGCGCCAGTGCAATGGTATTGCTGCTGCTGGTTATCAGCGCCTGTACACAACGCCGTAAAACGCCGGATGTAAGCAACATATCCATGCCTGTAAAGGTAGCACGATTTGACCAGGAACTGTACCGGATAGACACCAACCAGGTGCAGGCCGGCCTGCACCAACTGTACCTGCAGTATCCCTATTTCCTGCCCACTTATTTGCAGGATATCCTCAACTTTGGCCCTTACCAGGATAGTGTGGCACCCGCTGCCCCTACCGCGGATGCGCCCCGCATGACGCAGGCAGACGCTGTGCGCAAGCTGCTGACCAACAAAGACCTGCTGGCGCTGAAAACCGTAGTGGACGGGCAGTTTGCCAATATGGACAGCGTGGAGCAGCAACTCAGCCTGGCTTTTAAATACACGAAATATTATTTCCCGCACTTTCATGCACCCCACGTCATTGCCTTCACCTCCGCGGTGAGCAACTACGGCGCCATCACGGCCGATTCTGTGCTGGGCCTGGGGTTGGACATGTACCTGGGCGGGCGTTTCGACTACCACCTGATCCCGGACCTGCCGGATTATATGATACGGCGGTTTGATAAACCTTACCTTATTCCGGATGCCATGAAAGCGCTGGAACAGCAAATGTTTCCGCCCAGGGCCACTGGCACACAACTGCTCGCGCAGATGGTGGATGCAGGGCGCCAGCAATATTTCCTGGAAATGGTGCTGCCGGATGTGGCAGATACCTTGCGTACCGGCTATACAGCGGCACAGCTGAAGTGGTGTTACGATAATGAACAGATGGTCTGGCAGTATTTTGTGCAGCAGAAATTGCTTTACATCACCGACTGGCAGGAGGTAACGCATTATATGGGGGAAGGGCCCAGCACCCAAGGTATGCCGGAGGGATCGCCGGGAAAGATCGGGTTGTTTGTGGGATGGCGGATTGTGAAGAGTTATATGGAGCGGCACCCGGAAGTAACGCTGCAGCAGTTGATGGAGATGAAGGACCCTTTGCAGGTTTATAATGAGGCTAGGTACAGGCCGAAGTAAAACGTTATTATGCAGGCTGGCATCTGTGAGCCGGTAGATGAGCCGCAAATGTGTTTGCGGCTTTTTTTATTTCATGCTGCAAAATTCTTCAATATCAACCATCCACTCTCGCACAAACGCCCTTTCTTAATTATCCGGGCCAATGATGACAGTCCTGGAGTGTATGCTCATAACAGCCTTGTGTCACTAAACATTTTAGCAACTGCCAAACCATTCTAATGCATTCGATTGAAAACCAGGAGATTAATTAAGCTTGAAAGGTACGATCATTTGGAATTCAGGGATCTTTACCTCGAAAAGTTTCTTATCCAGCTGGTTTTCCATCTGGTAAGTGCCGTACATTTTACCCAGTTCAGTGCGGAGGTTGGATCCGGATACGTATTGATAGCTTTCGCCGGGGGCCAGCAGCGGCTGTACGCCTACTACGCCCTCCCCTTCTACTTCCCGGTGGGTGCCGTTTGAATCAATGATGTACCAGTGGCGGCGCAAGAGCTTGATGGGGAAGGTGTTATTGTTTTCAATGGTAATGCGGTAGGCAAACATAAACTCACTGCCAACGGGGTTGGAGTAGTCCGGTTGATAAAATGTTTCAACGCTGATGGTTATTCCCTCTGTTACCTTCTTTACCATAAAAAACAGCCTTTACTGTAAAAATAAGTAAATAATTCCAGCTTTTGGACCCGGCGGACCGGTAAGATAATCACACTTTAGGTGCAAAATCGATATTTCTCAGCACCTCCGGATCCCGCTCGGCTGCCCGGGCAGCCACTTCAAATGCATTCTGATAATATCCATGCCGCCGGTATTCCCGCCAGTAAAGCCACAGGAAACGCAGTATACCATACTGGCGGTATTGGTACACGTGACAAACCTCGTGCCGTATCCAGCCGGTGTCTTCCAGGAAACGCTGCCGGCTTACACCATGCAAATAAATGGTTCGGCCTACTACCATGGCCATTTGTGTACTGCCCATGCGCTTTGCCGCCATCCGCGCCAGCCACGCGTCTTCTTTGATATGTACCTCTAATTTGCGTATCACTACTATAAATGAAACCGCCTTGAAATGTTAAAACCCCAGCGAAACTGCCCCTGCAACCAGCTGGCCCTTGTTTCGGGAATGAACTGGTTTTCCAGGATGGCCGTTGCATTGGTGAAGTTAATGCTAAACACGTGTCCGCCCGTTTCTATCTCCAGGCCCACGGCCAGTGGGTTATAAAACGGCTGGCCCTGCGCCTTGAAATAATCCTTACCTGCCCGGTTGCGGAATGGATAAAAATACTCCGCGATCACACCCATCCGCCGGCTTACCTTGTAACGGGCACTGCCACCCAGGGCAAACATACGATTTTGGTCCATGTAAACGACGTGATTCCGCTGTACATATGTAGGCGAGAGGGATAAAGACAGGGCCCCTGCTTTTTTTGCCAAAATGAACTGCGCCGTGTAGAGCATGCGGTCATTAAAGCTGGCAAAGTAACTGGCCTCACTTACAGCGGTAGCGGCGGCCATGCCGGTAACTACGGCATTGCCGAAAAATGCCAGCGAAAAGGGCACCGAGTTGTCCGTGGTTTGCTGCAACAGCTTATACTTAAACATCCCTTCATACAACTGCGTAAAACTGCCGGAGCCTTTGGACCGGGAAATGCCTGCCATCAGCCGGTCTGTAATGCCATACTCAAACGCAATGCGGATGTCTGTGGAGTTATCCATGCCAAAGAAGGTCTTGGCCCCACCCAGGCTGCCACCCATATCGCCAAAGCGGTGGGCCACGCGGAAATCCAGTTCCCGCTGATGCAGGGTCTCCGTGCTTTCTCCTAAAATGATGCGGGTGGATTTATAAGTGCCAATGACCGGCTGATGCGCCGGCTCCAGGGAGTCCAGGCCGGCCAGGAGGGGATCTGCAGGCGCCTGGCCATGCACGCTCAAAGACGCCAGCATGGCCAGGGCCAAATATTTCATTTTCATAGGCAGGGTTTTCAATAGGGGTCCAAAGTGGCACTGGCGGCGGCTTACGGCTTGTAGTCCGCATGCACCGTCACCTCTACCACTTCGGCAATATTTTCCAGCATAAGGCTGGGTACTTTAATGGAATGATCTACCAGCTTTACCTGGAATCTGGCATCGCCTACTACTTCGGTACCTTTCACCACCAGGGTGCCTTTGGTTTCATAATGACGGCTTATCCCATGCAGCAGCAACTCTCCTTTTACCACCACGGCATAGCTGCCATCCTTTGCCAGGTCTGCATCTGTGACTACGCTGCCTTTGAACTCCGCGTTCGGATATTTGGATGATTCCAGGTAGCTGTCGTTAAAGTGTTCCTTCATCAGCTTGTACTTAAACGCAAAGGACTGGACCGGCACCTTGAAGTATACTTCCTTTGTCTTCACGTTCAGCGTGGCATAAGCCTGTGCGGTTTGCGCCTTAATATCTTCCAGCGGCGTGGAAGAAAAGAAGGATACCGAAGCGGCTTTGTCCGTTCTTACGTCCTGCGCTAATCCCTTACCGGCGGCCATGGCCAGCAGGAGCATCCAAAAATATCGTTTCATGATGTTCAATTAATCCTGCATTCCGTTACTGATCCAGCACGCAATGGAATCCTTGGTGCTGGCGCTCAAGGGAGAAAAACCCTGTGAGCCCGGCATGTCTGCATCCACGCTGGTTACATGTGCGGAGAACAATACCTTGTTACCGCTAATATAATTTTTAAGTTGGTCCGGGGTGGAAAAATTTGCGATGGCCGGGGAAGTTTGCCCCGGGTGGCAGCCCCGGTTCACACAGCTGGTGGTAACAATGCGCTGTATGGCGGCGGTGTGGATGTCCATGCTGCATTCCGTACTGCCCGCAGGTTTGGGCGCTTCGGAGGTTTTGCAGGACAGGTACAAAAAGGCGCCCGCAAGGACGGCTACAAAGACGGTTTTCATAAGGGATAGGTTGCAAATACCACCGTAAGATACACAATATCGGCCGCAGGCGGATCGCCAAATAGTTGTAGGATTTGCACGCAGAAGAATGCCCGTTTTTTTTATTTTTGGCCAACGCTTAAATCATACCCGTGGAGAACATAGCCGCATTATACGAGATCTACCGCCAGCATCCTTCTGTACAGACAGACACCCGCAAGCTGAAGCAGGGCGACATTTTCTTTGCGCTCAAAGGCCCCAACTTCAATGGCAACGCCTATGCGGAGCAGGCCCTGGCCGCAGGCGCCGCCTGTGCCGTAGTGGATGAAGCGGCTTACTATACACAACCGGACAAAATGGTACTGGTGCCCGATGTGCTGCAAGCCTTGCAGCAGCTGGCCAATACGCACCGGCGTACACTGCAGATCCCCTTCCTGGCCATTACCGGCACCAACGGGAAAACCACCACCAAAGAACTGGTGAACGCCGTGCTGTCTTCCCACTTTAAAACGGTGGCCACCGCAGGCAATCTCAATAACCATATTGGTGTGCCGCTCACCCTGCTCAGTATTCCGCCGGATACGCAGCTGGCGGTGATAGAAATGGGGGCCAACCACCAGCGGGAAATTGCCGGCTACTGCGAAGTGGCCATGCCTACCCACGGCCTCATTACGAATATTGGAAAGGCGCACCTGGAGGGCTTTGGCGGCCCTGAAGGCGTGAAAATAGCCAAGGGCGAACTGTATGATTACCTGCGTACACACAACGGTACCGCGTTTGTATGCACGGATTATGATTACCTGCTTCCCATGGCCAAAGGCATTGCCACCGTGATCACTTACGGCAGCCGGCATGCAGACCACCAGGGCCACGCGGTAACCGGTCCGGCCCTGCTTTCCGTAGCGCTGGATGGCGATGCCTCGCCGGTGCAAACCAACCTGGTGGGCGCTTATAATACCCCCAATGTGCTGGCCGCCGTAACCATAGGCCGCTACTTTGGCGTGCCGGAAGCCAGCATCCGCGCGGCACTGGAAGCATACATGCCTTCCAATAACCGCTCACAGGTAATGCAGCAGGGCACTAACACCATCATCATGGATGCGTACAATGCCAATCCGTCCAGTATGCGGGCGGCCATTGAGAATTTTGCCGGTATTGATGCCCCCAAAAAAGTACTGCTGCTGGGAGGTATGATGGAATTAGGGGAAGACAGCATCCGCGAGCACCAGGCCCTGGTGGACCTGCTGCAGCAAACGCACTGGCACGCCGTGGTGCTGGTAGGCGGTGATTTCAGTAAGGTAAAACATCCTTACCTCTTCCTGCCGGATGCCGCTGCCGCGCACAACTGGCTGGCGCAGCAGCAGTACCAGCATGCTTACCTGCTCATTAAGGGATCGCGCAGCGTGGGAATGGAAAAAGTGTTATAAATACAATTATATATGTAAACGCCCGCTGGCAGCTATTTTGCCAGCGGGCGTTTTGCTTATGTATAAGAAAAGGTTATTTGTTTTCGGTTAAAATAATTCGATGCTGCAGGGGGTCTCAAAAGCGGCAATACCGGCCTGCAATGGATTTCAAGAAAGGGGCGTGATCCGCTCCTGCAATGGTTTCCAACCCGCCAGGAATATCCATAAAAAAAATACCTGCAAGCTGGAAAGCCCGCAGGTTTTTCATAACCTATGCCAACTTTAGAGTAAAAACTTAATTGCCTACAATGCCCCCGTGCATTACGCTCAAGGTCACTACCAGCCTATATTTGAATGAGATGATCCTAATAAAGGTGAAAAATATCTTAGGTGTTTTCTTGCCTGGTTTTCGGTGATCGTCCCGTGAATGTTATACTGTTTACAAGGGTTCTAACGCTTCTCTGTTAACAACGACGTAAATTGCTTGACGAAATCAATGAACCGGGATCACTTATTACAACTACTCGTCGATAGGATATGTACGGTCTAAAGGTCGCACCGGATTTGCAGAATGAAAAAAAAATTTACTTTATGATAATGAAGCGGTTAAATTGGTTTTAACGCGTTACAACATGCAATCTACCGCTTACGCCTATACGAAAACTCAGCGGATCTCCTGGCAAAGCTCTATCAGCACACCATGGCTGTCTTTCGGGTGCACAAAACAGATCAGCTTATTGTCCGCACCGGGTTTCGGCGTTTCATTGAGCAAGGTGAAACCCTCGCTGCGCAAGCGCTCCATCTCCGCATAAATATCTTCCACATCAAACGCAATGTGGTGGATCCCTTCTCCCTTCTTATCCAGGAAACGCCTGATGGTACTGGCTTCCCCCGTTGCTTCCAGCAGTTCTATCTTCGTATCGCCCTGCTGAAAAAAGGCGGTTTGCACCTGCTCACTATCCACCGCTTCCTGCTTGTAGCAAGGCGTGTTAAGCAGGCGGCTGTATAAAGGCACAGCCTTTTCCAGGGAGTAAACGGCGATGCCTATATGTTCTACTTTCCGCATGACTGGCTGGCGCCGGTTTGGGAGGGGCGCCGCCTGTAATTAAACGATTCCCCGGCACCTGGCAAAATCCGGCTTGTCATGCCCCGGTCGGATCTTGCCAGGGGGCGCCAGGCACAGCCCCATTCTTCGTAAATTCACACCATGCAACTGCCCGTTTATCTTGATTATAATGCCACCACCCCCTGCGATCCGCAGGTGGTGGAAGCCATGCTGCCTTATTTTACCCGGCAGTTTGGCAACGCCGCCAGCACCCACCCCCTGGGTTGGACAGCCGCCGCAGCCGTGGAAAAGGCCCGGGGCCAGGTGGCCCGGCTTATTGGGGCCACCGCGCAGGAGATCATCTTTACCTCCGGCGCCACAGAAGCAGATAACCTGGCCATCAAAGGCGTGTACGAAGCCTATGCCGGCAAGGGGAAACATATGATCACCGTGGCCACGGAGCACAAGGCCGTGCTGGATAGTTTTGAGCACCTGGAAAAACAGGGCGCGTCTGTCACTTACCTTCCCACGGATGCACTGGGGCACGTTAGCCTGGAAGCCCTGGAAGCCGCCATCACCGCGGAAACCATCCTTATCTCCGTGATGTACGCCAACAATGAAACGGGTGTCATCCATCCCATACGCGCCATCAGTGCCATTGCAAAAAAGCACGGGGTACTTTTTATGTGCGATGCCACCCAGGCCGTGGGCAAAATATCCGTGCATGTGCTGGAAGACGGCATAGACCTGCTGGCCTGCAGCGCCCACAAGATCTACGGTCCCAAGGGGGTAGGTGCCCTGTACGTGCGCCGCAAAGACCCGCGCGTGCGCCTGGTGGCCCAGCTGGATGGCGGTGGCCATGAACGCGGCTTCCGCTCCGGCACCATGAATGTGCCGGGCATTGTGGGCTTTGGCCAGGCAGCGGAGTTGTGCCGCCTGCACCTGGACGCAGAACATGCCCGCCTTTCCGCGCTGCGCAACCGGCTGGAAAACGGCCTGCTGGCCCTGGGTAATGTAACCGTGAACGGGGATGCCACCCATCGCCTGCCCCAGGTGAGCAACCTGGCCTTCGGGCAGGTGTCTGGCGAAATGTTGTCGGCGGCCTTTGCCAGCCAGGTGGCGCTATCCTCTGGTTCTGCCTGCAATGCGGCGAGTATGGAGCCCAGCTATGTGCTGCAGGCTATGGGGTTGAGTGATGCGTTGGCGAGAGCCTCCCTGCGATTGAGCTTGGGTCGGTTCACCACGGAAGCGGAGGTGGATTTTGTGGTGGAGACCATTAGCCAGGCCGTGCGGCAATTAAGGACGCAGGTGTTTTCTGCGTAAAAAAAGAAGGCAGGCGCGGTGACCCGCCCACGCTCCCGGTTACCCCAAAAAACTCCCCCGCCAGGAAATATCCTTTGTTATTTCACGTTTGCTTATTAATTAGCAATTAATACATTAATCATTTTTTACTAGCTTTACCGGGTCCTTACCTGAACATCTCATGCTCGCCATCTTTAAAAAAGAAATAAACCAGTTCTTCAGCAGTATCACCGGCTACGTGGCCATTATCGTATTCCTGCTGGCCAATGGGCTGATGCTTTTTGTATTCCCTGATACCAGCCTGCTGGATTACGGGTATGCTAACCTGGACCCGCTTTTTGACCTGGCGCCCCTCATCTTCCTGCTGCTTATCCCTGCCATTACCATGCGCAGTTTTGCAGATGAATTTAAAGGCGGCACCATGGAACTCCTCGGCACCAAGCCCCTCACCGGCTGGCAGATCGTGATGGGAAAATTCTGGGCCAGCGCCCTGATCGTAGGCATTGCGGTGCTGCCTACCGGGGTGTATTATGTGGCCATCCGCGCCCTCTCCGCCACGCCAGGCAATATTGACAACGGTGGCATTGGCGGCGCTTACATCGGCCTGCTGCTGCTCGGCGCCGTATTCACTGCCATCGGCACCTGGGCCTCCTCCCTCACCGCCAATGCCGTGATCGCCTTCCTTATCGCTATTTTTACCTGTTTCCTTTTTTATAATGGTTTTGATGCACTCAGCAAATTACCGATATTCACCGGCGGCTGGGATTACTACCTGCAAATGGCGGGCATCAAGTTCCACTACAACTCTATCAGCAGGGGCGTGGTGGACAGCAGGGATGTGATCTATTTCCTAAGTGTAACGGGTCTTATGCTGTACCTGACCAAAACTGCCCTGCAGCGCAAAATGTGGCAGTAAGCCCTTCCCTCAAACCATTACCGCACCGCTTATCTCATGGAATCTACCAAAGCAAACAAACAGAAAAAATATATACAACGCGCCATCACGGTGGTGGCCGTGCTCATAGGGCTGAACGTACTGGCCGGCTATTTCCACACCCGGCTGGACCTCACGCAGGAAAAGCGTTTCACCTTGTCTGAGCCTACCAAACAGTTGTTGCGCAGGCTGGATGGCACCGTGTCCGTCACCGTATTTTTAAAAGGGGAATACCCCGCCAGCTTTAAGCAACTGGCGCAAACCACCCGGGAAATGCTGGAGTCTTTCAAAGAATACGGCGGCCCGCATATCCAGTTTGATTTCATCAACCCCGCCCAGGGCCTCTCTGACTCTGCCTTTGCCGTGCTACAGGATTCCCTGGCCGCAAAAGGCATCATGGCCTACAACCTGCAGGTGCAGCAGGAAGGCAACCAGGGCTACGCGGAAAAACTTATCTTCCCCGCGGCCATGCTGCATTACAAGGACCGCACCATCTCCGTGAACCTGCTCAAGGCCCAGGGCGGGCAGGATCCACAGGCGGCCCTCAACGCTTCTGAATCCTTGCTGGAATACCAGTTTGCCAATGCCATCCGCAAGCTGCAGCAAACGGAAAGGCCCCTGGTGGGCTACATGCTGGGCAATGGTGAATCACTGGGCCTGGAAGTATATGACGCCCTCTCTACCCTGCAGAGTAATTACCGCCTGGATACCATCACGCTCAACCTGAATGATCATATTCCACATGAATTTAACGCCATCGTATTTGCCGGCCCTACCCAACGCTTTACGGATGAAGACAAGTTGAAGATAGACCAGTACGTGATGCACGGCGGTAAGGTAATGTGGTTTGTGGATGCGCTGAATGCGCACGTGGACAGCATTAACGGGCAGGATAATTACATGGCGTTTGACCAGGGGCTGAACCTGGATGACATCCTGTTCCGCTACGGGGTGCGCATCAACAGCGACCTGGTGGAAGACCTGCAGTGCGACCGCCTGCCGCAGGTGGTAGGCAGCCTGGGTGGCAAGCCGCAAATGGCCATGCTGCCATTCCCTTTCTTCCCACTCCTCCAATCTGCCAGCACGCATCCGATCGTGAAAAATATGGATGAAGTGCTCACCCGTTTTGTAAGTTCCATTGATACAGTGGGCGATGCCGGCATCAAAAAAACCGTGCTGCTTACCACTGGTCAAAATAGCCGTAAGGCAACCGCCCCGGTAAAACTGAGCTGGGCAGAACTGGGCCTGCGCCCTAACCCGCGCAACTTCCGCCAGCAGCGTGTACCCGCCGCCGTGCTGCTGGAAGGCCGCTTCCCTTCCGTGTTCCAGCACCGCCTGAGCCGTGCGGAAGCCGACTCCTTCGCCCAATTGAGCGGCCAGCCTTTCCTGGAGCAGGCAGATACCATTAATAAAATGATCGTGGTGAGTGATGCGGACATTATTGCCAATGCCGTGTCCCAGCAAAAAGGCCCCCTGCAAATGGGCGTGAACCTCTACAATCCCGACTACGTTTTTGCCAACAAGGAATTTTTCCTCAACGGCCTGGAATACCTGACCACCAATGATGCAGGCATTATGGAAACACGCAATAAGGAACACGTGTTACGCCTGCTGGATCCCAAAAAAGTGGAAGCGGAAAAAACAAAATGGCAGATCATTTGCTTTTCTGTACCCATTGGTATGGTACTCCTGTTTGCCATGATCTTCCAATACGTCCGCCAACGGAAAAACGGCTAAGAACCGCACTGCTGCCTATTTACCGCCCACGCCGCCATCCTGCCGGCATGTACCGTATGAATGCTATTTACATTTAATTAATGTATATATAATTTTCATATGAGATAGTTTTATGCGCCGGTGTAACCTGTGGTTGCACATAAGGGCGATCTGTGGACATTAATCCATTATCTTTGCAACTCGTTTTAATTGATATACTGCATGACTCCCAACCAATTAACCTATCTGATCTTTGGCATCGTGATGGTTCTAGCCCTTGTTTTTGATTTGGGGTTACTCAGTAAAAAAACCGCCAGCATGAGCATGCAAAAGGCGCTCTGGCAAACGATTTTCTGGCTGGGCCTTTCCGCGGCATTCTGCGGGTTCATGTGGTATGAGAATGGTATGAACATGGCCATCAGCTACATCAGCGCATACCTGATGGAGTGGTCATTGTCTATTGATAACATCTTTGTATTTATCCTGATCTTTGGCGCGTTCCGGGTCCGGGAAAGCAATATCCCCCGGGTGCTCCTGATCGGCATTCTTATTGCGATCTTGCTGCGCGTGATTTTCATCACGGTGGGCGTGGCACTGATCGAGAAATTTAACTGGCTGCTATACGTTTTTGGTGCCATCCTGGTATACACCGGCATTAAAATGTTTACAGCTGAGCATGAAACCGAGTTCGACAAGGAACAAAGCGCGGTGTACCGCTTTATGCGGAAATACCTGCGCATCAGTGACGGGGAGCCGGCCGGCCGCTTTACCATCCGCAGTAACGGTAAGATCTATTTCACTATTTTGTCAGTGGTTGTGGTGATGCTGGCGGTAACGGATATTGTGTTTGCCCTGGATAGTATTCCTGCCGTTTTTGCCATCTCGCACGTGCCGTTGGTGGTGTATACGTCCAATATTTTTGCCGTACTTGGACTTCGCTCTTTATTCTTCTTATTACGCAGCGCAGTAAATAAGTTCGATTACCTGCAGCATGGCATTGCCATTGTGCTGGTGTTCATCGGGCTGAAAATGCTGGCTGAAATATTCCACTTCACCCTGCCCATCTATGTATCGCTGATCGTGATCGTGGTGTGCCTGGTGGGGGCCATTTTATACTCGCTTTACCGAAGCAGCAAAACGGACCGTTAGACACGGGCCACAAAACAATAAAAAGTGTATAACGCAGAAAGTATCAGCAAGATCCTCAAAGGAGAATTGTTGCAGCAGACGGGGTCTTCAAGCATTGAACATCTTTTATTGGACAGCAGGAAGCTCAATTTTCCGGAAACCTCTTTGTTTATTCCCATCGTAAGCCCCCGGCGCAATGCCCACCAGTACATGGAAGAAATGTACCGCAAGGGTGTCAGCAATTTCCTGGTGAGCGACGATGTGAACCTGGCACAATATCCAAAGGCCAATATCATCCATGTAAAAGATACCATGCAGGCCCTGCATACCCTGGTGGCCAACCACCGGCAGCAGTTCCACATACCGGTGATCGGCATCACCGGCAGCAATGGGAAAACCACTGTAAAAGAGTGGCTGTACCAACTGCTGGAAAAGGACTACAACATTGTACGCAGTCCCAAAAGCTACAATTCCCAGATCGGGGTGCCGCTTTCCGTGTGGCAAATGAAACCGGAAAATGAACTGGCCATTTTTGAAGCCGGCATTTCCCAACCCGGTGAAATGGTAAACCTGGAAAAGATCATCCGTCCTAACATCGGCATCTTTACCAACGTAGGCGAAGCACATGACGAAGGCTTCCTGAATGTGCGCCAGAAAGTGAATGAAAAGCTGGTGCTCTTCATGAAAAGCGAGTTGCTCATTTACTGCAAAGACTACCCCATCCTCAACGAATGTGTTTCCTCTTTTCATAACACCGTAGGCAAGCGCGATAAGGAAGACAGCCTGCAGCTCCTGAGCTGGAGCCGGAAGATGGAAGCAGACCTGCGCATCATTTCCGTAGATAAGAACCAGAACCATACCCGCATAGATGCGCTCTATAAAAACGAGCCGCACTTTATCCGCATTCCCTTTATTGACGAGGGTTCCATTGAAAACGCCATTCACTGCTGGGCCCTTATGCTGCACCTGGGCAAGGATCCGGAAGTGATCCGCCAGCGGATGGAAAGCCTGACCAATATAGCCATGCGCCTGGAACTGAAACAGGGTATCAATAACTGCTCCCTGATCAATGACAGCTACAACTCTGACCTGGGCTCTCTCAGCATAGCACTGGATTTCCTGCAGCAACAGCAGCAACATCCTACGCGCACCCTCATTCTCAGCGATATCCTGCAAAGCGGCAAAAGCGACGCCTCCCTGTATGAAGAAGTGGCCCACCTGCTAAAGAAACGCGGTATCAACAAGCTCATTGGCATTGGCAAAAATATCAACCACCAGAAGAAAACCTTCCAGCTGGTAGAAAATCTCAAGAGCCAGTTTTACAACAGTACCGATGAATTTATCCGCGATTTCGACCCGCAGGAATTCCAGAGTGAGACCATCCTGATCAAAGGAGCCCGCATCTTCGAGTTTGAGCGCATTGGCAAAAGGCTGGAACAAAAGGCCCACCAGACCATCCTGGAGATCAACCTGAGCGCCATTGAGCATAATGTAAAGCAATTCCAAAGCTACCTGAAGCCGGATACCAAGATGATGGCCATGGTAAAGGCATTCTCTTATGGCAGCGGCAGTTTTGAAATAGCCAACCTGCTACAGTTCCTCGGGGTGGATTACCTCACGGTGGCCTATGCGGATGAAGGCGTGGACCTGCGCCGGGGCGGCATTACCATGCCTATTATGGTGATGAACCCCGAGCCCAGCACCTTTGACGCCATCCTGCAGTGCGACCTGGAACCTGAGATCTACTCCATGCACGTGTTGCAACAATTCCTGGAAGAAGTACGGGTATCCGGCAAAAAAGAATTTCCTGTACACATCAAGCTCGATACGGGCATGCACCGCCTCGGCTTTGAACAGAAAGATATTGCGGCCCTTGCCGAAGTGCTTACCAATACGGACCTGGTGAAGGTGAAATCCATTTTCAGCCACCTGGCCGGCAGTGAAGATCCCAAGCTGGACGCCCTTACCCGCAAGCAGGGCAAACTCTTTGGCGAAATGAGCCACGAGCTGCAGCGCGCCCTCGGTTATGCGGTGATCCGCCACATTGTGAACAGTGCAGGCATTTACCGCCACCCGGACCTGCAACTGGACATGGTGCGCCTGGGCATAGGCATGTACGGGGTAGACAGCAGCCATGAAATAAAAGACCTGCTGCGCAATGTAAGCACGCTGAAAACCACTGTGGCGCAGGTAAAACATCTCAAGGCAGGAGAAACCGTAGGCTACGGCGCCACCTGGAAAGCCAAAGCCTCTGCCGCCATTGCCACCGTGCGCATAGGCTACGCAGACGGCTACCCACGCGCCCTGAGCCATGGTAAAGGCAAAATGCTCATTCACGGCAAACTGGCCCCGGTAGCGGGGATCATTGCCATGGACATGCTTATGCTGGACATCACCAACATCCCCAACGTGGAAGAAGGGGATGAAGTGATCGTGTTTGGCGAAGCCCTCCCCGTGGATGACGTGGCCAAATGGGCCGGCACCATTCCTTATGAAATACTCACCGGCATTTCGCAGCGCGTGAAGCGGGTGTATTTCCAGGAGTAAAATTGTCTCAGGTCTTAAGCCCTAGGTCTTAGGTACCATACTATATAATTAAAATATCCGGCTTTTGCCTTGTTAAGGCCTGGGACCTAAGACTTAAGACCCAAGCCCTAAGATCCAAGCCGCGGGCCTCCGCTGCGGCGGATGTTTTTTCCCAAAAGGATGAACATTCGCCGTTTTTTATTTAATATGCATTTAACTTAATATGTAAATGCGGGCGCAGCGCGGCCACATCTCGTAAAACGCATATCCATGCTGCATTTTCATACTACATACTCCTTAATACTTAATACATTTTTTTATATTTTTGGCGCATGAAATACAAGCACGTCATCTGGATTGTGGTGTTGGTACTGGCAGCAGACCAGGCATTGAAATTTTGGGTAAAGACACATATGACCATGGACCAGGAGTTTATGGTGATCGGCAACTGGTTCCGCATTCACTTCCTGGAAAACCCGGGCATGGCGTATGGCTTGGAATTTGGCGGCAACTTCGGTAAGATCCTGCTCACCCTTTTCCGCCTGGTGGCGGTGATCCTGGGCTTTGGGCTCATGAAAAAACTGGTGCGGGAAAACTATAGCAACGGCCTGCTGGTGTTTGGCGCCCTCATCCTGGCGGGTGCTGCCGGTAATCTGATCGATAGCATGTTCTACGGCATGATCTTCACGGACAGTAACTATTACCAGGTGGCGCAGTTTGTGCCCAACGGCGGCGGCTACGGCCACTTCCTGCACGGCCGCGTGGTAGACATGCTCTACTTCCACCTGTATGACGATGTCCTGCCGAACTGGGTGCCCTTTTCCGGCGGCAAACATTTTATCTTCTTTGCCCCCATCTTTAACATTGCAGATGCCAGCATTTCCGTGGGAGTGATCGCCATCCTGCTGTTCCAGAAAAAATTACTGCACAAGAAAACGGCTCCCATGGTAACAGATGGTGCAACCGTAAACACCGCTTCTGAACATACAGCGTAAGCCAACAGCATATTAGTCAAAGCCCGGGACCAATGGTTCCGGGCTTTGTGTTTTCAACCATTTTTCCATTCCTGCTTTGAAATTCCGGATACGCGGTTTATATTTGTCCACAAAATCTATAGACTATTATGGAAATAAGAATATTAGCCCCTCATTATCAACGATGTTGAGCCAGGCTCTTCCTATAATGACTGTAATTTCATCCATATTCCACCCCCATGGACCACCGCACACACACAACCAAAATGAATAAACAGATACGATTCCTTGTAGCATTATTCCCCCTTTTGCTGGCCACGGCCCTGCTGCATGCACAGCTGAACGGCTCTTACATTATTGATGGCCGCATCACCGACGACCAGGGTAACTACCTGCCCGGCGCCACAGTGCTGATCAAAGGCAGCAGCTTTGCGGCGCAGACAGACAGCGCCGGTTATTTTAAACTCACGGCGAACGTGAAACCGCCTTTTAAACTGAGTATCCGCCTCATTGGTTATCAGCCGCAGGAATTTGAGGTGCGCAATGCCAACAGCAAACTGGCTATACAACTCACTACCCAAAGCCTGCTGGTAAACGAGGTGGTGGTATCTGCCAGCCGCCAGCAGGAGAAGCTGATGCGCTCCCCCGTGGCCATTGAGAAGCTGGACATCCGCGCGCTGAAAGAAACGCCGGCCGCCACTTTCTACGATGCCATCGGTAACCTGAAGAACGTGCAGATGACCACCGCCGGCCTTACATTTAAAGTGTTCAATACCCGCGGTTTTAATGTGCCGAACAACTTCCGCTTTATGCAGCTGGTGGATGGGGTAGATAACCAGGCGGCCACCCTGGGCGTACCCCTGGGCAATGCCATTGGCCCCAGTGAACTGGACATCCAGAGCGTGGAGATCACGCCGGGCGCCAGCTCCGCCCTGTATGGCATGAACGCTATCAATGGTATGTCTAACCTTATTACTAAAAACCCGTTTGTATACCAGGGCCTTTCCGTATCGCAGAAAGTGGCGTTCAACCACTTTGACGGCAAAGGTGGTGACGGCCCCAAACCCATTACGGAAACGAACCTGCGCTTTGCAAAAGCCTGGAATGACAAGTTTGCCTTCAAGATCGATTTCAGCTACCTGCAGGGCACGGATTGGTATGCAGATAACCATAACGACTTTAACCCGCAGCCTGTTGCCAACCCGGACTTCCCCGAGCTGAGCGGTGCCAATAACCCGGCTAATGACGCCTGGAACAAATACGGTGATAACAGTAACATCCAGATCATTGATAAAAATAACCGCGCCTTTAACGTGCACCGCACCGGCTACTGGGAAAAAGACCTCGCCGGCGACTACCATGTGAAGAATATCAAAGGGGATGTGGCCCTGCACTACAAGATCAATCCTAAAACAGAGCTTTCCTATGCTTACCGCGTGGGCGATATGGATGGCTTTTTCCAGCGCGGCAACCGCATTGGCCTGCGCGATGTAGTGGTGCAGAATCACAAGGTGGAGCTCACCGCACCGGATTTCACCGTACGCGCTTACATGTCGCTGGAGAGCACGGGCAACTCTTACAATATGAACCCGCTGGCAGACAACCTGGAGAAATCCTTTAAGTCAGACTCCAGGTGGAAAGCGGATTACCTGAAAGCGCTCAATGACGCGGAGGATAAAACACCCAATGACCTGGCAGCTGCTCACCGTGCCGCACGTGCCGCTGCAGATGCAGGCCGTTTTACGCCTGGTACCGCGGCGTTTGACCGCCAGGTGTACCTGATCCAGCACGTAAATGACTGGGACATTTACCCTACTTCCAGCAACCCGAAAGATACTACCGGTGGTGCAGCCCTGTACCAGAAGAGCCACTTCTATCATGCAGAAGGCATCTGGAACCTGCGCCGCTACATTAAATTTGCCGATGTACTGGTGGGTGCAGATTACCGCACCCTCGAGATCTTCCCGGATGGGAATAACTTCGTGGACTTTACCCGTCCGCTGGCGGAGCGCAACCAGCCTGGGGGCAAGAACATCTGGTACGGCAAGTATGGTGGGTTTGCACAGGTGGCCAAGACCTTCTTTGCCGATGCCTTGAAACTTACCGGCTCCCTGCGCTATGATAAGAACCAGCAGTTCAGCGGCAAAGTAAATCCCCGCCTGGCGGCTGTTTACACCTTCAACGAAAAGCACAATGTGCGTTTCTCCTGGCAGAATGGTTTCCGCTTCCCCTCTTTGTTTGAAGCTTATTCTTTCGTAAACAACGGCCAGGTACGCCGCGTGGGTGGCCTGCCTTTCATTGAAAAAGGCCTTGGTTATTATGAAAATGCATTCTATACCTCCACAGTAGACGCCTTTACTACTGCGGTAAACCGCACTATCAATAATGAACACCTGAGTAAGCCGGATGCTGCAGCCAAGAACCAGAACATTCTTAAACAGTCTCACCTGGGGCCCATTAAACCGGAGCAGATCCAGGCCTTTGAAGCCGGCTATAAGAGCGTGGTGGCAGATAACCGTCTTTTCATAGATTTTGACGCCTATTACAGCCGTTATAAAAATTTCATCGGCCAGGTGGACGTGGTAGTGCCCAAAAACGGTAATGTAAGCGTGAAAGACAGCGCGCTGCTGGCTGCCATGCAGGATAAGGCACAACAAAACCGCTACCGCGTGTGGGCCAATAGTACCTCCACAGTGTCCAACTACGGTTTTGCCCTGGCCCTCACCTACGAATTTGATCACAACTGGAGCCTGAGCGGCAATGTGAACTATAACAAACTGGTGCAGGATAAAACCAAAGACGATGCACTGGTACCAGGCTTCAACACACCGGAATACTTTACCAACGTAAGCTTTGGCAACCGCGCGATTGTGCCCAACCTGGGTTTTAACGTGGTGTGGCACTGGCAGAAATCCTTTTACTGGCAAAACCTGTTTGGCAATGGTACCGTACCGGCTTACAACACCTTTGACGCCCAGGTTACTTACCGCCTGCCCAACATTAGTTCCAACATCAAGATCGGTGGCTCCAACATCTTCAACCACCAGTATTACCAGTACGTGGGCGGCCCCACCATCCGCGGCCTTTATTACGCCACCATCACCTATGACGGCGGATTTAAGAAGAAGAAAAAGGACTGATCTTCAACCAAAACAGCTGCATAAAAAGAGGACCGTATCAAAAAACGTGATACGGTCCTCTTGCTTTTTATTCGCACCTGCATCCTGCAATGCAGTGCCTTTTATCGATGCAAAGCATTCACCTGGTTGAGCAGCAGCTCATCATTCTCGAAGCTGCGTATATTCATTAACGTTATATCGGCAATCTGGGTCAGCGCCTCTTTGGTAAAGAAGCCCTGGTGAGAGGTGATGAGCACATTAGGGTAGGTCATCAGCCGCATGATCACTTCGTCATCAATGATATGCCCGGAGAGGTCCTGGAAGAACAGGGCCTCTTCCTGCTCATACACATCTATGCCCAAAGCCCCTATGTGCCTGCTTTTCAGCCCCTCAGCCACTGCATGGCTGTCTACCAGCCCGCCACGGCTGGTATTGATGAGGGTAACGCCGCGCTTCATCTGGCTGATGGAATGTGCATTGATCATATGCTGCGTGGCCTTGTTCAGCGGGCAATGCAGGGAGATCACATCACTTTCCGCCCACACCTTTTCCAGCGATACATACCGCACGCCCTGCTGCTCCAGCAGCACGTTGTGGGCAATGTCATAAGCCAGCACCTTGCACCCAAAGCCCAGCATAATGCGGGCAAACACGGCGCCTATATTGCCGGTGCCCACCACGCCCACTGTTTTCTTGAACAGGTCAAACCCTTCCAGGCCGGTCAGTGTAAAGTTGTAATCCCGCACCCGGTTGTAGGCACGGTGCACATGACGGTTCAGCGTGAGCAGCAGTGCCACCGCATGCTCCGCCACGGCATGGGGCGAGTAAGCTGGCACCCGTACCACGCGGATACCCGCACTGGCAGCGGCTTCCAGGTCTACATTATTAAACCCCGCACAGCGCAGGGCAATGAGCGCTACACCTTTTTGTTTGAGGACCTGGATCACGGCGGCATTCACCACATCATTCACAAACACGCAGATCACTTTTTCCTGTTTTACCAGGGCAGCGTTTTCTTCATTCAGGGCAAAGTCCAGGAAGCGGAACTGGAAACCAAATTGGGCGTTGGCTGCCTCGAAATACTTGCGGTCGTACGGCTTGGTGCTATAGAATAAAACCTGCATAGCGGAGGGAATTAAGAGTGCCCGCTGAAGGTAACGAAAAACGGCAGCATAAAAGAAAGGCGCCGTGGAAAGTCCGCGGCGCCCGTCTATGATTTGAGAAAAAGCGATGTTTAGATCTCACCCACCATTTTCTTCGGGTCTACCACCACGTCAAATTCTTCAGGGGTGATATAGCCCAGTTTCACGGCCATTTCCTTCAGCGTGGTGCCTTCTTTGTGTGCTTTCTGCGCAATTTCGGCCGCTTTGTAGTAGCCGATCTTGGTGTTCAGCGCGGTTACCAGCATCAGGGAATTGTCTACGTGTTTTTTGATATTGGCTTCAATGGGCGCCAGGCCTTCCGCGCACTTGTCGTTAAAGCTTACGCAACCTTCGCCAATGAGGCGGGCGGAGTGCAGGAAGTTATAGATCATCACGGGTTTGAACACGTTCAGTTCAAAATGGCCGGTGGCGCCGCCAATGTTAATGGCCACGTCGTTGCCCATCACCTGCGCCGCAATCATGGTCAGGGCCTCACATTGGGTGGGGTTTACCTTACCAGGCATGATGGAAGAACCAGGCTCATTGTCAGGGATGAAGAACTCACCGATGCCAGCGCGGGGACCGGAGCTCAGCATGCGGATATCGTTTGCGATCTTCATCAGGGACACCGCTACGGTTTTCAGTGCACCGTGCGCTTCTACAATAGCGTCATGTGCTGCCAGGGCTTCAAATTTATTGTCGGCCGTGCGGAAGGGCAGGCCGGTGAGGGTGGCAATGTGCTTGGCCACGTTCACCGCATAACCTTTGGGGGTGTTGATGCCGGTACCTACCGCGGTGCCGCCCAGTGCCAGCTCGCTCAGGTGGTCCAGGGTGTTGTTGATGGCGCGCAGGCCGTGATCCAGCTGCGATACGTAACCGCTCAGTTCCTGGCCCACGGTGAGGGGGGTGGCGTCCATGAAGTGGGTACGGCCTATCTTCACCACATGCATGTACTGCCTGGCTTTATCTGCCAGGGTATTGCGCAGCTTTGTTATGCCGGGGATGGTGGTTTCCACCAGCATTTTGTAAGCGGCAATATGCATCGCCGTAGGGAAAGTATCGTTGGAAGATTGTGATTTGTTTACATCATCATTGGGGTGCAGCACCTTGTCCTTATCGGTGAGCTTACCACCGCTGATCACGTGGGCGCGGTAGGCCACTACTTCGTTCACGTTCATATTAGACTGTGTGCCGCTACCGGTTTGCCACACCACCAGGGGGAATTCCTTGTCCAGCTTTCCTTCGAGGATCTCGTCGCACACGCGGCCGATCAGGTCTGACTTTTCTTTAGGCAGCGTACCTGCATCCAGGTTAGTGAGGGCCGCGGCTTTCTTCAGGTAAGCAAACGCGCGGATGATCTCTTTGGGCATGCGGTTAATATCCTGTGCTATTTTGAAATTTTCAATAGAGCGTTGCGTCTGTGCGCCATAGTAGGCATCTACCGGCACCTGCACTTCGCCCATTGTGTCTTTCTCTATTCTGAATTCCATATCTGTGATTTTTTGTGAGCCAAAGTTAGGGGATTGTTAGCTTGTTAGCTGGTTAAATTGTCTCAGTTCCCCGTAAACTTGGCGGGCCTTTTCTCCAGGAATGCCTGCGCGCCTTCCTGCAGGTCTTTTGTGCCAAAGCATTCGCCGAAGGATTTCATTTCAAAAGCGTAGCCATCGGTTTCCTTGTCCAGGGCGGCATTGGCGGATTGGAGCACCCGGGCCACGGCCAGGGGCGCTTTGGCGTGTATCTTTTGCAGCAGGCTTTGGGTGAAGGCAAGCAATTGATCGGGGGCCACTACATGGTTTACCAGGCCCCAGGAAAGGGCATCCGTGGCAGGCAGCATATCGGCTGTGAGCATCAGTTCTATGGCTTTGCCTTTACCCACCAGTTGCGTGAGGCGCTGGGTGCCACCGTACCCGGGAATGAGGCCCAGGTTCACCTCCGGCTGACCAAACTTCGCCTTATCGCTGGCCACGCGGAAATGACAGGCCATGGCCAGTTCGCAGCCCCCGCCGAGGGCAAAACCGTTCACCGCGGCCACAATGGGTTTTACACAATTTTCTATACGCTGGAAGATCACCTGTCCGCGCCGGGCCAGGTCAGCGCCTTCTGCAGGCGTGAGTTGCAGGAACTCGGAGATATCGGCGCCGGCCACAAAGGCCTTTTCGCCCGCGCCGGTGATGATGGCGCTTTTAACGTCGTCACGGCTGTACACTTCGTCCACCGCCAGGGCCAGGTCGGCCATCACCTGCTGGTTCAGGGCATTCATTTTATCAGGCCGGTTGATCGTAATGAGGTAGGTACCGTCAATCAGCTGGGTATTCAGCGTTGCATACATGAGGAAGCAGGTTTGTGCCGCAAGCCCCGTCTGTGTTGCATTCAACCGGCCTGCGACGTTTTATGGATTGGATGTTTTATGGTCGTGCTTATGATAATGCTTGTACCGGCCATCATAATGATCATGTGGTGGCCGCGCAAAATTATAGCTTAAGGTAACAAAAAACATTTTACTGTCCGTTTGTGCATAGGGGTAGGTCTTTACACCAGCTACAGTTTCGTGGTAATCTTTATTGAGGAAGTCGGTGAGGAAGTACTGTACCTTGAGGCCAATGCCCGGGTGGAAGCGGATGCCCGCAAATACGGAAGGCTGGAAGAGTGGCGTGCGGTCGCTGAACCAGGTATTGAATTTGTGCCGCTTGTCGCCGTCTATGAACTGTTTCTCCTTATAATTAAAATTGAGCGCATACTCACCACCGGCAAAGAACATGATGGTGCCATGCCTTACCTCGCCCAGCTTGATGCCGATGGGTATGGCCAGGGAATACACGCGGCGCTTGAGTTTCAGGGAATCGTTCTCCTTGGTGATAAGGCCCACATTGCGCAGGTTAAGACCGGTGAACACCCCAAAATGTTTGCTGAAATTGTAGTTGAAGTTATTGCCCACATTCACAAAAAAAGAAAAACGGGGAATGTTGCGCACATGCTCTCCGTTCTCTTTAATGCTGCCAAACGACAGCAGGGGGCCATCGCCGCCCCAGGTCACATAGACCTTGCGTTCCGGCACATCGCTGTAATTGTCATGCACACGGAGGTCCCATCTCATGTGCAGGTCGCGATGGGTGGTATCATGGGCACGGGAAGTATCTGACTGGGACTTGCCGGCCAGGGGAAACAGCAGGGAGAAAAGGAAATAGTACAGCGGATGAAGGTGTTTCATGATTGGGTATTTTTTGGAATAAGTACATCTTAAAGACGGCCGGCTTCCCAAAAAGTTTCAGCTTTCCCCTAAAATTTCTGCCCCGCCCGGGTAAAATGCCTCTTACCCGGGCCATCTCCCACTAAAACTGCCGGTGCTCCTTCACCCAGCCGGTAATATAAGCGGCAATATCCCGGGTATCCGTACCGGGTGGGAACAGCTTGCCTACGCCCATTTTGTGCAGGGCGGCGATATCATCTTCCGGGATAATGCCGCCGCCGGTGAGCAGCACATCATCCAGGCCTTTGTCTTTCATACACTGGATCACCTTGGGAAACACGGTCATGTGGGCGCCGGACAGGATGCTGATGCCAATGGCGTCCACATCTTCCTGCAGGGCCGCATTTACCACCATCTCGGGGGTCTGGCGCAGGCCGGTGTAGATCACTTCTATGCCGGCATCCCGCAGGGCGGCCGCAATTACCTTGGCCCCGCGGTCGTGGCCGTCCAGGCCTACTTTTGCTACCAGTACGCGTACCGGTCTTTCTTGCTGAATGGACATGTGTTTTGGGATGATTAGTATGTAAATGTATGTTTTTGTGAAAACATTACCTTTGGGGGCTTTAAAAGGTATTAGGTATTATGTAGCCGGTATTAAGTATTTTGTGCCAGTACAGCTATGTAAAAGTAAAAAGTATAACATCCGCTATACATAGTACTTAATACATACTACCTAATACATCCAATTATTTTATGAGCGAAGAAAGATCCCTCAATTTCCTGGAACAGATCGTAGAAGACGACATTGCAGCAGGCACCAATGGGGGCCGCGTGCTCACCCGCTTTCCGCCGGAGCCCAATGGCTACCTGCACATTGGCCATGCCAAATCCATCTGCCTTAACTTTACCCTGGCGCAGAAATATGGTGGCAAGACCAACCTGCGTTTTGACGATACCAACCCGGTAAAGGAAGACGTGGAATATGTAGATTCCATCAAAGAAGACATCAAATGGCTGGGCTTTGAATGGGCCCAGGAACTATACGCCTCCGACTACTTTGAACAACTGTACCAGTTTGCCGTACAGATGATCGAAAAAGGCCTGGCCTATGTGGATGAAGCTACCCCGGAGCAGATTGCCGCCGCCAAGGGCTCACCCACCGTACCCGGCACGCCCACGCCCGCACGCAGCCGCAGCGTGGCGGAAAACCTGGATCTCTTTGCCCGCATGCGCAAAGGGGAATTCAAGGATGGAGAAATGGTGCTGCGCGCCAAGGGCGACCTGACCTCGCCCAACATGCACATGCGCGACCCGCTCATGTACCGCATTAAACACGCCCACCACCACCGCACCGGCGATGCCTGGTGCATTTACCCGATGTACGATTTTGCCCACGGGCAGAGCGATAGCATTGAAAAGATCACCCACTCCATCTGTACGCTGGAGTTCATTCCCCACCGCCCGCTGTACGACTGGTTCATTGAGCAGCTGGGCATCTTCCCCAGCCACCAGTATGAATTTGCACGCCTGAACATGACCTACACGGTGATGAGCAAGCGCAAACTGATACAGCTGGTACAGGAAGGCCACGTACGCGGCTGGGACGATCCCCGCATGCCCACTATTTCCGGCCTGCGCCGCCGCGGCTTTACGCCCGCCAGCATCCGCATGTTCTGCGAAAAGATAGGCGTGCAGAAGCGCGACAACCTGATCGATTTTTCCCTGCTGGAATTCTGCATCCGCGAAGAGCTGAATAAAACCGCTCCCCGCGTGATGGCCGTACTGGACCCCGTAAAAGTGGTGATCACCAACTACCCGGAGGGCCAGGTGGAGATCCTGCACACGGAAAACAACCCCGAAGATGAAAACGGCGGTACCCGTGAAGTGCCTTTCAGCAATACACTTTACATTGAGCGGGAAGACTTCATGGAAGTACCTGCCAAAAAGTTCTTCCGCCTGGGCCCGGGCCTGGCCGTGCGCCTCAAATCTGCCTACGTGATCCAGTGTGAAAGCTTTGGCAAAGATGCGGATGGCAATGTGAGCGCCATCTACTGCCGCTACCTGCCGGAAAGCAAAAGTGGTAACGACACCAGCGGCCTGGTGGTAAAGGGCACCATCCACTGGGTGAGCGCCGCCCATGCACAGCAGGCAGAAGTACGCCTGTACGACCGCCTTTTCAACGTGCCGGAACCCGGCAATGAAGAAGGTGATTTCAAATCCTTCCTCAACCCGGACTCTCTCCAGGTGATCGGAAATGCGCTCATAGAGCCTTCCCTCACCAAAGCACAGGTAGGCGAGCGCTTCCAGTTCCTGCGCAAAGGCTACTTCGTGGTGGACAACGATTCCACTCCGGAAAAGCCAGTATTCAACCGCATTGTAACACTGAAAGATACCTGGGCCAAGGAGGCAAAAAAGGGATAAAAAATCGTACAACGTACAGCGTACAACGTACAACGTACTTACATAAAAAATGCCGGCGCAGTGCCGGCATTTTCCGTTTATATTACTACCCATTGTAACCGTATACTTCGGCCGGTTTGTACAAAATACGATGTACAAGATATCTCTATCCCTTTTTGCCAAATCTCAACACCGGCCAGCTTTCCCCGCTTTGCTCCGCTGTACGTTGTACGTTGTACGCTGTACGTTGTACGTTTTAAAGCGACATCATCTCTTTAAACTTCACCGCCTGCCGCCTGCTCACTTCAATTTTCTCTCCGCCTTTCATTTCCAGCAGCAAGCCTCCGTTAAAATAAGTATCTATCTTTTCGATCATGCGGAGATTTACGATATGCTTACGGTTGGCGCGGAAAAAGGTACGCTCATCCAGGCGCTCTTCCAGGGCGTTGAGTGATTTAAGGATGAGGGGTTTGTTGCCTTCAAAATACACGCGGGCGTAGTTGCCTACGCTTTCAAAAAGGCGGATCTCCTGGAGTTTCACAAACCAGCAGCGGTCACCGTCTTTTACAAATACCTGGTCGTTTTCAGACAGGATGTTGCGCAGGCCACCGGCCACGGCCTGTCTTTCTTTTTCATCTGCCTGGTGCAGTTTGTGGATAGCATCCGCCAGGCGTTTGGGCTCTACGGGCTTCAGCAGGTAGTCCAGTGCATTGTATTCAAATGCCTTGAGGGCGTGTTCGTCATAAGCGGTAATGAAGATCACCTGGGGGGCGCGCTCCAGTTCTGCCAGCAGCTCAAAGCCGGTCTGGTCGGGCATTTGTACGTCCAGGAAGAGCAGGTCAGGGCGCAGGGCCTCGATCTTCTCCAGGCCGTCCTTTGCATTTACGGCTTCGCCTACCACGAGTATTTCGGGGTGGTCTACCAGTAACTTTTTCAGTTCACTTCTGGCCAATCGCTCGTCGTCGATGATCAATGCTTTTTTCATACGAGTAAACGTTGTTCGTTAATCGTTAAATGTGAATCGTTTCCTTACACTACCGGCATCTGCACCCGTGCTTCCACGTGGGCGGCGTCGTCGTTGTAGATGTCAAAAGAGGCGCGGTTGCCAAACAGGAGGCTGAGCCGCTGCCGTGTGCTTTGCAGGCCAAAACCGTGTCCATCGCCTGCAGTGGCCCTGTTCGGGTGTAACTGGCCGGTGTTGCGGATGGTGAGCACATGATTCAGTTCCACCAGGCGGGAGCTGATCACTACTTCCCCTCCGTGGATCTGCCGGGAAATACCGTGTTTGATGGCATTCTCCACGAGGGTTTGCAACATCATGGGCGGTATAGGCAGTTCCAGCGTGGCCGGGTCTATCAGGTATTGCACTTTCAGCCTTTCCTCAAAACGGATGGTTTCCAGTGCCAGGTAATCTTTTACAATATTCAGTTCCGCCTCCAGGCTCACTGTTTCTACCTTTTCCGTAGCCATGGAGCTACGCAGGATGTTAGACAGTTCTGTGATGGCGGTCCGGGCCCGCTGAGGGTTCTCATCTACCAGGGCGCGGATACTGTTGAGCGCGTTAAAAATAAAATGCGGGTTCAGCTGCGCCTTGATGGTCTTGAGCTCCAGCTCCTTCACGGTACTTTCCAGTTTCAGCTGGTTCACCTGCGAGTTCCGGTTGCGCTCCACGTAATGCCAGGCAAAGTAGATAAGCAGCCACGTGGTGCTGATGGCCATCATGCCCAGCAGGCTCTTCAGGCCGTCCTGGGAAAGGCTTTCCGAAAACAGGTTCATGAACTCCTGGAGATCGGCCGGCGGGGCAAACTGACTGGGATTCAGCGTTATACACACCGTAACGCCCAGGGTCATGAACACGCCGATGCCGATCACCCCCGCAAAGAACAGTATGATAAGCTGGTCAAAGCTGTACTGCACCCAGTTGTTCCGGCGTATGATGAGCCGGTACAGGTGGGTGCCCGCCAGACCAAATATAATTACATAAATCAAGTTTATGACATCGTTGTGGTCCACCTTCTTCATGAAAGAGTAGGCCAGGAACACATTGATGACGAAGTAGGTGAACCAGCCCAGGAGCTGGCACCACCAGTATTTGGATATTTTCTTGAGCATTCCTCTTAAAATTACTACGCGGCGCGCTATTTCAAAAATACCGCAGGGGCCTGCGGGGGCAGGGCTAATTTATATGAATGGTAGCAGGGCGGGGGAAGTGGACAGACCGCGGTCATATAGCAGTGTTTGTTACTCATTTTCCCTCGTATTTCCCTGCAAAATCCTTATTTTTGACAGTATAAAACCATCAACCCGTCTATGGACATAACCGCCGGCCCACTATTGCGCCTTATAGATGACCCCAGCGACCTGCGGAAACTTGATAAGGAAAAGCTTAACCAGGTTTGTGAAGAACTCCGCCAGTTCATCATTGATGTCGTGAGCGTACATGGGGGCCACTTCGCCGCCAGCCTCGGTGTAGTGGAACTTTCCGTGGCGCTGCACTACGTGTTTAACACCCCGTACGACCAGCTGGTGTGGGACGTAGGGCACCAGGCCTATGGTCACAAGATCCTGACCGGCCGCCGGGATGTTTTTCATACCAACCGTAAATACAAAGGCATCAGCGGCTTTCCCAAGCGCGATGAAAGCCCTTATGATACTTTCGGGGTGGGGCACTCCTCCACTTCCATCTCCGCTGCACTGGGTATGGCCATGGCCTCCCAGATCAAAGGAGAGCATGACCGCCAGCACATTGCCGTAATAGGCGATGGCTCCATGACCGCGGGCATGGCCTTTGAAGCGCTGAACCACGCCGGCGTGGCCAATTCCAACGTGCTCATTATCCTCAACGATAATTGCATGTCCATTGACCCGAACGTGGGCGCACTCAAAGAATACCTGACAGACATTACCACCTCTCCCACCTACAACAAGCTGCGGGATGACGTGTGGAACCTGCTGGGCAAGCTGCCCGTGGGCAAACGCTTTACCCGTGACATGGCCTCCAAGCTGGAAGCCAGCGTGAAAGGCGTGGTAACCCGCTCCAGCAACCTGTTTGAATCCCTGAAGCTCCGCTACTTTGGTCCTATTGACGGGCATAATATCACCAAGCTGGTAGATACCCTGCAGGACCTCAAGGATATTCCCGGCCCCAAGCTGTTGCACATCGTTACCACGAAAGGCAAAGGCTACGCGCTGGCAGAAAAAGACCAGACCACCTGGCACGCACCAGGCCTGTTCGACAAGATCACCGGTGAGATCTACAAAAAACCGGTGGATGCGCCCCAGCCGCCCAAGTACCAGGACGTGTTTGGCGAAACCATCATAGAACTGGCGGAGGCCAATAAGAATGTGCTGGGTGTAACGCCCGCCATGCCCTCCGGCTCCAGCCTCAAATTCATGATGGAAAAAATGCCGGACCGCGCGTTTGACGTAGGCATCTGCGAGCAACACGCCGTAACCCTCTCCGCCGGCCTGGCCACCCAGGGCATGCGGGTGTTCTGCACCATTTATTCTTCCTTCATGCAGCGTGCCTTTGACCAGGCCGTGCATGATGTGGCCATACAAAAGCTGCCGGTGATCCTCTGCCTGGACCGCGCCGGCCTGGTAGGCGAAGACGGCCCCACCCACCACGGTGCGTACGACATTGCTTACCTGCGTGGCATTCCTAACCTCATCATCAGCGCACCGATGAATGAAGAGGAATTGCGTAATCTCATGTACACCGCACAACTGGAAAGCAACAAACTCCCGTTCGTGATCCGCTACCCCCGTGGCCAGGGCGTAATGCCCGACTGGCGCAAGCCTTTCAAAGCCATTGCCGTGGGTACCGGCCGTAAGATCCGCGATGGGAAAGACATTGCTATCCTCTCCATTGGCCACCCGGGCAACTTTGTAACCGAAGCCATCAGGCAACTGGTGAACGACGGCCTGCAACCCGCCCATTACGATATGCGCTTTGTAAAGCCCCTCGATGAAGCCCTGCTCCACGAAGTGTTCAGCCGGTTTGATAAGGTGATCACCGTGGAAGATGGCACTGTAACCGGTGGCTTTGGCAGCGCCATCCTGGAGTTCATGGCACTGCATGGCTACAAAGCCGATGTAAAGATGATGGGCATCCCGGATCGCATTATAGAACATGGCAAGCCCACGGAATTGTACCGTGAGTGCGGCTTTGACGCACCCGGCATTGCTGCCGCTGTGATAGAAATGATGAAGAACAAGATCACCGTACTGGGCTAACCACCAGCGGTAACACATATCTCTTTAATGAATTGGTCAGCGGTCCCCGGGTCACTGGCCAATTTTTTTGTACCTGCTTTTTATGACGGATCTCTATCTTTCCCTGCGCATTGTAAACATCCTCCGCGAAACGGAGGACACCTTCACCTACCAGCTGGAAACCACGGATGGTGAGCCCCTTCAGTACAAGCCCGGCCAGTTCCTCACCTTTCTCATCAACTTGCATGGCATAGAGTTCCGCCGCTCTTATTCCTTCAGCACCACGCCCGGCATCGATGCACTGCCGGCAGTAACGGTACGCCGCAGGCAAAACGGGGAGATCTCCCGCCACATCCTGCACGATTGGAAAGTGGGCGATGTGGTAACGTCCCTGCTGCCCTCCGGCCGCTTCACTCACGATACGCTGCAAACCACCCCCCGCGATATTGTGATGATGGCCGCGGGCTCCGGCATCTCACCTGTTTATTCCTTGCTCAAATACATTTTAGAAGCAGAACCTACCGCCCGGGTGACGCTGCTGTACAGCAACACGTCTCCCGAAACGGCTATTTTCCGCGAGGCGGTAGAAGCCCTGCAAACCCGGTACCCACGCACCTTTACATTGATCCACTTTTATAGCAGCGGCACCTCCCATGAGATGCCGGTATACCGGCGACTGAGCAACATTGTGCTGGAACCGCTCATCAACACCCGCCTGCATTACGACCGGCGCCTGGCGCAGTTCTACTTCTGCGGCCCGCCGGAATACATGCGCATGATCCAGCTTACCCTTACTTTCATGGGCTTTGATGCCACCCAGCTGCACAAAGAGAACTTCGTGGTGGATACCGAAGGAAAGCGCAAACACGCTGCTATTCCTACAGATGCCTCTCCCCGGGAAGTAACGCTACTGTATCACGGTGAAGCACACATCCTGCATGTACCGGGCAATGAAACCCTGCTGCACGCCGCACAGGCACAGGGCCTGCACCTGCCTTACAGTTGCAAGGGTGGCGTGTGCGGCTCCTGCACGGCCGCATGCACAGAAGGCTCCGTGTTTATGTCTGTAAATGAAGTGCTCACCGATGCGGAAATAAAACAGGGGCTGATCCTCACTTGTGTGAGTTACATTACCAGTGATAAAGCGGTGGTCCGCTGGTAATAAAAAAGTCCCGCCACGACTGGCAGGACTTGCTGTTAATACACTTAAATCAATCACTCACTTTGAGTTAGCTTAACATCGGTATATCGATGATCAATACGGATGAGGGTTTTGTGAATTTCACCTCCGCACTTTCAAACGCACTGATGCCAATGGCATCACGGGTTTGCAGGGTCTCTCCATCCACCATGGCTTCACCTTCAAAGAGGAAGATGTAGCTGCCGGCTCCCTTAAATTTCGTTGTAACATCCAGCGTCTGCCCTGCATCAAAATCACCCAGTGAAAACCAGGCCTGCTGGTTGATCCATAAACCCTCACTATCTTTTTCCGGCGATACTACCACCTGCAGTTTATTCCGGCGGGCAGCAGGATCGAAGGTTTTTTGCTCGTAGCGCGGCGTGATGTTCCGCTGTTCCGGGATCACCCAGATCTGCAGGAAATCTACCGTGTCTGTTTTGGATGCATTCATTTCTGAGTGGGCAATACCGCTACCGGCGCTCATGATCTGCACATCATTGGTATTGATGATGGCGTTTCTGCCGGTGGAGTCGCGGTGCTGCAATGCACCCGTGATAGGAATGCTTACTATTTCCATATTGTCGTGCGGGTGGGTACCAAATCCCATTCCGCCTTTCACACGGTCATCATTGAACACACGCAGTGCACCAAAATGGATCTTATCAGGACTATAATAATTAGCGAAGCTAAAGGTGTGGTAACTCTGTAACCAGCCATGGTTGGCAAATCCACGGTCATTGCCGCGATAGATTACTTTGTTCATATACTGTATCTCCTTATTGTTTATACAAATTTACACCAGTATACGGCGCAGGTAAATGGACGGAACAACGGAAATGGTAGACAGAAATCAGCGAAGCATAAAAAACCGCCTGCAGGCGCAAAGTCTTGTGGACCGTGGCTTGCAGGCGGCAGCTATGTGAGGAAGCAGCGGCTTATACCAGCTTGGCTTCTACAGTGATCTTTGTATTCAGCAGTTTGGAAATGGGGCAGTTCTTTTCGGCATCTGCAACCAGTTCATCAAACTTCGCCTGGTCTATACCGGGGATGGAAGCAGTTACTTCCAGGTGGCTTTCCACGATAGCGCCATTCTCAAAAGTGATGGTGGATTTAGTGTCAATGTTATCCGCTGTGAAGCCTGCACCGTTCAGGTTAAAGCTCAGCTTCATAGTAAAACAGCCGGCGTGTGCAGCACCTACCAGTTCTTCAGGATTGGTGCCGATACCGCTTTCAAAACGGCTGGTAAAAGAATACTGGGTGTCGTGCAGTACACCGCTCTGGGTAGAGAGTAAGCCTTTACCTTCTTTACCGCTGCCTTTCCAGTTTGCAGTTGCAGTTCTTTTCATAATTATATTTTTTTTTGTGAGGATGATCCCGCAAGAAATGTACCGTTGGGGGAGCTAAAATTACGGAAAACATAAAAAAGCCGGGCTGCTTTTGCGGCCCGGCATATGAAATATACGTTAAGTACTTATTGTTTTACCACCTGGATGCTGGCGTTCAGCTTCACTTCGTCGCTGAGGATCACGCCACCGGCTTCGGTGGTGCCATTCCAGCGCAGGCCAAAGTCTGCACGGTGCAGGCGGCCGGTTACTTCAAAGCCAGCCTTGGTTTGACCATACGGGTCTTTTACAATACCGCTGTATTCTACTGCCAGCTCCACGGGACGGGTTTCACCGTGCATGGTCAGGTTGCCGGTTACCTTGTATTCATCATCATGCAGCTTCTTTACCTGGGTAGATACAAAGCTCAGTTTGGGATATTGTGCAGCGTCAAAGAAATCAGGGGATTTCAGGTGACCATCACGTTGTTCATTCTTAGTGTTAATGCTGTCGATGTCTGCTTCAAAAGTGATCACCGCGTCTTTGAAGTCTTCGCCTTCATTGGTTACCGTACCATCAAAAGCAGTGAAGTTACCGCTTACATTTGTGATCATCAGGTGTTTGATCTTGAAACCTACTTCGCTATGTGCAGCGTCAATTTTCCAGGTTGCCATTGTTTTGTAGTTTATGTGTTTAGTAATCTTGTTCTCGGGTTTGTCTTCGTTGTTTCCGATTTGACAAGTCAAAATTAGATGTTATAACATGTATTTTAAATGGACAAAAAATAGAAAGTGGTGGACTTTTTTTCGGTAAATAGCAATTATCTGTTAATCAATTATTTATAATAAAAAAATCCGGGATTAGCTGCCTGCCTTGGATAACTCTTTGAATTCGGACGGGCTTTGGTTGGTGTATTTCTTGAAAAACCGGGAAAAATAATGGGGATCATCAAATCCCAGTTCATAGGCGATCTCTTTGGCGGAGAGATCGGTGTTGTATAAATAACGCTGTGCTTCCAGGATCACGCGGTTGCGGATCTGCTCCCCCGCGGTAATGCCGGATAGTTGCTTGCTGATCTCATTGAGCTGCACAGGCTTTATATGCAGCAGGTCTGCATAGTCCGATACATTCTTGAGGGTACGGAATTTCTCTTCTATCAGGTGCTTGAACTGCAGGTACACTCCATTGTAGTGCGGGGAAAGGGAATCCTGGGTGCCCGCGCTGGTAGCGGCTTTCAGGCGGGAGGCCAGCACCAGCAGGTAGCGCAGCAGGCCGTGGGTGGCCAGCTGGTATTCCGGCAGTTGGTCTATGATCTCGCGCATCATGCGCTGCACCAGCCATTCAAAGTCTGCTTCCATCCCCGTATCCAGGGTTACCACGCTGCTAAACTGGGCGTTGAAGAAAAGGCTGGAATTAATGCCGGAGTTCTGGTTGGCATCCTTCAGGCAGAGGAAGGCGTCCTGGAAGGCCACCAGGTAGCCTTCCAGCTGTTCGCTGAAATGCATCTGGTACACCTGGCCCGGGGCTACAAAAAGCAGCGTATTGGGCCCTACTTCATGAATGATGGTGTCGATGGTGATCCGCAGCTTACCTGCCTTGATCCAGTACATGGCATAGAAATCATGCCGGTGGGGATTGTCATGCCGAGCAAAGAAAGAATCCCCCAGGCCACAAATGCTGGACACGATCATGTCCGGCGTTTGCTGCGCCAGGGAGGGCAGGGTCACCATGGCAATATGCTGGCGCTTATCACTCATCTCCCTCGTTTTCGGCGTCTTCGTCTTCCGGTGTAATATGCAGGGGCATATCGCTCAGGTATTCCACGATAAAATTATTGCGCCCATCGCCCACCATGATGCCCAGGTGGTTCATCTGCACCAGTTCCAGCATGGAGAGGAACAGGAAGATGGCGTGCACACGGTCACGACAATGGTCAAATATTTTTTCAAAGGGAAGCGTCTTTTCGTAGCGGGCCATTTCCATCATATCGCGCCGGGAAGTTTCCATGGTGTACTCATATTTGTATACCACGTGCTGGGGTTTATCGCCCCGCTCTTTCATGCGCTGCATGATCTTTTCAAAGGTCTTGCTCAGCTTAAACAGGGTAATGGTCTGCACCTCCGTGCCCTCGCTGGTCACCTCGCCAATGTTTACCAGTTCCTTCGCAATGTTGCCGCGGCGCAGCATTAGCAGGCGTTCTGCTTCTTTCTCGGCCATTTCCACGGCCGCCTGTTTATAACGTTTGTATTCCAGGATCTTGTCTATCAGCTCCTGGCGGGGGTCTATCTCGTTGCCCTGCTCATCCACTTCCTTACGCGGTATCAGCATCTTGGCCTTAATGCGCATCAGTGTGGATACAAAGAGGATAAATTCGCTGGCCTGCTCAATGTTGAGCTCTTCCAGCTTATGGATGTACTCCAGGAAGTCCTGGGTAATGGTGTTAATGGGGATGTTATAAATGTCCAGCTCATCGCGCTCAATGAAGAACAGCAACAGGTCAAACGGCCCCTCAAACTGGGCCAGCTTTATTTTATAACTATGGTCTAAATGCTCGCTCACAGGCTAAAGTTTTTCCCGGGGCCATGCCGCACAGGCTTTCAAAAATAAGGAAAATACGGCATTTGATGGCGGCCCGGGTGGATGCGTGCGCCGTCGCTTTGGCATAACAGCGCCCGCGCGCCACGAGCCAGCCCCGGACCACACCTCCAGGGTAATTCCGGGCACGAAAAAACCCGCCGGGATGGCGGGCTTTCTCAATATTTTATCCCGGGTGGGGGCTAAAATAAGCTATCCAGGTGGCATTAAAACTTCGCGGAGAAGCCTACGCCTATCACTTCCTTTACCTGCAGCCTTGGGCCCAGCACCCCGGTTTTCGGGTTTTCAAACACCCTGGCCTTGTCATCATAGATCATATCCACGTTCACTGTAGCGGCAATGTATTTATTCACTTTCATGGTCAGCATGTTAGTCCAGAACATATACACATTCTGCGGCTTCTCCAGGTAATCTGAAAAAAGGTCCAGGCGGGTTTTAAAAGTAATGTCTTTGCTGATGGTAGCCAGCCAGTTCACCGTAACATATGCACCAAACTGCGACTTCACATGCTTGCCGGGATCCACGCCGTAAGCACCTTGTGCAGACAGCGAATCATCCATCACCACGATCCATCTGCCTGTAACGGGAGAAAGGAACACGGAGAAGGCATCGGAGGGCTTATAGTCGAAACCTGGCGACAGTAGCAGGTTTGCGGGCGAAAAGAATTTAGAGGTCAGTGTCTTGGACGTGTCCGTATAGAGGTACCCGTTAGCAAACTGGGTACGCACGTTGCCCAGCAGGCTGGCATACCAGTGCTTGCCTATATCGTAGCCATATTTGCTGGTAAGGTCTATGTGGTCATCTGCCTTACGGGTGCCCAGGGTGGTGGTGTTGGTAAGGCCAAAACCCAGGTCGGCCACGTTATCCCAGGCGCGCCGGCCATTTTTGTAAAAGGCATACGCGTTTAACAGGGAGCTGATGGACATGGAGAATTTATCGCCACCTGCTGCCCAGTTGGTCAGTGAGCCCTGGTTGATATTCACATTCACCAGCATGCCTTTCTTCCAGGTTTTAGGCACGGTGTCATTCGGGTCCTTCTTAATGTTGCCGGCCGCATTATCGCGGTAGGTTCCTAATTGGTTGATCTGGGCGTGTACGCTTCCCGTCCAGCACAGTACAGCCACGAGGGCCAGCACAGTTGATTTCAGTTTCATGTAGTGTGTGTATTTGTTGATAAGGGCTTACGGTACAGTATGTAAATGGATAACAACGCAGCCCGTATCATGTTATGGGCGCTGCCATATGCAGGCAGCGCCTTATTATTCTTCGTTGTTGTTACGCCCGGGCCTATTTTGCTTTGATGGCATCGCGGATCTCCATCAGCAGTTTTTCCTGTGCGGTAGGTTCTGGCGGAGCAGCAGGTGCGGCTTCTTTTTTCTTATGCAGGGAATTGATGGCCTTTACCATCAGGAATATGCTGAAGGCAATGATGAGGAACTGGAATATGGATTGTACAAAAGCCCCCCAGGCCAGCACGGCTACGCCTGCCGCCTTGGCCTGCGCCAGCGTATCAAAGTGTCGCGTCTCATTCCAGTTGAGCACCAAAAAGAGATTGGAAAAATCAGTGCCTTTGGTAAACAGGCCGATCACCGGCATGATCATATTATCCACCAATGAGGTTACGATGGCTCCGAAGGCCCCGCCGATGATCACACCCACCGCGAGGTCAACCACGTTGCCTTTCATAGCAAAATCCCTGAATTCCTTAATAAACGACATAGTAATAATATTTATGGTTACAGTTGAAATGTACAGTCTTTATGTTGTGTCGTTCTATTGGTCAAGATCAATGGCCCACCTTGGCGTCGCTGGTTTTGAGGCGGGGATAGTGCATGTCCAGTGCTTTCAATGCATCCCTTACAGTCTTTGCAATGTAGTATTCCTTGTACCAGTTGTTATCTGCCGGCACTATATGCCAGGGGATATCACTGCAGTGCTCAAACACATCGTCATAAGCGGCGCGGTACTTATCCCACAGTTTAGCCTCGGCCAGATCTGCTGCATTATACTTCCACATCTTCGTCGGATCTTCCGTGCGCTCCGCCAGTCTTCCAGCCTGCTCTTCCGGCGATATGTGAAGATAGAATTTTAATATCACCGTATTGTTATGTTTGGCCAATAATTGTTCAAACTGGTTGATGGCTTTCATGCGCTGGAAGGCCACCTTATCATCTATCCAGCTGTGCACGCGCTGTATCAGCACGTCTTCATAATGTGAGCGGTTGAAAACCTGCATCATACCTTTTGCAGGCGCATGCCGGTGAATGCGCCACAGGAAATCATGCGCCAGTTCATCCTCCGTAGGCCCTTTGAAAGGCTGCACTGCAACGCCCTGGGGGTTCAGCTGCCCGAATACTTTGCGGATGGTACCGTCCTTGCCGGCTGCATCCATACCCTGCAATACAATGAGCACGGCATGTTCCCTGCCTGCATACAGCAGGTTTTGCAGGTCATCCAGTTCGGCCAGGATCTTTTCTGTTTTGGCTTTGATCTCTGCTTTGTCTTCTTTGTTAGGAGCCTTGGTGCTGATGTCTGCTAATTTATCTTTTGCCATAAAATGATGATAAGTGAGGGTAAAAAAGTAGGGACTACCACTAAATGCGTACCGCTTTTACAATAGCATGCGCCTATCTTTGCGCCATGCGGACGCTGGTCTTGTGGCTGACCGCACATTTAATATAACAAAATTTTGAAACAAAGTTTTACAAACTGGCTGATATTTACCGGCCTTTCACTCACCTGGGGTTGCTCTTTTATCCTCATGAAAGTAGGTATGGAAGCTCTCACGCCCTTCCAGGTAGCCAGTATCCGCCTCTTGTCTGCCGGCATTTCCCTCCTGCCCTTCTTCTTCCAGCACATCCGTACCACGCCGCTGCGCAAGGTGCCGGTGATCCTGTTGTCAGGTATCCTGGGCAATGGCATTCCGGCCTATCTGTTCTGCATTGCCGAAAGCCGGATAGACAGTTCGCTGGCCGGCATACTCAACGCCCTCACACCGCTTATGGCCCTGGTAGCGGCTTTCCTGCTATTCAAAGTGCCGGTGAAGCGCCAGCAGTTGTTTGGTGTCTGCATTGGCCTGGCCGGTGTAGTGATGCTCTTTCTCGAAAAAGGTTTTGGCGATAATGCCTATTGGTATTATGGCTGCTGGATCGTGGTGGCCACGGCCTGCTATGGTATTAACATTGCGCTGGTGCATCATTACCTGAAAGGCTATACGTCGTTGCAACTGGGCTCCATTGCGCTCTTTGGCGTAGGAGGCATGGCAGCCGCCATGCTTTTTTCCGGTGATCTTACGGTTTTCCGGGGCGCCCGTTTTCCCTGGGCTTCTGTAGCTGCCGCGTGTACCCTGGGGGTAGTGGGCAGTGGCATTGCTTCTGTATTATTCTACCTGCTCATACAGCGGGCGGGGTCCCTGTTTGCCTCCATGGTCACCTACGCCATTCCCATCGTGGCCATCGGCTGGGGCATGGCGGCCGGCGAGACGATCACCCTCCTGCAGGTGGCATGCCTGGGCATTATCCTGGCCGGGGTGTACCTGGTAAACCGGAAAAAAGCGTAACGCTCCCGTTATAAACGACAAAACCCGCCGGGGCGGGTTTTTGTTTGCGGAATAATATCTGCATCAGCTTAGATAGACATAATTTCCTTCTCCTTCTGCTGGCAGTGCTTATCCACCAGGAGGATGAATTTGTCTGTCATGACCTGTACATTGTTTTCACCATCGCGGGCTTCGTCTTCACTGAGGCCGTCTTTCTGTAGCTTTTTAATGTCTTCGATCGCGTCACGGCGGATGCTGCGGATGGCGATCTTGCCCTGCTCACCTTCCCCGTTCACTTTTTTCACCAGTTCCTTTCTTCTTTCTTCGGTCATGGGCGGCAGGAACAGGCGGATGATCATGCCATCATTCTGTGGGTTCAGGCCAATATTGGAAGCGATGATGGCTCTTTCAATGGGCTGCAACATATTTTTTTCCCAGGGTTGTATGGTAATGGTACGGGCATCCGGGGCGGTAATGTTCGCCACCTGGCTGAGGGGGGTAGGCGATCCGTAGTATTCCACGTGAATGCTGTCTACCATATTGGGAGAAGCTTTTCCGGCCCTGATCTTTAAAAGTTCAGCTTCCAGGTGCGCAATCGCCTTTTGCATAGTCTGCTGGGCATCGTCAATAATAAGGGTCAGATCGTCTTGCATAATATATTGTGCTTAATAAGTGGTTGCAAACCTACACGATTTTTTTTAGTCGTCAAAGGCGGCACCGGCCCCTGGAGCCATAAAAAATGCCGCCATGCAAGCATAGCGGCACCGGGCAGAGACTGCAGTACTTTATTTGTCTTCCAGCACCCCGTTGGTGGTCACGTGCAGGATCTTGGTGCCCTTCACAGTGCTCATTTCGGGAGTGGAGGAAATGTTCGTAATAACAACGGACGGCCGTTCGCGACGCTTACGCAGCATGTACAGCATGCCGGTACCTAAGCTGGCAGCAGCCACCATCAGGATCAGCAGGGTTCCTGTGCCCAGGTCCTGGAACATGAAGGCGCCGGCTATGAAAAGTACATTGGTCACTACGGCTACCAGGGTGGTCTGGCGATGGTTCAGGCCCAGGTCCAGCAGGTAGTGGTGAATGTGGTTACGGTCTGCAGAGAAGGGAGAACGGCCGCTGAGCATGCGCACGGAGAACACGCGCAGGGTGTCAAACAGGGGCACGATCAGGATGGCCACCGCTACGGCAGGCACGGAATTTACCGGCAGGCTGCTGGCAGGGTTGCCCGCTACTTCAATGAACTTTACGATCAGTATGGTGTTGAGTAATCCCAGCAGCAAGGAGCCGGTATCGCCCATAAAAATTCTTGCAGGAGACACATTGAAGACAAGGAAAGCCGCCAGGCCACCGGCCATGGCAAAGCCGAGCACCGCGTAGAAGGTTTCGCCTACCTCCATAAAATAAGTACCCAGCACGGCAGATACCAACAGGCCAATGCCGCCGGCCAGCCCATCCACCCCATCAATCAGGTTAAACGCGTTGATGGTTACCAGGAAGGTGAAGTAAGTAAGCAGCAGGCTGATATGTTCTGGCAGTTCCTGCATGCCCAGGAAGCCATACATGCTGTGGATCTGGATATTGCCCAGGTAGATCACGGCAAAGGAAGCAATCAGTTGCCCGATCAGTTTTTTCACCGGTGAAAGGCCTACCAGGTCATCTTTCAGGCCCACGAGGAAGATCACGAAAAAAGCCGCTGTAAAATATTGAAAGGGAGACTTATCAGTTAACGGAGCACATACACCTGCTGCCAAAATAAAACCGGCAAAAAATCCAATGCCACCCAGCGTAGGCGTACGGGCCACATGCGCTTTGCGCGCGTCCGGTTCATCAAAAAGATGCTTGACTTGCGCCACCTTGATCAGCACCGGGATGGAAAGATAAGTGACAACAAAACTTAGGACAGTGGCAATAATTACATTCTCCATAATGGGGGTATTGAACACAATGCATTGAATTTCCTTCTCCAGTTTTCCTTTCAGCTTCTCCTATCAACGGTCTATCTCGGATATGTAGGACAAACAAACTCAGTAAATAAGTACAATGTGTTTAGTTAGACAAAGTCAAAGTAGTTCGGTTACTGCCTGACCGGCAATAATTTAGCAGGCCGGGGGCAAAAATAGCGTTTTTTTGCTACCTGTCCCCATATTTTTGATAACACGTTAATTCTCAATCATTTTGAGCCATCAGGTTGCCTTTAATTCTATAGCCTGTCTTGCAGCTGTACGGGCAGGGTACCATCCGGCGCCCACACCGATCGCCAGTATCGTGATGGTGATGAGTAAAAAGTCAGCCAGGTGCATGCTCACGGGGAAAGCATCTACCAGGAAGGAGGTGCCTCCCAGTTTTATGATCCCAAAACGTTGTTGCAACCAACAAATGGTGAACCCTAACACAAATCCCCCCACTGCGCCAAAACCCGCTATCAGCAAGCCTTCCGCGAGGAAGATCCTGCGGATCAGGGATTCGTGGGCCCCCATGGCTTTTAAGATAGTGACGTCCTTCTGCTTTTCTATGACCAGCATAGACAGGGAGCCTACCATATTGAAAGCCGCTATCACCAGCACAAAACTGAGTATGATATATACAAACCATTTCTCCGTCTGCATAATGGCAAAAAGAGACTGGTTCTGATCGAACCGTGTCTGTACTACAAATTTGCTGCCAAGCAATCTCTGCAACGAATTCTGTACCGATTTATCGCTCACATTTGGCGCAATTGCCACCTCAAGGGCGGACATTTGCCCACCTTTCATCGATAACAGCCGGCGCAAAAAGCCAATATCCGTGATCACATACTGCGTGTTGAAATCCTGCTGTATGTTAAAGGCGCCTACGGGAAACAACACATCACTGCTCAATGCCTGCTCCGGCAGGGTAGTGGCATCGGCCCCGGGCCGCGGCAGGTATACCGTTACCGGGATATCGCTGCGGGTTACGTCTATCCCCATCGCCCCTTCCAGGTCGTACCCGAACACCCCTTCCGGGATGCCCTGGGACATGGTTTCGTACTTACCTCTTATGATCTTATTCTTAACACCTGAGACCCGGGTATAGTTGCTATCCACGCCTTTTAAAATGGCAATCGTGGGCTCATTGTTATAGCTGAGCACCGCCTTTTCCTCCACCACCTCACTGTAATATACGATGCCGGGCACCGCGCGGATACGTTGCAGCATGGCCGTATCCAGGTACAATTGCTTGCCCTGGGCCGGTACTATCTTTATACTCGGGTAAAAAGAGGAGTACAGTGAAGCTACCAGTTCAGAAAACCCGTTGAAAACGCTGAGAATGATAAAGAGTGCGGCCGTACCTACGGCAATGGCGCATACGCTGATCCAGGCAATGATATTGATAGCATTGGTGGATTTCTTGGCCCAGAAATAACGGGTAGCGAATTGCCAGATCATAGGGACAGTTAGCTTTCGGAAAGTTGAAGAAAATTATTGGCATTCATGTACAAACGCATGTTAAACAGTGTTAACGCACAGAAATTGCCTGGAGCCTAGCTTTGGGGAGCGTCCGGATTCTCATTGATCTTTTTAAACAGCTCTTCCATCTTGAACACGTAGTCCAGGGTATCGTCCAGGAAGAAAGACAGCTCGGGGATGCGGCGCAGTTGCTTGGACATCCGGTTGCCCAGGTCTTTGCGGATCTCGGCGCTGTGCTCCTTGATGCGCTGCAGCATCTCGGAAGTATCTTTGATCTGGAACATGCTCAGGTATACGCGGGCTTCCAGCAGGTCCGGGGTCATGCGCACCGTGGCAATGGAGATCATGCCACCGTCTGTTACGTTAAATCCCATGCGCTGAAAGATGTCACTCAATTCCTGCTGCACCAGTTGTCCTACTTGTTTTTGACGCTTACTTTCCTGCATATCATGGGTATTAATGATCAACAAAAATATGAAATCCGCCGTCCGGCGCGGCTCCCCGGCGCATGATGGCCGGGCGGCTTCCGCGAAAGTAACATTAATTATGCTAATTTTGCAGGCCGCCACGGGCGGACTAAAGTAAATGGAATGAAGACTTTTAAGCGATTACTCAGATTTGCCACTCCCCTGCATCACTATGTACCCGAGCTGATGACGTACACCGTGCTGGGCATCGTGTTCGGCATTGTGAACTTCACGATGCTGATCCCCATGCTGCAGGTGATCTTTGGGCAAACCAAGATGGACGTGGTAAATACCCTGCCTCACTTTGCCTTTACCGTTGATTATTTTAAAACCGCATTCAACTATTATTTCAACCAGTTCTATACCCCGGCTACGCCCCTGCGCGGGCTGGCCTTTGTGTGCAGCATCATTGTAACGGCTACTATCCTGGCAAACTTTTTCCGCTACATGGCAGCACGCGTGCTGGTACGCATGCGTATGAACGTGCTGGAACGCATGCGCAATACGCTGTACAATAATCTTACCCACCAGTCACTGGATTTCTTCCACAACCGCCAGAAAGGGGAAATCCTTTCCGTGATGACCAATGACGTACAAGAAATTGAAGCATCTGTGATCAGCTCCATCCAGGTGTTCCTTCGCGATCCGTTCCTGATCATTGCCTACTTTGGTGTGCTGTTCTATATGTCCTGGCAGCTTACCTTGTTCACTATCGTATTCTTTCCCATCTCCGGCTTCCTGGTGTCTTATATTTCAAAGAAACTGAAGCAGAAAGGCTACTTCAGCCAGGAAATGCTGGGGAAGATCCTCAATGTGTCTGAGGAAACGGTGAGCGGCATCCGTGTTATACAGGCCTTCAGCGGCGAAGGTTTTATGCAAAGGAAATTTGCAGCCATCAACCGCCGCTTTTCCGTGGTGAGCAAGTCCATGTTCAACCAGCGCGAAATGGCATCCCCGGTGTCCGAAATGCTGGGTGTGATCGTGATCGTGATACTGGTAATGTATGGCGGTAACCTGGTGCTCACCCGTGCCAACGGCGGCATCCTGGATGGCGCGGGCTTCATCGTGTACCTGGTGTTCTATTCCCAGATCCTGAACCCTGCCAAGAACGTGGCATCTTCCATCACCACGTTGCAACGCGGCATTGTGGCCGGTGAGCGCATTTTTGGCCTCATGGACGTGCCCCCGCATATTGAAGAACGCCCCAATGCCAAGCCCGTAGCGGATTTCAGGCAACGCCTGGTGTATGATAATGTTACTTTTAAATACGAGCAGCAAAACGTGCTACGCAACGTGAACCTGGCCATTGAAAAAGGCCAGGTGGTAGCGCTGGTGGGCAAGAGCGGCGCCGGCAAAAGCACCATGGCCGACCTGCTGCCCCGCTTTTACGATGTAAATGAAGGCCGCATCACCCTGGATGGCGAGGACATCCGCGACTTTAAACTCAATGACCTGCGCAACCTGATGGGCATCGTATCACAGGAGGCCATTCTTTTTAATGATACCGTGTTTAACAACATTGCCTTTGGCCACCCGGATGCAAAGCTGGAGGATGTGATACATGCTGCAAAGATCGCCAATGCACACGAGTTCATTGCGCAGCTGGAAAACGGCTATGAGACCGGCATTGGCGATCGTGGCATGAAACTGAGCGGTGGCCAGCGCCAGCGACTCACCATTGCCCGCGCCGTGTTCAAGAACCCGCCCATCATGATCCTGGACGAGGCCACCTCCGCCCTGGATACCGAGTCTGAAAAATTAGTGCAGGAAGCATTGGATAAGCTGATGCAGCACCGCACAACCATCGTTATTGCCCACCGCCTCAGCACCATCCAGCACGCGCATGAAATTATAGTGATGGATAAAGGCGAGATCGTGGAACGCGGCCGCCACGACGAGCTGCTGGCGCTCAATGGTATTTATAAGCGGCTGGTGGAAATGCAGGAGTTTAAATAGATTGTACCAGGTACCGGTATCTCACTTTTAGAAAGGCAGCGGGTTTCCTGCTGCCTTTTTGCATGAAGGCATGGAGTAACGGGCATGCATGTATGTTATTGTGCAGGTTTACGGCTACGGCATAATTTTTGCATCTCTTTAACTTATTGTTTGTTTTTATTATCCTGTTACTTTCCACCCTATCCTCACTTTTTCTTACCGGAATACACTTACGCACCGCACAAGCGGCTGTTTTAAACAGACGTCCTAATTAGTATACATACAAACAGCAAGAGGCCATGCGCTCGTCGTGTGGCCTTTTCATTTGGGTGTGCGCGTTATTTGCGCGCGGGGTACGCGCATAAAAAAACCGGGCACGTGGCCCGGTTCATTTATTAAACAGTTGAAGGAAGTCCTTATTTGCTTTTTGCCAGTTTGGCTTCAATGCTCAGGGTAGCATGCGGTACGGCCTGCAGACGTTTCTTGTCTATCAGCTTACCGGTAACACGGCACACACCATAAGTTTTGTTTTCAATACGGATCAGTGCTTTTTCCAGGTGATCTGCGTATTGGATCTGGCGGCTGGCCATCTGGTTCAGCTGCTCACGTTCCTGGGAGCCGCTGCCATCTTCCATGCTCATATATTTGTTTTCGGTATCGTCTGTGCCTGCTTCATCCTTGCGGGTGATAAGGCCCTGGAGGAACACGAGTTCTTTGCGGGCGTTCTCCAGTTTTTTCTGGATCAGTTCCTTGAACTCCTGGAGCTCCGCATCGCTATAGCGGTACACCACGCCCACGGGCTGGTCTGGTGAGTCCAGGATGGACTTGGTAAACTCCGGCTGGTAGGCAACAGGAGAAGAAGAAGCAGTAACAGGTTTGGTAGTTTTTTTCTCCGCTGCTTTCTTCACTGGTTCCTTTTCTTTCGCAGGAGCCTTCACTTCTTTCTCTATTTTTTCTTGGTTGTCTTTAACAACTTTATTTTTTACGGGCATTGCTACTTCTTTTTCTGGATACTGAGTAATGTCCGGTTGTGTACGTGATACAGGAGCGACTGTTTTCTCCGGCTGTTTGGCAGCGGCGGCCTTCGGCGTCACTGTAGGCGTAGTTGCAACCGGGTGTTTTTCTTCTTTTTTCTTTACCGGGGCCTTAGCTTTCGCTACCGGTGCAGCTTTTACAGCAGTTTTAGGGGCAGGTGTCGCCTTTACGGGCGCTGCCACTTTGGGAGCTACGGCTCCTTTCTTGGGTGCAGCCGTTGTTTTGGCGGCCACTGTTTTCTTAGTAGTCGTTCTCGATGCAGACTTGGGGGCTGCCTTTGCAGCAGTGGTTTTCGACGCAGGCTTGGGTGTAGCCTTCTTCGGTGCGGCTTTTTTCGATGCTACAGGTGCTGCTTTTTTAGGGGCAGCCTTGGGTGCTGGTTTCGGAGCGGGCGCAGCCTTCTTAGCTGAAGCGGGCGCAGCCTTTTTAGCAGCAGCCTTGGGGGCTGCGGCCTTCTTGGCCGGCACTACCTTTTTCGTTGTTTTACTAGCAACTTTCTTCTTTGTTGCCATGGGGAATCAGCTTTTTTTGTTAACTAATACATTGAATTTTAAGTCATTAACTTCCACTTCCGTACCCAGCTGCAAATCCGTCACCAGTTCCAGGCTATCTGCCAAAATTTCCGTGCAAATATAGTCATTAAAGTTAATCAACGCTGTTTTCAGCCCCTCCACTGCTCCTACCTGTACGGCAATGCGGTCGGTAAGTTCAAATCCACTGTCCTTGCGGATCTTCTGAATCCGGTTTACCAGCTCGCGGGCATTGCCCTCGTCTAAGAGTTCGGGGGTGATCGTGATGTCGAGCGCTACGGTCAGTGAGCCCTTATTGGCTACCGTCCATCCCGGGATATCCTCAGAGATAATTTCAACATCGCTCAGTGTTAGTACAACGGGCTCGTTCTCAACGGTTAAGTGGAATTCTCCTGCTTTTTCCAGGCTGGCAATGTCTGCGGCCGTGAATTCACCGATGGCATTGGCCACCGCCTTCATCCGGGCGCCCATTTTACCGCCTAATGATTTATAATTCGGTTTGATCTTCTTCTTGATGAAACCTTCTGTTTCCGTAAGATACTCAATGTCTTTAACATTTACCTCACTTTTTATCAAATGCGCCACGTTGGAGATCTGCTCCTTCAAATGCGCATCGCTCATGGGGATCAGGATCTTATGCAGCGGCTGGCGCACATTGATCTTCACCTTTTTACGCAGTGACAGTACCAGGGAGGAGATGTCCTGGGCCAGTTGCATACGCTCTTCCAGTTCCGGATCGATGGCCGCGGCGTTTGCCTCCGGGAAATCGGTCAGGTGTACGGAAGCGGTATCTTTCACGCGACGGGAGATATTGTTCAGGTTGCTGAACAGCCAGTCGGAGAAGAAAGGTGATACCGGGGCCATCATTTGCGACAGCTTTTCCAGGCACTCATACAAGGTCTGGTAAGCGGCGATCTTGTCTTTTTCATACTCCCCTTTCCAGAAACGGCGGCGGCAAAGGCGTACATACCAGTTACTGAGGTGCTCATCCACAAATTCCTGTATGGCGCGGCCAGCCTGGGTGGGTTCAAAGTCATCCATGTTGGCGGTCACCGTCTTTATTAATGTATTGAGCAGGGAGATGATCCAGCGGTCAATTTCCGGGCGTTCTTCCAGGGGAATGTAAGCTTCCCTGAACGTGAACCCGTCCAGGTTGGCGTACATCGCAAAGAAATTGTACGTATTGTAGAGGGTGGAGAATAGTTTGCGCTGTACTTCCTTGATCCCGTCCAGGTCAAATTTCAGGCTGTCCCACGGCGAAGCATTTGTGATCAGGTACCAGCGGGTGGCATCTGCCCCAAAAGTTTCAATGGTCTCAAAGGGATTGATCACGTTCCCCAGGCGCTTACTCATTTTCACGCCGTTCTTATCGAGCACCAGGCCGTTGGATACCACTGTTTTATAGGCTACACTATCAAAGAGCATTACCCCAAGTGCGTGCAGGGTGTAAAACCAGCCACGGGTCTGGTCCACGCCCTCCGCAATAAAGTCTGCCGGGAAATTTTTGGCAAAAACCTCCTGGTTTTCAAACGGGTAGTGCCATTGCGCATAAGGCATGGCGCCGCTGTCAAACCAAACGTCGATCAGGTCTGGTTCCCGGTACATAGGCTGCCCATTGGAACTTACCAGGATCACGTTGTCTACATAAGGCTTATGCAGGTCTATGTCCAGCTGGTCACCTTTCATTTTCACTGCGGCTGCCTTCATTACACCGGCGGCGATGGCTTTGTTCACTTCCGTGGTCAGTTCCGCGAGGGAACCGATACAGATCTCTTCGCTGCCATCCTCTGTGCGCCATACCGGGAGCGGGGTGCCCCAGTAGCGGCTGCGGCTGAGGTTCCAGTCCACCATGTTCTCCAGCCAGTTGCCAAAGCGGCCTGTGCCGGTGAAGGCAGGCTTCCAGTTAATGGTCTTGTTCAGTTCCACCATCCGGTCCTTCATGGCGGTGGTTTTGATGAACCATGCATCCAGCGGGTAGTAAAGCACGGGCTTGTCCGTACGCCAGCAGTGTGGGTAGGTGTGCTCGTATTTTTCCACGCGGAAGGCACGGCCTTCCAGTTTCAGTTTTACGGCTATGTCTACGTCTACGTCTTTGTAATCCGGATCGTCTTTGTAGTTTTTAACATAGCGGTGGGAGAATTCACCTACGTTATCGGTGAACTTACCCTGGCGGTCTACCAGTATGAGCATGCCAATGTCATACTTGCGACCCACGCGGCTATCGTCTGCACCGAACGCTGGCGCGGTGTGTACAATCCCCGTGCCATCCTCGGTGGTCACAAAATCGCCCACCAGCACGCGGAACGGGTCACCGCTTTCCGGCAATGCGTAAGGCAGCAACTGCTCGTAACGGATGTTTTCGAGGGCGGCACCGGTGGTGGAAGCCAGGATCTTCCAGGGCAGGACCTTATCTCCTTCCCGGAATGCGTCAAAGGCGGCATTCTCCCCTTCCGGTTTAAAATATTTGCCCAGCAGGTCCTTGGCCAACACCACGTTCTGTGGTGTGTGGGTGTAAGGATTGAGGGTCTTTACCAGTACGTAATTAATATTACCGCCCACGGTAAGGCCCAGGTTGCTCGGAAGCGTCCAGGGGGTGGTGGTCCAGGCCAGGAAGAACACGTCTTCATTGCCGGCGGCGTCAAAAAGGAACTGGGACTTTGCATCGCGCTTAGCCTTGAACATGGCCACGATGGTGGTGTCCTTTACATTTTTATAGCAGCCGGGCTGGTTCAGCTCATGGGAGCTGAGGCCGGTACCCGCCGCCGGGGAGTAAGGCTGGATGCTCTTGCTCTTGTACAGCAGTCCTTTCTTATATAAGGTCTGCAGGCACCACCACAAGCTTTCTATATATTTATTATCAAAGGTGATGTAAGGATCTTTCAGGTCTACCCAATAACCCATCTTCTGGGTCAGCTCATCCCACTTGTCCTTATATTTAAGTACCTCCTTGCGGCAGGCTTCATTATAGGCTTCGATGGAGATCTTTTTACCGATATCGTCCTTGGTGATACCGAGCTGCTTTTCCACGCCCAGTTCTACGGGCAGGCCGTGGGTGTCCCAGCCGCCTTTGCGTTTTACCTGGAAGCCCTGCATGGTTTTATAGCGGCAAACCAGGTCCTTGAGGGTACGGGAAATTACGTGGTGAATACCGGGCATACCGTTAGCACTGGGCGGTCCTTCAAAAAATACGAAGGGAGTGGCGCCTTCACGATGGCTCACGCTCTGTTCAAAGGTCTGCCGGGCCTGCCAGCTTGCCAGGATCTCTTTTTCCAGTTGCGGGAGGTTCAGCTGCGTATATTCCGTGTACTTGTTGGTCATATGTAAACTCCGGTGGGACTTGATTTTAAATGATGTTCAAAAAAGGGCACACTGCACCTAAAATGCCTGCAAAGTTACGAAATCTGCCGCGGACGCCCTAAAGTCATTTAGTAAAAAAATCTCCCGATTTTATAATTTCTGATAAATTTTTCGTTATTTTACAATAAGATATTATCGACTTGCGTTTTGGCATTGTTTTAGCATTTAAGCGGAATTGAAAAACCTTTATCCATTTACCCGACTTTAGATAATAAAACCATATCAAACCGATGAAAAAAGTTATAATATTTTTATGCGCCGCCCTGCTTTCTTCCGGCATAGGATTTGCTCAGAAAAGGACGGTCAAAACGACGAAGTCTACCAAAAAGACAACGGTCGTAAAAGTGGAGGCCCCCGCTCCTGTAAAAGAAGCTTTCTCTCAAAGTTTTGCGGACGTTACGGATGCCAAGTGGACCAAGACCAGTGGAGGTAACTGGACGGCCGCTTTTGACAAACAAGAAATTAAGACCACTGCAGTATATAAGCCTGAAGGCACCTGGGTTTCCACACACAGCGAGTTTCAAGCGAACAATATACCGGAGCCGGTGTTAAATACAGTAAAGGCCAAATATCCTTCCGCTACTGTGAAGGATGCGACGAAGATTGAACGTGCAGATGTAGCCTCTTACTACAAAGTAAATATTCAGGATAACGGGACGGATAAAGCCGTGTTGATCAACGAAAGTGGTGTGTTATCTGAATAGACATTCATTACGTATTTCATAGGTATAGGGATAAATAGGACAGACCCTGCTCTTTTGGGCGGGGTTTTTCTTTTGTGCCATACGCTATCGTTTATAACATATTGACCAGGAAACCAGGCTTTACCGGCCTGGCCTTTTTGTTTACAAACCGGCCACCCGTGCGGATATGCGCACCCTGGTCCTATAAGAAATTTCCCGGCCTGGTATTTCTATCTGCAACGTGCTCCGTGCGGATATGCCGCGCCCTGCTTTCATAAAAAAAGACAGCCCCGTGCGGGACTGTCTCTCTATTACAACCACCTTGTTGATCATCCGTTATTTCAGCAGCTCACCTTTGAGGCGCAGCAGTTCTGTTTCGGCTACCTTGGCGTTGAAGCGGGCCTGGATGAGGCGGTACTGCGAGTCTTCCAGGCTTTGCTGGGCCTGTTTTACTTCTATGGTGGTGGATACCCCTTGCTTAAAGCGCTCCAGGGCCACCATCGCGTTTTCCTTGGCCAGCTCCAGGTTTTCCTGCTCCAGGGAAAGTGCTTGCTTATAGTACTCGTAATCTTTGAAAGAGTTGTTGAGATCAAGCGCCAACTTGGTGCGTACATTCTCCAGGTTGAGTTGATAATATTCCACATTCAGCTTGGCGTCCTGGTATTGCTGGCGTGCGGAGAAGCCGTTAAAGATGGGCACATTGAGTGTAAACCCATAATTGTAACCCCGGTTCAGGTTGGAGATAGGGCTGAACTGGTTAGTAGGCTGGCTGTAAATAGTACGGGAAAAATTGTAGGCACTATTAAAATACAGCTGCGGATAAAGATTGCCCTTGTATTCCTTCATGGCATATTTATACACTTCCACATTTTGTGCGGCAGACTTAATGTCCAGGCTATTCTTGTTCATCCCGGATTCCAGGTCACCAAAGGAAAGGTCCATGTTAATGGGAATGATCTCTTCCACTTCATAAGATACGTTGTTGGCCGGCCTGGCCGCCATTACCTGGTTCAGCGTGTCTTTGGTCTGGTCTATCACCGTGAGCTGGCGCAGGTATGCTGCCTTTTGTGCATTGTAGTCCACCTTAGCCTGCAGCAGGTCTGTTTTAGGGCCCAGGCCCGTGGTGAATTTTGCATCAGACAATTTTACACGTTCTTCTGAAATGGACATCTGCTCCTGGATGGCCCGCAGCTGCTGCTTTTCCTGTACCACATTATAATAAGTACGGATCACACGGGAGATGGTGTTGATCAGTTGCACTTTTACATTGGTCTCGCCCAGGTTGTTGATCGCTTCCAGCTTGTTGCGGGTGGCAAACATGCGCATACCATCAAACAACTTCCAGTTCAGCTGCAATTGCGCCTGCACATTGGGGCTGTGAATATTGTTCCTGTTAGATGGAGGACCTGTTTCAAACTTTTGCTTGGAGGTGTTGCTGTTCCACAAATTGGCCGCATTGGCATTCAGTGTGGGGGTGAACAGGAAGTTGCGGTAAGCGTAATCATTGGCCGCAACATCAAACACGTTCTTTGCCAGGCGGATGTCGTAGTTGTTTAGCAAAGCCAGGTCTATGGCCTGGTCCAGCGTGAGGATGTTACTGTTGTTACCAGGGGCCTTGTTACTCAGGCTATCGCTTTGCGCATGCGCAAAGCCTTGCATCAGTACAAAAAAAGTGAAGAAAATATATCGAACGTATTTCATGCGAATGAATCCATTTAAAAACTTATGCATGTGCAGTGGCTGCCTGCGCTTCATCACCGGCGGTGGCTTCTTCCTCTTCCTCATCATCGTGTGCGCCCCCGGCTTTGCGGCGGGACAGGAAGCTGTAGATAGCCGGGATCACAAACAGGGTGAGGATGAGGGAGAATATAATGCCCCCTACGATCACAATACCCAGCGGAATGCGGCTGGTGGCTGCGGCGCCCAGTGACATGGCAATGGGCAATGCACCCAGGGCCATGGCCAGGCTGGTCATCAGGATAGGGCGCAAGCGCATGCTGGATGCTTCCACCACGGCTTCTATCTTACCCATACCCTGGTCGCGCATATGATTTGCAAACTCCACGATAAGGATACCGTTCTTTGTTACAAGTCCTATCAGCATGATCATACCGATCTGGGAGAAGATGTTGAAGGTCTGGTCAAAGATCCACAGCGAAAGGAATGCACCGGCAATGGCCAGCGGTACGGTGAGCATGATGATAAGCGGGTCTATCCAGCTTTCAAACTGCGCGGCCAGTACCAGGTAGATCAGCACCAGGGCCAGTACAAAGGCAAAGCTGGTGTTGGAAGAGCTTTCTGCAAAGTCGCGGGAGGAGCCGGAAAGTGCAGTGGCAAATTGATCATCCAGCACGCCTTCACTTTTCAACTTATTATAGATGCGGTACATCGCCTTAATGCCGTCCCCGATGGTTTTGCCGGGGGCAAGGCCTGCAGAGATCGTGGCAGATTTATAACGGTTAAAGTGATAGATCACCGGCGGGCTGCTTTCTTCCTGGATGGTCACCACGTTGTCCAGCTGGATGGATTCTCCACGGGAGTTGCGCACGTAAATGTTCTGCAGGTCCATGGGATCATCACGGTCTCCACGGTACACTTCCCCCATGACCTGGTACTGCTTACCATTGCGGATGAAGTATCCATAACGCAGGTTACTGAGTGCCAGCTGCAGGGTTTGTGAAATATCATTTACCGATACGCCCAGCTCACTGGCCTTTTCACGGTTAATGTGCACCCGCAGTTCCGGCTTATTGAATTTCAGGTCCACGTCCACACCCTGGAAAGTGGGATCAGCATTCACTTCATCCAGGAAGCGGGGCAGGGCCTTGGACAGGCTGTCAAAATCAATGTGCTGCAATACGAAAGACACCGGCAAGCCGCTGCGGCGGCCCACCTGGATGGTTTGCTGCTCAATGGCAAACACCTTTGCATCCGGGAAGCGGAAGGTGTTACGGTTGATCATGTTCACGATCTGTTTCTGGGAGCGCTGGCGGTCATGCGGTTCCACCAGCATCACGTTGGCAACACCCGTATTCACCGCGGAGTTAGCGCTACCCGGGGCCACAATGGTCATGAGCATGGTTTGTTCCGGGATAGAGTCTTCCATGAATTTTTCCAGGCGGTCCATGTAGTGGTCCATATAATCGTAGGAAGTACCTTCCGGTGCGGTTACAGACAGGCGAAGCTGGCTGCGGTCTTCCAGCGGTGCCAGTTCGGATGGCAGTGTTTTACCGATAAGCCAGATGATCCCGCCGCAGGCGGCGATGATCAATACGGCTATCCAGCGCCATTTCATAAAGCCTTTGAGCGAATCTTTGTACCCGCTTTCCATCCACTGGAAGAAAGGCTCTGTTTTGGTATAGAACCAGGAGTGCGTATGGGTTTTGCGGCCCAGCTTCACGTTCAGTACCGGCGTAAGCGTGAGTGATACAAATGCGGAGATCAATACGGCGCCGGCCACCACGATACCAAACTCGCGGAACAGCTGGCCTACAAATCCTTTCAGGAATACGATGGGCAGGAACACGAAGGCCAGCGTAATAGAAGTGGCGATCACCGCAAAGAAGATCTCCTCAGAACCCTCGCGGGCGGCGCGCATGCGGGGCATGCCGGCTTCGATCTTCTTATAAATATTCTCCGTTACCACGATACCGTCATCCACCACCAGGCCCGTGGCCAGTACAATGGCCAGCAGGGTAAGGATGTTGATCGTAAACCCGCACACATACATAATAAAGAAGGCACCGATCAGCGATACGGGAATATCGATGAGCGGGCGGAAGGCCATGAGCCAGTCGCGGAAGAAGAGATAGATAATGATGATCACCAGGATGAGGGCCACCATCAATGTTTCCTGCACTTCCTCGATAGACTTCTTGATGAAGCGGGTATTGTCCATCGCAATGTCTGTCTGGAAGTCCGGCGGAATATCTTTCTTCAGCTGGTTATAACGTTTGTAAAATTCGTCCGCAATGGCCACGTAGTTGGAGCCCGGCTGTGGCACCAGGGCCAGCGCGATCATGGGCGTACCGCTTTCTTTGAGGGCAGATTCTTCATTCTCCGGGCCCAGTACGGCCTGGCCTACATCCCGCAGGTGAATGTCTGTATTGTTTACATTCTTAATGATGAGGTTATTGAAGTCATCTTCCGTATTGAGGCGCCCAAAGGTGCGTACAGTAAGCTCTGTAGCGTTACCTGCTATTTTACCGGACGGCAGTTCCACGTTCTGGGTCTGCAGGGCCGTCTGCACATCTGTGGGGGTGAGGCTGTAAGCAGAAAGGCGGGCGGGGTCCAGCCAGATGCGCATGGCATAGCGTTTCTCCCCCCAGATCTGGATCTGGCTTACACCGGGAATGGTTTGCAGTTTTTCCACCAGTACATTGGTGGCGTATTCGGTCACTTCCAGCAGGTTGCGGGAGTTGCTCTTTACGGTCATGGAAAGGATCGCGTCAGAGTTGGCGTCCTGCTTGGACACTACGGGCGGTGCATCAATATCCGGCGGCAGGCTGCGGAGGGCCTGGGACACTTTGTCGCGCACGTCGTTGGTGGCGGCTTCCAGGTCTTCCCCCAGTTCAAACTCCACGGTGATATTGCTGCTACCCTGGCTGCTGCTGGACGAGATATTTTTAATACCGGCAATACCGTTAATGGACTTCTCCAGCGGTTCGGTGATCTGGGTTTCAATAATATCGGAGTTGGCACCGGCATAGCTGGTGCGTACGTTCACGATGGGCGGGTCAATGGCGGGGAAGTCGCGCACCCCCAGGAAGGTGTAGCCCACCACGCCAAAGATGACGATGATGATGTTCATCACGATCGCCAGCACCGGTCTTTTTAATGATAATGAAGGTAAACTCATGGTATATCTTTTAGCCTGCGGCCAATGGCCTTATGGCAAACACGGTTCTATTGGTTACTGCACTTTATTGAACTTCACGGGCATGCCTTCCTTCAGCTGGAGAATGCCGGTGGTCACTACGGTATCGCCTATTTCCAGGCCGCTGGTGATCTGTACATTATCTTCTGTGCGGGTACCTGTTTCCACGGTCACGTATTTCACTTTGCCATGGTCCATTACCAGCACGGTCTTATCGCGGGTACCGGGTATGATGGCCTGGCTGGGTATCATAATGGCATTGGGATTATCCTTCAGATAGATGGTCACGCGGGCAAAGGAGCCGGGGAAGAGGCGGCCGTTGTTTGGCACGATGGCGCGGAGCTTCACGGTGCGGGTGCTCAGGTCTATCTTGGGATCTATAGCATAAATGCTGCCTTTGTAGTTCAGCGTATCGCCTGCCACCTTGAACCCAACCGGGTCAGTAAGGTGTACGGTGTTGCGGTATTTTTCAGGGATGGCAAAGTCTATTTTCAGCGGGTCTATCTGCTGCAGGGTAGCGATCACGGTGGCGGGGGTAACGATGGCGCCTTCGCTCACATTGCGCAGGCCCAGGCGCCCGTTGAAGGGGGCGCGGATCTCCGTTTTCTGGATCTGGGTGCGGGTAAACTCCATATCAGCGGCGGCGGCTTCCACCTGGTTGCGGGTTACGTCCACATCCTGGCGGCTGATGCCGTTTATTTTCAGCAGGTTTTCCTGGCGTTCCAGCGTGGTCTTGTATAGCTGCTGCTGTAGTTCCAGTTTCTGCAGGGTGGCTTTGAGGTCGGCATCATAGAGCTTTACCAGCAGGGTGCCTTTGGCAACGTTGGCACCTTCTTTAAAAAAGAGCCCGGTGATGCGGCCGTTCACTTCCGGCTGGATCTGTATCTCTTCATTGCTCTGCAGGGTGCCGCTGGCCTCGATGGTCTGGTCCAACACACTGTTTTTCACTACATAAGCATCGGCCAGGAGGGTCTTATTGGTTTTCCCTTTACCGCCGCTACCGGCTTCGTCCTTCTTTCCGGCGGAGATCTTCTTGACTACGAAATAGATAATGCCTGCCGCTACAGCGAGCAGCAGAACGGTCCTGAGCAGCTTTTTGCTATTTCCCATTTTAATGTATATGTATAATAATGTACTTGCGGAGTATTATCCTGTTGTTTCCGGTATATATGTCCCTGCTGTGGTGGTTTCCGGCGTGGGCCGATTTACAAGCCAACAAAAGTAATAAAAGGAGCATCATGGTGCTCCTGCCGTATTGTTAACTAAGGTTAACACTTCTATAAAAGGCACCTGGGGCTGTTAAATGGCGAATTGTTGGTATGATATTTATGGCGGGAAGCAAGGCCCGGAATGCGCCTGGGATGGGGGTTTAGGCAGGATCGGGGTTATAAAAGCCGGGGTGGTCCGGGAGGGGATGGCCGTTAAAATTTCCCCACGCCATTGGCAATTCAATAAATATTATATTTTTGCACTCAAGTTTAAACCAAAAACACTTAAAATTATGTCAGACATTGCATCAAGAGTTAAAAAGATCATTATTGACAAATTAGGCGTTGAAGAAGCTGAGGTAACTCCTGAAGCCAGCTTTACCAACGACTTAGGCGCTGACTCTTTGGATACGGTAGAACTGATCATGGAATTCGAAAAAGAATTCAACATCTCCATTCCTGACGAACAAGCTGAAACTATTACCACTGTTGGCCAGGCAGTTGCTTACCTGGAAGAACACGTAAAATAATCCTACTAATCAGATTTGTTTTAATGCAACCAAGACGAGTAGTCGTTACCGGTTTAGGCGCACTGACACCGCTCGGCAATTCTACCGCCGCATACTGGCAGGGATTGGCGAACGGTGTTTCCGGCGCCGGGTTAATCAAGCAATTTGACGCTTCTAAGTTTAAGACCCGCTTTGCCTGTGAGTTAAAAGACTTTGACCCTACCAACTATTTAGAGAAGAAAGAGGCCCGTAAAATGGACCCTTTCACCCAAACGGCCCTCATCTCCGCTGATGAGGCGGTACTTGATGCAAAGATCGACCGCAATAGTGTTAACCTGGACCGCATCGGTGTGATCTGGGCGTCCGGCATAGGCGGCATGATCGGCTTCTGCAACGAGCTAAAAGAATTTTATACCGGCGATGGTACGCCCCGCTTCAGTCCCTTCCTGATCCCCCGTCTTATCCTGGATATTGCTGCTGGCCAGATCTCCATGCGCCATGGATTCCGCGGCCCCAACTTTGCGGTAGCCTCGGCCTGTGCTTCTGCCACCAATGCCATCATTGAAGCCATGCACCATATCCGTTATGGTATGGCCGATGTGATCGTGACCGGCGGTTCCGAAAACGTGATCAACGAAGCCTGCGTGGGCGGCTTCAACGCCATGAAAGCCCTTTCTGAACGCAATGATGATCCCCTCACCGCTTCCCGCCCGTTTGACCTGGACCGGGATGGCTTTGTGATGGGTGAAGGCGCCGGCGCCATTGTGCTGGAAGCCTATGAGCATGCCATGGAACGTGGGGCCCATATCTATTGCGAACTGGCTGGTGGCGGCGCTTCTGCAGATGCTTACCACCTTACCGCTCCCCATCCGGAAGGCCTGGGTGCCCGCCTCGTTATGAGCCGAGCCCTGGCAGATGCAGGGATGCAACCTACTGACATCGATTACATCAATGTACACGGCACCTCTACGCCGCTGGGCGATGTGGCCGAAATAAAGGCCATCCAGCACGTATTCGGCGAAGCCGCTTACAATCTCAATATCAGTTCTACCAAATCCATGACCGGCCATCTCCTGGGCGCAGCCGGTGCCATTGAATCTATTGCCTGCATTAAGGCGATTGAGCATAGCCTCATCCCGCCTACTATCAATCATTTCAATGACGATCCGCAGCTGGACCCGAAATTAAATTTTACCTTTAATGTAGCGCAACAGCGGGAGGTGCGTGCAGCCGTGTGCAATACCTTTGGCTTTGGTGGGCACAACGCCTCTGTTATCTTCAAAAAATTCGTTGCCGAATAATAGCGTGAATATAGTACCAGGTTTTTTATACCGATTCAATCCAAAGAAAAGGCAACTTTATAAAGACCTTTTTAACTTACTCGGGTTCACCCCGGGTAACTTTGCATTGTATGAAGTAGCCCTGAGCCACCGCTCCAGCAAAGAAAAATTCCTGGAGAGCAACGAGCGCCTGGAATACCTGGGAGACGCTATCCTGGGCGCCATCATCGGCGATTACCTTTTTAAAAAATACCCGTACAAAACAGAGGGCTACCTCACCGAGATGCGCTCCAAGATCGTGAACCGCCAGCAACTGAACGATATCGCGATCAAAATGGGCCTGCGCAAACTTACTATCTACGATAAATACAACAGCTTCCTGAAGATCAGCCAGATCTTCGGGAATACACTGGAAGCGCTGGTGGGCGCCGTATACCTGGACAAGGGATACAAACGTACCAAACAGTTTGTACACAAACGCCTCCTGGTACCTTACATTGACCTGGAAGCGCTGGAAATAGTGGAGATGAACCACAAGAACAAACTCTATGGATGGGCCAACAAGAACGGCAAGAACCTGGAGTTTGAACTGCTGGAAGAACAGATGGACAGCGGCCGCCGAATCTTTACGGTAGGCGCCATGGTAGACGGGGAACTGATCTGCAGCGGCAAGGCCTTTAATAAGAAAGATGCCAGCCAGATAGCCGCCCAGCAAGCCATTGAGCTGCTAGGACTGGGAGATGGGGAGCGGTAAACCTTCCTTTATCAATGATGTTTTTTTGAAGGCCGGGTGGCCTTTTTTTATTTCCTTCATTTTAATGGTATAAAAAGCCCCGCAGCGCTTTAAGTGCTGCGGGGCTTCCTGTTTGGGTCTGAGCCGCCTGTTGCGCCTGTGAGGCCCCTTTGGCGATGCCCGCTGCCTGCACCGGCTGCACGTATGTTGCCGGACGGCATGATCTAATCGCCGGCATGCACGCCTACCTGTACCAGGGTAAGGTTATTTTCAGGGTGCTCAAAGTCGCAGTGGATGTAGTGTTCCCGGCTTTCACCCGTAAGAGGCAGGTGGCTCATCCGGGCACCGGTGATCAACTGGCAGTAAGTCTGCTCCAGCTTATCCCAGGCCCCTTTGTGCAGGGCAGATACGCAGGACAGGGGAGCGGTGGCTTCCAGGTGGTAAGGCCCCTGCACCGGACGGACGGACGCTACCGGAAGGCCTATACGCAGTTCGCCCCGGGTGGCCGGGTGGCCGTCAAAGCCATGATAGTGCCACTGTTGCGGGCCGCAGATCTCCATGCCCTGGGCAATGGCATCTTTGTAGATCTCTTTGGGCGCTTCCCGCACGAGGTCCAGCATTTCGGCCAGGGTTACGGTAAAGCGGCGGTGAAAGAAGTGGAAGGAGGGCGCCGTTTCCAGGCCCGGGGCGGCGCCCGCCTGGAAGAAGCCGAACCAGAACTTGAAATCCGGGTTGGCCAGCAGGTTAAAGTGGTTGAAAATGCTGGCTGCAAAGGCGGTGGGCTGGGTGCCGGAAGCGGTGATCAGTTGCCCGTCATCTACACTGGGCGCCTCCACGTAGCGGGGAGCGGCCTGGTATTCCGGAGCAGTGAGCTGCAGGTATTGCAGCGCATTGCTGGTATGATCCGCGTGGTCCAGCAGGCCATTCCGCGCCAGCAGGGTGGTGGCACCACAGATGGCGGCCAGCGGCTTGCGTTGCTGGATCATGTAGCGCAGCAGGGGCAGTATGGCGTGCAGCGCCGGGTCATTTTGTTGCAGGGCCATGCCACCGGGCAGAATGAGCAGGTCGATGGATTCAGGGCGCAGGGCTTCCAGGAAGGTGTCCGGGGTAACGGAGAGGTTGCCGCCGGAGCGTACAGGCGCCCCATCAATGGAGAAGGTGGTTACAGCAAAGTCTGAAAAATTATGCAGGCCGTACATGGCCAGCGCAGGCTCCCAGTCTGAATAACCGTTATACACAAACACGTAGCAGTTCCTTTGTTTTTCCATAGCAGGCGGATTTATACCACAAAAGAACCACCGGGGTGTGACAACCGTATGTCAGCAGGTTCTCAAAATATTTTCAGGCCATGCCGTGATGCTCCTGTAGCTCCGCTACCCGCTTGCGCACCAACTGGGTAAGCTCTACCGGGCTGATGATCTTTACGCCCCTGCCACAGGTCATCATCCAGCCGGCAAAGTGATCCAGGCAGCCTACCAGGAAGGTCATTTCAAAACCATCTTCAATGGGCGCTTCTGTGAGCAGGCCATGGTGCAGCTTTATAGTTTGCATGTGCTGGGCCACATCCTTGCGCATGTGGACGATCACCAGGTGTTGCATGTCATCCGGCTGGCTCTTTTGCGCCTCCAGGTATTCCTGCAGGGACATGCGGCTTTCGCGGGTGAAGGTTTCTTCCAGCACCCGCATGCTCTTGATACGGTCTGCCCGGAAATCGCGGTAGTCCTGGCGCAGGCGGCACCAGGCAATGAGGTGCCAGCGGTGCTGGCTCAGGAAAAGGCCGATGGGCTCTACGGCGCGGCGGCTTTCGTTGCTTTCCATCACGGTGCTGTAATCCAGTTGTACCACCTGCTGGCGTGCGATGGCTTGTTGCAGCGGTGTCAGAAAGCGGTTGGGGAAATCGTCCTGCTGCGGGTTTGCGGGCTTCAGTACGGCAATCTGGGCTTCCAGGTTTTCCAGGAAATCCTTGTCCTTGCCCCGCAGCACGGCACGTATCTTTTGCATGGCAGAGGTGAACTGCTGGCGTATACTTTCATCGCCAAACTGCTCCATCATTTTTTCACCTGTAAGCAGTGCGGCGGCTTCCTGCTCGCTGAACATAACGGGCGGTAAGTGATAGCCGTCCACGATGTAATAGCCTGTGCCTGCTTCCGCACCAATGGGCACGCCAGCTTCCTGCAAGGCCTTCACATCACGGTACACCGTACGCAGGCTCATGCTGAACCGGTCTGCTATCTCTGCGGCCTTCACGATCTTTTTACTCTGGAGGTGTACCAGGATGGCTGTAAGCCGGTCTATACGATTCATGTTATTATAGTGATGATATACACTGTAAAATTCGATCTTTTAATCTCGTTCTAATCCGCTGTGGTAGCGGAAAAAATATTTAAAAATTTTTAGTCCGGGCGTTAAACTTTAATGACCGTTGCCTGTCTTTATACCGTACAACATTTGAACGGAATGTGAAAGCGGGCAAAATATTAAAAAGTGCTTAAAAATGTTGTCAGATAGCGTCCAAAGTGCCTGAAAACGGCCAAAGCGCTATACCTTCATTAGATGCTACAGTACAGAATATAGGTTAAATGGTATGCCCCTGCAATTTTTTGCGGGGGCCTTTTTTTGTACTATATCCAATGCACTCCTGCTCATCGCATTATCTCATTTTTTAAATTCACTTGCTCCTCACTCCCGGCTTGTTACCAGGTAGCGCTACCTGGCAAACACTTATGTCTTTTAATGGCTAATTGGGAACGGGCCTGATGTCCACCAGGCTTTCTTTGTTAGCCGGGGCATCAAATATAGCGGGCTGTTTCGATTATGCATCCAGTAATTCCGTAAAAATTTTCCAGTGATCATTTTCGTATATCCATATCCGTATGAAATAGTTTTGGCCGGACTGTCCGTAGCTGTGACCCAAGTCGCGGGAGGATGCCAGCACACGGTGCTCTTCCGTGGTTTCCACCGTACCATCTCCCATTTATTGCAGGGCCGTGCGCCGGTCGTCCGGAGAGACCGCATGGTTGCAAAGCAACTGTGGCCGCGCAGTAAGATCGGCCTGCAAACGCTTCATCAACGATGCCTTTACGCTTTGTGCAAACATACCATTGGCACAAAACAATACTATGTGTAAACAAAACAGCTTTTTCATCCGCCCGGATTGGGGGTGTTGCACCGGCGTTATTGCCGTCACAAAATATACGTCATTTTAGCCACTTATTGCAGTCATATAGCGGGCAAACACCATATCTGAAATCATCAGGTGTTAAACCTTTTACGAATGAAATTCCTTGCTGCCTGAAATAAATTTATTTTCTATTTTTGTTACAGATCAAAAAGGACACTTTTTACACGATATGGCGTTTGACCCCGCAAAACCCGTTTCTGAAAAAGCGATCTACTTACAACTACGATCAACACGGAGAGAAAAACTAGCTATCACCCTTTTTAATTACACATCCATGAATACCCAGCCAACCCTTCCTGCAAGCAAGGCATTCAACGAAAAGAAACTGGAACGCCTGATTGCCGCCTTTGTACAGCAGGTAAATGAGCTGAACGACATGTCACTGCAACATATCAGCATCTATCTCCATGGCAAAGAAGGATGTTTCAATGCGCTTCCGCCGGAGGACATGGCCAAGCCACTGGAGAACAATGTTACCTACCGCGAAATAGAAGTACCTGCACCGGTACACAACCGCATTTACCTCATTTCAAGGGGATAACCACGAAGGCTATACGCCGGCAGCAACCCTTCTCCCGCACGGGTTACAGGGATCCTTTCAGGATGACAGGATCCATCTCATTATAAGACAATACCTTCCAGGGAAAGCCGCTGTCGCAGCCGGCTTTTAAGTTTTTATTAAGACTTCGCTGTTAAACTCCTGCTTTCATTGCGTATCTAATTATCAACAAAAACGCAATACCATGAAAGCGATTTTACTTTGCGGCACCTTGTTCATGACAATGCTCACCGCCACCGTAGCTCACGCGCAGCCCCTGCATCCTGCGCCCAAACAGCCCGTTCATCATCACCGTCACCATACCGTTGTAACGCACCACGAAATTGCCCGCAGGGCTCCTGTAAAAGG